>JAHREW010000001.1:0-13459 GCA_020883125.1 Microcoleus sp. CAWBG506
GGAGCTGGCAAGCACTCACAGGGTGTCGTGACCTTCTTAACGTAGTCTGTGGTTAGACTTAACCGGGCTATCTCTACCAAGGAGCGATCGGGATTGTCCAGGTTTGTCCAGTGGTTCGCGGATAGCAATGTAGAGCTTAGTTTAAGCATAAAATAATCGGTTTGGCTAAAGCCTATTTTCTGCAATGGCCGACTAGGATCGAGTTTGTAAGTAAAAAATCTGTAAACTGCCTATAATGTTGCTGCACTTAAGTACCTGGCCGGAGGTAGAAACCTATCTAGAGAGTTCCCGCGGCATAATTATCCCGATCGGCTCTACGGAACAACATGGACCGACTGGATTAATCGGGACTGATGCCATAGCCGCGGAGGCTCTAGCCCGCGGTGTGGGGGAAGCGACTAATGCCTTAATTGGCCCGACCATTAATGTGGGCATGGCCTTGCACCACATGGGTTTTCCCGGCACCATCAGCCTGCGACCACAAACCATGATACTGGTAATGAGGGATTATATCACATCTTTGGCAAAAGCTGGATTTGAGAAATATTTCTTTATTAACGGTCACGGTGGGAATATTGCGACGATGAAAGCAGCATTTTCCGAGACTTACGCGCATTTATCAGATTTGAATCTGCCGAATTGCGATCGAATTCAATGCCAAATCGGCAATTGGTTTATGTGCGGTTCCGTGTACAAACTAGCAAAAGAATTGTATGGAAACCAAGAAGGTGGACACGCGACACCAAGCGAAATCGCCTTAACTCAGTACCTTTATCCAGAAGCAATCAAGCAAGCTCCACTTTCGGAGGAAGTTGCATCCGGGCACAAAATCTACGGTGCTACTGACTTTCGTCGCCGATTTCCCGATGGCAGAATGGGTTCAAATCCTGCCTTAGCAACTCCCGAACATGGCCAGCAATTTTATGAATTAGCAGTCAAAGAGTTAACTAATAATTACTTGGAATTTTTAAGCTCGGATTAAAGTTGTTAGCAACCGGAAAGATGCCTATTCCACAAAGAGTCAATGTGATTGGGGGTTGGGCTGGAGTTCCAGCCCTCAAAAGTCTTGATTGAATCTTTGTGTCAGATTCCTACTCAGCTACTTCGGCTTCGAGTTCAGCATCAGGAGCATCTGGGATATCTTGCTTGATTGTCAAATAGCGAATCACTTCTTCACTCAGACGCATCGCCCGTTCCATAGTAAAAATGGCAGCGCCCGGAGCTGTATAGTTCATTTGAACGTATACTCCGTCGCGGTGCTTGCCGATTTCATAGGCCAAACGACGCTTCCCACGGTGCTGGGTTTCGATATTTTCCGCACCTTGATCGCGCAAAATAGTTTGATATTTCGCGATCGCCTGATCGGTCATTTCTTCACCCAAATCTGGGCGCAGAATGTACATTGTTTCGTAAATAAACGGTTTCATGCCAAAAATCCCTTATGGACAACAAGGCTTCTCGCGAAGCAAGGACTTATTATCATATCTCAACAATGAACAATTTCAAAACTAAAAAACCAAATTCCCCAAACAGCACTCCCTCCCAGTGGCAGACCCTGTGGATGTACAGTATGATGAGTGCGATCGCCCTGTTAATGCTATTCCCCCTGTTGTGGCTGTTGAGTACATCCCTCAAATCCCCAGCCGAAAACATCTTTGAATTTCCCCCCCAACTGTGGCCCCAACAGCCCACCCTAGAAAACTTCATCAAAGTTTGGGAAACAAACCCCTTCGGGCGCTACCTTTTCAACAGCACCCTAATTGCCACCCTCACCGTTAGCATCAACGTCCTATTTTGTGCCCTCGCCGCCTATCCCTTAGCCAGACTCAATTTTCTAGGCCGCGAAACCATCTTAATAGCGATCGTGTCCACCATCATGATTCCCTTCCAAATCGTGATGATTCCTCTATATGTATTAACTGTACAACTAGGACTAAAAAATAGTTATTTAGGCGTAATTTTTCCTGGATTAGCCTCAGCATTCGGCATATTTTTACTGCGCCAAGCATTCCTAGCAGTTCCCAAAGAATTAGAAGAAGCCGCCCGCATTGATGGGTGTAGCGAATTAGGCATTTGGTGGCACATTATGATTCCAGCAATTAAGCCAGCATTAGTCACTTTAGCAATTTTTGTATTTATCGGCTCTTGGAGTGACTTTTTGTGGCCGCTGCTAGTTTTAGACAGACCAGAATATTATACTTTGCCTCTAGGAGTCGCTAATTTAGCCGGGACATTTTCCTTAGATTGGCGTTTAGTGGCGGCCGGTTCTATTATTTCCATTGTACCAGTTTTAGGTTTATTTTTGATATTGCAAAAATACATTGTACCCACAGAAACAGCGACAGGAGTCAAAGGATAATATCCATCTTAAAAATCCGCGTTAGCTCAAATCCGGTTGCATCGGAATGATTAAACCGCGAAGACACAAAGAGCGCGAAGTCAGAACTGCACCTTCTTCTTCTTTCTCTTCCTTTGCGTCCTTCGCGCCTTCGCGGTTCATTTAATCTTACCGATCGTATAGTTAGGGCTTGCTGAATGATTAAACCACTCTTTCCATCCAAATTCCCCTTATCTCGGAGTAAAAACCGCACTAGGATAAGCAATTCGCTTATGATTAAACTGTTCCCAAACCCGCACAAAAATCTCCGCAATCAGAGACATATCCTCCCGCGTCAAACCCGAATCAATCAACTGATTATCCTGCCAACGAGCGCGCAAAATCTTATTAACCATACTCAAAGCCTCTTCGTGAGTAGCATCCTTGAGCGATCGCAAAGCAGCCTCGCAGGAATCGGCAACCATCACAATCCCAGTTTCCCGTGACTGAGGAATCGGCCCATCGTAGCGAAAATCCTCCTCCCTCACTTCCGGACTTTGAATGGTTAACGTTGTTGAATTATTCCCAGGTGCCAAAGCAATCTTTAAATCTGTCGGCTCTTGGGCAGCAATTTGCTTTGCTTGGTGATAGAAATAAGCTATCAACATCGTCCCTTGGTGCTCAGGAATAAACGCCTGAATCGCCTTCGGCAATCGATGTTTTCGTGCCATCACTAAGCCTTCACTAACGTGCTTTTTAATTATCTGGGCACTGGCCCAAGGGTCATTAATTTCATCATGTTTATTACCCCCGCCCATTTGATTTTCGCAAAATCCGATCGGGTCGTGCATTTTGCCAATATCATGGTATAATGTTCCTGTTCTAACTAGCTCTACATTGCAGCCAAGTTCCCGCGCCGCCGCCTCGGCCAAACTAGCCACAAACAGCGTGTGCTGAAAAGTCCCAGGAGCCTCCGCAGCCAACTTCTTCAATAGGGGACGATTGGGATTAGCCAATTCCGCTAGTCGGATGGGGGTAATCAAGTCAAAAACGTGTTCTAAATAAGGGCTGATGCCCAGAGCCACAACGCTCCAAGCTAAACCGGCAAAACTTTGGGCACCCACGGTACCGAGCAGAACGTACCAAATAGAGCCGGCAGCGACGCTGGCAATCATTGTCCCCACCAGATAAACGATGCCCTGAGTCAAGCCGATCGCCACGCCCAAGAGAGCCAATTCTTCGCGCGATCGCAACCTTCCCGCCATCAAAGCCCCCAGCAATCCCGCCGCCGCGCTAGCCACCAAATGAATCAACTCAATTTCCAAGCCAATGGGTAACACCAGTGACAACAGCCCCACCACCGTAACCCCCACGGCCGAACCGTAGAAGCCGCTTGCTAAAATGCCGATCGCCGGCAAAGTTGTCCAAGGCAGCCCCAAACTCACCAACACAGGCGCGCTCAAAGTCAACAGCAACAGCAGCAAATGATCTCTGCGGCGCAAGCGATAATGCCTTTCTACCAGTAGCACGATCCCAATGGCAGCCCCAACTAAGCAGACAAAGCCCCCCAAGCCCAACCAATTCACACCCCGCCTACTCAAACCGAAATAGTCCAGTAACACGAAATCCTGTTGAGAGATCTCTTGTCCTTCTGCAACAATGATCTGACCCTGGTTTACTTCTAGTGTCACCACTTGCACCTTTTGGGCCGCTAATTCAGCTAGCTGTTTGGTTTCTTGGGAATCTCGCACCAAATTGGGCTGTAAAATCGCTGTTAAAGCTTCTATGGCCAAATTTTGCGATACATCAGGCACTGAGTCTGCCACTTGCAGTCTCACAGCTTCCTTTAAAATATCTTTGGGCAAACCCTGGGGAATACCTTGAGCAAGCATTTTTTTGGCTACCAGACTCATACCCCTTTGTGTTTCCAGCCAAGCTGCATCCGACAAATCAAACAGGGAATCATTATAAATCTGTCCTAGTCGGGACACCGATTTGGTTTCCATCGCGTCCAAAGCATTAAGATAGCCCTGGCGAACTTCGGAGATACCGTCTGTCAGATTTTTGAAATCTACCTTGGAGACCGATCGACTGTAAGCTTGCAGTTGAGCGATCGCCTCTTGTTGAGATTGATTTCCCGTCTGCTGCGTCGGAGCACTGGACTCCAAACTCAAGGGCGTAGCTCTGGTACTACCGTCTCCCACTTGCGCTAAAATCGATCGCCACTCCCATTCTGGACAGCTCCGCAGGTACAATTGAACGTTAGTTGACAGCGATTCTGGCCTGGCAAAAAGCACAGGACCGATCGCCCGTCGCAGTTCGGTCCCATGTTGTAAAAATTGTTGCAATTCTTGATATATTTTGCGATCGGCATTCTCGTCAACCATCAATATCGCTACCGCCCCAATCCGCGCTGCTTTCCTTTGTTCTTCCGTGGTTTTGAGATCGGAGACCTTCGCACTAGCTGGGGCCTTAATTGTCTGAGGAGCTTTTGTGCCTACATCTAGTTTCGGTTGGTTGTAAAAACGGTGTCCCAGAGTGCTGCTGAGGGAAATGACGGCGACGATCGCCAGCAGAGGGGAACGAGCTTGATTTTTGAGGTAGGATTGGGAATTTTTACTTTTATAAGCAGTAAAACTTTTGGGTCGATCGGATTTCTTCGGGAAAAAACGGTTGAGCATAGAGTCGCGCAGGCGATCGTCTGGTTCTGGTTTGCTACCATCATGTTGCACCTTAGCAACCTGTTGGGGCTGCGAGCGGGGAGTCCCTAGTTGTTCTATTTGCCGCATCAATGAGGAGAGAGTATTCATAAAATTTTCACCGGAAGCCTGAAACTCAGCGTCTTCTGACCTGAGAGGGAAGCGACACGGGGCATTTCCATCCCCGTAGTGTCTATCGACGCTACGGGGGCACTGACAAAGTAACCTGTATAATGTGATTCATCACGCAAAAAGCTTTCCATTATAGCTGGTCTCCAACATCTTGCAGCATTCTCAATCAGGCTGACAGCGACGGACTCTTGGGCCCACCCCACGGTTAGATTTACTGTGTTTGGCACAGGCCCCACAGCCTGCGATCGAACACTTCCCATCAGTCCGACATCCAACCGATATTGCTGTTTGTGACATACTCCCACATCAAATCTGAGTACAGATTATGATGTGGGCTTCTTAACAGCCCGATGAAGGGTATGTAAGATTTCCTTGATGGTACTGTTATCCATAGTTCCTACTATAGAAAGATTCCCACTAGGGCGTTTTATACTGGGGAAAATGTCCAACCCCAGTCTTTTTAGGTTAATCGCAGCATTAAGATCGCGATCTACCATCAAAGAATTTTGCTCGTCCCAATACTCTCGAATATTGCAGTCGGTGAAAACCATTTCATTCCGATAACACAGAAATTAGCGATGGGCGAACCGACTTTGTTCATAAGTTGACCACTGGAATGGTGGGCTATGGTTTGGCGATCGGTACGAGTAGCTCTCATTAAACATCAAACCCTATGGTGTTAGATCGTCGCAGCAGTCTCAGAAGTCAAGAATCTGGGTATTCTGTTTTTTTTAATTACGAGATCTAATTACATAAGGTGCAGCCACCACTGCCCCCAGGATGGGGGGTTCACCTTCGGCATCGGGACTGTAAACTCCACTCCAGACGGCTAATAGGTGATTAGCTAGCTGTTTGATTTTGGCATCCGTAGCCGTTAAACAGAGCGATGGTTCTGGCCCCTCGGCAGCCAAGTTAGATGCCACCGCAGCCGAATGTCTAGATCGCCATTCTACAGGAATCGCGGCAGCACCATTGTAAGATCCTGACAAAGCTCCCGTCAGCGAGCAGGTTAGCGGTGCTGCGATGCCACACCGGGCTGCCCGGAAAACTGACAAACTCAAATCTTCTGGGGTACTTAAGAAGCAGTAGAAAGCGATCGCCATCGAAATGAAATTTCCTGGGTTGACAATTGAGTTGGTTTGTGATTTTTTTTCACCCTTGGTATGGCTTTCTTCCAAAGCTATGGCGCTTTTGCAGAGATGGTTTTTGGCTCTTTCTAAATCTGCTCCCTGTTCTAATAATATTTGTACTTGTGAAAGCATTTCGGTTAAAGCATTATCTGTTGCCAGGTAGGTAATTGTTTCAGGAATTGCCGTCGCGGGGTCAAGTTTTTCTTTGAGCGATCGCGCGATCGCATACCCTAATGCTAAAACTCCTGTCTCACATTCTGAAGCGCTTTGGTTGTCCCAAACATCTTTCGCCAGCATGACTTTTGCTCGGAGCTTCGCTTTATTTTCATGATAAAAGAGTGCCGTTGGCAATGCAGCAACCGCAGATTCACAAGGGTTAAGTATACTTTTAGCTTCTGTGTTTGGCGAATGGTAAAGCTCTGAATGAGCTAATGTTTCCCAAGTATCGCGCCAATCTTTTACATCTAAACCGCCACACCTAATTAAACTTTGAGCTCCGGCTAGAGCGATCATCCAGCAATCGGATGAGTTTTTGCCAGTTGGAAGTTTACCCTTGGACGATTTCCATCCCAAATTTGCCCCACTCAGGGACAATGGTTGGTGTTTAGTCAGTTGTAAAATCGGTTGGAAGTCTCCTGTTTGGGGGAGAATACCCATAATTTGTTTCTCGTATTGAATGCCTATAAAATCTCCTAAAGCGCAACCAAGTAAGCTTCCTTGAAACTTGTTCAATAGAGAATGTCGCATATTGGTTATTTGTTATTGGTTATTTGTTATTGGTTATTTGTTATTGGTTATTTTGGGTTTTCTATTAATTTTTTGCGGTCCGATCGAACCTATAATCCCTGGCTTCGGAATCAAAAAACTTATCTTAATTAAAGCGCCGTTAACTCCCCGATTTCTTAAACAAGAATTCGGGGAGGTTGGTACTAGGTAAATTTTCAGTAGTTTTTCAAGTGACTAACTAAAGCTTGGATCCCTAGCCGATAACTCTCTGAACCAAAACCACTGATTTGCCCGATCGCCACTGGTGCTATAAACGAGTGGTGCCTGAAATCTTCCCGCCGATAGATATTGCTCAAATGAACTTCTACCGTAGGCAAATTGACGGCGGCGATCGCGTCCCTAATTGCCACACTCGTATGAGTATAAGCTCCAGCATTAACCAAAAGACCTTGGTGCTGCCCTAACATCGAATGAATGGCATCCACCAAGACTCCTTCATGATTGGACTGCTGGATTGAGACTTTCACCTGGAGGGCAAGAGCTTCTTGCTCTAGCAACTTGTTGATATCATTTAAAGTTGCCGATCCATAGACTCCAGGTTCTCGCTGACCCAGCAGATTGAGATTTGGGCCATGCAGTACCAGGATATTTAACAATTTTAAAATTTCCAGCGCGACAAAATGTGTGAGGATTTTGATTTCGGTCTTATAACCACTCTCAAATCTTCAATTCTCAAACTAACCAAGCCAGTTTAGGCTACCTGCGATGTCTTGGTTGGTTGACTGGAATTGGAATCGGTTGCAGTTCCGGTTGAGCTTCTGGATTCAGCAATCCTTCGATCAGCTTGCGAACCCATTCCTTGATTTGTTCCAGCACCTTTTCAATGTCTTCCATTGAACGGATAGCTCCTTTTTTTATAATCTTGATTTTTAAACCGACGGCTAACTCTCTGAATACAACCAAGCATAACCATGAAATCAACAGTCAAACTTGAATTCTCTCGACCAGTTGTTGCGAGCAACGGCGAGAGGGAGTGTATTTGCCAATCAGTCTTATCTTATTATCATAACGAATCTTTACAGATAATCAAGAGGGAAGCGAGAAATTACCGAACTGTTTCGGCTCCTTCAGCCTTAAATAAAACTTAAGATTACTTTTACCTCTTGACAATTTACAAGTCACTTCAGTTTTTTTGAGCTTCTCTCAACAAAAGTTGGCGTCGGAGTCGATCGAGCGCCGTACAAGCACTCAGATTTCTAATCCAATCGCGGGTGCGCGCATCGCCAAAGCGGTATTCAAAACTCTCTACCTCACCATTAGGCCCTGCTAAACCTATATAAACCAGTCCCACCGGTTTAAAATCAGTGCCGCCTGCTGGTCCGGCGATGCCTGTAATGCTTAATCCCCAATTGGTATTGAGGCTAGCACGCACTCCCGCAGCCATTTGTTTTGCGACTTGGTGGCTGACAGCACCGTATTCACTTAAATCTTGCCGATTAACACCTAATAATTTTTCCTTAACTCGATCGTCATAGGAAATAATCCCGCCCAAAAAGTAGCCCGAACTACCAGCAATACCAGTCAGCATCGCCCCCAACCCACCTCCCGTGCAGGATTCAGCCACGCTGAGAGTTTCGCCATCCAACAGCAACAATTTACCGACAGTCGAGGCGAGGGTATCGGTATCGACACCGTAACAGTCTAAACCAGTAATCTGTAGCAACTGTTGTTCGATCGGCTCAATTAACTTTTTCGCCGATGCTTTCGACTCAGCGCGGGCACAAATCCGCAATTTGACTTCGCCGTGATTGGCGTAGGGAGCAACAGTAGGATTGGTTAAATTTAGAAAAGCATCTACTTTTTCGGCGAGTGCTGACTCAGCAATACCCCAAAATTTTAATGTGCGACTGTAAATAGTGCCCCTGCACCAGCCGTTATTTTGCAGGTAAGAAACGGCGGTTTCTCGCCACATCAAGTGCATTTCCGCTGGTACGCCGGGAAATGTCATGACTGTGACATTGGGAACAGGTTGCCACATAATCCCCGGTGCAGAACCTGTGCGATTTGGCAAAATCTCAGCACCTTCTGGAATTAAAGCTTGTTTGCGGTTGCTCTTACTCATGGTTCGCCCCCGCTGAGCAAATTTGTGTTCGATGTCAGCGATAATTTCCGGTCTTTCTAGGAGGGGAACGCCAAAATAATCGGCTATAGTTTCGACTGTGAGGTCGTCTGGTGTTGGGCCTAGTCCTCCTGTAAACAACAGTAGTTGCGATCGCCCTACGGCTATTTCTAACACCTGTTTAATGCGTTCTGGATTGTCGCCCACCACTGTTTGATAGTAGTGAGCAATTCCCAAACTTGCTAACTCCTTGGCTAAAAACTGAGAATTGCTATTAAGAATATCCCCTAACAGCAATTCTGTACCAACACAAATTATTTCAGCAACCATTCAATTTGATTTTAGATTGTGGATTTTGGATAGAAGAATTGGGAATTGGGAATTGGGAATTGGGAATTGAGCATCAGGAATTGGTAGTAAATCACCAATAACCAATAACCAATAACCAATAACTAATAACTAATAACTAATAACTAATGACTAATGACTATCTCGCGTGCATCCAAACTTTCCAGCTAGCATATCCCAGTAAACTGGTAGCTCCCATGGCATAGACTACGCCACTGGGAACCGAAAAAGCTAGAGCTAAACTTCCCACCCACAGTGTCAGCGAGTAAATAAATAAAACTGCAAATCGATGGGATAATCCTGCATTGAGCAGTCGGTGGTGGAGGTGGCGTTTGTCAGCAATAAACGGAGACTTGCCGTTGCGAAGTCGATCGAGAATCACCGCAGACATATCTAAAATCGGTACAGCTAAAATCAAATATGGTAGCAACACAGAAGTTATAGCCGTAGTTTTCACTAACCCAACGACTCCAACTCCCGCCAGAGTAAAGCCGATGAAATAGGCACCTCCATCTCCCATAAAGATTTGAGCTGGATTGAAATTGTAGCGAAGAAATCCCAAAGTCCCGCCAGCTAAGGCTGCTGCAATTAACGCCGCCGCTGGTTGGTTCATCGACAGACTGACAATCAGCATCACAACTGCTGCAATCCCTGAAACTCCCGCGGCCAAACCGTCCAAACCGTCAATCCAATTGATGGCGTTGGCCATACCGACGAGCCAAATCACCGTAATGGGCAAACTCAGCCAGCCAATATCTGTCAGTCCCAGGGAGGGGACTGTGAGAAACTCAATTTGTACACCAGCCATCCAAGCGATGCTGGATACACCAATTTGCATGAGCAAGCGTCTTAGTGCCGAAAGCGAAAATAAATCGTCTGCTAAACCGATGAGGAAGAATCCGATGCCGCCGAGAGTGACTCCCCAAATTTCGTATTCGTCTTTGCGATTGAGAATTTGTCCGGTAGCATCGATGAAGCCTCCTGAGAGCCAGACAATTACCAGAGCAATGATAGTGCCGAGAAAGATAGATACTCCTCCCAAGCGTACCATCGGGCGTTGATGAACTTTACGATCGCCTGGTCGATCGACTCGTCCGCTTTTGAGACCAATGGTTTTGACTATTGGCGTACTCAATAGGACGACGATCGCGGAAACGATAAAGGCTAGTAGGTGGTAGAACAGATGGTGGAGCATCTGAAATCAGTATAGAGTGTCGGGTAATTTGGGTTTCAGGCAGAGTCTACTACATTTCAGATGGCTTTTAACCAGGCAAAATCTTGGAATAGCGACTGGGGGGATTAAGATACGGAGAGTTGGGAGTTACAAGTGGCAAGTTAAAGAGTTGTTAATTCCGGGCTTAAAACTCATAACTCTCAATCTTCTCCTGCTCTATTGCCCTTTTACCTGTACACTCCCAACTACCAATTTCGCCTTGTCAATCAGGAAAATTAAGCCAAGGCTGGGACTTTCAGGTACAAGTGAGGATACAAGGGGAAGCGCGAGCAGAGTGTGCCGACTCGCCGCAAGCAATCGGCGGTCACGCTTTCGTCTTGAGGATTTAACAGTCGATCGGCAATAATATTACCAATCTCGATAAATTCTGTAGTTCCCATACCCCTGGTTGTCATCGCTGCGGAACCAAGTCTCAAACCACTGGTAACAAAGGGCGATGCTGGATCGAAAGGCACGGTATTTTTATTAGCTGTAATATTCACACCGCTAACTAATTGATCCGCTACTTTACCTGTCATGTTGATAGATTGCAAATCAACTAACATTAAATGATTATCCGTACCCCCAGAAACCAGTTTCAAACCCCGCTGCTGTAACTGTGCAGCTAAAGCAGCGGCATTTGCAATTACTTGACCAGAATAAGTTTTAAATTCTGGCTTTAAGGCTTCCCCAAAAGCTACTGCTTTACCAGCAATGACGTGTTCCAAAGGTCCGCCCTGAGTACCAGGAAACACTGCTTTATCGAACTTTTTGCCTAATTCTGGGTCATTTGTCAAAATCAAACCGCCTCTTGGCCCGCGCAGGGTTTTGTGAGTGGTAGTAGTGACTGCATGACAGTGAGGCAGAGGATTCGGGTGGTGCCCTGTGGCGACTAACCCGGCGATGTGGGCGATATCGGCGAGCAGATAAGCTCCGATTTCGTCGGCGATCGCTCTAAATTTCTCAAAGTTGATAATTCGCGAATAAGCTGAGTAGCCGCAAATTAGCAATTTCGGTCGATTTTGTTTGGCAATAGCCAAAATTTCGTCGTAGTCTAACTGTTCTGTTTCTTTGCTGACACCGTAGTGAAAAGCTTTGAACCATTTGCCGGATACGTTGACCGGTGAGCCATGGGTCAAGTGTCCGCCGTGGGACAAATCCATGCCCATAATGCCGTCTCCAGGCTCTAGCAAACTCAAAAACACTGCAAAGTTGGCTTGAGCGCCGGAGTGGGGCTGGACGTTGGCGTGAGCTGCTCCAAATAGCTGTTTGGCGCGATCGATCGCGATTTGCTCGATGCCGTCAATAAATTCACAGCCACCATAGTAGCGTTTCGTTGGCAATCCTTCGGCGTACTTATTTGTCAGCACAGAGCCTTGAGCTGCCATTACCGCTGCGGAAGTAAAGTTTTCGCTGGCGATGAGTTCTAGGTGATCTCGTTGGCGCTGGAGTTCTTGCCCGATTAAATCGGCAATTAGGGGATCGGTTTTGGAAAGAAATTCAAAGTTAGAGTCCGTCACAATAATCAACCTCTTAAGAAATTGGGGATTGGGAATTGGGGATCTTGTACCTTACTACGGATTCCGCCCCATTGACATAAATATTACATTGTGTTCAGGTTAAGCTCTTTGTTCCAAAGTCCTGACATACAATGTAATCACTGGTGTGGAATCTGCCGGAGGTATCAAATGTTAGTCATTTTAATGGAAAATCAGATGCTTGCCCCTCAGCGTGTTTGCCAAGGTTGTTTGCTGGCCTCTAGCACTGGCCAACCCCGCTGGAATGATGGCGAACTCCGCTGCGGCCATCCGGTTCGCAAACCTACGGAAAATTTGCCCGATCGCTACGAGTGTCAAATGGGCTTCACGATCGCTAATATAAAATAATTATCGGGAATTGGGCATCGGGCATTGGGCATTGGGCATTGGGCATCGGGCATTGGGCATCGGTCATCGGGCATCGTGACTATTTAACCCGACTTGATATAAGTATCCCTGAATCTACAGGGATCTGAGTGTGGGCAAATTCCGGGCGAGTCGGAACACAAACCCTGCTGCTGCGTTATCCTGAATTTAATGGGAATTGATAGTTAGTCGATCGACTTAGGAGAGTTCACTATGACTTGGCGCGGGTCTACAACTGTTTCAGACCGGATTTTTGCTTGTTTGCCTTATTTGCTGCCGCTGATTGACGGGTTTGCCTTTGGCAACAAGTATCTGTTTGCAAAGTTTCCTGTCCTGCAACTGTTTTATTTGCCGCTAGTTCCCTTGATGCAAATTTATAGTTTGCCCTTTGCTAGCTTGGTGATTTTCTTTGCCCTGTATTTAGGGGTGGTTAGAAACGAAAACATTAGTCACTTTATTCGCTTTAACGCGATGCAGGCGATTCTTTTAGACATTGTTTTGATGTTGTGCGGTCTGGTTTTGCCGATTTTAGCTAAGGTTCAAATTGCATTTATTGCCGAAACTCTCTATAACATGGTGTTTTTAGGCGTTGTGGCTGCATTTGTCTATGCAGTTGTTCAGTCTGCATTGGGACGCTATGCAGAGATTCCTCCACTTTCGGATGCAGTTTATATGCAGGTACGATAGTCATTAGTCATTAGTTAGCAGTCATTAGTTACTTGTCTTTGAAGCCAATGTAGGTTGGTTAGGTTGTTGGCAATAACTAATGACTCACAATTGACGAATTACTAATAATTAAAATCAATAATTGAACGCTGACTAACAACTAACAACTAACAACTAACAACTAACAACTAATGACTAATGACTA
>JAHREW010000001.1:13559-99598 GCA_020883125.1 Microcoleus sp. CAWBG506
ACAACTAACAACTAACAACTAACAACTAACAACTAACAACTAACAACTAACAACTAACAACTAACAACTAACAACTAACAACTAACAACTAACAACTAACAACTAACAACTAACAACTAACAACTAACAACTAATGACTAACAACTAACAACTAATGACTAACAACTAATGACTAACAACTAATGACTAACAACTAACAACTAATGACTAACAACTAACAACTAACAACTAACAACTAACAACTAACAACTAATGACTAATGACTAATGACTAATGACTAACAACTAATGACTAATAACTGTATTTTCCAGACTGCCAATACCTTCTATTTCAATGCGGACTCGATCGCCTATTTGCAGCGGCCCAACTCCTTCCGGCGTTCCAGTCAGAATTACGTCACCAGGAAGGAGAGTCATGATTTGACTGATGTAGGAGACGATAAAGTCTGGGGAAAATACCATGCGATCGATGCGATCGGATTGTACCGGGCGATCGCCATCATTGACAAAAGTCTGCAATTGTGCAGCAGGACTCAATTCGCGGACAATCCACGGCCCAAGCGGGCAAAATGTATCAAACCCTTTCGCCCTCGCCCACTGATTGTCCCGCTTTTGCAAATCTCTAGCTGTGACATCATTGGCGATCGTATAACCCCAAATTTTGCCCTGCGCTTGTTCTAGAGTGCACTGAGTACAATGTTCGCCAATTACCAGGGCCAATTCTCCCTCATAGTCCACTCTTTCCGACTGCTGCGGATAGCGAATCGACCCACCTGTGGGAATTACAGCCGTGGGAGGCTTGAAAAACAATAGCGGTTCTTCCGGTACGGAACCTCCCATTTCGGCCGCGTGTGCTGTATAATTTTTGCCGACAGCGATAATTTTGCTGGGAGAGCACGGGGCAAGAATTTGGTAACTATCTGGTGGGAGTTCCAAATCAGTGGGTTCTCCTTTCAACCAGGGAGGTGCATCCAGTACCTTAACGCTGCGGCTTAGTTGGAGTAAACCGTAATGGATTTGTCCTTGTGCTGTTTTAACTCGAACGTACCGTGAAGCCATAGGATTTTAGATTTTAGATTTTAGACTTTAGATTACCGCTTTCTGTGCAAATTCCATACAGAGGTTTGTCCCAGGAGTCAACAGGAAGTTGCGCCCTCAAGGCAAATTCAAAGATAATGCCGATCGCAATTTTTGATTCCCACTCAGTTTTACTGAACATCCTGTCATAATAGCCGCCGCCGTAACCCAAACGATAGCCACGCCAATCGCAACCGACTGCTGGTACAAGGATTAAATTTACCTCTGATTGGTCTATTTTAGGAGCATCAGGCAGTGGTTCGAGAATGCCATAAGCTCCTGTATGTAAAAGGTCTCCGGGCTGCCAGACGTGCCAGGATAGCTCTTTGCCGACACAGCGGGGAAATCCCCATTTTTTAGGGGTGGTAAATAGGGGGCTTAAGTCTGGTTCTTGGCGAAAACTGAAGTAGGCGAGGATGGTTTTGGCTTGGGTGAATAGGGATGAGGTTTGTAGGTGGTTGCAAATGCGATCGCTCTTTTCTCTCCATTCTTGTGCTGATAGGGATTTGCGGGTTTTAAGGAGAGATTTTCTTAATTCTGTTTTAGTTAATGAAGGTTCAGAAGTATTCATATTTCATATTAAATCATCGCTGCGGGTAGGGAAACGGCATTGCCGTCTCCTCAAAATAGTAGGGAAACGGCATTGCCGTGTCCTCAAAATAGTAGGGAAACGGCATTGCCGTGTCCTCAAAATGGTAGGGAAACGGCATTGCCGTGTCCTCAAAATAGTAGGGAAACGGCATTGCCGTGTCCTCAAAATAGTAGGGAAACGGCATTGCCGTGTCCTCAAAATGGTAGGGAAACGGCATTGCCGTGTCCTCAAAATAGTAGGGAAACGGCATTGCCGTGTCCTCAAAATGGTAGGGAAACGGCATTGCCGTGTCCTCAAAATGGTAGGGAAACGGCATTGCCGTCTCCTCAAAATGGTAGGGAAACGGCATTGCCGTGTCCCTACAGATATCGTGGCTAATTAACTGGATTTGATATCACATATTGTCTCACCACAGGACAAAGATTGAATAAAGTTTCATTCTCCTGTTCCTCAGTTTCAACGAGCGATCGCCTCCCCAAAGATTGCAGCCCGTTGAATAACTCCGAGGGCGATAACTCGGCATCTTTTAGCAATTGCTCTATAGAAACTGGATTCGCTTTGCGGCTGAGCTGAGATATTAGCTTTTTCTCTAATTCTGACAAACGATTGATCTGCGGGTGCAAATTTGCTGCCAATTCTTCCCCTAAGAATAGCATATCATATTTCAAAAATTCTGCAACCCTACCTCGGAATATTTCTTGAATGGTGGTGGCGACTATTTTCAACCACAATGGATTGCCTCGGTAGGTGTTAATTAAGTTTTCCCATTTTTCGGAATTGAGTAAACTTTTTTGTCGGAAAATTTCGGCTGCTGCTGCACCTATGCCTTTGAGTTTCAAGGTGCGAACTGGTGATTTTTCTCCTTTTAAGGCGGTAATTTCTCTGGGTGGTTCCCAACTGTTGAGGATTAAACAACTGTTGTGGGTTGTTTCTCCGATTTGTCTGAATAGGATGCTGTAATTTTCGCAGTCGGGGCGGTAATTTCCTGCTAGTTGTCCGCTGCTGAGGAGAGTTTGCACGTCGTCGAGGATGACGAGACAGCGGTTTTTTCGCAGATATTCCATTAACAAGGAAAGTCGATCTGGGATGCTGGTAGGTAAAAACCCCTCTTCGCCCCCCCTTGGCAAGGGGGGGTTGGGGGGGTATTGATTGGCGATAAATTGAATGAGATTTTTTAGGGTAGTTTCTAAGGGTGGGGAGTGGCGGAGACTTCGCCAAATGACGTATTCAAAGTTATGCTGAATTTTTGGGATGAGGTGGAGGGAAAGTGCGGTTTTGCCAATGCCGCTGATTCCTAATATTGCTGCGATGTTGCAATTTTCTTGGACAATCCATTTTTCGAGGGTGGCGAGTTGGGATGTGCGATCGCACAATGATGAAATATGAGGTGCGTCTGCTAAGTCTAGTCGGGTTTGGGGTTTGGAGGTGTCTGGGGTGGGGGTTGAGGGCGATCGGGTTTTTGGGATTTCGGGAGCTTGCAAACTATTATCACAGACATTTACATTACCAATCTGTAAAGAATTTTTTCCATAATTTGAAAAGTAGGCAAATTGCGACCTCTCCAATGCCGACCTAAAATTTAATTTATTGACATTTTCACCTAATACATCGGAGAGTAGTTGCCATAATTCCGATGCGACATTTCTGACATGACCTTCTGTGCAGTGAGATTCTTCTGCAATTTTAGAGTATTTTTGACCTTTCCATACACCCAGCAGGATAGCTTTTTGCAGATCCTCCAAATGTTCTCCCGTCTTGGCGAAAACCATGTCATCGGCAAATCTCAAGACTTCTTGAACGTTCATTAGTCAGATAGGCGTGAAAGTTTTGCCTATTTTATCATATTTTTTATGACATTTTCTGACAAAGATGACACAATCTGACGTTTTCTGACAGCTCGCTCGTCTCAAGTGCTGACAAAATTTGACATTTTATTACCGCTAGCAAATTCATAATTAGAAGATAATTATAAAAACCCAATAACTTCCTGTGGGTTAAACTAGCGGTTAGGAGAATGCTATGAACATTGATTTTCGACGCTATCGGGAACAGAAAGGTATCAGTCAAGAATCAGTAGCCAGCAGGCTCGGAATCTCTGTAGAGCAGCTTAAAAATCATGAGCAGTTCCCTGCAAAAGTTCCGATGGGAATGGCAGTGAAATGGCTGCAAATACTAGGTGTTGACATTGCAACTGCGATGTCTGAGGAAATACCTCCACTCCAAGGAATTGAACCAGATAATCCTTACGCTGAACTTTATCGCAGGCTAAGTTTACTCAATCAGTATATCGATGATACTCCTTTTGTAGATTGGCTAGAATCGCCAACCGATCTACCTAAACCTAACGATCTGAAAGAACAAGTTAAACAGTATTACCAAAAACCAAATGTTGTCTTGACAGGAGCTTTTGACTCCGGTAAATCCTATCTTGCTAATACTCTTTTAGGCAAAAAAATATTGCCAACAGGCTATCAGCCTGCAACAAGAGTCATTACCATTGTTTGTCATGTTGAAAGTCGCCCAGAATGGTTTGATGGAAACGTGGGAATTATTGATGAGAAGTTTTGGGTAGATGAAAATGGCAAGCTAAATTTTGACTTCTTATATTTAGAGGATCGGGAGCGTTGTCAGAAGCATTTTTTGCAGTTCGGCTCCTTTGACCTTCTAGAAAAATATGGCGTACACCAATATGATGACTCTGACGACGACAGCAATGATAACGGACATACGGCGATAGTTTATGTAGATGCTCCTTTACTAAAAGCGTGTAACCTGATTGACCTTCCAGGTTACTCTGATAAACAAGATGAAGTATCAAAGGATGTTGAGAAAGCGAATAGTGCCACCAAGATTGCTAATGTCTTGCTTTATGCTTCTCCTGCCAAGGGTCACATCAATGGTCAAGATATGGAACGACTTCGGAATTTGCTGCGCTTGCTGCCGACCCCAGAGAATGAATGCAAGGATTTTCCGACGCTAGGGAATTTCTTTATTGTGGCGACACACGCAGATCCGAGTATCCCTGATGATGAGCTGCCCAAAATCCTCAATAAAGCTTCAGCAAGACTGTATAAAGAACTTAATGAAACTGCTATAGAGTTTCGCCGGAAGCTAACAAAGCAGAATATTACCAAGGAAGATGTGCAAAAGCGTTTCTTCACTTTCTGGTCAGAAAGACCGGATCGCTGTCAAAGTCTTTTTGATGATTTAACCCAACTCCTCTGCCAGACTCTTCCTAAAACAGTCATTTGTCGTATCGATCGCGAAATTAATGCGGTCAAATATGACAACGAACAAAAATATGCTGACTCGATTGAGCAATATGAGACAACAGTTACCAAAATAGAGGAGTACCGAAAAGAGCTTGAGAAAGCAGAGAAGAATGAACCTGAACGTCAGCGAGAAATGCGGCAAAAACGCAGTAAAGTGAGCAAACTTATTAACGATTTAGAAAAAGATACCCGCAAATCATTTCAGACCTATGCGACAAAAAAGATCGATGTAGAGTTTATAGAACAAATGATTCGCCAGAGATACAACCAAAAGAAAGAGGCTCAAGAATACGCTCCCGGTTATTTAGTCGATCTGCTGCAAAGTCATGTAGAAAATCGGATTAGTGTCAATTCAGAAAAACTAAAGGTTGAGATTGATGCTTTTCTGGAAAAGTACCCAGTGCCTAAACTTCCCAACAAAGACGGAACAGTAGTATCTATTCCCTTCGATACAAAAGGAGCTTTTCTTGGTGGGATAGCGGGATTAGGTGCTTATGGTGCCTTAGCCGCTTGGGCAGCAGGTCTTGGCAATCTTGGTAGCTATATCTTAGTAGCGAAATTCGTCAGTCTTTTGTCAGCACTTGGTATTAGTATCGGTGGCGGCACGGCAACAGTAATTTCTTTCGTAGCTGCGATTGGTGGCCCAATAGTTCTAGGGATCGGTTTAGCTGCTGGACTGGCTTCCTTGATGTGGAATTTATTTGGGGAAGCTTGGCAGAAGCGGTTAGCAAAAGAAATTCATCAACACTTCAAAAAACAGGGTGTTGTTGAGAAATTCCTAGGAGGAATCGACCAGTATTGGCAAGATACAGCCACAGGCTTTGAGAAAGGTGCCGATGCCGTTGAAGCAAAATGTAAACAATCTCTCGAGCATCTGCGCGAAATTACTTCACCTGAAACCCAGTCAAAAGAACGAATTGAAAAGCTGCTCGTAAATCTGGAGAAACTCAGGGTTTTTTTCGCCGACATTCCTTGGGATACCCAGGGAAAATGTTTGTAAAAAAAACAGGTGGTTCTCGTGGCAAACAACAGAAACCCAATAAAAAAACGTATTGAACGGGTAGTTTTAACTAGGCAATCGCCCTTCCTTCACTGAAGTGCGATCGCCCTCATTGTATTGACTCAAACTATTTCAGAGGCTAAAAGCCTACCATCAACTCGCTCATATTCATCTTCCAATAGCCACGAGTGAGCCTCATCGTAACTTGAACTCAAAAACAGCAGTTTATTATTCGCCGAGGGATCGTAAATACCACACTTACTATTTTTGCCACCCACTAACATCAGAATCCGAGGCGGGAAAACAATCGGATCTACCCACAACTCGATAAATTCCCAATCATTGATTTGTTCGACGAGGTTTTGTGCGGGGGATAACATGATAATTATCGGTTCCTTTGATGATTTTAATTTCTGCGTAATACAACGGAATGCGACTGCCGTCGGCTCTGATTTGATAACCTATAGGATAATCAAAGTATCGCCCGTAGCGATCGTAGTCATCGATTTCATCCTCAATCCCTGTAAGCTCTCCTCTATCTACAGCAGTTCCCGCTGTTATGAAACACGGTAGGGACACGGCATTGCCGTGTCCCTACGAGGATTGAACGATAAGTGGGTGTACCTCATAACAGCGGTTTTCGCTGTATAATAGCTTGTATCACTAAATCCATGGTGGCTCTGTCATTAAACACATGAGCTTTTCCTTCTTTTCTCAGCAGTCTTTGTACCTGTGGCGTTTCGGGAAGATGCTTGTCAAATAAACTGGTTCTTGGGTCTGGTGTTCGTTCGCGGTTAATGCCACTCATTAACTAATTATATAGTATACTTGCAATTCAGTTTACCATCACCTTACATGAAGATCGCCCTTCCTCTGAGCCGATCGATTTAAGCACTTTCCTCAATTAAATCCGCTTCCGCATCCCGCCGTCTGTTCATACCTCTTGCAATGGAAGTTCCCTCCCAAATTCGTTTCATTTGCCGGATTTGTTCCGCAATTCCCTTCACATCTTTTTTCGGTACTAAATCCCGAATTGCGCGCATTTCCAGGCGACGATTTCCCTCTAAACTCGTACCGCGATTAAACACCAAACTCACCAATCCCCCTTGAACATCTGGTGGTAATTCTTCAAAACCAGGAAATGTTTGTTTGGTAAAATTGTAAAATTTTGGCACTGTGACAACATTAAAAACTTCCCAAGCTAATTCCCAAGAAATTATCAGATCTCGAACACTAGCTAAACGCTGCTGCGCTGCATCCTTTTTTAACCCGCAGCAATCACTCAAACGCTTCCGGTCAACATCCTCTAATTTATGCCAATCTTGGTTAAAGACTTCTACACTGTTGTAACCTACATCATAACCGATGCCGATCGTAATTCCTGATTCTCCTTCCGGCCAAGTGGGGCGTTGCAAAAACTTTTCGTAATATTCCTTTCCACCACCAATCTCGAATTCCAAAATTAGCTCGATCGTCCTGTATGATAAAAGTGACGACCCCAGCAATTCTCCAGGAAACAAAGCAGTCAGGGTTTCATCGCCCGCGATGCCATCTGCTACCAATCCTTGATTACTCTGAAATTCTTTCAGGGCTGCTTCAGTTTTTGGCCCAAATTTACCATCGGCACGACTGGAATTTAACCCTAATTCTAACAACCGTTTTTGTAGTTTAACCACATCGGAACCTGATGCACCTAATTTGAGAATTTTCACAATCATTTCCTCCTTTCTACATAGGGCTTATACTCTAATTTATCACATTTAGGACTTATGCAACCATCCTAGGTCTAGGGGCAACCTGGCGTGGGATTGCCCCTACAAAACGCTAGATTTAAATCAATAGCGTCTGTCTTTATAAACCTGGTCTTTTACACTCACACTGCGTGTTTCCGATACCACTCGATCGTATTTTTCAACCCTTCCTTAAATTCGGTCTGTGCGGTAAACCCAAAGGCAGTTTTTGCCCTTTCTGTATCCAAACAACGGCGTGGCTGACCGTTCGGTTTATCTGTTTCCCAAACAATTTCGCCTTTAAACTCCATCAATTCGCAAATTAACTCAATCAAATCTTTAATTGGTACTTCAGAATTGGTTCCCAAATTCACTGGTTCGGAGTCATTGTAATCCTGAGTTGCCATCACGATTCCCCGCGCGGCATCTGTGGAATACAAAAACTCGCGGGTAGGGCTACCATCGCCCCACACTGGCAATGTTTTGTCTCCCCTTTCTTGGGCTTCGTGGACTTTCCGAATTAAGGCGGGGATGACGTGGGAACTTTTGGGGTCAAAGTTATCTTCTGGGCCGTATAAGTTGACTGGTAGCAAATAGATGCCGTTGAATCCGTACTGCTGGCGATAGGATTGCAGTTGCACTAATAAGGCTTTTTTGGCAATTCCGTAAGGGGCGTTAGTTACCTCTGGATAGCCGTTCCAGAGGTTTTCTTCTTTGAAAGGAACTGGAGTTAAGTTTGGATAAGCACAAATTGTGCCAACACAAACAAATTTTGTAACTCCGGCTTGGTAGGCTGCGTGAATTAGTTGCGCGCCCATCATCAAATTGTCGTAAAATAATTCAGCGGGTTTGAGTAGGTTTAAACCAATGCCACCGACGTGGGCTGCTAGGTGGATGATGATGTCTTGTTTGTCGGCGGCGCGTTGGCAGTTTTCCATGACGCGGAGGTCGCAATCGCACGATCGCGTTACATTGATTTTATCAGCACCGGCTCCTGCTTTGACTAACTGGTCGATGACTTGACGACCGAGGAAACCGGCGCCACCTGTCACTAAAATCCGTTGGTTACTTAAGTCTAAGCTAGTCATAATTTTATCCTGCTTTTGAATAAAGGTCGATCGACAATATCAAATATCAACAATGATCAAAGCCTTGAGAAATCTCGTTCACAGCCGAGTCTAGATCCCCCTAAATCCCCCTTAATAAGGGGGACTTTGATCCATTTCCGGTTCCCCCCTTCGATCGGGGGGCTAGGGGGGATCTAAGTTTAATAGTCAAACCGCATTCTGTGACTGGCTTAGAAGTTAAGTTGACACGCTTTGGGCATTGCCGTCTCCTAATTTTGGCTACTAATAATTTCGATGCTGTCGGATTTGATATAACCTATTGGTGAACCCGCCCCGTAAGGTTCTTGACAATGATTAATCAATCAAATCCGTTCCCAGAACCTCGCCCTTGCTGCTCCAGAGCTTTAATGTCAGCATCTACCATTAAGTGTACTAATTGCTCAAAAGTTACAGAGGGTTCCCAATTTAACTGAGTGCGGGCTTTTGTCGAGTCGCCAATCAAAAGTTCGACTTCGGCGGGACGTAGGTAGCGCTCATCAAACTCTACATAATCTTCCCAATTTAAGTTGGTGTAGGTGAAGGCTAAATGTAGGAATTCCTTAATGGAATGGGTCTCGTTGGTCGCAATGACATAATCATCTGGTTTTTCTTGTTGCAGCATCAGCCACATTGCCCGCACATAGTCTTTAGCATAGCCCCAGTCTCGCTTGGCATCGAGATTTCCGAGGTAAAGTTTTTTCTGTTTTCCTGCTAAAATTTTGGCGAGGGCGCGAGTGATTTTGCGAGTTACAAATGTTTCACCACGGCGGGGAGATTCGTGGTTAAATAGGATGCCGTTGCAGGCAAAAAGACCGTAGGATTCGCGATAGTTTACTGTTTGCCAGTGACCGTAAACTTTGGCGCAAGCGTAGGGGCTTCTGGGATAAAAAGGTGTTGTTTCTTTTTGGGGAACTTCCTGCACTAAGCCAAACATTTCCGAAGAACCTGCTTGATAAAAGCGCACTTCTATGCCTGTGCGTCGCTGATAGTCTCGAACTGCTTCTAGGAGGCGCAATACGCCCATTCCTACGGCATCAACCGTATATTCTGGGGAGTCAAAGCTAACTCGAACGTGAGATTGAGCCCCTAAGTTATAAACTTCTACTGGCTTGACTTCTTCTAATATCCGGCGCAGAGTGGTGCCGTCGGTTAAGTCTCCGTAGTGGAGAAACAATTTGGCGTCCTCGCTGTGAGGATCGACATAAATGTGGTCAATGCGATCGGTGTTGAAACTAGAACTCCGCCGGATAATGCCGTGAACTTCATATCCTTTTTCTAGCAGTAACTCACTCAAATAAGAGCCGTCTTGCCCTGTAATACCCGTTATTAGCGCTCGCTTCCGTTGCGTCATCTAAATTGTTCCTTGACAGATTGTAATTTTCAGGGCAGGGGTGCAGTTGCCTGCCGATCGTTTTCTCAAGCTCTAGGTTAACTCACAATTATTCGATCGGTGTCAAAGCAGATCTGAGATTTTGCAAAGACTTAGCCCAGGCAGTCAGTAGCAAGCATCAGTAGTTAGTAGCAAATTAGTAGTAACTACTGATGCTGACTGCGGACAAAAATTAATATGCGCCGTTATTTTTAGGAAAAATCACCACGCCAATTGTTTTGAAAACGATCCACAGATCCATCCAAAGGTTTTTTTCATTTGCATAATAGAGGTCGATCTGGACTCGGCGGGGATAGGGAATGTCGTTCCGGCCGGAGACTTGCCATAGGCCTGTAATTCCAGGTCTGATGGTCAGAACTTTGTTGATGTAAGTGCCGTATCTAGGCAATTCCTCTTCAACTAAGGGTCTGGGCCCAACTACGCTCATATCTCCCTTCAAAACATTCCAAAATTGGGGAAATTCATCTAAACTGGTCGCTCTGAGAAACCTTCCGATACAGGTAATTCGAGGGTCTTGTTTCAGCTTGAAATTGTCCTCAAACTCTTGACGGAGATGCGGCGATTTTTCCATGATTTCCACCAAGATGTCGTCGGCATTTTCCACCATCGTTCTGAATTTCAGGCAATAAAACATCTTGTGATTTTTGCCTACTCGTTCCTGTACATAAAAAATTGGCCCGGAGGAGCTTAAGGCTATCGAGAGAGCCAAAAGCAGGTAAACCGGAGCAAACAGGATCAGAACCGACAAGGAAAACATGATGTCAAATAACCGTTTGAAAAATTCTCCGTCGAGGCTTTGGAGAGAGCGACTTATACGTCTGTCTCTAGACAAGACAGGCTGAAAACCGCGTCTCGCGATCGCTCGAATTACCTTGCCGGAGATTAGTTGGCTGTCGGCAGTCATCTTACTCCTTCACTTCACACCACACACAGTCCTGATCATAAAGCCTCAAGACGCTTTGTTCTGTGAATTATGTTTCTAATCGTCAATTTTCTGGGGCCTTGGGTAGTGGACAGTGGGCAGTGGGTAGTGGCTAGTGGGCGGTTGGTGCTTGTCAGTGGGCGGTTGAGGGTTGTCAGTGGGCCTAGAAAAAATTCTCGCCCTGTGGGACTATCTGCCCCTCTCCCTCTGTGCCTCTGTGCCTGTGGGACTATCTCCCCCTTTAACTCCCAGACTGCGTAAAATTACCAGAGTGAAATTGCTGATAGCATTGTTCCACAAAGGCTAGATAGCGCTCGCGAAAGACTTCTGGGGCAAACTCCTCGGCGTGGAGTCGCCCGATTTCCGGCTGAAATTTGCCTTGCAACTGTTCAAACTCCTCCACCGCTGCCACTAATGCGGCGGCGGTTTGGGAAGCAAAAAATAAACCAGTCCCTGTCTCTGGATGTTGGCGAATGTCGCGCACTGTCTCCAATGCGCCGCCCGCTGCATAGGCAATTACTGGTGTTCCGCAAGCTTGAGCTTCTACTAAAGCGATGCCAAAATCTTCGCAAGCTGCGTACACAAAGGCTTTGGCTTGGGCTATGTATTTTTCAACTACTTCGGATGGTTGCCATCCGAGTATTTGCACGTTGGGTTTGGCGAGTTGTCGGATCGTTTCTAATTCAGGCCCGGTGCCGATGACAATGAGATTATGGCCCAGTTGATTGAATGCTTGGACGATCGCACTTACGTTTTTGTAGCTTACCAATCGGCAAACAGTCACATAAAAATCTTGTTTCTGTGGCATTAAGGAAAATCGAGCGATATCTACTGGCGGATAAATCACCTCTGCCCGTCGCCGGTAACATCGCCAAATCCGGCGGGCTGTATGTTGGGAATTGGCGATGAAATAATCAACGCGATTGGCAGAAATGACTTCCCACTGCCGTAGCCGGTGTAGCAAATATCGCGTCAGCACCCCTGGGATGCCCCGTCCGGCTTTGCTGCTGTTCAAATAGTCAAAAGTCATGTCCCATGCGTAACGCATGGGTGTGTGGCAGTAACAGACGTGTAGTTGCCCTGGACTGCTGAGGATGCCTTTGGCGACGGCATGGGATGATGAGAGGATGATGTCATATTGACGCACATCTAGTTGTTCGATCGCGATCGGCAGAAAAGGCAAATATTTTTGGACACCTTTGCGGGCCAAGGGAAAGTGCTGCAAAAACGTTGTGCCAATCTCTCGCCCAAAAAGATAGCTTTGGGGATTTGTCGATTCAAAGTCAATGAGGGCATAGACATCGGCATCTACGTGTTTGAGGATTTCCTCTACTACTAATTCTGAACCGCCCGTGGCTAAGGGCGTTAACCATTCGTGAACTAGGGCATATTTAAGTTTTTCTACAGCAGATTTCACTCTTGTCTCCACACCAGTAACAATTTTTAGCTTGGATTGAGACTAGCAAAAAAAACAATCCTTCTTGTCTGTAGTCGATCGAACTATTTGTTTGGGCTAATTCTGTCAATATCACTTTGGCTAAGGTGAATGCCCGACTTACTGAAAGTGACAGTACAAAGCTATTTTGGGCTCATCAGAGTGCTGGCTGGAGAGGATTGTTGAGAGTAAATACCATTAGGCCCAATTGATGTATAGTATTTACGATCGCCTAAACCTTCGGGAGTAGCGATCGATCCCATGTGGTGTGAGGTAAAAATGTCGAAAATTTTGTGGAAAGGACTCTTAGTCAGTCCCGCTGTATTAGCAGCAAGTTTGGTTGTATCTTCTGCTTCCCTAGCAGAGCAACCTCTGGAAATTGCAGCAACGACTCCAGTTAATAAATTGCAATTAGCAGGTGCGGCAACAGAGACAGCAAAGCCCGATACAGAAGCGTTAACGGCAGATTCAGTCTCATTAGCTAGCCCTCAGACTATTGAGACTATTGACAATACAAGTGCGATCGAGTCGATCGCCCCAGTAGCTCAACAGTCAAAAGAACCAGCCAACACAGTAGCAGCAGCAGATTTAATCACAACAGAGCCTGTCGCCGCAGCACCAGCCGCAGAACCCAACAGCACAGTCCTAGGGGCAAACACCAGCGAAGCCAAACCAGCCACCGACTCAACCAGGACACTTGCACCACAACCACAACCGGAGCAAATTTCCCAATCGACAGCTCCCAAGACCACATCTCCAGCATTGCCCAATGCCTTAGAGCAAATCAACCAATACAGCGCCGAAGGCACCGACAGTGAAAATGCAGCCGGTCAAGTCACCTCGGTTTCCCAACTCTCTGACGTGCGGCCTACAGATTGGGCATTCCAAGCATTGCAGTCCCTAGTAGAACGCTACGGTTGTATAGCTGGGTATCCCGACGGCACATTCCGCGGCAACCGCGCCATGACTCGCTACGAATTTGCGGCCGGTTTAAACGCCTGTTTGGATAAAGTCAACGAACTGATTAGAGGCGGTAGCAAAGGCCTGGCAACTAAAGAAGATTTAGCTTCTGTGCAAAAATTGCAAGAAGAATTTGCCGCCGAATTAGCTACCTTGCGCGGCCGCGTCGATGCTTTGGAAGCACGGACGGCTGAATTAGAAGCAAATCAGTTTTCGACTACCACTAAACTCAATGGCGAAGTGATATTCGCTTTGGAAGGCATCGCCAGAGGAGAAGATGCTAATGGTCGCGATGCTGATAAAACAACAGCTTTTGGCAGCAGAGTTCGTCTCAATTTCGACACGAGTTTCACAGGCAAAGATTTACTGAGAACTCGACTGCAAGTTTTAAATTTGGGTTCATTTTCTACGAATAACACCAAAACTGCTGAAGGAGAATTGCGGTTTAATGCTGGGCCCTTCGGCACTGCTAGCAATACTGTAGGTTTAGATGCGTTGTTTTACCAATTCCCTCTAGGCAAAAGCACTACAGTCATTCTCGAAGCCAATGCCGGCGCTGCTGACGATTTCACAAATACGGTGAACCCTTACTTTGACGGAGATGGGGGCAGCGGAGCTCTTTCTAACTTCGGTACTCGCAACCCGATTTACTATTTGACCGCAGGTAGCGGTATCGCTTTGCGGCATCAATTTGGGGACAAACTGGAGCTGAGTTTGGGATATTTGGCCGGCAATGCTGCTAACCCAACCAAGGGAAATGGTTTATTTAACGGCTCCTACGGCGGTTTGGCTCAGTTGACTTTTAAACCGACAAGTAGCATGACTTTAGGTTTGACTTACCTTAATTCCTACAACTTCGTCACTGGTACAGGCAGCAATGCTTCTAATTTTCCGGGCCGGCTCGGTTACTTCGGGCTAGGTGACGGTACTGTTCCGGTTTCTAGCAATTCTTACGGCTTGGAGGCTTCCTGGAAGCTGAACCGTGGACTTGCGGTTGGCGGTTGGGCTGGTTACACCAATCAGCGCATTTTATCCAACTTGAGAACTGCTACCGGTTCTGTCCAGCGGGGAGACCAAAAAATCTGGAACTGGGCAGTTACTTTGGCTTTTCCCGATTTATTGAAAGAGGGAAATGTCGCTGGCTTTTTGGTAGGTATGGAACCGAGAGTGACGAGTTCCACTAATCGGACATTGCCCGAAGATAAGGATACTTCGTTGCACATTGAAGGTTTCTATCAGTTCAAGTTGAGTGACAATATTTCCATCACTCCTGGTTTAATTTGGCTGACTGCTCCCGACCACAATAACAAGAATTCTGATTTGTTGATTGGGGTAGTTAGAACGACTTTCACTTTCTAGGTTGTTTTTAACCGCAGATTAACGCAGATTCATGGTCTGCGTTAATCTGTACAGTGCTTTTTGGTCATTGGAACGAACCGCCAAGACTCTAGACCTTCTTCCTCCCTCTGCGTCCTCTGTGTTCTCTGCGGTTAAATCATTCCCATTCTTTGGGTCAAAAATATTAAATATTCAACAATAACGACCAGCTTTTTGTGAAAGCTGGTCTGCTAATTAATTAAGTCCGTTGTTCTCTCAAAGTGAGGAAACCCAAACAGCGCGTTCCCTTGCAGCGGGTTCTTCAAAACATATCATCCTTCGAGAGTGTTACTTTAGCAAGAAAATTTAATTTTTGCAATAAAACTTTACATTTCCGGCCGGACTTGGATTAAGCTGTGGCTTGCTGAGGTCTGCCCCAGACTATGCGCTCCTGCTTATATACAACCATACCAGGTTTTGCGCCTTTGGGTTTATACACATATTTCGGTTCTGTATACACTACTGGTACTTGTTCGCTCTGACGGGCGCGACTGTAGTAGGCGGCCATGTTGGCGGCAAATTGCAAATCGGCTTCTTCGGCAACTGTACCCGGTGTGACGCGCAGCAATGCGTGACTTCCTGGAATTTCTAAGGTGTGGAACCAGATGTCGTAGTCGCCTGCTACGCGAAAGGTGAGTTGGTCGTTTTGGCGGTTGTTGCGCCCGATTAATAATTCAAAGCCACTGGGGGTTTGGTAGCGGTGAAATTCGATCGCAGCATTTTTGTCCGTACTGCGGTAATCTGGAGCATCTAGATATTTTTGTTGAATCAGTTCTTCGCGGATTTCTGCTAGGGTTTGCAAATCTTGGGTGTTGCGGTAGGTTTCTAATACCGAAAGTGCAGCTTCTACTTGTTCTAAATAGTCTATTTCTTCTTGGACGGCGGCCAATAACGGTTCTACGGCAATGCGAGCTCTTTTGAGTTTTTGGTGCTTTTTGTAGAGTGCTTGAGCATTTTGGACGGCGTTTTTTTCGGGATTCAGGGGAATAGCAACTGGTTGGTTGGTTTCAAAGTCTGGTAGAGAAATGGTTTTCATTCCCGGTTGCCAATGTTGTAAGTTTGCCATGAGCAAATCGGCTTGGGATTTGTGGGTGTCGGCTACTTCTGACTGCTGTAATTTTTGTTTGAAGGTGTTGGCTTTGAGTTTGAGTTTGGCTAGCAGGTTAATCAGTTTTTGACTTAGTTGATGTCGCACTTGGGCGAATACTTCTTGGTTGATTTCGCTGGTGTAGTAGCTGTTGAGTAATTCTTGGACTGAAGGGAAGGAGGGGGAGAGAGGGATAGCATCAGAGGGCACGCACGCACCATCCACCGCCCCTACATTATGATTTTCGGGTGCTGGCCAGTCGATGACGGTGTAGCCTTGGGCTGTCAAACTGGGTTTGAATTTTGAGTTTTCTAGGGATTGCAGCCAGTATTGCCACCGCTGGAATAGTTGCTGCCAGTCGTGGGGGCTGAGGCTGTCGGTGGATTGTTCTGGGTCTAAATTGGCCGATCGAATCATAGACCAAATTAAAGCCTTGCTCAACCCTCGATAATTCTTCAACAGGTTGCGGTGTAATTGCCCAGGAACGAGGCTAATTCTTTCTTGCCATCTGTTTTGAGGTTCGATCGCGCTTGGTGCTGTATCGGTCAAAGCCGGGGGCATTTCGTAGGGTTGCCCGGTTTGGATGGGGCGCACGCTGGACTGTTTGGCGCTGACTTGGTGAGCACAGGTGACAACGAGATTGTCGTGGGCGGTGAGGATGACGTTGCTGTATTTGCCGATGATTTCGGCGTAGAGGTGCCACAGGGCTGGTTCTCCTGGGCGTTGGGCGAATTGCAAGTCTACAACTCTTTCCCAGGGGGAGATGGGGGCGATGGAAACTAGGGCTAAACCGCTGAGTTGGTGTCGCAGTTGTTGGCTGAAGGTGAAGGTGTCGGGAATGCGGGGCGGGGGGGCGCCGACGCAGATGCGGGCGGCTACGGGATGCCAGGAAAGGTCAATCCAGCCCCGTTTGTTCATGGTGCGTAGGGCCAGGGACACAGTGAAGCGATCGCGCTGGTAGACTTGTTCTAAGCGTGCTGGCAGCCATTGGGCCCGCAGTTCGCTGCAAGCCGCAGTTAAAGTTGTCAAGTCTACAGGTTGCACAGTACCCTCTTGCGATCGAAATATCTATATTCCACTATATCAAGTTTGGTGGGCAAATTTTTTTTATGCCCACATTAAGCTCTTTTGTTTTTCGAGATTTAACTAACGCGAACGGGAAGTCCCGCACTCTATCCGTTTACAAGGATGAGTGACGGGATGAAAGTGAGCCAGAAAATAAATTGAGCGACAGCGAATCAATATCATTCTATGTGTTATAATAATCTTATCAGCATTAGATATTCTTGATAAATTTATAAAGCGTATAAGTACAGAATCTATCCCACAAGTGAGCAAGAAACCTTGCTTGCAAAGTCTTTTGGCTGTGCGCGATGGTTCTGGAACTACGCCTTGAATTTGTGTCAAGAAACCTACAAAAATACTGGTAAAGGACTGAGTAGGGGATACATACAAGGCTTGCTTCCTGCGCTCAAGAAAGAGTACGAATGGCTAAAAGAGCCATATTCTCAATGCTTGCAAGTTGTAGCTTTGAATCTATCAACTGCCTACAAAAACTTCTTTGATAAACGCGCCATGTTGCCTAAGTTCAAATCAAAGCATGGTAGGCAGTCAATTAGTTATCCCCAAAACGTCAAGTTTGACGGAGACAAAATCAATCTACCTAAGATTGGCTTAGTTCACTGTCAGCGTCATCGTGATTTTGAAGGTGATGTCAAAACCGTAACGGTTTCTCGCAATCCTGACGGTAAATACTTGGTATCTGTCTTGGTTGACGATGGCAAAGCTAATCCTGAATTAATGCCAGTAGATAAAGCTATCGGTATTGATGTTGGGTTGACTCATTTTGCGATTACCAGTGACGGCTCTAAGTTTGATAATCCTAGATTTTTTATCAAACATCAACGCAACTTAAAGCGTAAACAGCAAAAGCTATCCAAGAAAAAGAAAGGTAGCCAAAATCGTAAAAAAGCCAGATTGGCAGTGGCAAAAGTTCACTCCAAAATTGCGAGATGTCGTGAAGATTTTGTGCACAAACTATCCCGCAAGATAGTAAACGAAAACCAAGTTATTGCAGTAGAAAACCTCAACATCAAGGGTATGGTCAAGAATCATAATTTAGCCAAAGCGATTAGCGATGTCGGCTGGGGTATGTTCTGCACAATGCTCAAGTACAAGGCTGAAAGTGAAGGAAGGCAATATATCGAAATTGATCGATGGTTCCCTAGCTCTAAGACTTGCCATGTTTGCTTAAATCGAGTTGATAATCTCAGTCTTGATGTTAGGGTATGGACTTGTAAGCATTGTGGTACTCACCATGACCGTGATGTAAATGCAGCGATAAATATTAGAAATGAAGCCTTGCGGATTATCTCGTTAGGAACTAGCGAGTCTGCTTGTGGAGGAGATGTAAGTCGATCTGGTAAAACTTCGGTTTTGTTGGACGCTATCCCCGTTGAATCAGGAAGCCAGCGCTGTATCGCCGTATCGGTCAGCGTCTGGTAGTTCACGCAGATGGCTTTGTTTCCTGGGTTTGCGATTGAATCACAGCACTCCAGTCATCATCATTAACAGCACTTGCCAAATCCTTGCCACGTTCGTCGGCACTTTTTGCTGCTATTTCCAATTCTTTAGTCAGAGTGGAATCTGCCATTGCTTTGCGTAATTTCAGTTTCTTTTCTTCATAGGCTTTTTGTTCGTCAGCAGACATGGCCGCCCGCGCGGCTTGGCCGACTGTACTAGCCCACATTTCGCTGTCTCTACTATTTCCTGGGGGAAAGTTTTCTAGTTCTGCTATCCAAGCATCGCGCAAATTTTCCATTTCTTCCCGCTTGGGAAATTTGAAAGTTTTGACGCGGAGGAATGCACAATTTTCGCTCCCATTTTGGGCGATATGACCGTTGAGAGAAAGCAGGATATTTCGGGAATAACCTATATATTGGGTTTGATGGTTCGTGTCGATGACGGCATAGACACCCGCGACTTTAGCGTTGGTTGCTAAATCGCGCCAAGCTGGGATTGACACTACTTTGGTTCCGTCATTTTCTAAGGACGGAATTGCTGTCGCTGCACCATGTTCTTCATCGGAACTGTATAAAAAGTTGTGCAGTCCTTCATGGGCGATAGGTACGTTTTGATGTTCGATTGGTAAGTCTAAATCTGCCTTGACTGGATTCATTTCCATAAAATCTCACTACTCTAAAAATGTTGCTTTTCTGGGCTGGTTATCCTGCGGGCCACACTATCAAGTTTACTGTTTGTGGAACAGCTATCTTGCCTGTTATGGATCACCCACAAGAAAATTAATTCTTTGTGGAACAGGCCCGAAAGCCTATTCTATTATTTTGTTATCCTTGCTTAACTTGCGGAGATTTGTTGTATTTCCTCATCTGTCAACTTGACATCTATGGCTTTTACAGAGTCTTCGATGCTGGATAGTTTGGTCGCAGCGGGAATGGGAACGATACAGGGAGATTTGGCCATCAACCAGGCTAATACTATACAGTAAACTGAAACGTTTTTTTCTGCTGCTAATTTCGCGATCGCCGGCATATCTTCCAAACTGGTGACGCGACGGCTTCCTCCGAGAGGACTCCAAGGAAAAAATGTCAGTTTTTCGGTTTCACAGTATTCCAGTACGCCGTCTGATTCTGGTTCTCGGTGCCAAGGATTGTATTGATTTTGAACTGAGGCAATTTCTACTGTATCGCGGGCGCGTTTGATTTGTTCTACAGAGAAGTTGGAGACTCCCACAAATCGAACTATTCCCTCTGTCACTGCTTCTTTTGCCGGTGCTAGGGCTTCTTCGATGGTATAACTAGGATCGGGGGCGTGGTATTGCCAAAGGTCGATGGGCTTTTGGCCGCCCAAGGCTTCAAAACTTTCGCGAATTGTCTTGCGTAAATGGTGGGGGTTGCCGTTCCGGGTCCAAGCACCTTGAGGTCGCATCAACCCACCTTTTGTGGCGACGGTGACAGCTCTAATATCTCCTGTATACTGTTGTAAGGCTTTGGCAATTAGTTCCTCGTTATGGTGTTTGTCGGATTGATCTTGGCAGTAGGAATCTGCTGTGTCAATTAATGTGACTCCCAAATCTAGGGCGCGGTGAATTACGGCGATCGCCTGGGATTCTGTTGGTCTACCATTTAAGGATAGTGGCATCCCTCCCAGACCAATTGGACTGATATTAAAGTTAGTGTTTCCGAGTTTTTTGTTTTTCATTGGTTTGCCTTTTTTTGATTGTTTATTTGTAGTGTTAGATGGTTATGGCTATTTAAAATATGTAATTTCATCATACAACAATTAACAGTCAAGAGTCAACTGTTTACTGTTTAAATTCATCACTAACTCGAAGCGCTTGTGTAAAATCGGAGTGCAAATTGCCAGAAGTAGCGGGAAGCGAACAAAAGTGCGATCGCCAAAATGCCTGCTCCTGCTATCCAAAGTATATCACCTCTGCCTAACATTGCTTCTGCCGGGACTGTGGTCAAAAAAGCAACCGGGACTATAAACGTGAAGAAAAATCGATAAGCTGCGGGATAAGCTACCATGGGAAATCTACCAGCTTCTAACAATCCTCTGAGGACTTCAGTAACGTTATAAATCTTGACAAACCAAATACTGGTTGCGCCCAACATAAACCAGATACTGTAAAGACTCACCATGCCAAATAACAGCGGTATTGCAGCTAGGAAATAGTTGCTGATTTCTACTCCCAATTTGTTTGCCGAGTACAGCAGCAACACCGCGCCGAAGATGATATCGGGTATTCCCCACGGAGATACAGTGTTTGCAGACAGCCAGAATTGGGAACTGATGGGTTTGAGGAGGACAAAATCCAGGGTGCCTTGCTGCACTCGATCGACAATCCGGCTAAGATTAGGTGCGAGAAAGGTTGAGGAAAAACCCTGTAAAATCGTGAAAATGCCCAGTACAACTAAGGCTTCTTCCCATTTCCACCCAGAAAATGTGTTACCGTTGCGGTAGAACAGAAACAGCCCAAACAAACTACCAGTCAGGTTTCCGATGCTGCTGATAGCCGCGAGGAAAAAATTGATGCGGTATTCGAGCTCTGCTGCGATCGCCGCCCCCCAAAAAAGTTTCACTACGTGCACATATCGTCCCATATTTATGGTCATTTTTACTGCGGGAAATACTTTCATCTCATCATATTGTAAAGCTGCGATGAAGTTAATTGCTGATTCGGCTTCCCCTTTAACTATAATTTTAAGTTATTAAACAGTGTATTTAAGTATTTTTACTGTATAAAGTATTAAGCTTCTTAACAAGAACTTAATTAAATTTAAAGATTATTAGCACAAATTAATTATCTGCTAATAATCTGTGGTTTCCTGTCGGTTCATACCCTACTGAGATACAAAAGTTTACGTCTATATATTTGTAATTATTATCTGTTACATATTTTAATATTATAAATCTTTGAAAAACATCTCCTGTTAGCTAAAGCTAGCCCTTAGTATGTTGCATACGTACTCCCAAGCAACGGGTAATCAGTACGAAGTTGAGTTCAATAAATTTACTTAGTCAACAATACTTAAGAGACAGAACATATGGATGCCTTAACAATGTCGAGACTGGGAGTCAAGCACACTAAGAGTGCAGTAGCCGAATCCCTCAGAATCAACACCGGATATGACATAACCAGCCCAGTCACTTTTTACGGGATTGTCAACGAGCACTGCAACGTTAAATGCCGTCAGTGCGAGTATTGGCGACTCAAAGAATATAAAGATGAAATGACCATCGAAGAATGGCAAAATGCTCTCTTAAGTATCAAAGAATTTGTGGGGGAATTTTCCATCAACTTTAGCGGTGGCGAACCTTACATTAAAAAAGGTTTTCTCGACTTGCTGACTTTTGCCAACAAAAATGGGATTCACGCCGGCGTCACCACCAACGGCTATTGCATGACCAGGGAAAACGCAGCCAAAACAGTCGCTGCTCGTCCTTTTAATGTGAATATATCCGTTGATGGGCCCAATGCAGAGCTGCATGATTATCTGCGCGGTCAGCCGGGATTGTTTGACAGGCTTTCTAAGGGAATTGGATATCTGCGGGAGGAACAGGAAAAACAAGGCATTCTGTTTCCCATCAACGTCAAACCGACGCTGAACCGACTCAATTTCCGCCACATGGAAGAGATAGTAACCTGGGCAAAAAAAATTGGAGCGACAACGGTGAATTTCCAACCAGTAAATCACTGGACACAAGAAACCTATGAGGAATTGTGGGTGGAAGAAGAGGATGCAGAGGAGTTTTCGCAGGTAATTGAGCGCCTAATTGAAATGAAGAAGAAAGGTGCGCCAATTATGAATAGTGACGAAGTATTGCGTCTAATGTTACCTCACTTCCGCGACGAAAAAGCCCCCGATGGGGTTCGCCCTTGTCGGGTAGGACTTCGCAATTACTGGATTGATACCCGTGGCGATGTAAAGCTTTGCGACGATTTTCCAGTAATTGGGAATGTGAAAGAAGAAAGTGCTCGCGCTATTTGGTACGGCGAAAAAGCTCAGAAAGTCCGCCGGGATACTCTGAATTGCGGTAAGCTTTGCCTGATTACCTGTGTGTCGCAAAAGACGATTTTGGACAAGGTAAAAATGGGTCTGAAATTGTTAAAAAATTAAAATATAACTACAACCTCAATCCTTTACAGGGACGAGACTAATCCTCGCTCAAATGCCGGAATGTCATTCTCTAAACCTTAGAAGATAGGGTGTTAGTCCATTGATATTCCGGCATTTTAATGACATAGTTAGTGCCAACTTTTTTCAATCGCAGATAGTGTACTTGGTGAAACTGGAATAGGCTGTAGGTTTTAACTCAAGTAGGACTTAAGCAGAGGAAACGAAAAATCTAGGGTTGGGGCACAGGCTGTGGCAGAGTTCCGTCCATGGGGTACGGGGGAAGCGCTGTTGCTGAACCCTACGCGCTATGCTGCGTAAGTCATAATAAATTTTTAAAATTTGTGCTAAGTCTTGACTTGCAGACTTACCAGAAATTTGGGTCTAAAGCCCCGTCCTTTTAGGACGGCTTTAATTATCCAAATTTGTTGTTCATTCAGGTGTGGTAATCAATCCTAAAGTAGAGTAGAATCAGGTAATACTACAGGTAGCATAACCGCCGATACACATGAGACATCAAGCTCAAACGACAGGTCGGAAAATAATAATGGTTAGTGGGTGGCGAACACCACGAAAAACATAGAATCGGCATCTAACGAAGCCGCTTGCCAGAAAAGTAAAACTTTAAGTATTGAAATGTACCGTGGGGCACACGGAAACAAAGGAGTAATCCAAAAAGCTTGGGGAGATTAACCCTCTGGGGTTGTCTAAGTTAGGCTCGAAGCACAGGTTCGATCGAACGGGCTTTTGGTTTAAGTAATGCCGAAAGGATAGGCAATTTTAAGGTATGTCTGTGAACCAAGAATCCCCGTCCGCGACGGTCGGGGAGTGTCAAAGAGTGAAAATATGCTAAGACCCAAGCAACAAACCAACGCACCTATGAACCTGTCACCGAAGTTAGGGGGCAAAAGTCCCACACCCAAAAACACCAACCCAAAAGAGCATTTCAACGCCATAGGGTTACGGACGTTATTCGTGGTGGCCTCCATAGCCTCTGTCTGCGCCAGTTGTCAAAGCCCGCAAACACCCACCGCCACAAGTTCTGGTAGCACTCCTGGCGGCACTCCCGCAGCTACTCCTGTCGCAGTTAGCAGTCCTGCTGACCCAAACACTGTCAAAATTGTCTCTATGCTGCCGATGACAGGTAGTGCCTTGGGTCAAGCTCAAACAATGGTCAATGGGATTAAACAAGCCTTGGCTGAAACCGATTCCAAAGCCTGCGATGGCAAAATCAAAATGGAATACGAAGTGCTCGATGACGCCACTGCTGCGGCTGGCAAATGGGACCCAAGCCAAGTTACGTCCAATGCCAATAAAGTAGCAGCCGATGGTTCGGTAGTTGCTGCGATCGGTCACTATAACTCAGGCGCTGCCAAACTTTCAATTCCCGTGCTCAACCAGGCTAATGTAGTGATGGTGAGTCCGGCAAACACCTATCCGGGCTTGACAAAACCAGGAAAAGGTGAGCCGAAAGAACCTAATGTTTATTACCCCGCAGGTACTCGTAATTTTAGTCGGGTTGTCCCGGCTGATGACCTCCAAGGTGCTGTGGCGGCCAACTGGGCGAAATCTTTAGGAGTTAAAAAAGTCTATATTCTCGATGACCAAGAGCTCTACGGCAAAGGTATTGCTGACATTTTTGAAGCAACGGCTAAAACTTTGGGAATTGAGGTCCTCGGTCGTGAGGGAATTGATATCAAAGCGAGTGATTACAAAGCTTTAATGAATAAGATCAAGGCTTTAAATCCAGAAATGATTTACTTTGGTGGTACGACCCAAAGCAATGCCGGACAAATAATTAAAGACATGAGAAATGTCGGCATGACACCTGAAGCAGTCAAATTCATGGGACCTGACGGCATTAAAGAGCAAGCTTTAATTGATGCTGGAGGTAAAGATGCTGAAGGTGTTTATGCTACTTTTGGTGGCTTACCTCCAAAAGAATTGACTGGTGAGGGCGCGAAGTGGTACGCCGGTTACAAGGCAAAATATAATGCTGAACCGGAAGCTTATGCAGCTTATGCTTATGAATCTGCTAAGGTAATTATCGGCGCGATTAATAAGGTTTGTAAAAATGACCGCGCAGCTATCCGCGATGCTGTTTTGGCAACTAAAGATTTTAATGGGGTACTTGGTAATTGGAGTTTTGATGCTAATGGCGACACTAGCTTGACTACTATGTCAGGAAATGTTGTTAAAGGTGGGAAGTGGGAGTTTGTTAGCCCGCTTAAGACTCAATAATTAGTTAGTTGTCAGTTGTCTGTTGTCACTTAACTGGTTCCCAGGCAGAGCCTGGGAACGAGTAGAATTCCCCATTTCCAATTCCCAATTCTCAATTGCCAAATAAATGAAAAACTGGAAAAGTATTCTATTATATATAGGTGTAGTTTATATAGTTTTGCTGTTAGGTCCGATCGCCGGATTTGATTTGCCGAAAATTGTTGGTGAAATAGTCAAAAATCCTGAAGTTTTGATTCAACAATTGTTAGTGGGTTTGGTCAACGGATCACTGATTGCAATTATTGCTTTGGGTTACACGATGGTTTATGGGATTATTGAGTTAATCAATTTTGCTCATGGCGATTTGTATATGTTGGGGGCTTTTGCTTCCCTAACTGTATTTGGGGCTTTTGGCATTCAAGACGGCGCGCCTTTAGGTATTGCGATACCGGTGATGTTAGTCGCTTTAATTGTATGTTCGGTGTTTTGTGCGGGTCTGAATATTGTGGTGGAAAAGTATGCTTATCGACCTTTGCGAAATGCTCCTCGTTTGGCTCCGTTAATTTCGGCGATCGGGGTTTCGTTTATTTTCCAAAATATGGGATTATTTTGGGGAGGATTGAAAGCTTTTATTCCGGTGATGGGTTCTAATTCGGCGGCTCCGAAAAGCTTCCCCGATTTGTTGCCAAGAGTTGATATTCTCAAAGCTATGGGAATTGAAACGACTATTGTATTTACTACTAAAGATTTAATTGTGTTGGTAGTGGCTTTGGTATTGATGGTTTTGCTTCATGTGTTTGTGCAGTACACTCGTCTGGGAAAGGCGATGCGGGCAACTGCTCAAAGCCGCGATGCTGCTAAAATTATGGGAATTAATGTGGATCAGATTATTGCTCTAACTTTTTTGATTGGTGGGGCTTTGGCTGGTTCGGCGGGAATTTTGGTGGGTTTGTATAACAATACTATTGTGTTTACGATGGGGTTTACGGCGGGTTTGAGGGCTTTTACGGCGGCGGTTTTGGGGGGAATTGGCAATATTGTGGGGGCGATGTTAGGAGGGGTTTTGATTGGGGTGTTGTCGTCTTTGAGCGACCAGTATTTGTCGAGTCGCTGGACTAATGCTTGGGTGTTTGGGGTTTTGGTGGTGATTTTGGCTTTTCGGCCGGGCGGTTTGTTGGGCGAGAATGTTCAGGAGAAGGTTTGAAGGTGCAACTCCTAGCCTTCTTCCATTTAGCGCATGACTAATAACTAATGACTAATGACTAATAACTAATAACTAATGACTAATAAAATAATCAAAGCAATTAAATCAAGTGGTATTTTAGGGGCGATCGCCTCTTTGACTGTACTCCTATTCGGCGGTTGGAGTGGAACTGTCATCGGCTGGCTGATGGGTACGGCTGCGGGCTTTATGGCTGGTCAAGAACAGAAGGCTGACAACCCAAAAATGGGTGCGACTATCGGCAGTTTAGCGGGCTTGGGCTTGGGAGTTTGGCTATTAGTTGCTAGCGTGGTAGAAGGGGTGGTAGTTAGACCTTTTTCTGGTCAATCTGCGGTGGATTTGCCGACTACTTTGCTCTATGGAATTTGCTGTTTGGCGATCGCAATTTTTACCGCTACATTAATGGGTGCTTTGCAGGGTTTACCAAAGGAACGCCAGCGACAGGCTACTTTGGTGACATTAGCTTTTATTCTAATACTTTTTCCATTCATTGATATTCAGGCGAAAACTGGCTGGATTGCGACTGTAGTGCAGATTCAAATCTTTATTATGTTGGCGCTGGGTTTAAACATTACTGTGGGTTTTGCGGGTTTGTTGGATTTGGGATATGCGGCGTTTTTTGCGATCGGCGCTTACACGACGGCTTTGCTATCTTCCGGGCAGATAAATATTGCTTGGAATTTTTGGGTGGTTTTGCCGATCGCCGCCACTGTAGCTGGCATATCGGGGGTAATCCTGGGTATTCCCACGCTGCGACTCAAAGGCGACTATTTGGCAATTGTTACCTTGGGCTTTGGCGAAATTATCCCGGTTGTGTTTAGAAACTTAACCGCGATTCGGATCGATGAACCAGTCTCGAAGATTGTGGCTTCGTTGTTGGGGAAACCAGAGTTGGTGTTATGTCTCGTTGGGTGCGATCGACCTTTCAACCTCACCGGTGGCGAAGCAGGAATAAACCCGATCGGGCGTCCATCTCTCCCCATCATAGGCACTTTCAGCACCGGCAACTACTTTCCCTGGTACTACCTAATTTTACTATTAGTAGTCTTCTCATACTTTATGATTTCCCGACTCCGAGATTCCCGCCTAGGGAGGGCATGGAATGCCATGCGCGAAGATGAATTAGCGGCTAGTGCCATGGGCATTAACCTCGTCAAAACCAAACTTTCGGCTTTTGCAATGGGAGCGACATTTTCGGGGTTTGCAGGCGCGTTTTACGCAGCTTATATCAGCGCCATTTTTCCCAGCGTCTTTGATTTTTCCGTCTCCGTAATCATCCTGTGCATGGTAATTTTAGGAGGCTTGGGCAACATGACTGGTGTGATTTTGGGCGGTATCATTATCATGTCCGCCGATCGCCTTTATCTACCCCAACTAGCACAAGTCCTTAAAGGTTTTCTGAATACTTTTGTACTACCCAGGATTGCAATCCCCCAGTTAGCAGACTTTCTGGCTACCAGTTTAGACCCGATTCAAATGCGTTTATTTCTATTCGGTTTAACTTTAGTTGTCATGATGATTGTCCGCCCAGAAGGGCTAATTCCAGATAAAATTCATCAAGCTGAATTGCATGATGATGCTGAAGCGAGTAATTAGTCTTTAGCAGATGTCAGCAGTCCATAGTAATATCAATTCTGGTTAATTGGCGATCGCTATTCAACAAAACATGAGATTAGGGAGGAAAATCAGCGATGAGTAATAATTTAACTGGGACTGCTTTTATTGTGGCCGAGTTTAGATCCGAAGAAAATGCAGACACTGCCCCTCTTTACACCGATAATGTAGTAAAAATTTGGCTAAATGAAGAAACCAGAAAAATTGCCAGCGAAATAGCTCAAAACTCTCCGGCTGCTAAAGAAATGATTAAGTTGCGGACCAAATATTTTGATGATGTTTTGTCCAATCAAATTTTAGCAGGCTGCAAGCAAATCGTGATTTTAGGCTCTGGTTTGGATACTCGCGCTGCTAGAATAAATGGAGCAGGAGTGATTTATTTTGAAATAGACGATCGCGCCACACTGGAACTAAAAGCAGAAACTCTCAAAGCTCATAAAATCAAGGCAAATGTCCGCTACATTCCCGGCGATTACGTCCAAAATAATTTAATCGCTTTGTTGAAACAGAGCGATTTTGATTTTGAGCAACCTACATATTTTTTGTGGGAAGGTAACACTACCTTAATTGCCCAAAAAAATGTCATCTTTGTATTAGAAACAATTCGCGACAATGTTAAGAATTTTAAATTTTCCTTTGATTATATGTCGGAAAAGGTGATTGCGAGAACCACGGGCTACCAAGATATCAATGATTACATAGATAAATACGAAAGTATGTACACACCGTGGATTACTGGGTTTGAAAATATTGCTACTTTGGCTGAGGAACTCCATCTCAATATTATTGATAATTTCTCAACTGCCCAGTTGCACCAACAATATCGCCCTCACCGTTCGTTAGAATCTAATCTTTTAAAATTCTACTTTGTTTGTACGTTAGAACTTATATCTGAGTAATAAACAACTATATTTAACCGCCGAATAGAATTCGGGGCCATACAAAGTTTCGTCCGCATGCACCCACTCGAAGAAAAGTAAAGTAATAGGAAATAGAACCAAAATGTCATTATTAGAAGCACAACAACTTACCATGCGATTCGGTGGCTTGACTGCGGTAAATCAGGTCAGTTTAAGTTTGGAAAAAGGGTCGATCGCCAGTTTAATCGGCCCCAACGGTGCAGGTAAAACCACATTTTTTAATATGCTAACGGGCATCTACAAACCGAGTGCCGGTCAGTTGGTACTGGAAAATAAAAATATTACAGGCTTACCGCCCGATCGCCTGACAACTTTTGGCATTGCTAGAACCTTTCAAAATATCCGCTTGTTTAACAACATGACTGTGCTGGATAATGTGTTAGTAGGTAGACACTGCCGCTTAAAAACAGGTTTGTTGGGTGCAATTCTCCGCCCTCCCACTGTGATTTTGGAGGAACGGGAAGCTAATAAAAAAGCCTTGACGATGCTGGAATTTGTCGGTTTAGGTGCTGCGAAAGCCCCGGAGTTGGCAAAAAACCTTTCCTACGGCGACCAGCGTAGATTGGAAATTGCCAGGGCTTTGGCATCGGACCCGAAAGTTTTGCTTTTAGATGAACCCACTGCGGGCATGAATCCGAACGAAACTGCCGATTTAACTCGCTTTATTTACCAGATTCGGGATGAGTTGGATTTGAGTATTTTGCTAATTGAACATGATATGAAAGTGGTGATGGGAATTAGCGATCGGGTCAGTGTTATGGAATATGGCACTAAAATTGCAGAGGGAACTCCCGATGAAGTTCGCGCTAATCCTCGCGTGATTGAGGCATATTTGGGAAAAGAAGAAGATGCTAACGGGTAATAGTTCGAGTTGAATTGCCAAAATAATTAGGACGGATTCGCGTGCCCATCCTAAAATTTGATTGCCACAAATTTGGCAAGTTTTTCTGGGGACTTTACAGATTTATGTTGTGGGATTTTTGCTAAACTTTTGAGGGGATTTCAGAGAATTTATTTTTGAGTTTTAGCGACCTGACCAACAATCCAAAAAATAGTGCCGTACCTAATATTGTACTGGGTTCTGGAACTGCTTCTGCTTGTGCTTCTGCTTGTACTGCTGCAAGATTGTTCTGAATTTCTACTAATCTTAAGCTAGTCGCGCTGTCGAAGGTCCGTGAATACCTCCACAAAGAAGTAAACAGGACGTTTTCTATAGTGTTTCCTTGTGCGTAAGTTGGTCTTAAAGTTAATTTAATTGCACCGAAATCGAACTTATTGCTGCTGCTGTACAGGTTCCGAGTAAAGCCCTGAGAAGAGTCTAAATCACCAGAAATCTGAAAAGAATCTAATAAAATGTTGGTAACAGTGTCAATCAACCCTAAAAATATACTTCCCCTGGCAATAGCGCGTTCAGATTGGCGGTTGTCAACTGATGCAAAAAGATTTAAATCTGTCATAGCACTGAAGGAAAAAGTTTCTTTGGCATCAATGTAGAAGTCGCCGATAACTGTTGCTTGACTTTGGGCTGAACCTGTATAGTTGCTGCCACTGCCTGTGACTTCGCTCTTGGAGAGGTTTGCAGCCAGCAATTCCTGACAGTTAGATATAAAAGCTGGATCAGCGCTGGCTTGGCTAATCACAACACCGTTGTTAGCTATCCTCGAAGTGTTAGTGTCAGTAGATGTATCTGTCTCTGTCGGTCTGTGACTGAAGTTCTTAATTCTTATTTGTGCGGTAGAACCTGCTATTGTAGCAGCACTGCTGGGCGCGATACCTACAGTCAAGCTGCTGACTAAGGGGGTTGCTAATAAAAATGCGATCGCTCCAGTGCTGTGATTTAATTTCATGGCGGATATCCTAAAATTTGTACTTTTTTTAGTGCTGTTATTCTACTGTTTACTATAAAAACAGTTAATTGTAAATTAATGCAATAAAATTTTATAATTAGCCTGGATAATATAACAAAGCAGAAAGAGCAATTATGCTAGAAATCAAAGACATTCACACCTACTACGGAAATATTCACGCCCTCAAAGGAGTATCGCTAACAGTCTCTCAGGGAGAAGTTGTGACATTAATCGGTAGCAATGGGGCTGGGAAAACTACAACTCTCCGCACGATTCAAGGGCTGCTGCGCCCACGCCAAGGTACTGTGTTATTTGAAGGGAAGCCTTTGGAATCGCTGTCTACAGAGGCGATTGTCCGTTTGGGTATTTCTCAAAGTCCAGAAGGGCGACTAATTTTCCCGCGCATGACAGTACAAGAAAACCTAGAAATGGGTGCTTATCTCCGTAATGATACTCTCGGTATTAAATCAGACATGGAAAAAGCATTAAATTTATTTCCCCGTTTGCGAGAAAGAATTAGTCAAAAAGGCGGTACTCTTAGTGGTGGTGAACAGCAAATGTTGGCGATCGCCCGCGCTTTGATGTCCCGCCCCCGTCTGTTATTATTGGACGAACCGAGTATGGGACTTGCACCGATGTTGGTTAGTCAAATTTTTGCAATTATCCGCGATATTAATGCCCAAGGTACTACTATTTTACTTGTCGAACAAAACGCGCGTATGGCTTTGAGTGTAGCTCACCGCGGCTATGTAATCCAAACAGGTCAAGTTGTAGTCGCCGGTAGTGCTACCGATTTGCAGTCAAATGAAACAGTTCGCAAAGCATATTTAGGCGAAAGTTAAATATGGGAATTGGGAATTGGGTAGTCTCCGTTTAGGCAATGATAATTATGTGTTATTTTGACAAGATAATAGCAGCATTTTGAAGTTCATTCTGGAGTAATAAACTATGTCTATGATGACCGAAGCTCTTGAGCGAATCAGTATTTACTGTCATCTCAGCAAGCCAGATAGACGCAGAGAAGAAATTGAAAGAGAACTCAGTTTTTTTCCACTTCAGCTATCTGATGAAGTATATGAATTTTATCAGTGGGCCGGCGCACCTGTAGGTATGACGTATGATGCCGATGGTTCATACAGTAATCCTACATATTCCTGTGCGCTGGAGAGATTTTTAGGAAACGCCTGTGACTTAGTTCATTGGCTGTCTATTGAGGAGGCAGAAAGATGTTATTCTTCATCTATTAATGATTCAAAGTATCTCCCATTTGTTTCCTATGAGAATGGCTGGCTAGCCATTGCTGGTTCGGAAACACAGGTTGCAAACTCACCTGTGATACAAAGAGAATCAGAAGAAGATCGTGATTTTTTATGGTTTCCTAGTTTAACCAACATGATGTTAGCGATCGCCGAGTCTTTGGAAACAGTTGGAACTATATGGCCAGGAGTATTGGATTATCATGATGAAGATTATGCAACCAACAAATACCACCAAAGAATTCAACAACAAGAAATGCAAGTGTATGCAATTGCTCAAAAGTACGGCTCCCCTAGAGGGATAATTATTACCAACTAATTCTATTGATTCAACAGTCTTAAGATCGTTTCCCAGAAATCTTGAAAGAATCATTAGTATTGGGCAAGATGCAGCGGAGGGTTTCTACGAACTCTGTTTGTCAGGTGCGTCGCTATTAGATTGTCTATTTTTCTGGGGAAGTTCAAGGTGGCGACGCACCCTACAGCTCGATTTGGTTTGTTAATAACCAATAACAGTCAACAATTAACAGTTAACAGCCAACAAATAACAAATAACAAATAACAAATAACAAATAACAAATAACAAATAACAAATAACAAATAACAAATAACAAATAACAAATAACAACTAACCAATTACTCAATTGACGATCGCAAATTCCTAGTTTCCAACTCCCGTTCAAAAGTCACCCGCACCTTTTCCCACTCTACTTCCGCTTCAAACAGCCAATCGCTGGCTATTCCAACATCAAAAGTCTGGCTCCCTCCCGACTCAACCGCCACACGGCTAATCGACTCCAACTCCTTACAAACTTCCGAAAAAGACACCGCTCCCAAATTACTGCTACTGGATTTGAGCGTGTGAGAAGCCAGCTTCAAACTGTCAGCATCGCCACTAAAAATAGCCTCTTTCATTGCTTCTAAATGTCGCGGTGCATCTAACAAATAGATATTAATTAAATCCGCCAAAAAATTCGGATCGTCATCATCATCTAGCTCGCTGAGATTTTGTAAAATTTGAAAATCTATCGGCGAAACATTTTCTGTTTTAACAATAGAAGAACCAGTCCCATAGCCACTTTCTAATTTGCGAGAGACACTGCCATTTTTGGACTCATTAACCGCAGTCACTCCATCCCGATTGAGAGGTTGACATTTACTCAGGGCGATCGCCAACTCTTCCCGACGGACAGGTTTAGTAATATAATCATCCATCCCCGCTGCCATACATTTTTCGCGATCGCCCTGCATCGCATTAGCAGTCATAGCAATAATTCTCGGCTTTTGGTGAGCCGGAAATTCCCGACAGATATGGCGCGTCGCTTCCAATCCATCCATTTCCGGCATCTGCACATCCATGAGCACAACATCATAAGATTGTCGCTTCAGAATCTCCAAAACCTGCAACCCATTAGCAGCAATATCAGCCCGATATCCTATCCTATCGAGCAAATGTGTCGCCACTTTTTGATTTACCACATTATCCTCTGCCAGCAAAATCCGGATCGGAGCTCTCTTCGATCCATCCGGGGAGGAAATCGCCCCCTGTGTCAACACCACAGGAGTTGCCTGCACGCGCTGTTGTGCCTGGGAATTTTCAAAATACTGCAATCTTGAAGTCAAAGTCGCCACACTTGAAACATCCCTCCGGCCATTTCTGGCAGCAACATAACCAAAAACTTGCATCAAAACATTATAAAACTGAGACTGTTTCAGAGGCTTAGTTAAAAAAGCAGCAAAATGCACTTCTGTAGTTTCCAATTTTTTCCAAACTTCCGCCTTACTCAAATAAGTAAATAGCACCAAAGGCAGTGGACTTTTGTGATTACTTTGAATATTTATCCCATTCCTATCTAGGCCTTCACCGTCGGCAAAAAAATTGCGCATTTCAAATTTACGAATTTCCACAGCCAGGGCTACACCATCCATATCTGATAAATTCATTGCCAAAATAGCCAAATCTATCTCGGAATTGTGTTGAATTATTTCCAACGCCTCAGCGGCAGAACTTGCCGTGACAGGTATCATACCCCACGACTCAGCCTGGGCAATCAAAACTTGCCGATTAATTTCATGATTTTCCACAATTAACAGACGCTTTCCTATGACAAAATCGGGCTTTTGTTCCTCCGCACTACCTTCGATCGCTTCTGCCATCAGTGTAAAATAAAAAATGGAACCCGTTCCCGATATCGACGGCTCTACAAATTCCGGAGGTGCTTGTCCCACCACACTTTTTCTCAACTCAGGCAGTGATGTTTGGAAATGACTATTTGGTCTAGATACCTGACTAAAAACCCACATTTTACCAGACATCATATCGCTAAGACGCTGACTGATTGCCAGTCCCAAACCCGTGCCGCCGTATTGTCGAGTAGTTGAAGCATCGACTTGTGAAAAAGCTTTAAACAGCCGATCCATCCGGTCTGGTGGAATACCTATTCCCGTATCTTGGACAGCGAATTGAATTTCGTATTGTTTATTAACTGTTAAGTCTTCCTGGTTAATTACGAACTGTTCTTGTTCTAAATTATTTTCATCTAACGGCGAATTTCCCACAGCATTGGGCTGAATTTCTCTAGCGGTACAACGTACCACTATTTCTCCTGATTCGGTAAATTTAACGGCATTTCCCAACAAATTCACTAATATTTGGCGCAGTCTAGTAACATCACCTAAAATCTTTTTAGGAACTGAATAATCAATTAAGTAAGCTAACTCTAAGCCTTTTTCGGAAGCTTTCGGTGCTAGCAATTCTAGAGATTCTTCTATACAGTTTTGTAATTCAAAAGGATGTTTTTCTAAATCTAATTTACCAGATTCTATTTTGGAAAAATCGAGGATGTCGTTAATAATAGTCAGTAAAGCATCGCCACTACTGCGAATCGTTTCGACAAAATCCCGCTGTTCAGGAGTCAGCGCCATATCTAGCAGCAAACCAGTCATGCCAATTACTGCATTCATGGGAGTGCGGATTTCGTGACTCATGGTAGCTAAAAATTCGCTCTTGGCTTGGTTAGCAACTTCCGCTGCTTGTCGGGCTTGATCTAAAGCTTCATTTTGCTCTGCCAGTTGCTGCTGTCGCTCAACTTCTTTTTCTAAAAGCTTTGCTTGAGCTAAAGTAATGCCGACTTGAGCGGCAACATCTTCTAAAAGTTCTATTTCGTCTGGATTCCATTGACGAGTTGCATCGCACTGGTGCAAAGTAATAATTCCGTTGGGTTTGTTTTGATAGGAAGTGCGAACTGCTAGCATAGATTTCAGTCCGATGCGGCGACACATGGGTACTGAGGATTCGAGCAAAGGATCGGCAAACACATCGGGAGATGCTAGGGCTACATCTTCGGAAAGGAGTTTTTCGGTATAGGGGTTGTAAGTTACCGAGAGTTCTAAATCTAAAGCTGATTCGTAGGCTGGTTCTAAGTATTCTGCGACGCAAGGAAGGTGGGCATAGGGCTCGACTAGATAGGTGTGAATTGTACAGCGATTGACACCAAATACGCGGCCGATTTGGGTGGCGGTTGTTTGGACAATTTCTTGGGTATCTAAGGTCGATCGCACTTTTTGAGTGATTTGTTTGAGCAACAAAACTCGCTGGTATTGCCGCTGCAAAGTTAGCTCTCGTTCCTCGCGGGCAATTTCCGAGCCGATGTAATTCCCCATCAACTTTAAGATTTCTAAATTGAGGGGTTTTATAGGAGGTTTAGCGGTGCGGGATGTAAAGCTCAAGGTGCCAAAAACTCGACCGCCTACCATTACCCGCGTACCCATAAATGCCTCCAGCCGACGCACTGTGTAAGCCGGGTGGTGTCGCCACTGAGTAGTACCCGCCGATTCGATGGAAATGGGTTCTGGCGATCGCAACACCTCTCGTTCAAAAGTTCTACTTAAAGCAAAACCGTCTCCTTTGGCAAATCCGAAGGGAAAATCTTCTGGTAAATAAGTTGCCATCACTTCGTAGCGATCGCCCAAAACCCGTCCCAACAGCCCAATATCCATGCCAAACTGACTGCAACCCATTGCCAGCAGCCTCGCCGTGCGCTCATCAAAGGAGCCTTGAGAGCTCACCATTACCTCGTAGAGCGCTCGAATTGCCCTTTCACTTTCCCGGAGTTCCTCAACCCCTTCGACACGGCGGCTGACATCATGCAAAGTACCCAAAATTCCAACAATTTCACCTTCGGAATTCAGTCTCGCCTGGGCAAATATTTCCACTGAAATAAAGCCGGAACAACTTTTATTGTCTAACTCATCAAAACCGATAGGATACCTTTTCAAAAATTGCACTTCTCGCCGATGAAATTCTGACTTGCGCGCCACCAAAGAATCGAATAATTTGGCACACTGCTGTCGCTCATTGATGTGTATCCAATCTAAAAAATGAGTTTGTAAACTTTCTGCCACTGAATAACCAGTCATGTCCGCCCAAGCACGGCTCAGGAATGTCCAAGCCCCTCGCACATCCATCTGAAAAATTACAGTTGCTTTCAGAGAGTCAAATATTTCTGATTGCTGCTGCTCGCTTTCGCGGAGTTTTACCTCTAACTCCTTCTTTTGAGTAATATCTGTATGAGTTCCCACCATCCGCAGTGGTTTTCCCTCAGCATTTCGCAAAAGCTGACCCCGGTTGAGCAGCCAAATAATGCTACCGTCTTTGGATTGCATCCGGTATTCTGTTACAAACTCCGCTGTTTTTCCGGCTAGGTGATCTTCTACAACTGCTTTGACTAAATCCAGATCGTCGGGGTGAATTCGGTTCCACCATTCGGAACTGCGGTGGTCGATTTCACTCTCAGAGTAACCCAGCATTTGTTTCCAGCGATCGGAATAAAAACACTCATCAGTTTCAATATTCCAATTCCAAATCCCTTGATTGTTGATTTGAAGCGCCAGATTTGCGAGGTCGGAACTTTTTTGAGAGATTTGTTCAATTTCTTGGCGATGCACCGCCGCCATTTTTATTTGTGCAGATATTTTTTTATATTGGGTGCTGGTAGATTCTAGCTGGCGCTGCAAAGCGATTAAACCCGAATGGAGAGACTTTGAATCCAGGGCTTGCAATAGGATGGTTTTAGGATTAACAATACCGATCGGGTGACTATTTTCGTTGACAACTAATAAAGGCAGTTGGCAGTAGGTTTTTTGCAAAAGACCGATCGCTGTTTCCAGAGTTTGGTAAGGCCGTATCAGGGCTGGCGGGCTGCTGCAAACCGTTCCCGCTTTAGTTTGGTTAGAGTCTATTCCCAGTGCTTGCAGCAGCACAATATCGCGGGTACTGACCACCCCAATCAGCTTGTTGTTGGTAAATTTTGAATTCTGAGTCGTCCCCGTCGCATTTTGTTCAGCGGTTTCGGCGATCAATACATAGTTAACATTGTTTCTGAACATCAGTTGCGCCAAGTAACGAACTGAAGCACTCGCCGGAGCGTGTATAATCCGGGAGGCAGCGATGCGAGGGATTTGATAAAGTTTAATTGAGTTAGCTGGCAACTCTAATTTCGGATGCAAACTTGGCGCTGGCGGAGGGGGTGCCAATACCGTTTGAGATGACGAAACGCTACTAACTGCTTTTTTTTTCGAGTTCCCAGCATCCTGTAACATTTCTAGCAAACTTTGAGTGCTAATGATACCGACAAGTTCGTCAACTTCGTTGACAATTGGCAAGTGGCCTATTTGGTTTTTTTCCAGCAGACTTCCCAAGGCGAAAATGTCGGTAATTTGCGATTCTCTGGCTACAGTTACCGTTCTGATCATAATTTGTTCGATCGCAAATCCTTTCAAAGAAGCGCCGATCGAATTTAGCTGTACAATATCTCGTTCTGTGATGATACCCAGCACTGGGCCATCAGCCGGATAGCTTGGTTTTGAGCTCTTGAGACTCCGCCCATTTAAATCTGAGTGTACCGGACGGGGTACGGTATCGTAAAAACCTAAATTTTTCCTTGCTGGTGCTGCTTTCGGGTCCGTCCAAGTTTCTCGTTGAAAATTCCCGTGCTGTTCTAGCACTAGCACGTAACTCGCCCCCGTGCGACTCATCAGTTCTATCGCCTCTTCTATGGGTGTCTGAGGCGTTACAATGAGGGGATTCCGGTTAATTACCTGATTGAGGGAGGGAATAAACATCAGGGGGCATAGGAGTGATATTGGTTAGAAAACCGCGACATCGTAAAGGTTCAGATATTTGGCCGCCGCCAATAGATGCTGACGGCTCTGGTAGTCGGGGTAATTGTCAGGATTTTGGCATCATAAACTTATGCGGTAACACTAGACCCAAAATCTCCGATTTTTTTGATTATAAGCGACACTACCAATTGTCTTAACTTTAATCTTCCTTTTGACTCTATCAAAGATTATACTAGAGGACTGTACTTTCCTGGTTAACTCTCTCACCTTTTTGTGGACCATACCGTAATTGCTTTCACCTAGGGAAGGGAACTCCCTGGAGTTGTGTCAGAGGTCTGAGACCTCAACACTCAGAATTAACCAGGGATGGTCTGGCGATCGCCACCGGACGCATTTAAGTATTTGTACCGTAAAATAAGTATCACCAAGTAAGGTGGAGTAAAGCAATAACAGAAGTAATACCACTATTTTTAATTTTTAAATAAATCGCATAAATTTTTATCATTTTTTTCATAAAAAAATGATAAAAATTTATAGCCAAGTCTGAATTAGCGCTGTATTTATTAAGTTGACATGAGTTATATTTCCTCAAGTTAAACAAGCTTGAGGAAAGGTTATTTACGAAATTTACACTAAAATTTATGACCAAATCCCCATAGCTATACAGCCTCGTGCGATCGCAGCAAAATTTAGGTACGCTATCCTGTAATTGTACCTATCTAAACCATTGATACCATGTCTGTCGATCGCCTGCAAAAAATTGTTGATAGCTTGACAGTTCGTCTCAAGCGCGATGTATTAGTTGAAAAATCCCTATACGAAATTCGAGAAGTCTTACAAAGCGATCGCGCCATACTCTACTATTTTTACAGACAGTGGCATGGTCAAGTTACCTGCGAGATGTTAAGTGCGATCGAACTGTCAATTTTAGGTTCCACCGGGCCTAGTGACTGTTTTAACGGCGAATATGCTACTTTGTACCAAGGGGGTAGAGTCAGAGCAATTACAGATATTGAACTAGAACCAATTCACGAATGTCACCGAGATTTTCTGCGTAGCCTGAAGGTTCGCGCTAATTTAGCAGTCCCAATTTTAACTGCGAAGGGGCTTTGGGGACTGTTAATTGCTCATCAGTGCACCGGGCCACGCATTTGGTCGCGATCGGATATTGAATTCATGCAGACACAAGCACAAAATATAGCCATGTCTCCCACAGTTCAAAATAGCTAAACATCACACCAATCACCCCTAATTCTTCAATCTCCATGGGCTGCTGAATCGTGATGCGCTCTTTGATAGCGAGCGCAAGTTTAGATTATGTTTGGGTGATGATAAGTAGAAGGAAGAAGATCGATGTGAAGAAGGAAGAAGATCGATGTGAAGAAGACTTATGCAGTCAGCTTTTCGGTCATCCGTATTTTACGTTTAATTAAGTGGATTTTACTTAGTTGAGCGATCGCCCATACACAAAAGATGCGCGATCGCCTCCGTGGTCACCATTACCCAATCTCAACTAGACTGCGAAATCAAATCCGAATCCTTTTTTTCCTTCGATCGATCTACTGAAAAATCTTCATAGTACGAGCGTTCAGTATTCACATCCCACAAATCGTGCTTTTCCCCCAAAATATTTCTCACAGCCAATATCCCCGTTAGCATAGAATGGTCTTGATTATTGTATCGGTGCATACCATTACGCCCGATCGTCTGCAAATTCTCAATTCCCTTCAAAAAACATTCCAGAACCTGCAAGTGTCCCCGATATTCGCCATCATAAACTGGATAAGCTTTGAGTTGCCGTATCACAACTCCATCCTCAACATCCGCAGATTTTGCTAAACCCAAACCAACCAACTCGCGACTTGCCAATTCCACAAGTTCCGCATCCGACATTTCCCAAATCTCGTCACCTACACTACAGAAATATTCCATTCCCAAACAACTTTTGCTAGCGTCTGGAACTAAAGCAGCACTCCAATTCTTGAAATTTTGAATTCGTCCCACCTTAACTTCGGGAGAGTGAATATAAATCCAGTTGTCGGGAAACAAATCTGGGCGATCGACAATCAGCGATACAATCAAAAAATCTCGATATTTGAGCGATCGCGCCGCGTGCAAAACCTCTGGTGGCGGTGGCGGATCCATTCTTGCTACCAGCGCCGATATCGGCATACTCGTCACAAAATTATCCGCCGAAAATTGCACTAATTCGCCATTATGTTCAGCAGTAATACTTTTAATTTTATTTCCTTCACGCTCCAAGCTAACTACTTTAGTATCGAGGTAAACTTTCCCCTCTTTACTTTCCACAGCTTCCGCGAACTTTTCCCACATCATCCCCGGCCCCAAAGCCGGATAATCAAACTCTTTAATTAAAGTTTTAGTATCATTGCTACCAAACAAAGCATTAACAATTGCTGTCTTCAATGACAATCCTTTAATTCGCTGTGCAGCCCAATCTGCTTGAATTTCCGAACAGGGAATGCCCCAAACTTTTTCAGTGTAAGTTTTGAAAAATGTTTTGTATAGTCGTTCCCCAAAACGATTAATCACCCACTGTTCAAAAGTTTTTTCTTCAGGAAGTGGCTGAATTCTCACTTTCAGATAGCTCAACAAAATTAGCATACTTTCAAATATGCCCAAATTAAATAGAGTATTGAAGGCACTTATCGGATAATCAAAAAAACGACCTCGATAATAAATTCTGGACAATCGTGGCACTTTGATAAAATCATTACCCAGCACCTCTTGCCACAACTGCTGCACAGCAGCAACTTTAGTATAAAAACGGTGGCCACCAATGTCGAAACGATAGCCCTTGTAAGTTTCGGTGCGAGCTATTCCCCCAACTTTATCACCTTTTTCTAATACCACAGGGATGATACCTTGCTTGACTAGCTCGTAGGCTGCGGTCAAACCGGCAGGTCCAGCACCGACGATCGCAACAGGATAATGTTTCACACTTGCCTACCTCTAGTTTTTTATATGACTATCTAATGCTGTTATAACTTGTGAACTTAGTAGATGCACCCGTGAATACCCTGAGACATTATCGATCGATTGAAACATTTACCTTCTTCAGTTGGTCTTGAGCGGTTGAGCAGATACTGGCAAGCTAACCTTGACAGTCAAGGGCTTTTTTTGGGACAACACATGGCGAGCAGTGCCGATCGCAAAGCCTAGTCCGCTGTAAAAGTAGTAAAGCCAGTGCCAAGGAATTGTTTTGAGCGCGAACATCATACCATGTTTCCGCCAAAAAAAGCCGTAAAGCGGAGCATTAATTACTACCAGCGGTACAGCCAGCAAGCTAGCCAATATCAGACAGCCGATCGACCACCAAGTACCCAAAAATGAGAGTAACATGGCATAAGTTAAAACTATGCTGAGGCGGCTCGAAACTTGCAAGTTGAGGTCATTGTTCAATTTGCGATCGCGCCAAATCAACTCAGTCCAAGGCAATGCTCGGTAGAAAAAATCAGCTCTCAGTAACGAAATCGGTTCCCACCGTTTTAAGTGTTTCACCTGTAATGTTTTACACAACCTAATTCTGTAACCTGCTTGTTTCAAACGGTAGCCTAGTTCAATATCTTCGATCGAAGGTCGGCGATAACTTTCATTAAAGCCACCCATCTGCAAAAAAATTTCCCGGCGGATCAATCCACAAGCACCCCAAAAAGTCGAAGCTTCTTCATTACCTGTTTGGTGGACGTAGTGGTGCATCAGATTTCTATATTGCGACAAAAAACCTGGATCTCCAGGAGCATCGTCGTAAGAACCAATTGCCGCAGCTAAATAAGGGTTATTTTTGAATACCGAAATTGCGTAGCCTATAGCTTCTGGACAAACAGCCACATCAGCATCCACGAAAAACAGAATATCTCCCTTCGCAGCCTGAGCGCCCAAATTCCTGGCCCGCGCCGGCCCCCCGGATTCTGGAATTCTGATTAATTTAGCACCAAATTCCTTTGCCAAACGCCAGGAACCATCGCTGTCCCCATCTGCTACTACAATAATCTCCATCGGTCTCGGTACAGCTCGATCCAGTTTTGACAAACAGGTGCGGAAGTAAGCCCCGCCGTTGTGGACTGGGATAATCACGGATACAGTTGGTTCAGGAGTATAAATCATCACCTAATTTCTTTAATTTTCCTAGCACAAACTTCGGTTAATTTTACAGATGCTACTTTACACAGGATAAAGACAGCTCTACTTTTTACTCAACAACCCGACCTTTGTTTCTCTTCAACGGCATTTTTTTCTGGGGCCTGTCGCTGCTTTTTCCCCAATTGCTACCCGTATTTTACGCCGGATTTGGCGCACACTGGTAGTATAAAAGCAACAGCTTTACAAAATCTTTAAAAATACCATGATTTGTGTAAACCTGATAACAAGCACGCTCCATCCTCTTCTGTGACTCTGTTGACAGACACCAAATTGCGAGGGCGAACTCCATTAAACGTATAAAAAAGCACATATACCAGAGATGCTTTTTGACAGTGTACGATCGACCTTTAGTCGTTTCCTAACATACCATTAGCTCAGCCTTTTTACTCCACAATTTTACCAAAACCAGTTTAGACCATATATGAACATTTCCCACAACGATTTAGATTTGCCTTTAATTTCCGTCATCATACCTGCTTACAACGCTGAAAATTTTATTGCCAAAACACTCTTATCTGTATCATCTCAAACTTATCAAAACATAGAAATATTAGTTGTTAACGATGGGTCTACAGACACCACCGCAGACATAATCAAATCTTTCGCCAAAAAAGATAAGCGAGTTATCCTATTGGAACAATCAAATGCAGGCGTAGCAACCGCGCGCAACCTCGCCATCGAAAAATCGAGAGGCGAATATATTGCTCCCATCGATGCCGACGATATTTGGTATCCTCAAAACCTAGAAAAACAATTAGACTGCTTAAGGAAATCAGAGCCATCCGTAGGAGTGGTCTATTCGTGGTCCCTTGATATCAACGAACAAGACTTACTCACAGGTGGATTTTACAACTCTATCGTAGAAGGAGAAGTTTACACAGCTTTAGTTTATAAATATTTTATGGGTAATGCGAGTTCATGTCTGATCCGCCGGATTTGTTTCGAGAAAGTCGGCGGTTACAATAGCCAATTGAAAGCCGAAAATGCCCAAGGCTGCGAAGACTTGGAACTTTTCCTCCGCATCGCTGAACATTATCAATTTAAAGTAGTACCAGAATTTTTAGTTGGTTATCGACAGATTCCCAGCAGTATGTCTTGTAACTATGCAGCAATGGCAAAATCTCACTCTTTAATTATGGCAGATGTGCGGGAGCAGCATCCTGACATTCCTGCCAAGATTTATCGCTGGTCAAACAGCAGTTTTTATATGTACAATTTAGCAATAAAAAGCAACCGTAACGGCAACCATTTGAGTACATTATTTTGGCTCTATCGAGCTTTTAAAGAAGATTTATTCATGACTCTTTTGCGTCACAATTTTTATATTTTGTGTATGGAAAGTATCTTAAGAATTCTAGTTAAACCATTTACTCAATCTGGGTTAGAGTTGAAACAACAATTGCCATCCAGTGAAGGAACAACAATGGCCACCATCAACCAGCGAACCAGGATTCACAAAATACTCCCGTCCCAGGTGTATGAAAGAATGCGATTCAATCGTTTAGCAAATCGAGCTATGGAAGAAGGTTAAAGAAACGAAAAGTTATTTTCCTTTTTCCTTCTACTTATAAAGCAGATTCCAGTAGGGACACGGCACTGCCGTCTCCCTACGGCACTCGAAGAGCGGGGGTGTACTTCATAAACCTGCAATCTGCTGTATTTCTAAGCGTGAGAAGCTGTAGGAGTTTGAGCTTTTGGCTGCTTACCATCGGGCGAAATAGATTCCCCTTCAATAAAAGACCGCAGCATCCAAGCCATTTGTTCGTGCTGTTCCATCAAACCAGTCAAAAAGTCTGCCGTTCCATCATCCTTAAACTCTTCACTGCACTGTTCGACGTGTTCACGGAGATTGCGAATAACCAACTCGTGGTCATCAACTAAACGCGATACCATTTCCGTAGCTAAAGGCAAATCGCCGATATGTTCTTTAATCGAACCATACTTCAGAAAACCCTCAGCAGTACCAATTGGATAGCCACCTAAAGTTCTCACCCGTTCCGCCATAGCATCGATATTTAGTGTTAACGCCTGATAGTGTTCTTCCCACAACTGATGGAGCGATCTAAACTGCGGGCCAACTACATCCCAGTGGTACTTCTTAGTTTTGATTAACAGCAGATAAGCATCTGAGAGGTCGTGATTCAACAGTTCGATGACTCCCGCACGTTGCTCTTCGGATAGACCTATGTTTAACTTACGCATTGAAACTGTTTCCTACAATCTAAGTTTCCATTCATTAAAACCGATTTACTCTCTCAATTACATCAACCCAAAGGACGATTGAAGTTTAGTAAAATAGCCTAGTTTTCTGTTACAATAATCGCCATATAGATACCTTTAGATAGATGCAATGAAACTTTTGGTTCCGAGCCGTTAGTGCCACTGTGGCGATCGCAAAGATGGGCAAGTCGGCGATCGCCCACTCAATATATATATGATGCTCTCATATCTGCCACCGTCTCCCAGATACCCAGACTCATCAGCTAGATTCCCTAGTTTGTCGTTTGAGAACCGAAATATTGTAACTAAATATTACAAAGTGACGTTAAAACTGTATAGAGTCTTGACAGCAAAGAAAGGAGCCGCTATTCTGATATACATACCCGGGTAAGTCAATTCACAGTCCTATGCAAGAAAAGCAAAAAGTTACACTGTATCTTCCACCTGAACTGCATCGCCAGCTCAAAATCAAAGCCGCAGTTGAATCGGAACCGATGTCATCAATTGCCGAAAGGGCAATTGTCTTTTACCTAGGAAACTCCGAACTGGTTGACGAAGTAGAAGCCTCCTACGGACAAACCCATCGGGTATACACTTGTCCAGAATGCACGGGTTCAGTAGTAATGCGAGATGGAGAACTGGCATCGTTAACAAGTCAGCCAAGCGTATTGGCTGAGCAGGAGCTTCCAGTAAAGCAGGTGTCCGGCGTCAGCGCCAGCACAGCCCTACCGGGAGAGGAAGAATTAGTTCCCTGCTAAGAATGCCTTGCTTCCGCAAGCGGCTAGAACTGAAATAGTCAGTTTTCAGCTAATGGCAGCATTGAGATTTAGCCAAGATAGCACCGTCTCTAGTGGGTCGAGGAATATGCAAGAAGAGATCAGTATTCTAATCCAAGCTCAATATCCTCTGATCTACCTCGTGACATCCGAGGAAGAGCGGTGTGAGCAAGCAATTTGGACAATCGCTCAAGGCAAACCACAACGGCAAGTCTTTGTCTGGACTGTAACCCAGGGTATGCTAAAGTACGGTGAACCTAGGACAAACGCCCAGCAAAACACGCTCTCGCCACAGGCAGCCCTGGAATGGGTGATCCGGCAGCGAGAACCCAACAGCAACCCCAGTATCTATATATTCAAGGATCTTCATCCTTTTAAAGATGATGCGGCTGTAACTAGGTTGTTGCGTGATGCGATCGCCAACTTCAAAGGAACACAAAAGACAATTATACTGATGTCTCCTTTGCAGCAAATTCCGATCGAGCTAGAAAAAGAAGTGGTAGTCTTAGACTTCGCCCTGCCAGACATGGCGGAACTAAACCAAGTATTGTCTAGCCAGTTGGAACAAACCAAATCGCGACGCATTACCACAGAAGGGCGAGAAAAACTCTTGAAAGCAGCCTTGGGATTAACCAAGGATGAAGCCGAAAAAGTTTATCGCAAAGCCCAAGTTTGCAAAGGGCGCTTGACAGAAGACGAAGTAGACATAGTTCTTTCGGAGAAAAAGCAGCTAATTCGGCGCAACGGTATTCTAGAGTTCATAGAAGAAGACGAAACCCTGGATGCAGTCGGCGGTTTAGAAGAACTCAAACGGTGGCTCAAGCAGCGTTCCAACGCTTTCACAGAGAGAGCGAGAGAATACGGTTTGCCCCAACCCAAAGGAATGCTGATTCTTGGTGTACCAGGATGCGGAAAATCGCTGATTGCCAAGACTACATCCCGCCTCTGGGGACTGCCTCTGCTACGTCTCGATATGGGTAGAGTCTACGACGGATCGATGGTAGGTCGATCGGAAGCTAACCTCCGTAACGCCCTAAAAACCGCAGAATCCATCTCTCCAGCCATCCTATTCATTGACGAACTAGATAAAGCCTTTGCAGGAGGCACTGGTTCTGCCGACTCAGACGGAGGCACATCCAGCCGAATTTTCGGTTCCTTCCTCACTTGGATGCAAGAAAAAACTTCCCCAGTTTTCGTCATGGCAACAGCCAACCGCATCGAGCGGCTACCGGGGGAATTCTTGAGGAAAGGGCGATTCGACGAGCTATTCTTTGTTGACCTGCCAACGAAAGAAGAACGCCAAGATATATTCAAAATTCACCTGTCAAAGCGGCGCATGGACATCTCTCGCTTCGATTTAGAGCAACTGTCCAACGTTTCCGATGGCTTTTCAGGCGCAGAGATTGAGCAAGGGCTAGTAGCAGCCATGTACGAAGCCTTCGCTCAAGATAGAGAGTTTACGCAGTTAGATATCATCGCGGCCATTAAATCCACATTGCCACTGTCTAAAACCATGACCGAACAGGTCAGCGCCCTCCGAGATTGGGCGAGACAGCGCGCACGGCCCGCTGCGTCTTCCGTCGCTGAATACCAGCGCATGGAATTCTAAAAGCTTTCTCCTGGTCCAAACAGGAGCAAAGGCTAGCCACAGCTAGCAGTTCGATTCAAGAGCCGCCCAGCGGCACCGTTAAGTCCAGACCGTTGTTGTTTCTCTCTCAGTTCTATTAGGAGGAAATCCAATGTCTCACTTTAGCACTCTGCGTACCAAAATCACCGATGCCGAAATCCTGAAAGCTTCCCTACGCGACTTGGGTATCACAGTCAAGTCAGAAGCTGATGTTCGTGGCTACAACGGCCAACGTGTTCGCTCCGACATCGTAGCAACTCTCGAAGGCGAATATGACTTGGGTTGGTCTCGCAATAGCGACGGTTCTTTCGACTTGATTGCAGACTTGTGGGGCGTCGCCAAAAAGCACAATCAAACCGAGTTGATCAACTCGATCAACCAGAAGTACGCAGTTAACAAAACCTTGGCAGCAGTCAAGCAACGTGGTTTGCAAAACGCCAACGTTAAGCTGGTAGTTCAAAACTAATTGATCTGCGCGTTTCTAAGCTGGCGGGTTAACCTCATAGGGTTAACCCGTTTTTTATTGACAAAAACTGAATTTAACAGGACTTATATCAAATCCGGTAGCATCTGATATCAAATCCGGTAACATCGGAATTATTCATCTCTCTTATCTCCCTCTGTGTTCTCTGCGTTCTCTGTGGTTAAATCATTCCGATGCAGCCGGAAACGATATGATACCAAATCCGGTAACATCGGAATTATTCATCTCTCTTATCTCCCTCTCTCGCCTGAGTTCTTGAGGCACAAACCGGGTTTTTGACCCCCCGTGCGTCCAGGACTGTTTAAGTTAAAACCAGCGCTTTTTAAGTTTTTTTAAGTGAGATTTCCTCAAATTCTCCACCAACTGCCGCAACTGGTTCAAATTACCCATTTCCCCTCCGTACTTCCAGCGTACATAAGCCTGAGAAACCTCCTCAATCACATCTGCTTCATCAGTTCCCTGATTTTGGCGCATCGCCTCAGCATACTCCAAAGGCGTTTGAGCGCGAGGTTTCACAAATCCCCGACTCGCCAAATCCTTCAACATTTCCTGATAAACCCCCTCCACAGGCGGCAACTTCCCCAGCCAACGACGGTAGCGCCACTTGCGCCACAGTTGCCAAATTAACCAGCCAAGGAAGCCAAAGGCGATCGCAGCAATTAAGCCAGTAAACAGCCCCACCCAGCCCTTCGCCAACTGCGCCAAAAACCATCCCAGAATCAAACCGATCCAGCCGAACACAAAAGCGAACACTGAATCTAACCCACTTCTCAGAGGCGTTGGTAGCCAACCCGCTACCCACTTCCAAAATGATTCCAGGGCGCTAAAAGTCTGGTTATCTTCCACCGAAGCCGGAATCAGAGGATAACCGGGAATCGGATTAAAAGCAAACCAGCCGTAATTGGGAAAATATACCTCCGTCATCAAGAAAGCATCGGTATTTTTGACAATATATAAACCCGTAAACGGGTTGAATTCCCCCGTGTCAAATCCGCCCACCATCCGCGCCGGAATTCCGATCGACCTTAGCATAATTGTCAGCACCGTCGAAAAGTGGTCTGGATATCCACCAGTCACCTTTTTGCCATTCTGGGTGTTTTGATAACCAAACAGAAAACCCTCGACTAAATCTTCATTTTCTTCTAAATAAGGCAAGGCTTTTTCAATTTTATAATTCGGATTTTGCTTTAAATATTGAGCCAAATATAAAGCTTTTTCGTAGGGAGAGTCGATCGCTCTATCTGATTTAGCTACTCTAGTTCTAGCCAGCAATATTTCCTCGGTTTTTTCCCGCACCTTGGCCGCAATTTTAGGAGGCACATCTAAATAGAACTTGCGAATATTTTTCGGGTAATCAGTACCCGTTTTATCCAACAAATCCCGATCGCGATAAGGCACATTAGAAATCACCGTATAAGTCGTACCTGCCGCCAATTCTATAGGCGATCGCAAACCGCCCTCCGCATCAAACGCCACCTCATTAGTCGGAAAATAAAGCTCTTTCGGCTTGTTTAAAGCCGGAATCAAATTCGGCAATTGAGCAACAATAGTATAACTTTGAATCACTTCTTGAGTCCGGGGTGCATTTGGAAACGGATTCAGATAAAATTGATAGGACCACCTTGGTCTGTTAATCTTTTGAGCTTGTTCGTTGCGAGAAATTTCCCAGCCCTGACCGGTGTATTTGTCAAAGCCTAATACCCGCCAAAAACCCGCCGCCTGCGATCGCACCCGCATCACCACTTGAGGTGTCATTTCCCCCCGTAAATTTTGATTGATGCGCTGATTGAAACCGTAATAAAAAGTAGAATCTACCTCTCCTGGCCCTTTGTCTGGGTTTCTCCCCCTTCCTGTGCCACTTCCTTTTTGATTTCCCCCTCTGACATAGCCTGGATTCAGAATACTGCGGGAGTCAAACTCCCCCTTATATTCAATCGGAGCACTCACCGGAAAAGTCCGTAATTGATAACCAGGGAGGCGTGGTAAAAATGCAAATATAGTCAGCCCCAATCCCACAGTTATTAGCAACAATAAACCAAAAGATTTTGGAGATAAGGTGGCTGCAAATAATGACCAGTTTTTGTTTTTTTGATCTTGATTTTCTACATTTTGCTTAGTCTTTTCTAGCTGGGAGAGTCCCAAGCGCGATCGATAATCCAAAACTAAAGTCGGGAGCGCTAAAGCTAAAAACAGTAACAGCAGTGGTCCAAAAGTCAAGGTTTGGCTGAGAGTCCCTGCTACTCCCAACAAAATCAGCCCGATTACCATCGAGTAGCCTAAATCTTTGCGGCGCGGCAAATCGAAGCTGTGCAGCACTTGAACTTGAATTAATAGTTGGGCCAAAACTAACCTTGTATCGTTCAATTCTCCTACCAAACGGCTGAAGAAGGCGAACAGGGCCACCAGCATACCAATGGCGATGCAGAATTTAGCTGCTACATTGCGATCGCGCCGGCGATACCAACTCCAAGTTGCCCCCACAATACTAACAGGCACTGCCCAAAGATTGAGATTCTCTTCCGAAGCAACATCCGTAGCCACAATTCCCACTATTACCAACAACTGAACTAGGATTCGCAGCAGTAAAGAATCCTCAGTCACCGGCGGAGGCATTGCCTCAATCTGCTCCCACAGCTTACCAAAAAAAGGTATCTTTCGCAGGTTATCAGTTGTCATTTGCACCCCTTCGATTTTCCCTGGTTTATTTGTGATTGTTTATACCGATTGATTTGGCGGCTGATTACCAAATTGCGATCGGTAAAAATCCTATCCAAAAACGCAGTTATTTATTTAATATTTGCCTTTTTAGTTGCAATTTTAGACGGACAAAGTAGGACGAATTGCAAACATCAAAGCTCTGGCATCGAAGTTTTGGAAGCGAACTTCTAGTGCATAGGTTTTGTCAGGTTGCGGGTCAAACAACTCCACACTTAAATTACCTGAATTTGGTCGCTGTGCACTTGCTTCTGCATTTTCTCCTTTAAGTTCCAAACTTCCTCCTCCGGGAAATTGACACTCAACTCTCAAAGATGTCATCGACTGTTCTGTGTCACTCCTTGACTGGTATTGGGCTTTTAGAGTGAGGGAACCCAATGCAGTCAGCCATTCTCGTGACACTGGCGACTGATTTGCTGGACAATTCAAAGTTAGAGAATCCAGAATTTCCCGCGCGGCCATCAGCGACAGTAGCATTTGTTGGTCGGCTGTTGCGGCTTCGTAATTCGGAAAATCCTCTATATCTAAAACTTCAACTCCGCGGACGGCACCTCTGAGCACTAAGCCAGCTAATTCGTTGAGTTCCTGAGATTGGTCGGGAAACAAGCTATCTACAGCCTGAACTAATTTCGATCCTTCTCGCAGCGACGACATTACCAGATTCTGACAGGGTTCTAGGAGTTGAGCAAATACCCCTTGGGCGATCGGAATTGGCAGGCGTCCCCATCTGATATTTTGGAGTTGGGGTGTCCAGAGGTGTAGGGGGGGAACCCATTGGGGGGTTACATCGTCTGGATAGTCGTGGTCGTAGCTTTGAATTTCTGTTTCCCAAGGAAACAGCGGCGGGTTGGATTCAATGGAGGCTCTTAGCCTCTGTTTTAACAAAGTCTGAAAACGATCTTGCACGGTCGGTATTTCTCCCATTGTCAGCGGTTGTGCGGTTTCATTGCTTTGGGTCCCAACTTGATAGTCAAGTGGGTCTGGTTCGTCCCATTCCCAGTATTCCCTCTCGGAATGCTCTCCTGTGTCGTCCCACTCTTGGGAGGGAAACGGCCCAGTTAAGTTTTCCTCATCTTCACTCAAGGCATTCGCAGGCGCTTGCAATATCCAGTCTAAAAAATGGCGCTCGAAAGCCTCTGCATCCCTGTTCGTTTCGTTATTCATCACTAGATGCCCCTTCTCCGGAATCTGAACGATTACGCAATTCCCAGGCCAGTTCCAGCAACTTAAACCACCTTTTCTGTACCTGGGCTACCGTGCTGCCGAGGGTTTGTGCGATCGCTGAATCTGACAGACCCTGTTGCTTCAACTTTAGCAAACGCTGTCCCTCTGGGCCAATTTGCTCACAAAAAGCTTGCCACTGAGCCGGCAGCAAACCCAAGTTTCGATCTAAGTCTGCTTCTAGCCACTGGTGAACCAGTTCCCACCGGTGAGACATCGCAAACCGAAGCAAATGGTATTTGAAGCGCTGCTGCAAATAGTCTCTTTGGCGGGGAGTGATGCCCAGAATTGCCTCTATTTCCTGGGTTGGCAAATCTTGCAACCTCAGCACAAAATAATCGGCGCATTCTTCTTGGTTGCGCTCTTTCAAGTAAGCAACTAATTCGTCTATCACGTTCTGTCGCAGAGACTCTGACTCCTCGCCGTAGGGGCGAATTCCAGTGGCACCTTGTCCGGCCATCGCCTCTCGTACTGAGTGTACTGAAGAGTCGTTCCAGGTTTGGTCAGAATCTGTAGCCCCTCCGTCTGCGGCTTGTTCCATATCTACGGAGGTTTCTTTGGGCTGCTGCTGGGAAAAGGTTTGGGCCCGCAAAATAATTAGTTGCTGGCTGCGGTTCCGAGGCAAAGGAATACGCCGTTTACCAAAGCGCTCTACAAATGCCATGTACTCTGCTAATTCTAAGCGAGTGCGGGGGCTGTAGGTGGGTGGCAGTTGCGTTTCGCGCCGGAATGCTTTTAAAGCTTCGAGATAAAATCCTTGCAAGAAATCTTTGATCAGCTCAATCCGCGCCTGGTAGCTAGACTGCACCTGGGGTGGAGTGATGTAGCGATAGACGATCGCACTGAGGGTACTGTGTAATTCTACTCGTCCTGGCCCGGAGCCTAAATTGTAATAATGGAGGCATTGTTGCAAGCGGTGCTGGGCGAGACCTAGGGCAGAACCTTCTATGTCTCCAGAGGCTTGAATCCGCTGGCTTTCTGTGCATATCCTGTTGACTTCTGCTGCGAGTCGTCCTGCTACATCCCGGCAATTCTGCTCAGACGCGCGAGTGGACTTTGTAAGTTCGTCTAACAGCAGTTGAAAGATGGTTTCCACGCTCTGGCAGATTTCCCGCATGATTGTTTACAACTAACCTTGAAATTAGCACACTCATTTGACTTTAGATGGAAGATTTTAGATTTGTGAGATGCAAGCAGGTGGCCCCAGCTATCCCATAGTTTTACAATACTTGGACGCGCACCTGCTAACCTGAAATTCTGAATATCCAATCTCAAATTATAGCGACCGATGGATTTAGATCTACAGATTCGATCTCTGATCGACAAAGCTCCCCCTGACGGTTCGACACCACAAATTCTAGAGGCGATCTCCCCGGCGCTACGATTACTTGCCCAACAGCTTGAGCATCTCGAATACTTTATTTTGCAAAACTTCGATCGAAGTTGGGCCATGACGGTTTTGAGCAATCTCAAGCAACCGGGGCGAGAGAAGAGGGTGATTTACGCTTGGAGTAATTTGAAAGATGCTTCCCAGGCTCCGGCTGCTGCGGGCGATCGTGTCTTGCCTGTATCGATACCTGTTACTCACATTTTATTTCAGATGCTAGCTCTCGAAGGTCTTGACAGTATTGTTTTTTTTGAAACTCCGGGCAATCTCGAAGTCGGCACCCAAGTCAGTCGCGAGCAAGTGCAGAACTTAATTAATGTTTACTTGCAACAGTATCGATCGACTTTACTGTCAAATTCTAGCAATCTCCCCCCGGATATCGCTTAGTTGGGAATTGGGAATTGGGAATTGTTCATGGGGCAACCCCCCAGCCCCCCAGGGGGGAAGGAATGGGGAATGGGGAATTGGCATTGGGCATTGGGCCGAAGAGCATTGCTCTCCCACTGTCCCCTCTTCCTTCTTCCTTCTTCCTTCTTCCTTCTTCCTTCTAATAAAGTCGGCTCAAAACGTACTCCGCCAAATCAATCAAAGCTTGGCGGGACTCTGAATGGGGCATGGATGCCAAGTATTGGACTGCTTTCTGTGCGTGATTTGTGGCTAATTCTCGCGATCTTGCTATACCTTGAGAATCTGCCACCAGTGCTAGGGCCTGCTCTAAATCTCCTTCTTGGGCAAACTCTCGTTCTATGAGAACTTCCAAGTAAGGCTTTTCTTCCAGGGCAAATAGTGCTGGTGCTGTCAGATTACCGCTGATCAAATCGGAACCGGCGGGTTTCCCCAAAGTTTCTGTTGAAGCGGTGAAATCTAATATATCATCTACTATTTGGAATGCCAAACCAATGTTGCGACCGTAGTTGTACAAATCGTCTGCTACTTCCGCTGAAACCTCGCTCAAACAGCCCGCTGCTTTGGAGCTGTTGGCAATTAAAGAGGCTGTTTTGTAATAACTTTTTTCTAGGTACGCTTCGATCGACAAACTGGTATCAAACCCATTTAGTCCCTGTTGAATTTCTCCCTCTGCTAAATCCATAATCACTTCTGAAAGCAGTTTGACTACTGTCAGGTTGTCGAGATTTGCCAAATGCCAGGAGGATTGAGCAAACAGAAAATCTCCCGCCAATACTGCCACTCGATTGTTAAACCGACTGTGCACCGTCGGCACTCCCCGCCTGAGATCCGACTCGTCCACCACGTCGTCGTGGACTAGACTTGCCGTGTGGATCATTTCCGTGATTTCGGCGAGGCGACGGTGTTTTTCCGTGATTTCCCCATCGGGCATCGTCGCCTTGGCGACCAACAAGACTATTGCGGGTCTCACCCGTTTTCCCTTTGTGCCGAATAAGTATTCCGCAGCCGCGTACAAAATGGGATGACGGGCGCCCACTAACTGTTTCAAGTTTTCTGTCAACAGTCGCAGGTCTTCTTCAACCGAGGAAAATAGGAGAGTGCTAGAGATCATGGATACGCCGACTCAAGCCGTAAAGTAACAAAATTTTACATATCATATCTTTATTTTAAGGTAATTCTCTGCGATCTGGAACAAAAATCTCTGCGATCGATAGCGATCGATCGTCTGTCATCAGCCACAAGTTATGGGGCTGAGGGTGAGCAGTAGCAGGCTACCAGAGACGTGACCCTATTGTATCGAATTGTTAAGGACTTTGGGGAAAAATCTTTAAATCCCATAAAACCTGTGCTATACTAAATATTAAGGATTTAAACAATTCCATACATTAAGCCTAGCTAAATCAGCAGGCAGCTTTAGAGTATCTGCAAGAGGTTGTTAGAGCCAGCCTTGTTAACCCGATCGCGACCAAAAACTGTGGCAAATATTTTATGCTCATGGGAGCAAAAAAAACACGAGTTAATGGTAGCGCATTGTATGTGTGCGGTAGCTCAAGGCAGCTAGAGTAGAATACTTTAGGCTGTTAAAGCATCAATAAAGCAGTAAATGATAGTGGATAGGGAAAGGTTTATTTTTCCCTAGCGCTTTATATGAAAAAGCAGCCTTTAGAGTCAAGGCGTTGTTTTGTGTGCTGGCTTAATGTAGTGGTTTTGAACCCGTCCTCCTCCTGTTTGACCTTCTCCTCCTCGACTGGTGGCTCTAATTATGATTTACCGTGATATTCCTCTAATTATTCCCATTCTGGCCACGGGCTATGTAATGACTATTTATTTACTGCTAATGTTGGCCGAACGCAGCGCTAAAATAACTCGACTGGGTGGGTGGCGCTTGCCGGAAGCTGAATCCCGAAGCACCGTGCGCTAAGCTACGACTAAATAATTCTCCATAGTCAATTGATAACCCTGCCTCTGTGCTGACATACAGAGGCAGGGTTATGATTAGATAGACTCCTAAAAATGATAAAATCCTAGTGGCCGAAACGGTGAAGAGCGCTATGCAGCAAATTATAAAAGCTAACATCTACTAATAAGTTTGTATTAATTTTCGCGGACGCCTGCATCTCTACCCAGGTTTGCCCATGTCAACCTTAGTTTTTGATACGCATAACTTGCCAAAAGAGGCGATCGACCCCCCACACCAAGGGCGGGCGACACACTCTTGAATAAGGCGGTCACGATGATTAAGACCCCAGACAGTTATATTTTAATCGATCAACAGCCACAATTGCTGGGTATGTTTAGAAAAAACGATATTGTAAAAACAATTGCTAGCAAAATACCTCTTTTAGATGTGGCTATTTCTGAGGTCATAATTCACAAGCAAATTGTCCTTGACTTGGTGCAGCAGCAACCTATCGGGCGCTTGGTGGTATACGAGGCGACGGAATATTTAACCAGGCTTGTGATGCAAAGTACCTTGCAGCCAACCTTAGATCCACCAGAAATGCAAGGGAAGGTTGAGGTTTTGCAGCCCATAGTTGCCGAAAAAAACCAGGAGTCGATCGCAGTGAACGAACAATTGCAAAAAGAAACGATCCCAAGCCGAGAAATAGCAGAAGAGTTACGGCTGTTAAATGAAAATTTGGAAGCACAAATTAAGCAGCGAACTTTAGAATTAATCAGTGCCAACAATCAATTGAAAGCCGAAATACAAGAGCGTGCCGCTGCCGAAGCAGAAGTGCGACGTCTCAATGCCGAACTCGAACAACGAGTCCGGGAACGCACCGCTGAGCTAGCATTTAGCAACGAAAAATTGCACCAAGAAATTAACGATCGCCAATTGCTGGAAGCAAAATTGCACTTTTCTGAAAATAAAGTCCGCGCGGTGTTTGAAGCGATGACAGACATCGTACTCGTCCTCGATAGCCAAGGGAATATAGAAGTTTTGCCGACCAATACGGCGGGGTTTTCCGAAGCAGATAGCGATATTGTCAGCCTCACAATAGAACATTTTTTTGACGACGAAAACCCCGATGATTGGTGGATGTTAATTCAACAAGTTTTAGAGACGGAGCAAACACTTAATTTCGACTACAGCTTCACAGTTGGCGATCGCGAACTGTGGTTTACGGCCTGTATTTCTATGTTTTCCAAAGATGCGGTTATTTGGGTAGCCCGCAATATTAGCGATCGCAAACTAGCGGAGTCAGTTTTATCAAAAAGAAATGAAGAACTCGCTAACACTCTTCAAGAACTCAAGCGCACCCAAAAAGAACTGGTTCAATCGGAAAAAATGGCTGCTTTGGGACAACTAATAGCCGGAGTTGCTCACGAAATCAATTCTCCTTTGGGTGCGATTCGATCGTCTGTGCAGAATATCGGCGAATTCTGGGCAGAAAATCTGGCTCAGTTGCCAAAATTTTTCCAGCAACTGTCCCTAGAACGCCTGGAGGATTTCTTTGCTCTACTCCACAGATCCAGCCAAGAACAAGATACATTATCTAGCAAAGAAAAACGTCAATTAAAAAAAGCAGTACAACGCCAGTTAGAAACCGAAGGAATTGAAAGTGCTGACAGCCTTGCCTGTACTTTATTGGATATCGGTATTGGCAGTGACATAGCACCTTTTTTAGATTTATTTCAAGCTCCTGATAGCCACCAAATTTTACAAACAGCTTATCAATTTGCTACAGTACAAAAAAGCACTAAAAATATCGCGACAGCGATAGATAGGGCGGCGAAAATAGTCTTTGCTTTAAAAAGCTACGCTCGCTATGACCAATCGGGTAGCAAGGTCATCGCTAAGATCACCGACGGTATAGAAACTGTATTGACCCTTTACCATTATCAAATCAAACACGGAGTAGAAGTAATTAGAAACTATGATACTAATTTACCTTCTGTGTTATGCTATCCTGATGAACTAAATCAAGTGTGGACGAATTTAGTTCACAATGCTTTACAAGCCATGGATAATAAAGGAGTGTTAAAAATTGATGTCAAGTACCGAAATAATGCAGTCTCAGTTAGCATTACCGACAGTGGTAAAGGCATTCCCCCAGAAATCATGCCCAGAATTTTCGAGCCTTTCTTCACCACTAAACCTCCTGGGGAAGGTAGTGGCTTGGGATTGGATATAGTGATGAAAATTATTCACAAACATGAAGGTAAACTGCAAGTAGAAAGTGTACCGGGTAAAACGACATTTAGTGTATCCTTACCAGTGCCAACCATTGACGGTAATTAAGGATCCAAAACTTTCCTGGCAAATCCACAATTTTCATAAAATCACAGGGATAAAAGTTTATGAGAAAACCAGTAATTTTGTGTGTTGACGATGAAATAGTTGTTTTAAACAGTTTAAAAATTCAATTAAAAAAAGAATTTGGAGATACTTACCTTTATGAAATAGCAGAAAATGCAGATGAAGCTATGGAAATCATTCAGGAAATTGAAGAAGAAGCCGAAGAAAGTCATATTTTGGTAATCGTATCTGACTGGTTAATGCCCGGTATTAAAGGAGATGAATTTCTGATAGATGTTCACAAAAAATATCCGAAGATTGTGAAGGTAATCTTGACAGGTCAAGCCGACGCAGTAGCCATAGAAAGGGTAAAAAAACAAGCAAATTTGCACCAATGTTTGTATAAACCCTGGGATGGCAAAGAATTAGTAGAAATAATAAAATCTGGTTTAGCAAAAGCATGAACAACAAACCTGTGATTATTTGTGTCGATGACGAACCTATAATCCTTGAAAGTTTAAAAATTGAGTTAAAAAAAGCCCTCGGAGAAGAACATTTATTAGAAACTGCTGAAGGTGGTGAAGATGCTTTGGAGTTGGCGGAGGAACTGCTCGCAGAGGGAAGTGAAATTGTGGCGGTGATTTCCGACTATTTGATGCCTAATATCAAAGGGGACGAGTTACTAAAACAGATTCACCGCATTTCACCAAAAACTATCAAAATTATGCTGACAGGACAAGCAGACCTAGAAGCAGTAGCGAATACTATTAAACACGCCAAATTGTACCGCTACATAGCGAAACCTTGGCAGTCAGAAGACTTGAAGTTGACCGTAAAAGAAGCGATTAATAGCTATTTTATGGAAAAACAATTAGCGGAACAAAACACTAAATTACAAAAATTAAATCAAGAATTAGAAAGTTTAGTTGAAGAACGGACTACACAATTGCGTTTTTCGGAAGAAAAGTTCGCTAAAGCTTTTCGTTCTTCTCCTAATCCAATTACCCTTACCAGACTTAAAGATGGCAGCCACCTGGAAATCAATGATGCTTTTTGCCAAACCATAGGTTATTCGACAGCCGAAATTATTGGTCGAACTGCAATTGATTTGAATATTTGGGTCAGCCAAGAAGCCCGAATAAAATTATTTTTGATGTTACAAGAAAAAGAAATAGTGCGTAACTATGAGTTTAATTTTAGAACTAAAACAGGTGAAATAAGGACGGCTTTATTGTCAGCAGAAATTATTGAAATTAATCACGAAACCTGCGTGATTTCTGTCAGTCAGGATATTAGCGAGCGCAAATTAGCAGAAGAAAAACTCCGGGCTTTAGCTACTTCTCTCGCCGCAGCCCAAAGACTCGCCCACGTCGGCAATTGGGAATGGGATTTGTCCACAAATACAACTATTTGGTCAGAAGAATTATCCCGGATTTTTGGTCTGGATTCAAGCCAGCCAGCACCCACACTAGCTGAGTTTGCTCAATACGTTCATCCCGACGATCTAGAAAAGTGGCAAAGCGGGATAAATGCTGCGATGACTACCGGGGAACCATACACGTTGGAATATCGAATTTTGCAGCCGGAATCAATAATTACCGATGGTAATTTACCTTCCCAAACAAATCAAGGAAGCTTCATTCGCTACATCGAAGCCAGGGGAGAACCTGTGGTAAACCAGCAAGGACAAGTGACAAAGATATTCACAACATTGATGGATATTACTCTGCGCAAGTTGGCAGAAATAGCCCTGGTTGAAAGTGAAGAAAAATATCGGAACTTAGTCGAAACTTCGCAAGATATCATTTGGTCTTGCGATGCGACAGGACACCTTACTTTTGTCAATCAAGCGGTAAAACAGATTTATGGTTATGAGCCTGAAGAAATGATTGGTTGTTCTTTTAGCGATTTTTTTGCACCGGGATCAACAGCTCCCGATCTGGAAATTCAGCAGTATTTATTGAGTGGTAATTCAGTATTTCAGTATGAAAGTATTGTATTAGGAAAAGATGGGAAAATAATTGATATAAATACCAAGGCGATAGCCCATTTAAACTCGGAAGGAAATGTTATCGGTGCGACAGGTACTGCCAGTGATATTACGGAAAGAAAACAAGCAGAAATAACTTTGCGACAAGCAAAAGAAGAAGCGGACAGAGCCAATAAAGCCAAAAGTGAGTTTCTCTCGAATATGAGTCATGAATTGCGTACTCCTCTCAACGCGATTCTGGGTTTCAGTCAACTGCTATCTCGCGACACAGGCTTGGGTGAAGAGCAACAGCAATACTTAGGTATTGTCATCCGCAGTGCGGAACATTTGCTGATTTTAATTAATAATATTCTGCAAATGTCAAAAATTGAAGTGGGGCTGGTGACGCTTAACAACAGCACTTTTGACCTGCAAAAAATGCTAAATAATACAGAAGAAATGTTGATAATCCAAGCACAAAAAAAAGGATTGCAGTTTATTTTTGATGGTGCACCAAATTTACCTAAGTATATAGAAACAGACGAGAGTAAATTGCGCCAAGTTTTGATTAATATTATTGGTAATGCACTCAAGTTCACCTCGGAAGGTGGGGTAAATTTAAGGGTGAAACATGAGGTTTTCAACAGCGGGCATACACTTACTCATTCACCAGAAATTAAGAATTGCTGTTTGCTATTTGAAGTAGAGGACACTGGACCGGGAATTTCTCCTGAAGAGATGGACAGTTTATTTAAACCTTTTGCACAAACAGAAAGCGGGAGAAAAGCTCAAGAAGGAACAGGTTTGGGCTTGCCAATCAGCAAACAGTTTGTGAATTTAATGGGAGGGGAAATGAGTGTGGTGAGCACTGTGGGTGAGGGCAGCATTTTTAAGTTTGATATTAAAGTTTCTCTCCCCAATACAGTGGAAATTCAGATGACCCAAACAGCTCGTCGTGTCGTCGGTATCGAGCCCGGACAGCCGGAATACCGAATTTTAGCTGTTGACGATCGCCTGGAAAGTCGCTTATTGCTGGTGAGAATGCTTTCATCTTTGGGTTTTGTTGTCCGGGAAGCGGAAAATGGGGTTGAGGCGATCGATGTTTGGTCGAGTTGGGAACCTCATCTGATTTGGATGGATATGCGGATGCCGGTGATGGATGGTTATGAAGCTACGAAACGGATCAAAGCGCATTTGAAGGGTCAAGCCACCGTAATTATTGCTTTGACGGCTAGTGCTTTTGATGAAGAGCGATCGGTGATTTTGTCTGTGGGTTGCGATGATTTTGTCGCGAAGCCTTTTCGAGAACAGGTGATTCTGGAAAAGATTGCAAAATATCTGGGAGTCCGCTATGTTTACGATCGCGAACTTGCGGGTAATTCTCACGGTAGTCAGTTTGCTGGGGGTTTGTTTACTGGTGAAATGGGTGAAAATGAAAATATGGGAACAGCGGATTTACCTTTTACGCTGAGTGCTTCGTCCTTTGAAGTGATGCCTGGTGAATGGATTGATGAATTGTATGAGGCGGCGGAAGAAGTGGACAATGATTGGATTTTCCGGTTAATTTTGGCTATTCCTCCTATTCATGCTAATTTCGGCAGCGCGATCGCAGAATTGGCTAATAACTTCCGGTGCGATCGGATTATTGATTTAATTGAAGAATTTAGAAATTATTAAAATTAGAAATATGCCAGAATAATTACAGCTTGTGCTAGGATATCAAATTGAAAACTTTTTTAAAATCAGCAATCTCACAACAAAAATTAACAATCGATGACTAAAAATATTACCAAAGAAAATAGAGGCAACATATTAATTGTTGACGACACTCCAGAAAATTTGCAAGTTTTATCAGCCACACTGTTAGATCGCGGATATAAAGTTCGGGGTGTAATCAATGGTAAAATGGCAATTAGAGCTGCAAAATCTGGTTCTCCCGATCTAATTTTACTCGATATCAAAATGCCGGAGATGAACGGCTACGAAGTCTGTGCTCAACTCAAAGCCGATGGGCAAACATCAGAAATTCCGGTGATTTTTATTAGCGCTTTAGATGAAGTTTTAGATAAACTCAAAGCATTTCAAATTGGTGGAGTGGATTACATCACCAAACCGTTTCAGGTTGAAGAAGTTTTAGCAAGAGTTGAACACCAACTGACTATAAAAAGACTACAAAAAGAAATAATTTATCGCAATAATCAACTGCAAAAAGAAATAGTTGAACGCAAAAAAGCCGAAGAACAAGCAGCCGCAGCTTCTCAAGCAAAAAGTCAATTTGTTGCCAATATGAGCCACGAATTAAGGACTCCCCTGAATGCGATTCTGGGTTTTACTCAAGTAATGAGTCGTGATTCTTTACTGAGTAATGAAAATATAGAAAATCTCAGAATCATTAACCGTAGCGGTCAACATTTGCTGGAATTAATTAATGATGTTTTAGACTTGTCAAAAATTGAAGCTGGGATAGTTGCTTTAGATGAAAGTAGTTTTGATTTGTATCAAGCTTTAGACACTTTGGAAGAGATGTTTCAAATCAAAGCTGAAACTAAGAATTTGCACCTCAAATTTTCCGTGGAATCCCAGGTTCCCCAATATATTAAAACCGATGAAAAAAAACTACGTGTCTGCTTAATTAATCTGCTGGGAAATTCCATAAAATTTACTGAAAACGGTGGTGAGATTTTGCTAAGAGTGGCTCTGGCAACTGTTCCATTCCAATCAGTAGAAACAGAAATTGATTGTAACTCGATTTCCAACGAACGATGTGTAATATTTTTTGAGGTTCAAGACACTGGAGTTGGCATAGCAGCCGAAGAAATGGATACTTTATTTAATGCTTTTGTGCAAACAGAAGCTGGGAAAAAATCGGCTGACGGCACGGGTTTGGGGTTAAATATTACCAAAAAATACGTGGAAATTATGGGAGGTAATATTGAAGTAAGTAGTATTTTAGGTGAGGGAACTACTTTTAAATTTAATATTAAACTCTGTGCGGTGGCTCCCTCGGAAGTAAATATCACGAGATTGCAACGGGTGCTGGGGCTAGAACCAGAGCAGCGAATTTATCGAATTTTAGCAGTGGATGATAATACTGAAAATCGGCTGCTGCTAATTAAAATGCTCGAACCCATTGGCTTTGAAGTCAGAGAAGCTGAAAATGGTAGACAAGCAATTGAAATCTGGGAAAGTTGGCAGCCGGATTTAATCTGGCTGGATACGCGAATGCCAGTAATGAATGGTTTTGAAGCTGTGGCTGAAATTAGAGCTAGGGAGAAAAATACTCGATCGCATACTGTAGTTATTGCTCTGACTGCTAGCATTTTTGAGGAAAGAAGAGGCGAAATTATCGCAGCAGGCTGCGACGATTTTGTACGTAAACCTTTTCAAGAACAAATCATTTTTGACAAAATTGCTCACTATTTGGGAGTGCGCTATATTTATCAAGAGTTGTCTATACCTTTTGGGGTGGGGGGGAGGCGTTATTTGAACGGCGAAAAACCAGATTCATTTTTTTTACCACTGCTGGCAGAGATGCCAAAAAGTTGGTTAGAGGAACTGGACGAGGCTGCTAATGATGTTAATGAAGAGTTGGTGATTCAAGTTGTCGATCGCATTTCCGAAAGTCATCCAACTTTAGCGAATGCTTTAAAGGATTTACTTGAGGATTACCGACTTGACAAAATAGTGAATTTAACTCAATCAATTTTAGAATAAATGGATAGTAGCGGAATTAAAATATTGATGGTTGATGATCAACCGATTAATCTGCGTTTTTTATCTAATTTACTAAGCTCTCATGGCTATCAAGTTTACAGAGCTATTTCTGGACAACTAGCTTTGAATGCTGCAATTGCCTATGCTCCTGATTTGATTTTGTTGGATATCCGAATGCCAGAAATGGACGGATATGAAGTATGGGCTAAAAAATATACCAGAAACAGCGCATATTCCGGTAATTTTTTTAAGCGTATTAGATGATATTAACGATAAAATAGAAGCTTTTAGAGTGGGGGGATTAGACTACATTACTAAACCTTTTCAAGGGGAAGAAATTTTAGCAAGAATCGAAACGCAAATAGATTTACAAAGACTGCAACAGCAATTAAAAAATCAAATTCTTCAACTGCAACAGTCGCAATTATTGCTAGCAAGCGTCTTGAATAGTTCCCTAGACGGTGTGGTAGCTTTTTCTGCTGTTCGCAACAGTCAGGGAAATATTGTTGATTTCAAATGGATTTTGCTGAACCGGGCTGCGGAAAAAATGCTGAGTATGGTGTCCCAGGATTTAATAGGGAAGTATTTGTTAGAACAAATTCCTCAAGTCTGCAAAAATGGTCTATTTGATGTGTATGTTTCTGTGGTAGAAACAGGAGAAACTGTAGAGCGAGAATTTTATTACGAACACGATCGCAAATTCAGTGCTTGGCTGCACATTGTGGCTGTCAAATTAAATGACGGTTTGGCTGTCACATTTCGGGATATTAGCGGACGAAAACGATCGGAAGCCGCCCTTAGAGCCAGCGAAGCTCGCTTTCTGGCCCTGACTCAAGTCTCCTCAGATATGATTACCCTGGCGGATGCAAATTGTCATGTCATCTATCAAAGTTCAGCCGTAGAAAGAGTTTTGGGCTATTCTCCAGCAGAATTTATGGGTAAAATGCCTTTGCAAGTGCTGCACCCTGATGATTTGGCTTCCCAAAAAGAGGCAATTGCTTGGATGCGAGCAAATCCGGGTATTTCTAAACTTATGGAATATCGGTTGCTGCACAAAAATGGTAATTGGGTATGGCTAGAGGGAGTTGCTACTAACTGGCTTGAGGATGCTGATATTGGTGCTTTTGTGGTACTCACCCGCGATATTAGCGAACGCAAACAAGCAGAAATAACTCTGACTCGCTATGATCGAGAATTAAGTCGCTCTAATGCAGAATTACAACAGTTTGCTTATATTGCTTCCCATGATTTGCAAGCACCTTTGGGAACGATTTCCGGTTACGCTAAGTTATTAGAAAGGCGCTGTCAAGACAAATTTGATGCTCAAACTTATAAATTTATTAGTAATATAATTAGTTCGTGTATAAGAATGCAGGACTTGATTGATGATTTACTGGAATATTCACGAGTTGGCAGAAGCCAGAAACCTTTTGCATTGACTGATTGCAATTTAGTGTTTGAGGAGGCTTGTGCTAATTTGCAGTGGGCTATTCGTAAGAATCAAGCTATTGTTAGTAAGGCGAATTTGCCGTTGGTTATGGCTGATAGTTCTCGATTAGTGCAACTATTTCAGAATTTAATTGGCAATGCTATTAAGTACCGCGGGGGCGATCGACCGATGGTCCACGTAAGTGTTTCCCGACAGGGGGATAACTGGCTGTTTTCTGTAGAGGACAACGGTATTGGTATTGCAGAACAGTATCAGGAGAGTATTTTTCAGATTTTTCAGCGCTTGCATACTGAAAAAAAATGTTCGGGAACTGGTATTGGTTTAGCGATTTGTAAAAAAATTGTCGATCGCCACGGCGGTTGTATTTGGGTGCAATCAGCACCCAATGGAGGAGCGATTTTTTATTTTTGTCTTCCTGTAGGGGAGTGAAGCTATAAGCTATAAGCTGCTGGGGTTTTGCTCCGGTGAAAAATCCGGATGGAGGAAGCAACAGAAAGGAAAAAGTAATTGCTTTAGTGATTTTGGGAAAATATTTGTATTTACTTTACATAATTGTGAGAAAAATGTAGCATATTTACTGATGACAAAAAACAAATAAATAGCTCATAATCAATTTATTAACTCAAATCTTGTAAAAGTTAAACATCCGCGGTGCACGGCATAATTTTCAATTTATTTCAACTGTATCGAGAGTATCTGACTTTCCCCTACAGTAATTTAGACTATATTTCGGGGGCAAGCCTTGGCGATAGTTCTATTTGTGTGGGTTGTGCAGTTCTTAAAGAAATGCTAAGTGAAACAAGTATTAATGACAACGGTTTGCCTGCAAGGCAAATAAAAGAATTTTTGCTATACAAACTCAGCCCGGTTGGTCAAACCAGCAAAATTATGGCAACAGATGTTGACATATCCTTGGATGTTTGTTCAATTTATACCAGGTCAGAATATTCGTTGCTAGTGAGTCAAAGCAGTGAATAATCAAAACAAAACCTTCACTATTTTAATGGCTAATGATGACGAAGATACCCGCTTTTTCGTGCAGGAATCACTCCGAGAGATTCCCATAGCAATTAGAATCGAATTTGTGGAAAATGGGGAACAGGTGCTAGACTATTTGTACTGTCGCGACTCCTATGCCGAGGCGAGCAATTGGCGCTTCCCCGACCTGATACTTTTAGATCTGAATATGCCGAGGCTTGACGGGCCAGAAGCACTAACTTTGATTAGATCGGACCCAGACTTGCAACAGATTCCGGTAGTGATACTGACTACATCGCAAAGCAGCGGAGATATTTTGCTTTGTTACCGCTTGGGTGCGAATTCTTTCATATCCAAACCAGTGACTTTTGAAGGATTGGTTGAAGTAATGCAGACTTTGTGTCAGTATTGGTTTGAAATCGTTTCGCTCCCGTCGGAGGCTCTATAAGCTAAGTTGTAGGGGGCAAGGATTGGAGGAATTAATCTCTGAGTAAAACCCAAAGTTTTCTGCCCCAATGCAATCTTCCCTAGGGGGGTTTCCCAAAATGAGATGGTCTCCGTTGCTAGTGGCTATATCGGCTATTAGTTAAAAGTTCTCAATAGTTGTTGTCAACCCGCTCGAATTGCTATAGTTGTGTTAACGTCTAACCACTTGATAAAAGTTTTGTTGGTGGAGGATAACCTCGCAGATGCGACTCTGATTGAAGACCTTTTAGGGTCGTTCAGTGACGCTACATTTCTGCTTGAAATTGTTAAGTCTATGGAGGAGGGAATACAATGTCTGCAAGGAGCAGAGTTTGATGCCATACTATTAGATTTTTCCGTGGAAGATAGTTTGGAGGAAAGCGATCCGATCGCGACGCTGAAAGCCCGATCGCCCACAGTGCCAATTGTGGTACTAACAGATATGAATGATGAACATACGGCACTGTCAGTATTGCGATCGGGCGCTCAAGATTGTTTGGTGAAGGGCAGATTTCATAGAACTCTTCTGGTGCGGGCAATCCACTATGCGATCGAACGGCAACGCATAGAGGAACAATTGCGACAACAAGCTCAAAGAGAGCGGCTTTTGGCTAAAACGATCGAAAATATCCGATCGTCCATTGATGCTACAAGTATTCTCCACAGTACCGTGGCAGAAGTACGTCAATTTCTGAAAACAGACCGGGTTTTAATTTATCGCTGTCACAATTCTGCGACAAAACTCGACAGCGAAGAGCAAAAATGCGAGATTGTCGCAGGTGATGGATTGCCACAAGGTTATATTGAAAACCCAAATATTTGTTCTGCTTTGGCGGTATCTTGTCTGTTGTTGGCGGAGTCTCAGTCGGTACAAGCAATATCAGATGTCAGGGAGACGGAATTGACTGGTAGTTGTAAAAAAATGCTCGCTGATTGTGAAATTGCAGCAGTTTTAAGTGTTCCAATCTGGCAATCTGAAGGCAAGGAAGCGACAAATAAAATATCTTCAGACTCTAGGTGGGAAGAAGAACAAGATGAGGATTATTCCGAAGATTTAATGACGCTGCTGTGTGGTGGGACACCGCAGATAATTCTCAAAAATGAATCTGACTCTGGCGCAGAAAATAAAAATTATTTGTGGGGAATGCTGACAGCATACAATTGTACTGGAGCTAGGCAGTGGCAGGCATGGGAAATAGAATTTTTAACACATTTGGCAAATCAAGTGGCGATCGCGATCGAACAATCTGAACTTTACCGCAAGTTAGCAATTGCCAACCAAAAATTGCAGCAACTGGCAACTACAGACGCACTGACACGGATTGCTAACCGCCGCCAGTTCGATCGAATTTTGAGGTTAGAGTGGCGTAGGCTAGCAAGAGAGGAATTGCCCATCTCTTTGATCCTGCTTGACATCGACTTTTTTAAATATTACAACGACTTTTATGGGCATCTTGCCGGCGATGACTGCTTGTATCAAGTGGCTGGGGCGATCGCCTCTGCTGTCAAGCGGGCTGGAGATTTGTCAGCCCGTTATGGTGGTGAAGAATTTGCCGTACTACTTCCCAACACTGAAGCCGAGGGGGCCAACGTTGTCGCCCGGACAATTTGCGATCGCCTCGGTGCCCTAAAACTCCCCCACGCGCGATCGGAAATCGATCCCTACGTTACCCTCAGTTGTGGGATTGCTACCACGATTCCTTCTCCAGATCAATCTCCCGACAGCCTAATTCACAGTGCTGACAGAGCTCTCTATCAAGCTAAAAGTGAAGGCAAAAATCGCATTTGTCACGCCAGCAGCAACCCTCACTCATCGGCTAACAAACCCCCAGATTTATCCCTAGAGTCGGTTTCTTCAATCTCAAATCTCAAATCTCAAATCCCTTGACTCTCATCAATCTAAAATCTGAAATCACAAATCTAAAATCCCTTGACGGATCGGTATTTCGATCGCAAATTCTGTCCCCACCCCTAACTGAGAATTGCATTCCAAAGTTCCGTGATGTTTTTCAACTACGATTTCATAACTAATAGCCAATCCCAATCCCGTACCTTTTCCCACAGGTTTGGTAGTAAAAAAAGGATCGAACAACCGCTGCTTTACTGATTCTGGAATGCCAGTACCGCTATCGGCAAACGTAATTCTCACCCGCTCCTCATCCACAACTTCTGTGTGAATCTTAATTGTATAAACAGAAGATTTATCCTCGGCAGATTCAAGTTCTTTAGCCTTTTCTTCCAAAGCATCAATCGCATTGCTCAATAAGTTCATAAACACCTGATTTAATTGACCAGAGTAACATTCCACCAGGGGTAAATCGCCGTACTCTTTAATTAGCGAAATAGTAGCTTGTTCCCGTTTCTGCTTCAAACGGTGAGCCAAAATCATCAAAGTGCTATCAATGCCTGCATGAATATTAACCGCCTTAAATTCGGCTTCGTCAAGGCGAGAAAAAGTCCGTAAAGATTTAACAATTTCCTGAATTCTTTCTGCTCCAACTTCCATTGAATCCAACAGCTTCGGTAAATCTTCTCGGATAAAATCTAATTCGCATTCTTCAAGTTCTGCCTCAATTTCTGCCGTAGGTTTAGGGTATGCTGCACGGTAAAGTTCCAGAATTTTTAACAAATCTTTGGTATAATCTTTGGCATAGGTAATATTTCCAAAGATAAAACTGACAGGATTATTGATTTCGTGGGCGACGCCAGCAACCAATTGACCCAAGGAAGACATTTTTTCACTTTGGACGAGCTGCGCTTGGGTATTACCCAGAGTGTTAAAAGCCAATTCTAATTCCACTGCTTGTTCTCTGAGTCTAGCTTCGGATTCTCGCAGTGCTATTTCTGCTGCTGTGCGCTCGGTAACATCGACGCCAATTCCCCAAAAATCCCAGCCTGGAACCGAAAATTCAGCGGAAATATTAGACCAAGCAATTGTTTTTACACTCCCGTCAGCAGCCTGTATTTCTAATTCTAAATCACGAAAATTATGTTCAAGTTTGACAATTTCTTTAAAGACTTTTTGGCGGTATTGAAAATCTGGTATTAGTAGTTGTATCGCTTGCTGATTGGCGACCATTTCTGAGGTATTGTAACCCAAAACTTGTTCGCATTCTCGGTTCCAGACTATGATATTGCGTTCGGCATCAACAGCGCTGAGCATTACTGGCATATTTTCGAGAATTAAGCGTAGTCTTGCTTCACTTTCCCTGAGAGCTTCTTCAACTCGCGCCCTCTCCGTGATGTCCACAGAAACAGCAATTAATCCTAGAATTTCTCCTTTTTCATCGAAGATTGGGGTGCCACGAGTTTCGTAAATGTGACCAGAGAATTCAGCCGACCAAATTTTTTCTTCGCCAGCCAAAACGAAATTAATATTTTCGATAATTTGGGGGTACTTTTCGTACAGTCCGTACACCGATAAGCCAACTACTTGTGCTGGAACTAATCCTAAAGGTTCTAACGCTTTTCCTTCGGAAAGTGTAAAGATGCCTCGGCGGTCAATGCAAGACAAAATTATGGGTGCATTGTTGACAACGGCACGGAGGCGTTTTTGACTCATTTGCAGTGCTAATTCTGCTTGTTTGCGATCGGTAATATCGAGGGCAGCTCCGAATAATTTGATGACTTCCCCTTGATGGTTTTGGACAATTTGTCCCCAACCGATTAGATATCTCATTTCTCCGTTTAAACGATAAATGCGGTGGTCAATTTCGTAGGGTTGGCGGTGGGTGATGGCATCATTTATAGTTTGTTGAAAGCGTTCTCTATCGTTAGGATGAATTTGTTGCACCAGTTCAGGATAACTTGGTGTTGGTGCGTTTATTTCTAGAGCGTAAATTCTTTTTAATTCATCTGACCAAGTAACTTCGCCAGTAGTGAGGTCGAATTCCCAGTTGCCGATATGGGCAACTTTTTGAGTTTCTTCTAGTTTTTGCTGGTATTCTAAGAGTTCGTCAGTGGCTTTTTTTTGTCCGCTAATATCCGTCGCCGTACCTATAAATCCTTGAAATTTACCTGCTGGTGTCAACTTAGGAACTACTGTTTCTTCAATCCACCGATATTCGCCGTCGGCTCTTTTTAGGCGGTATTGTCTCTGGAACTTGCTAGGGGAATTCCAAGCAGTTGCATACATTTGTTCCCAGCTATCTAAATCTTCGGGGTGGATGTTTTGCGTCCATCCGCTGGCTGAAATTTGTTCCTGACTAAGCCCTGTAAATTCTGTCCACTGAGAATTAAAGTAATGACAATTGCTATCTGCATCTGCTATCCACAGCATGGTTGGTACTAGATCTGCCCAGTCGCGCCAAGAATTTTCGCCGACATCTGAAAAATTGGCGATCGGGGCTTGTTTGGGTAGTTTAGCTTCCCTGGGAGAACCAGTCATAACTTGACAAGGGGTAAGTTGACATTTGCTGTTTTTATTGTGACACTGAGATGCAATTTCATGTAAAAAATCATCGGCTTTTCATAATCAATATATCAATCCAAACTCGTCTAGGTTAAATTTTGCTGGACTGGAATTTCTAGCAAAAACTCCGAACCCTCTCCCACGGTGGAAGTACAGCTCAATTTGCCACCATGTCGATCGACTATAATTGAATGAGAAATCGATAGCCCCAAACCAGTCCCCCTACCCACAGGTTTAGTGGTGAAAAATGGGTCAAACAGCCTAGACCTAACAGATTCTGGTATCCCCCCTCCATTGTCAGCAATTGATACCGCTACGAAGCCCCCAGCAGTCAAATAAGTGCGAATAGTGATGGTGCTTGGAGGTCGATCGCACTCCTGCATGGTCTCCTGGTTATCCCGTTCTTCCAAAGCATCGATCGCATTAATCAGAATATTCATAAATACCTGATTTAACAGACCAGGAAAACATTCCACATTTTGCAGTTCTTGGTAATCTTTAATTACCTTAATTCCCGCAGAGTTGCTGTGAGATTTCAGGCGATTGGGAATATTTATACTATAATTTTGCAGATTTAAGAAAGCATCGAAGCGTTATGGGCATTGGGCCTAAGAGCTATGATTGTTTAGGGGATGACTTCTCCCTTCTTATATCAATTCCGGTTGTATCGGAATGATTTAACCGCGAAGGCGCCAAGGACGCGAAGGAAGAGAAGAGAGAGTTTAATACAGGACGATGAAGAGAGGATTTTATATTAGACATCTCCCAAAAAGCGAGTCTTGAACAGGCATCCTGCCTGTTCCACAATAATTATGGGAGATGTCTATTACTTCCCCCCAAGGGGGGGGGTAGGGGGGGTTCTTCTTCCTTCTTACTTCCCCCCTTGGGGGGGTTTTCTTCCTTGTTGCTTCTGCCTCCTTCTGCCTTCAATCTTGCTGCCGTTTTGGCAACACAACTGCAAATATGCTACCCTTGCCGAGATTACTGCTAATAGCAATCTCGCCCTTAAAAGGTTTGAGCAGTTCAATACAAGTATAAAGTCCCAAGCCTGTTCCTGTTGGTTCACCCTCTTTTTGTTCCTCGCCTTTAGCTGGTTTTGATGTGTAAAAAGGATCGAATATTTTTGAAAAATCTTCTGGTGCTATCCCGCATCCCGTATCCGCAATCTCCAGATAAATTTTCGATTCATCTTGTCGAGTCACAATAGTCAGTTCTCGATTTTTTTTATCCCACATAGCATCCATGGCATTATTTATTAAGTTATAAAAAACTTGAGAAATATAGGAATAAATTAATGGGATATTTGGCACTTGATCGTCATAAAAATATTTTTTCTTTATTTTATTTTTAAAATACAGATTCCCTTCCAATAGCTGAATTTCTCGCTGCACTAATTCGTTTATATTCACAGGCTGCAAATCTTGCTCTTGCTCTTTTCTGCTTTTCACCATCAGAGTGTCCATAATCTGATTGACTTTTGTGATGGCTTGTAAAATATACTTAGTGTAACTAAAAAAGGAATAGTCGTTAATTTTTGTTGCTTTTGTTTCAATGAGATCCACGCTAGTCTGCATCACTTGCAGCGGACTTTTCAGGTTGTGTACCATGCCCTGAGTTAAGCGACCGATGATGGCTGTTTTTTCCTGGTCGATGAGTTGCTTACTTTTTTGTTCGACAAGTCTTTCCAGATTTTGGTTGAGGTGAGCAAGCTCTACATTTTTCTCTTCGAGTTTTTTTTGTAAACTACGAATAGTCAAGTGAGTTTCAATTCGGCTCAATACTTCTTCGTGCTGGAACGGCTTAGTGATGTAATCAACTGCTCCTGTTTGAAAGCCTTTTACTTTGTCAAGGGTATCGGAAAGGGCGCTCATAAATATGATGGGAATGTCTTGCGTCGGCGGGTCTGCTTTCAAGCGACGGCAAGTTTCAAACCCGTCAATTCCAGGCATCATGATATCTAAAAGAATCAAGTCTGGATGGATATATTCAATTTGCTCGATCGCACTTTCGCCGTCCTGGGCTACTAATACCTTAAACCCATAATTTCTCAACAACTCGAAAAGTACATCCAGATTGGTCTGGTTGTCATCGACAATTAATATAATGCTTCTTTCGGAATTTTTATCTTTCATATTCAAGGAAAAAAATCAAGTTGAATAGTATAGTTGTGAATTTTGACTTGTGAAGTGTGACTTGTGAATTAAAATCCCAGTCGAATGATTTTGATTTGATCGCTTTAATCCTAAGACAAATGTTCCTTTAAAAAAGCTCGAATTTGCTTGATCTGAAATCCCTTAGCTAGTTGGCGGACGTGGTGAGCGAAAGGCACTAATTTGGGGTCAGAATTTTCAAGTTTAGCAATTTCCTCCAGAATAGCTTCTATATCGCCCATGGCACACAGTCTTAACAAAGCCAAGACTGACTCGCAGGGGGGAGACACGATCTTTGAGTCAGCAGCAGCCAAGTCTGATGCTGTTTTTGGGGTTGGAGCTTTGCGTTTGTTAGCCGATGCTCCCTCTTCGTAAACCCATTCTAGTCCCAAATTAACTCGCAACGATTCTAAAAGCTCGTTGTTTTGAAGAGGCTTACTGAGAAAACCATTGCAGCCTGCAAGTATGCTCTCTTGCCTGGTAGTCTCATAAACACTAGCAGACAAAGCAAGGATAACCGCATCTTTTAATTCCGGCAAGTGTCGCAGCCGCCTGGTAGCTTCCCAGCCGTCCATTACTGGCATCAGCAAGTCCATTAAAATTAGATCCGGTTGAAATTGCAGTGCTTTGTGCAAACAGTCTTCGCCGTCTGTGGCTTCTACAATTTCAAAGCCCAAACGAGAGAGCATTTTATGCAGCATTGCCCGATTTGCTTCGTTGTCGTCTACTACCAACACTTTGCGCTTGAGGCTGACAAAACCAACAATCCGATGTTTTTCGGGTGGAGAGGGGATTTCTGAACACTGGGCGACGGCGGGCAAATCTATATCTAACCAAAAAATGCTGCCTATGCCAGAGGTACTTTCGACGTGAATTTGGCTGCCCATCATGTTTACTATTTTTTGGCTGATGGAAAGGCCCAATCCGGTACCTTCAACCACATTACTATGATCGCCCACTTGGTGAAAAGGCAAAAATATTTCTGCTAATTTGTTCTCTCTGATACCAATGCCACTATCTTCGACTTGAAAGCGGATTTTAGTTGGTGGTAATTTTGCTAAGTTTGGTGCTTCTGTGGCGTCACCTGGGGCGATGGACTGCTTCTGTGGTTCTAGATTAGGGGCCAAAGTTGCCATTCCATCACGATTTGCAGCCGTTGAACTGGAATTTATGAAGCTGATGGGACTGGCATATTCAGCGACATTATCCACATAACCCACTTTCAATGTCACTCCACCACGATCGGTGAACTTAACAGCATTGCTGAGCAAATTAATCAAAACTTGTCGGACTCTTTTTTCATCAGCTAAAACGTAGTTAGGCAGAACAGATAGCTCCTCGTAATTAAATGCAATTCCTTTTTGGTCGGAACGCATCTTAAATAAGTCAACAATGTTTTTGATTAAGTTTCTAAAATCTACCTCGCTCACCGACAGATCCATTTTATTAGCTTCGATTTTTGCCAGGTCTAAAACATCATTAATCAGCGTCAGTAAGTGGTTGCCACACTGTAGAGCGTTAGTCAGGATATCCAGTTGTTCTGTTGTTAAATTACGCTCATTTTTTAGGAGTTGAATATATCCTAAAATACCGTTCAAAGGTGTGCGCAATTCGTGGCTCATATTGGCGAGAAAGTCGCTTTTAGCGCGGTTTGCAGCTTCGGCGGCTTCTTTTGCTAATTGCAGGGCCGCTTCTGCTTGTTTGCGATCGGTAATTTCAGTTTGCGCCTTTTGAAACAAAGTAGATTGTTGGATGGCGATCGCCAATTGCACGGCTAATTGTTGCAGACAATCTGCCTCAAATTTATGCCAAGGACGGGGGTCAGTGCAGTGGTGCGCAATTAGCAGCCCCCACAATTTTTCGCCTTGCAAAATCGGTACTACCAGACTAGCTCTGACGTGCAGCTCAGTTAACAGAATCAAGTAGCATTCAGCGATACCAGCGTTGTAAACATCATCTGTAGCTCTAATTCTGCCGTCTTTGTAAAGGTCAACGTAGGCTTCGCCAAAACAGGGGTCGTAAATTTCCCTTCCCGCAATTGCCATGCAATCTTCCTTTACCGACTCCACAGCGATAAACCCGCTCCAACTAGGAGTAAATTGGTAAATCACTGTGCGGTCTACTTGCAAAAATAGCCGCACTTCTTCCACAGTTGTGGTTAAAATTTCTTCTAAGTTTAAAGAACCCCGAATGCGTTCTAGCATGGCGACTGCTAGTTGCTCCCGATTTAATTGCTGGCGCAAAGTTTTTTCTACTTTTTTGCGCTGGCTAATATCGGTAATTACTCCCACAGAACCTATAAAATTGCCATTTTCATCTTTTATATTATCGGCTCTCACCAGAGTAGTTACTGCTTCACCATTCTTAGTTTTTAGTTCAATTTCATCGCTCCATGACAGCCCTGTGCGAAGGGTCTTATAGATTTGTTTATAAATTTTAGGTTGGACGTACATCGCCTCGGCTGCATTAACCGTGTTGAGTTCTTCGACTGTGTAGCCGTACCGTTGAATGAATGCTTGGTTGTGGTAAATAGAGCGTCCTTTCAAGTCGGTAATCGCGATCGCGTCGCTGGTACTTTCAACGGCTTGAGTAACTTTCAACAGCTCTAGTTCTGCTTGTTTGCGATCGCTGATATCAGTCATGGAACCCACCATCCGCAGCGGATTTCCGGCTTGGTCCCACACTGCTTGAGCCCTGGCTAGTACCCACTTGTACCTGCCGTCTTTGCATAGCAGACGGTATTCTGAGGCGTAATTCGGGGTTTTGCGATCGAGGTAATCTTGGATAGCGGTTTGTACGCGCCAAGCATCTTCCGGGTGAATTCGCTCAGTCCATTCGCTGTTGTTAGTGTCAATTTCTGTGTCTGAGTAACCGATAATTTCCTTCCAGCGAGCCGAGCGAAAAATTTCATTAGTTTGGAGGTTGAAATCCCAAATTCCGTCTTGATTTCCCTTAAGAACTAACTGCCAGCGTTCTTCGCTTTTTCTTAATTGTTCTTCGGCTTGTTTGCGCTGAATATGGGAACCCAATTGAGTTGCCACTGCTTTTACTAAATCTACTATACGGCCCTCTAGAGCCGAGCGGTTTCGCTGGTAAAATACTAAAATTGCCAGCACTTCTCCCTCAGCCATAATTGGTATGCCGAAACAAGCTTTTAGTCCACTTTTTATTGCCAGTTGCCATCGCGAGAAAACGGGATTTACGCTATCGGATATATCTTCTCTCCACTCCATTTGTTTAGTCAGCCAAATTCGCCCCGGTAGTCCGACTCCCAGTGGCAATACAAATTGAGCGCTTTCACGTCCAAAAGCCTGCAAAGTTTGGTCGCTAGCATACCAACTTTGACTAGGTTCTAAAACAGTGCCGTTAGCAGCAGGTATCCAAGCTTCGGCAAAATTCCAACCGATGGCGTTGCACAAAAAGCGCAAAACATTGGCGATCGCGATCTCGAAGTCTGGCGACTGACTAATTGCTTGAGTTGCTGCTAGCAACAACTTGATTTCATCTTCTGTTTGCTTACTTTCAGTAATATCAGTTCCCGCGCCCAAAATTTGTTTTAATCGACCGTCTGGGGTTTTCATAAATACAGTATCTCGGCTGACAATCCAGCGCCAAGAACCATCCTTATGCTGCACTCTGTATTCAACTTCAAATATATCCCCTTGGCAACCTGTTTCTACTTGCTGTAAATAATCAGGAATTTTGCTCAAATCTTCGGGGTGCATCAATTGAGAAATCATCTCCAAACCCATATCCTGAAGCTCTTGTACTGTATAGCCTAAAACGTGAGACATGGAAGCATTAGCATAAATAATTTTATGTTCAATCAAGTCGTAAACATACAAAATATTAGGACTAGCTTCAGCAATTTTTTCAGCGAACCGCTGACTATCTTGTAGCTTTAATTCGGCTTGTTTTTTAGCAGAAAGATCGCGGACAATGGAAATAATTTCGCCCCCTGCCAGCATTGTCAGGGATAGTTCTTGAGGAAAGTTGGAGCCGTCGCGGCGACATCCCATGGCTTCGGTGTTGCAATATCCTTTTGCGGTTAAAGTGGGCAGGATTTCTTGCTCCAACCTTTGTAGTTCTGCACTTTCATAGCATATTTTCCAGCTTTGAGCGAACATGGCTTCGGGAGATTCGTAACCATACATTTTGAGTTGAGCTGCATTGCAATAAATGAACTCTCCGCCAGCACCGATGATGGCGATTCCCTCGGAAGCAGCGGACATGGCGGCGGCTTGTCGCTGGATTGCGGACTCAGAACGTTTGCGATCGCTGATATTACGGACGATCGCGATAATGTCGTCATCGCTACAAAATACAATTCTTGCTTCAAAATCGTACAGTTCACCATTAACTGACATGGGATATTCTACGATTTGAATTTCACCATCGTCGATCGCTTGTTTGTTACCAGATACGATCTTGTCAGCAAAAATCGACGGTAAGATGTCTTGGACTTTTTTGCCAATAAATATACTTTGTTTAAGTGTAATATTCGGTTCTTTTGCAGGTTTGAAGTCTACAAAAGTGCCATCGGCGCGACAGCGAAACATCATGTCGGGTATGGCGTTTAAAAGAGCTCGATTGGTGGCTTCACTTTTGCGTAATTCTGTTTCTGCTTGCTTGTTTAATGTAACGTCGCGGGCCACTGCATAAATTAAACCTTCTTCAGCAAAGGGCGATGCCGTCCAGGACAGCCATTTATAAGTACCATCTTGGCAAAGGTAGCGGTTTTCTAAGTTGATAACTGGGTTGCCACTTTTGAGTGTTTCCAATTTAGCTATGGTTATTGCTCGGTCTTCGGGATGCACAAATTCTATAAAAGGTTTGGCTATAAGTTCCCCTTCGCTGTAACCTAAAGCATTTGACCAAGCAGGATTTAAGCGTCTGAAATAGCCGTCTAAACCCGCAATGCAAAGTAAATCTAGGGAAATGTTAAAGAAGCGATCGCGCTCTTTTTGAGTTTGTTTTAATTCGGTGATATCCATCACCAAGCCGTCCCAAACTAAATCGCCATTGGCTTGCTTTTCCGGTTTAGCAGCGCCTTGCAGCCACTTCACTTTGTCCGGCATAATTTGCCGCCACTGCTGGTGCCATGGCAGCAGGGTCGTCGCCGAGTTTTTTATGGATTTGTGGAATTCTTCTAGGTCATCTGGATGAATATTTTCAAACCCCAATTCTGCATTTTTTTCAAGCTCTTTAGGTGCTAGTTCATAAATTTTAGTGCAACCCGAAGAAACGTAGGAAAATTTCTTGTGTCCATCCTTATTGATGCGGAATTGATAAATCATTCCCGGTACGTTAGCTGTCATTTTGTCCAGCCGAAACTGGGTTTGCTTCAATGCTATTTGCTGCCGCTTGTACTCGGTGACATCTCGGATAGTACCTACTAACATTTTAGTGCCTTCGGCTGTTTTAAAAATAAGTTTTTTAGTAGAAATAATTCTTTTTTTGCCACTCCTATCTATAAAAATTTCTTCTGTTTGATCGGGTATTCCTGTTTTCAATACCGCTGCGTCTTTTTGTAAAAACAAGTTCGCTGTTTCTTCCGGTAAAAATTCGTATCCAGATTTACCTATAAGTTCTGTTCGCGGTTTACCCATTAACTCGCAAAAAGCATCATTTAATACTACCCAACGGTGTTGTTCGTCTTTGACAAAAATTGGGTCTGGTGTGGCATTAATCGTGTGCTTTAAAAATTGTCTAGATGCTTTGAGTTGGACTTCATAGCGGTGGCGATCGCTCACATCCAAGACCACTTTAATCATCCGATCTATCGACCCGTCTTGGCTGCGGATGCAGCGCAGCGACACTCTAGTATACACTATTCCACCGTCTTTTTTGCGCCATCTTTTGTCTAAAACGTAACCTTCACTATTACCTGTTAAAATTTTCTTGAGCTGCTCTGAACTAGCTTGCCAATCTTCAGGAAAAGTCAATTTCTCCCAATTACCCTGCAACAGTTCTTCGCGATCGTATCCCAGCAAATTGCACAAAGCATCGTTGACTTCCAACCACTCACATTTTTCTGGTTGTGAGGGAGAAAGTGGTGCTGCTAGAATGGCGATTCCGACTAGGGAATTCTCCACTACGGAGCGATATTTTGCTTCACTTTTTCGCAAAGCTTCTTGGTTGTGTTGTCTTTCCACTGCGTAACGCAGCGATCGCATTAACACTTCGCTGTCTATTTTTCTTTTGACTAGATAATCTTGAGCTCCTGTTTGGATCGACTGCACGGCTAATTCTTCATCGTTGCGAGCCGTGAGCACCACGATCGGAGTATTGACGCTGTATTCTTGAATTTTAACAATTGTACTTAAGTCTTGACTGTCCGGCAGCGACAGATCTAGTAATATGACATCAAATTTTTCCTTTAGTAAAAGCTCCTGTGCTTTACTCAGGCGATCGGCGCGACTTATCCATAGCCTTTGGGACAACGATCGGGAAACATTGGTATCTAATAATAATTCTTCGATCAGCTCAGCTTCGGCCCGATTGTCTTCGACGAGGAGAACCTTAAAGCCATTGCGCTCTGCGGTTGGGTTCAAAACTGATATCATAAATACCCAGATTTTTATCGTAAAGCAGTCGTAGTAACCATTATAGCATATAAGCAATTCTATATTGAAATATGCAAGTGGGAATAGTTTAAAACTTGTTGACTGAATTCTACCTGACTCAGCGGAAATTTGCGACTCCCCTGAGTAAGAAAATCGTTGACACACCTTTAAAAGCGATCGTCCCCTCAAAATCCACAGGAGGGATGAATACGGGGGTTGTGACCTAGTTCTTTTGTCTTTGCTTGATGATAGCTGATACCTCCTAGTCGCTGCCATCTTTTTACTTGTCGCAACCAAGGAAATTTTTCTCGTGTCTATTGTGTTTTACCAAAAAAGTGATAATCTATAAATAGAGGCAATAAACAATATTGAGCTAGGGAGCCTCTGGCACGCTCTGTGCATAAATACACTTAAATTAACTTTAAGGAGCCGGGGATCAAGGTTTTAGTGATAATTAAATAGTTTTACTTGGAGACAATCTTAGCTGTTAAGGTTAGTAATTCATTGGATTGAATGATTAGCAGGCGGGATACAGCTAATAAATAGTGACGGAAAAATCAATAATTCGGGATATTTAGAGATTGACTTCGTAAGAAAACTAAGTTCAAACTTTTTGCTGTCCTTTGACCGAAATGAGCTAAAAAGTAGAGGAAAAAGCAATGACCCAAAAATTAGCAATTCCAGAAAAGCAGCTTCAAATTCCCAAAGACAAAGCCTTAATATTATGGTTCGATGAAGTCGGCATCGCTGACATCCCCTTAGTTGGTGGCAAAAATGCTTCCTTGGGGGAAATGATTCAACAGCTAACCCCCAAAGGAGTGAATGTTCCCAACGGGTTTGCAACTACAGCATACGCTTACCGCTACTTCATCGAGTCGGCGGGTTTAGATAGTAAACTGCGCGAACTTTTTGCTGACTTGGAAGTCGAAAATGTCAACAACCTGCGCCAAAAAGGCAAGCAAGCGCGATCGCTAATTCTGGAAACGCCGTTTCCGCAAGACTTGCAAGCGGCGATCGCCAGCGCTTACGATAAATTGTGCGATCGCTATGGCGAGAGTACAGATGTAGCAGTTCGTTCCTCCGCCACCGCCGAAGACTTACCAGACGCCAGCTTCGCCGGACAACAAGAAACCTACCTCAACGTACATGGCTGCACCAGCGTGCTCGAATGCAGCCACAAATGCTTTGCTTCCATATTCACCGACAGGGCGATTTCCTACCGTCAACTCCGAGGCTTCGACCATTTTGATGTGGCCTTATCAGTAGGTGTGCAAAAAATGGTGCGATCGGACTTAGCATCCTCCGGTGTCATGTTCAGCATCGACACAGAAACCGGTTTCAAAAATGCCGCCCTGATCACCGCAGCCTATGGATTGGGGGAAAACATCGTTCAAGGTGCCGTAAACCCCGATGAATACCTAGTCTTCAAACCAACCTTGAAACAAGGTTTCCGCCCAATTCTCGACAAACGACTCGGCACCAAAAAAATTAAAATGGTGTACGATATTGGCGGTTCCAAATACACCAAAAACGTCTCAGTAGCAACCACAGAACGGGAAAAATTTGCCATTAACGATGACGAAATTCTGCAATTAGCACAGTGGGCAGTATTAATAGAAGAACACTACTCCCAAGTGCGCGGAACTCCCACGCCCATGGACATCGAGTGGGCAAAAGACGGTAATACCGGCGAATTATTCATCGTCCAAGCGCGACCGGAAACAGTACAATCTCAAAAATCAGTTACGGTTTTGCGGAGTTACAAACTGCAAGGTTCTAGCGCTGTTTTGGCGAAGGGACGGGCTGTGGGCGAGGCTATTGGACAAGGGAAAGCCCGCGTAATTTTAGAAGTTAGCGAAATCGCGGAATTTGAAGCAGGGGAAGTTTTAGTTACCAACAAAACAGACCCCGATTGGGAACCCATTATGAAAAAAGCCAGTGCGATTGTCACCAACTCTGGCGGCCGCACTTGTCATGCAGCAATCATTGCGCGAGAAATGGGAATTCCGGCAATTGTTGGCACCAGTGATGGGACAAAACTCTTAAAGAATGGTCAAGAAATCACTATTTCTTGTGCCGAAGGAGAGGAAGGCAAAGTTTATTCTGGTTTGGTGCCGTTTGTAGTACAAGAAAGTGCGATCGACAATTTACCCCGCACTCGCACTCAAATCTTAATGAATGTCGGCAACCCCGAAGAAGCCTTTGGTTTATCAGCAATTCCTTGCGACGGCGTGGGATTGGCGCGACTGGAATTCATCATTGCCAATCACATTAAAGCACACCCCTTAGCACTGATTCACTTTAACAAATTGGTAGATAAATCCGTCAAACGCGAAATTGCCAAACTCACAGCGCTTTACGAACACAAGCCCGATTTCTTTACCGACAAATTAGCCCACGGAATTGGCACCATTGCCGCTGCATTCTATCCCAATCCTGTCATCGTGCGGATGAGCGATTTCAAGAGCAATGAATACGCTAATCTGTTAGGAGGGCGACAGTTTGAACCCAAAGAAGAAAACCCCATGATTGGGTGGCGGGGTGCCTCTCGCTATTACGACCCAAATTACCGCGAAGCTTATGCTTTGGAATGCAAAGCCCTGAAGCGAGTTCGCAATGAAATGGGCTTGACAAATGTGATTCCGATGATTCCGTTTTGCCGCACCCCGGAGGAGGGGCGAAAGGTGTTAGCGGAGATGGCCAAACACGGTTTAGTCAAGGGCGAAAATGGCTTGCAGGTATATGTGATGTGCGAATTGCCTAGCAATGTCATATTTGCTGATGAATTCGCCCAGGTATTTGATGGATTCTCGATCGGCTCTAACGATCTGACTCAGCTAACATTGGGATTAGACCGGGATTCTGCTTTAGTTGCGCACATTTTTGACGAACGAAATGAAGCTGTGAAGCGGATGGTGGAAATTGCGATTAAAGCGGCGAAAAAATACGGCCGCAAGATTGGAATTTGCGGTCAAGCCCCTAGTGATTATCCTGAATTTGCTCGGTTCTTGGTTGAGTTGGGAATTGATTCGATTAGTTTGAATCCTGATTCTGTTTTGAAGACTTTGTTGGATGTTGCTAAGGTTGAGAGTACGGCTTCGATGATGGACTTGGTGATGAATGTAGCGCCTGTTTAACAGATAATTTTATCTCTGTGAGACATCTCCCATAATCCCTAGGGAGGATTGTAGAGGGCGATGCAGCCTCAAGCTACTGTTGCATGATTTTGGATAATTGGCCTTAGAACCCCGACTTCACCCTCAGAAGTCGGGGTTTTACCGTCAGGTGATTGTTGACTGTTGACTGCTATCTGCAAATTCTCTTGTGGGATCTCAACTCGCAGCCACGCACGCGGACGATTCATACTCTACTTGATGAACCTGCAATATGCTGTATGACTTATAACTAATGACTGATGACTAATGATATCAATTCCGGTTGTATCGTCAGGTGATTTAACCGCGAAGGCGCGAAGTACGCGAAGGCAGAGAAGAGAGAGTTTAATAATTCCGATGAAGAGAGGATTTTATATGACTATCGCCTCTTTTTTTAAAAAAAATCCGGTTACAAATCCCCTAATTTCTTGTTATATTTATGTGAAAAAAAGCTTGTATAGTATAACTTTAAAGGCTTTCAACTACCCAGGTATTGAGGGGTAATAAACCCGGATTTAAATTAAATTTAATACGGCTATCAACTCAACTATAAACGGGCGTTCTAATTTATATAGAAGGCATCGGTTAGGCGATCGCAGATATTACTCCCGAAACTATTGACGTTCCCCTTTAAAAGGTCTAACTTATATAAGGGATTGCATCTACGAGTATTTGCGGATAGGCTAATTATAAGTTACTATGTACTTAGGTGTGAAGAGTTTTGTTTCAAATTGTTCTGAATCAGGAGATTTAATACCGACTACTTAAAACCTCATAGAAGCTAGGGCTAGCTTAGGCTTGACAGCACTGGCATTGTAGAAAGTGTTTTTTATGGTTAAGCAAATTAACCCTAAAGATTTGCCCTTAGACAGATGGCAAATCTCCAACCTACTTTCTCAAACAGAGTCGGAAAAAAAATCACACTCCTGGATGCAATTGTTACAATTGCTATGGTGTTCTAAAGTATAGATTTTGCTTTTCCGGGTTACAATTCATCAATTTTTGAGCATCCTCATCGATACAGGGTATGTCTATTTCCAGAGGATGAATTATCAGCCGCCTAATTTTGAGCATCCTCATCGATACAGGGTACATCTATTTCCAGAGGATGAATTATCAGCCGCCTAATTTTGAGCATCCTCATCGATACAGGGTACATCTATTTCCAGAGGATGAATTATCAACAGCCAAGGGTGAAATTAGGTCAACGGATTCTGCAAGGTAGCAATCCTAACCATTTAATTTTCCGTGTAGCACTAAGGCAAAAAAAGCCATTTTCTAGGAAATATCGTGGATATCTCGCCTGAGATATGGATGCACAAACCGGGTGTGTGAACCCCCGTTCGTAAATTTGTGGTAATTATTGCTACCTGTTTGTGGAAATCAGGGCTATAGCGATTTTCAATACATGGAAGTATGAGTCGATCGCTCGCCAATCACCGATGAATTGTTACCTAGAACACCATGGCTAAATCAGACTGTCTATCGTAGAGGCTAACGAGGGAGAATACCATCAAAAACTTTTTGATAATTCCTGTTTTTGCCGACGGGTGGACGTAATAGATCTTTGTTAACCCCAATTGCACTTCCAAACAGAATGTAAACAGCACTAATAAATTGATAGCAATAAATCTAACTTGGGGCTTGGGCTTCTAAAATATTCTCCCTCGTTTGGTAATACTTGCAACGCTATCAAATACCAATTAATAGACTATTAATTTGAATGTGTAAATTCATTTTTAAAGTAGTCACCCACAACTCAAAAGAGCTGAATGTATTACTTTAAATGCCCAATAAATCGGTTGTCCAAAAAATACTTTTTGTTTAGAAATTTTCTGAGTTTTTTTAATCATGAAAAGCATCTACCGCACCCTTTCCACAACCCAAAACCTTGGTAAATACACCAACTTTGTAGGGAACCACCGTTCCCATCCTGTTAAAAATCTACTGATAGTCGATAGAAGAGTAGAAAATAGTGACAGCTTGGCAAAAGGAGCAACGGAGGGTACAGAGGTATTCATGCTTGCTCCTCACCTGGATGGAGTCAAGCAAATTACTAGAATTTTGGCTAATTGGAGAGATTTAGAAAGCCTCCAGATAGTTTCTCACGGCCAAGAAGGGCGACTACAAGTAGGGTCGATGGAACTTAATAGCAACAACATAGAAAGCTACAGCGATTTGTTGCAACAGTGGGGAAAATCTCTCAGCGAGAGAGGGGATATTTTGTTGTTGGGATGCAACATTGCAGCAGGGAAAAGCGGCCAAGCTTTCCTGGGGAGACTGAGTGAAATTACTGGTGCAGATATTGCAGCTTCCGATGATTTGACGGGGAGTGCGGCCCTTGGTGGCGACTGGGAATTAGAATTTGCGATCGGCAACATAGAAGCTAGCATCGCGATCGATCGCCAAGTACAGCAAGAATATAGCGGTATCCTGGGGACATTAGTCAGCGAAACATTCAAAAACGATACAGTCATCGGCCCCTGGATTTATCGAGGCACTAACGGAACACTTTACGATCCCACAATCCCCATCACCAGGCAAATGGTTCCTGGTATTACCGGAGGAACCATATCCGGCGTAATTCCTGCTTTGGGTGAAGACACACCAGGGAACGGAGTCCTGCGACTGACTCCATCAATTAGAAGACAGGAAGCTTTTGTACTCTATGACAAGGCTATCCCAGCTACTGAGGGTCTAAAAGTTACTTTTGATTTTTTTGCTTATGGTACCGTCGCCGCAGAGGATGGTACTCTTTTTGGTGCTGATGGTATTAGTTTTTTCCTGGTGGATGGAACAGCTACACCAACAAAAGCAGGAGGCTTTGGAGGGTCTCTTGGCTATGCCCAAAACACCAGTAGTACCCCTGTTTCCGCCGGCATTTCTGGAGGCTATTTAGGCGTTGGGTTAGATGAGTTTGGTAATTTCTCAAATCCTACGGCCGGGCGAGTTGGTGGCACGGGATTGTCCCCGGATACTGTAGGTATTAGGGGTAGCGAAAAAAATTCTTACCAGTTTTTAACTAATGCTTCTATTGCTATTGGTATAGACAATAAAGATACAACGATTCGGAGTGTGGCGAAAAGAAGTGTTCAAATCACTCTGTTTCCGGTGCGTTCTGCAACACCGAACCGTCTTAGCGTTGGCTTCGATCTCAATGGTGATGGAGTATTTGATGCCGGGGAGACTGTTATTGATATACCAGATTTAAAGGCCGTAAATGGAGAAGTACCATCTACGCTGAAGTTTGGATTTGCGGCGGCTACAGGAGGTAATACTAATATCCATGAGCTAAACAATGTAATTGTAGAAAGTATTAATGAGTTAACTTTGACCGCCGATCTTTCTGTTGTCAAAACAGGACCACTATCTGCGAAAGCTGGTGAAACGGTGACTTATACGATCGCCACTGCGAACAAAGGGCCAAGTCCGGCAGCAGGAGTGACGATTACAGATAGCATCATTCCGGGGTTAACGGGAGTCACGGCATCGGATGGTGGCACTTACGACGCAGTTACTGGGATAGTGACTTGGAAACCCGTGGCGATCGACAATGGCGCTACAATCACTCGGACGGTTGGGGTAGTGGTGCCAGGGACCCTGAGTGCCATCAGCAACACGGCTAGAAGCAGTGCTGTGACCATGGACCCAGACCTGAGCAATAACAACGGTACTGACCCCAAGGCTAAGGTGTCTACGACGATTGGGGCTGTGGCAGACCTGATAACTACTAAAAGTGGGTCTACTTCGAGTCAAGCTGGTGAGACGGTGACTTATACGATCGCCACTGCGAACAAAGGGCCAAGTCCGGCAGCAGGAGTGACGATTACAGATAGCATCATTCCGGGATTAACGGGAGTCACGGCATCTGATGGTGGAACCTACGATGCAGTTACGGGGATAGTGACTTTTCCAACAGTGGCGATCGACAATGGCGCTACAATCACTCGAACTGTTGGGATAGTGCTTCCAGGGACCCTGAGTGCGATTAGCAACACGGCTAGAAGCAGTGCTGTGACCACGGACCCAGACCTGAGCAATAACAACGGTACTGACCCCAAGGCTAAGGTGTCTACGACGATTGGGGCTGTGGCAGACCTGATAACTACTAAAAGTGGGTCTACTTCGAGTCAAGCTGGTGAGACGGTG
>JAHREW010000001.1:99698-140124 GCA_020883125.1 Microcoleus sp. CAWBG506
GCAACACGGCTAGAAGCAGTGCTGTGACCACGGACCCAGACCTGAGCAATAACAACGGTACTGACCCCAAGGCTAAGGTGTCTACGACGATTGGGGCTGTGGCAGACCTGATAACTACTAAAAGTGGAGTGACATCGGCATCGCCTGGACAATCGGTCACTTATACAATTACTACGGGCAATATCGGGCCAAGCGATGCGTCTAATGTTGTGATCAGCGACAGTATAGTTCCAGGGTTAAGGGGAGTTGTGGTTTCTAACGAGGGAACCTACGATCCGGTTTCTGGGCTGGTGAATTTTCCGGCGATCGCCAAGGTGTCCAGAGGTGAAACCATCACTCGTACCGTTAGCTTAGTAGTTCCCGACAGTGGCAGCATCAGCAATGTTGCCAGCAGTAAATCAACGACGGCAGACCTTAACCTCAGCAACAACGACGGTTCCTCTGCTACTGCTAAAGTCACTACCAGTGTGGTTGCGGGTTCTACTACTACTGCGGATTTGGTAACTACTAAAACCGGTCTCACATCTGCGACTGTTGGTAGTTCTGTTACCTATACTATAAATACCTTGAACAAGGGGCCTGATGCTGCGGTGGGAGTAGCGATCGCTGACAGCATTGTTCCTGGTTTAACCGGAGTCAAGGTATCTGATGACGGCACTTACGATCCGGTGTCTGGGATTGTCACTTTCCCGGCTATTTCCAGTTTTCCCAGCGGTGAGAATGTCAATCGTTTCGTGACGTTGGTGGTTCCAGAAACGGGTATCAAAAATACTGCTTCGAGTCGATCGACTACGACAGACCCCAATCTGAATAATAACAATGGTTCCGAACCAAATGCGACTGTCATCACTACTCTCACCCCGACTGCGCCGACAAACCAATCTCCCATAGCCGACAAAAACACCACTATAATTTTGCCGAAAAACACGATCGCCATCGGTGGACTCGGAGGGACAGATCCAGATGGCACTGTGGTTTCTTTTACGGTGAACACTTTGCCGCCAAGCAATCAAGGTGTTCTCTTCCTAGGAAATCCCGATCGAGGTGGGGTGCCGGTGAGTGCCGGTCAAGTCCTGACACCGGATCAAATTAGCCAGTTGTTTTTCCAATCAGCGGGAACCTTCACAGGGGCAAGTTTTAGTTACAGCAGTAAGGACGATCGGGGAAGCAGCAGTGAAGCAGCCGTAGTTTCTCTGGCTTTGCCAAAGTTCAATGAACCGCCGGTGGCTGTAAACACAAATACTGCGGTGACACCGAATGCTGTGGTGAAACTGGCAGGGCTGGGGGCGAAGGATGTAGATGATACGATCGCCTCTTATACAATCGATACTCTGCCTCTCAATAGCCAAGGCATATTGTTCTTGGGCGATCCAGCCCAGGGCGGAGTCGCAATTACTGCCGGTCAAGTTCTCAACCCCGACCAAATCAACCAGTTATTTTTTCAAGCAACTGGTACCTTCGCGACAGCTAGCTTGACTTACAGTGCCAAAGATAGTCGCGGTGCGATCGATCTGACCCCTGCTAAGGCTAGTCTGTTCTTGCCTGTGGTTAACCAGCCACCAGTGACCAACAATTCTAGTGTGAGTCTGTTGCCAGAAACCACTGTGAAAATCCCCGGATTGGGGGGGAAAGACCCCGACGGTGAAATTGTTTCCTATACAGTCAATACTGTTTTACCACCCAAGGAAGGTACATTGTTCTTGGGAGACCCGACTCAGGGGGGAGTCGCGATCGCATCTAGTCAAGTTTTGACTCCGAGTCAAATTACGGAGGTGTTTGTTCAGTCTAGTAGTAGTTTTACAGGAGCAGTTGTCACCTATACTGCTAAGGACAACACCGGCGATATCAGTCCGACGGTGGGCATAGTTTCTACTACTCTGCCACAAATTACCCCAACACCAGCACCTGTACCAGCACCTACACCCACACCCACACCAGCACCGGCACCGGTACCGGAACCTGTACCAATCACCACGCCCACACCGGTACCGGAACCTGTACCAATCACCACGCCCACACCGGTACCGGAACCTGCACCAATCACCACGCCCACACCTGCACCAATCACCACGCCCACACCGGCACCAGTACCAATCACCACGCCCACACCGGCACCAGTACCTACGCCCACACCGGCACCAACACCCACATCAACATCAACCATTGTGGTTACGCCAGTATCGGAACCGGATACAGGTTGTGGCTGTCAGCCTCTGCCTGTCTTACCTGAGATAACTTTTAGGCAAGCGCAGCCGGCCCCAATTCTCAACTTCGACTCAAATGCAGCAGAGTTGATCGATATTAACAACACTGTCTTTGGGACTGCGGGAAATGATTATTTAACTGGTTCCGATGCCAATGAAATGTTTGTTGCTGCCCTGGGAGATGATACGGTTTTGGGTGAAGGTGGTTCTGATATTGTTTTTGGCGATCGAGAACAGGATTTCATTGCTGCGGGCTGGGGTAATGACATTGTTTATGCCGGCAAGGAAAGCGATATTGTCTTCGGAGGTAAGAATGCCGATCGCATTTTTGGCGATCGCAGTTCCGACACCCTTTATGGCGATCGCGGTTCCGATACGATCGTCGGTGACAATGGTAATAGTGTTGATTTGACTGAGAATGACGGCGACTTAATTTTTGGTGGAGAAGGTGCTGATGCGATCGCTGGCAACCAAGGCAAGGACACTGTGTACGGGGGTAAAGGTGCAGATATCGCCTACGGTGGCATCGAAAATGATGTGATTTGGGGCGATCGGGGTGCGGATACTTTGTTGGGTGACAACGGAGATGATTCCCTGTTCGGTGGTGTCCTCAATGCCCTAGCCAAGGACTCAGAAGGACGCGATTGGCTATTTGGAGGAGACGGTAACGACTTACTCAACGGTCAAGATAACGATGATACTTTGCTTGGTGGTGGTGGTCGCGATTTGGTGTTTGGCGGAAAGGGAGGCGATCGCATTTTCGGCGAAGCTGATTCCGACACACTCTACGGCGGCCTCGGTTCTGACACCATACTCGGCGACTATGGTAAAGCTGTTGATAGCACGATCGCTACAAACGAAGGTGACTTAATTTTCGGTAATGACAACGACGATATCATCGGCGGTGGCAGTGGCAACGATACCCTGTTGGCTGGCAAGGGCAATGACTTAGTTTATGGTGGCAAAGATGCTGACTTGATTTGGGGCGAACTGGGGGCTGACACTCTAGTCGGCGATGACGGGGATGATTCCCTTTATGGTGGTTTACAAAACCCGTTAGTTAGTGATGTTGATGGCCGCGACTTATTGTTTGGCTCAGATGGGAATGATTTTCTCGATGGTGGAGATAGTTCTGATTCTTTGGATGGTGGTTTTGGTAACGATTTTGTTCGTGGTGGAAACGATGATGATTTGGTCGATGGAAATGCTGGAGATGACTTAATTTACGGTGATAATGGGAGCGATATTTTATGTGGCGATGATGGTAATGATACGATTTTTGGGGATGGGGGCGACAACGGGAAATCTGTAGGTGCGATCGGGCAACAAGACTGCATCAATGGCGGTAGTGGCGATGACTTGCTTTATGGCAATGAAGGGAAAGATATTCTCAACGGCGATGAGGGTAATGATACTCTTTACGGAGGGAAAGATAACGATATTCTCAACGGAGGCGCTGGAGATGACTGGTTGTTTGGTGATGGGGGAGATGATACTTTGATTGGCGGTTTTGGGAGCGATCGCTTTATGTTAAGTGCTAACAGCGGTATCGACACTGTGCTAAATTTTGAAGTAGGAGTTGACAAGTTTGCTCTGACTGGGGGGTTGAGTTTTTCACAATTGCAAGTTGCTCAAACTGGCAATGAATTTTTACTGCAAGTAGCTGGAACCAATCAAGTTTTGGCTAAGGTAATTGGGGCTAATAGTTTGATTACTGCTGCGGATTTCTTGTCAGTTTAGGTGGTATCTGGTTGCATCGGAATGATTAAACCGCGAAGACGCGAAGAGCACGAAGTTAGAATTGCATCTTTCTCTTTCCCCCGTTGGGGGGGTTCTTCCTTCGCGTCCTTCGCGCCTTCGCGGTTCATTTAATCTTATATAAAATCCTCTCTTCATCGTCCTGTATTAAACTCTTTCTTCTCTTCCTTCGCGTCCTTCGCGCCTTCGCGGTTCATTTAATCTTACTCCCTCAAAATGCGCCCCAGTAAATTGAAGACTCCCCCCTCGAATTTTTGGGCGATGTATTAATATTATTTTCGGGATTTTCCGTTGCAGTATCAGTAACAAGCGATGGTAAAGACCTAATGCGTAACTCGTCTAGTAAACTATTAATCATACTCGGTTTAGCATCAATTATGGTGGCTAGTGGCAGCAAATTTTTAACCGCATATTCTCCGAGTCTAACATTGACGCTTTCTGCTAAAAAACATAGCATAATATATCTGTTATCGCTACTGATAATCTGAAAAGTTTTATTAAATTCGTCAAAGTGTTGAGTACCCGGTATATCTATGGCAATGAGGGTTTCATCGCTCAAAAATAAATCTACATTAATTTGACTAGCCGCCGAAACTTTAGCTTGAGCCAGCCAGATTAAATCTAAAATTGGTTCGGATTCGCGATCGTGAAAAATCAACCGCTTCAAACCAGATATAAATTCTGCTGAATTTAGGGTATTTTGCCATTCTAGACACCAATCGCAGCTTTTGATATTCCGGGCTAATTTTACTGTTTTTGGGCTTTCTACTGCATCGTTGAGCAAAGAAAGACAGCCAACGGATTTAGCAAATTTAGTAGAAACTACCTCGTGCAGTATCTGGTTAGAGTCAATATAATCCTTGCGCCAAGCTGCGTCGGCTATGAAAACTTTGTCAGCCACACCCAGCTTATTGTTAGCAGTAAGCATGGGTATATTTTTAACGGCGACTCCTTCTAAAAACTGTTGAGATTCTAGGCGGCTAATTACCTGAATCGCACAGTTTTTATCTACTTCATTTAACGAGTTGTTGCCGTACTCTTGTGCTAGTTCTGTGAGAAAGTCTAAGTAGTCTTGTACGACGGGCGATCGCCTTTGTCCTAACCACTGATAAACTTCGCAATAAGCATGAGAACTAGCTATGGTTGTGCGACGATTTCCGAAAAATGGTACATCATCTAAAAATGCGTGTTGTGGTTGCCAAAACTTTCCTGTAGACTCATCCCACAGGCATTTACTCCGAGCAAAACGCTGTTGAACTTGTCTCTGGCGATCGCCGGAAATACCGCTTTTTACCAAAGTATCATAAAAATACTTGTAAATTGTCTTTACTGATTCTAATAGTGTATTTTGAGTGTTGGATAATTTAATTATATCATTTTCGCCAAGTTTTATGATCACATCAAAATGTTCCATGACTGTATTTGGTTCGACAGGCTCAAAACCCAGGGCATTCCTGATTTCTACCTTCAGCAAATCCCGCTGAGGACGCGCAAATATGAGTTTTTGGCTAGCAACTAAATAAGCATCTTGAATGAAGCATAAATCTTTAGCGCGGTAAAGTCTAGTTTCAGGTATTGCCGATCCAAAATATTGGCTTAACTTCTCAGGATTTGCCTCGACAGGAAGCCAAGGTTTATCTGCAAGTGCTTCTGGAAGTGTCTTGTTACTATTGGCAATTCTGGTATTTTTTAGCGCATCCCAGTTGTCAACAATATAGTTGAAAACAGCAATGCAGGTATTACTAACAGCATCTGCACCCGTTCGATTTGCGGTTTGAATTAAATTGTCAACGCAGGCTAAAATGTCGTCAGCATTGGGATTTTGCCTCATCCCTAACTCGGAGAAAAAATTCAGCCAAATTTCAGAATCCTGGGAGTAAAATTCCATGTCTGGAATCGCTGCTACATTGCCGATAATATCCCTAACTACCTTACTTAAAGGATTGTAAATCAATTGAACCGATCGCAATCTCCTGTCACTACAACGTATCAGACGAGCATTTTGCAACTCTTCCTGGAATCCACAAGCATTTTCTCCTCCATTTTCTAACTCTTGGCTAGCTTTAGCCAAGTTATCCCGAATCCAAGTTAGCGCGATTAACTGTTCTTCCGGGGAAAATGACGCATATTCGGGCAACAAACAGTCGCGAATCAGTCTCGCGCGGTTGAGTATTGGTACTTGCAAAAGTTGGAATAGCGACATCCATTCCCGTTTTTTTCCGATGCGTAAAAGTCGCAAACTACCTGCAATGTCTGGTGGTTCATATCCGTCACCCGGAAGGTAGACATTTTCACTATTCAGAGAAACTATTTCACCGGAAGTTGTGGGGTAAATTGGCAGTTGGCGCAGCTTGTTTAGGCTAGTTTCATCGTAATTTCTTTGCTCTCGACTTGCCAGGAAATTGAGCAGATTTGTATAATGCTTTTCGTTGTAAGGCGGCAAACCCCGATCGCACTGCAAATATACGATGTCGAGAACATCCGGGCCCGTGATACAATAGACTAACTGGTTTTTGTGGCGATCGGCAAATTGTGCGATCGCGCCTTCAAGTTTTGGTGGTGCATTAACAAGTGTCGCCCCAAAATATTCTACCGCTGCAATTGTTTCCGCCTCAATTTTATCGTCGCGCAACAAAGGAGTATCCCAACATCCTCCTTTATAAAGCTTACCATGATTTCCCGGAACCAGCGCTACTTTTTTCAAGTTTTCGACGGTTTCTTGCGACAGATGTCTGGGATGAATATTGTAAAAATATTGATAAACTAAAGTCAACCATTCTGCATTAGGAGGATGCGTTGCATCGGGATTCCAATCAATTTCTGACTGACTTGAACCAATGACATTCACCAACTTCTTTGCTACTTCCGCACCACTCATCCTGGAGACACCATTTAGATTGTATCCCGGCAATAATTTAGTTAAATCTTGATGGAGAAACCATTCTGGATAATTTGCAAATATTTCCCTCTGCGCGTCGTCTGCAATGTAGATAGTGCCGATCGCATTATATCCAAATACCTGTAAAGTATTGTCAGCCAGAATAGCTAACGGCAAACCGCGCAAATCTTGGCAATTGTCGCTGAGACAATAGCGCAATATATTCCCAATCCATTGGCGATTTCGCAGGCTGGCTTTCGGTGCATCCGACAGCGAAACCCCTAGGGATTTATTTTCGGTTAAGTGCTTTCGCAAATTGGCAGCAGTGAATGTTGCTAAGGGCAAACCTGCATCTTTAAAAGCAGCTAAAATCGAATCGGGCAAGGGCGGATTTGCAATATCAATATTATCGGCACACAGCGGTGCTAATAATTCATCCCACCACTTTTTTGATGGTAGATTTTGAACTGTCGGAGGTGTTACCCATCTTGTCTCGTTAATTTGACCTTCAGTTACAATATGTTTGACAGCCGATCGCACAACTTGCTTGTGGTACAATAACTGCATCACAAAGTTGTGCAACTCTTCTAGAGCTTTGCTAGTAGTAATTTTGCAAATCGGCCAAAATTTGTAAAACTCCTCTGCTTGAAACCGTCCGATATCTTGCACTAAATCGACAATTAAGTTAGCATAAGCATGAGCCAAAACATGGCGCGCTAGTAGCTGATTCCAAATAGCTCTGGGCCGGTCTTTTCCCGTTTGTCCGCTGTCGCTACTGAGGTTATCCCGCGAACTATTTAAGTTGAAAAAACCGTTGATGTGCACCGGCAAACCAGTTTCCAGAGGAAGTGGCAAAAAACAGTAAACTTTGCCGGAAAATAGCGGGATACTTCCCTCGGTACTAGCAGCACTAATTCTAGCAGCAGCGCCGCCCCAAGGCACTACTTTCTCTTGACTTTGGTGCATGGCTGTGATATTTTTTGCCAAATCGCCACCTTCGTCTGTGCGAATTAAACTGACTATTCTCCAAGTAGACTTGATAGTGCGATCGCAACTAATCGTTTCTATCTCGTGGCGGTAAGAAACTGAGACTAAACCATCAGGATTGCGATCGCACAATTCTAGCAGTTTTTCGGGAGTATCGGGAATTGCATCCAATAGTTTTTGCCGCGCTTCTCGGACTTCTAGCGGATTTTTGGTCACAATCGCCAGAATTTCTTGTCTGGTTTCTTGACTGTTTGCCGGAATTTCATAAACTCGAATTTCCTGAACTGATTTCAAGAATAGCAAAAGTTCTTCACCAGACTGTCTCAATTCATCAAGTAATTCCTTGACGTTGGATTCGGTAAAAGCTTGTTTGCGAATCTCGCTATTTTTGGCGCTTTCTGTTGTTCGTAGCGGCAGGCGAAACAGAGTACCTTGAAAGTTTGTATCTCCAAAAGGCAATCCTCCGGCTGCGTAGACATTCATAAAATCGGGATATTTTTCATACCATTTAGCATCTGCCAAATTCCACTCACGCCCTGGTTCCTGTCTTGAAGTTCCCGGAATCGCCGCCCCGTGAGGGTCAAAAAAGATGATGCGATCGCGCGACACGAAACTGGGAAAATCTGTAACATGGTAAATTGCATTAAATCCGACACCAAACCTACCCGTTTTCTGCAAGTCTCGCGCTTTTTCGCTTTGTCCCAAACTGCGAATGCTGTCAAAATCTTTGTCGGTAAACACGCGATCGTTATATACTAACATCGCCGGCCCCATTAACCGTACCATGCGATCGTCTGGCAATTCTTTGACTTCATGGTTTCGCCAATCGAGGGTTATTTCTACTCGCGTGGCTTTCGCATCGTCAGCATTTTGAATTAACTCTTTGAGAATCCCCACACCTTCGGGATAATCGCGGATAATTCCTCTCAATCTGGCGATTAAAGGTTCCGATTGATAGAAAGATTTTCCCTCAATTTTGCTGTTACTGTAAGCCATAGGTGTTCTGAAGGCAGCATTTTTTAGGCGATCGCGATTCCGATTATACCACCAATTTAATCCGTCGTGGCAAATATCTCGTTCCCCCTGACAATCCTCCTTCCCCCAAGGGGGGACAGGGGGGGGTTCTTCCTTCGCGTTCTTCGCGCCTTCGCGGTTCATTTAATCTTATATAGTTTAAGGAGCAGCCATGCACTACCAAAAATTTTGGCAACACTTACAAAAATTGACTCTTAATTCTCTAGCACCCAGATTGTTAGCCAGCTTGTCACTGAGTCTGAATCTAGCCGTCGCCACCACAGTTTTGATGCCAATCGGACAACAACAAGCCACCGCTTCCACTGTTCCCCTTTGGCAATTCGATCCAGCCACCAATGAGTTAATAATTAGCCTCCCAGAAGGCATAACTCCCAAATATTCTGTATTAAACTCCAATCAAATTGCTGTGGATTTGCCTAATACTGAAATTTCAGTAGATGCAACTGAGTTATATCCAAAAGGATTAATAAGTTCTGTGGGAATGAGTCAAATTCAACCGGGAAGGGTGAGAATTGTGATGGAGTTAGCACGAGGATTTGCTGTAAAGCCCGATCGCACTCAATTCCAAAAAATTGGGGCCGCCAATCGCTGGGTGTTAGTTCCCGCCATCGCCCCAAGTGCGATCGCCAACACCAGGGAAACCACAACCGCGTCAGCTACAGCCATAGCACAGCCCCAGCCGACGACAACTCCCAACTCGGTGCCCACTCCAGAACCTGTTGCACCAAGTGCGATCGCCACTCAAACTTACGATCGCCATCCTGCGCAGCCAACAACCCAAAACGACCAAATCCGACCCATAACATTGCCTTTAGTGAGGGTGGCAGTGGAGGAACGGCGGGGGATACGTGTAGCTCCCGCACCGCGTCCTGCTGCACGCTCGGAGGGGATAATCAACTTTGGCGAACCGCTACCCAATACGGATCGGATTAATTGAACCCCCTGTTGCCGTGTTCCCGGTTAAATCATCTGACGGTGCCACGGGATTTGATATGATATCAATTCCGGTTGCACTCTCAGGTGATTGTTGACTGTTGACTGTTTTATCCTTCCGATGCCACCGGAAACGATAGGGTGCGTCCTAGCCTGCCCAACAATAAGCTCTAGACTTTTAAAACAATCCACAAGTCTCCAGGACCGGACTTGACCTAACATTAAAAAACATTATGTTTCCCACACACCGTCCCCGCCGCCTCCGCAACCATCCCCAACTCCGCCGGATGGTGCGCGAAAACATCTTGACAACCAATGATTTAATTTACCCCCTATTTGCCGTACCGGGGGAAGGTTTTGCTAAAGAAGTTACATCAATGCCAGGAGTTTACCAGCTCTCGATCGACAAAATTGTCGAAGAAGCAAAAGAAGTTTACGACCTCGGCATTCCGGCAATTATTTTATTCGGAATTCCCGCCGATAAAGACACAGATGCCACGGGTGCTTGGCACGATTGTGGTATTGTCCAAAAAGCGACAACAGCAGTCAAAGAAGCAGTACCAGATTTAATCGTCATGGTCGATACTTGTCTGTGTGAATATACCAGTCACGGTCACTGTGGCTATTTGCAAGTCGGCGATTTAACCGGTCGTGTTTTGAATGACCCAACCCTAGAATTGCTCAAGAAAACAGCGGTTTCTCAAGCTAAAGCCGGTGCAGATATTATCGCACCTTCTGGGATGATGGACGGTTTTGTCGGAGCAATTCGGGAAGGATTGGACGATGCTGGATTTGAAGATATTCCTATCATGTCCTACGCGGCAAAATATGCTTCCGCTTATTATGGCCCGTTCCGAGATGCGGCGGATTCTGCACCCCAATTTGGCGATCGACGTACCTATCAAATGGACCCCGGAAATGGTCGTGAAGCTCTCAAAGAAATTGCTCTCGATATTGCCGAAGGTGCGGATATGCTCATGGTTAAACCTGCTTTAGCCTATATGGATATCATCTGGCGCGTTAAGGAAGCAACTAATCTGCCAGTTGCAGCTTACAACGTTTCTGGAGAATATGCGATGGTTAAAGCCGCTGCTCTCAATGGTTGGATAGATGAAGAAAGAGTCGTGATGGAAACTTTGACAGGATTCAAACGTGCTGGTACTGATTTGATTTTAACTTATCACGCCAAAGATGCCGCCCGCTGGTTAAAAGGCTGAGGGAATCTTTGCGGTTAATACCCCGTCGTAGTTGAAGGGCTACCTAACCTACTTCATCTATTGGAAAGAGGTTGATTAACAGTTATATAGCCTTTCTCAGACACTCGGAGGGCCGGCACGGGGCACGGCCCCTACAAGCGAAGGAAACAGCCCTGCCCCAGGGCTGTTTCATTGTCCAGAAAACGATGATTCTGTAGGGGCAGTGCCCCCGCCTACCCCCCCCACTCACAACGCTTGAGAATCGCCTTAATAGCCACCGCCAAGGCTATTAAGGCGACTTCTATACATCCAGAGCGGCGACTTTTTGTGTAAAGTCGCCGCTCTGATAGCGATCGCATTTTCTCAGTAAAAAGTATTAATGATTACCGAAATTAGTGAGATAATATGGGTGAATTAATTTATGTTTGTATGTTGAGAATTAAATACAATTTGCAGGCAGATTTAGAATGACACAAACGACTAGAGATTCCAGTCACATTCAATTTTGTATAGGTCATGATCGAGTAGACCTAGAACAACTTCAACATCTATTTAAAGTAGCTGCATTTTGGGCTAGGGAACGCAAGATAGAAGATTGGAAAATCGCGATCGCCAACAGCGAACCAGTTGTCACCGTCTGGGATGGCGAAAAGGCGATCGGTTTTGCCAGAGCCACATCAGACGGCATCTATCGAGCTACCATTTGGGATGTTGCCATTCACCCAGATTACCAAGGTGCAGGACTGGGACGCAAATTAGTCCAAACAGTTTTAAGTCATCCTCGAATGAGCCGAGTAGAGCGAATTTACCTGATGACAACTTACAAACAAAGCTTCTACGAGCGCATCGGTTTTCAGCATAATGCCAGCACGACAATGGTACTCGAAAATCAGCCCTTAGAAGAGAATGTGGAATTAGAAATTATCAATCAAGAAATCACCTTGACATACTCACCGCCCTAAAAGTGCGGCGATTCTTGACACTTCAGTCATTGCCTCTCATATTGCTGAGAGGATACTTATTGTATTTTATAACTTTTATCAAAAACCGTAGAGCTTCATTCACTGCTTCAGAGTCGGGAAACATTTCTGCAACATCAGGTTCCAGATGAACTGTCAGCCCGCCAAAACTCTTGCGTGCGTTGCCTGCATTTCTCACTCGCAAGCTCTTCAGATCGTATTCCATATCTGTTTCAGCCTTCTTCATAAACTTCTCGCTCTTTTCTAGTTATAGCAACCGCCAGGGTGGTTAAGTCGTGGGGTGGGGGCGGGTTTATAGAATTTGTCTATACCGATGAAAGATATCGGTGAACCCGCCCCTACAAAATCTGCCCTAATCGCCTTGGCAGTTGCTATACTTCTCTGGCGCTAATTAAATGATTAGACATCTCCAATAACTATTGTGGAACAAACTCTATGCCTGTTCAAAACATGGTTTTTTGGAGATGTCTCTTTTCTTATTTCTCTAACTTAGAATCTGCAAGCATCTTCGCGGTTCATTGAATCTTACTTCATGTTGGCGATCGTATAATACTGAATAATCACTGCTGAGCCAAAGGAATAGAACATTGAGTCCGAGTGAAATTGGACTCTTCAGTCTCCGAAGGAACTGCCAGAACCTCTAAACGCCCGTTCATTAAACTTAGCAGCGTCTGATCCATCAATAACCTCATTCCCGAAGACACTCTAACTGGATCGGCACTCTTATTATCTGTCTCCAAATCGTGCTTTAATAAATCCCAAGACTCACTCCAAGCACTGATTGAACGCTGATCGTCTACCCAAATGTTAACGTAGCCAGATTCCGGTGAAGGGTGTGCCGAAACAAAAATACTCCCCTCTTCCATTTCCGCAATAGCAGTATCTATCAAATTGACTAACACTTGCCTAAATCTGGGAAAATCAACCAATACATAAATTTCCGGTTCGGGCGGCGATATTTCTAGACGAATGCTGCGGTTAGCTGCTTGTAAGTAAGTTAAATCATCCACTTCATCAAATATTTTAGCTAACTGAATCGGCTCAATATCCATCGTCTCAGTGCCATGTTCAGTTTTAGCAACAAAGATAATTTGATCGATCAATTTCACTAACTTGAGTGCGGCAATGTGAGCTTGTTCGACAAACTCCCGTTCTTCAGCAGGATCGTCGCACAAATCCGACAGAATTAATTGCAGTGTGCCAATCATACTGCTCAGTGGCGATCGCAATTCGTGAGAAGTCCTAGCCAAAAAACCAGCCTTAAATTGACTCATTTCCGATGCCATCTGATAAGCCAATTGAGTTTGCTTCAGTTGGTCAGAAATGGCATCAAACTTCTCTAAATAAATCTCTTGAGGAGTTGAATGCTGGTGGGTTGCAGGTTCTAGCGGTTCCGAGCTTTTTGGCCGCGGACGCCAGATCAAATTGCTTCCCAAACCCAGTCCCAGCCCCATTCCTATATATATCAATTCGCTCCAGCCCATCAGCGCCATATCACTTTGCCTTCGAGTTTAGCTATTTCGCGCCTCGCCCTCGCGCGAAATCCGATCGAGGATTTGCCGGTGGGATAAAGGCTGGTAAAAACTTTCACACGATCCTAGCGTCTTTCTGCATAGCAGGAACAGGTAGGAGGGTATTTGATTTTTTACCAAGATTTAATTTAAGTGCCTGTTTTTCGGTCACTATTCTAACTGTACCGCGCCCTGTCGCAAGATTTTCCAACCACTGCCAGTCCATTTAGCCACCGTGGAAGGAAGACTCGAAGCTGTGGCTATGGTTGGTAATTCCAAAGGCTGTAAAGTCAGGACTTCGGGAAACTGGGCTTCAATTTCTGCCATGGACTCCAGAGGGGGTTGGCCTGATAAATTAGCACTGGTGGTAGCCAAAGAGCCTGTCTGCTGTAGGATTTTGCGGGCAAGAGTACAGTTAGGCACTCGCAATCCAATTGTAGTGGGGTCTAGGGGATTCATCGCAGCAGGTACTTTTGCTGAGGCTGGGAGCACCAAAGTTAAGGCCCCCGGCCAAAAAGATTGCGCCACTTGTTCCCACACTTGGAAATCTGCTGGACTTCCCTGCACGTAGCCCCACAATTCCTCTGCTGAGGCTGCCATCAAAATTAGCGGTTTGTCTTGGCTGCGCCGTTTAGCAGCAAAAATCAACTCGGAGCGATCGGGCAAGGTTGCCAAAGCTGGTACAGTATCAGTGGGAAAACTGACAATAGCAGTGCCAGAAATTGCTCTTTCAACGAGGGTATTCATCGAAACTTGAGTCATCGGATTTGAGATTTTTTGGTCATTAGTCAGTTGTCAACAATCATATCAGTCCTCAGCCGATCGACTACTCGATTTAACTCCATCGCATGAGAGGCCTTAAATAAAATGCGATCGCCTGTTTCTACAAACTCCATTAAATGCCTTGCTAGCACATCGTGAGCATTTTCCGCCGAAATATCTTCTATTTCCACCAAAGGCAAACCAGCAGCACCACTCGCCATCGCCGCAGCTTCTTCAAAATCAGCAAACACAAACAAAGCATCGACATTTAAGTTTCGGGCTGCTGTTCCCACTTGCCTGTGAAATTCTAGGGATTTATCGCCCAATTCTTTCATGGTTCCCAACACGGCAATCCGCCGTTTCCCTGGAGTATCCGCCAACAGTCTCAAGGCCGCCAACATGGACTCTAAACCAGCATTATAAGTCTCATCCAAAATCACAATATCCTTCGGTAATTCGTACTTACGCGCTCTCCCATCAGGTAATTGTACAGACAAACCTTGCTGGAAAACTTGCCAATCAATATCTAATACCTTGGCTACGGCCAAAGCTGCTAGATAATTCACAGCATTGTGCCTTCCTGGTAGAGGTAGTGGCAATTCTATATCTTCAATCCGCATTGAATTATTGTCGATGAATGCGCCACGCAAATCTCCACCTTCTAAGCCGTAAGTTAAAGTTTTTCCTGACCAAACTTGGGTAGCTGCTGTGATTAATTTCTCACTATCATGATTGAGGATAGCGATACTGGCTGCTGGCATTTCTGCTAACAATTCGCACTTAGCCGTCGCGATCGCCTCCGATGACCCCAATCGCCCAATATGCGCCGTTCCCACATTCGTAATTACTGCTATCGTGGGGCGGGCAATTTGCGCTAACAGCGCAATTTCACCAAGTCCGCGCATTCCCATCTCAATTACAGCATAATTGTGTTCTGGCGACAGCTCTAACAGGGTCTTTGGTACTCCAATTTCATTGTTATAGTTCAATTGAGTTTTGAGTACATTCCCTTGGGTTGACAAAACTGCTGCAATCAATTCTTTAGTAGTAGTTTTACCTACGGAACCAGTGACTGCAATTATCGGTATACTGAATTGGTCGCGCCACCAACGGGCGATCGCCTGATAAGCTGTTAAAGTATTGTCAACTCGCAATAGGGGAAAGTTAGAAACTTTTCCTTGCCAATCGCGATCGACAACCGCCACAATAGCCCCCAAATCCCTGGCTTTTTCCACAAATTGATGCCCGTCAAAATTTTCTCCCCGCAGTGCCACAAATACCTCGCCCCCCTGAATAGTCCGCGTGTCTGTAGTAATACCAGTGCTTAACGTTGTCAACACAGCCTCAGAGTCAACAGGCAAAGCTACGGTTAAAATTTCAGCAAGTTGGGAAATAGTGACGCGACAAACCATATTACTAGCACTCACACTTTAAATAGTCAATTTCAGCACTCGTCGCCGATCGCCAGACCTCAAAATTAACTATGTGGGGGCTGTCGATCGGGATTTGCTTTAACAATCGTAATACTAAATCGCCCTCTGACTCACAAATCTCTAACTGGGGGTCTACATTTGCGAGGGATTTTTTACCTAAAATAATAGTGATTGAGGCCTTGCGAGGCGCCAAAAATTTGTGTCATGCTATTGTTAGTAAATAGTTTAATTAGACAAAAAAGAGCGATCGACCCACCATGCTGACCGCTGCCGCCCCAAAGCTTTGGGAATCGAGCAAATCCATTAATTCAATTCAGGTGCTTCTTCAGCTAATTTATCGAGCCAATGGCGCTGCAACATCTTGCCCAATTTCGGAGGGTAAAAAGAGTGAATAATACCTGGAAAGACAGTTACAGCCGCTCTAGCTACGAAGCTGAACAGCTACTTGATCAGCACTGGCTGAATCTGGTACAAGTAGAACCACCAGCGGAAATTATCCATCGTTTTCGCACTTTATTTATCAATTGTGAGAACTATCCCGATCGGTCGATCGTCGAGGCTTTGGAAAAAATCGCCACCTCAAAAGATGCAGAACCAGAATTCAAGTACATCCTCAACCGCTGCTGTCACATCGCCATCAACCGCTGGCAAACCTACCCCAACAAGCAAGCGGCAATCCCGGAATTGATCGCTGTATTTGAAGGGGTTCCCAAGGTCATATTTGGATACGATCGATCGCGGGCGATCGGTCAAATCGCCAAATTAGTCAATCAATTTACCACCAGCGAACAGTACCTCGCCCTCAAACGCTTATCCAAAGTCATCCTTCACGGCTCAGAAGAGGGTAACAACAGCAAAACCCCCACTAACCTAGCCCTGGGAAGCTTGATTCCTCGCTACCCATACCTTTACAGCCACTGTCTCCTGAGCGACGACAGCAACTACGAACAACAAAGAATCATTAAAAAAATCCAAGCCCGAAAGCAACAGCAATTTGAAATCAACCTCTCCCAATACGTCGCTCACCAAGTGAGAAAAATGCAAATAGCTCGCCGGGGAACCTCGGTTTCCTTTGGCAGACCTATACAAACTATAAAAAACCCCACGCTTTTGAACGACACCGAACTGTTGTTCGCCTTGAAGCAATTTGTCGGCAAAGTAGAAGGAGGCAATACTTACAGACACCTAGCGAATAATTTTCGTGCCCACACTAGCCAAAATCAGTCCTACGGTTCTTTTAAAGATGATTTATACGAATATTTGATTTCTGGTGTCACCAACCACCGCTACGGTCAAGGTCAATTTAAGGAAAAATTGTATAAGCAATTACAAAGCACCTTTCCGCACAGCGACTCTCAGAAGTTAAACGAATGTTTAATGATGAGAACTTGCAGCCAGTTATTGAATTTTTTAGTAGTAGAGAGTCAGAAACGACCCAACCACTTTGTCTTCATTGACCTCATCTCCAATCTCGGCCCGACTGAGACTACAGGTTTGCTGCTGAAAATTGTACTAATTTGTGGCCAAGTCAAACCCTACCTAGAAAAGCGTTTGGCAATTTTGTTCGGTCACTACGAGTTTTCTGCCAGAACAGGTGTGATGTGGTTAGTGAAAGCCCTAGAAAACGTGAATCTAGCTTTGAGTACCAACTTTGGCAAGGTAGACCTATCTTTCCTGCCGTAAATAGGCTGGGCGCAACTAACTGTTGAAACCTACTCATCAGAGACTATTCTGTGTTAAAATACCAAGTGTGAATTAGATTCGGTTGTAGGCTTTGTTCATTGCTACAGAATTGTCTAAAAACTTGCCCTTCTGTATCGGCAGGGAACTCTCCGAAACTGAAATCTTTGCACTGTCTAAATTTTGGAGTTATTTCCCATGTCGATATACGTCGGTAACTTATCCTACCAAGTTACCCCAGAAGACATCACCTCCGTCTTCGCCGAATACGGAACCGTTAAGCGAGTACATCTACCTACCGACAGAGAAACAGGTCGCCCCCGCGGCTTCGGTTTTGTAGAAATGTCAAACGATGCAGAAGAAGATGCAGCCATTGCTGCTCTCGATGGAGCAGAGTGGATGGGTCGCGACCTCAAAGTTAATAAAGCCAAACCCCGCGAAGATGAAGGTAATCGCTCCGGCGGCAACCGCGGCGGAGGTGGTCCAGGAAAATTTGCTCGCGGTGGAGGAGGAGGGGGAGGACGTTATTAATTTCCTCGGACGCAGATTTGATATTGGAGATTTGCGATGAAGGGCACCTAGCTCCGAACCGCCTTCTGTTCAAATTTCCTGCTTTACGCTAAATAAACGCTAAAGCCAAGGGCTTGACCCTTGGCTTTTAGCTATGAGTTTTTGTTGTTGAGATGGCAGAGTCTTGCTGTACACTCAAACTCTATTCGTCAGGTTCGATCGTACTACTCAATCCGTGATTGTTGAGCGTTTCGCTGTAAAACTCAGCGTGTTCTAGGGCACACACAATTACCAGTCCCAGCCCGTTGGTGTGAGCTTCCATCATAATATTCACAGCCTGTGGCTGAGTCAGACTCGGAACCGTCTGCATCAGAGTCTGCACCACGTACTCCATCGGGTTGAAATCATCATTGTGGAGCAGAACGCGGTAGCGGGGTGCAAGCTTACGGACTGTTGAAGGCTTTACAATAATTTCGACAGACACTACTTTGTATCCTCCTGGTGGGTAAAATGTTAAAATTTGTGAATAATCTTGAGCCGGATTCTTCCGCTGTGCAATGGTATCCGACTTTTAGTTATTTTAATTGAATTGAGATCCTTTGATACTCCCCAGGGCTGAAGCCACGGGGATTCTTGAATGAATCCGAAAACTCTCAAAGGTGCTATCAAATCACCTCTACACGCTCAAAACAACTACCCTTATAAAAGATATTGCAATTGCGCTTACTTTTAAATTGTGTTTGTTTTCATAGACCATCACAACGCCAGATAGGTACGCTTCACACTCTGCCATTACTTGTCAGTTATACAGGCTTACTACTCATTGAGGAGTGTGGTGGCTCACTGTGCCGGGATTTCTCCGATACTAGAATGTTTCAACACGTAGATGGTTGTCTTACTTACAATCTATTCTAACTCAACTTTTCAATCAGTTAGATCGGGAAATATTGAAGGCGGTTGAAACCGCAGCCACTTTCCTCCCCATGTCTAAAGCCAGGGGCTTCTCGCTCGTTTTTTGGTGAGGTCATCAAATTCCGACAAACCAGCCTTCAAGTCGATCGCCAGACGCAGATGCAGTTGGGAAAAACTCCTGTCTCCCCAGCCTGTGACCGTGAGCGGGCGATCGCCGTACAATTAGAACACAAAAGATAAAAATAAAAAACTACTCCCTGGTAACTCTCCAAAACCCAATCAAGCTTATATGAAACGCAAACCTAAAGCCTACAACGACAGATTCACTGCCGACGCACCGCGAGGAGATGAAGAATCCGACTATTCCAGTCCCTTTGGCGGACAATCCCGACGCCAGCCTCCCTCTGGGAAACCTTCCTTCGTCAACTACACATCCTTGGGGATTTTAGCAGCAGTGTTCATTCTCGGCATTGGGATTGGCATTGCCTTTAGCTCTACCGCTACCATTAGCCCAGAAAACGTAGCATCCCGCGAATTTATCGATCGCAGTGCCCCGAATCCCGAACTTTGCGTACAGTTTGGAGCCAGCGCGATGGTGACAGATATGCGCGCCTATGTCACCCTCAACCCTTTCAACGTCTACATTTCACAGCCGACTATGCGCCCTGGCTGCGTGCTCAGAACCAATAACTGGGCAATTCTAGAACAAAGAAAGCTCGTCAGCCAAGACCAAGTGCGCGAGTGCAAAAATAGGATGAATACATTTGGCTTCACCGGTACTTTGGAAAGTCAACCGGATATCAATTGTATCTATCAAAACGATAGTGCCAAAAACCTGTTTATCAACCAGCCCGGTTCCGTGGCTCCAACCACAGATAATCAGAATTTCTAAGGTGAGGTTATCTCCCGTTATCCCCAAGGGTTAGCGGGAGAGCGACCTGTATAGTTTTTCGTCAGGACTTGAGTCCTTAAGTACGGATATCTCACCGATTTCACGGCTGCAACCGGGCTGCCCACAGGCGAGAATAGACTGTAAATTATATATGTATCGCATAGTAATGGTCTTATGTACAAGCAACTAATTTCAAGAATCAAACCGCTTTTGAAATCACTATTTGCGATCGGGCTGGTACTGACACTAGCCCTGGGTAACGCTGATGGAGCCCTGGCGGCCCGCAGCGGGGGACGCATCGGTGGTGGCTCTTTTCGGGCTCCAGCGCGCAGTTATTCGTCTCCTAGCCGCACTTACGCACCGTCTGGAGGGGGGTACTACCCTGGTGGTGGCTTTGGTGGTGGCTTGGGTTTCCCGTTCTTGCTGCCATTTTTGGGGTTTGGGGGCGGGTTTGGTGGTTTGTTCTCGATTTTGATTTTTATTTCGATCGCGAATTTCCTCGTCCAAAGCTTCCGCCGCGCCGGGGGCACAGGCGAGGAAGAACTAGGCTACAGCACACCTACAAACGTCTCTGTGGCTCGTTTGCAAGTTGGTTTGTTAGCAGATGCTCGCGGTTTGCAATCGGAACTCGACTCCTTAGCAAAAACAGCGGATACCGATACAGCAACGGGTCGCGCTCAGGTGCTACAAGAATCGACTCTGGCGTTACTGCGCCATCCAGAATACTGGGTTTATGCCGGTGCTGAATCTCAGCAAACTCGCTTGGAAGCAGCAGAAGCTAAATTTAATCAATTTTCTCTGGCAGAACGCAGTAAATTTACAGAAGAAACTCTCTCAAATTTTAACAACCAGCTTCGGGAATCTGGAAGCAACAATGTACTGCCAAGTGTGAAGGAAAATGGCGTACTGGTTGCTGGGGATTTGAGTCAAGCTCCCGGTGAATATATTGTGGTGACGCTGATTGTCGGTACCCTAGGTAAACTGCAATTACCAGTAGTCAAAAACTCTGAAGATTTGCGCATGGCTTTGCGTCAAATTGGGGGAGTGTCTAGCGAGCAGTTGTTGGCGGTTGAGGTGCTGTGGACTCCTCAAGCTAATGGCGATACTTTGACTGCTGATGATATGTTGGCTGGTTATCCCGATTTGCGATCGATTTAGTCAGAGACTATGGGCGCGGTGAATTGTGCCCCGCGCCCATGACATGGGTTCTATTTAAAAAATTTGTTTAACCAATGCTATTATTGACAGATTATGCCTCTAATTTTTTATAAAAAAAGCGATCGGGAGCTAAATTCATGACCGACAGCAGTAGAAAAAAAGCACTTTTCATTTTGAGCCAGTTAAATAACGATGACATCAACTGGATAGTCCAAAAAGCTAAGAAGGAAATTATTGACCCCGACAGGATACTGATCCACGAAGGGAGACAAATCGATGCCCTCTACATTGTATTGAAGGGAACTTTGAGTGTTTTGCTAGAGGCGAAGTCTACTAAAGAACTGGCAAAAATAGGTAGCGGAGAACTGGTGGGAGAAGTTTCTTTTATTGATGCTAGACCTCCTTTGGCAACGGTGAAGGCGATCGAAAAAACTGAGTTGTTAGCAATTCCACGGCGACAATTAATTATCAAACTGCAACATGATATGGGCTTTGCTTCCCGATTTTATTGTGGAATTTCTCTGTGCCTGGCTGACAGAATGCGCGGTACGATTAGACATATAGAGTATGGTCGTAATATTGAATTAGAAAACTCTGAATTAGAAGGTGAGGATATTAATCCGAGTGTGATGGAAAATTGGGATCTAGCCCTGGCTAAGTTTAATTGGTTGATGGAAAATGTGAGGGGTTGAGGGGCTTAAAAAAGACCCATTTTTTTGGTAAAATTTGTCCCCCTTTGAGAAATTCATGTGATTGAATTAATTTAGGGACAAGGCTACCCAAACTGTAAAATATGGGTAGCTTTGTTTTTAAATTAACTTAAAGTTTTGAACCTACAAATTAAGGCAAATCCGTGCTCCCCATTAAATAAAGGTCGCACTCGCGGGCGACACCCCGCCCCTCGTTAATTGCCCAAACTACCAAACTTTGACCCCGGCGACAGTCACCAGCAGCGAATACTCCCGGAATACTGGTTGTATATTTTTCGTGTTCGGCTTTGATATTGCTGCGGGCGTCGCGTTCCAATCCCATCGCATCCAGCAAGGGCTGTTCTGGACCTAGGAAGCCCATCGCTAGCAAGACAAGCTGGGCTGGTAGGACTTTTTCGGTGCCGGGGATGTGTTTGGGAATGAACTGTCCTTTTTCATTCTTTGTCCACTCCACTTCAACGGTGTGCACGGCTTTGACGTTGCCGTTTTCGTCGCCCTCGAATTTGGTGGCGGTGGTGAGATAGCCGCGGGGATCGTCGCCGAATTTGGCTGCGGCTTCTTCTTGGCCGTAGTCGAGACGGTAGACTTTTGGCCATTCGGGCCAGGGATTGTTGGCGGCGCGTTCGGAGGGCGGTTTGGGGAGGATTTCTAGCTGTATGAGGCTGTTGCAGCCGTGGCGTATGGAGGTGCCCACGCAGTCGGTGCCTGTGTCGCCACCGCCGATAATGACGACATCTTTGCCGGCGGCGGAGATGAAGTTATCGTTGGTGCTCTTGTCGAGAACTGCTTTGGTGTTGGCGGTGAGGAAGTCCATGGCGAAGTGGATGCCTTTTAATTCGCGTCCTTCGATGCCTAAGTCGCGGGGTTTGGTGGCGCCTGTACAGAGGACAACGGAGTCGAATTCTTTGAGTAATTGTTCTACTGGTAAGTCTTTGCCGACTTCGGTGTTGCAGACGAATTTTACTCCTTCGTCTTCGAGAACTTTGAGGCGGCGCATCACAACTTGTTCTTTGTCTAGCTTCATGTTGGGGATGCCATACATTAGCAGGCCACCGGGGCGATCGGCTCTTTCGTATACTGTTACCCAATGACCGGCTTTGTTGAGTTGGGCGGCGGCGGACAAACCAGCGGGCCCGGAACCGATGATGGCGATGTTTTTGCCGGTGCGTTTCGCCGGTGGTTCGGCGGTAATCCAGCCTTCATCCCAGCCTTTGTCGATGATGGAGGCTTCGATGTTTTTGATTGTGACTGGCGGATTGTTGATGCCGAGTACGCAAGCGCCTTCGCAGGGTGCGGGACAGACTCGGCCGGTGAATTCGGGGAAGTTGTTAGTTTTGTGGAGTCTGTCTAGGGCTTCTTTCCAGAGTCCGCGATATACTAGGTCGTTCCATTCGGGAATTAGGTTATTGATGGGGCAGCCGCTGGCCATGCCGCTAATCAGGTTTCCGGTGTGGCAAAATGGGATGCCGCAGTCCATGCAGCGCGCGCCTTGGCTGCGGAGTTTGTCCTCGTCCATGGGTAGGTGAAATTCATCCCAGTTGTGGACTCTCTCGACTGGTGAGAGTTCGGAGGGTAGTTCGCGCAAAAATTCGATAAAGCCTGTTGGTTTTCCCATAGTGGTGTCTTGGTTAGAACTTATTTGTGGTAGTTTGTCAATGCTGAAGCTGGGGGCTTCTGAATTTACTATTTCGATCTAAATTATGGGCGATCGCGACTCTGATTACCAGTCCTGGACGCACAAACCAGGTTTGTGAAAGTAATTGCTTCATTTTAGGTTGAGGACGATCGCGAGAAACTGGGTATTTTTGACAGTCCTGGGCGCACTCTGAGTCAAAAACCCGTTTTTTGCGTGAATATTTGTCGAAAAAAACGACAATTTTTGGCAGAAACCGCGTTTTTTGCGTCCAGGACTATCTTCCTTATTGTTTCTTCTTTCTTCTTCCTTTACTTACCTTGCTTCAGCAACTGCTCAAAATCCGTTTCCGGCAAAGGACGACTGAACAAATATCCTTGCATATAATCGCATTTATAGCGCACGATAAAGTCTTTTTCGGATTCCGTTTCAACACCTTCGGCAATTACTTCCAGACAGAGACTGTGAGCCATTGCAATAATAGCTTTTACAATCGCTGCATTTCTAGAACCATCTGTGATATTACGAATAAAGGAGCGGTCTATTTTTAAAATATCGAAGGGGTATTGTGTCAGATAGCTTAAGGAAGAATAGCCTGTTCCGAAATCGTCAATAGAAATAGAAACTCCCAATTTTTTTAATTGTGTCAAAGTAGCGATCGCGCTTTCGGTATCCTCTATCATCAAACTTTCCGTTAACTCTAATTCTAAACTGCTTGGTTCCAAACCAATTTTTTCTAAAATTTCAGCAATTTTACTGCTGAGTTCCTGTTGGTGAAATTGACGAGGTGATAAATTAACCGCTACCCGCAGCCCATAAAAACCCTCATTTTTCCAAGATTTTAAATGCTGGCAAGCTGTCTGCAAGATCCACTCGCCCAAGGGTATAATAAAGCCCGTTTCTTCAGCAACCGGAATAAATTCTGTAGGTGGAATCAATCCTTTTTCCGGGTGTTTCCAGCGCACCAAAGCTTCTGCACCGACAATCTTACCGGTAGCTAGACTAACCTGGGGCTGATAGTAAACCTGGAATTCTTCTCGTCTTAAAGCAGTGTATAAACTTTTTTTCAGTATGATTAATTTTTCCGAGGCATCTTGTTCTATGATATATTCATCGGTTTGTGTTTGTAAATTATTGTATTGCTCGACAAAGGCTTCTTGTTTCTTCAACCGACTGGCGATCGCCCCTACCAGTTCAGCTTTAGTAAAAGGTTTAGTCAGGTAATCATCTGCTCCCAATTCCATGCCCTGCCGCATTTCAGCGCGATCGGATCTACCAGTCAGAAAGACAAAAGGTACTGTGGCAGTAGCAGGATTCGCTCGCAAGGCCATCAGCACCCCATAACCATTAAGTTCCGGCATGATCACATCGCAAATAATCACATCGGGCACATTGGACATCGCTAAAGATAAGCCCTGCATTCCATTTTCTGCCCCGATCGCATCAAAACGTTCAAACTTGAGGATTTTGATAATATTCTCCCGAATCACACGATCGTCCTCGATCACTAAAATTTTTTTCATATACTATTCCATCACTGCGGTATGATTAATCATTTACCTCAACTTCATCTAATCTAAACAATTCAGAACCTACACCCCCCTGATAGAATAACCAAATAGTAGCGAAAAAAATTACCAACCCATGAAAAATGTTAATTTTCACTGACAATTATGTTAAGAATTATTTAAGTTTTTATCCCCGATCGTCTGAATATGAGTTTGATTAACAAATCTCTAAATTAATTATAAGTGCAATCCTCAAAATCGAGCGGGATAAATGCTAAAATAGTTTTCCCACTTGTTAAGGATCAACTCGCAAACAATGTCAGCTTATTTACCCAGTGGATTCCCTGAACCCGCAGAGATTGGTACTATAGAAGTTAAGCAATATCCTCAGTACCGCGCTGTCACTTACTCTCACGCTGGTGATGTGCGACAAGCTACTGGGGTTGCCTTCAATCCCTTATTCCAACATATCAGCAATAACCAAATTGCGATGACAACGCCCGTAGAAGCGCGCTACACAGGAATTGCAGGCCAAATCGATGTTCCCGAAGTACAAGTTTCTTTCCTCTACCCATCACCAAATATCGCTCCCAGCAGCCTTAGCTCGGCTGTCACAGTCACCGATACGCCACCGATGACGGTTGTTAGCATTGGTGTCGGCGGGGCTTACACTTGGGAAAGCTACGAAACTAACCTCCAAAAACTCAAAAATTGGCTTCAACAACATCCAGAATACTCAATAGTCGGACCTCCGCGACGCTTTTTTTACAACTCCCCGATGACACCGCAAGCAATTAAAATCAGCGAGGTGCAAATTCCGATCGGAATGATTTAACCGCGAAGGCGCGAAGTACGCGAAGTTCGAGAAGAGAGAGTTTAATACAGGACGATGAAGATAGGATTTTATATTATTTGTAAGTGGCTACCAATTAGCAATTACCAATGCCCGATACACCATGCCTACTTCCCTCTCTTTCAGTTACCGCTGATATGAACCACGAGTTCGCGAGTCTGCCCCCGCTGGCGATGTTCCCATAGGTAAATTCCCTGCCAAGTTCCTAATAGCAGCCTACCGCGAGCGATCGGGATTTGTTCAGAAGTATGAGTCAATGCAGTGCGAATGTGAGCCGGCATATCGTCGGGGCCTTCTGCATCGTGAATATAGGTGGCGCTCTCCGGTACCAGTTTAGCTAAAAAGTTGGCTAAGTCCTTGAGTACATCGGGGTCTGCATTTTCCTGTATCAGTAAACTAGCAGAAGTATGGCGCAAAAACAAGGTACAAAGTCCTGTGTTAATACCAGAATTCGCTACCACATTTTCTACACTATCGGTAATTTTGCATAAAGACTTACCGATAGTGTTAATTTTGAATATCTGTTGGTAATGAGTCATAGGATTTTAGATTGGGGATTTGGGATATTGCCATAATCTGCTGCGGGCGAAGGCAGACGAAAGTTTGACAAGCAGCGAATTCTATTCGCCTTATTTGATTGACTTGTTTGCTATTTAAAATAATCTACAACAGCTTGGGCGATCGCCTCCGTACCATTCCTCGGCAATTTTTCCGACAAACGCGGCGGCTGCATCGGTTTTCGTAAAAACTCCCAATCACCCTCAAAAAACTCCCCAGCAGTGATAATTTGATGGGAACCATAGTTTTGAATGCCTTCTAGTAAAATCTCCGCTTCCGCAAAACCTTCTCTCATGATAGAAACAACAGGTATGGACAAACGCAAAGCTTCCGAAAAAGTGCTATACCCCGGTTTGGAAATCACCCGTCCGCAGACAGGCATTACATCAACAGGACGCGGTAAAATGGGGAAAGAGTTGGCAAACTCCTGACTCTTGACTCTAATCAAATTTGGCAAATCAGGAGCAGCAGCATCAAAAGTGATAAATTGGCGATCGCTAAACTTGTGTAAATTGTGATAAGGGATATCTTCTAAACCTAGTCCACCAAAAGTCAATAATACAGTATTTTCTAGGGATGTTTCGATTCTGAATAACTCCAGAATTTTATCGTTACTATACCGAGGATTGCCACCTGTGAAACCTACATCTTCTCTGTGGGGGAAAAAAGACATTTTTTCGTGCAAAGGGAGACGAAAAAGGCGATCGCACATTCCGAAGCACTCACCAATCCAATCCACTATGTCGTCAAACTCCCCGCCCCAATCACGATAAATAAAATCCCAACCAAAATTGCTCATCATCCAGCAAGGAACACCAGCAGCCTTAGCAATCTTTGTCATCACAGGTGGAATATCTGCCAGAATCAAACCCACCCGATTTTGTTTAATAAAATTTACTTCACTAGCAATTAGTGAATTTTGCTTTTTCCGAATTTCCTGCAACTTTTCCAGTGTCGCATCTAAATCCATATTCAAACTGTCAGACTGCACGACACCAACATCAAAAGCGCGGGGACGGAGAATGAAATCACCTGTGATGTATGATTCTAGCAACCAACGAGGTGCTGTTGTGGCGATAATTAATAGAATTTCTGGATATAATTCTTGAATTTTTGCTGCTACTGATGAGACTCGGACGGCATGGCCGAATCCATGATTAGTGATGGCGATGTATAATGTTGGTCGAGACATTCTGATTGGTAATTGGTTATTGGTAATTGGTTATTAGTTATTGGTAATTGGTTATTAGTTATTGGTTATTAGTTATTGGTTATTAGTTATTGGTAATTGGTAATTGGTGGCTCGATGGATAATTTCGCCGGCCATTGCTTCCAAGGATAGCACTCGATCGGCTAAACCAGAATGGTTCTCCTGGCTATTCGGTGATTGATATAGCTTACAGCAGTTACCGCTGTTATGAAACACGGTAGGGACACGGCATTGCCGTGTCCCTACGAGGATTGAACGATAAGTGGGTGTACCTCATAACAGCGGTTTTTGCTGTATGTGTCTCAGGGTAAGGATTTTAGCGATTTCATCCCAAATTTTGTGCTTTTAGATACAGTTTTCACCACAAATCCAACAGAGCCTTTCTAGCCGGAGGGGAAACAACAGTGAATCAAGACAGCGCTTTTGAGCCAGTGCAATTTGAAAACGGTGTGTGTTACCGATTGAAGCGATCAAGTTGACAATCAAGCAATTCGGTTAAATGCCAACTCCCAAGGGCTGTCGCCACGAACATTACAAGCCGTCAGCTTAATTTTTAAATGTTCAATCTAAAATTTAATATCGGATGGCCAAATAGGCAACTGATTAACCTTTTCCAGCGTTATATCTACATATGTTTCCTCACCAGTCACCCGATTTTCTCCAAAATATCCATCATCACCATCATGCTTATGAGGACCACTCAAACCTTCTGCATAGCGATTTTCTAAACGAGCTTGATTGAATGGTGAACCGACAAACCAGTACCAGCGACTGGGAAAAACTATACCACCAATATCTTCAATTGAGTCGCGAGAACCGCGAAAATGAAAAATGCGATCGGCATCTGCAAAACCATTTTCTCCCGAAAACACACCGCCAACCGAAACAACAGTAATTTCTCCCTTCAGCCATTGTTTAAGATAGTGAGTAGCACCCAGAGCAACTTGTGCCCCACCGCTAGTTCCAATTAAAATAACTTTCAAAGGTTTTTCAGGAGCCTGTGAAATCGGATATTTAGCATTCATTCGCTCGATAATTACATTGGCAATTCCCTGATTATAAGCCTGACCGTAGCGATAATCTAAAGAAATTGCAAACCGCCACAGATTGCGAATTTTGATGAATATATCGCCCGCAATCGGCCCACTTTTTGCGTGTTCTGCAAAGCGCCAAAAAGGTGCTAACAGCCTTTCTCCTCCTAAACTTTTGTTAGAAGCTGAATAAGGAAAAATATCACCCACGGCTACACACTGCGGATGACTTTTCACTAAACTCTTGAGAAAAAATGCTTCGCCACGGGTTAATTCGTCCCCCGAAAAATCGCCTACTCCTGGCAAAAAAACAATATAACAATTCAGACGCGAAGACTTACTTTGTTCGAGATTAATGTTGTTAGAAGGCAATATTTCCGGCGGAGTTTTCTTTAAACCCAAACTCTCGGCATTTTGACCAAGCCACCAGATAATAGTACCCACTGGCGAAACAATACCCCAGACTAGGAGTATTGTAACTGCGACGAGCAACAAATTTAAACTTCCCCCACGCAGGCAGACAAGTATCTGTAAAATCAACTTCAACATTTAATAAAATTTGGTAAAATACCAATAAGTTTTCTAATTTGGGAACAATACTTGATGTATTTTTCTGTATTAGAGCCGATTATGTAGAAATTGTCAACTATTTTCAGGAGCAGTAATCAAAAGTGAGGGGAAAAGATTCAATTGCGGGTTTAGGGGTAACGCTGTGGAATGCCCTTTCTTTAAACAGCAATTTTTACGAAAACACTTCATACACTCCCAAAACTAAGCGGATAGCGTTAACAATTGTAATTTTAGCAGCCGTGTCTAAGATTCTGGGCAATGCAATCATTTTGTTAATCAATCGAACAGAGGCTCCGGTTCTATTTTTAGCTCTTTTGATAGATGGCTTGGCAGTGGTGGGAGGTTATTATTTTTGGAGTTTTACTATCTCTAAAATCGGGGATTGGCTAAAACCAGGTCACGTAAATTATGGGGAATTACTAATTCCCATCGGATTTGCCTACGCACCCCAAGTGCTGAATTTTTTAACGCTAATTCCCTTGTTGGGAGAAGGAATAGAGCGGATATTAGCTGTCTGGAGTTTGCTAGCGGTAATTGTGGGAGTTCGCCAAGGGTTGGATATTAAAACTCGCTGGGCGGTGTTAATTTGTTTGGTGGGTTGGCCGTTAATTCAAATTGCGATCGGATTTATGAAAATAATTGAACAATTGCTTTCAGTGTGGTTCTAATTCATCAATAGGGAAGCACAATTTTAAACTCTGCTCCCTCTCCCGGTGCACAGTCACAAATCAACTTTCCTCCGTGCTGATCTAGCACAATTTTATAACTGATTGACAGTCCCAAACCAGTACCCTTACCTACTGGTTTTGTAGTAAAAAACGGATCAAAAATTCTGGCCTTCACCTCCGAAGTCATCCCCATACCATTATCAGCAATCCGAATCGCCACTTTATTTTTTTCTAATACTTCAGTAACAATCCAAATTGTCGGAGGCTGTGTCTGGTCAACTTTGCTCCCAACTCCTCGATACAAAGCATCAATAGCATTCATCAGTAAATTCATAAATACCTGATTAATTTCTCCGGCATAGCAGTTCACCAAAGGCAAGTGTGCGTACTGCTTAATCACTGTTATTCCACTTAATCTTTTCTGCAAAATCATCAAGGTACTGTCGATGCCTTCATGGAGATTCACCCATTTTATTTCTGATTCATCAAGTCTGGCAAAATTTCGCAACGACAGCACAATATCGCGAACTCTCCCAACACCCAGTTTCATCGAATCAATAATTTTATGAAAATCTTGGATTAAAAAATTTAACTCGATTTCCTCACATTTATCTACTATAGGCTGCACCGGATCTGGGTAATATTTTTGGTATAAAAGCAATAAATCAACTAAATCTTGAAGATATCGATCGCTATAATGCAAATTTCCATGAATAAAATTAATCGGATTATTGATTTCGTGAGCAATTCCCGCAACTAATTGCCCTAGACTAGACATTTTTTCACTTTGAATTAACTGTAATTGAGTGCGACTTAGTTCTTCTAAAGTTGCTTGTAATTCCTGAGTTCTTTCGACCACTCGCTTTTCGAGAACTGTATAAAAACTGGCATTTTCTAGAGATATCGCTGCTTGGGCAGACAGCATTTTCAAAAATTCTAACCTTTCCTTCGTAAAAGCACCTTTGGTGAGATTATTTTCTAAGTAAAATATTCCTTTGAGATTGCCTTGATTAATCACGGGCAATACCAGAATAGATAGGGGTTGATGGAGGGTAAAATAAGGGTCTAAATTGAATCGATCGGGAACTGTAGCATCGTCTAAAACTAAGGGTTCTCTAGTTCTTTCTACATAGTTAATCAAGGAAACTGGCAACATTCCGCCTTCGGTTATTGGCATAGATTCTAGCACGGTAACATCATTTGTGTTGCCGAATAATGCCACTTCTATTGCTAACTTATTACCTGTATTAGCAATGAAAATTATTTTGTGTGAACCGGCATTTTCCCTGATAATATATAGGAGTTTTTCTAACAAACTACCGATAGAAAATTCACCCGCAAGAGCTTGATATGCTTTAACAACTGTTGATATATCAAGGGATAAATTCTGATTTATAGTGGTTGTTACAGTAGCGGTAATGACATTGGGATAGAGGGTTTGTCGCTGGCGATCGACTAAATAATCATAGCGAGATTCTAAGTCTTTAACTTTGGCTATAGCTCCCCAGTGTATGTAAGCATAATAAGCTTTATCCAGATAAGCTCTGGCAATTATTTCCTTACCCAAAGATTGATAAAACTCTCCAGCTAATTCGTAAGCTAATGCTTCTTCTTGCAGATAACCGTTAGCCGCAGCTCCTTTAATAGCTAGGTCATAATAGTCCATTGCTTCTAGCTTATTGCCTAATACTCGCGCTTTTTCCGCTGCTACCAAATCAAATTTATGTTGATAGTTCATGGGTGCATGGTATGCCCACAACTTCATTTTGATCTGATTGGATTCAACAATAGCTAAAGATTCTGTTTGATTTGGTGTCTGGGGATAATGAGCGAGGAGAGACAGCGAATAATAAAAATTATGTACGCCGATAGTAATCAGCCCGATCGCCCCATCTGCATATTCTACTGCTAGTTTAGCCCTAGCCACAGCCAGAGCATAATCTTTAAATAAGAACGGCATCATCACTTGAGCTACATAAGCAGCAAACAGCGACATTCGATTATTCTGTTTCCGCCACAGAGACAGCATCGCCGTGTCATTCAATCCACTGCTAACTAAGGCTACTTGCTCTGGTGTTTCACTTCTTAAACTCAAAGTAATTAATTGCCAAATTTTTGCATAACCAACGGCAAATTCATGCTTATTTTTTACCAAAAATTCCATATATATAGCTTGTTGCTGTTCGACATATTCTAAAGGTTTTCCCACTAAAAATAAATTGGTAATGTAGTGCTTTGAGCTATAAATAGCCCATTCCATATCGCCTATTTCTACACCGCTTTTCATTGCCTCTAAAAATGCAGAAAGTGTATTTTTAGCCGGCTCTTCCCAAAGTTTTATGTGAGCATTAAACATCACGTAAACTTTTGCTTTCTGTTGAATAGCATGGAATTTATCCAACAGTTTTAAGGCAATGATTCCAGCATGATATCCAGAGACAATATCACCTTTAACTCCACATAACATCATGCCATAAAGAGTATAGGGAAAAGCAGCTAACCCTGAATGACCATTTGTCAGACAAAGATTGACCATTGTCAAGACGAGTGGCGACACAATTTCTGGTTTTGCAATATAAGCAGGAGGATAAATAGCTATTAGTATTTGCAAAGCTGCTAGTTGATAGGGATCTGTCATTTCTGGCAGGTTTTCTACATCATCAATGGTCGGTAATGTAGGAATTTCTATGTTTTCGTCTAATAATTGTAAACCCAGAATATTCAAGACTTCAATGCCAGTTTCCACAGCTTTCAGCATCTGGCTTTGAGCTTGAAACATCTGTATTTGAATATGATACACTTTCATGCGATCGAGTCTATCTTTCGCACAACTTAAAACTACTTCAACCAAAGCTGTTGCTTGCTCGAAATTAGTATTGAAACATTCTGATTCTGCCAATTCTACATATAATTTAAGTGTCAAATCATAGTTACTAAGCCAACTATCAGATGCTAAGAGTGACATTCCTGCATTCAAATATTTGACAGCAGCTTCGTAAGCATTAGCAGCTTTTGCCTTACGTCCAGCAATCAGATTTAATTCTGCGATCTCGGTTTTTTTAACTGCATCTTCGATGTTGTCAATTCCCACATTCAACTGATTAACAATATCAAAAATATTTTCCTCTAATTTATCGTGGGGCGTGCTTTCCCAGAGCATTTGACCTATGCTCATATGGGTGGCTTTTTTGTCACTATCGGGAATCAGAGAATAAGCTGCTTGCTGGACTCGATCGTGTAAAAATTTATAACCTACTAGGGAAGGGTTGAAGCTTAAATCAATTGCTTCTTTCCCATCGAAAAGTAAAGGAATCAGGTAGTTTTCATTCAAAGGAAGTATCAACCCCGCTTGCAAAGCATCCCATAACTCCAACCCAGTGACTGACACAGACTTTTTGTTAACTGTAGACAGAACATTTAGAGTAAAATTGTCTCCGATACAAGCAGCTAGTTGCAAAATATTTTGTGTGACTTTTGGTAGTTGTTGCAGGCGACTTACTAATAGTTCTACTACATTTTTATCTGTAATTCCAATAGCTTGAATAGCTTCTATGCTCCATTGCCATGCAGCCTGATAAAAGTCAAATTTTAAGAGATTTTCTTGATAAATAGCTTTGATTGACTGAGTTAAAAAAAATGGATTTCCACCAGTTTTATTCCACAGCAATATAGCTAAATCTTGACAGGTTTCTGATTTGTTTAATGTGTCAGATAAGAATCTGTTAACCTGGTCTAAATCTAGGGGTTCTAATACTAAATTGTTGACAATAGTTCCCTGTTCCTGAATATGTTGTACTGTTTGAATCAAAGGATGTGTCGAGTTAACTTCATTATCCCGATAGGCTCCAATTAATAACAAATATTTCGTCTCATGATTGGTGGCCAGCAATTCTATTAATTTCAATGTCGCTGCATCAGCCCACTGCAAATCATCGAGAAATATGACTAATGGATGCTCTTTACGTGCAAATACATGAATTAAATCTTTGAATAACCTGTTGAAGCGATTTTGGGCTTCTTTTGGGGCAAGTTCAGCGACTGGTGGCTGTTTACCAATGAGCAATTCTAGTTCAGGAATTACATCAATAATTACTTGTGCTGAATCACCGAGTGCAGCTAAAAGTTTATGTTTCCAGTTTTGTACATTTTTGCTATTTTCTGTAAGTAATTGCTGGCACAAAGATTGAAAAGCTTGAATTAAGGATGCGTAAGGTATATTCCGCTGGAATTGGTCAAATTTACCGGAAATAAAATAGCCCCGCTGTCGGGTAATAGGTTTATGAATTTCTTTAACTACCGCTGATTTGCCGATACCTGAATAACCAGATACTAGCATCAGTTCGATTTGGGAATGGGAAGAATTTTCATCGACGGGATTAGCTACTCGTCCAAAGGCGGCTAATAATTCGCTTACTTGTTTTTCCCGTCCGTACAATTTTTGGGGAATCAATAACTGACTTAATATATCTAATTTTCCGGGACAGAAATCAGTAATTTTTCCATGGTTCGTTAATTGATGTAAACAATTTTCTAAATCTGCTAATAATCCGGTGGCGCTTTGATACCTGTCTTCGGCATTCTTTGCCATCAATTTCATGACTATTTGTGAAATAGTCTGCGGAATTTTAAAATTTATTTGCTCTGGTAAAATGGCTGACGAGGCTATGTGACTGTAAACTATTTCTAAGGGGTCGTTGCTGAGAAAGGGTAATTCACCTGTTAGCATTTCATACAAACTAACTCCTAGGGAATAGAAGTCGGTACGGTAGTCCAGAAATCGGTTCATTCTCCCTGTTTGTTCGGGAGACATATAAGCAAAGGTACCGACTGTTGAGTTAAAATTATTGATCTGGGTATTTTCTTTGGGCAATTGCGAAGCAATACCGAAATCGGTTAATTTAATCACTCCTGTTTGAGAGTTGATAATAATGTTGCTGGGTTTGATATCTTTATGAATAATATTTTGAAGATGCAGGTATTGTAAGCTGTTGGCGATCGCGATCGCAATCTTCAAACAAGTAATGATTTCGAGCTTTTGTCTCGACATTAGTCGATCGACTGATTCGCCACCAAAATCTTCTAAAAGCAAGCCAAAGCGGTTGTTATAACTTTTCAGAGTAAGGACTTTCACTAGACTAGGATGGTCTAAGTTTTCCCGAATTCGGTACTCATGCTTGATGCGAGTAATGGCATCGAGGGTAGGATATTCCCCTTTCAGGATCTTGAGTATGGTTGTTTGCTGCTGGTGAGGAATATTTCCTCGGTAAATAATGGTTCCTATACCTTCGTACAAAGTAGAATGGATTTGGTATTGTGAGCGAAAGGGCATGGGCTTTTCCAAATAACTGAGTGGATTATAGATTTATACTTGACATGGCCATCATGGTATGGTTAGGTGAAAACCAGGAAAACGTTGATATGTCGAGCTGGTGACACCTACATGATTCCGATATAGAATAATTGGTAATTATGTAATTCTTATGAGATTCCTTCTCATTAATATCGCAACTAAGTAGCGGACGGCAACCACCCCCCTACTATTCGGCTCTCCTCACTGTCGGCACATCATCAGCAGCGATACATTATATTGAAGTAAATACACAAAAATTTACATATATAATTTGTGTATTACTCAAAATCGCTCCTCACCAGCAGCGATACAGCCCTCGCCAAGTTAGTAGGATAGGAAAATATGTTTGAACGCTTTACAGAACAAGCCATTAAAGCAATAATGCTAGCCCAAGAGGAAGCGCGCCGCCTGGGCCACAATTTTGTGGGTACTGAGCAAATCCTCCTGGGACTCGTGGGCGAAGGCACTGGCATTGCTGCAAAAGTATTACTAGAAATGGGCCTCAACTTGAAAGAGGCGCGCAATGAAATCGAAAATATCATCGGCAGAGGTTCCGGCTTCCTACCCCCTGAAATTCCGTTTACGCCTCGCGTGAAGCGGATTTTTGAGACAGCGCTGAATGAAGCGCGGCAGCTAGGGCATAATTACATCGGCACCGAACATATTTTACTGGGACTGATCCAAGACGATGAAGGTGTCGCAGCCAAAGTGCTGCAAAACTTGGGGATCGATCGCGCCAGAGTCCGCACCCAGGTAATTCGTGCGGTGGGAGAAGTGGCTGCGGTATCGGGAGGCCGTCAAAATACCGATCGCAAAATCCCGACTCTAGAAGAATTTGGCACAAACCTCACCAAGTTAGCAGCCGAAGGTAAACTAGACCCAGTGGTGGGTCGCGAAAACGAAATCGAGCGTGTCATTCAAGTGCTCGGACGCCGCACGAAGAATAACCCCGTGCTAGTCGGCGAACCGGGAGTAGGCAAAACAGCCCTCGCCGAAGGACTCGCCCAGCGGATTGTCAACAGAAACGTCCCGGAAATTTTGGAAGACAAACAAGTAATCAGCCTCGATATGGGTTCGCTGATTGCAGGGACAAAATTCCGTGGCGAATTTGAAGAACGCCTGACAAAAATCATGGCGGAAATTCGCGCCGCAGGCAACATCATTTTGGTAATTGACGAAATTCATACCTTAGTCGGTGCAGGGGCAATTCAAGGCAGTATGGATGCCTCCAATATGCTTAAACCTGCACTAGCTAGAGGGGAATTGCAGTGTGTCGGTGCTACTACCCTAGACGAATATCGCAAATATATTGAGCGCGATGCAGCCTTAGAACGGCGGTTCCAACCAATCAAAGTTGGCGAACCGAGTGTGGCGGAAACGATCGAAATATTGTATGGTTTGCGATCGGCTTACGAACAACATCACAAATTGACCATTTCTGATGCAGCTTTAGAAGCAGCAGCTACACTTTCAGACAGGTACATTAACGATCGATTTTTGCCCGACAAGGCGATCGACTTAATTGACGAAGCAGGTTCCCGCGTCCATGTGCTTAATTCCCAAACTCCGCCAGAAGTCAAAGAGCTCAAAAAACAACTGCCGGCCCTCAGCAAAGAGAAGGATATCGCTGTTCGGGAACAAGACTTCGAGAAAGCTAGCAAATTGCGCGATCGCGAATTAGCAATCGAAGCCGAAATCGCCGAAGCGACAATCAACAAAAGCCAAATCAGAATCTCTCCCATCGTCACCGAAGAAGATATCGCCCACATCGTGGCTAATTGGACGGGAGTACCGGTCAGCAAACTGACAGAATCGGAATCGGAATTGCTGCTGCACATGGAAGACACTTTGCACCAGCGTTTAATCGGTCAAGAAGAAGCTGTCACCGCGGTTTCTAAGGCCATCCGTCGCGCACGGGTAGGGTTGAAAAATCCGAATCGCCCGATCGCTAGTTTCATCTTTTCCGGCCCCACAGGCGTCGGTAAAACCGAACTAACAAAAGCCTTAGCAGCATATTTCTTCGGTTCCGAAGATGCGATGATTCGGTTAGATATGTCCGAGTATATGGAACGCCACACGGTTTCTAAACTTATCGGTTCGCCTCCCGGTTACGTCGGCTACGATGAAGGCGGCCAACTCACAGAAGCAGTCCGTCGCCGTCCTTATACAGTAGTCTTGTTCGACGAAATCGAAAAAGCTCACCCGGATGTCTTCAACATGATGCTGCAAATCTTAGAAGACGGCCGCCTGACTGATGCCAAAGGTCGGACAGTAGACTTCAAGAATACCCTGCTGATTATGACCTCAAACATCGGTTCTAAAGTGATTGAAAAAGGTGGCGGTGGCCTCGGTTTTGACTTTGCTGAAGATGCAGCCAATGGTCAATATAACCGAGTTAGGAATTTGGTAAATGAGGAACTCAAACAGTTTTTCCGTCCAGAATTTCTCAACCGCTTGGATGAAATTATCGTCTTCCGCCAGTTGAACACACAAGAAATTAAGCAGATTGCTGACATCATGTTGCAGCAACTTTTCAGCCGCTTAACCGAACAGGAAATTACCTTGTCTGTAACAGAAGCATTCAAGGAACTGTTAGTTAAAGAAGGCTACAATCCCAGTTACGGTGCCCGACCCTTACGGCGCGCAATTATGCGATTGCTGGAAGATGTACTGGCTGAGGAAATGTTGTCTGGTAGGCTAAAAGAAGGTCAAAGTGCGATCGTGGATGTGGATGAAAACGGTGTGGTGAAGGTGTTACCCGGTGATTCATCGGAACCCAAATTACCTGAACTCGCTTTCAGCGTTTAATCGAGAGTCTTGTAATATAGGACACAGCACTGCTGTGTCCCTACCCAATAGAGATATTGGGTAGAGAAACAGCATTATTTTTGATAATTCATCTCAATTTCGGTTGCATCGGAATTATTCATTTCTTTCATATCTCTCTGTGTTCTCTGTGTTCTCTGTGGTTAGTTCTCTGTGGTTAAATCATTCCGATGCAACGGTCAACGATATGATTGAACCGCAGAGTACGCAGAGGAAGCAGAGTACGGGGAGAGATTTGATTCCGATGCAAACGGAATGATATAAAATCCTCTCTTCATCGTCCTGTATTAAACTCTCTCTTCCTTCGCGTCCTTAGCGCCTTCGCGGTTAAATCATTCCGATACAACCCGAATTGATATGATTTAACCGCAGAGTACGCAGAGGAAGCAGAGTAGGGGGAGAGATTTGATTCCGATGCAAACGGATTTGATTTGACTTAATATTGAGGCACTGAGGGGTCTACTTCTTGACTCCAAGCCGTAATTCCGCCCTTAACATTAATCCCCTCAATTCCAGCTTCTTTCAAAATACCCAAAGCCTTCGCAGAACGCCCGCCCATTTTGCAATGTGCAATTAATCGGTGGCCATTCAACAATTCCTTGACTTTCTCAACACCATTGCCGTTTTCAATATCCGGTAAAGGTACTAATACTGAGCCAGGAATTTGAGCAATTTGATACTCGTTAGGATTCCGAACATCTAGCAGCAGAAAATCCTTCGCACCGCTATCGATTAACTGCTTAAGTTCCGTGACAGTCATCTCAGCAACTTGTATTTTTGCTTCCTCTGCTTTGGCTTGAGGAATGCCGCAGAATTGTTCGTAATCGATTAACTTTTCAATGACTGGGCGCACTGGATTTGGCCGCAGTTTTAACTGCCGGAATGTCATGTCTAAGGCATTGTACAGCAACAGTCTGCCACTCAAAGTAGTGCCTTGACCCAAGATAATTTTGATCGCTTCAGTTGCTTGAATGCAGCCAATGACTCCTGGTAATACGCCTAAAACGCCACCTTCTGCACAGGAAGGTACCATCCCTGGCGGTGGGGGTTCTGGGTACAAATCTCGGTAATTGGGGCCACCTTCGTAGTTGAAAACTGTTGCTTGTCCTTCAAATCGGAAGATGGAACCGTAGACGTTAGGCTTATTTAATAGCACCGAAACGTCGTTCATCAAGTAGCGAGTTTGGAAGTTGTCTGTACCATCAATGATGATGTCATAGGGTGTCGCAATGGCGATCGCATTTTCGGAACTAACGCGAGTTTCGTACAAATCAACTTGACACAAAGGATTGATTTCTAAAATCCGATTTTTAGCCGATTCAATCTTGGGTTTTCCTACCCAAGATGTGCCGTGAATTACCTGTCGCTGCAAGTTGGAAGTGTCAACAATATCAAAGTCTACAATGCCAATGCGGCCAATCCCTGCCGCTGCTAAATACAGCAGCAGTGGTGAACCGAGTCCTCCTGTGCCGATACAGAGTACGCTGGCAGCTTTGAGACGCTTCTGCCCGTCCAATCCAACTTCTGGCAGGATTAGGTGGCGAGAGTAGCGTTCGTATTCTTCTTTGTTGAGCTGGATCTCGTCCAGATTAGGATTTAGCATGATATTCTGTGTAGCGCCGATTTTGAAAATTATATCCTATCTAAATCTTTCGCAGTTTTGCGTCTTTGTGATTTTTAGTAATTATTTCTTAATCTAATGTGAGGATTTCCTCGGCTTGGAATTTGTTTTCTCTGTCTAGAGTCCAACTGCGGACGTCTTCACAACGGCCTTGTGGAACGGACACAATGATGTAGGAGTATTGCGGCCAGGCTAGGGTGCGATCGCACTCTGATGGTACTGCCTGACCATCTGGGTGAGAATGGTAGATGCCGATAATTTCTAAATTGCGATCGCGCCCATCTTTCATTCCCTTCAGCATATCTTGTGGTGAAATAGCATATCTGCGTTTTTTTGTCAATAATTTTGAGTCTGAGCAATTATCTTCAGTTTCCGCACTCCAGGCATTTTTGGTTGGCCAAACTTCTACTAAGGTTTTAACATTGTCGGCGATCGTACCTAACAACAAACCGCAGCACTCTTCAGGGTAGGTGTTTTCGGCGTGGCTGCGGATGGATAATAGGTGAGTCTGGGAAAGTGCGATCGACTGCATTGGTTATTGGTTATGGGTTATTGGTTATAGGTTATTTGTTATCTGACCACCATTGCTTTTAATATCATTTTAGGATCTTTTTGCGGTAATTTTACCTCAAAACCATCAAGGAAGGGACAACCGACTGCAAAACCTTTCCAGGCGATATTTTAAACGGAACCACATGAAAAAACAGCTTTTAGGCGGCGATGGGCTGCTGTGAACCCCCCCCTATTTGTGAAGCTGTGGCTGTCATTAGACAAAAAAAACCCGGCCAAATTTGGTCGGGAGTTAATTAATCAGGGTGCATCTACTAATTAAGTCTCCGGTATGTTCAGACCTCTTTCAGGATGAATTTGATTTTTTTTACCTCCGAGGGACTCAGATTTTTGGCGCTGTGGCTGTTATCGACAAAAAAAACCCCGGCCAAATTTGGTCGGGAGTTAATTAATCAGGGTGCATCTACTAATTAAGTCTCCGGTATGTTCAGACCTCTTTCAGGATGAATTTGATTTTTTTTACCTCCGAGGGACTCAGATTTTTGGCGC
>JAHREW010000001.1:140224-213572 GCA_020883125.1 Microcoleus sp. CAWBG506
TGTGGCTGTCATTAGACAAAAAAACCCCGACCAAATTTGGCTGGGGTTGATTCATCAGGGTGCATCTTTATTTACTTTTCATGGGCTGGGGCGATGTTCAGGATGAATTAGGTTTTTTTGACTCTCCGAGGGATGGAGATGTTTGGGGCTTTGGCTGTCATCGACAAAAAAAACCCGGCCAAATTTGGTCGGGAGTTATCAATCAATCAATCAGGGTGCATCTACCTATCTACTTTCCTGGGGATGCTATTTAGATCCGGAAAGTCTCCACTCAAACATCCAAACTATTTTCGATGAACTAAGGTTGCAGTGGCTTGGTCTGTGGGAACTAGCAAAATTTCGCTAATATTAACGTGGGGCGATCGCGTCGCACAAAAATACACGACATCGGCTACATCGTCACCAGTCAGCGGTGTTAATCCTTGATAGACATTTTTGGCTTTTTCTCCGTCGCCGTGAAACCTAACATTGCTAAATTCTGTTTCCACTAACCCGGGTTCTATGTGTGTTACTCGGACTGGTGTTCCTAACAGGTCTTGTTTTAACCCTTCGGAAATTGCTTTTACCGCCGCTTTGGAAGCACAATAAACATTGCCTTTTGGGTAGGTTTCGCGACCTGCAATGGAACCAATATTGACTATGTGACCGCGACCTCGATTTACCATTCCGGGTACGATGTAGCGAGTCATGTAAAGCAAGCCTTTTACATTGGTATCAATCATTTCTTCCCAGTCTTGAAAGTTCCCTTCGTGCAGTTTATCTAAGCCTCGACTTAACCCGGCGTTGTTAATCAAAATATCGATCGCTTTCCAAGCTTCGGGAAGTGTATTTACAGCCGATTCGACTTTTGGGCGATCGCGCACGTCTAACTCTAGCAAATAAATTTGGTTTGCCGATGCTGTTAATCCGGTTTCTACCAGTTCTTTTGCCAGTCGATCGAGCTTGTCGATGCGCCGCGCTGCTAAAATTAGTTTAGCGCCACCCCTAGCAAATATCTTGGCACAGGCTGCTCCGATACCGCTACTGGCACCGGTAATTAAAACAATTTGATTTTGGATAGAAATCATTTTTGTTATTAGTTATTAGTTATTAGTTATTAGTTATTAGTTATTAGTTATTAATTTTTCCCAATAACTTGTTACCAATAACCAATAACATCTTTACTTGACAACTCGCAAGCGCACAGTGACTGTGGTTATACCACCTTGTCGCATCAATACTGCTGAAACCAAGCGATTTTCCGGTGTGGCTGGAGCTTTACCTACTTTAAAAATTCCCCCGGAATTTAACAACTCTAAATCGACTTGTGGGGGCTTGATGGATGTTTGAGCGCCGACTGGTGCTTCCACCACAGTTCCTATTAAAATATCATCCCCGATCGGCTCTCGAACAATTGCATCAAAATGGTAGTCTTCACCCACCTTAACTTGGTCTGGCAAGTTGACTTGAATCGTGGGAGGATTTTTGCCAGAACTAACCTGAGTTTGTTCTGCTAAAATCTCTTGTTTGACTATTTTTTGACCTTCAAAGCGCTGCTGAGAACGAATAGTAGCTTTGAGAGTTAAGTCTCTGCCGTCTTTTTTCTGAGTGCCGGCGATTGTCGTCACGGTTTCAGCAACGATCGCGCTGCCTTCGGCTTTCCAAGATTTGAGCTCTGTGCGGTAATTTAAACTGGGATAGCGCTGCCAAAGTTGAGTTAATGCTGTTTCCATCTTCTGACTGTTAAATCCGTCAGAATGAGTGAAATTTTGACCATAAAAGGCCATAACTGCTTTGACATCGCGACGATTTGCTGCTGCGTCAATTTCTGTTAGCAGTTTTGTCAATTCAGCCGGTGCCGCTGTAGGGGTTTGAGCTTGTACTCTTGGATTCATCTCCCGCACTCCTTGGGCTCTGACAGCAGCCGGATGCAGTATGCTACCACTGACAATTGTCAAACAGATCAACAAAGGGGCGATCGAGCTTTCGACTACGCTCAGGGGAGCCGACAAGCGGATGCACGGGCGATCGGCTTTTTTGTGCCGATGGCAGGTCCAATACTGAGATATGCTTGGCACTAAATTCAAAAAATTACGCATTAGATGATAATTTGGTTATTTGTCAGGGGTCGCGAAGCGGACTATGGTTCGCCTGCAACGAATACTGACAACTGAGCGGAACACGGCACTATCTAATTTTAGATGGCTGATGGGAAATTGGCTGAAACTGCCGGAAAAATCAGCATAATAATCTAAAACCTTAAACCCAAAATTGATCGAGCTGTGGAACTTGTAACAGAGACAAATACCTTGACAAAATCCCCTATCCGGTTGTTGATTGCAGCTAGTGGCACAGGAGGACATTTATTTCCGGCGATCGCCACCGCTGAACAGTTGCATGACTGTCACATCGAATGGCTGGGAGTTCCCGACCGCATGGAGACTCAGTTAGTCTCCTCCCTTTACCCCCTCCACACCATCGCCGTTGAAGGCTTTCAGCAGCGATTGGGACTCGGTACAGTGCGAATTTTAGGTGGTCTCCCTAGCTCGATTCTGCAAGTGCGCCGATTGCTCAAACAGGGAAATTTTCACGGAGTATTTACTACCGGAGGTTACATCGCAGCACCCGCAATTTTGGCTGCTCGCTCTTTGGGTTTGCCGGTGATTCTTCACGAATCTAATGTTTTTCCGGGTAAGGTGACTCGTTGGTTTAGTCCTATTTGCAGTGCAGTGGCGATCGGGTTTGAAGCCGCAGCCCAGTATTTACCCCGCACCAAAACTGTGTTTGCTGGTACGCCCGTGCGATCGCAATTCCTGACTCGCGAACCTCTCAATTTACCAATTCCTGACAACGTACCTGTAATTGTAGTCATGGGTGGCTCTCAAGGTGCTGTCGCAGTTAATCAGTTAGTGAGACAGTGTGCTCGATCTTGGTTTGATGCGGGTGCTTGGGTGGTTCACCTCACCGGAAATAATGACCCGGATGCTGAAAGTTTGCAGCACGCACAATATATATCGATGCCATTTTATGATAATGTGGCTGGTTTATTGCACCGGGCAAATTTAGCAATTAGTCGATCGGGTGCTAGTGCTATGACAGAATTAGCAGTGACTGGAATGCCTGCTATTTTAATTCCTTTTCCTTTCGCCGCGGACAACCACCAAAATTTTAATGCCGAAGTGTTTGCCGCTTCGGGAGCGGCTTTGGTATTTCGTCAAAGTGAATTGACTGCCGATATTTTGCAAAGTAAAGTTCTACATTTACTGAGCGACACTCAATATTTGGCAAAAATGTCCCAAGCTGCTGCTCAATTAGCTGTGACAGACAGTGCAGAGCGTTTGGCAAATTTGGTTAGGGAATTGGTGGCTAACTAAAATCCGGCTAGAGATCAATTGCATCTTTGAGTTAGCTTTCAAAACTTTACCTATAATTGGTAAACTGCAAAGCCACCGGGTAATCTTCTTGCTTCAATCGTTGAATTACCAACTGCAAATCATCCTTATCCTTGGCCGAAACTCGCACCGCATCACCTTGAATAGAGCCTTGAATTTTTTTAAATTCATCTCTAATTAATTTAGTAATCTTTTTAGCAATTTCCTGGTCAATCCCTTTTTTGAGTTTAATTTCTTGGCGCACCCGACTGCCGCTAGCAGCTTCTATTTTGCCATAATCAAAAATTTTCAGAGACAAATTGCGTTTGGCGGCTTTAGTTTGCAAAACAGTGTGAACTGCATCCAAGGTGAATTCACTGTCTGTATTGACAATAATGGATTCAGCACCTAATTCCACGGTGGTTTTGGTGTCTTTCAGGTCGTAGCGACTTTGAATTTCCCGTGTTGTTTGGTCAACAGCATTAACTAATTCTTGACGGTCGAAGTCGCTCACAATATCAAAGGAATAACTGGCGGCCATAAAATGATAGTGGGGAATTGGGAATGAGGAATGGGGAATTGGGAATTGGGGAATTGGGGAATTGGGAATTGGGGAATTGGAAATTGGGAATGGGGAATTGGGAATGGTTCATGGTTCATGGGAATTAACACCAATAACCAATAACCAATAACCAATAACCAATAACCAATAACCAATAACCAATAACCAATAACCAATAACAATTAGTTATTAACAGCCATCAAACTGAAATAAAATAGAGTGACAGTGCAAGAAGAACTAATGGCAAACATGAGCGATCGCCCCAGTGGTATATTCAGGATATAGAAAACCGAAAACAACAACCGGGCGATCGTAAAAGCGATCGCAGCCCAACCAGCCGCCTCCGAATCTACCCCCGTCACAAAAGCCATCAAAGCTGCCGCTGAAAACACCATAAACGTCTCAAAGGAATTTTGGTGAGCCCAAGTAGCCCGTTGAGCGTAAGCAGGTAACTTGTCAAACATAGCGCGGGGCGCTGCTTGGTCATAACCTAGCTGCAAGCGGGCGAGGGCAACCACCACAAACGGTGCATAAACCAGCGCCGCCGCCGCCGCAATAGAATCAAGCAGAATAACCGACACAGGCAATCCCAACAGCATTATCCGCCTCGTATTTCAATCAAAATAGAACAGAGTAACAACCTTACGCTGTTCCTCTGCATCCTGACAAGTTTTCAGCAAAGTGTGACTTTCGTGAAAAGCAAAACAGAGCAGTTGCTGACACCGAGAAATAATCTCCTGATTGCACAGGGCGCTTGCTTCTGGGAGAGACAAACTGTCATTTTTGGGATTTTCTACCAAATGTATCACTTGTTCTAGCTGCTCGCGAGACTCTCGTGGCTGGCGGCTCATGCTTTGTGGCAAAATCACGGTCAGCAGATTGGGATCTGCTCGCATCGCCCCCCGAATCGCTGCTGAATTGGTGCCTGTAGCGCCAGAAGTTATGAGCTGATTACCAGACAAAACTAAGGCGTAGCTCAGCATCTCAATTAGCTGCTGGTGGGTAATAGGAACATGGCGAGAACCCAAAAGAGCAAGCCGCTTGGAGCTTGTTTGCTGGATTGCCGCAAGTTCTTGTAAAAAATCATCAACTCTGGGTAGCTCAATTGATTGACTCAAAGAATTTATTAAATTAAATAAAACTACGTTGTGGATTCTAGCAGACGGAATAGCTATTGCAGCCAAAAAGAAGTTAAGAATTACAGATTTACCCGATCGCACTGGATGAGGATTATATCCTCTCATCACAAATATACTACTCGGAACCTGTAAAAAGCAAGAAGCAAGAAGGCAAATGCAAGAAAATCAATGGTTTGGGCTATTAAAAACTGATTGAGTCCAGAATGTTGGTATCGGCCGGCCGAAGGTTGAATTTTACCACTCCTATGGTTTCGGCACAGTCAACGATCATCTGACTCAAAAGCATAAGTAGGAAGAATCAAAAATTGAGACTTCCTTTTTGCTTCTGGCTACTTATTTTTTCCTTAGATAGGAATTTAATCACCCAGGGTTAGGGAAGCCATCAGTGCGTTAATGTCAAAATGCTCTGCCATTAGTTGAGTAACGCATTCCACCTTAATGGTTTCGTGTAGGCGCACGTTGCCAAAGGTACTGTCGATAATTTCCACAGTGGTTAAGGTATCTAAATCTACAGACAACACTGGAATTTCCATTTCTTCTGCTCTGCCGATGACCAGGGGAGAAGGAGGCAAGTGTCCTGTCAGAATTAAGCACTGAGTCGAGCTTTCCAGAGCTGCTAACTGGATGTCGGTGCGATCGCCCCCTGTCACCACTGCCATATTTCTAGCTTTGCGGAAATACTTGAGAGCGGAACTAACATTCATTGCACCAATTGTCAAGGTTTCGACCATCAAATCCAAACGGTCTGGGCGACACAGTACCTCAGCTTTCAATTGGTGAACCAGTTCTTTGACGCTGACACTGCGTAGCAAAGCGCTTCTGGGTAACATTCCCAGCACTGGAATTCCTTGTGCTTCCAGAAAAGGTCGCACAGTGGAGGCGATAGATTCGAGTTTGTCGGAGGGAACGTCGTTGAGGACGACACCTAGCAAACGGGAACCTAAACGTTGCTTAGCTGAAAGCAAATCATCTACAAACAGATCGATCGGGCGTGTCACCAGCAGCACAGAGGCATCAACGGCCTGGGCCACTTGAGGCAAAGACAAGTCAAACAGACTGCCTTCCTCCAAATTAGCAGGACCTTCTAGCAGCACTAAGTCTGTACTTTGGCCTTGGACATATTGCGCTAGAGACTGGCGGTAATCAGTCCGATCTTCTCCTCGTAGTCGCTTGTGAACAGTCTCTTCGTCCAAAGCAAGCAGAGTAGATGGCATTTGGGTATCTTTGAGCTTCAGGGTCTCGATCGCGAAGCGCACGTCTTCCTCTTCGGCACCAGGTACATCAGAGTTAAAAGAAGTTCCCAGGGGTTTGCCGTAGGCGACGGTGAATCCTTGTTCGCGGAGTCCGAGTGCTATCCCCAGGGCGATAGCGGACTTGCCACTGTAAGCTTTAGTAGAACCGATCAGTAAATATTTAGTCAATTTCGGTAAGCCTTTACTCCTCAATTTGCACCTGTCTCTAGCGTTTCTCGAATAGATGAAGTAGGTTGGACTCTTGCGATCGCCAAACCCAACATTTTATTTTAAATGAAGAATTGGGTAACGGGAACCTCAATCCAACCTATCTATTTTGAACTTCACTCCTTTGAGAACCGTTATATTTCAATAAATTTAGTTTATTCAACAGTATTTCTGCACTGCGACTCAATTTTGCAATATTATCATACTCGATTTAGAATTTTAAATCGATATGTATTATTAGTGATTAATTGTTATACCAATTTTTTATGAGGCTGCTCCCGAATCTGATCTCCCTGGCGCCCCCCTGGTGGGAGGGGGGAACAAGATTCTTCTCAAAGTCCCCGCAACGATGCGGGGGATGCGAGGGGGATCGAGATCTGTGCAACTTCACATTAAATTGGTATTAGTAGGAGCGCGATCGTTCAAACTGATATCTTGTGCTGCGAGCAATAAACTGTTTAGGAGGGGGCGGGTAGATCTTGCCTAAACACATCAATTGTCTGGTCTACTGCGCTGGCATTTCGATCGCCCAAAGGCTGATTCCGATGCTCCCGCCCGATCGAAGTTCAAGGGCTGTCTCAGCTACCGAGTCGCAAAATTTGAACGAAATCCGATGGCGCGATCGCACTTGCTTGCACCCGATTCAAAACGGCTAAGAGTTCCCCTGAGTTGGCAATTCTGATCGATGTAGTGGGACTGGCATCTTGCCCGTCTGTACTTTGGCTAATGCTTAGTTGAGCGAAAGTCAAACCGCCGGCTAAACTTAGCAAATCTTCCCCTTTCCTGAAGTCAGAAATAGTATCACTTCCTTGACCGGATGTCAAGACAAATAAATCGCGTCCGCTGCCGCCGATTAAAATATCGGCGCCCTCATCACCAATCAACACGTCATCCCCAGCACCGCCTCGCAAGCAGTCATTGTCTTTACCGCCCAAAATCGTATCGTTGCCAGCATCACCGTCGATCGAATCGCTGCCTTCATTACCGAACAACAAGTCATTACCCGCACCGCCGCATACTTGGTCTTGACCGCCAGCCACACCAACAGGCAAGGGGCTGCCAATATCCCCATACACCGTGTCATCGCCATCGCCACCGCAGAGAGAGTCATTGCCTTGGTCGCCCAACAGCAAGTCGTTGCCCGAGTCGCCTAAAATGACATCGTTGCCCTTGCCGCCGCGGGCAGTATCGTTGCCCTCACCGCCAGAAAGCGTATCAGAGGCATCCTGACCGCTGAGGTTGTCATTGCCCTTAGCACCGAATAACAAGTCGTTTCCGGCGCGATCGCGGTCAGATTCGCTGTTGGTGCCACCGTAAAGAGTATCGTTTCCTTCCTCGCCCTCAAGGGTGTCAGCACCGAGTCCGCCCCAGATCGCGTCGTTATCTTTGCCACCGAAACCAGCGTCGTTGCCCTCACCGCCCAACAGGGTGTCGTAGCCTGCTTGACCGTTGAGGTAGTCGTCACCGGGTCCGCCCAACAGCAAGTCGCGATCGACAGAAGGCCCAACAGGAATGTTGCCGATCAATCCGCCAAAGAGGTTGTCGTTCCCAGCCAAACCAACAAGAACGTCTTCTCCAGGCAAACCGTTGATGCCGTCACCGCCACTGCTACCAGTAAGGGTCTCGCTTGTATCTCCACCAACCAGGTTGTTGTCAACAGGATTGAAACCCCTTGACGAGCTATCAAATAGAGCGATCGGTCTATTCTGAAGATATTGGCACACTCGCTGCCCATTGTTGAACACCTTTACCAATCGGGTTGTCCCAACTCGTAATACGTTCGTGTCTTAAAGGTAGCGCCCAACTGCCACTGTGTTCAGGTATCAGCGCGATCGTACTATAGCTAGTTGACGAAATTCCTGTAATTGTTCAAACTTTGTAGGCAGGTAGATTTGAGATTTTTAGCTAAATTCTCAATCTTCTACCCTTACGCTGTCTGTTGAAACTATCGCAGACAGTTTTTTTCTCTTGTTGCAAGTCTCTGAGAACGTCAACGATCGCTGGTATTTATCTTATGGTTGAACCTGATAGTTTGTCGCCAGCGACCATTGCCGTTCTTGAGAACTGTTCGCTAGTCGAGAAGCGCGATCGCACTTTTTGACCTGCTTAGTCTAAACTCCAACTGAAAATCAGGGCGCGATTTTTCCCTCAGCAGGATTGTCAGATTCCCGCAAATCAGCAACCACCCAAGACTTCCGGCTGATACAATATGCCACAAGCTGATAATTTGAATCAGCCGGATTTGACATCGGTTTAATAATCCAGGATGCAAAAAACCCGGTTTCTTCCAAAAATTGTCGTTTTTTTCGACAAATATTCACGTAGAAACCGGGTTTTGAATCCCCATGCGTTCAGGACTGTTTAAATCGCTTTCAAAATTTGATCGTCTACTGAAAAATCAATCTCCGCTTTGTCTCTTCCCGAAACTAAATAATCATTCTGAAAAGAATCTTTTAACCCAGAAACTAGGTCAAATTCTGGCTGCCAGTTAAGCTCGGTGACAGCTTTGTTGACTGAGGCAAAAAAGTGCTGTAATCGCATGGGGAAAGCTTTCTTTTTGCCGAAGTCAAATAGTTTTGGATCGTAGTGTACAATCTTAATAGCATCTGCTGATTTGCCGGCGGCTAAAATGCAGGCGCGGGCCAAGCCATCAAAGGTGACAAATCGATCGCCCGAAACGTTGTAAATTTGCCCGATCGCCCTTTGATTCCCCAAAACCGCCGCCATCGCCCTAGCCAAATCCTGACAGTGCCCTAACTGCGTGAAGTGCATTCCATTACCAGGAATCGGAATCGGGCGATCGCGCGCAATGCGATCGAAAAACCAAGCCTCCAAATCGTTATAATTTTGGGGGCCATAAATATAAGTCGGGCGAATCGAAGTCCAAGGTAAACCGGACTCTGCCAAGTAAGTTTCGGTTTCAAATTTGCCCAAATGACGGCTTTTGGGATCGGTAGCGTCCCCTTCAATATGAGGCATTTGATCGGATTTCAAATAAACCCCCGCAGAACTCATATAAATAAAGTGCTGCACCCTCCCTTTAAATATTTCAGCTAAAGGCTTTGTATCGCTCAGTTCCCGACCATTATTGTCAAAAACGGCATCAAACTCAAGAGTCGATAACTGTTCTTTGAGTCCATCGACATTAGTGCGATCGCCCTGAATTTGCTGCACTCCCGAAACTGGTACTGGCTTATTGCCACGATTAAACAGTACCACCTCATGCCCTTGTGCTGCTAAAATCTTAGTCAGATAAACCCCGATAAATCGAGTACCGCCCATCATTAAAATTCGCATTATTTTCCAGACTCCTTACAGTTAGTGTCAACATCTTACCCCAAATCAGGACACGGCAGTGCCGTGTCCCTACAACTAATTACGGTAGGGAAACGGCACTGCCGTGTCCTCTAATTACGGTAGGGAAACGGCACTGCCGTGTCCTCTATATCATTCCATCGCTTCGATTATATTCTGTTACCATCAGTCAAACTAAACATAGTTTCAACTTACCTCAAACATCCCTATGCAAGTTCCACGGCTACATCCCGAAACCATCGAAGAAGTCAAACAAAGAGCAGACATAGTAGATGTCATTTCCGGCCGCGTCGTCTTGCGAAAACGAGGCAAAGAATTCGTAGGCTTGTGTCCATTTCACGACGAAAAATCTCCCAGTTTCACCGTCAACCAAGCCAAACAAATGTACTATTGTTTCGGCTGTGGCGCTGGCGGTAATGCCTTTAAGTTTCTCATGGAATTAGAGAAACGCTCTTTTAGCGAAGTAGTATTAGACTTAGCTAAAACCTATCAAGTACAAGTCAAAACAGTCGAACCAGAACATCGACAAGAATTACAGCGCCAAATTTCTCTGCGAGAACAACTCTATGAAATTTCCGCCCTCACCGCTAAGTTTTACGAACACGCTTTAAGACAACCCCAAGGACAAGAACCCTTAGCCTATCTCAAATCAAATCGCCAGCTTAGCGAAGAAACTATCCAACAATTTCAGTTGGGTTATGCACCCCAAGGTTGGGAAACACTCTACAGCTATTTAGTAGAACAAAAGCACTATCCAGCCCAGTTAGTTGAACAAGCAGGATTAATTGTACCACGCAAATCAGGAGGCAGTGGCTATTACGACCGCTTCCGCCATCGCGTGATGATTCCCATTCGCGACACCCAAGGTAGAGTCATCGGTTTTGGTGGCAGAAGTCTCGGCGACGAACAACCAAAATATCTCAATTCTCCCGAAACAGAACTATTCGACAAAGGCAAAACTTTATTTGCCCTAGATACAGCTAAAGTCGCCATTAGCAAAGCAGATGCCGCCGTCGTCGTAGAGGGGTACTTTGATGCGATCGCCCTTCATGCAGCGGGCATTGGCAACGCCGTCGCCTCCCTCGGTACAGCCCTCAGCCTAGATCAAGTGCGGCAGTTATTACGCTACACAGACTCCAAACAAATTATCCTCAATTTCGATGCCGACAAAGCCGGAAATCAAGCAGCAGAAAGGGCGATTGGAGAAATAGAAAAACTCGCCTATCAAGGAGAAGTACAACTACGAGTTCTCAACATTCCCGACGGCAAAGATGCCGATGAATTCCTCAAAACCTACTCAGCCGAACAATATCGACAATTGCTAAAAACAGCTCCTTTATGGCTGGACTGGCAACTACAACGAATGTTGGTCAACCAAGATTTAAAACAAGCTGATATTTATCAAAAAATTACTAAAAAGATTGTGCATTTATTGACAAAGATTACTGATGACAATCAACTGGCACATTACCTCCAAAAATCCGCCGAAATTCTCAGTAAAGGAGAGTTTAAGTTGACCAAAATGCTAGCAGAAAGCTTGCTAAATCAAGTAGTTAGCGATTGGGAAAAAAGGCTGATTCAAGATGAATTATTGACAATGCCACTGTTAATCAGAAAAAAACTCAAGCCAAATAAACAATACAAAAGTCAGACTAAAAGCAGCCTCAAAAATCGCTCCCATGAAACTTTTTCCGCCGTAGCCCGAAGTCTTTTAGAAGAAGCAGAAGCCCAATTGTTGCAGATTTACTTGCATTGTCCCGAATATCGGCAAGATGTCAGAGAATCCATAGAAGCTAGAGAAGTGCAGTTTAGCCTTTCTCACCACAGATTTTTGTGGCATCAGATTTTGAATGCCGAAATATTGCATAAAACCTATTTACAAATAGCGCCTTCTGAGTTAATATTAAAATTGCAAGATAGTTTGATAGAATATCCCAATCAACTCAATCAAATTTCCCATTTATTTCACCTAACTGAGTTGTCAGAAAAAAATGTTTATCGCGCACCTTTAGTAATTCGGTCGGCTCTGGCGTGCATCGAGCAAATTATCAGCATGAAGCGCCGTCGCATTGCACTGAATATGTGGGAAAATACGAATGTGGCGAGTAATTGTGAAGAAGCTGTAGAATATCACCAACAAGTCCTCGCTGAACAAGAATGGATAGAGGAATTGGAGCGGTTGCGTCAAGTCAATTTTTACGATTTAATATCAGTACCTTGGAGTGGCAATTTTTAGCTTGCACTCCAAGGTACTGATATCGTTGACGCTGGAATCGGTATTGTTTAAACACTCAGCAGTCAACAGTCATTTCGCTGATGCAACCGGAATTGATATTATCCTTCACTCTCGCGTGGCGCGGATTTCCTGCGTGTAGAAGCGGTTTCAACTTCTGGGGATATAACTAGCTCGCTAGTTATGTCCATAGTGGCAAATTTCAGCACTTGATTAAAAGCTAAACCCCATATTTTTAGCTCCCAACGAATACCTTTTGCTTTCATCCGTTTGGCTTTTCGCATATCGACATCCGTAACTTGTTGATGCAACAGTAAATATTTCATTGCTGCTATAGCTTCAACTTTTCTGGGATAGGCAATATAAGTGATAAATCCACCCTCCCAGTGATTGGCGTTACGGATGCTACTGATAGTAGCAACTCTCGGACTAAAGCGGTTCCAGTAAAAGTCGCTATATCCGACTGATTGTGTTTTAACTTGGAGTTTGTTTGGCATTTGACTTAACTCCTTTAACCTTTTTTGTGGGGTTAGCAATACCACTTGGGTGCTGCTATTCATAATTATAGCAAATTATTTAAGGAGTTTCCAATTCTCTTAAATAAATTTTGCACTCAGCCAAAATTTGGTCGGTGTTCCGGGGTGTCGATGTCGGTTTCTGTCTGTGTGGTTTATGTTTTTTTTAAACCCAAACCGATAATTACTACATCTCTTTCAACTCCATCAAGTTCGGCGACTTGTGGTAGATGTCCCCAAGTCTGAAATCCGAATTTATTGAACAATTTTAAGCTTGGTTGATTGTGGGCAAAAATTATGCCGATTAAGGTTTTAATTCCTAATTCGGGACAGCGCCAAATTGCGTGTTGGAGTAATTTTTGTCCGACTCCGCAGCATTGACGATCGGCTGCGATGTAAATGCTCACTTCTGCTGTATGCTGATAGGCTGCGCGCCCGTAAAAACGCTGCAAGCTTAGCCAGCCAATGATATTTTGTTCTGATTCCATTACCCAAATTGGTAAGGAATCAGGGGAGTGTTCTCTGTACCAAGCCAGCCGACTTTCGACGGAGATTGGCTCTAAATCTGCTGTAGCCGATCGACCTGGTATGGCTGCGTTGTATATTTGGACAATGGCTGCTAAGTCGTTTTCACCTGCGTCGCGGATTTTCATGGTTTCGTTATTGGTTACTTGTTAGTGGTTATTGGTTATTGGTTACTTGTTAGTGGTTATTGGTTATTGGTTACTTGTTAGTGGTTAGTGGTTATTGGTTACTTGTTAGGGAAAGGAGCTATGACTAATGACCTATAATTGTTTACTATTGTTAGTGGTTATTTTTGCTATTTGTGCTAGTGGTTAGTTATTAGGGAAAGGAGCCATGACTAAGGATCTATAACAACTAATAAGAAATAACCATCAACTCCAACTAATAACAAATAACCAATAACAAACAACAAATAAGCAATAACCAATCACTACTGACTATTATACAGTTGCATAACATCGCTAATCGCCATTCTCGAATGGGCTCCTAAAGTTAATGGTGATGTGTGCCCTTGGTGCAAGTGTTCCGCTGCTGCACAAGCAATCATTGCTGCATTGTCTGTACAATACTTTAAAGGCGGAAACAATACTCGTAGATTGTGTTTGGCTGCTGCGGTTTGTAAGTGCTGCCGCAATCCACTGTTAGCGGCAACTCCGCCACCGATCGCAATAGTGTTGAGCCCCAAATTGACCGCGCAGGCGATCGCCCTTTTTGTTAAACTCTTAGCCACAGTCTCTTGAAAACTAGCCGCTATATCATTAATCATAGATTCAGGCAAGATACCTTCGCTACCAAAATGATTATTTTCTTTCTTGAGTTTCTGTACTAATTGCAAAACAGCAGTTTTCAATCCACTAAAACTACTGTCATAGGGATGATAACCACCTTCGGGTAACGAAATTCTGCCCTCTGGTAGAGGAAATGCTGTAGGATTGCCCACTGTTGCCAATTTGTCAATTAGTGGCCCGCCGGGATAGCCTAGCTGCAACAGTCTGGCGACTTTATCAAAAGCTTCCCCGGCTGCGTCATCGCGAGTTTGTCCTACAGTTTCGTAAACGCCACAATCTTTGACATGAATTAAACTGGTGTGCCCCCCAGAAACTAACAGACACAAAAATGGTGGCTGCAACTCTGGTTCGGTAAGGTAAGAAGCATAAATGTGTCCTTCTAGGTGGTGTACGCCTACAAAGGGTTTTTGGTGGACGATTGCCAAGGTTTTTGCCGCTGTCAGCCCGACTAACAATGCGCCTACTAAGCCGGGGGCGCAGGTGGCTGCAATCCCGTCAATTTCTGACCAAGTGAGGTTGGCATCAGACAGACACTGGGCAATTACTTGATTTAACATTTCTAAGTGACTTCGTGAAGCCACTTCTGGAACCACCCCGCCGTACTGCTGGTGGATTTTAATTTGTGATGCTACAACATTGCTGCAAACTTGACGATTCTTAACAATTGCTGCGGCAGTTTCGTCACAACTTGTTTCAATTGCGAAAACGGTTGCCATTAACTGGTAATTTTATTTGATAGGTTGTCTACTGCTAGCTTAAACTGTTAATACAGCAGTAATCTGGATGACCGATCGACAAGTTGAAATGCTTGTACAAAAACTTATTGTTTTGTAACAAAAGGAAACAATTTCATGCGACGATTGTTTGCTGCGATTTTAGTGGTGAGTCTTTGGATTAGTTTTGCTCCTTACGCCTCGGCTTACAATTTAGTGCCGTGTAAGGACTCCCCCGCCTTCAAGGAACTGGCTCAAGATGCCCGTTCTACCAATGGCGACCCGGCATCAGCAAAGGCCAGATTCGAGCGTTACTCCGAAGCTTTATGTGGCCCGGAAGGATATCCTCACTTAATTGTGGATGGCAATTTGAGTTACGCCGGCGACTTTTTAATTCCCAGCGTGCTGTTTTTGTATATTGCTGGCTGGATTGGTTGGGTGGGCCGCGCTTATCTCCAAGCAGCTAAGAAATCTGGCTCTCCAGAGGAAAAAGAGATTATTATCGATGTTCCTTTGGCGGTCAAGTTTATGCTGAGTGGCTTTTTGTGGCCTCTGGCTGCTCTTAAGGAAATCACTACTGGTGAAATGTTTGCGTCTGACGACGAAATTACCGTTTCCCCACGCTAGTAATTGGGAATTTGAGATTTTAGATTTGAGATTTTAGCTGGTTGACTAATGCCAATTAGAAAATCCTCAATCTAAAATCTGTTCGCGCATTGTTTTTAAAGTTGTCTAAATTTTCGAGGAGCAGTATTTATGCAATACTTTCTGAAGTATCTTTCGACCGCACCAGTATTGGCCGCAGCTTGGATGGTGGTAACGGCAGGAATTTTGATCGAGTTCAACCGTTTTTACCCTGACTTGCTTTTCCACCCGCTGCGCTAGAATCTTAGCGAATTTAGGTTCCCAAACCTAGGTAAAACAGTTGAGAGTTTTGAATTTTGAGCGGTGATTTATCAAGTTATTTCAAAGCTCAAATATCAAAACTCTCAAATCAGGGCATAGGGAATAGGGCATAGGGCATAGGGCATAGGGCATAGGGAATAGGGCATAGGGCATACCTCACTTTCTTGAGAACCTCTATAATGACCACTGACCACTGACCAATGACTAATGACTAATGACCAATGACTACTGACTATTGACTAATGACTACTGACTACTGACTACTGACTAATAACTACTAACTACTAACTACTGACTACTGACTACTGATATCAATGAAGTCTTATCTCGCCGCAGCAATTCAAATGACTAGCTTGCCTGACCTGGAAAAAAATTTAATCCAGGCAGAGGAATTAATCGACCTAGCCGTGCGTCGGGGTGCGGAGTTAGTTTCTTTACCAGAAAATTTTTCCTTTATGGGAGAAGAAGAGGAAAAAATTGCTTCTTCCGAAGCCATCGGGCAACAAAGTGAAAAATTTCTCAAAACTATGGCTCAGCGTTTCCAGGTAACGATTCTGGGCGGCGGATTTCCGGTGCCGACGACAGGGGGTAAGGTATACAACACTTGCTTGCTAGTCGCTCCCAACGGTACTGAAGTGGCAAGGTATGAAAAAGTACATTTGTTTGATGTGAATGTGCCCGATGGCATTACTTATCGGGAATCGAACACTGTGAAGGCTGGTGAAAATTTGCCGCCGATTTATGTGTCGCCGGAATTGGGGACGCTGGGGCTTTCGGTGTGCTATGATGTGCGCTTCCCGGAATTGTACAGGCATTTGTCCCAGAATGGGGCGGATGTCTTGTTTGTGCCGGCCGCTTTTACGGCTTATACTGGCAAGGATCATTGGAAGGTTTTGTTACAAGCTAGGGCGATCGAAAATACTTGTTACACGATCGCCCCGGCACAGACTGGACACCACTACGGTCGCCGTCAAACTCACGGTCACGCCATGATTATCGACCCTTGGGGTGTGGTTTTGGCGGATGCGGGGGATGAACCGGGTGTGGCGATCGCCGAAATTAATCCCGATCGACTCGAACAAGTCCGCCGCCAAATGCCCTCACTCCAACATCGCGTTTTTCTCTGAAGGATTTTTGAGACCCATGGGTCTCAAAATTGCCGAAATTAATCCCGATCGACTCGAACAAGTCCGCCGCCAAATGCCCTCACTCCAACATCGCGTTTTTCTCTGAAGGATTTTTGAGACCCATGGGTCTCAAAAATCCAGTTTCAGTCAGGAACAAGACCTGAATAATTTTAATTCGAGCGAGGAATTGTGTACGTTCGTACACAAATTTTTAGTTGTCGCGAGTGCCGACAGGGAACGCTCTTACCCCCCCGTACAACATAATATGTAGAATTGCACGAAATGCGTCTTTTTGGATAAATGAAACACACTCTTTCGGTTTTAGTTGAAGATGAAGCGGGTGTCCTCACCCGAATTGCTGGTTTGTTTGCCCGCCGGGGTTTTAATATTGAAAGTCTCGCCGTTGGCCCGGCCGAGCAAGTGGGAGTGTCTCGGATTACGATGGTGGTACCGGGAGATGACCAAATTATTGAGCAGTTGACTAAGCAACTGTACAAGTTGATTAATGTGCTCAAAGTGCAAGATATAACCGAAATTCCTTGTGTGGAACGGGAATTGATGTTGTTGAAAGTTAATGCTGCTACCGGGACGCGATCGGAGATAATTGAGTTAGCTCAGATTTTTAGAGCGCGAGTGGTGGATATTGGTGATGATACGCTGACCTTGGAAGTAGTGGGAGATCCAGGTAAAATGGTGGCGATCGTCCAGGTACTCAATAGATTTGGCATCAAGGAAATTGCTCGTACAGGGAAAATTGCTCTGACGCGGGAGTCGGGCGTAAATACCGAGTTTCTTAAGTCATTGGAAGCGAAAGTTTAAGTTAGTTGACGGTTGACGGTTGACTGTTGACGGTTGACTGTTGACTGTTCACCATTAACTATTTATTAAAAGGCGTTAGGAAAGCTTCCAACAGCTAAGAGTTTATCAATTAGCTGAAAAAATAGCAAACGAAATATGGTTTATTGTTAAAAAGTGGGACGATTTTGCGAAAGATACGATGGGAAAACAAATAGTGCGATCGGCTGATAGCGTTGGTGCTAATATTGCCGAAGGACATGGACGCTATAACTGCCAAGATAATCAGCGTTTTGTGAGAATTGCCAGAGGTTCATTAAATGAAACAAGACACTGGTTGAGACTTGACGGAGCCCGCAATCTTTTAACTCCAGAACAGAGTGATAGACTGCATCCCTTATTAAACGAACTTTCGCCAAAACTTAATGCTTATATTAATTCACTAAAACAAAAAGCCAAAGGTTAACAGTCAACCGTCAACAGTCAACCGTCAACAAACTAATTACCATTTTGGCTTACTCGCGACTAACATGGTTGCTGTATTGCTGTCTACAGGTTTAGAGAAAAAATATCCCTGTCCGTATTCACATTGCAGTGCCCTGAGCAAATTAAGCTGTTCAATAGTTTCTATACCTTCAGCAATTACATTCATACCCAAATGATAGGCTAAAACTAAAATAGTCTGCACAATGGCTTCGTTTCCTTCATCTTCCGTCATCCGGTTCACAAAATCTCGATCGATCTTTAAAGCATCAGTGGGAAAAGTGTGCAGCCGACTCAAAGAAGAATAGCCAGTGCCGAAATCGTCAATATATAATTGAACCTCTAAACTTTTCAATTCTCCCAGCACAGTCGCTGCTGATTCGGCATTTTCCATGATTACACTTTCGGTAATTTCCAATTTTAAACTGCCGGGATTGAGCTGAGTTTCTTGTAAGATTTCGCGAATACGTTCGATTAAATCTGGCTGTTTAAATTGTTGGTTAGAAAGGTTGACGCTGACAGTTAGATGAGGATGCTCCGGGAATTGCTGATGCCATTGTTGCATCTGCCGGCAAGCCGATCGCATCATCCACCAACCAATAGGTATAATCAATTTGGTTTCTTCTGCTACCGACATAAAATCAGCAGGAGAGACCACTCCCCGCGGCGGGTGATGCCATCGCAGCAGCGCTTCAAAACCGCTGATCGTACCGCTAGTTAAACAAATAATCGGTTGGTAGTAAAGTTGAAACTCCTGGCGTTCTAAAGCGTGGCGCAGGTCATTTTCTAGTTGCAAAAGGGCGACGGCGCGAGTGTGCATACTTAAGTCAAAAACCTCGTGACGAGCTTTACCCGATGCTTTAGCATGATACATGGCGGCATCTGCATCTCGAAGCAATTCTTCAGGCCGATCGTACAAAATTTGAAGCTGCTGGATAGGGGGAAGGGCGGAGTCGGCAGCAAAGGCAGATAAACCAACTTCTATGTTGTTAATATCCCGATCGCCCGCGAGGGATTGTTCTGAATTTGCTGATGACTGCTGCGACAAACCGGAACAAACAATCCCAATACTGGCACTGCTAAACACCTGATAATCATTGAGGTAAAAAGGCTCCGATAGTTGGGTTTGAACTCGCTCGGCAATATAAATTGCATCCTGCTTGTCTTTGATATTTTGCAGCAAAATAGCGAATTCGTCGCCACCGAGGCGCGCCACTGTATCTCCATGACGCAAACAAGTTTGCAGCCGCCCAGCGATCGCAATCAGCAATTGATCGCCCACTAAATGCCCTAAACTGTCATTGACCACCTTAAAACGGTCAAGGTCAATAAACAACACCGCAAACAAAAAATTAGGACTACATTTTGACAAGTCGATCGCCTCAGACAACCGATCCATAAATAAAGCTCGATTCGGCAAACCAGTCAGGGTGTCGTGCAAAGCGTCATGTACTAACTTTTCTTCGGTTATTTTGCGATCGGTGACATCTTCCACAGTGCCTTCATAGTAAAGCAAAATTCCCTCAGCATCGCGAACTGCCCTAGCATTCTCCGAAACCCAAATAGCCGTACCATCAGCGCGGTAAACTTCCGACTCAAACTCAGACACATAACCGTATTTTTCGAGATTCGACAAAAACTCGGCCCGGCGATCTGGTTCGACATATAGTTGAGTATCGATATTTTGTATTTGTATCATCAATTCTGCCACCGACTCATAGCCATAAATCCTTGCCAAAGCTGGGTTTGCACTGAGGTAGCGCCCGTCTGGACTCGTCTGGAAAATCCCCTCGCTGGCATTTTCAAAGATGCTCCGATATTTTTCTTCCGCCCGTTGCAGCCCTTCTTCTGCTTGTTTGCGATCGGTGATATCAGTCAGAGTGCCAATGTAGCCGAGAACTTCCCCACTTTTAGCAATTTCCGGCACCGCTTGCGAAAATACCCAAGTTGTGCGATCGCCCTGGTAAAAGCGGTACTCTAACTTAAAAGGCAATCTCTCTCTCACCGCCCGGTACCACTGCTTCAAAACCCGGTCATAGTCCTGTGGATGCAAAGCTTTAGTCCAACCAGAGCCCAGTGTCTCCATCAGACTCAGCCCCGCCATCTCCAAAAATCGTTCATTGACGTACAAACACTCTCCAGAAGCATCGCCCCGAAAAATCCCCACCGGGAGAATTTTTTCCAAAGTGTAATACCGTAATTCACTTTCTAGTAGCGCATTAGCCGTTACTTTAGTCTCCGTGATATCAAACATTGCCCCTTGCAGGATCAGAGACTGGGTGGCTTCGTCGCGAACCACAGTCGCCCGGTCTCGAAACCACAGCACAGTGCCATTGCGGGCGATCGCCCGGTATTCTGAAACAATCGGCCCCTCCGAGGGGATATATTCTCCATCATTGAATGTCTGTGTGACGGTTTCGGCGAGCACCCGATCGCGATCGTCCGGGTGAACCAGTTTCAGCCACAAATTCGGGTCTGCCTTCCATTCAGCCACAGAATAGCCAAGCCAAGTCTCAATTTGCGGGCTAATATCAAGTTTGATGCTAGGGTTGTTGAGCGGAGAAGTGTAAGTGACAGTAGGGGCTTGTTCCACAAGAGCACAGTATTTTGCTTCCACAGTGTAGAGTTGTGCTTGCAGTCGCTGCCGCTCTAATTCCGCCGTCGCCCGCGAGGCAAAGATTTTGAGAATTAATCTAAATTGAGCTACCTTTTCTGGGGAAAAGGGTCGATCGTCGAACAGACAAATAGTGCCTAGGGGTTCGCCGTAGGAGTTGACTAGGGAGACTCCCAGGAAACTCCGCGCCCCTCTAGCTAAAGGTCTATGGTCTTGAGGAAAGGTTTCTAGGAGGCAGTCTGGACAGGAGTACATTCCCTGCTCGATCGCCAGTGCTTCGGGAGTATTTACCGTGTCGAACTCAAAGTTTGGCTGCCGTTGTCGATCGCTCCAAAAGCTGATAACTTGCAATTTAGGAATAGAACCATGGCGATCGTGAGACTTGAGCAATTGGGACACGATGGCGCTGCGAACTGAGAGTGCGGACGCTAAGTGGCGAACTAAGGCCTCAAAAAATTCTTCTCCCGTCACGCGATCGATACCTGCTAAAATTTTGCCCAGCAAATCTTCATCGAATTGAGAAGCACCACTAACTTGGGGATCGTTACAGGCCAGAGACTGAATTTCGTATTGAGAACCGTCCATAGTTATCAGCTTTATAGAAAGATATAGATGCCAGCGAACCTGCCCTGTTTTCTAAACAGTAATCCCGATCCAAAAAAGAAAACTTAGATGTTTACTGTACGATTACTACCACTCTCGGAGACACCGACTCAAAAAATAACTACATATCCTCACGGATGAGTAACATAGCAAGGTAGGATCGGAGATAGAGCATCTTTAACAATTAACAAAAAAATATGAAAGCAATTGTTTTTGAAACTCCCGGAGCCCCGGAAGTGCTGAAACTGCAAGATATCCCAGCCCCTACTATACAAAAAGAAACCGAAGTTTTGGTAAGGTTGAGAGCCGCGGGAGTAAATCCGATCGACACTAAGTTGCGGGGGCGCGGCACTTTTTATCCCGATCGAACTCCTCACGTTTTGGGCTGTGACGGTGCAGGAGTTGTTGAAGCCGTAGGTTCTGGGGTACAAAGTTTTCAAGTTGGGGACGAGGTTTTCTTCTGCAACGGTGGCTTAGGCGGTCCGACAGGGACTTATACTGAGTTGGCAGTGATAGACGAGCAGTTTCTCGCCCTCAAGCCTGCTAGTTTAAGTTTTGTTCAGGCGGCGGCATCACCGTTAGTCTTAATTACAGCATGGGAATCGCTGTACGATCGCGGACGCTTGCTAGCTGGTCAAAAAGTTTTGGTTCAAGCAGGTGCTGGGGGCGTCGGCCATGTCGCCATACAGTTGGCCAAATTACAGGGTGCGGATGTTTGCACTACCGTCAGTTCCCCAGAAAAAGCCGAATTAGTCAAACAATTAGGAGCCGATTCAGTTATTTTCTATAAAAAAGCCGATGTTGTCGATGAAATTTTGACTTGGACCCAAGGAGAAGGAGTCGATTTAGCCTTCGATACCGTTGGGGGAGAAACTTTTTACCAAACTATTCCGGCTGTAAAAATTTATGGAGATTTGGTGACAATTTTGGAACCAGATCCCGCTTTAGGCAATTTGAAAACCGCCAGAATGCGAAATCTGCGCATCAGTTTGGAATTAATGTTAACCCCAATGTTGCAAGGTTTGGCAGAAGAACAGCAACAGCAGGCTCGTATTTTGCAGCAATGTGCGCGTTTGTGCGATCGTAACTCACTAAAAATTCACGTCAGCCAAACCTTCCCCCTAGAACAAGCCCAAGCCGCTCATCAATTACTAGAAACAGGTTCCGTAACAGGTAAAATTGTGTTGCAGATTTCCTAAGTACAAGGAAGCAAGTCCAACGACTGCGTTTACCGGCGTAGCGAAGTTGAAGGATACCAACCACTTCAGGAACAAGGCAACCCCCCTCACCCCCCAAGGGGGTCAACAACAAAGTACATCCCCAATCTCCAATCTTCAATCCCAAATCCCAAATCGAAAATCGAATGGCTGACAAACCCTATTCCATCCTTTCCTGCGACGGTGGCGGCATCCGCGGCCTAATTTCCGCCATTATTTTAGAAAAATTGGAACAAAAACTACGCCAAAAAGCTCCCGATAAAAAACTGAGAGATTACTTCGATTTGATGGCCGGCACTTCCGCAGGAAGCATGACAGTTTGTGCTGTAGCTAGAGGAATTGATGCTAGCCGCATCAAAAAAATGTACATCGAAAGAGGCATAGAAATATTCCCACCCTTCAAAAATGTCTTTAGTAGTTTTATCAACCGTCTTTCCGCAGGCTTTTCCACTCAGCCAATCTACGACGGTGTAGGTTTAAAACAAGTGCTTCAGGCATTTTTTGGACAAGGAGAAATTAATTTTGAAAAACTACCAAAACCAATAAAACCAGAAAATTTAGTGGGCCAACCCTTACTATTTCAAGAGTTGCCAAAACCAGTTTTAATTACCAGTTACGACATTTACAACCGCCAACCAGTTGTTTTCAAGAATACCAAAGTTGCCCACGAAAAAATCCCTGTTTGGGAAATTTGTCGCTCCTCTGCGGCCGTACCCATTGCGTTTCCCGCCCACATAATGACCAATCCCGACTTTCTCAAAAATTGGCAGGAAGAGGGGAATCAAATCCCCGTAGCCGGCAATGTCAAAGGTATTCCTTTAATAGACGGCGGATTTGTCGCCAGTAACCCAGCATTATGTGCGATCGCAGAACGTTTGCGCTGGAATAGCAATCCCCCTCCTAATCCCAAATGGCGACAAAATCCTGCTAACCCCTGGCGCGATACAGTAGATATCAAAGATATTTTAGTCACATCTTTAGGCACTGGTCAAAACCTCAAACAAATCGGCATTTCAGAATCCCAAACCTGGGGTGCGGGAGAATGGATTAATCCCCTAGATGGTATTCCAATTATTGATGTTTTTGCCGATGGTTCATCCGACGGCATCATTTATATCATCAATCAATTAATGAATGCGGAGCAATATCTTCGCTTTCAACCAATCTTGTCGAAAAACTATTCTGCATTCAATGCGAATGAACAGATACTTTTGGAAATCCAGCAAGAAATTGAAAAATCATTTTTGACCAATAAGAAGGAGGATGAAAAACTGAATAAATTGGCTGATATTCTGTTGTCCCGTTGACTGATAAGTAAATCCACCTAATTAAACGTAAGATACAGGTGGCTAAAAAGCTTGCTGTAAGAGCCTTCTTCCTTCTTCCTTCTACTTATCAAATCCTGTATTCATCTCTCTGTGTTCTCTGCGTTCTCTGCGGTTAAATAATATAAAATCCTGTCTTCATCGTCCTGTATTAAAACTCTCTCTTCTCTTGCTTCGCGTACTTCGCGCCTTCGCGGTTAAATCATTGCGACGATACAACCGGAATTGATATAATATCGTTTCCGGCTGCATCGGAATGATTTAACCACAGAGAACGCAGAGAACACAGAGGGAGAGAAGAGAGATGAATAATTCCGATGTTACCGGATTTGATATAACTCCCATAAAATTCAAAAATAGACGGGATTTTGTATATATGTTATGCCAGGATACCCGACTTTGTTAAAAAGTCGGGTACTTAACATAAAATGACGATTAAGTCGTATACTCGGCATTAATCTTTACGTAGTCGTAACTCAAATCACATCCCCAAGCTTTCGCAAAACCTCCGCCATTGCCCACACTAACCTGAATTAAAACCGTATCATTGGTCAAATATTCTCCCTGGGCCGCCGCTTTCATATAATTACTCGCGGCAGATTTATCGTAGGCTAAAGGTTGCCCATTTTCCATCATCAAAAAATCTCCCAATTGAATTCGCAAGTTCTCTTGTTCAAAAGGTACGCCCGCACGCCCAGCCGCCGCTGCAATTCTTCCCCAGTTTGGATCGCGTCCAAAAATTGCTGCTTTCACTAAAGAAGAACCAACTATGGTTTTGGCGATTTTACTAGCTGAAACTTCATCCGGCGCGCCACTAACTTGCACTTCTACTAAACAAGTTGCACCTTCACCGTCACGGGCGATCGCCTTGGCTAAATGCACGCAAACTTCTGTTAGCATCCCCTCTAATTTCTCCGCATCCGCACCCATTTCTGTAATTGCGGGTGTGCGAGATTGTCCGTTAGCCAAAGCAATTAGCGAATCGTTGGTGCTGGTGTCTCCGTCAACAGTAATTTGATTGAAACTTCTGTTAGCCGCGCGACTCAGCATTTCTTGCCACAAATGTGATGACACCGCTGCATCACAAGTTACAAATCCTAGCATTGTTGCCATATTTGGGTGAATCATTCCCGAACCTTTGCAAATGCCACCGATGCGTACCGGTCGATCGCCAAACATGGTTTCTAGAGCGATAGTTTTCGGCACTAAATCTGTTGTACAAATAGCCTTAGCAGCCGCATCGGAACCGGTGGAAGAAGCCTCCGCCACTAATTGCGGAATTGCCGCCCTCAGCGGTTCCATTTTAATCCGCTGCCCGATGACTCCTGTCGAGGCCAGCAGAATTGATTCTGGGGGAATGTTCAGCGCTTCTCCCAACAATTTCGCACTTTCGAGGGCATCGGCTAAACCTTGTTCTCCCGTTGCTGCATTGGCTTGTCCCGCATTGCACAAAATGGCTTTGGCGCTGGGTTTAGCTTGCAGTAACTGGCGGCAGTAGTCCACGCAAGCAGCCCGCACAGTCGATGTGGTGAAGACTCCCGCGGCGATCGCATCGACATCTGACAAAATTAAACTTAAATCCGGCAAGCCAGAAGGCTTCAAACCCGCTGTAATTCCCGATGCTCGATATCCTTTCGGTGCAGTAACTCCGCCGTCAATTACTTTCCAGTCTGACATGATTCCCTCCCTAAAGCCTTCTATTCCATTGAGACCGGATTATATCAAGTATCTCAGCCCATTTATAAAATTAATCGCGACTTTTTCTTGAGAAATTCAAACTCAAGAAGAAATCGCGATGATAGTGTAAATGGCATTATTAAAAGGCTATATTTGCGTTCGGCCTCTGTACTGACTCTGGGCAATCAACTGTAGATCAGTTTAGCAAACTATTTGCCACTTAAATCTTGCTCCAAAGGTAGGTATTGACTTGGCCGACTGTTGGCAATTGAGCTTGCTTAGCTCATGGTGGCGTTGCTGCGATCGTAACTGGCTTGCAGGCTTGGTTGCAGCTTCCCTTGAATATGACCCCAGTAGTTAGGATCTTCCATACCCACTTCGGAGGCGCTACGGTTGAGCATGGATTGCTGGCGGTTTTTGACTAAGTGGTGATGGCGCATCATCAGGGAGCGAGCTTGATTTTCGGTAGACATATGCGGTTCCTCCGTCTTGCTTGACTAAAGTTGGGCTGGTCTTTCTCGTCCATATTTTTAATATAACAGGGAATTCTGTATCTAAAGCTACTAAATACTTAATTGTAATAAAACTTTATATACAACTGGCATTCCAGGATTCCGACACTTGTGGGCTAATGCTGGCGATCGCGCTTATTTCCCCATAAGCGATCGCATCAACTATAGTCCAAGAGGCAAAAACTCGGTTTCTGCCTCCTCAACTATTTTTGTATAATTGCCGAAGTTAGATAATTTAGCAAAAGCCCTGTGGGATTTCTCAAATTCAGAAAATTTGATAACTTGCTTCCAAGCTAATTTTCAATCAATTGACCATCCCAATTAGAGAGTTTAAATTTTTGATTACCAGAAAAAGACTAGGAAATCCAACGGTAAATCTCATGCTTGGAATCACACTCAGCAGTCGCTACAGCATTATCCGTCACTTGGGAGGCGGCGGATTTGCTCAAACTTACCTAGCCGAAGATAGGCAATTACCAGGAAATCACCTCTGCGTCGTCAAGCAACTCAAACCCCAAACAACAGATCCCAACAGTCTACAAATAGCTAGGCGTTTGTTTGATACCGAAGCACAAGTTTTGTACAAGTTGGGAAATCACGATCGCATTCCCCGACTTTTCGCCTACTTTGAAGAAAATCAAGAATTTTATTTAGTTCAAGAATTTATAGAAGGTCATGATTTAAATCAAGAAATTATCCCCCTTTCTAGCCCAGGGGGGGCTAGCAGTTGCATGAAGGAAAATGAAGTCCTTGGCATCTTACAGGAAATTCTCGAAATTCTCGACTTTGTACACCAGCAAAATGTGATTCACCGCGATGTCAATCCCCGCAACATCCTCCGCAGAGATCGAGACGGAAAATTAGTTTTAATAGACTTCGGTGCAGTCAAAGAAATTACTACTAAAATCACCAATCCTCATGCCAAAAACAGCTTAAGCGTCAGCATTGGTACCCCCGGTTATATGCCTAGCGAACAAGCTCACGGCAACCCAAAACTCAGCAGTGATATATATGCAACAGGTACGATCGCCATTCAATGCCTCACAGGCATAATTCCCCACCAATTACCAAAAGATCCAGATACAGAGGAAATTATTTGGCAGGACAAAGCATCAGTCACTCCAGAATTTGCTAAGGTTTTAGATACAATGGTGCGCTACGATTTTCGCCAGCGTTATGCTAGTGCCGGCGAAGCCTTGGAAGCGATTAAACAGTTAAAAACAGCAACCAGCGGTACTGTTCCTCTATTGTCTCCTGTCGTGAATCCCCAGGTGCCAGTCAAATCTCGCAAAAAACTGTATTTAAAAATATTGTCGATCGCCAGTTTAATTAGCCTCACTATCATAGCCTCCACTTATGCTGTCAATACCCTGAATGCAGCTAACGCCACAGACTTACACAAACGAGGCAATACTCTTTACAATTTAAACCGATTTCCCGAAGCTCTAGAAGCTTACGATCGCGCCCTTAATCTGAGACCAGATTACGCCGAAGTTTGGCAAGAAAAAGCCAAAACTTTGTCCGAACTGAAACAATATCGAGCATCCCAGTCAGCCTATGACAAAGCAATAGAATTAAATCCAGAATATCTAGAAGCTTGGACTGGACGCGGTTATGTTTTGGACAAATTGCAACAGCATCAAGAGGCGATCGCCTCTTTTGAACACGCTTTAAAAATCCAGCCAGACTATCCCCCAGCGTGGCAAGGTAGAGGCGATTCACTCTTAAATTCCCAGCGGTACGAAGCAGCGATCGCATCCTACGAAAAAGCCGTAAAATTTCAGCCAAACTTATACCAAGCTTGGTACAATCAGGGACAAGCATACCAGAATTTAAAGCAGTACGAACAAGCCGTAAACTCCTATCAAAAAACAGTAGAAATTAAATCCGACAACCCGGAAGCCTGGTACAATTTAGGTAATGTTTTCCTAGAATTGAACAAAAGTCAAGAAGCCTTTGAATCCTACGAAAAAGCCGTGCGTTTTCAACCAAGATTTTACCAAGGCTGGTATAGTAAGGGGATAGCTCTGTTGAAAATGCGCCGACATGAAGCAGCGGTAGAAGCTTACGAACAAGCTATTAAGCTCAAACCAGACTATTATCAAGCATGGTACAATTTAGGCTGGTCTTACCACGAATTACGCAGGTACGAATCAGCAATTGAATGTTATAGCAAATCCCTAGATTTAAACCCAAAGGATTATCAAGCTTGGTACAACAGAGGGAATGCACAATACAATTTGAAGCGGTACGAAGATGCGATCGCCTCTTACAATGAAGCTGTCTATGTCAAGCCAGACTACCCCGAAACCTGGTACAGTCGTGGCAATGCCCTGGTAGCAGTCAAAAGATACCAAGAGGCGATCGACTCCTACGACAAAGCACTTCGCTATAGACTAGATTATGGAGCCGCGATGGAAGCAAAAAAGCGCGCTGAAAGTCAGCTAGGAAACCATCAACCCCAACTCATACCCAATCCTGGCTAAAAACCCCTTGATTGCTGTACTAGGGCAAAGGGCACAAGTAAAACATTAAGCAATCATCATCGAACAGCAGGAGAAAGTAACGTCACCCGGCGGCTGTCTACCAACATGGGCCAAAAACCTCGATCGCTCAATGCTTTTACCGCAGCAGTAGCAGCAGCTTGATCCGTTGTATAAGCCACGAACAAAAAAGGACGCTGCCCGTAAGAAGCTAAGCCTACTTGCTTCCCTAAAACTTGCCTCACTTGGGCGGCTAATTCCGGTTGGTTAAAATAATCCACCAACACAGCATAACCGGCACCGAGGGGTTGGGGATTAAAGCCCACACTGCCATTGTCGGGATTAGTAGCTGGTTCAGGATTGTAGACTGGCAAATCTGGGGTAATAGATTGCGCGGGCTTACGCACCACGTAAGCCCGTAATCCGACAACTTCTTCGATATATTTCACCCAATCGCGAGCGATTTGCGAATTACGAAAGCCGCCAACTCGCGTTACCGTGTCAGTGATATATTGGCAAACTGTATTATTAGTATTTCCCGGAAAAGAACGTCTGGCTATTTCTTGCTGTTCCTGAGTTTTGGTAACAATTAACAGTAGATACTCATCTGACTGAGGCGGTTGGCAAATCGGCTGAGCTTTCACAGAAATCGATGAAATTGTCAAGGCACAAATGGAGATAAAGCCAGCATAAAATATCCGCAACTTAACCATAAAATTGTTGATTTTGCTGATAAATATTGCCAGCTTTACAATCTAGCTTTTTGCTTCTTGCTAATTTGTTCATGCTAACTGTAGGGATACTAAGGCATCGGGGATAGTTTCTGAAGGTGATTCAAATTCACCTGTCAGTACATATTCTAATCGCAGTTTCAACCAAGTGATGAATTTAGGATCTGTGGAAATAATGGCCGCTGAGGGCTGAGGGCATTTTGCCTTAACTTTCGCCATTGTCGGTGCTTCTAGGAAAGATGGCTGTTTAACTAACCAGAAGTCTATTTGTTTTTCTTGTTCTTGGTAGTTGCGAGTTCTTTCTTTGAATATTTCATCTAGGGCTTCCTCTTCTAATAAAAAGCGCTGGCTAGCTAAAACGTAGTAGTAGGTTGACATTTTTGGTGCTGGTTAGAGATTAGTGGTTAGGGTTGAACGTTCCTCGTACCCTCATTTTTGCTGAGGTAGGAGCGGTGGGTTGAGTTGCTGGAGTGATGGAACTCTAAACTCTTGTGCCGTTTACTTTACCTTATTTGCTGTCATTTTGGATAGGGGTAGAACTATGTTAAGCATAAATGTGACAAAATTTAATCAAGACTTACACAAAGAACCCAGTTTCTGAGAAAAATCGTCGCTTTTGCAGCCAGAGATATTGACGCATAAAAGTGCATCTCATTTTTGCAAATATATTCCTAGGGGCGAAGCATGACCGCAAACAATTTATTAGCAATCGCCAGAGATTTACGGAGGTCATGCTTCCTAGGGGCGAAATTGAGATGCACCCGAAGACTTCAGTCCTCACTACCAACTGTTTAAGGAATAGCAACTTCTCGCAACAATCTGTCAACAATCGTCTTCGCCCTCCTCCCAGCCGCGGGAATTAATCGATGAGCAAGTACGTGGGGGGCCAAATTCTTGACATCATCGGGAGTCGCATAATCTCGGCCAGAAATAAACGCTAAAGCTTGGGCCGCACGATGCAAAGATACAGCACCTCGCGGACTAACTCCCAGAGTAATCTCCTCATCTTCGCGAGTCGATCGCACCAAATTCACAATATACTGTTTCAAATGCCCTTCCACCTTGACCGTCGCACACAAACGGCGCAACTCCTGCACCTGTTCCAAAGAAATACAAGGCTGCAAATCTTCCACCGCAAAACTATCAGACAACCTCTCCAACATTTGCAACTCTTCCAACTGTGCAGGATAACCCAAAGTCAAAGATAAAGTGAAGCGATCCATCTGGGCTTCTGGTAGCGGAAAAGTGCCTTGATATTCGATCGGATTTTGAGTGGCTATCACAAAAAACGGTGCTGGAACATTCCGAGAAACCCCGTCTACTGTCACCTGCTTTTCTTCCATCACTTCCAGCAAAGCAGACTGAGTACGCGGTGTCGCCCGATTAATTTCATCCGCCAACAACACATTAGCAAACACTGGACCAGGCAAAAATTCAAACTTCCCGCTGCTGGGATTCCAAATATTAGTACCAGTGACATCCGTTGGTAACAAATCGGGAGTACATTGAATCCGCTGAAACTTTCCATCGATAGAGCGCGCCAAAGACTTCGCCAACAGCGTTTTCCCCACACCAGGCACGTCTTCCAACAGCGCGTGTCCCCCCGAAAGCAGGGCTACAATCACCAAGCGAATCGCATCCGTCTTCCCAACAATAGTCTTGCCTAGATTTTGCTTGAGCCGATCGATGTTTTCTCTCATTTTTCTGATTTTTAATTGTTGAAACCATTACAGAGAATGCCATTGGCCATCTTCCATTTTCCCTATAACAAAACACTTCTAGCAACATCACAATCTGCCTGAATTTGAGTTTTGAGAGCCTCCAGAGAAGGGAATTTTTGTTCAGGTCGCAAAAACTCCACCAAACTCACACTCAAGGTTTTGCCGTACAAATCCCCAGACCAATCTAACAGGTGAACTTCCACTGTTGGTTGCTGACCGTCCACTGTGGGACGACAGCCCACATTCATCACCCCATTGACCAAAGATACATCTAAGGATTCCCCCAGCATTAGAGATTTGGGATTTTCCCACTTATAGGAAGAACTTTCATCTGGGAAGACTCCATCTCCATCCTCGATCGATACTCGCACTGCATAGACACCAAAACGTGGCAAAAACTTGGAGGGTGGTAATTGAATATTAGCGGTAGGAAATCCAATCGTCCTGCCAAGCTGCTGTCCCCGAACTATGGGACCCACCAAACTGTAAGGACGGCCCAGCAACTGATTTGCCCGTTGGAGGTCTCCGCTGGCTAGACTTTCGCGAATCACAGAACTGCTGATTCGTTCGCCACTACCGCAGGTGTGAAGTCCTACTAGAGTAACATCAATGCCGTAGTTAGAGGCGATCGCCTGTAAATCCACAGCCGTGCCCGTCCGTCCCCGTCCAAAACGAAAATCCATTCCGACACTAATTCGACTCGCTTGCAGTTGTCCCACCAAAATTTCCTCGACAAACTCCTGGGCAGTCAAGGCCGCCAATTCGCGATCGAACGGCAGCAGCACAAGCTGCTCGACACCCATTGCTTCTAGCAATTCTATCTTTTCTGCCAGAGGAGTCAGCAGTTTTTTTGCTTGACCACTAAAAAACTCTTGTGGGTGCGGATCGAATGTCACCACCGTTCCGTAAAACCTCACGGCCCCATCAGAGTTCCAGCCTGGAATCTCCTTGTCTTCAGTCCGAGTCTGGGACAAACCAACATCAGAATGCTTGCCCCAGTGGGCGAGGACGAGGCTGTCTGCCGGATCAAACTCCCTCGTAGTCTCCGGTTCAAAAACCAAATTTTCGTTGTTATTAGGCCCTGGTTGTCCCAAATCCCGCTGCGGTGCAGAAACAGTCGCCGAAATCTGCCCAGAATTTTCCCGAATCGATCGATTTAAAATTGGCTGCACGACTTGTCGATGCCCTAGGTGGAAACCATCAAAGTTTCCCAAGGCAACGGCAGTTGGAGTCAGAGCAGCAGTACAAGAATAAGTTACCCACACGCTTTAAATTTTCACACACTTAGTCTGATTGCGATCGTCATCCAAATTTATGTTCAAAATACAACCACTAAATCAATTTCTCATCGAACTTCTCAGGGACACTCTTTTCAGGAGGAAGCAACTGTAACGACAAACCTTCCCGCGCCATCAAACTGTTCGGGAACCTTTGAGCAACTTGCTCTCCCACTTTGTCTAAGAACTCATCATTGTGCAAAGGATCGTGGTGAAAAATCACCAACTTTTTGACGTTAGCCGCCTTAGCCACTTTCACCGCTTCCTGCCAAGTCGAATGTCCCCAGCCAACCCGGCTCGACTTTTCCGAATAATACTCCTCATCGGTATAAGTAGCATCGTAGATCAGGACCTCAGCATCCTGAGCTAATTTCACCACATTTTTATCCAAGGTGTCTGCAAAATGTTCTGTATCACTCACATAAGCCGCCGCATAGCCCCGCCAGTTAACTCGGTAGCCCATAGCTTCTCCTGGATGGTTCAACAAAGCAGTTTCCACCTCTATCTCCCCGATTTTCACTGTATCGCCGACTTTAATATCCTTGAACTTCAGGTCTGCACCCATAATTTGTAGGGGGACTGGAAAATTTGGGTGAAGCATCTGGTCGTTTAGGCGCTGCTGGATAGTAGCTTGGTTAGGAGCAACAGCACCATAGATGTGAAAACAATTGCCCTTGACAAAAGCTGGGACAAAAAACGGAAATCCTTGAATGTGATCCCAGTGAGAGTGAGTGAAAAACATATGAGCTTCTACAGGCATCTGCGACAGGAGAGTTTGTCCCAAAACCCGTAACCCTGTACCGCCATCGAAAATCAAGCGACTGTCGCCCACTCGCATTTCAATACAGGGTGTGTTGCCCCCGTAACGTACTGTTTCAGCTCCCGGAGACGCTATGCTACCTCTAACGCCCCAGAAGTGAACTGTGAATTGGCTTTGCATACTAGACATGGGTTTTCCTGCAAGATTGCTCCGGCGATCTGTTGGTAAGGTGTTTACATCTTGTTGACATACTCACCGCCCTTTCATGTGCGGTGATTCTTGACGCTTCACCAGGGTCTGCTACCAAAGTAGTCTTACGTCCCTTCTGCGTCCGATCGCGAGTCGTGGCAATGCCCTGTCCCGACTTTATTTATATTTTTAGCTGCATTCAAGTCTCTGTGTTTGTAAGGGCTGTGCCATCAAACCTCAGCTCTCGGAAGTCTCGATCGCAACTATTATTTTTTTGAGCTGTATTTGTTAACATTTGGTAACAAATACATTATTTGAAATGCTGTCTCGAATTTTGTGTGTATCCAATATTGATAGCAGCATTCCCATCTCGATTACAAATGTTACCACTACTTTACCGGGTTTGAGGCCGATCGGACAAAGTGGAAGGTCTCCTATCTCCTGCTCCAACGCAGGAGGGAGTGCTATCAACAAGCACTCGTTTAATGATAACTGAACTCTAGCAGTTTAGGGTAAAGAAGTCGCTAGATGCCCCGTGCAGGCTTCCCAGAGCATTGGGCGCTATTGAGACTGCTATACAAATACTAGACAAGTCGGCTCTCCTGGCTATCCGGTGATTAGTATAGCTTATATGTTTCAGGGTAAGGGTTTGGGCGACTTGATTGCAAATATTTTGTGCTGTGCAATACAGTTTGCACCACAAATCTAAGAGATCCCAAACTTTTTAGCCTTGTATTCTAACTGACGTTTGAATTCATGGAATCCACCATAAAAATTAACAAAATAGTTGACATCTACCCAAAAAATATTTGTAATCGCAGCCGAGAATGTGATATTAATTTAATATAAATTACCACATATTTTATCATAAATAAAAGTTTTTTCACGGAATGTATTCATATAAAAATCAAATTAATTATGTGTCAAAGCTATGGATTCAGGAGTTTTGATGCCAGGATTTTTGGGGCGTGAGGTTGCCTATGATATTCCAAGGTTTTTGCGTTTAGTGGTAGGCGGTTCTCACCCTCATTGCTGGTTGTTGTTACTATTTCAATATACAAATTGATCCAAAAACTCAGTATGGAACGAGTCAAAAAAACTACAGCCAAAATGCCTCCCAGACAAGAGGAACTGTCAGAAGCTAATGACCAAGTGCGATCGGACCACTTGCAGAAATTACCCTCATCCATGACCGATGTCCAGGTTTTGAAGAAATATACACCGGAAAACCGTCCATTTCCTCAAACTATACCACCAGCCGTTCCTGAGTCAGCCAGACACGCCAGGATTGACTTTCAAAGATCCTCGGACCGGCCTGTGGTTTCTACTACCTTGCTCAAATGGGTGTTAGGGCGTTGGAATCGATCGTCTGGCACCCTGGCAGTTTTAACAGCTTCAGCAGTTTGGGGCTGGTGGAACAGTCAATTACTGGCTGCTACGGGCTTGGGAATCGGAGCGATGATGTTGGTTTACCGGGCACAGTCCTGGGATTGGCAACAATTGCGATCGAACATGGAGCAATTTTGGGACAGCCCCAGCCGACGGTTGGTAGTAGCGGTGGGTAGTGGCGGTCTTGCTACTTTAGGAACTTACATGAGTTTCTCAATTTGGGAACAGTCAGAGAGTCACTCGATCGCTCTGAGCGCAATTTTACAAAATTTGGGGACGATCGCCATTGTGGTATTGTTGATGCGGCAAGTCTGGAGCCAAAGTGCTTCCAAAGATGAAGCAGTAATCGATGGCATCCTGGCAAATCTGACTGATGCAGACCCTGTAAAGCGTTTGATAGCAGTGCGACAAATGACCGATTTGGTCAAAAGCCCTGGGTTTTGGAAACCCAGTTCCCTCAAAAATTCCATCGGCCTGTCCCACACTGCTGAGTGCTTTCGCTTGATGCTGAATCAAGAACCAGAATCTATAGTCCGCAATGCCCTTCTAGAAGGTTTGCAGACTTTGGACTCTCTACATTGTTCTGAAAAAACCAAATCAAGCTGAGTCGTTAAAAATTAATTTTGAATTCGGAATTTTTAAAAGCCAAAAATTAAATCATGGACTACTAGCTGACCGTCAAAAGCGTAAAAAGTGATTCGAGAAATATTTGGTGCTTTAACACGCAGTTCTGTGCTCGGCTTAATGGCAGAATTAGACCCTACCAGATTGGGTCCTGGCATTTCATCCTGAGCAATTTGGACACCATCGATGTCGCAAGCAGACAAAACCGTTCGCCGGGAACTGGTGACAAGTCCTGACACAAAGCGAACTGGATACTTAAAAGAGATTTCTATCTGTCCACTTTTGGGGGCTCCCATTAAAATTGTGATCCCAGGAACCGTCAAAAATGCTGGGTTGGAAGGTTGGATTGCCACCACATTGGTAAAAGTTAGCCCCCAATGTTTAAACTGGTGTTCTACTACTTCAAAGCATTTCAACTCTTCTAAAGCTAGTCGCACAGAATCCGGTGCCACAGCAGGCATCCGAGGCTCTGCTCCCCCCACAGAGCGGTCGGGAGTAGCGACCACAACATTATTTTTGCCGTTTAAATCTACGCTTCGACATGGAGTCTCAAATTCTGCTATCCTGTCAGACTGAAGACTTTTTGTGTCAACCATAAAACCCTCGCGATCCCTTTTCCTGAGCAGTTGCATCGTTAGTAGACCTCCCTGAGATTAGTTATTTTTGGTGGGGTGGAATCGATCGGGGGGCGACTAATGATAGCCAGCCCCCCCATTCAGCATAAAAAACCGATCCTCACCCTTCTAACAAAGACTTTCGACATCAAAAGTCCCTGCTCCGCAAAGTATCGTGATTAATTAGACATCTCCCATAATTCCTGTGGGATAGGCATCCAGCCAGCCTTTGACAGCCTTGTTAGGAGAGATCTATTGGTTATTTAGTCCCACTTTTGTGATAACTTCAGCATTTGGGTAGAGCACTACCTATCCATTGTCAATTATTGTCCCGTAAATTAGTTACCAAAGTCAGACCGATCGACCGCAAACCCACCCTGGGCTGTGAAAGAGAGCTTTAGCACTCTAACTTTGCAAGCATCGCTTTGAGATAGCAGCTCACTGAGTTTTTCAGCATGAGGGGTATTACCCATCACCTTGCTATTATCTCCGATCCACAGTAGTTTGCAAGGGTGAGGATAACTACACAGCCCCAGATCAAAAATCCCAAAACTTGCTTCCTGTGTGTAGTTTGACCCTTCACCTGTAATTTCATATAATTAAATCAATACTCAAACTTTACAAAACCACCCTCAACTAAACAATTTTTTTTACATTCAGACTGATGCCAGACCCAAATCTACCATCTCACCACAATTGAGGTTTATTTATGCTTTTGCCCCTAGGCTTCGGTCAACGATCGACAGTTACTTCCCAAGGTCGAATGGTGTACTACACTGCGGAAAAAACGCCTTGGATGAAGATACCTACTTCAACTTCGGACAATTTGCCGAACTTGGTATTTTTTCACGGTTTTGGAGGCGGTTCCAGTGCCTACGAGTGGTCGAAAGTTTATCCGGCTTTTGCTGCTGACTATCGAGTTTTGGCACCGGATTTAATCGGCTGGGGACGATCGGAACATCCGGCTAAAAATTACAAGGTTGACGATTATATCACATCTTTAATCGAATTTCTGGAAAAAACTTGCGGCAGTGCGACAGATGTGATAGCTTCTTCTCTGACTGGGGCGATCGCAATTCGAGCTGCGATCGCCAGACCAGACCTGTTCAAATCCCTGATTTTGACCACACCTAGCGGTTTGTCGGACTTTGGCAAAGATTACAGCAAAAGTTTATTTGCTCAAATAGTCAGCACACCTATTTTAGACCGCTTGCTTTACAGTACCGGAATTGCCACCGATGGGGGCATCCGCAACTTTCTAGAACAGCGGCAATTTGCTGACAATCGCCTAGTTTACCAAGAAATCGTAGATGCTTACCTAGAATCTGCCTTGGAACCGAATGCAGAGTATGCCGCTCTTTCTTTTGTGCGAGGAGATTTATCCTTCGATTTATCCCTATACATCACTCAGCTAACAACACCGACAGTGATGATTTGGGGAGAAAAGTCACAATTTACCAGCCCTGAGATTGGCCAGCGATTGGCCAATCTCAACCCCGAAGCCATCAAAGTCTTCCAAATTTTGGAAAATGTCGGTTTGACACCGCAGCTAGAAATTCCCGCTGTCACCATTGGCTTGATCCGGCAATATTTAAAGTTGCTATCGCAAGGGTGAAAAGTAAACTGACAACGGCCAGTTGTTATGGGTTATTGTTTATTGGTTATGAGTTATGAGTTATGAGTGATTATAATGTGAATAACTAATAACTAATAACAAATAACTAATAACTAATAACAAATAACTAATAGCTATTTGACGCGCACATCAATGACGCTGGCGTTGAAAATATACTTTTTGCCTTCGAGCTCTAGGGTAGTGCCAATTTTCACCTTCGTATTGCCTAAAACAGGCCCGTTGTCAGTAATTTGACCTTTACCTTCTAAGGTAAACATCATATTTCTGCTGAAAGATTCTTCTTCTCTGGGGTCTGGTAGAGCTTTCAATGTGCCGTTGGGCTGAGGAACGGCGAGGGTTCTGGTCAGGGTTTTGACAGCTTTAATCGTAATCTGACCGGAGGGTTGGTTACGGATAATCACATTGATTTTATCCCCTGCTTTGAATAACTCTTGAAAGTTTGTCCCTTTAAGACCGATCGCAATGGCATCGATTTCGACGGGTTTGACATCGGCGCCGCCAACTTGGGCTACAGAACCACCAGAAGTACCAGGGAAGAAGAAGATTCCGACTGCAACTAGCAGGATGATCAGAGCAGCACCTAGGTCTAGGATGCTAAGTTTACCGAACAGGCGGCCTTGTGAATCCAAAATTTTCATAAAAAATCTTCGGGAGTGTAGAAACCGCGTAGCTTGATAGTCGCGGACGAAACACGAGTCGCTGAATTTATCCAGCGTCTTCTGTGAGGGGTTGATAGCTTAAGAAGTATCTGTACAAGCCAAAAGATATTACCACGATCGCAGCTCACAATCCGCAGGACTTGAAGACTGATATGTATTAGTCTCAAGGGCGGCATAAATTGAAAAAGTCCGAGCATTGATGCTGGGAATCTCCCTTGTCAATCAAGCTATACTTTAAATATGCCATACATTCCACTCACAAAAGCGGTCGAAACAAAGGCTATATCTGTCATGTTTAAAAAAAATTGGTTGACAATCCGGCGTAGATGTGGTAAAGGAATTTATTTGTTTCTGTCTCTGATTGTGACTGCGGGAATCTGGGTGGTGTCGCCGGAACCGATGCAAGCATTTTCTTTGCCAGAACTGATTTTTCGAGGTATTCAAGTTATTCAATTGTCGAATGTGTCCGATCGCCAAGAAGTGACTATAGGCAAAGAAATCGATCGGCAGTTGGCTGGAGGGGAATTTAAAATTTATCCCGATCGCGCCACTACGGCATATATCAACCGCATCGGTCAGCGACTGGCCCAAAATAGCGATCGCCCGAATATTCCCTATACCTTCCAAGTCGTTGACGATGACAATATTAATGCCTTTGCGACAATGGGCGGTTTTATTTATGTGAATAAGGGTTTAATGACAGCGGCAGATAATGAAGCTCAATTAGCCAGCGTGATCGGTCATGAAATCGGCCACATTAGTGCTCGCCACGCGATTAAACAAATGCGTCAAATGGCGATCGCCTCTGGTGTCGCTTCCGCAGCGGGACTTGATGGTTCTAAGGTGGTGCAGCTAGGGGTGGAACTGGCTTTGCGCCGTCCCCACAGCCGTCAAGCTGAATATGAAGCAGATCGGTTGGGATTGCAAACAATGGGGCGATCGGGCTACGCTCAATCGGGGATGGTGGATTTTATGAAAAAGTTGCTCAACAGACCTTCTCCTCCCAGCATTTTGAGCACTCATCCAGCTACTGATTCCCGCATTGCGGCGATCGAACAGGGAATCGATCCAAGTTTGGCTACGGGTGAAGGCTTGAACAATGGGACTTACAGACAAGAAATCCGCAGGCTTTTGGGTTCCTAGCGTCAGTAGTCAACAGCTAACTCGGTGAAACAACTCCACTCAAAACTGGTTGGAGGGGAGTTTCTGAGGATTTCAAGGGTCTCACCAATTCGTCTAAGGGCAAAATTCGGACTTGGTGGTTAAATACATTGACTTGATAAACTCGGCGGTAGTTGAGGTCAAATCCTGTCAGCCAGCCACTCTTGGGATGATAAGCACCCGTGTCAATATCTAGCCACCCTTGTCCTCTGACTAATTCCCCCGGTCTGACGCCCTGAAACGTGAAGGTGATCGTATGACCGGTGATAATTAATTTATCGGGAAAATAGGGTTGAGAGATATTGTGAAAATCCTTGCGAATCCAGCAGAGTTGTTCGCTAGACTGCTGGTCAACGGGGAGTGTGGGATCGACTCCGGCGTGGACTAGCCAGATGTCGCCCAAGTCGATGTGGGTGGGGAGCGATCGCATCCATTCTAAGTGCTGGTGGGGCATCATCCCTGTATTTCTGTAACTGTCGATGGTAGCATCACCGCCACTGCAAAGCCAAGCTTGCCACGATCGCATATCAGTAAGGTCATCCACTAGAGCATTTAACATCAGTTGTTCGTGGTTGCCTAACAGAGCTTGGTAACGACTTTGCTTGACAAATTCTACTACTTGAGCGCTCTTGGGTCCGCGATCGATTAAGTCTCCGAGAAAATACACGCGATCGTCCCAGCCAGGGGCAAGTGCCTCTAGCAAGATCATTAAGCCATCAAAATGCCCATGTACGTCACCAATAACAATGCGCCGATGCTCCATTGTGCTTATTCAATTTCCTGACTCTCAACAAAAACCCCTAGCTAACAGCATCTGATTTTGCTGCTATGCTTTTTGCCCTCTGGTTCATAACAGGGGGTCTCACCCATTATACTGCTTTTTATAAAGACTTAGTAAAGTTGATAACTATTTACTTTCTCTAGCAACCGCGAAGGCGATTAAGGCAGTAGGAGCGAAGTATTCGGGCGGAAAATTCTTGAGTAAAACCCATAAATTATCTGCTCGAATGCGAGAGCCCTTATCCCAAAGTTATGTCTTAACCACTTTGGCGGTTGCTATATTTCTAAATCAGCATAAAGAAAGGGGACTCGAACAAGTCAAAGTCCCCTTTCTGAAGCAAAGCTATTTCATTATGACAAACAGGGTTTTGTAGGGGTAGGCCCCTACAAGAAAATTAACGAGTTTGTCTGGCTGCTATTAGACGAAGCGCAAAGAAGAGCTCTCTAGGCTAAAGGAAGAAACTGGTTGGACGATCGCAATCAATTCATCCGAACCGGCGGTCTTTTTGAAAATAGCGTTTCCAACAGGCAATCCGGCGGGAGAAGCACCTAACACATAAGTGGTAAGAGCGCCTTGAAGCTGGATGATATCTTGAGTGGGGTTGAAGCCGACAATCAAAGCATAATCGCTGCCGCCAGTAGCGCTATCGATGCCATCGTTGTAGTAGAACTTGGTGGCATCTCCCAGGAAGAAGGTGTCATTGCCTTCTGCGCCAATCAGGGTATCGATTTCGCCCAGCCCTGGGTTAGCAGCAGTGCTGTCAACACCAGTCAGAAAGTCATTACCTTCTTGGCTATAGAGGAAATCGTTGCCAGTACCGCCCAGCAAAACATCATTATCTTTGCCGCCGTACAGGGAGTCATTACCAGCGTCACCGGCTAAGGTGTTGTTGCCTAGATCGCCGCTGAGGACATCATTGCCAGTACCGCCAAACAAAAGATCGTCGCCTTTTCCTCCTAACTCGGTATCGTTACCATCGCTTCCAATCAGGGTGTCATTTCCTTGGTTGCCATTGAGGAGATCGTTGCCGTCGTTGCCAAAGAGGGCATCGTCACCTTTGCCTCCGAAGAGGATGTTGTTGTCGCTATTGCCATAGAGGCTATCGTTTCCTTTGTTGCCGTACAAGGGATTGTTAGCATCGTTGGCGACGATGACGTCATTGCCGCTGCTGCCGATCGCCTGTGGCGCTGAGCCTGTCGCTGCGGGTGAGTTTGTCATTGTGGGTGCGATCGGCGCTTTGAATGTCAGATCGGGTGCGGGAGTGAAAATGGGTGGAGGTGTGGGTGTTGGTGTGGGTGTTGGTGTGGGTGTTGGTGTTGGTGTTGGTGTTGGTGTTGGTGTTGTCACCGTGGGTATTGTCACCGGTTTGGATGTTGGCGCGGTGGGTGTTGGCGCGGTGGGTGTTGGCGCGGTGGGTGTTGGCGCGGTGGGTGTTGGCGCGGTGGGTGTTGGCGTCGTGGGTGTTGGCGCGGTGGGTGTTGGCGTGGGTGCAGACGTAGCTTCAGTCAGATTAGCAGCCAAAATTGCTGCACCAGTGAGGTTGGCTACAGTTTCGATGAAGCCAGCACCAGCCAGACTCGGCGATGCACCGAAGAAGTCGGAAATTACCACGTCATCGGTAGCCCTTACTACACCGTCCTTGTTGATATCAATCAGTAAACTCGTGCCTTGTCGAGTCAAGCCGATATTACCCGATGACAAAGCCAACAGCGCAGGGCTGGTACTGATATTATTCTGGAAATCAAGAAAATCTAGGCGATCGAGCCCACCTGTATCTTGAATTTGCAGTTGAATCGCGTCAGGCGGGATGAGATAGCGATCGTTACCTGCTGAGCCTCGCAATACATTGCCATTGTTAAATCCGGCATAAAGCGTATCATCGCCAGCACCGCCTTCTAAGGTGCTATTACCACCACCACGGAGATAGTCATTGCCATCTCCGCCTAAGACGAGGCTCTGGAAGCTACCAAAAAGGCTGTCATTACCCGCACCGCCATCCAAATTTGAGCCGCCCAACAAGGTGTCATCTCCATCGCCACCTGTCAGACTACTACCTCCATCCAGAAAGTCGTTGCCGATACCCCCATCCAGGGTGTCATTGTCGTTACCACCGACAAGGCTGTCATTGCCCCCACCCCCGCTGAGGCTGTCGTTTCCTGCACCGCCTAGCAAGGTGTCGTTGCCACCTAAGCCACTGATGGTGTCATTGCCATCTAAGCCTGCGATATTGTCATTGCCAGCAGTGCCTGTGAGGTTATCGTTGCCAGGTGTACCACTGGTTGCACTGCTTCCGGGTGCAGACGTAGCTTCAGTCAGATTAGCAGCCAGAATTGCTGCACCAGTGAGGTTGCCCACATTTTCGATGAAGCCAGCACCAGCCAGACTCGGCGATGCACCGAAGAAGTCGGAAATTACCACGTCATCGGTAGCCCTTACTACACCGTCCTTGTTGATATCAATCAGTAAACTCGTGCCTTGTCGAGTCAAGCCGATATTACCCGATGACAAAGCCAACAGCGCAGGGCTGGTACTGATATTATTCTGGAAATCAAGAAAATCTAGGCGATCGAGCCCACCTGTATCTTGAATTTGCAGTTGAATCGCGTCAGGCGGGATGAGATAGCGATCGTTACCTGCTGAGCCTCGCAATACATTGCCATTGTTAAATCCGGCATAAAGCGTATCATCGCCAGCACCGCCTTCTAAGGTGCTATTACCACCACCACGGAGATAGTCATTGCCATCTCCGCCTAAGACGAGGCTCTGGAAGCTACCAAAAAGGCTGTCATTACCCGCACCGCCATCCAAATTTGAGCCGCCCAACAAGGTGTCATCTCCATCGCCACCTGTCAGACTACTACCTCCATCCAGAAAGTCGTTGCCGATACCCCCATCCAGGGTGTCATTGTCGTTACCACCGACAAGGCTGTCATTGCCCCCACCCCCACTGAGGCTGTCGTTTCCTGCACCACCTAATAAGGTGTCGTTGCCATCTAAACCTGCGAGGGTATCATTGCCCTCAAACCCTGCGATGTTGTCATTACCGACAGTGCCTGTGAGGTTATCGTTGCCAGGTGTACCACTGGTTGCACTGCTTCCGGGTGCCGCCGTAGCCTCAGTCAGATTAGCAGCCAGAATTGCTGCACCAGTGAGGTTGGCTACATTTTCGATGAAGCCAGCACCAGCCAGACTCGGCGATGCACCGAAGAAGTCGGAAATTACCACGTCATCGGTAGCCCGTGCGATTCCGTCCTTGTTGATATCAATCAGTAAACTCGTGCCTTGTCGAGTCAAGCCGATATTACCCGATGACAAAGCCAACAGCGCAGGGCTGGTACTGATATTATTCTGGAAATCAAGAAAATCTAGGCGATCGAGCCCACCTGTATCTTGAATTTGCAGTTGAATCGCGTCAGGCGGGATGAGATAGCGATCGTTACCTGCTGAGCCTCGCAATACATTGCCATTGTTAAATCCGGCATAAAGCGTATCATCGCCAGCACCGCCTTCTAAGGTGCTATTACCACCACCACGGAGATAGTCATTGCCATCTCCGCCTAAGACGAGGCTCTGGAAGCTACCAAAAAGGCTGTCATTACCCGCACCGCCATCCAAATTTGAGCCGCCCAACAAGGTGTCATCTCCATCGCCACCTGTCAGACTACTACCTCCATCCAGAAAGTCGTTGCCGATACCCCCATCCAGGGTGTCATTGTCGTCGCCAACAAGGCTGTCATTGCCCCCACCCCCGCTGAGGCTGTCGTTTCCTGCACCGCCTAGCAAGGTGTCATTGCCACCTAAACCTGCGAGGGTATCATTGCCCTCAAACCCTGCGATGTTGTCATCGGCTGATGTGCCTGTGAGATTGTCGTTTGTGGATGTACCAGTAAATACTGCCAATGTTTTTTTCCTGCCTAGAGTAAACCGGCGGGCGCTATTTATGAGATCAGCACCTCGCCTTAATTGTTTATCTGGGCACTCTCCCCAAAATTATGCAGTTTTTCCAAAAAAACTTTTTTTTTGGCAATTCTTTTTTTTTTCCCAGACTCACGACTCACGACACAGAGGCGATTAAGGCAGTAGGAGCGAAGTATTCGGGCGGAAAATTCTTGAGTAAAACCCATAAATTATCTGCTCGAATGCGAGAGCCCTTACCCCAAAGTTATGTCTTAACCACCTTGGCGGTTGCTATAAGACTGCTGGCGGTGCATGTGTCAAGAATCCTCGGCGTTCTGTGGGCAGGATTATACAGCGGTTCCTGCTGCAAGAGCGACAAACTTAATTAATCCTTAACATTTAATAAATTGGTTTGTTAATTGCTCCAGGGAGCATCCCGATTTGGGAAACACGCCTAGAGGGCGAAGCATTCGCGTTGAAAATCTCTGATATATCTATAGGATATGGGCGCGAATGCGAAAGCCCTACAAAAATGCGATGCACCCCGCTTTTGTACCTCATAACAGTTGAAAATCTCTGATATATCTATAGGATATGGGCGCGAATGCGAAAGCCCTACAAAAATGCGATGCACCCCGCTTTTGTACCTCATAACAGTTGAAAATCTCTGATATATAGCAACTGCCAAGGCGATTAGGGCAGATTTTGTAGGGGCGGGTTCACCGATATCTTTCATCGGTATAGACAAATTCTCTAAACCCGCCCCCACCCCACGACTTAACCACCCTGGCGGTTGCTATATCTATAGGATATGGGCGCGAATGCGAAAGCCCTACAAAAATGCGATGCACCCCGCTTTTGTACCTCATAACAGTTGAAAATCTCTGATATATCTATAGGATATGGGCGCGAATGCGAAAGCCCTACAAAAATGCGATGCACCCCGCTTTTGTACCTCATAACAGCAGGAACCGCTTTATCAACCATGCGCTAGCTGTGTCCCGAATTGCTGGGAATACCCGGATTCAAAGCTTCCTCTCACCAATAACTTATAACAAATAACCAATAACAACTAACTTTAGTTTTTGCCGATGACGGACAATCCTTCGACAATTACAGAGGGTGTATGGTAAGAACCGTTCCACTCGGAGTCCCCTCCTAATTCTACTAATTGTTTGAGGACTGTATAGACGTTGCCGGCAACCATTGTGTCTTTGACTCTGCCAATTATTTGACCTTTTTTGACGCGATAGCCGAGGTCGATATTAATCGAAAAGTCGCCGGAAATGCCCGCACTACCCCCCAGCATTTGATCGACTACAATTCCGTCGTCTAATTGGGTGATTAAATCAGCGAGCGATCGCTCTCCTGGTTTAATTAAAACATTGAACAAAGTCGGTGTGGGATAACTGCCCAAACCAGGGCGAAATCCGTTGCCGGTGGTGCCACTGCCTAATGTTCGACCGGTGGTGCGATCGGTATAAAATAGCTGCAATACTCCATTGTGGATGAATACGATCGATCGAGTGGGAGTGCCTTCGTCATCAAAGGGACAGCTATAGGGCCCCGTATCCGGCTGTTGGGAGAGTGTCACTAGGGGGGATGTGACTTGTTGGCCCAATCGATCGCTCCAAGGCGAAGCCCCTTCGAGTACCTGTTTACCGTTGAGGGCTGCACAGACTGTGCCCCACAGTAAATCGGCGGCTTTGGCGGTGAACAAAACTGGTACGCGCCCTGTGACTGGTGCTACATTGTCTTTGGCCCATTCCAATCGTTGCAACACTCGCTGGGTGATGGTGTGGATGTCGATCGTGCTGCGTTCGGTTTCGCCCTCCCAAATATTCAGGAAGTCTTCTCCCCGCACTAATTCTGCTGATAAGTAACCGCTGAGGGTGGTGTCGGTGTGGCTGCAATCCAAGCCTCTAGTGTTCACCAAGCGGGTGCTTTCTATTTCGCAGTCAAATTCGGCGGTGCAGATGCTTTCTGGATACGCTTGGCGAATGGTGGCGATCGCACTTTTGCCCCATTCTACTAGCTGTTGTGCTGCGATCGACTGTCCCAGATCCGGATAGACAATTTTGTTACCGCTACCAAGTTCAATGATTTCCGGTTCGTTGAGTTGCGAGAGGGCGATGGCGCGATCGACCAAAATCTGCGGTTCCACCGGCCCGTAAGCCACTGCCAAACCAGGCCGCCCATCCCTCCACAGCCGTAGGGCAATGCCTTCTGCTTGGGCCGTTTCTAGCTGTTTCAGGCGGTTTGCTTCAAAAAATACTGGTCGCGATAAAGATTGTGACTCCAATACCTCAGCAGCTTCGGCACCTGCTTTGGTGGCTAATTCTAGCAGTTGTTCTGCTGATTGGTGATTGGTCATTGTTGTTGGTAAGTTGAAGGAAGATGGAAGATGGACTTTTTATCGATATTTACGAGCATTGATTATGTGTTATTTGTTATTTGTTATGTGTTATTTGTTATGTGTTATTTGTTATTTGTTATTTGTTATTTGTTATTTGTTATTTGTGGTTCCGGCTCGCGAAGCGTAGTCATCCAGCGTATACGAAGGGTCGAATGGTTATGGGTAATTGGTTTTTCACCTAACAACTAACAACTAACAAAGAACAAAGAACAACTAACAACCCTAAATACTTAATTCATGCAGCAGCCAAAATCCGTCGAAAGATTCCGATTCTGGATTAGACTGGATTGCCAAAAAATGTACTTGTTTTGCTTCTTTTTTCGCAGCCTCAAATTTTTTACCTTCTGCTTGAGTTGCCGAGTCTCTGAGATTAGCTAAAATCCAGCGATCGTTAGCACCCGTATCCAGTATCAACCTAGGGGGGGTAGGAGGGGACCCGGAGTCATATTTCATAAAAGCTAACTCCAAACCGGACATCCAACCGGCCAGGGCTGTTGCTCTCGACGAAAATATAATTAGCCCCGGAATCTGGGTTTCTGGGTTCAGCCCTGTCATCGGTAGCCCAAAAGCTTCGCCAAATCCGATATCCCACTCGGACATTTCATCAAAAGCCGCGATCGGCAAACTCACAAACGCCCATTTTTCGCCGATTAAAGCGTCCGGCAGTGCCACGGGCGTTTCGGGTACAAATTGCACCGAAGGGTTAACAGTGGCTTGATAACCCTCTTGTACGGGGTAATACGATCGCATCCGTTCTTCTAGCCACAGGCTCAGGGCAAGGGTACGGCGGCTGGCTGCCACGGGTATGTCCAAATCTTCGCAGGCTTTGGTAATCATGTTGGCCATTTGGCGACGGAAAAAGCGGATTTTTTCCGGAGGTTTGGGTGCAGAGGCGATCGCCTCTTCAATGGCACCAGCCAGCCACAGGGAATTTACCGTTGAACTGGGGCACCACTGTGAGTAGCGAAACAGAGATTCTGCATTGTCACCCACATTCAGCGGACTTTCGCAAATCAACACTTCCCATTTTTTTTTCTGTCGATCGTCTAAGATCGGACGACTGTAAAAATCGAGTTCCCAAATAGTAGCCATGCTGCGCGGTTCAAATTTATCCTTTCTCATGTTACCGGAGATCGGTCAAGTTTCTGATACCGAGCATTGGCCAATGATTTTAAATCATGGAGCATTTTAAAACAATGCTGAGGCGATGGTTGAGCCGAGTATTCACAGCCCACAGGTTTCTTAGTCTCTTGCAACCTGAATCGATCAATATGGTAAACTGGTCGAGACTGCGAATGCGAAAAATAACAAATAGAAGATAATTAAAGGTCGATCGCCTTTATTCAAAAACTAACTAATCGAAATTCCATGACCAAACTCAGCGTCAACATCAACAGAATTGCCCTCCTCAGAAACTCTCGAAACATCGGCATTCCCAGCGTTACTGAAGCCGCCAAAACCGTAATTGCCGCCGGAGCCCACGGTGTCACAGTCCATCCCCGTCCCGATGAGCGACACATCAAAGCCTCCGATGTTTATGAATTAGCCTCCATGCTAACCGTAGAATTCAATATCGAAGGTAATCCTTTTCAAGATCCGTTTATGGATATAGTTTGCGATGTCAAACCAGCCCAGTGCACCTTAGTACCAGATGCTCCCGATGTACTCACCTCTGATAGCGGTTGGAATATTCCCGAAAATCGCGATCGACTCCTACCAATTATTCAAAAATTAAAAGATAACGGCATCAGAGTCAGTCTATTTATGGATGCAGACCCTGCTCTCATGGCCCTAGCAAAAGAAGTGGGTGCAGACCGAGTAGAATTGTACACAGAACCCTATGCAACGGCATTTCGTGAAGGGAAAGTAGAATCAGTTTTTGAACAATATGTATTAGCAGCTAAGGCTGCTCAAGCTGTCGGTTTAGGTGTGAATGCAGGACATGATTTAAACTTGCAAAACCTAGCTAAGTTTTGCTCCATTCCCGATATTCTAGAAGTATCGATCGGTCACGCTCTCATTGCAGAAGCATTAGAAATGGGCTTGTCTAACACTGTACAAGCTTACTTGAAAATTCTCTCGGATTTATAATATAGCCTTTCTCAGTTAGGTGAGGTAACTGAGAAGGGTTATAGTCGCTCTGGAACCCAAACCATCGCCCAAACTTTAAGCTGGGAAGTACCGATCGCAGCTTGTGTATCGGTAGGGTATATACTCAGATGTGCTCATAGGTATTGTAATACTGCTCTATCCCCAAAAGCGATCGACAGCCTTTAATCCGGTATTGACAGGGAAGCATAAGTAACCATATACAACTCATTACCATTAGAAACACGACATGAAAAAACTAATTTTACTGACTGGGATGCTACTGATGATCATGGTAAAAACAGCCTTTGCCAGCCCCGTAGCTCCAAAGGTTGAAACAATCGATCGGATAGCAACCTCGGAAATTCGAGAAACAATCGAGAAACCCACCAACGATGTCGCAGCCCCACAAATTGAACCCATCAAGCCGATGTCAACATCGGAAATTCGAGAGACTATCAAAAAATCCACCACCTATATTTTTGAAGGTATCAAAGGACGAGAACTCACACTTTCCCTATGGGCTGGAGAACTGAGCGCCGAACTCTACACTCCCAGTGGCGAAAATTTGGGAACCCTTGACAAAAGAGATAATCAATGGGTAGGGAAGTTACCGGAGTCGGGCATCTACCGCGTCCGAGTCATCCCTAAAGGCGAAACCAGTAGTTTTGTATTGGAACGTGACTTTAGTGCCAAGTGGACTTATCGGCCCGATCGCGTAATTCCCATAGCATTCGGAGACAAAGAAGGTAAAATTCAACTGAAAATGTCCGGCTACCAAGTCCAGCCCCTGACAATTGAGGCGAAACGGGGACAGACAATGAGAGTCACTGCTAGCAACAAAAATCTAGATGTGGCGATCGAATCTCCGTCAGGAACACTCCTCGATCAAGGGGAAGGTCAAACTTTCGCTCAACTGCCAGAATCGGGAGTTTATCGAGTCCTCGTAGTTGCCAACAGACCAATCAAGCCCTCAATCAAAGTTGCTCTACAATAGATTCAGGATTTGCTGTTATTTTTTAAATAGGACTAAGGCCAAAACAACCCGGTTTCTTCCAAAAATAGTCGTTTTTTCGATAGATGTTGACGCAGAAACCGGGTTTTTGGCTCCCGTGCGTAAGTCCTGTTAAAGCAAGAAGCAGGAGTAAAAACTTCACCGACTACCAGGCTCTGCCTTAGTGTAACTAAAGTAGGCCCAACCCCAACCCCGTTTATAAAAGTATACCTAAAGAAAGAGTAAAAATGTATCTAAAGATAGATACTAAATATTTAATTTTTATGACTTAACTAGATCTGCGAATTCCTAGAAGAGTTACTGGCAGCAGCGAATGAGCGCATTTTTACCCGTCGCAGCCCAGAGACCGATTGATTTGACATACTCCCCGTCGTAAACGAGCGGGGATTCTTGACACTTCAACGAGTCCTGCTACCTTGGTAGTCTTACAGTCCCGACCTGTCCGTTTAAAGTCTCCCAATGCCCTATGGCGACTAATATGTATCGTTTTTTTTTGGGAATATTAACAATACTTTTGTTTTGCTTCCAGGTTGGATTTTAACCATTGCCCTTCAGTCTTTCCCTAATGCGGTCGCAGTCCCGGTTTCAACTCTGATGAGTATATATCGCTGCACTCTTAGGTGGGGATTGTTAGAGTCGATAGGGGCATTTCTACCCCTACCTCTCCTTCAGAACGGAACGTGAAACTTTCGCTTCATTCCGCTCCTTGATATCTTCATCCTTTTTAAGGATACAACTCAAAACGGATTGCTATCATAGTTCCTGTTTAGGGAACCGTCGTTTTCCGTTTTTGTGTCGTGACAGTGCTTATGTAGAAGTTGGAGGTTTTTATACTCATCCTTACCGCCTAGAGAGCGGGGAAGGATATGGTCAACTTCTACAGTATCTGTAGTTGTAAAGTACAGACCACAGTGGGTACATTTACCTTTTTGTGTCTTAAGCAGTGTTGCCACTCTTGTTGGTGTTTCCGGGTCTTCTCCACGTCTAGAACTCCAATAAATCCAGTTGCCATCATAAGGTGTTGAATTGCTTTTTACCTTGACGTGCCTTTTTATTGGCGTTGCTTGGTGTTGGGCTAATTCTAAGCCTTCTTCTGTGCTGAAGCACCAATTTCTGTCACCTACTGTTCTCCAGTATTTGTCTTTATTGATGCTACCTTTTCCTCTTTTCCTAGCCCAAGCTCTTAATTTGTCGTAGGTAAGGTCATCAATTTTGTTAAAAGTTACCTTACTTACCACTGTAGAGTAATAGTTTGACCATCCCCTAATTATTGGATTCAGCCGACTAATTAAAGCAGCTTGAGGGGCGGTATTATGCGTGTCTATTACTTCTTCAATTTTTACAAGATGAGCTTTGACTTTTGGCTTTGATGGAGTGATTAATGTCTTAAATCCAAGTGGTATTCCTTTTGAATTTTTGGCACTTCGGTAGTTACCTACCTTATGTTGTTGTATGTGGGATCCTAAAAACTCAAACCCAACATTTCCATTGTATTCGTTAAGGGTGTGAGTTAATTTTGTTTTACTTGGTTTCAATTCTAAGCCCATATCAATTAACCATTCAGCAATTATATTCTGACAGGCTATTATTACTTCAATGTCTTTGTGAATAATCACAAAATCATCGGCATATCGGATTAAACAGATTTCGCTTCGTTGGTTGATAGACTTTCCTACGAATTGCTTAACCCGTTCTTCCATGCCATGAAGGGCTATGTTAGCCAATAGCGGGGAAATGACCCCTCCTTGTGGCGTACCTTCAATGGTAGGAAAAATTTCACCTTGGTCTAATACCCCACTTTTAAGCCACGACTTAATTTGTCTTCGCAGTTGTGGATAGGTATTGATTTTGTCAAGTAATGCTTTGTGATTAATGCGGTCAAAGCATTTGGCAATATCAGCATCCAGCACATATTTGGCTTTGTATCTAATACTGTCAAAGATAGCTCCAATCGCATCGTGACATGACCAACAAGAGTCTAAAACCATAGGAGTTTGGCTCAAAATGAGCTTCCCATTCTGGTTCAAGTGCTGCTTTTACAACTGCTTGTAAGGCTCGGTCGTACATAGTGGGTATACCTAATGGTCTTGACTCATTGGTTCCTGGTTTTGGTATCATTACCCGACGTGTCGGTTGTGATTTACCAGTTACTTTGAGTTGACTTACTAGCTTAAATCGTTGCTTCGGGGTTAGTAGTTTAATACCATCCACACCTGCTGTACGTTTGCCAGTATTATCTTGCGTGACCCGTCGTACCGATAAAACCTTATTAGACCACGAATTAATCAAGGTCTTCTGAAGCTTCCGAACTGCTTTAACATCGCCACGCTCACTTGCTCGATAGATACGTTTTTGCAACTTGAATGTCAATCTTTCGGCTTTTCGCCAATTGATTTTATTCCATTCCACCGTCGGGTTGTCCCGCGTTTTAGACTTGTTCATTGCTAAAGCAAGTTTCTATCTTTGAAGTTACCATGTATCTGTCTGCATATCTCTGTCATTACAACAAGGCATTAGCTTCTGACACAATCCTTCTCTCATATATTATTCGTTAGCTACTTACTGGGTAATTGATTTCCATAAATATATGAAAGTTACTTCGTTCCAAATACACATTGATTGAGTTTTTAGTGTGATGCTATCCACCGGGTTTATGGGCGGTGCTTATAGGTCGAAGAAACAATCGCCTATGCCCTATCCTTGCCTTTTGGCGGGCGTCTTAATCAGTTTTTACCGTGCTTTGCAACGGGTTTATTCTTGATTGAGCCGTTAGACCATCTTATTTAACGATGGTTCAGACGCACCTTTGTATACTACACATGAACTCTTGCTCGACAGTTACCAGTTTCGGCTACCAGTAGTCTGCCTTTTATCCCCGCTTTACCTTGCTAGTTGCTACCTCTCAAGATAGGGGATATGCTTTTACCGCTGCACTTGCGGACTGGGACTTGGGATGACCCGCACCCAGATGTGTATCTAGTTATTATGACTTTATAGTCATCCTAGCCATCCCCTAAGTATTGATACTCAGTTTCGGCCAACGAATCGCACCAACCACTTAAGTTATAACGCAAAGCCGTCAAGCTTATGACGGGGCTTGTATCCCAATTTCTTGGTCATCGACACGCTTGGGTTGAAAACGCGATCTTCATCTCCTATGCGGCGATCGTGGGTTGAGCCACAATTAATCAACTTTCTGCTAGAAGCATTAGCTGATAAGATCGGCAGTTATATCGTTGACCGTTGCATCGGAATGATTTAACCTTTCTAGAACGCAGAGAACACAGAGGGAGATCGGAGAGATGAATAATTCCGATGAAGAGTGGATTTGATATTACTTAGTAAGGGAGTTGATGAGTGAGGGGATATCTTTTTCAACTGCATCATCCTGGGGTTAGAACTGTTGTCAAGAGAGTACACCTAATTGGTTGCTTGCTGAGCGCCGTTTTTTGCTGCTGGCTGTCTCAAACTTTGCCAGTTCATGCGGAGGCTGTTACATCTCCAAAAACTTGTCAAATTGGAGTTTATTTGACATCCTTGCGAGATTTTAAGCCAGCAGAAAATTCGTTTGCTGCCAACTTCTGGGTCTGGAGCGTTTGTCCTTTTGAGACTCCAAAACCTTTGGAAAGCCTGAAGGTTGTAAATAGCAAGGAAGTTAACAAGAATTACACCACTTTTTCCCGAACCGAAAATCTGTCGGATACATTTAAGGCTAGTAAAAACCTATTCTGGTCTGAACAGGAGATGAGCACAAGCCTCTATCACAACTGGGACACAAAAAATTATCCATTCGATCGCCATGTATTGCAAATTCCCCTTGAGGAAACGCAGTTAGATGCTTCCATCTTCGTTCACGCCCCAGATTTTGCGAACACAGGTTATCCGAAAGATATGGATTTGGAAGGTTGGAAAATTAGAGATTTTAGGATTGAGCAAGTAAATTTCCCTTATAGAACAAGCTTTGGTAGTCCGGGAATCAAAAGAGAAATAAATTACCGCTCGCGCTTAGTTATTTCAATTACCATCAACCGCGAGAGTAAAGTGAGCTTCTTTAAACTTGCGATCGGAGTTTATGCGGCTGTTGCGCTCTCAATAATGGCCTTGCTGCTGGATGAATATTTTGGCGCTCGAATGGGCCTATTTGTGGGTACTTTGTTTGCAGTTATAGTGAATCTGCAAGCAGCGACATCAGATTTGGGTAGTACCAATTCTGTCACCCTGATTGATTTCATCCACATGATCGCCATCATTTACATCTTCATATCAGCAATTCTGCTGGTCTACACTCGATTTCTAAGTGAATCAGACCAGCCCTCACGGTATTTAATGCGCCGCTTTGCTGTTCCAATCTTGGCTGGCTCATTCGTTGTTCTGAATATTGTTGTCATCTCCTATGCGGCGATTGTGGGTTGAGCCACAATTAATCAACTTTCTGCTAGAAGCATTAGCTGATAAGATCGGCAGTTATATCGTTGACCGTTGCATCGGAATGATTTAACCTTTCTAGAACGCAGAGAACACAGAGGGAGATCGGAGAGATGAATAATTCCGATGAAGAGTGGATTTGATATTACTTAGTAAGGGAGTTGATGAGTGAGGGGATATCTTTTTCAACTGCATCATCCTGGGGTTAGAACTGTTGTCAAGAGAGTACACCTAATTGGTTGCTTGCTGAGCGCCGTTTTTTGCTGCTGGCTGTCTCAAACTTTGCCAGTTCATGCGGAGGCTGTTACATCTCCAAAAACTTGTCAAATTGGAGTTTATTTGACATCCTTGCGAGATTTTAAGCCAGCAGAAAATTCGTTTGCTGCCAACTTCTGGGTCTGGAGCGTTTGTCCTTTTGAGACTCCAAAACCTTTGGAAAGCCTGAAGGTTGTAAATAGCAAGGAAGTTAACAAGAATTACACCACTTTTTCCCGAACCGAAAATCTGTCGGATACATTTAAGGCTAGTAAAAACCTATTCTGGTCTGAACAGGAGATGAGCACAAGCCTCTATCACAACTGGGACACAAAAAATTATCCATTCGATCGCCATGTATTGCAAATTCCCCTTGAGGAAACGCAGTTAGATGCTTCCATCTTCGTTCACGCCCCAGATTTTGCGAACACAGGTTATCCGAAAGATATGGATTTGGAAGGTTGGAAAATTAGAGATTTTAGGATTGAGCAAGTAAATTTCCCTTATAGAACAAGCTTTGGTAGTCCGGGAATCAAAAGAGAAATAAATTACCGCTCGCGCTTAGTTATTTCAATTACCATCAACCGCGAGAGTAAAGTGAGCTTCTTTAAACTTGCGATCGGAGTTTATGCGGCTGTTGCGCTCTCAATAATGGCCTTGCTGCTGGATGAATATTTTGGCGCTCGAATGGGCCTATTTGTGGGTACTTTGTTTGCAGTTATAGTGAATCTGCAAGCAGCGACATCAGATTTGGGTAGTACCAATTCTGTCACCCTGATTGATTTCATCCACATGATCGCCATCATTTACATCTTCATATCAGCAATTCTGCTGGTCTACACTCGATTTCTAAGTGAATCAGAACAGCCCTCACGGTATTTAATGCGCCGCTTTGCTGTTCCAATCTTGGCTGGCTCATTCGTTGTTCTGAATATTGTTGTCATCTCCTATGCGGCGATTGTGGGTTAGATAAAAACGCCAGTGCATGCACAAAAGATTACGAAATAATTTAGTCCTTGCTCATTTGGTTATCCTGTGCTAATATTGATCCTGTTTTGAGTCCAAAAATATTCAGTCAACTCTAAGAAAAACCGATCGTTACAAGTGCTAATTCTACTCTTCTATGCTGGGAATGACCTCTACGCGATCGACAGTTCGTACATTGTTGAGGTAATTCCACGAGTCAGTCTCAGAAAGGTGCAGCACGTACCAGAGTACGTGGCTGGTTTGTTTAACTACCGGGGAGTTGTCTTGCCAGTGATCGATTTGAGTCATTTGATCCAAGGAACCCCCTGTAAATCGCACCTCAGTACCCGCATCATGATCGTCAAATATCCCCGTCCAAACGAATCGCTACAATATGTAGGGTTGATGGCAGAGCGGGTGACGGAGACTCTAAGTATATCAAACACAGATATTAGGGATTCCAGCATTCGGGTTGAAGAAGCGCCCTACTTAAGTGGCACAATTGTTGATGAAAAACGAATTATTCAATGTGTTCAGCTCGATCTAATTTTCAGCGATGAGCGACATAATTACTTGCTAATGGGTGAAGAAACTTAATCAAAAGGATTGCTGATAAAAATGTTATAAAAAATCTGAAAAATTCAGCCTTGAATGGAATCCGCTCCAATTCAATTACCGTACCAATATTAATTTCTAACCCCCCCAAACTTACCATGTTGAACAATATCACTACCCGCATCATACTGGGATTCTCAGTTCCGATTATGTTCCTGATTGTGCTCGGCAACACGCTGTTTTCTGGCGTTGAGCAATTAGTCAAATTGCAGTCAAATTCAAAGGAAGTCACTGAAAATATCAATAATGTAGATGCCTATGCTTATGATGTCACTAGGATTATCGCCAGTATCCGAGGATATGCTCTTTATCCTAAGGATCAGTACTATCGTGGGACTTATACTAACGCGCGAGAAAGTATGCTTCTGAACAAGCAGGAATTGGCAAAGGTTGTCGATTCAGAGGCACGAGAAGCAGTCAGCGCAATCATCGACATTGGCGATGAATACGATCGCGTTGCAGCAGGTGTTTATCCGCTAGTCGATGCCAATAAGCTGGATGAGGCGAAACAACAAATTTTAATTCCCCGTGTTGCCAAACTTAATGAAGCCAGCATTCGGTTACATAAAATTCTTGCAGCCCGACTGAGTGCGAATTTAGTGGAAGCCGAGAAAGCCAAGAATTTTGAGGCTACAGTGATCGTTTGGGGAACGCTGTTGACGATGGCGGCAACGGTAGCGAGCGCCTTATGGGTGGCGGCCCTTGCTGTACCCATCCGACGAGAGCTTCCAAGGGTGGTGCTTGCAGCAGAGAAGATTGCTGATGGAGATTTACAGCAAACAATTGAGCTAAACAACGATGGTAGCGAAGTTGGCAAGTTGATGACAGCGTTTCACTATATGTCCAAAAAGCTGAATGCGCTGATTCTCCAGATGCAAAAGTCTGGAATACAAATCAGCACTTCCGCAACTCAGATTGCAGCAGCCGGTAAAGAGTTAGAAGCTACCGTGACAGAACAGCTTGCCTCAACTAATGAAGTGAGTGCAACCTCGCAGGAGATTGCCGCCACTTCCAAAGAACTGGTGAGGGTGATGGAGCAGGTTGGGCTGATGGCACAGTCTACAGCAACTGCTGCGGGTGCTAGTCAAACTGACCTGAATCGAATGGAAACGGTAATGCGCCAACTTTCGTCTGCAACCACCTCTATCTCAACCAAACTTGGGGTGATGAATGAAAAGGCAAACAACATTAACAGTGTTGTGACGACGATTAACAAGGTTGCCGACCAGACTAACCTACTGTCGCTCAATGCGGCGATCGAGGCAGAAAAAGCTGGAGAATACGGGGCGGGGTTTGCGGTTGTAGCACGGGAGATCCGTCGATTGGCTGACCAAACCGCCGTCGCCACTCTGGAAATTGCTCAGATGATCAAGGAGATGCAGTCGGCAGTTTCTACCGGCGTAATGGAAATGGATAAGTTTAGTAAATCTGTGGTTGATAGCGTTGCGGATGTCAGCAAGATTAGCGATCAGGTTGCTCAGGTCATTCAGCAGGTGCAAGGATTGACCCCACGCTTTGAGCAGGTGAGCCAGAGCATTGAGGAGCAATCGATGGGAGCACAACAGATTAGTGAAGCGATGGGGCACCTGAGTCAAGCATCTCAGCAGACGGTGGACGCTTTACGGGAGACGAACAGTGCTGTAGTGCAGCTTGATGAGGCTGCCAATGGATTGCGATCGGAAATTGCTCGGTTCAAAACCGCTTAGGCTTAAATATGATGGTACTATCTGCGATCGCGAAATTACTGAGCCAAACTATAGGTTTAGACCCCGATACAATCGGCAACCAGCGGATTGCTAGAGCTGCCGAGACTCGTCGAGTCGGCTGTAAATTGCCTGACATCGAGAGCTATTGGGCGCGGTTACAAACCTCCGCTTCAGAATTAGAGGAGCTGATCGAACTACTGATCGTGCCAGAAACTTGGTTTTTTCGAGATGGCAAACCGTTTGATTACCTGAAAACCTATGTCACCTCAGAATGGCTGAATCAGCCAAACGGTTCGACTACGCTCAAACTGCTGAGTGTTCCATCCTCTACTGGCGAAGAACCTTACTCAATGGCGATCGCCCTACTAGAAGCGGGTTTGCATCCGAAACAGTTCGCGATCGATGCGATCGACATTAGTCAGCGATCGCTGGCAAAGGCAAGGCGCGGACTATACACCAAAAACTCGTTTCGCGGCGATGCTTGGACGGGGCGATCGCGCTACTTTCAGCAAACGGCAGAGGGTTACGAACTATGCCAGCTCGTTAAGGGGCTCGTCAATTTTCAGCAGGGGAATGTAAAGACCTCCCTGGCGATCGCTCCAAAGCAATACGACATCATCTTCTGTCGCAACTTACTGATCTACCTAAAATCAGAAGTTTGCTCACAGGTATTAGCAGCGCTCGATCGCCTACTTATCCCAGGAGGGTTACTGTTTGTTGGAGCGTCTGAAACTGGAAACGTTGTCCCAGACAATTACACGTCGATTCGTCAGCCTTTCACGTTTGCCTATCGCAAGTCAGAACCATCCCTTGCACAACTGGCACCCCTCAATATTACTCAACAGTTCAACTACGCTCACCGACCACTGGGACAGGTGCCATCTCAACTAATAACTCCTCAAACGATTGCCAAGCAATATGAAGGAGGGAAAATTTACTCGGCCCCAGACACTGAGCAAATCAAAGCATCCGATCCATCTGCAAGTTCAAACGATTTAACTCCTGAACCAACATCCTCTCTTGATTTACAAAAGGTGAGAAAGTTAGCGGATGACGGGCGAGATGCAGAAGCGATCGCGCTTTGTAAGTCGTATCTTGTTCATCATCCAACGAGTGCGGCTGCCTACTCTCTCTTGGGAGAGCTATATCAGGCAAATCAGCAGAATGCCGAAGCAGGGCGATGTTTTCAACGTGCTATATATTTGGAGCCAACCTGTTATGAAGCGTTAGTTCACCTCGCCTTGTTGAAGGAAAATCAAGGCGATACAGTAGGGGCAAAAATCATTCAGCAGCGAATTCAGCGCTTGCAGCACCGTCTCAAAACAGAAGCTTAGAAGGGGAAACCTGAATATGTTCAAAAATCTATCGATGCAGGCACGCCTCATCTTCGCGTTTATGTTCATGGGGCTTTTGGTGCTGATTGTGGCACTGGTAGGTCTGAGTGGCAGTTCTCGCTTGAGTAAGCACATCGACACCTTAGCCAGCAATAGTGTGCCCAGCATCTCCGGCTTGTGGAAAATTAACGAAGGAAAAACCCAGATCGAATCATCAGAGCGGGGCTTGTTGGATATCAATCTAAACAAAGATGGGCGGCAGGCAGAGATCGATCGCATGGATAACGCCTGGAAGCAAATTCAGGAAGGGTTTCAGCAGTACGAATCGACTCCTAAGTCAAATGCTGAACAGAAGGCATATAAAGACTTTTTGGATAAGTGGGATGCGTGGAAGAAAGCCCATTATGAATTTTTGAAACGTAATCTCCAGTTCGAGAGACTGGGAGTTTTCAATCTATTTGAAAATTCAGCGGGGAATGTTGGTGCGGCAAGCGCGGCCTACAAAGAGCTTGAGAAGCAAGTTCAGGTAAACCGTCAACCCTTCACAGACGCCACCAATACACTTTTGGAGGTGTTGAAAATGAATGATAATTTGACAGCGGAAACAGAACTTGTATCGGCGAAAGATGTTTCTCAAGTCGGATTTTGGGCATTTGTGGCAATCCTGATCGGCCCGGGAACTGCCATCTTATTTGGAATTTTCTTTAGCAATACGATCGCCAAACCTCTAGGAGCCAAAATTGCAGGAGTAGTTGACATTGCCCAAAAGATTTCAGCCGGAGACTTAACCAGCCAAATTTCCCTCGCTGACGCCGAAGATGAAGTTGGTCAATTGCAGAATGCCTTTTACACCATGAACAAAGACCTGAATGCGCTAGTCAATCGCATTCAAAAGTCAGGTAATCAAATCAGCAGTTCTGCCGACCAAATTACGATGTCTGGAAGAAACCTGGAAGCAACGGTTTCAGAACAGGTTGCTTCAACGAATGAAGTGAGTGCAACGGCTCATCAAATTGCTGCGACATCAAGGCAATTAGTAACAACAATGGAGCAGGTGGCGGCAATGGCTGAACAGACAACAGTGGCAGCCGGCAATAGTCAAGACAATCTGAACCACATCGATGCTGTGATGCGCCAGTTGCTAGAAGCTACTCAGGTAATTTCCTCCAAGCTGGAAATCATGGACAAACGAGCCAACAATATCAGCAGAGTGGTGACAACTATCACGGTTGTGGCAGATCAAACCAACTTGCTTTCGCTCAATGCAGCACTGGAAGCCGAGAGAGCCGGAGAATACGGTGCGGGCTTTGCGGTTGTGGCGCGGGAAATTCGACGGTTAGCCGATCAAACTGCTGTTGCCACTCTAGAAATTGAGCAGATGATTAAGGAGATGCAATCGGCAGTTTCTACCGGCGTGACAGAGATGGATAAGTTTACGAAGTCTGTAGTTCACAGCGTCGAAGAAGTAGGGAGAATTAGCGAACAAGTTGCCCAAGTCATTCAGCAGGTGCAGGGATTGACCCCACGCTTTGAGCTGGTGAGTCAGAGTGTCGATGAACAATCTCAGGGAGCGCAACAAATTAGTGAAGCGATGGAGCATCTGAGTCAAGCATCTCAGCAGACAGCAGGTTCGTTGCGAGAAACTAATCACGCCTTAGAAGAACTTGACGAAGCTACTCATAGCTTAAAGACAGAGATTGCTCGATTCAAAGTGATGGCTTGACAATGAAACTGTTAGAAAATACATTGATGGGCAAAATGGTAAATAACATAGATTGCTGGCAGCCTTCAAACGGCTACAACTGCGTTTCATATCAATTCCGGTTGCACTCAGACATGATAGAGGAGACGGCAGTGCCGTGTCCCTACAATATTATTTTGGGTAGGGACACGGCACTGCCGTCTCCTAATTTCGGCTAATAATAATTCCGATGCTACCGGATTTGATATCATACCCTGCGGGAAGACCGGGGTTTGCGCGCGACGCGCTATAGAAATTGAAAATTGAGAAATTGAACAATGGAAAGTTATTTAAATACGCTACCGATACCAGACGATTCTGAATTTGACCATCCCACACTGAATGATTGCTGGAATCAGATTGGGGTGATGGGCGATCGCACCTGTGGCGAACTGAAGACGGTTATTCACTGCCGCAACTGCAAGGTTTACTCGGCGGCTGGACGCACCTTGCTAGAGCGCAATGCTCCACCTGAGTATCTCAAAGAATGGACTGACATCTTGTCAGAAGCTTCCACACAGCACACTGGAGTGGGAGAAGGGACGCTAGTTCGCGCCACAAATACCCTTTCTATAATCATTTTTCGTCTCGGTAATGAACGGTTAGCATTGCCAGTCAACATCTTGCAAGAAGTGACTCCTCCTTATGCCATTCATAGCGTCCCTCATCGCAGTAACTCTGTATTTTTGGGGTTGATCAACATTCGCGGTGAAACGCTGCTCTGTATTTCGCTCAGAGACTTACTCGGTCTAGAGCCTGTCGCCGAATCCGCAGATTTCTCCAATACAATTAATCCACAACGGATGATTGTGGCTGGAAAGAATGAAAACAAGTGGGTCTTTCCAGTGGATGAGGTTCATGGAACTTACCGCTTCCATCTCAATGAGTTCAAAGATGCTCCTGTTGTCATTTCCAAAGCATCGGAAGCTTACACCAAAGGCGTTGTTACCTGGCAAGGCAAGCAGATCAACTTTTTGGATTCTGAGTTATTCTTTTACACCCTAAGTCACAAGGTTTTTTGACCATGAGCGATGATTCTATGCTGGAGCTATTTCGACAAGAAACTGAGACGCAGGTTGCGATCCTGACTCAGGGACTACTGATCTTGGAAGCTAACCCGCAATCCGATGAGACACTGTTCGTGCTGATGCGGGGAGCTCACTCGATTAAAGGTGCTGCTCGCATTGTTTCTCTAGATGCCGTCACTAATCTGGCGCACGGGATGGAAGATTGCTTTGTGGCAGCGCAGAACGAGATCATTACGTTAGGTTCAGATCAGATTGATGTGTTACTGCAATGCGTTGATTTGCTTCAAGAGCTTAGTCAGGTAATTGAAGTCGATCTAGTTGAATGGTTGGCCCAAAAAGCTGGAGAGTTTGAGAGATGTTATGAGGCGATGGTGGCTCTGTTACCTCCACTACCTCCAAATTTTAGCGATCGATCGACATCCCTAGTTCCATTCGATCAAAACTCAGCGTTGAGCCAAATCCGTGGTCAGGAAATTGCGACGGTCGATCTGATCGCCACCCCAACGGATCGGGTGGTGCGAGTCTCGGTGGTTGGTGAGTCCTTCGGAAGCACTCAGGATAAACTCCGTCGAACCACAGAAAGTTTGAAACCAGCGCTGAACCAAAGCGCACGGGGGGAAACTGCGACGGTTGATCCGATCGCCACCCCAACCGATCGGGTGGTGCGAGTCTCGGCAGAAAATTTGAACCGGATTATGGGGTTGGCGGGTGAATCGCTGGTTGAGGCAAATTGGCTGCAACCTTTTGCCGATTCCTTCACGACACTCAAGTCCAGTCAATCAGAGCTTTCTAGACTTCTAGAAACGATCCATACTGCGTTAGCGAACACTCCAACCTCTTTGACAACACATTCAGAAAGCCTGCAAGTTCTGGATGCAGCTCGACGTAAAGTACGAGAATGTCGGGAAATTCTCACCGATCGCTTGGGTGAATTGGAACTATATGCTCGTCGCACAACGAATTTGAGCGATCGCCTTTACCGAGAAGTGATTGCTTCTCATATGCGTCCCTTTGTTGATGGAGTACAGGGCTTTCCTCGCATGGTTCGCGATCTAGCAAGACAATTGAATAAGCAGGTCAAACTAGAGATTGTCGGTCAGTCAACCCCGGTCGATCGTGATATCCTCAAAAAACTGGAAGCACCCCTGACTCACATGATTCGCAATGCGGTCGATCACGGAATCGAATCGCCATTCGAGCGATCGTCGGCTGGCAAACCGATGGAGGGAAGAGTTCGTCTAGAATCATTTCATCGTGGCGGTATGCTGGTAATTACAATTTCCGATGACGGAAGAGGAATTGATCCCGATCGGATGCGCCAAAGGATTATCGATCTGAATTTAGCTTCGCCCAAAACGGCTGCTCAACTTACCGAAGCTGAAATCATCGAGTTTCTGTTTCTACCTGGATTTTCTACAGCCGAACAAGTGACTGAAATTTCAGGCCGTGGCGTGGGATTAGATATTGTCAAAAGTATGGTGCAAGAAGTTGGTGGAACGATTCGCGCCACATCTCAATTCCGAAAGGGTACTAATTTTCACTTGCAACTTCCCCTCACGCTCTCGGTTGTCAGGACGCTAATTGTCGAGATTTCTGGTGAACCTTATGCCTTTCCCCTGGGACGAGTGGATCAGATTGTCAAACTCGACAAATCGGATATTTATGTTGTGGAAGGTCGCCAATATTTCACTAAAGATGGTCAAAATATCGGGTTGATTGCCGCTCACCATGTTCTGGATTTACCGGACGCTTTATCCTCCCATGATGCGATCTGTGTAGTTGTGATCGGCGATCAATCCAATGCTTATGGCTTGGTTATAGACCAGTTCTTAGGTGAACGGGATTTAGTGGTGCGTCCACTTGATCCGCGATTGGGTAAAGTTCGGGATATTAGTGCCTCTGCTCTAATGGATGATGGCTTGCCTGTTTTAATTATGGATGTTTCTGATTTGATGCAATCCATTGACAATCTGCTCAACAGTGGTCAAATGAGACCTGTTGATATCAACAAAGCCAAAAAAGCAAAAGGCAACGATCGCCAACGCATTTTAGTTGTGGATGATTCCATTACCGTGCGCGAAATGACCCGGAAGCTGCTGCAAAATCGAGGCTACGATGTGGATGTTGCCGTAAATGGAATGGATGCTTGGACAGCCATTCGGAGCAATCATTACGACCTTGTATTGAGCGACATCGATATGCCTCGCATGAATGGCATTGAACTTGTCAAACAAATCAAAGACCATCCCAAATTCCAGTTGCTTCCGGTGATTATCGTGTCATACCGCGATGGTGAATCCGATCGGATTCTGGGCATGGAAGCTGGGGCAGACTATTACATCACCAAAAGCAGATTCGATGACGACAGATTAGTCAATGCGATCGTCGATCTGATTGGAAAATAGCCATTTCAGCAGTTAGCTAAGGAGTAAACAATGAAATTGACAACTAATCCTAGTACGTTAGAATTGAGACTTTTCGTATTATTTAATGTAAATGGTTCTCTTAGACCTAAGCTTCATCACATTATGATGTTGGAGGCGGTATGTTGGTTGTTAGGTAAAGGTTGCGATTGTTCACTGAACTCGTTTTTTGACAATCTGGTTGAGGCTTGGCCTATTAACCATGTAATTGAAAGGGACGATCGTTGGAGTTTTTGGAGATTAGACCGGGAAAAATGTAAAAAATTAATTCTGTTCCTGGGTGTTGTAATAGCCGAGTATGAACAATTGTATAATGGGGTTTGGGATGTTTTTATTGGCGATACAGAAAGTTCAGGTCATGAGGATTTGTCTTCATGTTTTACTTGGGATAATCTAGAAAATAGTCTCTCCGACTTCGCGAAAAAACAAAATAAAAAAATTAAATCTTATCGTAATGAGAAATGGTTTGAATGCCTAACAAAAGGTTGTACAGGTTCAGGCGATATCTATGACGACGGATATCCAGATCAGATACAGTGGGGTATTTCTCTTGACTCTTTTTACCAGAAAATGGTAAATTCCTCTAATATTCTTATGTGGCACGACCGCTTTAGTTAGAAAAAAAGGCACTCTGATTGCTCCCTATGCCACCCGCGTCGTCTTTGATGTAGACGGCGTAGTAGAGATTACTAATATCCACGCTCAAATAATGCCTGTAGTTAGAATGAGAATTGCGATTGTCAATGATATGGCTATGGCAGTGGAAGCCCTCAAGCGAGTGCTGCTAACCGTTCCAGGTTATGAAGTGGCATGGATTGCACGGGATGGTGCAGATGCGGTTGCCCGCTGCGTCAGAGACACCCCCGACTTAATTTTGATGGATCTATTCATGCCAGTTATGGACGGTGTGGAAGCCACCAGCCAGATCATGAAACAGTCTCCCTGTGTGATTCTGATTGTGACTGCAAGCGTCGGAAAGAATGTCGGGAAGGTGTTTGAGGCAATGGGGTATGGCGCCCGTGATGCAGTGAATACTCCCGTCTTGGGAATCCCAGGAAGTCCAGAGTCTGCCCAAGCGCTACTGACAAAAATTGCGACTCTGAGCAAGCTAATTGGCAAATCATCTCAAACCTCAACTCCCAAACCTCAAACTTCAAATTTTACTTCATTCTCCACACCTTCCACCCTACTCCCTCCCCTAGTGGCGATCGGCTCCTCAACAGGTGGCCCCAAAGCTCTAGCCACCATTCTCTCCCGCCTCCCAGCCAACTTCGGCGCTGCCATTGCGATTATTCAACACGTCGATATGCAGTTTTCGGCTGGGCTGGTGGATTGGCTGAATCAACAAACACCCTTGAGGGTGAAACTAGCTACTACTGGCGATCGCTTAGAAAAAGGTATCATCCACGTTGCGGGTACTAACGATCACCTCAGTCTTCGTTCTGATTTCACTCTGCACTACACAAAAGAACCCATTGACTATCCCTACCGCCCATCAGTAGATGTGTTCTTTAAGAGTCTTGCCCAATACTGGAACCGCAAGGAAACCGCCGTGTTACTGACTGGGATGGGACAAGACGGTGCGATCGGTCTCAGCCTTTTGCGATCGCGGGGATGGCACACGATCGCTCAGGATGAAAAAAGTTCTGTCATATATGGAATGCCCAAAGCGGCTGTTCAGCTAAATGCAGCGGTTGAAGTTCTGCCTCCTGAAGCGATCGCCGATCGGTTAGTTCAGAAATTCATGTTCAAAATATAGTATTTTATCAGTATTTTATCAGTATGTTATCAAAGAGGGCTGGCTGGTTTTTCAACTTCTTTCCTATTGGCATTTTTAGAGCTTCTGTCTAATCTAGAAGTAAATTGTACAGCCATTTTTTGTATAATAAAGTAGTTACCCTCAGAGAGAAAAAAAACAATGGCTGCAAACCAGCCAGACATCGATATTGCCCCCTTTATCGACCACGCGCTGATCGACCCCACTGCTACGCCAGAGCAAGTAGAAAACTGTTGTCAACAAGCAGAGAGATTTGGCTTTGCCACAGTTTGCGTGTATCCCGCCTACGTCCGACAAGCTGTTGAGCTGCTGCACGGCAAACGCCCCAAAGTCTCTACTGTCATAGGTTTTCCCATCGGTGCAACGACATCAACGGTGAAGCTCTACGAAGCCCTAGAAGCCGCAGATAATGGAGCCGTAGAGTTAGATGTCTGCGTTAACTTAGGATTACTGAAAGCTGGAAAAATCGACGAATTCCACCGGGAAATAGCCGAAATTTGCGAAGAAACGGGTCAAACCATCAAAGCAATTATCGAAAGCTCGATGCTTTCCGATGCGGAAAAACAATTAGCGGCTGAGCTTTGTATGGAGGCCGGTGCCGCCTACATTAAAACTAACACTGGCTTTTTTGGCGCGGCGACAGTTGCTGATGTGCGGTTGCTGAAGGAAATTACTAAGGGAAGAGTTGGGATTAAAGCCGCCGGCGGAATTCGGACTCATGAACAAGCTATAGATTTGATAGTTGCTGGTGCGACTCGTTTGGGGACTTCTCGCGGTCCTGAATTAATCCGACAGCGGGAGAATTTAGACAAGAGTTAATTGTTATTGGGAATTGGGCATTGGGAATTGGGCATTGGGCATTGGAAATTGGGAATTGGTTATTAGAACGAACAAATAGTAACTAACAAATAACCAATAACAAATAACAATTAACTTCTTCCTTCTTCCTTCTTCCTTCTTCCTTCTTCCTTCTTCCTTCTTCCTCATGATTAGAACTTATAAAGCAACTGGAATTAATCTTAAGAGTTCGCCCCTAGGAGAATCCGATCGCGTGTTGACAGTTTTAACGCGGGAGTTTGGTTTAATTAGAGCCGTAGCACCGGGTGTTCGCAAACAACGATCGACCATCGGCGGTAGAAGCGAATTATTTGTCGTCAACGAATTGCTCATTGCCAAAGGCCGATCGCTCGACAAAATTACCCAAGCCGAAACTGTAGAGTCCCATCCGGGCTTGAGTCGCAACCTGGGAAAACTCGCATCCGCCCAATATTTGGCCGAATTGGCGATCGCCAGCGCCCTTTCCGACGAACCCCAAGAAGAACTATTTTGCTTGCTGAGCGAACACTTGAAGCGTTTGGAGCGTTTGTCCGATCGCACCGATGCAGACTCCCTAGCCTTACTTGTCGCCCACCTAGATCAGGCAATTTTTCACCTGCTAGCCATCGCCGGCGTTGCACCCCAAGTCCAAGTCTGCTGCGCCACCAGACGCCCCTTGATGCCAAATTTCACAGATCCAAACTGGCAAATTGGATTTAGCATACCTTCGGGGGGAACCTTCAGCTTGTCCGAGTTAGCTAACCTAGAGACAGAACGATCCGAAGCAACGGGTTCGGCTCACATTGGGGCTTCCCGTTCCCCGAAAACTTCTGCCAGCAAACACTTGACAGATTTTTGTATAAATGCTATGGAATTAAACGCACTGCAACAGTTGGGTAGCCCAGAACTCAAAATAGGAGGGATAGGCGATGGCGGAGCTTGGGTATCAGTAGAAAATATTTTGCGGCAGTATGCCCAGTATCATTTAGGTTGTGCGATTCGATCGGGAAGTTCGATCGATGCTTATTTAGAAAGTTTTGAGTTTTGACAAGAGGAAAAAGAGCTAGAGGCACGCTCCGAACCCCAATCAGGGCGAAACCCGAACCAGCAAGTAATTTCAGGTAAAGTCCAAAGATTCTGAGAACATTGGATAATAAAAAAGTCATAAATTATTAAACTTGGCTGGAACAGCCCTAATTTGAATTTAACTCCCGCCGAATCTCGATCGTCAAGAACGATTTTGCCCCAAACCCCATGATGCGACTTTCCGATTCTGATTTGACAAGATCTGTTTTAAGCGTGACTCATCACCAGATGGAAGAACGAGAAAATTTGCCCAACTTCGACTCTCATCCAGTTTCCGATGTATGGAGCAAGGCCCAAGACTCAGCAATGGATAAATATCCCAGCACTCCCAAACCAAACAGGGGAAATGGCCACGTCAAGCAACCGGAACAAAAACTCCCCCAGCAAACCACCCCCGAACCAACCGCCACCAACTCAGCAGCAATTGTCGAAAATCCCGAACCAGAAACAGGATTTCTGCCAATTCTGAAAAACCGTAATTTTTTAGCATTGTGGAGCGGCCAAATTTTCTCCCAGCTAGCAGATAAAGTGTATCTGGTACTGACCATCGCCCTGGTAGCGAGCAACTTCCAAGCAGCGGATCAAACCATCAGCAGGTGGGTGTCAGCAATCATGATTGCCTTTACAATTCCCGCAGTGCTGTTCGGGGCCGCCGCGGGAGTCTATGTTGATAGATGGCCAAAAAAAGCAGTGCTCGTAGCCACAAACCTGCTGCGGGGAAGTTTAGTTTTAAGCCTGCCCATAGTGCTGTGGCTCTCTAAAGGCATAGAAATAGGTCAATTACCCCTCGGATTCTGTTTGCTGCTGCTGGTGACATTCCTAGTTTCGACCCTAACTCAATTTTTTGCCCCAGCAGAACAGTCAGCCATTCCTCTGATGGTAGAACGTCGCCACTTGCTCACCGCCAACTCCCTCTACACCACAACCATGATGGGTTCGGTGATTATTGGTTTTGCAGTGGGAGAACCCCTACTAGCTTTAGCCGATACTCTCTTTACTAACCTTGGTGGCGGCATCGGCATTGGCAAAGAATTAGTAGTAGGAGGAAGTTACGCACTCGCTGGAGTCTTGTTGCTTTCCCTGAAAACTGGCGAAAAAACCGAGGTGGAACACGAACCGCCACATCCCCTAGCTGACTTGAAAGATGGGCTACGTTACATCAACGATCAACCAAAAGTCCGTAATGCTTTAATCCAACTAATTATTCTGTTTTCGATTTTTGCAGCCTTAGCAGTTTTAGCAGTGCGGTTGGCCGAAATACTTCCAGGTATGAGGGCTTCTCAATTTGGCTTTTTGCTGGCGGCGGTGGGTGTGGGTATGGCCGCCGGAGCCACAACTGTTGGTTATCTAGGTAACAAATTTTCTCACTCCCAATTCAGTTTAATTGGCTCCATCGGCATGGCAGTTGCTCTGATTGGTCTGTCTCTATTTACACACAATTTGTGGATATCCGTACTATTGATTACCCTGTTGGGTGTATTTGCGGCGATCGTCGGAGTGCCAATGCAGACTACAATTCAAGCAGAAACTCCAGAAGAAATGCGGGGAAAAGTTTTCGGGCTGCAAAATAATGCCACTAACATCGCCTTGAGTTTACCCTTGGCCTTGGCAGGAGTTGCTGAAACATTTCTGGGTTTGCCAAAAGTATTTTTGGCTTTGGCTGGGTTAGCGATCGCAGGTGGTGTCTTAACCTGGTATATTTCCCGTAATAGCACAGTCGATCGACTCCCATAAAATAACAAACTCAAATTTACTTGAATGCACATTGCTTGGCTGGGAAAAAAATCACCTTTTTGCGGTAACGTCACTTATTCTAGGGAAGTCACCAACGCACTTTTAGACCGGGGCTACCAAGTCAGTTTTCTGCACTTTGCCCAAGAAGCAGAACTAGAAAGGAATAAGGCAGCGTGGAGTATCGCTAATGGGAAATGGGGGGCAGAAATTGCTGCCACCTCATTTGCTCAGTCGCTTCCACCCGCCAGTTGCAACGAAGTCTCCTTACCCTGTCTTTACAAGTCGCAAATTTATACAATTCCCACTTTCAAATCCAGTAAAGTGCTGATGAAATCCCTGCGGCGGCTGCAACCGGATGTCGTTCACGCTTCGCTGACCCTTTCGCCTCTAGACTTTTTGCTACCAGAAATCTGCCAAGAATTGAATATACCCTTGGTAGCAACTTTTCACCCGCCCTTCGATCGCAAATTGCGGAATTTGACATCAGGAACCCAACACCTGATGTATCAACTGTACGCGCCGTTTTTAGCTCACTACGACTCCACGATCGTATTTTCTCAGATTCAGCGGGATATATTAGTGAAGTTGGGAGTACCCGAAGAGCGGGTGGCTGTGATTCCCAACGGAGTAGACGCAGTTAAGTATTCTCCAGGGCCTTCGGGGTTGAAGTCGGAACTAAAGGCCGATCGAATTTTTGTCTACCAAGGCCGCATAGCCCCAGAGAAAAATGTCGAGTCGATGCTGAAGGCTTGGAAACAATGTAATTTCGGGCCTGAGAACGTATTGGCCATCGTAGGCGATGGGCCCCTAGCCGCTTCGCTGCAACAGTCCTACGGCGAAGATGACGGCATTGTGTGGCTCGGATTTATTGCTGATGAAGAACGTCGCATCGAAATTCTGCGCGGTGCAGACGTGTTTATTTTGCCTTCTTTGGTGGAGGGATTGTCGCTGTCACTGCTGGAAGCGATGGCCTGTGGCTTAGCTTGTTTGGCCACCGATGCCGGCGCTGACGGCGAAGCCTTGGAGGAAGGGGCTGGGATAGTTTTAAATACTCAGCGGGTGCGGAGTCAGTTGCAAACCTTGCTACCACTGTTTTGCGATCACCCGGAAATGTCACAGATGCTTGGCCAAAAAGCTCGCCAACGGGCGATCGATCGGTATACTCTCAGTCAGAATATTACTGAGTTGGAAAAGCTCTATGCACAGGTTTTGCAAGGCCAGCGCCTACCAGTTCGGGGCCTAGCCTAGCAGATATAACTCGTCCCCTAGCCAAGAGCCTGGGGATGCAGATCCGGAGGCTCTGCCCAACAGAACCGAGGCAGAGCAAGAGTGATAGGCGTTCCCAGGCTCTTGGCCAGGGGACGAGTTATAGGACCTTAACTTCCCGGCCGCAAATAATCCCAAAGTCGATCGCCCGAATCAGCCCGAATCAACGCAACTACAACATCCGGCAAACTGCCCAAACTGGGATAAACCAAATAACGCGCTTCCCAGCGCGGCCCAAACTTATCTTTAAAACTGTGCAATCCCTGAAAATTATAAAACTTACTCAAGTGTTCAGAAAGATAAATTAACACCTTTTCCAAACGCCCAGATTTTTCAGCTTCTCCCACTCCCGCCAAAGCCGATAAACCCAAGTCAAATTCTGTATATCCCAATTCTTGACAGTGCTGCAACATCGAAGCAAATAAACACTCCATCGTGCCATTTTCCACCTCAGTCACTCGTCGCATTAAATCAACTCCAACTACCTGATTTCCCGAAGATATCATATTAGCAAAAGCACTAATTTTACCATCGGGCGTATGGATAGCTATAGCGAGAGTTTCTCGTAGATATGTCTCGTTAAACCAACCTAGAGAAAAACGTTTTTCTGCACCCTGAACCATTTGCAGCCACTCATCACTCACAGCTTTCATTTGCCGTATCAAGTCAGAACTTAAAGGTGGTTCGTAAAATTTGACTTGGTGTCCGGCTTTGGTCAAGCGATTGATGGCAGTTCTTAAATTTTGTTTAGCCTTGCCTTTGAGACTAAAATCTTTAAGATTGACTATAGCTGATTCGCCAATTTGTATGACTCGAAAACCGAGATCGTGATATATTTCTAAATCATCCGGTAAAGTTTGATAAAATGTCGGATACCAATCATTGCGATCGCAAAATTCTTGAAACCCCAAAATTGCCTCTTTGCGGTCTTCTATTGGCCCGATGGGGTCTCCCAAGGCGATCGCACCTCTGCCTTTTGGCACATAGGCGATCGCCGTTTTTCCCGAAGGACTAAAATAATAAGATTTATCCTCAAGTAACGCTAATCTCCCTAGGGAAGTCCGTCCATATTTGGCGATAATTTCTTGAGCTTTATACCGTTCTGAAAAACTTGCCGAATCTCGCAACAGCACCGGACGCAGCAGCATCAAAAGTGCATAACCAAGCGTTACCGAACCCACAGCATAAATCGAATCCGCAAAAAACATTGCAAACCGAGTTTTTGGAACCAATCCTGCATTATCCGCCGTAAAAAACATTGCCAGAGTTTGGAATAGCGCTCGATCCCAATCAAAATTAACCCCTTGTTCGTTAACTTCAAAACGCCCATCCAAAATGTAAAAACCCATCGTCCCGTAAGCGAGGGTAAACAACAAAGCACCTAGCAAAACCCGAATTCCTTGAGCAATGGAAGGGCGATCGGACTTAGCAGTAAAAGTCTGACGCATCACCAACAACTGAAACAGCAAAACCCCAGAAAGCAAACTCTCTTCAACATCCAATCCCTTGATTAAATGAATGACAATAGAAATGCTTAACAATCCCACTGTCAACAACCAAGCAATCCGTTTTCGCCTCAACAAATTAGTTGCCAAAGTTAGCAACATAAAACCAATAACTGCTGCAAAAAAATGCCCGCCAGCCCTGACGGTAAAAGGAAAAAAAGGCTCTAACCAATTTCGGCGATCGGGTAAACTAGGAGTTACAGCAGACAGCAGATTAATCACTCCTACCAATCCGGTTAAAAATGATGCCGTCCAGAGTCCAATTCTAGTTTTTTGACTTAACACAGTTCACCTTTATATTTGCTAGTTTCTATTTTTCGGTGCGGCCATTGATATATTAAACTGCTTTCCAACATAACTCAAAGAATCCGCCAAATGCTTATGCCAATAATTCCAACCGACATCAGGGCCAACAATCCCATGTCCCCCCGGAAATTTGTTAAACTCATTCGCAACACCCAAACTATTTAGTTGAGCGTGAAACTGTTGAGTGGAAGTAAGAAACTTCTCATCTCCTTCCCCCGCATCCAAATATGCCCGGAGTCTTTGTCTATCTTTAATAGAAAGTTTCTCAACTAAATATTTAGGACTATTAGCCTTGCCACTTTGATCCGTAAAATAGCCACTGTGGCTGAACAGAATATTAAAATTATTCAAGTAGCGCAAACCGATATTAAAAGCACCCCAACCACCCGAAGATTGTCCCCCCATTGCCCAGAATTTGGGGTCTTCCAGAGTTCGATAGCGCGATTTGATCTCAGAAACCAATTCCGAGCCGATCGCGCTTCCCACCAGACCATTGGGCCCATCAAAATACTGCGGGTCCCACAAAGGACTCGTACCCCGCTGGTCATTTCCGTCAGGAGTAATTATAATTGACGGTGGCAATCTTTTGCTTTGATACAAGTCGTGAAGCACAGAAGTAACAGCAGCTTTGTCTTGATAAGCCCGTGCGTCTCCGTGTCCCCCGTGTAACAAAAAAATAACTGGATAACGCTGTTGGGAATTTTTAGCGTAGCCAGGTGGTAAAATTAAGCCGTAAGTGCGCTGTGAATTCATAGCCACACTTTTATATGTTTTGAGTTCAAAATTCAAGTTGGCATCGGTGACTACTTTCGGAGGGTCTAACTGAGGTGATCCTGCGATAAAAACGTACCAATATCCAGTTGCGCCTAAGAGGAGGATAGTAACTGTACCGATACCGAAAACTTTTTCGATCCATTTAGGCATAATGTTTGTTATTAGTTATTAGTTATTAGTTATTAGTTATTAGTTATTAGTTATTAGTTATTAGTTATTAGTTATTAGTTATTAGTTATTAGTTATTAGTTATTAGTTATTAGTTATTAGTTATTAGTTATTAGTTATTAG
>JAHREW010000001.1:213672-319548 GCA_020883125.1 Microcoleus sp. CAWBG506
TTATTGGTTGTTTGTTACATAATAAAATCATTAGTGCCCAAAGACCCATACCCAATGCCCGATGCCCAATTCCCCATTCCCGAACCCAATGATTTACCAAAATCCTACTCCTACCGTTGATATTATCATAGAATTGGTCGATCGCCCCCACCGCCCGATCGTCCTCATAGAACGTCGCAATCCTCCCTACGGCTGGGCGATTCCCGGCGGCTTCATGGATTGCGGGGAATCCGCAGAAACCGCAGCTAAGCGCGAAGCCTTAGAAGAAACCAGCTTAGAAGTAGAATTAATCGAGCAATTCTACCTTTATTCTGACCCAAATCGCGACCCCCGCCAACACACTATTAGTATCGTATTCCTGGCTTCGGCAACAGGAATTCCCCAAGCCGCGGACGATGCTAAAAATTTAGAAATATTTGAATCTTGGCAAATTCCCGCTGAACTTTGTTTCGATCACGATCGCATTTTGCGCGATTATTGGCGATACCGTCATTATGGATTGCGCCCCCAATTGAAAGCATAGTTGTAGAGGCGATGTCAAGAATCCCAGCCCCCTCGTTAGTAGGCTGCGTATTGCCGAATTTACTACCAATTCCCCATTCCCCATTACCAATTAACCAATGACAATCTTGACAATATTAGGCGGAGGTGCTTGGGGCTCTGCACTAGCAAATCTAGCAAGTAAAAATGACCATCAAGTTAACTTGTGGTCCCGTCGCAGTTCTTTTGAGCTAGAATCTGTTACAACAGCCACTGATATTGTGGTTTCAGCAGTTTCCATGAAAGGAGTTGGCCCCACAGTCGATCGGCTTCTGTCCACAAATCTAAGCCCTAACACCATTATAGTTACTGTTACCAAAGGTTTAGACCCCGCCACTACTCGTACTCCTTCACAAATTTGGCAAACTGCTTTTCCACGCCATCCCATAGTCGTGCTTTCTGGGCCCAATCTTTCTGAGGAAATTCGGCAGGAATTGCCTGCTGCAACGGTAGCTGCTAGTTGGGATTTAGCAGCCGCTAAGCAGGTGCAGCATATTTACAGTTCGGAAATTTTTCGGGTTTATATTAATCAAGATCCCTTGGGAACTGAATTAGGTGGTACCCTGAAAAATGTATTTGCGATCGCCGCTGGTGTTTGCGACGGTTTACAATTAGGAACTAATGCAAAATCTGCTTTGCTAACTCGCGCTTTGCCGGAAATGATTCGAGTTGGTGTTCGTTTGGGCGCTCACGCAGAAACTTTTTATGGCTTGTCAGGCTTGGGAGATTTACTCGCTACTTGTAATAGTTCGTTATCGCGCAATTACCGGGTTGGTTTTGGATTGGCTCAAGGTAAATCTTTAGAGCAAATTTTGCACGAATTACAAAGCACGGCTGAGGGAGTAAATACTACTAATGTTTTAATTGATTTAGCTAATCAACGTGCTATTGAAGTACCTGTTTCCCGTCAAGTTTACCGTTTGCTCAATGGTGAAATCACTCCCGAACAAGCAGTTTTAGCTCTGATGGAACGAGATTTAAAACCAGAAATATAGCCTTTCTCAAGTTTCTGGAGGTGTTCCGGGGCATTGGGAATCGGGAATAGGGCATTGTCAACTAACAAGTAACAACTCCCTATTACCAACTAACAACTAACAACTAATACCAATTTAATGTGAAGTTGCACATATCTCGATCCCCCTAAATCCCCCTTAAGAAGGGGGACTTTAATTGGAATCTTGTCCCCCCCTTGTTAAGGGGGGCTAGGGGGGATCGGATTCTATGCAGCCTCATAAAAAATTGGTATAACCATTCCCATGCCCAATTCCCTATTCATTCACTTGACTGAGCCGCCGCAAATTCAAAATATCGCTCATATTTTTGATTTGCATACAAGTGCGCTCGAACTGTTCTTTATCTTGGATATCCATGCACAAATCAATTAAGGCCGGACAACCTGGATAGGTTTTTACTTGAGCACTGCGGACGTTGACTTTGTTGTCCTTCAAATGTGACAATACATCATTGAAAACTCCTACTCTGTCTAGGGCTTCAATTTGAATATTAACAGCATAAGTATTGGGGCTGCTCCCATTGCGATCGCTCGAATTCCAACTCACAGGAACTAACCGATCCCCAGGCACATTTTCAACGTTTACACAACCTTGTCGGTGAATAGAAATTCCGTGAGTCCGAGTCACAGCTCCAATAATTGCTTCCCCTGGAATCGGACAGCAGCAGCCTGACAAATGGTAAACTAATCCCTCAATACCTGCGATCGGCGATTTGCTCGGAGACGAACTTGGTACAGTTTTCGGCGGCATTATTAGAGGTATTTGCACAGGAAATTCCTGAATTGTTGCCACAGAAGGAAAGTCAACTTTCTGGCGGACTTTTACCAAATCTTGGATGCGATTTACTACCAGATTTAATGTCAGTTCGCCGTAACCTAAACCAGCCAATAAATCTTCGACACTGTGGTAATTGCAGCGCAGCGCCACTGAGTGCATCGGTTCCGATTTTAGCAAAGATTCAAGACCACTTTTGCCTAATTCTTTTTCCAACAATTCCCGGCCACGAGCGATATTTTCATCTCGATGCGATCGCTTAAACCACTGTCTAATTCGATTTTTCGCTCCGTTTGTCTTGACAAAATTCAGCCAACCCAAACTCGGATTGCCATTTTTTTTAGTCAGAATTTCGACTATATCGCCATTCTTTAAAACAGTGTCCAGTGTCACCATCCGCCCGTTAGCCCGCGCCCCGGTACAATGATTGCCTACTTCGGTGTGAATGCGATAGGCAAAATCTACTGGTGTGGAACCTTTATTGAGAGCAATGACATCTCCGTTTGGAGTAAAAACATAGATATCTTCGTCAAATAAATTGTCTTTAATACTCTCTAAATATTCCCGATCGTCTTTGAGGTCGCTTTGCCATTCTAGCAGTTGGCGCAGCCAAGTAAATTTCTCGTCATCTCCGGTGACTTTCGTATTGCTAGAACCGCCTGTTTCTTTGTATTTCCAGTGCGCGGCAATCCCGTATTCAGCAATGTGGTGCATTGCTACTGTACGAATCTGTACTTCGATGGGCCGGCCACTGGTTCCGATTACTCCTGTGTGCAAAGATTGATAGCGATTTGCCTTTGGTAAACCGATATAATCTTTAAAGCGGCCTGGTATGGGGCGGAAAGAATCATGGACGATCGCCAAAGCTCGATAACACTCATCATTGGTTTCTACGATGATCCGCACCGCAGCAATATCATAAACTTGGTTAAACCCTTTTTGGCTGCGCTGCATCTTCCCGTAAATCCCGTACAAATGTTTGGGACGACCGCTGACTTCATAGCATTTTATGCCTAATTTGTCAAGTCTTTCTAGTAAACTATTTGTAACTTCTGCGAGTTGAGTTTCGCGATCGGCGCGTTTCACCACGACTAAATCCTGAATTTCGCGGTAAGCCTCCGGTTCCAGGTATTTAAAAGCCAAATCTTCCAACTCCCACTTAAAGCGACCGATACCCAAACGATTCGCCAGGGGAGCAAAAATTTCTCGTGTTTCCAAAGCAATACTACGCTGCTTTTCAGGTGGCAAATGTTCTAAAGTTCTCATGTTGTGCAGCCTGTCGGCCAACTTGACTACAATTACACGAATATCTTTAGCCATTGCCACAAACATTCGCCGAAAATTTTCAGCTTGGCGTTCAGTTTTACTCGAAAAATTAAACTTAGAAAGTTTTGTTACCCCTTCCACCAACTGTCGCACTTCATAGCCAAACTGTTGTTCCAAGTCTTCGGCCGTAACATCCGTATCTTCCACAATGTCATGGAGGAAACCGGCTGCGATCATGGCACTGTTAGCGCCCATGTAGCGCAACATCCCGGCGACAGCTACGGGATGGCAAATGTAAGGTTCTCCTGACTTGCGGTATTGTCCTTCGTGCAAGTCTAGGGCAAATTCAAAGGCCTGACAAATTAAGTTGTTGCCAGTGGGACAATGGGAGCTAGAGTCTGCTTCTAGGGTCGATCGGGTATTCAGGCATTCTTGTAGCCAATCGGGAACGATAGCAGGATCGATAGCAGGAGTGAGAGTTTGAGGATTCATGGTACGCACCTTTAAAACTTAAAAATACAAATGGTTAAAAGTCTACGATCGGTTCAATTGCCAAAAATATGTGTTTAGCTATACTAAACTAATTAGATGTCAGAAGTTGCAATCGCCAAAAAGAGTCAATTTTTTGGGTCAACTATAGCGATTAAATTCCACATCGCCGCCCCTCCCAGGGAGGAAAATATAATGACACTATGGTAGCCCCTGCGGGATACCATAGTATAGAATCAGAATATTTGGGCAGTGAGAGGTCAGACAAGGGCGATCGAGTGATGCCCTCGGTTCCCAAAAATCTCACTAACTTTAAGAAAAGATCTACTTTGATTATAAATAGAAATTCATTTACAAAATTATGATCTTGTCCGAAAATCGCTATCAGGGGTATCACAAATTAAAGCAAGCACTCGAACAGCTCCAAAAAACTGCTGCACAGGATAATCTCGATCGAGCTGCACTGATGGCGGAATACAAAAAAGTGCAACAATTTTTCGGAAACCAAATTATGACAACCGACAACAGTGAGTTAGAACCCTCAGAAACACCAGCAGAACAGTCCTATCTGACGGAAATTCACAAGCAACTGCGAATGTTGGGTACAGATGTCACATTTTTGCAAGCATCCCGCCAGCCAGCGACAGCGACAGCCAGACAAACTGCGGCGATGGAGAGGATTAACACGCTAATTGGCTACTGCGGTGTGCTGCTGCCCAAAAATTATGTAGCTTTAGATACCGCCCAAAAGGCAGAATAAACAACTGAGTTAACCAAGAATTGAGCAGGTAAGGAGAAATTAAAGCCGTGGAATGTCCAAAATGCAAACATCCCAACTTAGAGGGTGGCACATTAGCCGGTGCTATTTCGGTGCAATGGTGTCCCAACTGTTATGGTATCTGGATTCCAGGCCGAGAATACGAAACTTGGCAAAAAAACCAGCGCCAGTGGTCCCTCAAATCCGACAAACGGGAGACAGCCACTGTCGGCATAGAATTTACACCATCTCCCTACGACAGCAAAGCAGCCCTGTGTCCCGAAGATGGTCACTATCTGTCGCGAACAAAAGTTCCTTTTAGCAGAATACCGTTTTACATAGAGCGGTGTACGCTCTGTGGCGGAATTTGGTGCGATAACGGCGAGTGGGACCTTCTCGAAAGTCTGGGATTCCACACCGAGATTGACCAAATGTTTTCTCCAACCTGGCAAGCTAAAGCCCGCTTGCAGGAACTGGCCGAAAGGGAGCGCCAAGTCCTGATCGAAAAGCTAGGTCCAGACATCGCCGGCTATGTGTTGGAACTTGCAGAAGTTTTAGCAGACCATCCCCACGCAGATTGTGCGGCTACTTATATACTGCGGAAAGCTGAGTTGAAGCGAAAGGAAATTTAGTCCTTTGTTAGTTGACAGTTGACAGTTGACTGTTAACTGTTGACTGTTGACTGTTGAGAGTAAAAAAAACAACAAACCACAAACCACAAATAACTAAGGACTAATAACCAATAACAAACAACAAATAACAAATAACAAATAACCAATAACTAATAACTAATAACTAAGGACTAAGGACTAAGGACTAATAACTAATGACTAATGAATATTCTTTGTTTTGCGTCGAAAATCTACGAGTAGCTTATCCTCAGCGCCAGGGCCAATCCGGTTGGGCCGTTGACGGTGTTTCCCTGACACTGCAACCGGGGGAAAAGCTGGGATTAGTTGGGGAATCGGGATGCGGCAAGTCAACTTTGGGACGGGCGGCGATGCGTTTGCTGCCGGAGTCAACCCTGATTGAGGGGCAAGTTCTGTTTAGTGGAGAGTCAATATTTGAAATGAATGCTTCGCGACTCAGAGGGTTTCGGGGCGAAGCTGTGGCACTGATTTTTCAAGACCCCATGACTCGCCTCGATCCTTTGATGACTGTCGGTCAACATTGTATTGAAACTTTGCAGGCTCATAGACCAAATTTGTCGAGAAAGGAAGCTAAAAAACGGGCGATTGAAGTTTTGGAATCTGTAAAAATTCCGGCTTCTCGTTGGTCGCAATTTCCTCATGAATTTAGTGGCGGAATGCGCCAAAGAGTGGCAATTGCTTTGGCTCTTTTGCTCGAACCTAAATTAATTGTGGCGGATGAACCAACTACCAGTTTGGATGTTACTGTCGCGGCCGAGATTTTGCAGGAATTAACGCGACTGTGTGCTGAACGGGGAACGGCTATTTTGTTGATTTCTCACGATTTGGCGATGGTGGCTGAGTATTGCGATCGCATTGCGGTGATGTATGGTGGCAAAGTGGTAGAAACCGGACCCGTGGAGCAAGTTTTTAAACAGCCACAACACGAATATACTCGATCGCTCTTAAAAGCAGCTTTGCACATTCAGAAGCAAGAAGACAACCCCCTACCCGGAGAAGATAACCCCCCCCAAGAAAGTCAACCCCTCCCTAACTCCATGGAAGGGGGAAACGAGGAAAGCAATTCTCCTCTGTTGAGGGTGACAAATTTGCAGCAGCACTACAGTTTAGAAAGCAATTTATTAGAACAGTTATTTTCTAGGAAACGTGATGTAATTAAAGCAGTAGATGGGGTTAATTTCCAGCTAAAACAGGGAGAAATCCTAGGGCTTGTAGGGGAGTCAGGCTGTGGCAAAAGTACATTGTCACGGACGATTTTGCAGCTAATTCCCTCCACTGGTGGCAAAGTGGAATTTCAGGGAATAAATTTGACAGCCCTGACTAGGGATGCTGTCAGGAAACACCGCCGCCAAATGCAAATGGTATTTCAAGACCCCCACGCTTGTTTGAATCCGATGATGACTGTGGGAGAAAGTATTGCTGACCCTTTATTGATTCACAAACTAGCTAATACCCGCGAAGCTAAAAGACAAGTAATCCAAATGTTAGAGCGGGTGGGTTTGACTCCTGGGGAAGATTTTTTTAGTCGCTATCCAACGGAATTGTCAGGAGGACAACAGCAGCGGGTTTCCATCGCCCGCGCTTTGATTACTCGCCCACAATTGATTATTTGCGACGAACCGGTGAGTATGCTGGATGCGAGTGTTCAAACGCAGGTTTTAGAACTGATGTTGGAATTGAAGCAGGAATTTAATCTCACTTATTTGTTTATTACCCATGATTTGTGGGTGGCGCGATTTTTTTGCGATCGCATTGCAGTGATGAATGCTGGCAAAATTGTGGAAATTGGCAAGACTAGGGATATTTTTACGAATCCACAGCACCCTTACACTCAGCAGTTGTTGCAAGCGGCTCCTTTATTGGCTCGAACCAATTGATTTTGGATTTTGAATTGGGGATTTCGGGAATTTGGCTTTAAATTCGTTACAGTAAAGGCAGACATTTGAAATCATTCCACCGACACCAAGCACCATATGGCAGAATCTGACCTAGGCAGTTTTGCGGTGGCACCGGAAGCCTCATTCGCGATCGCAGAAGAAGATATCGAGATCGATCTGCCGATTTTAACTCGCTCGTCAGCATACAACAACTGGTCTGCCGACGATCCCGTCGGAGCTTTGTTCAAGGAAATGGCTCGCTATCCTCTGCTGAGTGCTGCCGAAGAGGTAGAATTAGCCCGTCGCGTCCAAGAATTGATAGCCATTGAGGAACTAGAACAGAGTTTGAAGCAGGAATTGGGGAGAATTGCCACAAAAGCTGAACTCGCAGCGGCTTTGGGTTTGAGCGAAACTCAACTGCAAAATCTCCGGTATCAGTGTCAATCAGCGAAACGAAAAATGATTAGCTCGAATTTGCGGTTGGTGGTTTCCATCGCCAAACGCTATCTCAACCGGGGCGTACCTTTTCTCGATTTAATTCAAGAAGGGGCTTTGGGTTTAAATCGAGCAGCCGAAAAATTCGATCCAGAGAAAGGTTACAAGTTTTCTACCTATGCCTATTGGTGGATTCGCCAGGGAATTACTCGCACAATTGCCAATCAAGGGCGGACGATTCGATTACCTGTTCACATTGTCGAACAATTAAATAAGCTAAAAAGAGTTTATCGGGATGTGAGGCGCTCTCTCCAACGCAATCCCACGGAAGCTGAACTTGCTAAAGCTATGGAAGTTACTTCCGAACAACTTCGTTACCTCCAGCAAGTACGCCGACAATCTTTGTCTCTCAATCACCGTATCGGCTCGGAAGAAAGTTCGGAACTGTTGGATGTGATAGAAGATAGTGTGACCCAATCTCCTGAAGCTCAAATGAATGAGATGATGATGCGCCAAGATATTTTGGAGGTGTTGGACAATATTTTGACAGAGCGGGAAAAAGAGATTGTGGCAATGCGTTATGGCTTAGTAACCGGGGAACCTTATACTTTAGAAGAGGTGAGTAGTTTGTTCAATTTGTCCCGCGAACGAGTGCGTCAAATTCAAAATAAGGCGATGCGGAAACTGCGGCGACCTCAAGTGACAGAACGATTGAAGGGCTGGTTGAAATAAGTCTGGTCGGAGACGGCTTTTGGAGTGTCCCTACCTCAAAATAATCAGGTAGGGAAACGGCACTGCCTTGGACTAATTTCCGGTAATATTCATTCCGGTGCAACCGGAATTGATATGATATGATATGGTATTTTAATGTTTGATTGTCACTTACTACTGTGTTTATGTCTTCTGAGGTGATTTTGCGTCCAGCTACGCGGACAGACGTGCCCGTGTTGTTTGATTTGATTAAAGCTTTGGCTGAGTACGAAAAGTTATCGGATGCTGTCACGGGGAGTGCGGTGGATTTGGAGAATCATCTGTTTGGCGATCGACCTTTTGCCGAAGCAATTTTAGCAGAGTCCGAAGGTCGAGTGGTGGGCTGGGCGCTGTTTTTTCACAACTATTCGACTTTTCTGACTCAGCCGGGAATTTACTTGGAAGATTTGTTTGTCCTCCCTGAGTTTCGAGGGCGGGGAATTGGCAAGTCTTTGATAGTATATTTAGCGCAGTTGACAGTCGATCGCGGCTGCGGGCGTTTGGAATGGAGTGTGTTGGATTGGAATGAATTGGCGATCGGATTTTACAAAGGAATCGGTGCTAATGTGATGCCCGACTGGCGGATTTGTCGGCTGGCGGGCGAATCTCTGGCGACTTTGGCTTCAAAGTAATTCAGGCAAAGATAAAAGTGTGCACCCCACCCAAAATTTATCTATGGTGGCACAGGCATCTTGCCTGTGAAAAAAAAGTAAATTAGGAGAGTAAATTTTGATTATTTGGGTAAACGAACAAATCGATCCATCAGGTATTCTCTATGCTTGCATTGCTTGTGTCAATGAGACTCAAGCTAAACAATGTCATGATTCTTTTGAACAGAATTTGACCCCAGAACAAAAACAACAGGGCTGGGTTGCTACATTGCGCACTGTCACCGCTTGGGAGGAAGTACCTGTTAATGCTTTGAAATTGAATTAATCAGTGTAATTCAGTTAATCTCAACTCCTTCATAGACATAGAAATAATTCATCTCTCAATTCTCTTTCTCTGCGCTCTCTGCGTCCTCTGCGGTTAAAAATATCATAAACAACCGTAAACGACAGAACATCTTGCTGTTCCAGGCGATCGCCCAGATGACCCAGCACATGAGCTGAAAAAAAGCAAGATAATTTGAAGACAAATTTGTCAAATTATAAATAGGTCAAACCGAGAACAGGTTTTAGCCTTACTATTAATAAGTCAAGACATTTCAAATTGTCAACTTAATTATTATGGTTGAAACCTTATTTCACGCCTACACGCCTCTACTAATCTGGACAGGCTTAGGATTACTCTTATTTCAGTTCATGCCTGTTAATTTTTCTAAGCTGCTAAGCCACTTTCTTTTTTGGATTGGGATACCGCTGCAAATTCTAGTTTTAGCCCGTCACAGCGAATTTTCTGGTGCGGTGGGATTCACGCCTGCGATCGCCATATTTGTGTTATCTATGAGTACGAGTTTAGCTTGGCTGACTTGGAAGTTATTGCAACAGCTAAGCGCCCACCACATCGCCCTGCCCTATTTTCTGGGCAAAAACTCTGTACTCAATGCACTATTATTAAATTTTAGCTCCCTGAAGCGATCGAGCCAAGGCAGTTTTATCCTAGCGGCAATATTAGGAAATACAGGCTTGGTCGGATTAGCGATCGCCCCGCCATCATCAGCGCCAAAAATAACAACAGGGCGGTATTATATAGCGTAACTAACAACGTGTTCGGAACCTATGTATTCGGTGTATTTATTGCTAGCTATTACGGTCATTACCAGGAAAAAAATAACTGGTTTACTCAGCTAAAAGATGTGCTAACATTCCCCGCATTGTGGGCATTTTAAATTGGTATTTTAACCAAAAATATCGCCTTACCGGAGACAGTAGAATCGGGATTGCAAGCAGGAGTTTGGTTTGTAATTGCCAGTGCTTTGCTATTAGTTGGTATTCGTCTGAGGTCTATTAAAAAATGGCAAAGTTTTGAAATGGGCTTAATCCCATCCCTACTAAAAGTAATAATTGTCCCCATGTTCTCATAGGGATTGGGTGCTAGTTATTTCGGATTGAGTGGCGCTCCCAGACTCGTGCTGGTGTTGATGTCGGGAACACCCACGGCGCTTTCTGTGTTGATTTTAGCAGAAGTCTAGGATCTCGATCGCGATTTGTTAGCTTGCAGTATTGCCATAACTTCTGTGGGGTTGTTGTTGATGCTTCCGGTGTGGCTAGCTTGGTTTAGTTGAAGTTAGTTTTTTTCGTCGGGAATCAGAAACAATGAATAGGCGATCGGGTAAAATTGATGAAAGATAAATTTCTACAAATCCGATCGCATCTGGGGTGCGTTTCTACTTCAACAGTGTGGAAAAATCAAGGGATTCTGTTGTTTGGAAAAAAGCTAAAAGCCGATCGACTATGCGATGGACACCACCTTTGACATTAGACTCAACATTCAAAGGCATCACCGGATCGTGGAGGGATAAACGTAACAGAAACCAGCCAGATTCGTCAGGTGAGGTGCAGGAAATCCGCAATCCTTCATAGTTATTGGGAACGATTTTCCAGTCAGCTTGAGTTGATGCAAATTCTTGCAGTTGTTCAATAACGCGATCGCCCAGAGCCCTAAAATCGTCCACACTAATTTTAATCCGAAACTCCGCACTTTCTTCAGGCTCTTGCAAATTCGTAATTAAATCTGGCAATGACTTATTTGCCAGTTGTGATTTAGCCAATTCAATCAATAACTTACTAACCAAATAAGCACCATCATCCAGAAAATAATTTTCCTTCAAAGCTCCATGGCCAGAAGTTTCAATAGCCAGCCAAGATTCCTGCCCGCTTTGATTGAGACGAATCGACTCATCAATCACATTTTTGTAACCTCGTTTAAAGCGATGGTGAATTCCCTTTAAATCCTGTTCGATGAATTGCGTTAAGCCATCGGAAGTAATGGAATCGGTGACAATCGTAGAACCTGGATGTTCTTGTAACACAATCGCTGAAATCAAGGCAATTAAGCGATTGCGATTGAGTTCCTTGCCGGCTCCATCGACGGCCGCACTGCGATCGACATCCGTATCAAAAATAATCCCAAAATCAGCTTGATTGGCAATTACCGCTTGACAAATTGACTGCATTGCCTGTTTATCTTCGGGATTTGGCACATGATTAGGAAAAGTGCCATCCGGTTCTAGAAACTGACTACCTGTGGTGTCCGCGCCCAAAGGTTTTAGAACTTTATCCACATAGAATCCGCCAGCACCATTCCCCGCATCCACAACAATTTTCAGTCCTGTCAGTGGCTGCTCGAAATTATCGGGATGATTGACTGATTCCCGAATCTTAGTCACAAATTGATTAGCATAAACTGAAATGAAATCATGCTTTGCAATACTACCCAGAACGGCTGCTTTTTCAAACTGATTGGTTTCGGCAAATGCTAAGATATCTGTAATATCTTTTTTTTGTAAACCACCATTGGCGGTGAAAAACTTTAAGCCGTTGCGATTAAAAGGCAAATGGCTAGCCGTGAGCATAATTGCGCCTTCGCAATCAAAACCAGGAGTAATGGTACTCATAAACATCGCCGGAGTTGATGCCATGTCAAAATCGTATACTTGGCTACCAACAGAGGTGATTCCGGCCATGACTGCTGACATTAAACTGGGCCCGGATAGGCGGCTGTCGCGCCCGATCGCAATTATTAACTTTTCCGCAGGTTTATGGACTTTTCCCACCAGCCAATTAGCAAATGCTTGACCCAAAATCGTGGCAATTTCCGGTGTGAGGTTAACTTTTTCATCGGCAACTCCTTCGAGAGCGATACCGCGAATATCTGACCCATTTTGAAGTTTTTTCCAGTTATAGTTTTGCATAATCATTGATGGTAATATCTACAATACCTCAGTTTACATCATGTTGAAATTAAATATTGTTACATTTGTTGCGATCGCCATTATGACAGCCGAAACAATCAGTCACCAATAATTATTCATCTCTCTCTTATCTTCCTCTGCGTTCTCTGCGCCCTCTGCGGTTAAATCTTAGACATTACGGTGACAGAGTTTTTCAATACAATAGTGAAAAATATAGCCCCATCACCGCTGAAATTAACCTCTCATTTCTTAATTACGCTCAACGCTGTAAATTGCAGCCAATCGAATCTCTCTTATCTTCCTCTGCGTTCTCTGCGCCCTCTGCGGTTAAATCTTAGACATTACGGTGACAGAGTTTTTCAATACAATAGTGAAAAATATAGCCCCATCACCGCTGAAATTAACCTCTCATTTCTTAATTACGCTCAACGCTGTAAATTGCAGCCAATCGAAACTCACCATCAGCAGGAACTTCAACAATATCCGTCGCCGCATTGGTCGTTTCCACGCAGATTAAACGCTGATAATCGCTATCATCAAGGTCGGCCATATTTGCAGAAATTTTTACCCAGGGATTCCACACAACGGCGGATTTACTACCAGAGGATTTAATGCGAATACGACGATTAAGACTGCTATCATCAATGACTAATTCATTGGTAACATCAAGATAAATGCGATCGACTTCACCTGTTGCTACCACTCCACCCACTTGAGTTTTTTCGACACCACCATCGGCTTTATCAAGATACTGGGTATTTTCCAATCCCAAAACCTGCACACGGCTGATATCTCCTACTTGGAAATAGGTGTGGAAAGCTTGGGTGAGGGGAAAGGCTTTGTCGCCTAAATTGCGGGTAATTAATTCTACTGTGAGAGTGGTTCCGACGGTAATTGCGATCGCCAATTCAAAGGCTTGGGGCCACATCGCCCTCGTTTCCTCAGTATCCTTAAGCCCCAAAATCACTTGAGTTGCGCCCTCTGGAGTGGTGCTGGTGGCTACCACATTCCAGAGGCGATTCCGCACAAACCCGTGGGCTGGACGCCCCAAACCTTCGGGATCTGGGCCAAACCAAGGCCAACAGATAGGTACACCGCCTTTGATCGCTTTCCCCTCCGCATAGTAGGCTTTGTCGCTGAGGAACATCAAATCTGTGGTTTCGGTGGCTGGTTGGAAGGAGAGCACTTGGCCAGAATACACAGAAATCAAGGCTTTGGCTTGGCCATTGTCGATGTGAATCATCGGAAAACCACCATTTCCGGTGGCAAAAGTGAGGTTGCCGGCAATGCCGTAGTCGGTGTTTAATTGGTCAATACTCATGCTGTTGGCTTAGTTAACTGCTTAATAATTATCTCAGGACTTTAGTATTATTGAACCGCGAAGACGCAAAGGACACGAAGTAGCTTTGTAGGGTGCGTCGCCGCCAGATATTCAATGGAAATTGCTGATTGTAGAAAGCGACGCACCTTTATCCTTTATATTGATTTTTATTTGCCGCACCTATTTGATTGACAGCACTAGCACGGAAAGCCGAACGGACGCTGATTCGACCGAGTGCATCTTGAATTGGCTCAAGCACTTTTTCGCACAGATTTTTCCCGGCGGCAATTGCTAAATCTGGATCGTCCGGGATATTGGGAATGCTTTCAATTTGTGATATTTCCGAATACAGAAATTCACGCATAAAAAAGCTCTTTGAAAGTTGAATACGTCCTAATTCTTCCAGAGATTTTACTGTTTGCGGTTTTCTCATGCTTTTAACACAGTTTTTAGAGGACAAATCATGGGCGTTCCCATTTAAACTTACGGTCTGATTCGGGAATTAGCACATCATTAATACTAGCTTCACGTCTTCGCATCAATCCATTTTCGGCAAATTCCCACTGTTCGTTACCATAGGCGCGATACCAGTAGCCAGAATCATCATGCCACTCATATTCAAAGCGCACAGAAATTCGATTGTCAGTAAAACTCCATAGTTCTTTTTTCAAACGATAGTCTAATTCTTTTGCCCATTTGCGTTTTAAGAAAGCCTTGATTTCTGCTCTTCCACTGAAAAATTCGGCGCGATTTCGCCACTGTGAATCTTCGGTGTAAGCCAAGGCTACTCGTTCTGGATCGCGACTATTCCAAGCATCTTCTGCGGCTTGAACTTTTGCTTTAGCTGTTTCTAAGGTAAAAGGTGGTAGAGGTGGTTTAGTTTCCATTTTGATTGAGATACAGGATATAGTACAAGTTACTCAGATAGAATGCACTTGGGTTAAGGGAAAACAAGGCATTCATTACCCGATTCCCATTTCGGATATTTAGGCATAATCCGAGTGTAAATTTCGGAGTTTACAAACTCGGTTAACCAAGACTGTAAGTGTGGCAAAGACTGTTGATTAAACCACTCTAGATCCGTATGAGCAAATTGACGAACAAAAGGGGCGATCGCCATATCAGCCAAAGCCACATGATTACCAAACAAATATCTCGTTTCCCTTAACCGTGCGTTGAGTGTTTCCAGATATAAATAACCTTCTGTTATATGAACAATTGCATCAGTATTTTCATAACGATTAGGGTATTTATAACGGTCTAAATGATATTTAAAACCCCGATCGCATTTATCGATTAATTCCAGCATTTGTTCAACAGAACCTTGCTCTGGCGTTAACCATTGTTCAGGATCGTGTTGCAGCAGAGTCCAAAACATGATATCAATACTCTCGTCGAATACCCGTCCATCGCGATCGACCAATACTGGCACCGTACCTTTCGGGGAAACAGCCAACAATTCCCGTGGTTTATCGCGCAAGACAACCTCTCGCAACTCACACACCATCCCGCTCGCAACTAACGCCAAACGCGCCCGCATCGCATAGGGACAGCGGCGAAAAGAATACAAAATTGTGTAGTTTGAAATACCTTCAGTTGGTGCTATCATCTAGTTTTTCCTGACCATCATAACGCGCACCGATATGTTTTTGATTTCGACTATTCGCCAACTCAACCTGACGTTGCCGCTCTGATAAACTTTGTTTTTGTGATTCGGTTTTCGTACCATAACAATAAGGACAACTCACGCCCATTACAAATAATTCTGAAGTCCGATCTTCTGGACTAATCGGGTTGCCACAACCACGACAAAGTTCATAGTCACCGGGCTTTAATCCATGACCAACTGTCACACGTTCATCAAACACAAAACATTCGCCTTCCCAACGACTTTCAGCTTCTGGTACTATTTCTAAATATTTCAAAATGCCACCTTCCAGATGATAGACTTCATCAAAACCTACCTTACGCAAAAATGCCGTAGATTTTTCACATCGAATCCCACCTGTACAAAACATCGCTACCTTGGGTTTATGGTGTAAAGCAGTTTCTTGTTCCACCCATTCAGGTAATTCAGAAAAACTTTTTGTTTTGGGATTAATCGCACCTTTAAAAGTGCCGATCGATACTTCGTAGTCATTACGCACATCAACCACGACAACATCAGGATCGTCAAGCAGTTTGTTCCACTCTTCGGGCTTGACATATCGACCAGCCATCTGGTTAGGATTAATATCAGGTACACCCATCGTGACAATTTCCCGCTTCAAGCGTACCTTGAGGCGATAAAACGGTGGTTTGTGCGATCGCGATTCCTTGTGAACTAAATCAGCAAAACGGGCATCACTTCGCAGAAATGCCAGCACTGCATAGACATTTTCCGGTGCACCTGCGATCGTCCCATTAATGCCTTCTTCGGCAAGCAGAATAGTACCAACGACTTGATTTTCCTCGCAGCAGGCGAGCAGCGGTGCTTTGAATTCGGCAAAATCCGATAATTCAACGAACTTATATAATGCAGCGGTTAAGAAGTCAGCCATCTATCTTAGTATTTATTGGAACTAAAAAAACAAATCACTCCTAGCATCATATCATCCCCCGTCTGTGGTTAAGCGCTCTTTTTTAAACTAAATTTAATTTAACAAATCATTTTGGCGGCTTCTAATATTTTGAGGGAGTACGATCGCAAATTCCGTACCTGCTCCTGGTGTAGACGTGCAAATCAGATCTCCTTGATGTTTATCTCGGACAATCTGATAAGCTATCGACAATCCTAATCCTGTACCTTTTCCTACAGGTTTTGTGGTAAAAAAGGGATCGAATATCTTAGATATTAAATTTTCTTTTATACCCAACCCATTATCCCTAATTCTGACTATCGCCAATTTTTCGGGGGTCATTTCAGTAGAAATTACAATAGTTGGGTTACTATTGATATCATCCATTTTTGATTCTTGAACAGCGTCGATCGCATTACTCAAAATATTCATAAAAACTTGGTTTAACAAACCAGGATAACACTCTATTTTGGATAAAATGCCATAATTTTTAATCACTTCAATTGCAGGTCTTTGCTCAGTCGCTCTCAAACGATGTTGTAAAATCATCAGAGTGCTTTCCAAACCAGAACCCAGGTCAACTTTTTTCAATTCTGATTCGTCTAGTCGAGAAAAATTTCGCAAATTAAGCACAATATCTGTGATGCGATTCGTTCCTTCTTGCATGGAATCCATAATTTTTTGTAAGTCCTCTTTCACGAAATCTAAATCGCAATTAGCTAACAATTTTTGAAGTTCAGGCGTAGGACTAGGATAGTGTTTTTCGTAGAGATTAATTATTTCTAGCAGTTCTTGAATATATTCTTTAGTACAGGTGATGTTACCATGAATAAAGTTGACTGGATTGTTAATTTCATGGGCAATGCCCGCCACCATTTGCCCCAAACTCGACATTTTTTCAGTTTGAACTAATTGGGATTGAGTTGTTTGGAGGTTGTAAATAGCTTCCGAAAGTTCTTTGGTGCGTTGTTCTACTCTATTTTCTAATTGTTCATTAGTGGTTTTTAGAGTTATGAAGTATTCCCGCAGCCGCTCTGCCATGCTGTTGAAAGAAGTGGCTAAGATTTCTATTTCTGCAATGCTCGATCCAGGCACGTTTTGGTCTAATTCTCCCGCGGCGAGCGCTTGGGACGCGGTGACAATCCGAAAGATAGATTGGATAATGCGGCGAGAGGTACAAATCCCCAAGGAAACTGCTACTAACAATGCTCCCGCACACAGCCCAATTGTAGTGCGAGTATTGGCGTTAATTTGTTCTGTAAAGTCAGATTCGGGAACGACAACGACTACTAGCCAGTCTCAACCAAATTTATCCTGCCAAGGTGCTGTACGGACAAATTGGCGACGACCTTTTTCGGTAAATTGTAAGTTATGATTTTCTGTTATTTCCCGAAAACTACCAAAGGTTTTCTTTAAATAAGTAGCGGTCGATTTAATTAAAATATCGCTACTATTTACAGCATTAATCCTCTCCGCTTTTTTGTTAGTTATTTTAAAAGGATGTTCCTGAGACGAACTCGCTACCAGCATACCGTCGCGCTCTACAATAAAAATTTTACCGGAAGAACTAACTGCTATTTTTTGCAGAAAATCGCTGATTTGAGAAAGGCGGATGTCAACACCAAAAACACCTTGTAAACTGTTATTATTATAGATAGGATAGCCGGAACCAATAGATAAAATTTCGGGAAAAGCTTCCCAATTAGTAATTTTACTCCAAATCGGTTTTCCCGAACGGATGGCTTGTTTATATACGAGCTCGTTCCGAGGTTCGTAATCGTATACATAATCTAAATGAGTGCGATTTCCTTGCCGATCAGTCTTGTAACTATGATTTTTACCTTTAGTATTAGCTGAAAGTTCATCAATAGATACTTTTCCAGGATCGAGGAAATATCCAGAGCCAGCATACTCACCTTGTGCTGAGACATAGAAGATGTAACCAACATTAAATATCTGCATTTCTTTCCAGAAAAAGTGTCCTACTTTAGGAAGGTCTTGCAAATTTAATTGTCCTAATTTAATAGCATCAGCATTAATTTGGTTGATTTGTTTGGGTGCTGCTAGATAGGTGTCGAGGTGCTGATCGATGCGATCGCTGACTTCGCTACTGAGTCGATTTGCTAACTCGTTAATGGCTTTTTGTCCGTTGCGGAAGGATAAATATCCCGTTAAGCCTACGGCGGCGAAGATTTGTATGACAAAGGGAACGATCAGGAGGGTTTGGAGGGATAATTTTCGGTTCGCTGGATTTGACAGAGGAACTTTCGTCCAAATTGTGGTCGGTTTTACCATGGGCTGTATATCGGAAGTTTTGCGATCGCAGAAATAGAGGATTATCGCCAAGTAACATCATCGTCTACTTAGCCATGATATGCTATTTATCTCTCTCTACTATTGATTATCCCTAATTTTTATGACTTTTTGGGAAATTCTCGATTCTTGACTACTATAATACTATCATTGTCAGTCCGCAGCGACCAATAGCTGCGACATCAATCAACATCTCCCATAATTCCTGTGGAACAGGCCTCAATCACCTGTTCTTGACTATCTTTGTGGGAGATATCAATATTCCTAACTTACTACAATTAACCGTTATGTGCCAATTACTAGGAATGAACTGTAACGTTCCCACAGATATTTGCTTTTCTTTTGAAGGTTTCTCTGCCAGGGGTGGCAAAACCGACATTCATCAAGATGGTTGGGGAATCGCTTTCTTTGAGGGTTTAGGATGCCGCATTTTTATAGATTCTAAACCAGCCATTAGTTCTCCCGTGGCTGATTTAGTGCGTCGCTATCCCATTCATTCAACTAACGTGATTGCTCACATCCGTAAAGCTACTCAAGGTGATATTGTTCTGGAAAATTGCCATCCTTTTGGGCGGGAACTTTGGGGGCGGTATTGGGTGTTTGCTCACAACGGAAATCTGGAAAACTTTAATCCTGAAAGCGCCGGATTTTACCAAGCTGTAGGCAAAACTGACAGCGAAAAAGCCTTTTGTTTGATATTAGAAAAACTGCGAGAAAGTTTTCCTCAAAATAAGCCAAATTTGACGGAAATTTACGAGGTACTCAACGAAATCACTAAAACTTTAGCAGAATACGGAATTTTTAACTATTTACTTTCGGATGGAGAACACTTGTTTGTGCATTGTTCTACTAATCTGCATTATATTGTACGACAAGCACCTTTTGCTAGCGCCCACTCGATCGATGAGGATGTGACGGTGGATTTTCGGGAATTGACCAAGGAGGGCGATCGCGTGGCGGTAATTGCTACTTTACCACTTACGGATAATGAAGTTTGGACGAAGATTCAACCGGGAGAATTGCTGGTATTTCAGGATGGTTTGCCTGTCTATTTTTGACCGCTGGAGTTAAGTTAAATGACCGCTACGAAGCAACTGCAAAATCTGTGTATTGCCACATTCCCGGCTCGTGAAATACCAACATAATATCTTCCTTGGGAACCCCTGCTGCTACTTGGAGTTGTGCAGGGAGTCAGAAACCGGGTTTCTTCCTAAATTTTGGTGGGGAGGCTTAAATTATCGCAGAAACCCGGTTTCTTGGAGTAATATTTTCCGGCTTCGCGGACTAAAAAAAGGGTGTAAGCCTTGAGCTTTACACCCTGTTAGAGGTTTCTAGTTTTGCCGAAAATGCTATTCGTTATAAATGAAAACGTTAGAGCAAAATGGCTCCAGATAAATAGCCATAACCAGAAGATTATTCATTGGTTCCTTTAAGCAAGTTAAACAAACTTAAAGTCGCTACGGGAAGGTGTGATGTTGAAGCTCAAATCTGGCACGTTTTTGACTACTGCTAGGGTGTCGCCGCCGGAGGTTTGCACCAGAGTGTCATTGCCTTCACGAGCCAGGCGATACTGATTACGATTGCCGCTCAACTGGATGTAGTCATCGCGGAAGTTGTAATCGACAATAGTCGCCTGACCGGTTCCTAGGTAGAACATTCCCTGGCGTGAGTTTCCTAACACAAAGGTATCCACCCCCGCTCCACCTTCGAGAGTATCGAAATCGGGGCTATTTCTGCTGGCATAGCCGTCGAGGTAGTCGTTGCCCGCACCACCATTTAGGTAATCGTTACCGGCTTCACCATAGAGGGTGTCGTTGCCGGCGTTACCAATCAAGGTGTCGTTGGTGTTTTGCCCGTTGAGGATGTCGTTCCCTGACCCGCCCGTGAAAACTCGACCTCCTGGGGATGAGGGTGGAAGGGTAACACCGCCTCCGTTATTGCCCTGGTTTTTCCACTCCGAATAAGCTTGCAGGGGACTCATCGAATTGTTCAGTACAAAATCACGGCTTTGAGATGGAATTCCACCAATATAGCTAGTAAATAAACCATTAGCACCACGATTGTGTACCTCTATGTGAAAATGGGAGTTACCGCCTTGGTTTTTGACTGTGCCGATTGAATCTCCAATCTTTACATCGCCTGTTAGCTTGGCACCTGTGAGATGACCGTATATCCATCGTTTTCCATCATTGCCCTCTACAGTAACAAATTGCCCTATTGCCCCGTAGTCAGTGACTTTTACAATTTTTCCAGGCACTACTACTGAAACGTTTTTACCAGAACCAACTTTATAATCAATTCCTGCATGAGACTTAGTAGTACCATTGTAAGAACCATCAGCACTTATGTCATAGGCATAGCCAGTATTCATGGCAGCGGCATTACCGAGAAGTGCTGTTGCAAGTTGTTGATTGACTTGCTTAACCTCGGATGTAGATTCCTTAATATTTGTGTAAGGGTTTCCAGTGGCGAGATTACTATCAAATTGGTAGCCATCACCACTTTGTTTATCCCATTCTTGCTCAGTTGTTGGTAAAGGCATTTTAGTTACTCCAGTTGTAATGTTTGGTTCTGTATTAGCGTGGGTGTTTTGATTTGAAGCAACCCACAACTAAACAGTAACAATGGCTTAAATGCTTTTCAGTCGCTTATGGTTGGGACTTTGGTAGGCGGGTTTGGTTGGTAAAAGACGGGTTTAGACGGGTCGATCGCGAAAATAAAGCTCAAGCTGAAGGATAATAAAATAAAAGTGCCTTTACCAAAGCTATGGATATCGAAGCGGCATTAGAACTGGCTAAACGATTAATTGTGGCCCAAACCGGGAAACCCTTAGACGATTTGCCAACGAATATTCTTCGGGGAGCTTTGGAAGGTAAGTCACTCAGCGAAATTGCCGAGTCTTATTCCTGTAACGAGAGTTACGCCAAAGAAGTTAGCTCCAAGTTATGTAAAGTGCTATCGGCTGCATTGGGTGAGCCGATAGCGAAAAGAAATCTGATATCGACGCTAGAACAACGCCTGCGCCTCGAAAAACAGAACTCTGAGGCTGGGCTTATACAAGTTGAACGATCGATCGCACTTCCCCCACCCCCAAACCTGAATTTTGTGGGACGCGAAGAAGAAATCGCCCAGCTTAACATCCATATCAACCAAGGAGCAAAAGTCATCGTCATCAAAGCACCCGGCGGTGTGGGTAAAACGACTTTAGCGCAGGAATATCTCAAGTCTCAGGGTTTTGACTTAGTGGTGGAAGTGCTGATGGCCAAGGAGAAAGAGAATATTACCAGAGTCGAAAGTGCGATCGAGGAATTGCTGAAAAAAGACTTTCAGGAAGAACCTGGGCGGGAGTTTGGCATTACCCTTGCGAGACTGAAGCGCCAACTCCAGATACGCAGAGTTGGGGTGTTGATTGATAATTTGGAACCCGCGCTAGATGGACAAGGCAGATTTATTGAACCCCATCGCCTCTACGTTGAATTGTTACGAGTTTTGGCTGATGCGTCGGTACAATCCGTGACGCTGATTACCAGCCGTCAGCCTTTGGCTGAATGTGTGGGTGTCACTAACTATTCGTTACCTAGCCTCAATGAACAAGCATGGCAAGATTTTTTGAGCCTCCGTGATATTGAGATAGACGCAACAACTCTCAGGGAAATGCACAAGGCCTATGGCGGCAATGCCCTAGCTATGAATATCCTCTGCGCTCCCATACAGAGAGATGGAGGTATGGTAGCCTATTGGCAAGAATATCAAGTCGAAGCTGGGTTATTGGTAGAGTTAGCTGTAGAAAATCTGATCCAAGAGCAGTTTAATCGTCTTGCTCAAATTTACCCAGATTCCTATAAACTACTCTGTCGTTTGGGATGTTATCGCTATCAGGATGTGCCGACTGTCCCGACTGAGGGATTATTGTGTTTGTTGTGGGATGTACCAGAAAGACAGAAGCGGCGGGTAATTGAATCTTTGCGAAATCTGTCGTTAGTTGAGTGTCTGAATCGAGAATATTGGCTGCATCCGGTGATTCGGGAAGAGGCTATTAGTCGGTTGAGGGCAAGTGAATATTGGGAAACAGCGAACCATAAAGCTGCTCAGTATTGGCAAAATTCCTTTAACCAAATCCTGACAATAAAAGATGCAAATATTGCTTTTGAAGCCTATTATCATTATGTAGTTATTAAAAAGTTTGATAGTAGTGTCGAATTGATATTTTACGATTATAGCAAGGACAAAAGTTCATTATACGACTCTAAAGAAATGCTTGGAGGTGCATCTTGGAGGTTAGGTCTAATCAATCAAATAATTTATGCTATTACTGGTATTTTGGAGGAAGTAAATAATTTTTACTATTTAAGTGAACTTTATCTTTATTTAGGATATTCATATAATTTAATAGGGTGTTTGCGAAAATCAATAGACTGCCATCAAAAGTCAGCAAAACTAGCTATTGAATATTTAAAAACCAGTTCATGCCTGGATCAAAATGATTTTTTTTACAGGCTAAAAAGATTGCAATTAGCATTTTCAATAAATACAAGTCTTTCTCAGATAGATTTAGGAGAAACTGACAAAGCCCTGCAAACTATTGAAGAATGTTTCTTGTCAAATTCTGAAGCTGAAGAATATTGTGTCAACACTGCATTAGCAGAAATATATTCAATTTTATCACTTCTAAAAGCTGGAGAAGGATTAAAAAAAGAAGCATACAGTTTTGCTGAAAAAGCTGAATCAAAACTATCATTAGTGACAAATAACTCATGGACACAGGGATATGGATTATTTTTTCTGGGTTTGACCTATAAAAAACTAGGAAAAACAGAAAAGTCTTTTGAAATGTATAGGAAAGCAATATCTTACGCAGAAGAGACTCACTTTACTCAGGTTAAAGCAAAAGCTTTATATGGTCTAGCAGAACTTTATCGAGGACAGGAAGACTTTACAACAGCTCTTTCCCATCATTTAGAATCGATCGCACTTCTGGATCAAATCGGGGCTAAATGCGACCTAGCCGAAGCTTACTATCAACTCGCCTTAACTTATCAAAAGATGGGTGTGATTGACCAAAGTCAGGAAAATTTCAATCAAGCGATTGAACTTTTCCGTCAAATGGAAGCACCCATGCAAGTTGAGAAAGTGCGGCGGGCTATTGGATTTGACGGCGATGCTGTGGGGAGTTAGAAACCGGGTTTCTTCCTAAATCTTCGTTAGGATGCGGGAATTATGCACGAGTAGTAAAGTTTTTTACCCCACCCCAGCCCGGACCTTATTAAAGTCCGGGAGTAAGAACTTCACAAATGATGCGAGGGTTGCTATATTGGCAGTTACGATTAAAAAGTTTATCCATGCTATTAAAGTTGAAATCCACAAAAGTAAATACAGAAAAGACTAAGCGACCAAATCCGTCGCGGGTGCGGGATCACTTGGCAAACGAGCGCACTTATTTAGCATGGATGCGGACAGCAATATCGCTAATGGGTTTTGGCGTAGTTATCGTGCGCCTTCGCGCCTTCCATCCCCCTCTGCTCCCAACTCCCGGTAATGGCTGGAAGTTGGGTTTGCTTTTTTCGGCAGTGGGTTTGCTGACTGTGCTATTCTCCACTAAACACTACTTTGGTGTTCGCCACGATATCGATTATGATACTTATGAACCTACCGATCGCTGGGTAATTCTGTTTAGCCTCGCGATCGCCATCCTAGGGGCGGGAGTAATTTATTATATATTCACAGTTCCTGCCAGTTCATTTGGTTTGATGACACCGGAATAATAGTGCGTTTTCATATAAAAGTTGATTTGTAGGGTGCGTTGTTGCAACGGGTTAAATTGAACTGCCAAATTTTCCAGGGCGACGCACCTGATTTACCAAAAAAGGCTAGATAGTGGGCACTGATGACAGTAGATGAGGAGAAACTAAAACAGCAAAATCTGTCGCGGGCGATCGATCTTTCTGCCAATGAACGCACTTTTTTAGCATGGATGCGGACCGCGATCGCACTTATGGGTTTTGGCGTCGTCATCGTGCGACTGCGCGTTGTCCAACTCCCCCTACAGCACCGTCACACGATGGGGTGGAAATTGGGCTTAATCTTCTCTCTAGTAGGTTTGGCGACAGTCTTAATCTCAACCAAGCACTACTTCACCGTTCGCCACCAAATTGACCACGATACCTACGAGCCCCCAGACGGCATGATCTTATTTTTCAGTTTTGCCCTCAGCTTATTGGGAATAGGAGTAATTTATGTGATTTTGGCCGCCGCCCAGGGTTCAATCACTGTTCCGATCCCCGATTAAGCCCACAGCACACTTAACATATCACACCCATTGAGTATAAAAACTTAAAACTTACTCCAAGTCCTAAAACTACAGTAACTTTATCAAGTTACTAGACATACACCAGGGTGTGATGATAAACTACGGTTAATCGATCGAGTTATGAGTTGTTAACGTGAAAAATCCTCAACAAGTCACTGAAGAGTCTCAGTCTCGGACACAGCCAGCCCCAGACAAGTTAGCCGAAGCTCAGCCAGACGGCTTGAACCAAGGCTGGTTCAACTCACCTCTTGCACGATTCTCAATCAGCCTGTCACGGGCGGGTTCGATGCCCACCCCACCAAAAAATTCACTCTTTCTAAAACAGCAATCTTCCCGCTTCGGGAGAATGATGCCAGATGTCAGCTTGAAAAAACTCAGAGGCGGATTACTTCTACTAATGGGATATTTGCTATCACCGCTATGTTGGTGGAACGATTTATTTTTCAATCTGCCCATTGCTTATGGCTTTGGGTATATCTGTAGCTTGCTTTCCCCAGATTTACTATTTCCTTGTTCAATAGTCGGCTACTGGCTGTCCAATATTGTTGGAATTCTGTTGATCCAGCTAGGGAGTGTAGAGGTTTTTACAGACAAACCCAAGGAAAAAAACCTCAAACAAGAGTTATTGACGGGCTTCATTTCATCAACCGCCTTCACTCTGGTCATTGTGGCATTGATTCATTTTAATGTTCTCGATACTCCCGACCTATTTTCCACCCAGCAGTCTATCGACCTTTTTGGGAGCTAACCATGAACTACTTATTACTATCATTTTTAAGTTTTTTCGTGGGAATTATCGTTGGTTTGACCGGAGTAGGAGGAGCTTCACTCATTACGCCGATGTTGATTTGTGTCTTTCAAGTTCCGGCATCGATTGCTGTGAGTTCAGATGTCGTAGCAGCCACATTTATGAAAGTTGTTGGTGGCTTCAAACACTGGCAACAACAAACCCTTGACTTGCCAGTAGTTAAATGGTTGGCTTTGGGAAGCGTACCCGGTTCCCTGGGTGGTGTGTGGATATTACACTGCATCAAAGGGAGTGGCACTGAGAACTTAGATTACATCTTGTTGCACTGTCTGGGAATGGCGATCGCCCTAGTTGTGATGTTAGCAATCTCTCAATTATCGCTCAAAATCTTTCTCCCTAATTTGAAATTACCACAGCCGCCAGAATGGGACTTAAATACTAATTATGGTCGTATTTTTACGGTGATTGCTGGAGCAATTTTAGGCTCCATAGTGGGAATCACTAGCGTCTCTTCTGGTTCGATGTTTGCATTATTATTGATTACTTTTTTCCGCCTAGATTCTTCAAAATTGGTGGGTACAGATATTTCTCAGGCGGCTATTTTGTTGATGTTTACTTCTCTAGGACACCTCAGCCTGGGAACAGTAGACTGGAGTTTAGTATTGCCGATTTGGTTTGGTTCGGTGCCCGGAGTTTTAGTAGGGGCTAAATTCTGCCAAATTATGCCTCAACGCCCGCTTAAGTTGGTGATTTATGGAATGTTGGCAATGGCGAGTTGGAAGTTGTATCAAGTGTGATATCAATTCCGGTGCAACCGGAATTGATATTACTTATTAACCTACAAATTAATAATTGCTGACTAAGGATTCTAGTTCGGTGACTGTCGGTAATTCTAAATCTTTGAACAGCACTGTACTAAGGTAGCGTTCGCCAAAAGAAGGCTGTACAAAAATTATCAATTTTCCAGCATTTTCGGGACGCTTGCCGATTTCAATGGCTGCAAATAAAGCTGCGCCTGCGGAGATTCCTGACAATAATCCTTCTTCTCTCGCTAGTCGGCGACTGTAGGCGATCGCATCTTCATCGCTAACAGTAATTATTTCATCAATTAACTCTGGTTTCAAGACTTCCGGGATGAATCCTGCACCAATTCCTTGAATTTTGTGAGCACCAGATTTGCCTCCAGAAAGCACGGGGCTGTTTGTCGGTTCAACTGCGATCGCCCTAAAACTCGGCTTCCGCTGTTTAATTACCTCAGCAACTCCCGTAATCGTACCACCAGTGCCAACTCCCGCCACTAAAAAATCTATGTTACCGTCAGTATCGGCCCAAATTTCCTCCGCCGTCGTTTCCCGGTGAATTTTGGGATTGGCGGGGTTGCGAAACTGCTGCAACAAAAAAGCACCCGGAGTTTCTTCTGCAATTTCTTCGGCGCGGGCGATCGCGCTTAACATCCCTTCATGTCCCGGAGTTAATTCTAACTGAGCACCGTAAGCTTTTAACATCGATCGGCGCTCTAAACTCATCGTATCCGGCATTGTCAAAATCAATTTGTAACCCTTAGCCGCCGCCACCATTGCCAAAGCAATTCCAGTATTACCCGAAGTCGGTTCCACTAAAATAGTTTTCCCCGGTGCAATTAATCCCGCCTCTTCTGCCGCCTGAATCATGCTCGCCCCGATGCGATCTTTCACCGAAGCAGCCGGATTCATCCCTTCCAATTTTACCGCAATTTGAGCAACTACTCCTTCGGCTTGGGGAATTTTATTGATCTGAACTAAAGGAGTTCTACCAATTATTTCTGTAACATCCTTAGCAATTTTCATGGCTTAATTTATCTCCACTTAAATGTATAGAGGTAATATTTTTGATTTTGATGAAAAAATCCCTTGAGAAGTATATTGCATCGTCGCCAAAATTTCCTACTTAGGGGAATAATTTGACATATAGCAACCGCGAAAGCTGTTAAGGCGCTTTGGTCAATAAGTAACCTGTCGCTACCAGAGTTAAGACAATGCGAAAAGTTAAAACACTCAAAAACTGCCAAAATTTTTGAGGATTGATGTACTCCCGCCTTACCAGGTTTTGAGTAAGATACAACGCTGGATTTAGATAGAATAAGCAGGAAAAGTCATCGCGTGTTTTGGTTTGACGTAAACCATTTGATTTCGCACTAGCTGTAGTTGCTCGAAGCGCTCGCGGCTGACGTAAGCTGTCACAATTTGACCCGATTCTAAAAGCAATTCGGTTTGAATTTCGCGTCCCAGATGAATGATGCGGCTGACTTTTGCTTCCGCAAAACCGGACTCCGGCTGAGTGTTAATTACCACATCATGGGGACGCAAAAATACTACTTGAGAATGAGCAGCTCCATGGTTAGAGAGTTCTTCAGCATTTCTGTTAAACAGCCCGATCGCATTCGGCAACACATTAACAGGCCCAATAAAACTCATCACAAAAGCCGTTGCCGGTTTGTCATAAATTTGAGCAGGAGTGCCAACTTGTTCGACTCTACCTTTGTTCATCACTACAATTTCATCGGCTACTTCCATCGCTTCTTCTTGATCGTGAGTCACAAAAACTGTAGTGATATTCACTTCTTTGTGGAGTTGGTGCAGCCACGATCGCAATTCTTTGCGAACTTTAGCATCCAACGCTCCGAAAGGTTCATCTAATAGCAGCACTTTCGGCTGAACTGCTAGAGCTCTGGCTAAGGCCACCCGCTGTCGTTGGCCTCCCGAAAGCTGGGAAGGGTAGCGATCGCCCAAACCACCCAACTGCACTAACTCCAAAAGTTCCTCAACCCGTTTGGTAATTGTGTCTTTAGGAACTTTGCGAATTTCCATCGCAAAAGCAATATTTTTTCTGATCGTCATGTGCTTAAACAAAGCGTAATGCTGAAACACAAAACCGATATTCCGTTCCTGCACCGACTGCTGAGTAGCATCTTCACCAATCAAATAAATGTTACCGCTATCTGGGGGTTCAAGTCCCGCAATCATCCTCAGCAAAGTCGATTTCCCGGAACCCGAAGGGCCCAACAGCGCCACTAGAGAGCCGTTTTTAATTTCCAAACTCACGCTGTCAATGGCATGAAAGGAGCCAAAGTGCTTCGATACGTTCTGAATTGTAATGCTCATTACCTTTAACTCCTGTTTGTTGACCGATTTTATGTACTATACATTAAATACGGTAGTATGTCATGGTCGTAACTTGTTTTTAGGAATTGAAATTTTTATTAACTCCAGTTAGTATATCTAGTTACAGTAGTATATGGTAAGCTAAAGTCGAGGCAACTTTATTATCAGTCGATCGCGGACTAAATAGAGATGTTCTTCTGAAGCAATTGATGATGACTACTTGCTAGAAGATTGGCTGCAAGTCAGGTCCCAAATCAATCCCGATGCAGTTCATCTGTGGCGAGGCAAATAAGCTGTTTTTGGTAGATGATTGGATAGCACAAGAGCGATCGCCTAACTGTAGTATGCAGGCGATCGCATCACAAACCTATTCAGGGTTGGCTCTCTTGGATTTGTGGTGGTAACTGTATCGAAAAGTACAAAGATTTGGTGATGAAATCGCTGAAATCCTTACCCAGAGACACATAATATCAAATCCGGTAGCATCAGAATTATTAAGATCTCTATTTTCTCTCTCTGTGTACTCTGTGTTCTCTGCGGTTAAATCATTCCAATGCAACCAAAAACGATATAAGCTATATCAATCATCGGATAGCCAGGAGATCCGCTTTGCGATCAGCTACATCTCTCGACGGAACGCTCTAATAGCTTCCCCAGTATCAATTTCCGCCATCAAAATGCAGCCTTTGAACAAATCGAGATTCAGGTTACTAAGTCCGGGTAGCTGACTGCGATCGATCTTTTCATAGCTACCGTCTTGGAGATGATATATTTTCAGCAATCCATCTTCCCAAAACCAAACCTCTGGAACACCCAAAGCTTTATAGCGCTCTAACTTACTGATTCCTCCACTGGTAAAGACAACTTCGATCGACAAATCTGGAATCTGTTTTACACTCCCAATGCAGTAGGATTCATCTGCTTGTACAGAGACAACTCCCGATCTTTCCTGCGTCATTGCGCCTGTGGGCTTGAAGAAAATTCCCTGTTCGACGAGAAAGGTAGTCAATAAGTAACCGATAACATGAGCAAAAGCTTCGTGGTCTTGGACAGGCATCAGAATCTCGATCGTCCCATCATAGTAAAATAGTCGCACTCCAGGGGAGCCTTCAAAGCCTTTTTGGATAAATTTAAACCGTTCCCACATTCCATGATGAACAATTCGCTGATCTGTGGTTTTGCTAAGTAGTGGAGGCATCGCGCTCAGATCCAGTCTAGAATTTATCTTGATTGTAGCTCATATTTAACAATTCAACCGCAGATGAACGCAGATATAATTATATCTGCGTTCATCCGCGTTAATTTGCCTATATCTGCGGTTAAATACCCCTAGGAACCACCCCGCAACTTATCCAAAACAGTCCGATCTTCCAAAGTAGAAGTATCTCCAGTCACCTCCAAACCAGCAGCCAAAGAACGCAACAAACGTCGCATAATCTTCCCGCTACGAGTCTTCGGTAAAGCATCAGTAAATCGAATTTCTCCAGGACGGGCGATCGCCCCAATTTCCTTCACAACGTGCTGCTTCAATTCCTTAGCCAATTCATCGCTAGGCTGCTGTGAATTTTCCAGCGTCACAAACGCCACAATTTCCTCACCCTTAATCTCATCCGGTTTACCCACAACCGCAGCCTCCGCCACCGCTGGATGAGACACCAAAGCCGATTCAACTTCCATCGTACCGAGTCGATGTCCTGCCACATTAATCACGTCATCAACGCGGCCCATTACCCAGAAATAACCGTCTTTGTCTTTGTGCGCGCCGTCCCCTGCAAAGTACACGAATTCGCCATCTTTCGGGTGCAAATATTCCCAATAAGTGCGGCGGAAGCGATCGGCATCGTTGTAAAGCGTCCGCATCATTCCCGGCCAAGGATGTTTCACAACTAAATAACCGCCGCTTTCGTTAGTTACTGGTTCGCCATCTTGGTTAACAACATCGGCAATAATTCCGGGGAAAGGAAGGGTTGCAGAACCAGGTTTTGTGGGGATTGCACCGGGCAAAGCGGTAATCATAATCCCGCCAGTTTCTGTTTGCCACCAAGTATCGACAATCGGACAATTCGAGTTACCAATTACGCGCTGATACCACATCCAAGCTTCAGGATTAATCGGTTCCCCGACAGTTCCTAATAATCGCAAAGATGACAAATCTCTGGCATTTGGCAAGTGTTCGCCCATTTTCATAAAGGTGCGAATTGCGGTGGGTGCAGTGTAGAAAATAGTCACGCCATATTTTTCAATGACATCCCAAAAACAGCCGGGATTAGAAGGGCGAGGAGCACCTTCATACATTAAAGTTGTCGCACCGTTGGACAGCGGCCCGTAGACAATATAACTGTGTCCAGTAATCCAGCCGACATCAGCAGTACACCAGTAAACATCGGTATCTTGGAGGTCGAATATCCACTTGGTTGTTATGTGGCTATAAAGGTTATAACCGCCCGTTGTGTGGACGACACCTTTCGGTTTTCCGGTACTTCCAGAAGTGTAAAGAATGAATAGCAAATCTTCGCTATCCATCGGTTCGGCTGGACAATTTGCTGATGCACCTTTTTGCAAATCGTGCCACCAATGGTCGCGGCCAGATTCCATGTGAATTTGCTGTTTAGTGCGCTGAACTACGAGAACATTGGTAACAGTTGGTGCAGCATCATTTGCTAATGCTTTGTCTACTTGTGCTTTGAGGCCGACGGCGGTATCTTTGCGGAAGCCACCATCGGCGGTGATGACGAGTTTTGCTTGGCCGTCGTTGAGCCGATCGCGCAAAGCTTCGGCGCTAAATCCGCCAAACACCACGCTGTGTACTGCACCGATTCTGGCACAGGCTAACATGGCGATCGCAGCTTCGGGAATCATGGGCATATAAATGCCGACGCGATCGCCCTTTTGGACTCCCAATTGCTTGATGACGTTGGCCATTTGGCAGACTTCGCGGTGGAGTTGGGCGTAAGTCAGGGTGCGGGAGTCTCCGGGTTCGCCTTCCCAAATCAGGGCGGCTTTGTTTTTGCGCCAGGTGGTTAAATGTCTGTCTAGACAATTGTAAGAAATGTTAATTTTGCCATTGACAAACCATTTAGCAAAAGGTGGCTGCCAGTCGAGTACGGCATCCCACTTTTGGAACCAGTCTAATTCTTGTGTGGCGAGTTCGGCCCAAAATGCTTGGGGGTCAGCTTTGGCTTTATCGTAGAGGGCTTGGTACTCTTCTAGGCTTTTGATGTGAGCTTTTTCGGAGAATTCAGCAGGCGGCTGAAATAGGCGTTTTTCTTGCAGAATTGATTCGATGGTATCTTGTGACATCGCTGTTAAGTTTAATTTTGGTTAGTCTTTGTAACTATTGTTTGCATAATTTGGGGCAAAAATATGTTTATTTTCCTTAAGACTTTGAATACTTGTGTAAATCTTGGGGCTTATTACCAGTTACCAATTACCAATTACCAAGCGCCAAATTTTCATCAAAGAGATACTGGATTGGCATCAACCTTTCTCCTTGCATCTCTTTCTGCTTTAAATTTGCGGAGTTTTTCTGTTACTGGAGAAGGATTGCGACGTTGTTCTTCTCGCATTTTATCACCCCATTCTACCCATTCAGTTATGTAATGACCGACTGCTTCTTTGTTGTGCAGGTAGTACAAAATTGTCGCCTACACTTGTTCGAGGGTGAGGGATGTATAAATGTTGGCGATTTCTTCGGGAGTTCGAGCGCGAAACAGGTATTCATAGAGAATGGTTTCGATGCCAATACGAGAACCTTGGAGTCGAATATCGTCAGGTCTTAGGAAGTTGAAGTAGTCTTCAAGTTGCATAGCTTGGTGGTTGGGTAAAGGTTGATATTATATTACCCAAATTGAAGATGATTTGAGATGTTTTTGGGAAATTTAATAAAAATAAATAAAAAGGGTTGAACTCATCCGTTAGTGCCTTTATAATATAGTTGAATGGATATCTCCCAATAATAAAATATCGTGCCAGAATCTCCTCTGCTGCGGAGGGTGAAGCATTTGGACATAAAACACTCTTGTTTTCAACATAAATTGTCGCCCAAATGCTTCACCCCTACTTAAGATTATTTATTTTTGATTGACAGAGAGCGATCGCTCTTATTAGCCCAAGTGTTGAAAGGGATTTGCGGCGTTGCAGAATGTGCAGTTGCAGTTGGCCTAAGATGATACAATTGGTTGCTTATAAGTTATCCTGTAGATAGGCGACAGTTTGATGGATTATCAAGTTGAGTTTAAGCCGAAAGCAGTCAAAGATTTAGAATCTTTGCCAGCCGAGGTACAAAACCGAGTTTTGACCAAAATTGAGTTAATGCAAAATAACCTAGCCGGAGATGCAGAGTAAGCTCATCTAATTTGGTATAAATTGTACTTGACTTTAAGGGCAAGATATGAGTAAGTATCCAGTCAATAGGATTTCCCGCCCCGTGCTGGATAAATATAATGCGATCGCTCCTTATGCTAATCTAACAAGTCAGGTTCCCGACGCACTATCATATCGTAAAGCGGTTGAAAGCTAAACCATCCCATGCGGTGCGAGCCTACTTGCTGCTGAGTTAAATGCGCGTATTCTGGTTTGATTAAAATCGGTTTTCCCGCTGCTTCTGCCATTAATTGCGCTTGACAACAACGTTCCATGGCAATAAACCACCAAGCCGCTTCATCTACTGTTTCACCCACTGTTAACAGTCCGTGATTTTGGAGAATAATCGCTTTTTTATCACCTAAACTTTTGGCAATGCGTTTAGCTTCTTCGATTTCCAAAACAACTCCGGTGTAATCGTCAAATAAAGCGTGGTCTTGGTAAAAAGAACAAGCATCTTGCGTTAGGGGGTCTAGCAGGCGACCCAAACTCGACCAACTTTTACCGTAGGGGGAATGGGCGTGGGCTGCGGCAATTACGTCGGGCCGCGCGCTATGGACTTGGGAATGAATGGCAAAAGCTGCTTCGTTTACGGGTTTATTTCCTTCTACAACTTCGCCTTTGTGATTGACTAAAATTAGGTCGCTGACTCGAATTAAACTGAAGTGCATTCCAAAGGAATTGACCCAAAAATGGTCTAGGTGTTCGGGATCGCGGACTGTAATATGTCCGGCAATGCCTTCACTGAATCCGAAGCGGGCAAATAATCGGAATGCGGCGGCTAAACGCTGTTTGCGGTGGCGGCGTTCTTCTTCAATTGAATTGAATGTTGGCGGTTGAATTGTGACTTTGGGGATTTTTATTGCGACCATATATTTGGGAATTGGGAATTGGGCATGGGGCATTGTTGACTGTTGACTGTTGACTGTTGGCTGTTGACTGTTGGCTGTTGACTGTTAACTAATGACTGCTGACTAATGACTGCTGACTACTGACTACTGACTTTTTCGCTGAGGCGTAAACCTGCGATGTTTTTGCAGTCAAAGGTGGCGTTGTTGCCGGGGTGGCGTTCGATTAATTCGATGATTTGTCCGGCGGGGTTTTGCAGGAACCACTGAGTTAAGGATCTGGAATTTAGAGGCTGCGGGGATAGGGGTTTGAAGTTTTTAGTTTCCCATGTTATGGCAGCATTATGGACATTTTCTACTCGAATGGCGACGTGGTGAACTGCTTCTAATCCTCTTTGTTCCTGGAAGCGGTATGTTTGGTCGCCTACTGCGTGGGGTGCATCTAATACTACTAAGCCGCCTGCGGGCATTAATAAGGTCATTAAATGCAGCCACAAATCAGAGGGAACATTAATATTTGATTGACAAAAATTAATGGGAAATAAGTCTGGTCCTTCGACTGTTTTTGCGCCGAAGGGGCGGAAAGATTCGGCGTATTTTTCTAAGGCTGTGCGACTGGGAAATGTGATGACAAAGTGGTCGATCCAAACAGGTTCTTCGTACAGGTTTGCCTCAAAACTCCACTTGGTTAAACATTCGGCTTGAATGAATTCTGGGTGGATTTCTAGCAAGCCATTTTTTTCGATGAAAGGTGAGTCAAAATGGCATTCAAAGTTGCGATCGACTTCTGGGGTTTTCAGCTTTAAGTTTTTCATGTGTTTGACCCGATGTTGACTAGGCAAAACTGCGAATTTTTTTTACAGGCTGAACAAGATGCACAATTTATGCGTTATATTTTAAAAATAACACAATTTTTAATATTTGCCAGTAATTCGCCTGTTCATGTGCCGATCGCACTTCCAGCCAGCCACGCCGTAGTCCACGCACTTTGGAAGTTGAAACCACCTGTTACGCCGTCGATATCCAAGATTTCCCCAGCAAAGTACAGTCCCCGACAGCGGCGACTTTCCATTGTCTTGAAATCGACTTCTTTTAAGTTAACGCCGCCACAGGTGACGAATTCTTCCTTAAATGCGCCTTTTCCTGCTATCTGATATTCGCCTTGGACGAGCTGTTGGAGGAGTTTGTCGATGGTTTTATTGGAGATATCAGCCCAGCGTTTTGGCTCGTCAATGCCGATCGCACTTGTCAAACGTTCCCACAGGCGACGCGGAATCGGAAACGGACAACTAGAGACAACCAATCGGTGGGACAACTGGGACTTCACCCCTAGCAATTGCTGTCGCAAAACTTCTGGGTTGTACTGGGGAAGCCAATTGATGAATAAAGAGGCTCGATAATGGCGATCGTGCAAAAATCTCGCACCCCAAGCCGAAAGTTTGAGTACAGCAGGCCCACTCACACCCCAGTGAGTAATTAATAAAGCTCCGCTTTGTTCTAATTTTGCTCCTGGCAATTTTACCTTAGCATTAGCAACAGAAACTCCAGCTAAATCTTGAATTCTGCTATCAGAAATGTTAAAAGTAAATAGAGAAGGAACAGGCGGTTCGATGGTGTGGCCTAAATCTTTTGCCCACTTGAAACCAGAGGGATTGCTACCAGTAGCCAAGAGCAGGCGATCGCACTTTAATTGCTCCCCCGACTTAAACACAATTTCAAACCTAGGGGCGGTGGATGGTGCGTGCGTGCCCTCCCCGATATCCGATGTTAATTGCTTGACTGAAACTACCGCATCACCAGTACGAATTTGCACACCGGCATCCTCAGCGGCCCGGATCAAACAATTAACAATTGTCGCAGAATCGTCTGTCACTGGAAACATTCGCCCATCTGCTTCAGTTTTCAATGTAACAGAATGACTAGCAAACCATTCGACAGTATCCCGCGGTTGAAATCGAGTAAATGCACCGCGTAGAGCTTTCCCTCCTCTGGGGTAATTCTGCACTAAAATAGCGGGGTCAAAACAAGCATGAGTTGCGTTGCAGCGCCCGCCACCAGAGATGCGAACTTTTGCCAGGACTTGCCTCCCAGCTTCTAATAAAGTGACGCGGGATTGCGGGTACATTTTAGCACAGGTAATTGCACTAAAAAAACCCGCAGCACCGCCACCGATGACTGTAATATTAAGGCTTCGATTGGACAATTTTTTCCTCGCTTATTCTGGTTCAAAATCTGATTTTTGTGCGCCGCAAGTGGGGCAAGCCCAATCATCAGGGATATCCTCAAAGGCAGTACCGGGAGCTATTCCCGATTCCGGGTCGCCCACTTCTGGGTCATAGACGTAATTGCAAATCTTACAGACTTATTTTTTCATTGAGCCACTAAGTTTGATATTGTAAATATCTAGATTGTACTTGACCAAGTAACATTAGTATAGCAATGCTAAATCATTTGCGTAATTATTGTAAGGGATCGCTTGCCCCGTGGTTGCCCCGATAGATTAGGGGTAGGCACGCACCATCCACTACCCTACAAATTTTGCTAATCATTTAGGAGCGCTATTATTTTCAAATAACACCCTTGTTTAGGCAAATTTTCAACTATTACACATTCACTTTTTCCCAATCTACCATCTAAAATTGCAGAAGCCCCCCAGAACCGAAGTTCTAGAGGCTAAACTCTATCTTTTATTAATTTACCACTTTCACGAAACTAGACTTTGACTACAGGCTTAGTCCAAACGCCTTGTTCGTCTTCTTCGTACTGCTGATGAATAGTTTCCCATGCGGTGTGTTCCGCTTGTATAGAGTCTTTGCTTTCATCAAAAGCGGCGTTGTAGGATTCCATAAATGTTTTTTGAGCTGCTTCCGACAGGTGCGATCGCACTTCAGGAGACAAATCTGCCGGACTATTACAACGACCTGTGCAAGCTCGTGGCAGTGTCATTTCGCTAATAGCTATTTCTTCGCCCCCCGCACTTTCTAATAATAGTTGAAATTCGCCACTTCTGTCGGCAGGAACTTCTGCCATTACCAGAAATTCTCCTGCTTCAACGCGGGTTTGATAAATAGTTGCTTTGTCTTCGGGCATTCCCAAAGCGACTAAAGCGGAGACTAAACCAGCACCCGCAGAACCGGCGATCGCCCCACTAGCTGCACCCAACAATACAGCACCCAAGGGGCCCGCCGATACTACAGCACCCACAAAGGGAATAAACAACACGCCAACACCTGTTAGCAAACCCAAAAAAGAACCGAATAAGGAACCAAAAATCGCCCCACTGCGCAAACCACCTAAAATTAAATCTTTTTTAGTCAGAAAGCCAGCAATTTTAGTTTTGGACTGAAAATTTTTCCCCATTACTGAAATGTGGTCGCGGGACACTCCGCGATCGAGCAGGCGTCTAATCACACCGTCTAGTTGGTCTTCTGCTTTAAATACGGCTGACACTGTACGTTCTGCTAAATATGCTTCTGTCATTTTTTAAACCTTCTGTTTTGGTTGATTAGTTACGATTTTTAGTATATAATTACATCCGAGGCTAATCGCATCGACCTTGAGATAGAATTCTCTGGGTAGCAGTTATCTGGGTACTCTATCAAAGGAGTGAAAATTGAATCAAGTTTATTATACCTATCCAATAATTCCGTGTCGGGAAATGTCTATTGTATGGTAACTCAAGTTTTATAGGTTAATTAATGCAGCTAGCACCTTTATTTCCAGTTGTTCACCCGATTCTCAAAACAGCTTTTCCCGGATGCTTGTGGACGGGAGATGTCAACAGTCGCAAAATTGCCCTAACTTTTGATGACGGACCGCACCGACAGCACACGCCTCAACTGTTAAAAGTTTTAGACAAATATAACATTACAGCTAGTTTTTTCTGGCTGGGTTTTTGCGTGGACAGACACCCAGAAGTGGCTAAACAAGTTTGCGATCGCGGACACTGGATCGGCCTCCACGGCTACCAACACGTAGCCTTTCCCAAACTACAACCACAGGAATTAAAGCAAAGTTTAGAAGATACGCAAAAAGCTATTTCCAAAGCTTGCAATTTAGACCCAAAATTAATCCGCGATGTGCGGCCTCCCAATGGCTTTTTTACCCCTCAAACACTCCAGTTATTAAAACAGTGGGAATATCGCCCTGTGATGTGGAGTGTTGTCCCGGAAGATTGGGTGCGGCCGGGGGTTGCGACAGTTGTCAACCGCGTCATGGAGCAAACTGGAAACGGTTCAATTATTGTACTGCATGACGGTTATTGCGGTGGCGAAGATGTGGCGGCGGCGGCGGCAAAAATTATTCCCTTGCTTTTGGAAAGAGGTTATAATTTTGTTAGCATAGAGCAACTTTGGCAACAGGTAAAAAATTAACTCATTTCAGCATTAATTCATGAAAAAAGCACTGTTTATTGCATCTATTGGTTTTTTGAGTGCCGTCAGGGCGATCGATCTGATGCCGGCGGCCGTTATTGCACAGCCTCCAATTGTAGCACAGCAGCAGCCAGCTACGGACAACTCCATGCCCATTCGCACCTCCCAACCACCTCAAATCCAAATCATAAACCTGGGAGCAGAACCGCGACAGCAAATGCGTTTAAAACCCGCTCTGAATGTCAAGCAAACAACCTTGATGACTATAAAAATGGGCATGAAAATATCTCCTAGCGGTCAGTCTACCCAGGAAATAAAAGTTCCCACATCGGTGGTGACTCTGGAAACAGAAGCTACTAAGATTGATGCAAATGGCGATATTCACTATCAGTTTTCTTACACTAAGGCAGATGTCACTAGCGATAGTACAAATGCTCCCCCTTCTGCCCTGGAAAGTATGCGTTCCGCTATCAAAAAACTGGTAGGATTGAAAGGCTCTTTCATCATGGACAGTCGCGGTTTCACTAAAGGAGGTGAGTTTATTGTGCCCGCAGGATCTGATAATAACTTCAAGCAAATAATTAGACAAATGTCTCAATCTATAGATCAACTTTCAGTCCAAATGCCGGCAGAAGCAGTCGGCAAAGGAGCTAAATGGAGATTGGATTTTCCGCTGAATTCTAACGGAATTAATATCAACAATATTGCCACCTATGAATTGATGAGTTTTCAAGACGGAGTTGCAGTTTTGAATATAGGCTTAGAACAGCAAGCAAAACCCCAAAGTGTCAACTCGCCCCAACTTCCGGCCGGCTCTAATATAAATCTCCAATCTTTGGCTTCTCAAGGTAGGGGAGAATCCACAATCCGGTTGGATAAATTAATGCCTGTTCGCTCTGCTGTTTCTATGAATTCAAATAGCGAAATGAGTGTTAAAACGGCTGGTAGTCCTCAAGAATCGACCATAAAAACTCAATTAGCGATGGAGATTACTTTAGATTCTCAATAAGTGCTAAATCAGGGTAGAATACCTAATACTATGTAAACCTTGCGTAAGTTTCGATCGCAAATGTGGTGACAAAGGAGGATGCTGTATGGTTCGATCGCACAAAAGTCAAGCATTCATTGCTTTCCTGGTAGCTTTGGGGATAATCCTCGGAAATTTGCTGCTTCCGAGCACAAATCTAGGTCCGGCATTTGCTCAAGCTAAATTCAAGGATGTGAAAGACCATTGGGCTCAAGCTTGTATCGAAGATTTAGCCGATAAAAAAATCATTACCGGCTACTACGAAGACGGCACTTTTAGACCAAATCGGCCCGTCAGTCGCGCTGAATTTGCGGCGATGCTTCGCAAGGCTTTTCCTGATGCAAAAACAGTCCGTAATCCCATTACTTTTGTAGATATCCCTACGACTTATTGGGGTTTTCAAGCTATTCGAGAAGTTTATCAAACAGGCTTTATGTCCGGTTACAGTGGCAGTATTTTTAACCCGACTTTGAATATTTCCCGCTGGCAAGTTTTAGTGGCTTTAACCAGCGGATTGAAATATACACCCACGGGACCTGCAACTGAAATTTTGGATGCCACTTTTGAGGATGTGCGGGAAATTCCTGAACTGGCAAGAAATGCGATCGCCGCCGCCGCGGAAAAACAACTGGTGGTCAATTATCCCGCTGTCAAACAACTAGAACCAACTCGCAACGCGACTCGCGCCGAAGTAGCAACTTTCCTGTGTCAAGCAATTGCGAAACCGGGACAAACAGCCTTAGTTCCCTCCCAGTATGTCGCCCAAGTTCCGCCGAATATGGGCCCGCCGAGAACCACAGAAATCTCGGAATTTGATAAAGTTAGGGCGGAATTTTCCTTTGTGAAAGAAGCGGAAAACGCTAAAAATATGCGAATTAAAATTATCCGCGATGGTCAAACTTTATTAGAAGAACCTGTGCTAATTCCGACCCGTTCTCTAGTAGACAACCCAGACAAAAAAACCAGCGAAGAAGTTTCAGAAGGGCGGTTTTTATCGCTGCGAGTCAGGGATTTTGATGGGGACAAGGAACCGGAAGTGTTGGCAGAGTTGGTTTCCACCAAGAGCGGCTCTAACTGCTGCAATTATTCGTTTATTTATCGCTACGACTCAGCCACCAAAAAATACACTCATATCAAGCATTTCTGGGGCAATGTGAGCTACGAGATTGTCGATTTTGGCAAAAATGATATCCCAGAGTTCAAAAGTCTAGATGGGCGATTTGCCGAGGCTTTTACAAGTTATGCTGATTCGCGGCTACCACTGCAAATTTGGCAATACCGTCAAGGTAAAATGCTTGATGTGACTAAGCAGTATCCGGTGGAAGTCTATACCAACTCCTGTGAACTTTGGTTGGAATCTAACAAGCGTTTAAGTGAAAATAAGGAGGCGAAAGGTATTTTGGCCGCTTATATGGCGAACCAGTATTTACTAGGACAGCAGGTGGAAAGTTGGCTGTTATTGGAGAGGGTGTATCAAGGGCGCGATCGCACTGAGTTTTTTGGCAAGTTGCGCGATTTTTTGGTAAATACTGGTTACGCGACTAAGTAGATTGTGAGGTTTTTAACCGCAGATTAACGCGGATATTAGGGACGGGTTTTACGAAAAATATCTAATTCCCACTTTCAATCAACTCGCCCCCACACAACTAATTCAAAGAATTTACATGATGATTTACCGCTTGGTGGGGGCGGGTTTGTTTTAATCTTTAGTTATAGCCATGTATTGTTGGTGAAACCCGCCCCTACAGAATTTAGATATTCATCTAATTTCTGATTAGACCCTAAGCTAAAATAAATATAAAGTATTCAGGTTAAAATCACTTAAAATGATATATCCACCTGCACCTTGGAAGCTGCAAGGGTACGCGATCGCAACTTTACAATTAATAGATGTTGCGCGAGTCCGCCCCCTGGTTCCTTCCGAGTTGGAAATCATCTCTGTCTTCCCCGGAAAAACCCTGGGCGGGATTTATATCTCCTCCTACGGATTAGGCTCGGTAATGGAATATAACGAGTTAATTGTGGTTAGTGCGATCGCCAATTATGCCGGCAAATGGGGTGCTTGGACTTCCCACATTTACGTGGACAATCCTAACTCTGTAGCAGGTGGGCGCGAGATTTGGGGACTACCTAAAGAAATAGCTGAATTTAGTTGGGAAGGCAGCGATTCGATCAAAGCATCATCGCTGGGCTACCGCGTCACTGTGGGTCAAGGAAACTGTCAACTGTGCAGTCTCAGTTACAGTCAACAAACTTGGGCGCTACCGCTGTCTTTGAGCGGAAATGTTTTTAGTGCTAACATCAGTAATTTGCTATTTTTTAAAGGAGAATTTCAATCTCGTACTAGCTTGATTCGAGGCGAATTAGAAATACCTCAATATAGTCCTTTGGTCAGTTTGAATTTAGATCGGCCTTGGCTAACTATTGCCTGCGAAGATCTGCGTTTAATCGCAAATGCGCCGGAAATTGTCGGCAACAGAGCCGTTGATTTCAGCTATTAAGCAATTAATCGGGGTAGCGAGGAGGACACGGCAGTGCCGTTTCCCTACCCCGATTAATTGTAGGGACACGGCAGTGCCGTTTCCCTACCCCGATTAATTGTAGGGACACGGCACTGCCGTGTCCTGACTACCCCGATTAATTGTAGGGACACGGCACTGCCGTGTCCTGACTGTGGGTAACATTAATTCCCATACTACCGGATTTTAGATCGGTCAAAAAAATAGGCTAGCTTTTGACCAGCCTATCATCAGGAGAATTGTAGATCAAACTTTTTTAAATTTTAGCTAAGCAAACCTGAAATGCCGCCCACTGCGATCGCACCTGCGAGGGCCGAAACAGCTACAGAAGTCAGAGCCGTACCGAACAGCCACCAAGCCGCAGTTGCAGCAGCTTCTCGCGCTTCTTCTGCTTGGTGTTTGGCCTTGTGCTTGATTTCTTTGATGCGTTTTTTCGCGGACTCTTGCAGGCGTTCAGAGCGCGACAGAACGGTGTCCCGCGCTCCTTCAATTTGGTCGATAATTTTGTTAGCATTAGCTTCGGAAATATCGGGACGAGAGCTAATTACAGCAACTAAAGTTTCCCGATCGAAATGACCCAAACGTTCCTTAATCGCCTCAAATCCTGCCTGTGGGTCGTCAAACACTTTGCGGAAATCGCGCTTGATTCCTTCATAATTGAGTTCCGGGCGATCGAGAGAATTGAGATAATCCCGAATTTTCGCGAAAATACCGTCGAGTGCTGACTGAAACTTGTCCTGAACCATTTGAACTTGTTCGACAAATTGGTTGCGAACAGTTTCAATTTGGTCGGCAATTTTGTTAGCTTCTTCTTCCGAAATATCCTCCCGCTGTGACAGCAAGGCTACCAGAGTCGAGCGATCGAACTGCTTCACGCGATCGCCCAAATTCTGCATCCCCATTCCGGGTTCGCTAAACAACAATTGTAAATCCCGTTTAATACTTTCAGGATTGAGTTCTTCCTTGTTCGTATTCCGCAAGTAATTTTCCAGGCTTCCTTGGAAATCCCGCACAGTTGCTTGAGCGCGAGAAGCCAAACGGCGCGGCGATTTGATGATGCTGCGAATTGAATCTTGCACGCGATCGATCGTCCGATTTATCTGTTCTTCGCTCAAATCTTCCCGTTGTGAAAGCAACTTCACTAAAGTTTCGCGATCGACCTGAGAAAGTCTTTCCCGCAGTGCCAAAGCACCCTCTTTCGGATGCTCAAACAGTTTGGTCAAATCCCGGTTGATACCTTCTGGATCGAGTTCTTCCAAGTTGGTATTCCGCAGGTAATCGCCAATCTTAGTAGTAACTTCTTCGTACTGCTCCTTAGCTTTATCTGCAACTATTTGCGGCGCGTGGACAATGTGATCGCGCACGGATTCGATCCGGTCGATCGCCTGATTTACCTGTTCTTCGCTGAGGTCTTGGCGCTGTGACAGCAACTGCACCAGGGTATCGCGATCGAATTGAGATAAGCGTTCGCCCAGCGCTTTCAAACCTGCTTCCCGGTCTTCAAACAAAGTTTGGAAATCGCGCTCGATACCTTCAGGATTGAGTTCTTCCTTGTTAGTATTGCGGAGATATTCTTCTACCTTTTGGCGCACTTCTTGCGCTTTCGATTTCGCTTGCTCTTGCAATTCTTGAGCTTTAGAAATCACTCGATCGCGCGAACTTTCCAGACGCCCGATCAATTGGTCGGCTTCTTCGGGGCTGAAATCTTCCCGCTGGCCTAGCAACTGCACCAAAGTATCGCGATCAAAGTGTGACAGGCGATCGCGCAAAGCCTCAAAACCAGCATCCCGGTCTTCCAACAGCGCTTGAAAATCCTTTTCGATGCCTTCAGGATTCAATTCTTCTTTGCCGGTCGATCGCAAATAATCTTCAATCCGACTCCGCAAATCTTGAGACTGTTCTTGACCCGCAGCAGTTTGCAGAGTTTCCAAAACTTCCATGCGGATACTTTCAAGCTGTGCTGTAATTTCCGCAGCCTGTTCTCGATCGAACCCCTCGCGACGGTTGAGCACCCCTACAAAATACTCTGGATTCAACATCTCTAACTGGCGCAAAACAGCCCTAGGAGAAGCGTCAGGATCGTAGATCACATCCCTAAATTCCTGTTTGATTGTCTCTCTGTTTAAATGCCAAGGCTGAGCGTTCACCAAATAATTTTCGACATCAGCCTTAACAGTATTGAAAGACAAAGCAGGCACTTTCTCGGCTACCTTAGAACCCAGAGATTTAGCTTGTTCGGTTCCTTTTGCGGTCAATTCCTTTAACTTACCGGAAATTTTTTCCACATCTAAATCCGACAAATCCGTCCGCGACAGCACAGTTCCGACTAAAGCTTCGACACCCAACTGCATCGCTCGGTTCATGACACCACCGCTGCGCTCAGATTTGTCTCCTTTCGTAGTTTCAATAATTTGAGACAACTTGGCATTTAGTTCATCAGACTTCAGCAAATCTGGTGCCGCAAACTTCAGAAAATCAACCAACTCTAACTTCGGGTCTTTTTGTTGTTGCTGCTGACCGAATGCTTGCTTCCAAACGCCTTCTAGTTGGTCGGCGACTTGATTTACTTCATCTTTTGAAAAGTCAGTGCGGCTGCTAACTAAATCCACAAAAGTCTGGCGGTTAACATTCTTCAGAACATCACTTCCCGCCAAAGACTTGATATCGGCATCGCCCAGCAACTTTTCAAATTGACTGCGAATATCTTTGACATCCAGCTTCGGTAACTGCAAAGAACCGACATAATCTTGTACCGTTTCGCGAATGCTATCCGGGTCTATAGCGGAACTCAATTCGCGGCGGACAGCGGCCACAGATGCTTCTACAGTATTGACCATTTGGTCGCTTGCCATCTTCCCGCTCATGGCTGCACCAGCAGTACCCATCACGCCTTGAACGCCGGAAAAAGCAGTTTTTATCAAGGAACCAATCAAGGAACCGACAGCGCTAGAACCCAGCCATACCATGGTTAAAAAGTACGCCGCCCAGATGACAACACCAATAATTGCCGCTCCATCTACGCTGGCGATCGAAGTTAGTTTGACGGCGAGAAAACAAGCCAAAAATAAGGCTATGTTGACTGTCACTAAAATCCAACCGCCTACTAGACTTTCTGTTTTACGAACTTTCGTGCCTAAACTTTCTGACTCGTCATCGTCATCTGGTAAAGCCTCATCCCAATTAGATATTTTGGCTGCGATCGAGAAATTAGTTAACAAAAATTGGAAGCCGAAAGCCATAATCACTCCGGCGATTAAGGCTACAAAGAACTGTGGGCTTAAAAACATTAGCTCTCCGATATCCGGGTGGTCGAATGGTGCGTTCTCTAACATAATTTACCTCCTTAATTTATCATACCTATTAGGCAGAGGGAAACATTTACCTAAGTCTGTGCAAGGGAATTTTGCTATCTTGAAATGGTTTTTTGCCTGTTTCAAAAGTTGTGAATTCAGAGTTACTAACTCCTGGGCGGAAGTATCCTATTTGAGCAAACATATCAGTACAGATAATTCCAGACTCAGCAATCAAAACTCATATTCTTATTTAGCATTCTAGTTCTATCTCTATACTTATCATCGCGGTTGAGGCTTCTAAATCAATCCCTCTAAAGTCTGAAATAAGTTTTTAAATAAGTATCCAAATCTGGATTCAACGCAGAGTTTGCTTGCATTCTACAAATGCGACAGAGAGGGCGATCGCCACCAATTATTTATAGTAGTAAAGCTTGCTTCTGCACGTTTCCTAAAATTCTCAGCCACAGCGTTTCTGGAGTGCGGGGGAGTTGCTGAATGGCAATAATTGCTGCTTTCAGAGACGGGCCCAGAAAATAAACTCCACTTACCCAATTTTCCGGTTCGGGAATTCCTCGAAATCCAGCTAGCATCGTGTCGGAAACAGTCGGCGACATTATCCAAAGTTGGGGCAAGTCTACCTCTGCAATCCGGGTATTTTCTCTCACTGCGGCGCGTTCAAATTCGGCCTGAACATCGAAGAGTTTGCCCAGACAACTGCGAATTTCTCCGATCTGGACTGGGCTGCGGAAGGGTTGAAATACAGCGGGTTTTGCTGCGATTTGACCCAAAATGCCGAGGGCTGTTGGTTCGACTTCCGGTTCTGCTTTTGGGGAAAATAAAACGTCAACCTGCCTTATATCAGTTCCGGTTGTATCGTCAGGTGATTTAACCGCGAAGGCGCGTTCGGCGAAGCCGTTCCCGTAGGGTAGGACGCGAAGCAAGAGAAGAGAGAGTTTAATACAGGACGATGAAGAGAGGATTTTATATTACTTCTCCAGCGACATCTCGGCTGGTTTCTACATTACCGAGAGGAGTTAATAGTTCTTTTATATACTGTTTGGCAAATTGGTCGTGAATGAATAGGATAAGCAAGTAAATTGAAAGGAATTCCGCTTAGTTTGTAACACAATCGACCAGCAGCTTGAAGAATATCCCAAATTTCACTCAAACTAGGTTCATTAACAAACTCTCCTATTTCATCTGTTAAGGCAACCCACTGCGATCGCACGGTAGAATTGTGACAATTATCAAATGCTGACATACCTTTTTGGTAATTTTGCAACATTTTATTCATATATTCAATCAAATTCGGCTTACGTCTGATAATATCAGAAGTTAATGTGAGATTAAAATCATTCAGTCATTAAAGGAAATCACCGATGCGACTCTCTCAAATGCTTTTTGTCACCCTGCGGCAAGACCCAGCAGAAGCAGAAATTCCCAGCCACAAACTATTACTCCGTGCGGGATACATCCGCCGCATCGGTAGCGGCATTTACGCTTATCTGCCTTTGATGTGGCGTGTACTCAAAAAAGTCTCCCAAATTGTGCGGGAAGAAATGGACGCTACTGGCGCTCAAGAATGCCTCTTACCACAACTCCAACCGGCCGATTTGTGGCGGGAATCGGGGCGCTGGGATACCTATACTCAAGCTGAAGGTATCATGTTTGCTCTCACAGACCGTCGCGATACAGAATTGGGATTGGGTCCAACTCACGAAGAAGTAATTACTACAGTTGCTAAGGATATGATTCGTTCTTATCGGCAATTGCCTACACATCTGTATCAAATTCAAACTAAATTTCGTGATGAAATTCGCCCGCGTTTTGGCTTGATGCGCGGTCGTGAATTTATTATGAAGGATGGCTATTCTTTCCACACTAGCGAAGAAAGCCTGAAAAAAACTTATCAGGATATGGCTCAAGCTTACAGCAATATGCTAAGGCGATCGGGCTTGCAATTCCGAGCAGTAGATGCTGATTCCGGAGCCATTGGCGGCTCTGGTTCCCAAGAATTTATGGTGTTGGCGGAAGCTGGGGAAGATGAAGTTCTCTACACCGAAGATGGTCAGTATGCTGCTAATTTAGAAAAGGCTGTTTCCATACCTGCTGATGCCGAAATCTCGCCTTTTACAACTTTTGAAAAGCGGGAAACACCGGGAACAGAAACTATTGAAAAACTCTGTAAGTTTCTCAAGTGTTCTTCTACTCAAGTTGTCAAAAATGTACTTTATGAGGCAGTTTATGACAGCGGTACGACTGTATTGGTACTGGTCAGCCTTCGTGGCGACCAAGATGTTAATCAGGTAAAATTGCTGAATGAATTAACCAAATTAGCTGGAAATTATCAAGCAAAAACAATCCTATTTTTGACTGTTCCAGATGCGGAAGCTCAGCAAAAATGGGCTGCTAAATCTTTGCCTCTGGGTTATATGGCTCCCGATGTTGCTGATGATTACATTGCCTCGAACCCCCCCCAACCCCCCCTTGGTAAGGGGGGGCAACAAGAGTCAAATTCCCCCCTTGGTAAGGGGGGCCAACAAGAGTCAAATTCCCCCCTTGGTAAGGGGGGCCAACAAGAGTCAAATTCCCCCCTTGGTAAGGAGGGCCAACAAGACTCAAATTCCCCCCTTGGTAAGGGGGGCCAACAAGAGTCAAATTCCCCCCTTGGTAAGGGGGGGCAGGGGGGGGTATCTCCCAAGTTTTTGCGTTTAGTCGATCGCACCGCAGTTGACTTGACAAACTTTGTCACTGGCTCGAACGAATCAGGATACCACGTTGTGGGAGCAAATTGGGGCAAAGAATTTGACTTACCAAGTTTAGCAGTAGATGTCAGGAAGGCCAAAAAAGGCGATCGGGCTGTTCACAATCCTGAACAAACATTGCAAACCGCCAGAGGTATCGAAGTCGGCCACATCTTTCAATTAGGGACAAAATACTCCCTAGCAATGGGCGCTACCTACACCAACGAACAAGGCGAAGAAATGCCCTTAGTTATGGGTTGTTACGGCGTCGGTGTGTCCCGCTTAGCTCAATCTGCTGTAGAACAATCCTACGACAAAGACGGGATAATTTGGCCAGTGGCGATCGCCCCCTATCACGTTATCATCAGCATCCCCAATATTTCCGACACTCAACAAATGGAAGTCGCCGAAAAACTCTACGCAGAACTCAATCAATCTGGCATTGAAACTCTGTTAGATGACCGCGATGAACGTGCAGGAGTTAAATTCAAAGATGCGGATTTAATCGGCATTCCATATCGGATTGTTCCCGGTCGTTCCCTGAAATCTGGTAAAGTTGAAGTGGTTGAAAGAGCGACTCACAAATCCCAAGAAATTCTCATTGAAGAAGTAAATTCTACCTTGAAACAATGGATTCAGGAAGCTATCCAATGAAAAAATTTCCGGGAATTTAAGGTTAGTAGTAAGGACTTCATTCCTTTACTGTGAAAAATTAAAGCAATAAAGTCCTCACTACCAACGATATTTTCATCAGAGCTAAGGTTCGTAGTCAAGACTTCAGTCCGTTCGTGTTAGGATGGACAGGACTATAGTCTTCACTACCAACGATATTTTCATCGGGGCTAAGGTTCGTAGCAAGGACTTCAGTTCTTTCCTGTTAGCATGGACAGGACTATAGTCCTCACTACAAAGGTTTTTTTGATCTTATTAGGATTAAAAAAATATCAACCTACTCAAAATTAAATCTCGATATGAACCTGAACTTAAATCAGTTTCTGCGATTCCCTCAATCTGGAGTTGGACGATACTTAGTTCAAGTAGCTTTAGTTGCTGTTACTTACGCCGTGGGGGCTAGACTCGCATACTCTATTCAAGGTGTCAGTCCCTTTGCAGCCTCCGTATGGCCACCCGCAGGAATTGCACAAGCTGGACTCTTATTATTTGGGATAAGAGTCTGGCCAGCCATCATTTTAGGTGTATATTTGCTGAATTTAGTTAATCCTGAAGAAAAAATATTTCTGGTTTGGATCGGAGGAAACATAGGAGCTATTTTGCAAGCAGTTGTTGCCGTAACTTTGTTGCAACGATTCGGTTTTCGTCGTTCTTTAGATCGTCTCAAAGATGTCGTCAATCTAGTCTTATTTGGAGGCATTATTGCTACTCAAATTAGTTGCGGGCCCTCTGTCTCTATATTTAGCAAGTAAAATAGATGGAGAACAATTTTGGGACGTTCGTTGGAATTGGTGGCTGGGAGACACAATGGGTGTTTTAATTTTAACTCCGCTGATACTACTATCTCCTTTATCAACAGCAGCAGTTGATTCCCTGAAAAAACAATTAAAAATGAATCCCAAATATATAATTAGTCAGGGGATATGGTTAATTGTATTGAGCGGAGTTACTTGGTTAGTATTTGTCTCAAAAAGTGACGCTTTTATTTCGAGATATCCTATTGAATACTTGCCCTTTCCTTTAGTGATTTGGGGTGCTATCCAATTCCGTCAACGCGGTACTGTCTTGGCATCATTTATAGTATCTAGTATTTCTATTTGGGGCAGTTCCCAAGGCGGAGGTTCTTTTATTACTAAAGCCACAAATATCAGTCAGGCTATTTTATTTTTGCAAGCTTTTATGGCTGTAGTTACGATTACTTCCCTGTTATTGGCAGCGACAGTAGCGGAACGAACCTCAGCCGAAAATTCTCTGCGAGAGAGCGAAATAAAATATCGAGAATTGGTGGAAAATGCCAACAGCATTATTTTGAAATTGGACTGTGATGGGAAAATTACTTTTTTCAACGAGTTTGCTGAAAAATTCTTTGGCTATCAAGTAGAAGAAATTCTGGGCCAAAATGCACTAGGCATAATTATGCCTCACATAGATATGCAAGGCAATAATTTAGAATTAATTTATCAAGAACTTTTGGAAAATCTCGATCGCTTTACCAGCTACGAAAATGAAAATATCCGGCGGAACGGCGAACGAGTGTGGGTAGCTTGGGCAAACAAACCCCTATTTGATGAGGGCGGAAAACTGGTGGGAATCCTCTGCATCGGCACAGATATTAGCAAAATAAGGCGAGCTGAAATAGCACTGCATAAGCTGAATGAAGAGTTAGAAATGAGAGTTAAAGAACGGACAAATGCTCTAGAGCAAAGCGAAATACAGATCCAGAAACAAAAATCTGCATTAATACAATTAGCTAAAAATAAAGCATTGAATCATGGCGAATTTAAAACAGCACTACGAGAGATTACAGAAACTGCTAGCAATACTTTAGAAGTGGCTCGTTCGAGCATATGGCTCTAGGATGAAAATCGCTCAAAAATTCAATGTTTGGATATATTCGCTCAAACAACAAATTTCCATTCAGAGGGTTTAGAATTAGCGGAAGTATACTATCCAACCTATTTTCAAGCACTGGCAGAAGAACGTGCAATTGCTGCTGTTGATGCGCGTCATGATTTTAGAACTAGAGAGTTTACCGACTCTTACTTGATTCCTTTCGGCATCACTTCTATGCTAGATACGCCGATTCAAATAGATGGAAAAATCGCCGGAGTTATCTGTTTGGAACACGTAGGAAACACGCGCTATTGGACTATTGAAGAACAAAGTTTTGCCGTTTCTCTAGCAGATTCCGTGACTTTTGCCGTGGAAGCGCGACAACGCCAGCGAGCAGAAGAATCCCTGCGACAAGCGGAAGAAAAATACCGCAGCATCTTTGAAAATGCGATCGTCGGCATTTTTCAAACTACCCCAGATGGTGAATATCTCAGCGCTAATCCTGCTTTGCTTCGGATTTATGGTAACAGTTCCCACGCGGAATTGGTTGGTACATTAACTAATGTTACCCAACAACTTTATGTTGACCACCATCGCCACGCAGAATTTGTCCGTTTAATACAAGAAAAAGGCAAAGTATCAGATTTTGAATCGCAGATTTACCGCCGAGATGGCAGCATTATTTGGATTTCTGAAAATACTTATACTGTTTGCGATCGCTATGGAAATTTACTCTATTACGAAGGGACTGTTCAAGATATCACAACTCGCAAACAAGCTGAAGCAGCTCTACGTTTAGAACAAGAAAAATCCGATCGCCTGTTGCTAAATATTCTGCCCCAGCCGATCGCCGAAAGGCTCAAACAAGACCAAAGTATCATTGCCGAGACATATACTGATGTTACTGTTTTATTTGCAGATATAGTCGGTTTTACCCAAATTAGCTCCCAAATTTCTCCCACGGAATTAGTTTCCTTGCTGAATGAGATTTTTTCCACTTTCGATCAGCTAGCAGAAAAGCATGGTTTAGAAAAAATTAAGACCATTGGTGACGCTTATATGGTATTGGGAGGACTGCCAATGCCCCGTAGCGATCGTGCGGAGGCGATCGCCCAAATGGCCCTCGATATGCAGCAAGCAATTGCCCAATTCAGCCATAGCCACAGCCAAACTTTCAGCATCAGAATTGGCATCAACAGTGGCCCCGTTGTCGTCGGAGTCATTGGTATCAAAAAATTCATTTATGATTTGTGGGGAGACACTGTTAATACCGCTTCCCGGATGGAATCCCATGGGTTAGCAGGACGCATTCAGGTGACACCTGCAACTTATGATATATTGCAAGAAAAGTATTTATTAGAAAGTCGAGGGACAATTGAAGTGAAAGGCAAAGGTAAGATTAACACTTATTTTATCAATGGCATCAAATGAATTAATTTAAATAATCAAACTAAGTATGAACCAAAACAATAGTCAGTTTCGTCTATTTGTTCTATCTAGAAATTGGCAATATTTAGGAAAAGTAGCTGCAATTGCGCTCGTTTATATTTTAGGAGCAAAACTGGCAGTTTCCATTCCCGGCATCAATAAATTAGCTACCTGCGTGTGGCCCCCCGCAGGAATTGCCCAAGCTGCACTTTTATTGTTTGGGTGGCGCTTTTGGCCAGGAGTAGCATTAGGGGTTTTATTTTTTGAAAAAATCGACATGGATGTCTCCTTAATCTTGGCATTAGTCTCTGCTTGTTGTGCTTGTTTGCAATCTTTGTGCGCCTTTGTTTTACTGAATAAATTAAAATTTCGCCCGTCACTGGAGCGACTGATAGATGTTGTCAATTTAATTTTTTGTGGTGCCGTAGTTGCTACTCAAATCAACTGCACTCTGGGCACACTGCGCTTATGTTTAACTGGTCTAGTTGACTGGAACCAATATTGGGAAATTAGGTGGAATTGGTATCTGGGAGATACGTTAGGAGTTTTGATTTTTGCTCCCCTGTTGTTGATTTTATACCAAAAACCAGCAACAGCCGATCGCCAAATTAGCACCATCAATCGCATCTGGGCAGGAATAGGCTTGATGTCATTAATCGCAGTCAGTTGGGTAGTATATACTTCCAAAGCAACCCCTACTTTTTCAGGGTATCCCCTGGAATACTTGCCATTTCCCTTAGTAATTTGGGCAACCATTCAATTCGGTCAACGTGGTGCTGTCCTATCATCTTTCCTAGTATCCAGCATCGCCATTTTGGGGGGGTCTCAGGGTGCTGGCCCTTTCATTGCTAAAGCACAAAGTATCAATCAAGCCATCTTATTTTTGCAGGCTTTTATGAGCGTAATTGTTATTACCTCTCTGCTGTTATCAGCAACTGTAGCTGAACGTGCTTCAGCGGAGAAGGCACTGCGGCAAAGCGAAATTAAGTATCGGGAATTAGTGGAAAATGCTAATAGCATTATTTTAAAATTAGACCGGGTAGGAAATATTACCTTTTTCAACGAATTTGCACAGAAGTTTTTTGGTTATGAGGAACAAGAAATACTAGGTAAAAATGCAATAGGAACAATTATTCCCCATACAGATACCATAGGAAACGACTTGACAGTAAAGTTGAGAGATATTTTACAAAATCCCGAAAAGTACACGCGCAATGAAAATGAAAGTATCCGGCGCAGTGGCGATCGCGTTTGGGTATCCTGGGCAAATAAACCCCTGTTTGACGAGGGAGGAAAATTCGCAGGAATGCTGGCAATTGGTACGGATATCACAGACCGCAGACGGGCAGAAATGGAGCTTTACAAGCTGAATGAAGAGTTAGAATTTAGAGTGCAAGAACGGACTAATGCGCTAAATGATACTTTAAGTGCACTGCGAGTGCAGCAGGAACAATCAGAACGGTTGTTGTTGAATATTTTGCCACAACAAATAGCCGATCGTTTAAAGCAAGGAGACAGTACCATCGCCGATACTTTTTCTGATGTTACTGTTTTATTTGCCGACATCGTAGGTTTTACTCAACTCAGTGCGACTGTTTCTCCAACAGAATTAGTTGCCTTGTTAAATGAAATTTTTTCAACATTTGACTACCTAGCTGAAAGACACGGTTTGGAAAAAATTAAGACCATTGGTGATGCTTACATGGTAGTAGGAGGACTGCCAATTCCTTGCTTAGATCATGCAGAAAAAATCGCCCAAATGGCCATTGATATGCAACAGGCAATTACCGAATTTAGTAAGCTGCATAATCAAATCTTTAGCATCAGAATCGGCATCAATACAGGTCCGGTGGTGGCGGGAGTAATTGGGATTAAAAAATTTATCTATGATTTGTGGGGAGACACTGTTAATACCGCTTCCCGCATGGAATCCCACGGCTTGCCGGGGTGCATTCAGGTGACATCCACAACCTATCATAAATTGCAGGAAAAGTATATATTTGAAATTCGTCCTGCAATCGAAGTTAAAGGCAAAGGTGTGATGGATACTTATTTATTAAAAAGTAGAAATCAGTATTAAACACTAAAGTCCTTACTACCAACCTAAACAAGAGGTTTGTAGTAAGGACTTTAGTCCTTTCTTGGTCCTGAAATTTCTTACATTTTGTAGAGGTTAATTCCAGCTTCCTTCGCCATAATTTCCAAACCCTTGTGTTGCAAGGTTTTAATCGCCTTTGTGGAAAGGTGCAGTTTCACCCAGCGTTTCTCCTGTGGCCACCAAATCCGCTTCCACTGTAAATTTGCTTCTTGCAACTTGTGAGTGCGGTGGTGTGAGTGAGAAACTGCAAAACCATTATTCGCTTTCTTCCCCGTTAGCTGACATTTCCGTGACATATTGCCCTCCAGATTACTATTTTTTGCGTGCAGCCTTTCACTCTAGCAGATTTTGGAAATTTACGCATCCTGTGCGATCGCCACAACCTACTCTTTGAAAACAAGTTTTACTACCTTAGCCACCAGTGGCGATCGCACAAGTTTTACTGATGGGCCGCTAGTTTTTTCTGCGTCAAAGTGCAAATTCTCGCGGCGTGTGGCCGAACCGACTCACCGATTCCCAGTCCCAGTGACTGAAAATAAAACCGTGAAAGTTCAACTCGATCGGGATTCATCAAAGAATTCATCAGTCCTCCGAGAGATTTTGTGGCAAAGGGCGATCGGGTTGGGAGTCGTTGTGCACTGGTGATGCAGGCGATCGCCTGCATCACCAGTGCAGCAGGTTGCGTTACAAGTAGTCTATTTGTAGTATGTCGCTGGGGATTCTGCGTAGCAATTCTTAATGCCAGCAACATATTCCCTGGGTCAAGAGATTGGTACACTGGAGGACGTGGAAATTACAGCAGGTTGGCCTCCCTTGATTCCACCCCGACTACCAGACCGTAGTTCAGTGGAAAAAAACAGAGGCTCCCGCGGGCGATCGCAATACCTGAAAACTGAAACCAGCCAGTAGTTATAAGCAGAAATCCAATAAAAATATGGTAGATTCCCTCAAAAAACCAACTTTTGAAGAAATGCGGCCGGGAGTGAAAACCCCAGCCAAAGAAACTATTCTCACACCGAGATTTTACACAACAGATTTTGACGAGATGGCAAAAATGGACATCTCGATCAACGAAGCCGAACTAGAAGCAATCATGCAAGAGTTCCGCGTTGACTACAACAAAAATCACTTCGTGCGGGATGAAGAGTTCGCTCAATCTTGGGATCACATTGACGGCGAAAAGCGCCAGTTATTCATTGAATTTCTGGAACGTTCATGCACGGCCGAGTTTTCTGGGTTCTTGCTATACAAAGAATTGGCACGCAAGCTCAAGGACAAAAATCCTGTCCTAGCCGAGGGTTTCTCCCTCATGTCACGGGATGAAGCGCGGCACGCCGGATTCCTCAACAAAGCTTTGTCGGATTTTAATTTGTCCCTGGATTTGGGCTTTTTGACTAAGAGCCGCAGCTACACTTTCTTTAAGCCAAAGTTCATTTTCTACGCTACTTACTTGTCTGAAAAGATTGGTTATTGGCGCTACATCACCATTTACCAACACTTAAAGGCTCACCCTGAAGACCAAATTTATCCGATTTTCCGATTCTTTGAAAATTGGTGTCAGGACGAAAACCGCCACGGAGATTTCTTCGATGCGGTGATGAGAGCTCAGCCTCAGATGTTGAACGATTGGAAGGCAAAACTTTGGTGCCGCTTCTTCTTGCTGTCGGTATTCGCCACCATGTATCTCAATGATATCCAGAGAGCGGGTTTTTATCGATCGCTCGGACTAGATGCTCGCGAATACGACATTGAAGTGATCAAAAAGACCAACGAAACGGCCGGTCGAGTATTCCCAGTCATGCTAGACGTGAACAATCCAGAATTTTATGACCGTCTGGATGTTTGTCTCAAGAACAATCAGCAGTTAACCGCAATTGTGGCTTCTGAAACTCCGAAAGTTTTGCAATTGTTCCAAAAATTGCCTCTGTATTTGTCCAACGGTTGGCAATTAGTGAAGCTTTACTTCATGAAGACAATTGAATCGCCTTCTGTTGATGGTGCAGTGCGTTAAGTTTGGATTTTCACTCTTCTTTTATGGCGGTTCTGCGGCAAGCAGAGCCGTTTTTTTTTTGTATAATGTTAGTATTAAGAAGTTATGACTTAAGTGCGATGGAATTTCAAATGCAATTGAGCGAAGTTTACGAAGGAGTTAATTTTGAGATGAATGATGACTAATATGAGATCGGGAAGACGCAACTCTTTTGCAGATTATAAACCGGATGGACACAACTGGATAACTTTGATGACCGGAGAATACTATCCAGATATATTACAAGAGGCTTGCCAACTTTACGAACCAGTTTTAGTAATGTTTGGACAATTACTCAAGACTTCAGAATCATCAGTGCGTCTATTTATACAGATTTCAGAGGTTCCTAGCACATGGATGCGAGTTCAACTTCTCAGGGTGTTTCGCAAGTATGTTAGCCCTGAGATTCCCGTTGAAATGCTCAGAAGAAAAAAAAGACAACGGATATTTGCAATCAGTTTGGATCTCGTTTTAGGTATGTTCAAGAAGTTCAAGCTGCATACATGACTCGTCCAATTCCCGACGAGGCAATGTCAGCTTTGTTGTGGGAATACAAAAGTCGTGGTAACAAAGGATACGACCTAACTGAAAGGTTTTTTTCCTTATTCCGCTTACATTTTCCATACTTGGCAATCCGAGGACCAGAGCGAGCCGGAAAAGATATTATGATGGGAAATGTGTTCGCAAACTATCCAAACCCGAAACGCCCAGTTGATTTTGCGGTATACGATATTAACGAAAATGAATTGCTGGCAATAGGATTAGCACGATATGATTCAGATAGAGGTGGTGCACAAGAAGACGATCGAACAGGTGGCTATCGTAGCTGTGCCGATGAAATCCTCAGTTACACACAAGATCGCAACTTAAAAACTAAGGTAATTTTTTTAAATGATGGGCCTGGTCTTTTGCTCGGTTCAATGTGGGATGATTACGCCAATATTGAAAATAGTTGGTCAGATAGAATTATTGTATTGACACTTCGTATGGTTCCCGATCGGATTACAGTGGAATGGCTGCGTTCTTGAAAATAGGAGTGAGAATGGCTACTGGTATTTCAAAACAACAATCAAAAGGTCAAACTACATCTAATATTAATGAAAGTTCCTTAAAAAATAGTTTAGATGTGTGTTTTTTATATCCAGGTAAACAGCCTGCTAGTGAAGTTTTAGGTACTAATAAAGCTAAATGTGTAAAATTGTGGGCTAACAACCAACAGCAAAGTGCGCTGGATGAGAACCGTATTTACTATGGTGATAATTTGCCAATCTTAGCAAATTTAATCCAAGATAATTATGTTAAAGGTAAAGTAAAATTAATTTATATAGATCCGCCTTTTGCAACTAAAAGTATATTTAAATCTCGTTCTCAGACTGATGCTTATTCTGATTTATTGGCAGGCAACAACTATATTGAATTTGTTCGTAAAAGGTTGATACTGTTGAGAGAGTTATTAGCTGATGACGGCTCAATATATGTCCATCTTGATGAGAATATGGCATTTTATATCAAGGTGATTATGGATGAAATTTTTGGTCAACGCAATTTTAGAAATTGGATTACTCGCAAAAAATGCAACCCTAAAAATTATACAAAAAAGACTTACGGAAATGTTTCAGATTTTATATTATTTTATAGTAAATCAGATACCTATGTCTGGAATCGTCCTGTTGAAGAATGGACAGATAAGCGGGCAAATAAAGAATATGAATACATTGAAAAAGAAACTGGACGGCGATACAAAAAGGTTCCGATTCATGCGCCAGGAGTGCGAAATGGCGAAACAGGAAAGTCTTGGAGAGGGATGAATCCGCCACCGGGAAAACATTGGCAGTTTCTACCTCAAACACTAGATGAGATGGATGCTAGAGGCGAAATATATTGGTCTGCGACTGGAAATCCCCGTCGCAAGATATATTTGGATAGTAGTAGTGGGATTCCCGTACAAGATATTTGGCTTGAGTTTCGCGATGCTCACAATCAGAATATTAAAATTACAGGTTATCCAACTGAAAAAAACCGCGATCTACTTAGTAGAATTATTCAAGCTTCATCAAATCCTGATGATTTAGTGCTTGATTGCTTTGTCGGTTCGGGTACGACTTTGAGTGTTGCTTCGGAGTTTGGGAGGAGATGGATAGGAATTGATAATAGTTCGGAGGCGATCGCCACTACTTTGCACCGTTTTGCTAAGGGTTGTGAACGCATGGGTGCTTTTGTCAGCCAGCCAACATCCCTACACCAGAATACATCAAATGACGAGTCTCGACAATTATCGCTTTTTAACTTAGATGAATGTCGGTTTAAGGCTGAGTCTATACCTGAAAAAAGCGAGATAGTTAATAACTTTGCTCTTTATGCAACTGATTCCTTTGCTGGGGAACTAGAAGATATTGTGAAGCAATGGATAGAATGGCAGTAGCAGCGTAGAAAAGAATTCACACTATAGTGCCACATCCCACAAATTAGATCGACTTATCATAAAATTTATCGCCATTCACCCTGAAGCGTAAAAGCGGCCCAATAATAAGGAGAATGCCACTTTTCCTGCTTCCATAGTTCCAATTGCGCCGCCCTTAAAGCTGCCGCTGGTGTTAACCCTTTTTGCAGCATTCCCTGATAGAAACTCGACATTAACGTAGCCGTACCTTCATCGTCCACACTCCACAAACTTACCACCACTCGCTGAGCCCCAGCATACATAAATCCCCGCGTCAATCCCACCATGCCCTCGCCTTGAATGTTCTGCCCCAATCCGGTTTGACACGCACTTAACACTACTAATTCTGCTGATAATTTGAGATTAAAAATATCAGTAAGTCGCAGAAACCCATTTAAGGGATTTCCCTTTTCATCTACTAGCGACAAGATGACTCCTGAGAGTTCCGGATGAGCGCTATTCGCTAAACCGTGAGTGGCAAAATGAATGATTTTATATTGGCTTAAATTTGAGCTATTTGCTGTGGCGCGACTGGCTGAAAAATCCAAAGATTCGGTGCGAGAATTGGCGGGGACTAATGCTTGAATAATTTGAGCTTCTTGGCGAGTAAATTTTAAACGGTTAAAATGTCTGCCATTATCGCCTCTGGAGCGACTTAAACCGGGATTTGCTGATTCTACCGCTTGCTCAGTGGTGGCTGAAGAAGGGTTTTTAATTCGTTCGTCGTTACCGCTAAAAACAGGATCTGCGAGAATTGCTCAAGTCCGAGTAGGAGCTTGTCTGTCACTGTAGTTTTGTCTTAAGATTCCCAAGGTGGAAGCGTTCGGCAACAGCACGATTTCATGGTCTACTATTAAAGGCGGATTCCCATTTTCACCGGATTTTCCGGGGAGCGAAAGGGCGGCAAAGGGAAGATAATTCAAAACACCATCGCCAACTATCAGCAGGCGTTTTTGAGCGAGTTGGGCAGCGACGGGCTGTAAAATGATTTTACTGAGGGCGTTGTTAGCTTCAGCGACTCGATCGGGGATGTTTCGGATGCGCGGATTAGTCACAGCATCGCGGAAATTGCGGGCGGCTGTTTCGATGTCGGCAGTTGTGGGTAATTCATAACTGGTGATGCTGGTTTTACTCACAGCCCAGAGATAGCTGCGCTCTTTCCCTAAAGAATACTGAAGTAAAATTGTATTCTCATCGAGGATTTGTTGTTGAATCTGTCGAAGAGTTAGGGGTTGCGGTTGGGTGAGGGCGGCGTACCGGGGGCTGGTGGTGCGGATTTGGGTTTGAATGTCCTGATATTGTGCGATTAAAGTTTGTCGCTGCTGTTCTAATTCTGCCGATGTTGTTGAGGGTGGTAGCTTCCCCACGGCGATCGCCCACCGCCCGAAACAGGGGAAGGGACTGGGTATAATACTCTAGCGCTTTCTGGTTCTCTCCCAATGTTGAGTAGACATTGCCAATGCGGTTGAGGGTCATCGCTTCCCCAAGACGATCGCCCACTGCCCGACTCAGGGAAACCGACTCGGTGTAATAATCTAGAGCTTTCTGGTTTTCTCCCAAATCTGAGTAGACTCTGTCCAGAGCAAAGAGGCTAGTTGCTTGCCGTTCATTGTTCCCCACTTCTCGATACAGCTTCAATGCTTCTTCAAGTTTAGCGATCGCACCTTTTAAAGATTCCGCCGTCCCCTGCTGGTAAAGTTCACGCGCTTCTGTAAAGGCTCTTTCAGCAGCCGCCGCAGCGTTTCCCCCGGACTGCTGCGATACCCCTTGACTACTTTGCATCGCACTGGGTGCCGCCACCGCCGGAACTCCTAGCAAGATACTCGCACCTACAGCTATCCCCCAAACCCAAAGCCTGAGATTCATAAACACCCGCCTTAAACAAGACCTTGTTAACCGGCATCATAGTCGATTTGGTAAGGACACCGCACCGTGCCGTGTTTCTGCACTTCATAAACCTCGGATACGCTCTAACAGGTAAAATCAACCGAATTGGATGATGAAATTCTCCTTGCGAGTGCAATTAGGATATAACCATCGACAAAACGCCAACGGAGGACACGGCAATCCCAATTGGTGTCAACTTAACGTACAACCAATAGTCCGGCAGGGGTTTAAACCCCTGCCGATGGAGCGAAAGTCCTCTCAAAGAGGACTAATGAGTTCTTCATTCCTCTTGGAGAGGACTTTCACTATTAGACAGGGAATTGATTCCCTGGCGGACTGCCGGGTGAGTGGGAGGACTAATGAGTTCTTCATTCCTCTTGGAGAGGACTTTCACTATTAGACAGGGAATTGATTCCCTGGCGGACTGCCGGGTGAGTGGGAGGACTAATAAGTTCTTCAGTCCTCTTTGAGGGGACTTTTGCTATTAGACTAGACAGGGAATTGATTCCCTGGCGGACTGCCGGGTGAGTGGGAGGACTGACCGACTAAAAACTTAAGTTGACACCAATGAAGACGACACTGCGGTGTCCCGATCGTTTGGCTTTACTCACTCTCAAATCTACTATCTAATATTTTTTGGTGCAGTCCATGAAAGCGAACAAAAAACTATTCAACCAATCGAATTTTGTTTTTACCCTGGGAATGCTCGCTGTGTTCCTCATGTCCTTAACTCTCCGTTTTTGGGAACTAGAGCGATTTAACACTTTCGTATTTGACGAAGTTTACTACGCGAAATTTGCCAACGATTATCTCACCAAAACTCCTTTTTTCAACGCTCACCCGCCTCTGAGCCAGTACATAATTGCCGTTGGCATCTGGCTCGGCACTCACCTCCCCTTCGGCAAAACAGCCGTCAACAGTCTGGCTGGCTCCCTGCTTTCCCCTTGGGATTACCGCTGGCTGAATGCCCTCACAGGTTCCTTTATTCCGCTAGTTGTGGGAGCCCTAGCTTATCAGCTAGTTCGCCGCCGCACCTTTGCTTTTCTGGCTGCTTTATTTATCGCCTGTGACGGTTTGTTTTTAGTTGAATCTCGCTATGCACTGAATAACATTTATCTAGTTTTATTGGGAATATTAGGTCAAATATTTATTTTAAAATCAGTGGAAACAGAAGGCAAAAACCGCTGGGTTTTGCTAGGGCTATCTGGCGCTAGTTTCGGTGCTGCTGCTGCTATTAAATGGAACGGATTATGGTTTCTTTTTGGAACTTATTTAATTTTAATCTGCGCTTGGGTAGTGGATCTTACTCAACAAAATCAAGAAGAACCAGAACTCGAAAACCAGGAATTATCAAAAATGCTTTCGGCGGTAAGTCCAGTCCAAAAATTGACTAAACTCAATGTTTTAGAAGTAGGGCTAAGTTTAGCTATTATTCCTATTGTAGTTTACAGCATCTCTTGGATTCCTCACCTACACTTTAATCCAACTCCCGATTTCTGGCAGATGCAAACAGAGATTTTGACTTATCACCAGCGGATTAAGAGCGGCCCAGACGTGCATCCTTACTGTTCCGCGTGGTACGGTTGGCCTCTGATGCTGCGCCCGATAGTTTACTTCTACAAAACTGCTACGAATAATTCACAACCAGACCCTGTTTTGCCACCTCTGCCAACTGGTGCGACTAAGGTAATCTTTGACGTTCACGCCATGGGGAATCCGATGCTTTGGTGGCTGTCAACTTTAGCTTTAATATTAATAGCAGTAATTTTGGTTAACCGCTTTTGGGTTTGGCGACAAACCCGCAATGAGGATTCTGTTACTCTCCTGGAACAGCAGCAGCTATTTGTGTTTCCGCCCACTACTGAAATGTGGTTAATGTTATACTTAATAGTTAACTGGGCTGCTAATTTGCTGCCTTGGGTAAAGGTGACTCGCTGCGTATTTTTGTATCATTATATGGGATGTTCTGTGTTTGCAACGCTGGCACTTGCTTGGTGGACTGACAGGTGGATTAATAGTCATCAAAATCGTCTCCGAGGGATGGCGGTGACAATTATTTTTATGGTTTTGGGTGGTTTTGCTTTCTGGATGCCTATTTATTTGGGACTCCCTTTGTCGGAACTTGAATGGAAAATTAGGATGTGGCTTCCCTCTTGGATTTAAGTTATACCAGAAGGAAGAAAATTAGAGGAGTGACAAATTGCCCAAAAGAACAGCGGATATAGAAGGGATGGCGCGGACACCTCATCTTGTTGAACTAAACAAAGAAATCCGTGAATTGATTATAGACTACGCCATAGGAGCGGCAATTTTGGGACTGAATCCCCTCCCAGGAACTTTGACTTTTACATTGCTGGCTGCTAGTGTGTTGCTGTTAAAGATGATGCGGGATATTGGGGGTAAATGGGGCTATCCGAAGGGTCAAGATGCTTTGGCGATCGGTGGCAATTTTTTTGGTGGTGTGGGTTCTTTTTGGATTGCGTTTATGGCTTGGATCTCAATGTATGTTGCGGGTTTGTTTGTGCCGTTTGTTGGGGGTTTTGCGGTGGCATCATCGCTGTTTGCCCTAACTTGGAGATTGGGACAAGCAACGCATCTTTATTATGCCAGTGGTTGTCAAAAGAGTCAATTGTCTAATATCAAATCTAAAATTATTTGAGTTATGGTAAAGTATATTAATTTAAAACTTACCCGCCGAAAATTGTTACTTGGAGGATTAGCGGCCGCGTCGGCTGCGACGGCAATACCTGAATATTTGCGCCGTCTAGCAGAAAGCGATCGCCAGAAACAAGTTTTAGCCTTACTCAACGACAGAGATGCCGATAAATTTTTCCAACAAACCTTAGAAGCTGATGCTAAAAAAATTAATGAAGCGCGACAAATTCAGGCATCTGTTAAGTTATCTCCCCCACCTATTCCCTACAATCGTGAGATTTCTAAACTGCTGATTCAGTGCAGCAAATTAGCCACGCAACAGTACCTCAAAGGCAAGATAGATCCTAGCTATAATGGCGATATCAAATCGCTGCCAGCTTACACGGCTCAATTCAAAGACTATACTCAAGTTTCTGCGCTCAAAGGAGTAGAAGCGAGTATTTCAGAACAAGTAGAGGTAGATATTCCTCAGTCACCAACATCCCCAAATAGCGATACAGATCCCATCGGGGACAATGTTGATAATGCTCAGAAGGCAATTAAAAATACTGCTAAAGAAGTAGTTAAGATAAAAAAGAAAATTCCGGTTTATTTTGGTTTTGTTCTGAGTTCAAAAAAACACAATATTATTGTGTTTCGTGGTACTCAAAGAACCATTGAATGGATACTTAATATCAATGCCGTTTATGCTACAAACGATCGCAAAGTTGCCAGTCCGTTGTATGGTGCTATTCACCCTGGTTTTTCTACAATCTACAGTAATATTTCTGTTCAAACCCTTGAGGCTGCCAAAAAGCTAAATCCGTCGGTTCCTTGCTACATATCGGGACACAGTTTGGGTGCTGCGATCGCGACTCTAGCTGCGATCGACATTGCGGTGAATATTCCTCGATTGCAAAAGCAAGTCCAGTTGTACACTTATGCTAGCCCCAGGGTAGGCGATCGAGTTTTTGCCAGAGAGCACAATCGAGTTGTACCCAACAGCTATCGAGTGGTGAATTTAGCAGATGCTATTACCCTTGTACCTTTTACTGTATTCTTTAAAACTGAATATGTCCATGTTGGTGAAGAATGGTCTTTTTTGGCGCAAAATGGTGATGTGATGCCGAATCATGTGGTGGATACTTACCGGAGTGCGATCGACAAAGAAGCTGAAACCAATAAACCGCGAAACTATCCCAATTCAGGCTTGAAATAGGGTGGATTCGGCGATGGAAATCCCTAAGCAAATCAAACTTTCGGGGAGCATCCTGATTTTGCATAGGCGAAGCATGACCGCTGTAAATCTCTGGTTATCACTAATACAGCAGTTCCCGCTGTTATGAAACACGGTAGGGACACGGCATTGCCGTGTCCCTACGAGGATTGAACGATAAGTGGGTGTACCTCATAACAGCGGTTTTCGCTGTAAATTGTCTGCGGTCATGCTTCGCCCCTAGGACTATATTTGCAAAATACAGATGCACCCAACTTTAGTCCCAGCAGATGGGGATTAATTAATTTAAGAGGGTGATGCACATTTATGATATAATGCTCGATAAACTGGTTCGCCGCGTTGGAGTCTACCAATTTCTCTCTCCGTCGCCACAGGTAGCGGATTTTCTGCTAACCATTCGCCATTGTTTTGACGCTGAAAACTAGGGTGAGATGAAAAGCGATCGCACATTTCCGTTTCTACTTCTTCAATATCAGATTGCATAAAAACTTCGCCACCAATTGCCAGATAAGTTGCCAAATCATTGACTAATTCCGGTTGCACTACCCGCCGTTTATGGTGTTTGTTTTTAAACCAAGGATCGGGAAATTGAATGCTAACTCGCTGCAAAATACCTGCCGGCAAAGTTTCTAAAATGGGCTTCAGAGAACTATTGGCATTGCCAAATAAATAGTGGAGATTTGTCAAGCCTTTTTCATCCCGCCAAACATTCGCCTCTTCTACCAGAGGTTCCCGAATTTCTAATCCCAGAAAATTCCAGTCTGTTTGGAGTTGCGCCATGTGCCACAAAAACCTTCCCCTACCGCAACCGATATCTAAATGCAGCGGCAAATTTAAGTCAGCATAAATTTTTGTCCAATCCGGGGGATTTACGGATGCTTGATATCGAATGGATAGGGGATTGACGTGTTCCCGAACTCTAACTCTTGCCAATTTTGATGTCTCCTTAATGTTATTTTTAACCGCATTAACGCTGATAATTATTGATTTTTGCTAACTGGTCTAATTTTTTCCAAGAATTAGCGAACGCCAAATTAGAAATGAAAAATGGCATGATTACGATTTTTCATTTCTAATTATTGTATCAAGCTTCTGGTTCAATGCCTGCTGCTCTTAATTGTGCTGCTAGTCGATCGCCCCGCTCTTGAACAATTTCTATTTCTTGCCTTTCTCTTTCTACCATCTCTACTCCCCACAATAACATCTGTCCGCTTTCATCCCACCAGCGCAACCAATATCCGCTTCTTTCCGCTTTTGTTCCCTGCCAAACACCCAGAAATAGCCCAACTCCTGCAACCCAATAACGACCATTTAAATCGGGTTGCTGTGGTTGATACCTTCCTCCTGAATCCAACTGGTAGACTTCTAGCACTCCGGCGGCGGGTTCAAAGATTACATAGATTGGAACTCGCAATACTTGTTCGTAAAAAAACCATTTACCGGGGGGATAACTTGGCTTGATTGAATATTCATCGCTGGGAGTAGCTGACAAGAACTCCATCACGATCGCCGGAATGTCCCCTTCTAAGTTGGGAGTGTAACTGCGGCGAATTTCTTGACTGGGAAGCGGCTGTACATTGCGGGCATAAAACCAATCTGGAGCTTTGATAACTAGCTTGCTGTCTACTGTCGCACAAATACCCATATTTGGAGCAATTAATATTCCTGCTACTATTAGCCCTGCAATTTCTAAGATTTCTCGCAAGCCAGCAGCGAGCAAGGGCTGGTCGATGTTTTCCACAGGTTCCTCGTCTAAAATAAAATCGGCGGGCAATTTTTCCCAGGTAATTTTTAAGTCGGCTGTACTGACTGTCATGGTATTTTACCTCTTATGGAGATTGCTGGAGTGCGGTTTTCAATACTTCTTGATGAAAGAGCGATCGCCCTACTATAAATTTTATCCTGTCTGGCGATAAGGCGTCGCCGTTAGCATAGTGTTCGATCCAGATTTTACTGATTAAATAAGGATCGTCTGGCAAGTCTGATAATAAATATCCCGGCATTTCTAACTCGTCCATCAAATGACTAACTTTCGGATCGTAGCTGAGGGCAAAACAGCGACATTCTTCTGAAGCTGCCATAATTAAACTATGGTAGCGCATCCCGATCGCCATTTCGACTCCCCGAAATAGTCCTTTCAATTTCCTTGGATCGTCTAAACTCAGAATCCGACTCCTTTTCGGTAATGCTTCATGCAAATGTTTGGCAATTTCTAAGTCTTGGGAAGCTTGAAAAGGCAGTAGCAAAATTAAGGTGCGGGTGGCTTTTTGAAAGTCCACTAAAGCTTGAGTTAAGATAGATAACCGAGCCGGAGTTAGGCTAGGATGCGATCGCAAACAAACCGCAACTCTGGGCGCTGGTAAATCCCACAAACCCGACACTGGTGAATTTTCCAAAGCCCACACCGGATCGGGCGCTAAAGTAAAGGGAATTTCCCAATCTGCTAGCAGGGTAGCAGAGCCTTTATCCCGCACGCTAACCGCAGTACATCCAGCAAAACACCGCTGAGATAACTTACGGGTAATATCTCGATTCAAAGGCCCAATTCCCTGGGCCCAAGCCACAGTTTTTAGTCCCATTTGTTGTGCTAATCCCATCAAACCGCCATAATAAAATGGGCTGATAATGCTAGTAGTATCTTGGATTAAACTGCCGCCACCCCAAATTAGGGCATCGGAGGTGCGGAGTGCTTCGAGGACTTGAAAGGCATTCATGCGATCGCGCGCAGCTACACCGTAACGCTGATTTGTCTCCACAGGATTGCCAGAAAGGACGATCGGTGTCACATCATCTGGTAACATTTGCAGTAGCGAGGCTAATAGCGCCTCGTCGCCACCGTTGCCTTTACCGTAATAGCCGCACAAAATTGCTCGCATTTTTACTTTTTTCTTAGTTTACGATGGGGAATCTAACTATTACAATATCTAATCAATACATCTTGCATCTTATTTCAGAATACAAACAATGCACGCTTTGTCAATTCCCACCTGGATTATTCACATTTCTAGTGTCGTCGAGTGGATTGTCGCCATCTGGTTAATTTGGACCTACGGCGAAGTTACTCACAACCGAGCTTGGTGGGCCCTTTCCGCCGCCATGTTACCCGCCCTCGTCAGCGCTATGTGTGCCTGTACATGGCACTATTTTGATAACTCTCCAGCCCTAGAATGGATTGTTACCCTGCAAGCCGCCATGACTCTCATCGGCAATTTTACTCTATGGGCGGCTGCTTGGTGGATTTGGCGATCGGCTCAAACAACAGAAAAAATTAAACAGGACTAGAATTTGGTCAGGAAAATTCCCCATTCACCTATTATTACATCTCCCAAAAAGCCTGTCTTGAAGAGGCATAGAGCCTGTTCCACAATAGTTATGGGATCTGTCTAATGATGATATTGCACCGTTATTGTTTACTTCAAATTAATTAAATCGGTGACATCATTATTTCGACTCCCAAATCTTTTTATTTGACTTTTCTCTACCCCCATGGTGTACAATCTAAAATCTCAGATCTCATATCTTAAATCCCTATGTCTTTCGTTGGTTTGCACATCCACAGCGATTACAGCCTGCTAGACGGGGCATCTCAGCTACAGCAGCTAGCAGAGCGGGCGGTGGAATTGGGGATGCCCGCGATCGCCCTTACGGATCACGGAGTCATGTATGGGGCGATCGAACTGATCAAAGTTTGTCGCAATAAAAATATTAAGCCCATTATTGGCAACGAAATGTACGTTGTCAACGGCGACATCGAAGTAAAAGTTCGAGGTAGAAGAAAATACCATCAAGTTGTTTTAGCTAAAAACACCCAAGGTTATAAAAACTTAGTTAAATTAACTACAATTTCCCATTTAAAGGGAATGCCAGAAAGAGGAATTTTTGCCCGCCCTTGCATCAACAAAGAACTCCTAAAACAATACTCCGAAGGCTTAATTGTTACCAGCGCTTGCTTGGGTGGAGAAGTTCCCCAAATGATTATGCAAGGAAAGCTAGATGTCGCCCGTGAAGTCGCCAAATGGTATCAAGAAGTATTTGGCGAAGATTACTACTTAGAAATACAAGACCACGGTTCCCAAGAAGACCGACTTGTGAATGTAGAAATTGTCAAAATTGCTCGCGAACTAAACATTAAAATAGTCGCTACCAATGATTCTCACTATATTTCTTGCAACGACGTAGAAGCTCACGACGCTTTGTTGTGTATTAACACCAATAAACTAATAGAAGAAGAAAAGCGGATGCGCTACAGCGGCACAGAGTATTTGAAGTCCGCTGACGAAATGGCGCAACTATTTCAAGACCATTTGGATGCTGAAACGATCCAAGAGGCGATCGCAAACACCCTAGAAGTAGCAAACAAAGTATCAAGATATGACTTAACAGGAGAAGCTCGGATTCCCACCATTCCAATTCCCCCAGAACATACCGCCGATACCTATGTAGAAGAAATATCCTGGCTAGGACTATTAGAACGCCTCAAAACCCGCACCAAAAATGAAATCCCCCCAGTCTACAAACAAAGGCTAGAATACGAGCTCAAAATGATTCAGCAAATGGGATTTTCTGAATACTTTTTAGTAGTTTGGGACTACATCAAATACGCCAGAGATAACAATATTCCCGTCGGACCAGGACGCGGTTCTGCCGCAGGTTCTCTAGTTGCCTACGTCCTCAAAATTACCAATATAGACCCCGTACATCACGGATTACTATTCGAGCGATTTCTCAATCCCGAACGCAAATCAATGCCAGATATTGATAGCGATTTCTGCATCGAAAGACGGGATGACATGATTAAATACGTGACGGAAAAATATGGAGAAGACCGCGTAGCGCAAATTATCACCTTTAATAGAATGACATCAAAAGCTGTCTTGAAAGATGTTGCCAGAGTTTTAGGCATCCCCTACAAAAAAGCAGACGAAATGGCAAAATTAATTCCAGTGTCGCGGGGGAAACCGGAAAAACTCAAAGTGATGATTTCCAATGGAACACCGGCACAGGAATTTAAAGACAACTACGAAAATACAATTTGCATCAATGCAGAAACAGGCACCGAAGTCCCCGTCCGTCAGTGGATTGACATGGCAATTCGCATAGAAGGAACCAACAAAACCTATGGCGTTCACGCCGCCGGTGTGGTGATTTCTTCCCAGCCCCTAGATGAAATTGTACCGCTGCAAAAGAATAACGAAGGTGCTGTGATTACCCAATATTTCATGGAAGATTTGGAATTTTTGGGGTTACTGAAAATGGACTTTTTGGGACTGAAAAATTTAACAACACTCCAAAAAACCGTTGATTATGTTAAGCAAACGCAAGATATAACTATCGATGCCGAAGGCTTACCTTCCGATATAGAACGCAGAGCTCAAGAGACATTTACTAGAAACAACAAGTTGCCCGGTGATGTAGCAAAAACTTATAAACTATTAGAAAAAGGAGATTTAGAAGGTGTTTTTCAGTTGGAATCTTCTGGAATGCTGGATGTAGTAAAAAAAATCAAACCTTCTTGTCTGGATGATATTTCTTCTATTTTGGCACTTTATCGTCCCGGCCCCCTGGATGCTGGTTTGATTCCACAATTTATCGATCGCAAACACGGCAGAGAGGTCGTTAAATACGACCATCCACTGTTAGAACCAATTTTAAAAGAGACTTACGGAACCCTTTGTTTCCAAGAGCAAATTATGCGGATGGCTCAAGATTTAGCCGGCTATTCTTTGGGTCAAGCTGACTTGCTGCGTCGCGCCATGGGGAAGAAAAAAGCGGAGGAAATGCAGAAGCAAAAGGAAACATTTATTGATGGGGCAACTAAAAATGGTGTCCCTCAAAAAATTGCCGAAGAATTGTTCGATCAAATGCTTAATTTCGCGGAATATTGCTTTAATAAATCCCATTCAATGGCCTATGCCTACATCACTTATCAAACTGCTTATTTAAAGGCAAATTTTCCTGTAGAATATATGGCTGCACTGCTGACTGCTAACAGTGGCGACCAGGATAAAGTACAGAGATATATCGCTAATTGTCTCAAGCTGGGTATCGAGGTTGAGCCGCCGGATATCAATAGTTCTGAACTGACGTTTACACCTATCAAGATTAAACCACCTGCAAAAGATAAAATTTTGTTTGGGATTTCGGCGGTTAAAAATGTGGGTGAGGGTGCAATTGAAAATATTTTAGCTGCGCGACAGGAAGGTGGGGATTTTAAATCTTTACCCGATTTGTGCGATCGCGTCAATCTTCATGCTGTCAACCGCCGCGCTTTAGAAGCATTAATTCAATGCGGAGCCTTTGACAAAATTGAGAAGAACCGCCAGCAATTAATCAAGGACCTAGAAGGTGTAATCAAATGGGCCCAAGACCGGAAAAAAGACCGAGAAAGCGGTCAAGGTAATCTATTTGACTTGTTAGGTGGGATGAACTTTGGGAAGTCTGCGAATAAGTATGAGTCTGCGCCAAAATCTAAAATAGTCAAAGATTTTGATCCACAAGAAAAGTTGCGATTTGAAAAAGAATTGCTCGGATTTTATGTATCAGAACATCCCCTGAAAATTTTGCTCTTAGTAAACCAAGAACCCGATGTCGTTACTATCCAAGAACTAGCAGAAAAGAAGGGAAAAGTATCAGTTATTGCCATGATTAGTGCTATCAAACCAGTAGTTACTAAAAAAGGTGAGAAAATGGCAATTTTGCAATTAGAAGATTTAACCAGTCAACTCAAAGCTGTGGTGTTTCCCAAAACTTACGAACAGATTGGCTCCCATATTACAGAGAATGCTGTGTTAGTGATTAGTGGAAAAATTGAGAAAGATGGGGAGGAAATTCAGATAATTGTAGACGGTGCTAAACCATTAACAGCAGTAGAGACTGGAGAAGAAATAAATCCCTTAGAAGCAGAAGAGCCGAAAACTTGGGAACCAGAACCACTCAACATGGTACAACTACCAAAACCTGTAGCACTTTTACAAATGGTGATTATTAACTTGACACCCCACCAAATAAAAGACACCAAAAAACTGAATTCTCTCAAAGCTATTTTGCAAGAACTTTCCAATCGAGAACAAGATGGTAGCGTTTCGGTGGGGGGAATTGTGGTAGGTGAATATTCCTGTCAACCCCTTCGCATTAGCCCTCAATTGTGGGTGCAAGATGGCGAAGAAACTGTTAGCCGTCTTAAGTCTGCTGGATTTGATGCTCGCATTTTTCCCCTGAATAATCATGGGGATATTCTCGTATTTCGAGAAATGCGCGATCGACTAAATTTACACTCTTGGGCTAGTCGTTTACTGGGCACAGAACCCGATCGCATTTCTCGGTATCTGAACTATCTCACCCAATCATCACAAACCACAATCCATCCCTTTTAGATGTTTGAAGATTCTTTGGCTTGAATCACCGCCTCCCTAAATCCTAAAACTACTAAAATATTCGCAAGTGTTAAGAATAATTCCGCTGAACCGTGAAGCCAGTCAACATTTGCTAGGGATTCGTTATAAGCAACTTTTGCATAAATTGCCGCGGGAATCGTCACACCCACAAACACAAGAGTGCCATAAAACCCCATCAGAGCTAAACGTGGTGTTTTTCCCGATTTAGTCAAAAACCAGAGAAATCCCAAGTAGGGAAACAGAGACAAAACAAATAAATTTTCCTTAGCAATCATTAGCGATCGTTAGTAATTGGTGATTGACCACATACTATGATAAATCAAAATTTTAAGATTATTGACAATAATTTTAAAATTTTAATATTTAATTTCAAAGATGCACCATTTTCCATCGAAGCTCTACAGACTCACCCAAGCAACGTAGATATTACCAAAACTCACAACACGAAGGCAGTATGTAAAACTCCTGCCCATCTACACACAAAACCCACAGACAAAACCGATAAATATTCCCCTAAGCACCGTTTTTATTCAAGAATATTTTCAAAGAAGGTATTCTCTTGATTGCTATGTATAACATCTTTATCCAGCAATCAGAAATAGAGAGTTGACACAAGTGTTTTTTTTGCTAGGACAAATCAAGGAATTATCGCTAAAATTATCTAAATTGAAGCATTTTTTCCCATCTTCCAGCATGAATTCTGTGATTTTAGCATCCAAATCAAAATACACTCCGCAATCAAAAATTCGGAACTCCAAGCGTCTGTTAAAAACCATAACTTCCAGTTGAATAGGAGTTTCAACGGGCAGATTTTTGTGAGCGTGGCGAACGGCATTAGTGAAACCTTCAACCACTGCTAGCTGAAGCACGTACCAAGTCTCACTAGGAAGCGATAAGTCCTGCAATTGCTCAAACAACTCGAAAACTTTAGTTACATCATTCAAATCAGTATTTACTTGCAGGTTAAGTGTTCTAACTGGAATATCATCTAATACTTCTTCCTGTTGTTCTGCATCCAGCCAATCCCACCGATTTAAAAAATTTACTAACCCATCTAAAGCACTGGCTTGTTGAATTTTTTTGTGTCGAACGCGGCCTTGTGCTTCGTAACTTTTACTCAGTAACAAACAATTGCGACCCTCGAAAGTGCGGGTGTAACTTACCTGGTCTGCAATCTGCCACATGAGTTTAATACCTCGGCCGCCTTCTGCCAGTTGATCTATGCTAGTAGACATTTGTTCTGCTCCTGTGAAAGTGTTAGCTTTAATCAATTTGCACACCCGCCGTTTAGTAGATGTACTATTTTATACTTTAGTACTCAGTATTCTTTCGGCGATTACACAAGAATGCTATCTTTTTTCTAGAAGCCAAGGCATCAGCAATATGTCTAAACACTCTAAGCCAATTGGCTTAGTTACTCAACACCTGTACGCAGACCATTACCCTCCGTAGCAAAACAAAACTTAACAGAGTATAAATACTCCTCCTTTGTACTCTAAATTGGCTTGTTCTAGGGGGTATAACCCTACATGGAGAACCCTTTGATGGCTGAGACTGCTGATGGCTCAGATATGCTAGCCCACCCTCAAACCCCTACTGTTACCGGAACTTTCATCCGAACTACGTAAGTAATATTTGCTATGACCAAAATCCAACGGACTATTCTGACAGCAGCAATAGTGCTGCTACCATTTTTCGCAGCAGTTCCCTTACCAGCTCAAAATTTGTCCCTAGTCCAGCGACTGCTAGAAACCAGAGGATGTCCAGGATGCGACCTATTTGGAGCTTCCTTGAACCGTGCAGACCTGTTTGGAGTTGATTTAAGCGGTGCCATCCTGAGCAGGGCAGACCTGATTGATGCCGATTTAACCGGGGCTGATTTAATGGAAGCTAATTTAAACAACGCCAATATGAGAAATGCCTTTTTGACCAACGCTGACATCAGCAAAGCTAACATCAGCAGGGCTGACATCAGGGGAGCGAACTTAGAAAATGCTAACCTCAGTGAGAGTTCTCTCAGAGAGGCTTCTCTCCAGTTTACTAATTTAAAATGTACGAATTTGAGTGCATCTCAACTAAATGGGACAGATCTCAGGAATGCTGATTTAACTGGTGCAAATCTCAGCGGTGCAGATCTGACAGAAGCGGATTTAACTGGTGCAAATCTCACTGGTGTAGATCTCAGAAATGCGAACCTCAGCGATGCTAGATTGATTAAAGCCAATCTCAAAGATGCCAATTTATGCGGTGCCCGGATGCCCAACCAAAAAACATCTCAGCGTGGTTGTCCAGCTAAGAAAGGGGAATCAGAATCTATCAAGATAAATAATTACTGCAATTACTGTCCAGCCCTTTGAATATTTTCCAATTCAGGAATTAGGCGATCGCAGTTAGATGCCCGAGTTTTTTTAATAATTCGGGTATCTGGATTATTGTGTTTACTATTTAATGTTTAATTTTGTTTGTTTTTTGAAAAAATTGGCTGATTTTTTCGAGATATTGATCGCCAGCAAAGTCTGCTAAATTATTGTGACCGGCATCTGGAACTATGTACAACTGTTTGGGTTCAGGGGCCGCATCGAACAGTTTTTTGCTCATTGCAACGGGAACTACTGTATCAGCGGTTCCGTGAATAAATAGTACAGGCATTTGCAGGCGATCGACTTTAGCAATAGAATCAAACCGCTGTCTCAGCAATAAATCGATGGGAAATATCCGATACACCCCAGACTGAAAGTCTACCATTTCCCGTGCCGAAGTAAAAGAGCCTTCCACGATTAACCCCCCCGCCTTCGGGTTTCGCACTGCTAGATCGATCGCGATCGCCCCTCCCAAAGAATGACCATAAATATAAATTTGCTTAGGGTTAATTCCTCGTTGTTTCACTAAATAATCCATAGCAAGTTGAGCATCTTCATACACCTGGGATTCTGTCGGAAACTCGCCCTGGCTTTTTCCATAACCGCGATAATCTATGAGGAATACGGACATACCTAACCGATGAAATCGATTAGCGTGTTCCACGTTGGCCCCTACATTTAAACCATTCCCGTGCAGGTATAAGACTACCCCCCCTAACCCCCCCTTGCTAAGGGGGGGGACAGGAGAGGGAGAGACGGGTTTGTCATTGTTTAGGGGAACGGATTTTCTTACTCCCCCCCTTGCTAAGGGGGGGCTGGGGGGGGTATCGGATGTGGGAATCCACCAGCCGTGCACGCTTTCTGCTGCACCCGTTTTACTGGAAATTGGGAGCACTACATCTTGATATTTCAACTGAAAATCTTTGGGAGTTGAAGAGATCGCCTGCGTCGGAAAAAAGATAAACTTACCTTGCGCTACAAATAAATAGACACAAGCACCAGAATAGGCGATCGCCAGAAATATCCCAAAACCGATGAAAGATTTAGACAAAATTACTACCAGCAAGTTATTCATGGGAAATAGGAGAGTGCACGGCTAATTGGCCATTAGTCAAAATTTATGGCTAATTATGAATTGACATAATTAGCCATAATCCATTACTAAGTTGCGCCGCAGCATTCCGCCTAATTTCAAAAATCAATGCAATTTCGGGCTATGCAAGTGCCAATTGGTAGACTGCTCGTAAGCGTGAGCCACTTGAAATAAGCGAGATTCTTGCAAAACATTACCAATCAGTTGTATTCCCACCGGTAGTCCCTTATCATCAAAGCCACAGGGCAAACTCAAAGCGGGCAAACCAGCCAGATTCACCGGAATAGTCATCAAATCTGACAAATACATACTCAAGGGATCGTTGAATTTTTCGCCCGCTTTAAAAGCCGTAGTTGGAGCTGTCGGACAGACCAAAACATCAACTTGAGCAAAAGCTTTCTCAAAGTCTTCTTTAATTAAAGTCCGAACTTTTTGAGCTTTTAAATAGTAGGCGTCGTAATATCCAGCCGACAAAACATAAGTGCCGATCGCAATTCGGCGCTTCACCTCGGAACCAAACCCTTGAGAGCGAGTTTTGGCATACATATCCAAAAGATTGTCAGAGTCAGCAGCCCGGAAACCGTACTTAACTCCATCATATCTCGCCAAATTGGCCGAAGCTTCCGATGGAGCAATAATGTAGTAAGTGGGCAAACCGTAGCGGAACCTGGGACAAGAAACTACTTGAATTTCTGCTCCCAATTTTTGAAATAGTTCGATCGCCTTAGTAACACATTCTTTCACCGCAGGCTCTAACCCTACACCAAAAGTTTCTTTAATTACCCCGATTCTAATCTGACCTTTCGGGCGCAAATTAGGTCTCAAAGCTTGAGCATAATCAGGAATTTCCACATTCAGACTCGTGGAATCTCTCTGATCGTAACCGGCGATCGCCCCCAACAAAATCGCCGTATCCTCAACAGTCCGGCCAAAGGGGCCAATTTGATCCAGAGAAGAAGCATAGGCCACCAAACCGTAGCGAGAAACCAACCCATAGGTCGGTTTTAGCCCCACCAAGCCACAAAACGAAGCTGGTTGGCGGATCGAACCTCCTGTATCCGAACCCAAACTCACGACGCATTCTCCCGACGCTACCGCAGAGGCAGAACCGCCCGAAGAACCACCGGGAACCCGCTCTAAGTCCCAAGGATTCGCTGTAACTTGATAAGCAGAAGTTTCTGTCGAGCTCCCCATTGCGAACTCGTCCATGTTCGCCTTACCCACAATCACCGCACCAGCGGCTTGGAGTTTGGAGACAACAGTGGCGTCGTAAGGAGGGACAAAATTCTCCAAAATCCGAGAGGCGCAGGTTGTGGGAACGCCATTGGTACACATATTGTCTTTAACGGCGATCGGGATTCCGGCCAAGAGCCCAATTTCTTCCCCGGCGGCTATTTTGGCATCCACTTGGACTGCCTGCGCCATTGCGCGGTCTGCTGTCACGCACAGAAAGCTTTTTAATTTTGGCTCTAGCTGGGTAATACGGTCTAATGCTTCTTGAGTAATTTCCACAGCAGAGCGTTCTTTATTGACCAGTTGTCGGTGCAACTCGCGGATGGATGCCATGCTCGTACCTTTATTTTTTCTACTTTCGGCTTATATGTCAATATAGCTGGCAATTGCACCTGGTTACTGCCGGGTGCAAAGTCCGCATCTGAGGTGGGTGCGGATACTGTTGCCGAGGGATGATGTTGATGGCGAAAGGTTCCAGGGCGCCGGAGTCAGCAGATACAGTTGGTGGCAGCAGTCAAGTTCCATTCAGCCGCATAAAAAATTGGTATGGGTGGCTTATTTTATTGGCAGACTGTGCTATTCTAAAAAGTTAGTTATAACAACTTCATCAACAGCAAAACGTGCCTCCAATATACATACTTGGGGCTGGGCCTGCGGGTCTAGCTGCCGCTTATACCCTCACACAGCAAGGTCAAACAGTTGTCGTCGTTGAGCGAGAATCGCAAGTTGGCGGACTCGCTAAAAGCATCGAGTACCAAGGATTTATTCTAGACCTCGGCCCCCACCGTTTTTACACTAAAATTCCCCCCGTCCTCAAACTCTGGAACGAAGTTTTGGGCACCGAACAAGTCACAGTCAGTCGCCTCACCCGCATTTACTATAACGGCAAATACTTTAGCTATCCCCTCAAAGCCTTAGAAGTCTTATTTGCCCTCGGTATATTTGAAAATGTACGCATCTTTTTTTCTTATTTAGCAGCAAAACTCTTACCCAACCGCCACCCTAAAAACTTTTCAGAATGGGTAACAGCTAAATTTGGCAAGCGTTTATCTGAGATATTTTTTGAAGGTTATACAGAAAAACTTTGGGGGATTCCCTCCACTGAAATTAGTGCTGAATGGGCCGCCCAGCGGATTAAAGGACTTTCCCTGCTCAAAGCACTTCGTACCGCTTTTTTTGGTAGTGATGGCAAAGTTAAAAGCCTAATCGATCAATTTCAATTTCCCCGTTTAGGCTCAGGGCAATTATACGACAAAATCAGCGACTATCTACTGGAAAAAAATCAGGAAATTCTCCTGAATACAGAAGTAGTGTCGGTGCACGAGCACAACAGTCGCGTTACTCAACTCACTCTGAGAAATCGCCAAACCGGAGTAGAGTCAACGGTTGGCTGTAGTGCAGTGATTTCCTCAGTGCCACTGAATACATTAGTAAATCAAATGATTTTACCCCCCCCCGTAAGCAAATCTTATCATTGGCGCGATCGCTCAAGTTTCGCAACACAGTTCTCGTTTATCTAATAATTGAAGGTAGTCAGTTATTCCCGGACAACTGGCTTTATATCAATGAACCCAGTGTCAGCGTCGGGAGAGTGACTAATTTTGCAAATTGGTCGCCAGAGATGTTACCGAACCAGCATCAAACGCCTTTATGCTGCGAATATTGGTGCAACCTCGACGAACCGATGTGGCAGCAGCCGGAAGCTGAACTTTTGAGTTTGGCAGAACAAGAATTGAGAAAAATTGGGCTGCTTCGCAATGAAAAAGTTGCGGGAGGTTTTGTAGTTCGCTTGCCGCGTACTTACCCAATATATGCAGGGGATTACAAGTACATTCTATCAGAAATTCAAACTTATATCAAGCAATTTGAAAATTTGCAAGTTGTCGGTCGTTACGGTGCTTTTAAGTATAACAACCAAGACCACAGTTTGTTGATGGGAATTTTAGCCGCTGAAAATGTCTGGAACCCAGGGAAACATAACCTTTGGGATGTGAATTCTGACAGTGAGTATGTGGAAGAAGCTAGTGTTGATGCTGCGACTACTCCTGCTAGGGAAACTGGCATCGGGAGGCGGCGAAAAATCCTACACTTTTTGCAGCAACGGATATCAAAGAATAGATTTTAGCTGGTAATTTCAATATCAAATAGTCCTGGACCCATTGGGACTGAGAAACCGGGTTTTTTACGACAATACTTCGTTATAACCCACAGATTTGGTTAAAAACCCGGTTTCTGACTACCCGTGCGTAAGTCCCGATCAAATATGCAGTATTAACAGAGTATTTATTGCTTTCAATGAGGATTAAATAGATGAAAAATATAAAAATCTATGGCTTTAATTTTACAATCTGGGCAGTGCTGACCTTAGCTTTTTTGCTGAGGAGTTTATTGACAATTGTGGTGCTTGCTATTAACAACACATCAGGAGCGTACACTCTTGACACCGAATCATACCTGATAACAGCCAGAAAGTTAATAGAGTCAGGTCAATTTACAAATAGCGTACAGCCGGAAATCTTCCGCACTCCTGGCTATCCCCTATTATTGATACCAGGAATTTTATTAGGTCAGCAAGAACTTGTGGCCATCTTCATTCAAATAATGCTGAGTTGCTTCACGATATTTCTCATATATAAAATTGCATTGGCTATTTGGGGTGAAAGCAAAATTGCCACTTTTTGTGCCTTGCTGTACGCAGTCGAACCAGTATCTATCCTATGGCTGACGATGCTGATGCCCGAAACTCTGTTTACGGCATTAATCACCTTATTCATGTATCTACTGATAAAATACTTTACTGAAAAGTCCTGGAAATATTTACTATGTGCAGCAATTACTTTGGCTGCATCTATATATGTCCGACCTATAGGGTATTATTTACCTTTGCTAATCGCTGCTATTTTATTGATAGGTAGCTTGACAACGATTCAGAAAAACAAGATTTTGATAATTCATGCTTGCGTTTTCTTTTTAGTCGCGATGGGTAGCGTTGGGATTTGGCAAGTCAGGAACTATGTCAAAACAGGATATTCTGGATTTGCGGCTGTTTCTGATTATAATCTATATTGCTATAACGGGGCATCGGTAATTGCTAAACAAAAAAGTATAACATTTGAACAGATGTCTGAACAGCTTGGATGTAATAATCCCGCAAAGTATTTAAATTTTCATCCCGAACAGCAAGAATGGAGTCAGAGCAAAATTTATCGTTACATGGGGAAAGAAGGTAAAAAAATGATTATGAGCAATACTTGGGATGCGTCAATTGTTCATTTAGAAGGAACTCTTAGAACCTTGATTGAGACCCCCGCAAAGCTGTACCTAAAACGATTCACTAGGCAACGTAATCCTGCTCTAAGTCCTTCCTCTCAAATTCCTAAACTTTTAACTGGTCAAACAAGCTGGAGAGCAATATTTAGTGATTTTCACCTTTCGCCTCTAGTCTTTTTTGCTGACTTAAGTTTGTTATTAATATCAGCAGTCTATTTGTTAGGGGTTATCGCAGCCTTACTATCCAGTAATTTTATTAAAAATAGGGCAATGATAACGCTTGTTAGCATAGCCGTATACTTCCTTGCTGTATCAGGTGGTATTGTTGGCAGTCATAGGTTTCGCCTTGCCATTACGCCCATAATCTGTCTGCTGGCTGGATATGGTTTGTGGCTGATTGTAGATAAAATCAAGCCAAAAAATATTCATGATTAAGGCGATATATAGCTGGTAAGTTTAATATCAAATCGGCAGTATTGGCGTAATTTATAGCATTCGCCGGGATAGTTAGGACAATTTTGAATAAGGGTGGGGGCGGGTTTTTATTATTTGTCGATGGGTGCCAAAGATTCCGGCGAACCCGCCCCTACTGCACTAATCACCTTGGCGGTTTCTATAATTGCCACAAACTTGGAAAATTTTAAAATGAACAATACCAAACAGTTTCTACCTAGTTTTACGATTTCAACTGTTCTATTAGTAGCCTTAGTGATGAGGCTAATACTGCCTGTTTTAGCTTTGAGTGTTACCCAAGATTTAGAAATGTTTAATAGAGGTGATACATTGTCATTCATAATTCCTGCAAAAAAGCTAATAGAAGTCGGTCAGTTTTTAAACATTGATAATCAACCAGAACTATTTCGCACTCCTGGCTATCCTTTACTATTAATTCCCGGACTATTAGTAAGTAACCTCGAAAATGTGACAATCTTTATTCAGATAATGCTAGATTGTTTGACTGTATATCTGATAGACAAAATTGCTTTGCTCCTCTTTGAAAGAGATGAAATTGCCATTGTATGTGCTTTACTATATGCCATTGAACCCTTGCCAATACTCAGGTCGGCTTTTTTAATGTCTGAGACTTTACATACAACTTTATTAACTTTGTTTTTGAAGCTGCTGTTAGAATACTTCAAGAATAAGTCAGGAAAATACCTGGCTTTTGCAGCTATTACTTTAGCAGCATCTATTTATGTAAGGCCTATCGGATATTATTTGCCTTTCCTGATAACTGCTATCCTCCTAGTCTGGAACTTTAAAAAAATGCAGGTAAGGAAATTTTTCATTATTCATACCTGTATTTTTTTGCTCGTGTCGATGGGTAGTATTGGTATTTGGCAAACCAGAAACTATGTCAAAGCAGGATATTCTGGATTTGCTGCTGTTTCTGATTACAACTTATATTGCTATAATGGAGCTGCTTTAATCGCTTATGAAAACAGCATAGATTTTGAAGATAGCCACGAACAATTGGGGTGTACTAAACACGAGAAATATTTTATGCTTCATCCTGAACAGCGACAGTGGAGTCAGGCTCAAATCTACCGTTACATGGGTAAAGAAGGAAAAAAGATGATTTTGAGTCAGCCTTTAACTTACTCAATAATCCATTTAAAAGGAATGTTCGCGACTTTAGTTCAGACACCAGCCAACCGATATGTACCATTATTCGTGGGGCAGTTCGATCGATCGATTACTCCTTCATATCAAAATCTAGCTCAATACAAATCTATCATATTTTGGACTAATTTAAACCTGTCACTATTATTAGGTGTGTATCTTTTAGGTGCAGCCACAGCATTACTATCAAAGAGATTCCTGAATAATTGGTCAATGATTACGCTTGTCAGCGTCGCTGTCTACTTCCTGACTGTATCAGGTGGTATTGTTGGCAGTCATAGGTTTCGCCTTGCCATTACGCCCATAATCTGTCTGCTGGCTGGATATGGTTTGTGGCTGATTGTAGATAAAATCAAGCCAAAAAATATTCATGATTAAGGCGACATTGGTAATTTTACTGCTTTCGGGATCCAAGAATTAGTATTATTGAACGAACCGCGAAGACGCGAAGGACGCGAAGGAAGAAAAGAGAATGAAGAAAAGAGAAGGAAGAAGGAAGACGTAGATAATTAATATCAAGTCGGCAATGTTGGGGTAATTCGATCGCGCTATAATTAGTGAGCTTATTGCTGGATCGTTGCCCATGACTAATTCTGTTTCAGTCCCCGCTAAGCCTCTAATCCTAGGAGTTACTGGTGCATCGGGACTGATTTACGCGGTGCGAACTCTCAAATATCTCTTGGAAGCCGATCGCGCTGTGGAACTGGTAGCATCTAAATCTACTTACATGGTTTGGCAAAGCGAACAGAACATCCGAATGCCCGCAGAACCAACGCTTCAAGAGGAATTCTGGCGGGAAAAAGCGGGAGTCCCGACAATGGGCAAACTCCGCTGTCATCCGTGGCAAGATGTCGGTGCTAATATTGCTAGTGGCTCCTTTCGCACTCAAGGGATGATAATTATTCCTTGTAGCATGAGTACATTAGGGAAATTGGCTGCTGGCTTGAGTTCTGATTTGCTCGAAAGAGCGGCCGATGTTCAACTCAAGGAAGGGCGAAAATTGGTACTCGTACCCAGGGAAACGCCTTTTAGTTTGATTCACTTACGGAATTTGACTACGTTGGCAGAAGCTGGAGCTAGAATTGTGCCAGCGATTCCTGCTTGGTATCACAATCCGCAAACTATTGAGGATTTGGTAGATTTTGTGGTGGCTCGTACTTTAGACCAGTTGGGTATTGATTGTGTTCCTCTCAAACGTTGGAAGGAAGATTAAATAAGTCATTAGTCAGTAGTCATTAGTCATTAGTTATTGGTGAGTTGTTATTGGTTAGTTGTTATTGGTTAATTGGCAGATTAATTCCCAATTCCCCATTCCCCATTCCCCATTCCCCATTCCCCATTCCCAATTCCCCATTCCCAATATTATTAAGATGCGTGCTTTATTTTTGCTAGTTATTGTGGTGGGGCTGACTATTTTTGCCCTGCAAAATGTCGCTCCAGTGTCCCTGGTGTTTTTGGGAATGCGATCGCCCGCTGTGCCACTCTCAATCTGGATATTATTCAGTATGGGGACAGGAGTTGTCACTTCTTTTTTGATTTCTGGCTTGCTGGCTTTCTCTAATTACCTATCTCAACTGCGAGGCCGCACCGACGGCAACAGCGGCCCTAGCAATACTTTTGCCCAGGATCGGAGGACACCTTACCCAGCGTCTCCTGCTCCCAGAAAACAGGAAATTGACCCCGATCGCCAAGGGAGAGAAACTCAGCCTGCTTCTGGATACCAAACTGAGTATGGTACGCCCACTGCTTATAATGCTCGGACTTTTCAGCAGGATGTTGCGCCGGCGAACTCTGCTAACCCTACAACCTATGCTCAAGCTGGAACTTCTATCGCAGCCGATGATGAGGACGATTGGGTGTCTGAACCATCTAAAATTGGCTCTCAACAGGGTGATGATGATTGGGGGGACGATCGCGAAATTGTCGATCAACAGGCTGTAAATGACGTTTTAGAGGCAAATCCGAGGGATTATGAAGCCAAACAGGAGCCGAAAAGCCAGTCCTGGTCAGGCTCTGTCTACTCCTATGGCTATCGCGATCCGAGCAAATCTGGGGTTGGACAAACAGAGTCTGTCTACGATGCAGACTATCGGGTGATTCCTCCTCCCCAAGCGGCCGCGATTCCTGACATAGCTGATGGGAAAGTAGCTCCACATAACACAGAAGATGAGGAGGATTGGGGATTGGATGATGATGATGAGTTGGAGGACGATCGCCCCAGTGGTGGCCCGATTAACCTGAAAAAATAGCACAATATCGGAGGATTTGATTGTGGATTTGTTGCGAGGAGTGAATCTCTATCTCGTCGGGATGATGGGTGTGGGGAAAACAACTGTGGGGCGGATTTTGGCCAGGGAATTAAACTACCGTTTTTTTGATACTGATGCCGTAATTGCTCAAGTTGCTAATGAGTCGATCGCAGATATTTTTGCGACTCAAGGAGAGGAAGCGTTTCGGGAATTAGAAACTCAAGTGCTCGGTCAATTGTCGGCTTATACTAATTTAGTCGTTGCTACTGGTGGTGGCACTATTTTACGATTGACTAACTGGAGTTATCTCCACTACGGTATAGTGGTTTGGTTGGATGTGCCTGTAGATCAATTGTGCGATCGGCTGCGGGAAGACACCACTCGCCCCCTACTGCGGGATGGGGAGATCAAATCCAAGCTGGAAACCCTGTGGCAGCAGCGAGAGCGTTTCTATGCTCAAGCAGATGTCAGAGTTAGCGCTAATATTAGGGAAACGCCGGATGTTGTGGCTGCTAGGGCGATCGAGCAAATCCCAAAAGTTCTTAAATCAAAAATCCGAAATGATATTAATTAATTGACACCGCGCTAGCGGCTTCTATGTAAAAGCAAGGTACCAAGGCGACAGGGGTTTCTTTCAAGAATCATGGGCTGACTCAGTTGTGCCAAAAAATAAAATGGCCCCACACCCCGATCGGGCTGTAGGGCGCAAGGACAGTTAAACGCTCCTTTAATTGTCGGGAAATTTATGCTCAACCCTATTTGCCTGTGTGACGATTTTATAATCGTCCATGCACTGACAAAATCTCTTGTATCAAAAAATGTAACCCAGCATCGATCGAATTTAAGCTGCCTTATTCTGAAAACAATACCTCATGCAATTCTGACTAGCAGCTCCTTCAAGCTGCTTTTTTATTGCAAATTGAAAGGCAAAAGCAATCCGTTGTTAGGTGACTTCTTGCTTCTTTCCGTGCCCATGCCAAACTAAAACAATACAAGTCTGCCAGTGTTTAATAAAAACTCTAGGGTTCCTCCCAAACCCAAACCAGTCAGAGAAACAGTAGCTAACATCAAAAAAGACCGCCATCTCTTGAATCCCGATATTTGAATATCCAGTCTTGCCAAAGCCCCGGCTGATGTCAATACTAAACAAGTAGTAAAAAGGTGCAGCCAAGTCACAACTATCACTGCTAAAAAAGAGCAGACAATAATAGAAAGAAAAGCACCCACATCTGTCGATAGCCACCGCATAATTAAGGTTTTTGTGTCCCTCAATGGGAACGACAAGGCGATCGATAGGATTAAACTAACAGCTACAGTTAAAAACCAAACAATATGGGGAGGAACATCAAATTCCGATAATTTCCAGCCCAAACAAAAATAGCTAATAAAAAGTAGAGTGAGGGAAGGCCAACAGTTTTTTCTCATCTGTTCAACAGTTTGGGGACAGTCGGTGAAGGGGGAGAGGGGGAAATGGCGGGCAATAAGGGAGAGAATTTGTTGATTTTGTTCAGAAGAATTTTGGTAGGCAATCTCCAGGTATCAGAGGTTGTTTGTTGCTCCAATAAATCATTAGTTTTTAGGCAGCCTACAGGTTAGTAGAAATAGCTTGCACCGGACAGGTAGGGATGCACTGTTCGCACACTATACAGCGCGATCGAACAAAAGTTAGTTTAAAGCTTTCTGGGTTCAGGGTCAAGGCTTCTGTGGGGCAAACTCCCGTACACAAGCCACAGTGAACGCAGATATCTTCATCTATGAGTATTTCCCGGCTGGCGAGGGAAACTCCGATATTTTGCGATCGCAGCCAGTCGATCGCCGCTTCTAGTTGGTCTATGTCCCCTGCTAACTCTAGCACCAGTTTGCCCACTTGATTCGGAGCCACCTGCGCCCGGATAATATTGGCAGCCACATTAAAATCCTTTGCCAGTCTATAGGTGACAGGCGTTTGGATCGATCGTTGCGGAAACGTCAGCGTTACCCGTTTTTTCACGCCTTTAATCCTCGGTAATTTACAAGCAATTTTTCTGCTCTTATGCTTTAGCTTACTTTGCCAAGGCTGTGACGCAAGCCAAATTATTGATAGCAGATAGCTTATTATCTCAAAATATGGTATAATCAAAGACGGTTATTTAAAATAAAAACCTAGAATTAAGATTGCAATCAATTTTATGAGTCCAAATTCGCCAAACTCAAGTGCTGTCGAGGCAACCAAAAATTCGGAAACAAATTCAGCAGCCGCACGGTTCAGAAACTTATTAGTTGTATTAGCAGCGATCGCCCTGGCGGTATCCATATTTTTGGGACTACGCACCCAAACGCCATCGAGTAGTCTCACCGAAATGGCAAAAGCCTCCGCACCCCTAGAAACAGCTTTAACCAATGGCAAGCCCACACTCATGGAATTTTATGCTAATTGGTGCGGTAGCTGTCAGGCAATGGCAAAGGATTTGAGCGAAATTAAACAAAAATATGCCGAACCGCTAAATTTTGTGATGCTGAATGTGGACAATGACAAATGGCTACCAGAAATTACCAAATATCGAGTAGATGGCATCCCCCACTTTGTTTATTTAAACAATAAAGGTAGCGCCGTTGCTCAAACGATCGGGGAAGCACCCCGCAACATTATGGAAGCTAATTTAGAAGCTTTAATTGCAGGGAAAGAGTTGCCCAATGCTCAATCAGTAGGTCAAGTTTCTAATTTTACTCCCGCCACAGGACAAAGGAAAACCAGCAGTTCTGACCCCCGCGCCCACGGCAGTCAAGTACAGTCAATAAATCCTGGGGTTTAAAGTGCGATCGCTAGCTATTCGATCTCAAAAAAATCGGAAAAATAGCGACTAAAATTATTAATCAAGAACAAGAACAAACTAGACAGGGTTTGCGTCAAGTAATTAAGAAAACTAAAAACCCACACAGCACAAACATTCCATCCCCTCCGGCAAAATTTCCCTGGTCAAATACTAATTAGGAATAGCAATGAATATAAATTTTTCCCGTTTCGATACCTTAACCAGCATACTAGCAGGCACTACCGTCGCAGCCTTAACAATCATTATCAGCCAACCAGCGATCGCCAAAACTCCCCAAGAAGTAGCGAACATTGCCGGACCACTGACAGTACAAGTTAACAGCACCCTAGGAGACGGTTCCGGCGTAATTATTGCCAAAAACGGCAAAAATTACACAGTTTTAACCGTCAACCACGTAGTAGAAAAAGCCGATGTCAAATATACAGTTCGCACTTCCATTGGCAAAAACTATCAAGCAACCTCAGTCACCCGCTTGCAAACATCCCAAACCGAAGCGGATTTAGCCTTAGTCAAATTTGAAAGTCCAGAAGAATACCCAGTAGCAACGATCGCCGATTCCGATCAAGCCGTCATTGGTACTCAAATCTTCGTTTACGGCTATCCCGCTACGGGCGGACTTTTCGGGGCCGAAAGAGAACCAGAACTCTCTCCCGGACTCGTTACCAGCCGCCCGCGAAATCGACCCGAAGGTTACACTTTGCGTTATCAAGCAGTAACTTGGAGTGGTATGAGTGGCGGGCCAGTGTTTGACTCCGAAGGTCGAGTCATCGGCTTACACGGACAAGGCGAGTTTGGTTTCGCCCAAACCAGTTCCGGTGAAGTCGCCCCAATTAAAACAGGATTTAATGCAGCAGTTCCGATCAATACTTTTATGGCGAAACTGGCCCTGGCGGGAATGAAACCATCGGAATTGAGACTAGACAATACCCCCGCAATCCAAGGCTCGGTATCGAGCGGTAATCCTCAAGATCCCCAAAGCTATTATTTTCGAGGACTTTCGCGGTTAGATCAAGGAGATGCTTGGGAGGCGATCGCGGATTTCAACAAAGCGCTTGCTTCTAAGTCTAACTATACTCCCGAAATATACTTCAATATCGGCAATGCCCGCACTCTCATCGGTAGCGTCGATCCCACCCGTGGTCCAAGCGCTATTCAAGCATACACGCGGGCGATCGCAGCCAATCCCGGCTTTGCCGACGCCTACTACAACCGAGCCCTAGCCCACCTCGAAAACAAAGACAAACCCCAAGCCATTGCCGACTTTCAAAAAGCAGCAGAACTTTACAAACAAGGTGGGAGAACAAGTGCTTATCAAGACGCCCTTAAAAGAATCGAACAGTTGCAATGATTGTTGAATGTTGACTGTTGACTGTTGTTATTAGTTATTTGTGAGGACGAATAACTAATAACTCATAACTCATAATATCATTTCCGGTTGTATCGGAATGATTAAACCACAGAGAACGCAGAGAACACAGAGGTAAATAAGAGAGATGAATACAGGACGATGCTACCGGATTTGATATAACCAATTACCAATTACCAACAACCAATTACCAATTACCAATTCCCAATTACCAATTACCAATTACCAATTACCAATAACCAATTCCCAATTACCAATTACCAATAACAATTACCAAGGCGAACCAATCATTGTAAAAGCCGCCCAATAATAAGGATGCGACAAATTTTTGTCTCCCCGCGCCGTCAACTCCCCTGGTAATGGTAAAGCCTGACGATTACCCGATCGCACCAAATAACCATCCTCCAAACGCACCTCTCCCCGCAACATCGCCAACTGCGCCTGTCGCAAAGCCTCAGCCTTAATTGGAGCTACACGCAACTGCTGATAAAACTCCGTCATCAACCCCAAAGTACCAGCATCACTCACATACCACAAACTCGCCAAAGCCGACTTCACCCCCGCATTCACCGCCAACCCTGCAAAACCCAACTCAGCCTGTTCATCACCCACCGCCGTCGTACAAGCACTCAAAACCAACAACTCCACCTGCGGATTGGATAACTTCAACTCATCCAACTCGCTCAACCGCAACTTAGTATCCCAAAACTGAATATAAGAATTCTCAGCACCCCCAGGCTGAAACTCACCATGAGTAGCCAAATGAATAATTTTGTACTCCTGCTGACGCTTTTCCCTCAAATTTGGCAAAGTAAAGTTCTCATTCAAAAAAGACAAACCAGGCCAAATCTTACCCACAATTGTGGATATCTCCAGCGGCACAGCCGGCAAAGGATTTTGATCGTACTTTTCAGGAAATTTCGATGCACCCATCGCCAAAACCCTAGCATCTTTAAGATTGCTATAGCGAGTATCAGTTAAGCTCAAACTAGGAATCAATCCCAAACTATACTTCTCCACCAAAAATTGCTTGCCGTCATAAATAGCCGCTAAAGGTAAAGTTCGCAAACCAGCATCCATCGAGAATGCTAGAGTATCAATTTTATGCAATTGCAAATCTGCTTCCAGGGGTGCAATTAACCACTGGTAAAGTTGAACGCCCGGTTCTTTATAGTCAGCACTGCTTAATCTCCTGGGAGTTCGCACAGCATTGGTAAATTCCTTGGCAACTTGCAGCACTGTTTCGCGGCTGGCTGGTACGCTTTTAAAGATATTTTTGCCATCGGGTAAGAGCAGTACCAATTCTAAATTGTTGGCTTTGGCCCATACATAAACGATCGCAGGTTTTACTCCGGTCAAGCGATTAACGCTGCTGAGGGTATCTCGAATAGTTTGTGGCGTTACAGATTTTTCTGATAAATTGCCGCCAAAATAACGTTCAAATTCTTTCCCCTGAATTTGCTCTCTTTGCTGCACTGCGTCGATGGGATTTCGTTGAGTTATGGAATTGTTCGATCGATAACTTTCGGCAACTACCACACTCTGATAACTACCCGGCTTTTGGGCAGTTGTCCCTCCGTCACTGTTGGTGGAGCTAGCGGTGTCTAGATTGTTATTTAACACCGATGCTGACTGTGGTTGACTTTCTCCTTGAGTGCTAGTTTTGCTACTCCCCAGGGTGCTGGCAGCCTGGTCTGAAGAGATGTTTGTCGTTGTGATCTTTGGTACCGGGTCGATCGCGATCAAATTCGGTGCCGCCACCAATTCTTGGGAATTGGTTGTAGTTTTTAGTTGGATGGTTGTCTTGGGTACTGGACTCGGTTCGATCGTGATCGAGCCAGTAACAGTTGTATTTATCCCGGTGTTAGGCTTAGAATTTCCGGTGACAAGAGGCGTGACAGTGCAGGTTCCTGATTTGCAACTACTTTGCAGCAAAGTCTGGGAACCCGATCGCACTTGCCCGTCTGTGGAGATGCTAACGGGGTCGCCCTCAGAGCTTGTGTTAGTAACTGTGGCTCGAAAAGCTCCTCCTGCGGTGATTTCCACATCACCCCCCGTGTTCCCACGAGCCTTGATCGAAGTAACTTGAATATCTTTTTGCCCGGTTATGGTGCTAGAACCGGCTTTTCCTAACTCCGAACTAGAATTAATCACCCCAGTCGCGATCGAACCTGGTGCGGTAATGGAGATATCTCCGCCACTTTTGGCACCAAAGGCATCGATGTTGCCCGATGCTACAGCATTAGCGCTGCGGATGTTGATATCTCCAGCCCCCCCGTTGGTGGAACGAGAAGATAAAGTTCCTGTGGTGATGTTCCCCTGACTGCTAGTAATGTTGATGCCTGCGGGGGAGGTTATATCGCCAATCTTGACGCTACCGGCGATTAAAGTAATAGAGGCGTTGTCAATCCCCGCGATCGCAGCCGTTCCCATGATAGTACCGGTTCCCAAGGGCGATCGAATCACGATCGGGTCTTGAAAACTAACAGTAGGTACTAGAGTAGAGTTAGGAGTTGAACTCGGCATGGGTGTTGAAGTCGGCGCTCCAATCAAGACTTGACCATTACCATCAGAACGCCCGATCGCAATAGAAACAAACCCATTCCGCAAAGTCGCCAACTCAGCCCCAGTCAGATTCAAACCTTCTTTGTTTTCATCACCACCAAGGGTGATATTCTGACGCGCCTCAGTTGGTTGCAACACCAAACTACCATTGCTAGCCACGGAATTTTTGTTACCCGTCAGGTCAATTTCCCCACCAGTTAAAGTAATATTTCCCGCTGTTTGCAAACCACCAGCCTCCATCGGCCCGACACTTACTCCCTCCCTACCAGTCAGAGTCACATTACCAGCAATATTTCCTCTAGTATCGATCGCCCCCACGGTGACATTACCCGCAGCCGTCAGCGTGACATCCCCAGCCACTCGCGACACCGCCCCAGAATTCGATGAAGAAGTGAGAGTCGCTTCTGTACCTGTCCGTAGTCGATCGGCAATAATGTTACCTGTTTGGCTGGTGATGCGAATCTCCTGACCGTTAGTTGAAATATTACCAGTTCTGATATTGCCATCAGCTTTCAGAGTAATAGAGGCATTGTCTGTGCCGGTGAGGGAGCTAGTAGTAGTGATTGTTCCCCGATCCAAAGGTGACTGAATAATCAGCGGGTCTGAAAAATTCAAATTATTAGCAACCAGAATCGAACCGCTGCTATCACTACGCCCGATCGTGATTCCGGCAAAACCATTTTGTAAACTTCCTAAATCGCTCGCCGTCAGATTCAAAAAACTATTACTACCCAAGTCACCCGCACCCGCGATCGCTATATTTTGACCAGGACTCCAAGGTTGCAACACCAAAAAACCAGTCCCACTCACCGAATTATTCCCACCCTTCAAGTCAATTTCATTGCCCGTCAAACTAATATTTCCCGAACCCCCCGCAATCCCCCCAACACTCAGAACATTCTGAGCCGTTAAATTCACAATTCCCGCACTTCTGGAACCACTCACATCAACTTTTTCTGCCCTTACGCTCAGCCCTTCCAGCAAAACATTGCCACTGCGACCATTGTTGGGATTCGCTGCCGAAATATTATTACCAACAATCGCTCCCTGACTCGTCAAGCTAATATTTCCCCCTTTGCTCAACAAATTACCAACATTAATTTCCCTACCAAAAATAGCTATACCCCCACCTTCTGTGCTAATAGTATCCCTACTATTCATTGCAAACAAACCCGTACCATTTCCATCGGCATCAGCCCGAAAAGTCACAGAACCAGTAGTAGTTTGAAAACTCAACCTATCGTCTGCCAAATCAGAAATCTTAATATCATTGAAAGCTTCCAAAACCACATTAGTAGTCGCCGAAATACCCTCCAAAGCCCTCGCCGAAATAGTCAAAGAACTCCCTGAACTACCGGACAATCCTGGTGAAGTTGCAGAGCCCAAAATACCACCATTAGCCAAAATTGCAGCATCATCAGCACCTGCTGCGGCATCTGTCACCACAATATTTTCCGGGTCTAACAACAAAGTCCCCAAACCATTTGTACCCCTAGTATCTACACTCCCATTAAAAATCAACCCTTTTTTAGCAGAAATCTCGACAAACCCACCCACACCACCAACATTAGGAACTGTAGAAACACCCCTAGCATTCACATTCCCGGAAAACACGGTTGTATTATCGGCCCAGACGACGGCGCTACCCCCATTGCCCGATCGAGTAGCATTAATGGCGATCGAACTCTTGCCATCGACATAAGTCATATTTGCAGTAGGCAGACTTCCCTCACCTCGATAATCTCCCCCAACTCGCACCGTGCCACCACCCTCAGCTCCCGAAGCATCAATCTTGGCGGAAAACAGCCCTACTCTTTCCCCCAACACATGAACAGTACCCCCGGTGCCATTGGGAGCCGACACATTGGCAACACCCGATACTACAGCCGTTCCGGGACTTGCCGAAATAGCTTCTCCTCCTGTGAGTACCACTTGACCTTGGGAATTGGTGCCCAGTCCGGTGGCGTGGTCACTCCCTCCACCAGAAAGCAGCCGAGGTAAACTCAGTGGCGAAAACGGCAAAGAAGTTGAGTCAGAAACACCAGTAGGCCCAGAAACTTCCAAACTCAGCAACATCCCATTTTGGCTCAAGCGCACCAGATTCTCTCCCGGCACTGCTGCGACTGTGATTTGACCCCCAGGAGCCGAAAGTTCTCCTGTGCTGATGACTGTGCCCCCAAGCAGAGTTAAATTTTGTCCATTGCCAACGGCTAATTTACCAACATTAACTATGCTCCCTGACTGCGCTGAAAAAGCAAAAGCACTAGGTGTTCCCACCAGGGCTGCATAATCATTAATCCCTGTGCTATTGAACCAACGATTATCAAAACCAATGCTGCTAGCAGTAGTAGCAAAAAAAGACCCCGGCACATCCAGGCGGGCATTACTGCCAAAAATCATTCCTGCTGGGTTGACCAAAAATAGATTGGAATTACCACCGCTAACTTTTATCAACCCATTAATAAACGAAGCATCGCCACCAACAACGCGGCCAAATATATTTTTTATGTCCTGATTTGAAAGAAAATTCGCTGTTTCCCCAGAATTTAAACCAAACCGAGTGAAACTGTGGAATTGATTTTTACCATCTTTTGAGGTAGCGCCTCCTGTAATGTCATAGCGCCCTGTCCCACCAGGGGTGACAGTCGTGTTCGTCTTGTCTGCGGCGGGAACAATGGATTGGGCACAGGCAATTTGAGATTGGGGATAAATTCCTACAATCACCCATCTAGTGCTGTTTTGTTTCGCCAACAGCAGACTGGGTGAAAAATCTAATATCCAAAGTCCGGCAATGGGAATTGCTGTCAGAATTGACCGTACAGCACGTTGAGCATTCATAATAGTTTGCCTCGGTCTAGACCTTAATTGGAGTAAAAAATGGAGATTTCAGCCAAAAAACAGTCGATCGCACCCCAATCCTCACAATTCCTAATGTGAGATCTCGATCTCAAATCTTAAATTCTTAGTCTAATTTTGAGTGTGTCACCAACATAGCAAACGTTGGCAAGCACTGTCCAAACACAGAAATTCAACAAATAAGGCAATATGAGCGATCTAATTGTGCGGATCATTGGTTTGACAGGGGGCATCGCTACGGGTAAAACCGCTATCTCTAATTATCTGGGCGATCGTTATGGATGGAGGATTTTAGATGCCGATATTTATGCCCGCGAAGCTGTGTGTCCAGGTTCGCCAATACTGAGTTCTATTGTAGAACGCTACGGTGCTGGTGTTTTACTCCCAGACGGCAATTTAAATCGCCCGGAGTTGGGAAATATTATTTTTTGTAACCCAGCCGAACGGCAGTGGCTAGAACAACAAATTCACCCTTATGTCCGTCACCGTTTTGTTGAAGCCACTCACAGTTACATTGCTCGATCGCATCTGGTATCCACAAACACATTGACTCTGGTTTTAGTAGTGCCACTACTGTTTGAAGCTAACATGACAGATTTGTGTACAGAAATTTGGGTAGTTTACTGTTCACCCTCTGTACAGTTAGAACGGCTAATCAAGCGAGATGGCTTGAGTGTCGATCGAACGAATGCCCGCATTAATAGTCAGTTTCCCCTAGAGCAAAAGTGTCAGAAAGCTGATGTTGTTTTGGACAACTCCTCCAGTCTCGACTCCCTGTTCGTCCAGGTAGATGCCATCATTAGCCGATTTTAAATTTTCCCTTGAAAAATTTCTGCGCTCTCCCCGACTTCTTAAATAAGTCGGGGATATCAAGCCTAAAATTCTGTGAGATTTAATTAGGTTAGTTGGGTGCATCTCAATGAGTGCAAATATATTCCTAGGGGCGAAGCATGACCGCAGAAAATCTCTCGTTATCACTAATAAATTTTCTGCGGTCATGCTTCGCCTATGCAAAATCGGGATGCTCCCCTTACCAATTAATCCAGATATTAAAGTTACGCTACCTCGGTCAGTGAATTTAATAGCATTACCGATGAGATTAATTAATACTTGACGCAATCGCTTTTCATAGCCCTGAACTCCCAGAGGTAATTGCGGACACTCTCCTCGATATTTAACCGCACCCAGGGGAAAAGTGAGGGCGATTTATCCATAAAGTAGATTCTACCTTGGACTGACCACAAGATTCGTAAAATAAATAAAAAATTACTAACACATCGCCTGATTGGGATTTTGTGTTACATTCAACAGAGAATCCTGTCCATGATACCATTTTTGTACGCTCCCTTAAATTATAGGAAAAACTCAAAATGAATATTGATTTGCCACAACTGATTACCACAGGCGGTTATTTAGGAGTTTGGGCGATTGTGTTCGCTGAATCTGGCTTGCTGATTGGTTTTTTCTTGCCGGGAGACAGCTTGCTATTTACCGCTGGCTTTGTTGCGTCTCAACCTGTAAGTAATATTAATATTTGGACTTTGATATTTGGGGCGTTTGTATGTGCCGTTATTGGCGACAATGTTGGCTATGCCACGGGACATCGTTTTGGTCGGCGCTTATTTCAAAAAAAAGATTCATGGCTATTTAAAAAAGAATATTTAGAAAAAACTGAAAATTTCTACGAAAAACACGGTCAAAAAGCAGTTGTCATGGCGCGATTCATGCCAATTATCCGCACTTTTGCGCCGATAGTTGCCGGGGTGGCGGCAATGAAATACAAAACTTTTATGTCTTACAACTTAGCCGGTGGGTTTTTGTGGAGCTTTGGCATCACCCTGATGGGTTATTATTTGGGAAGGGTAATTCCTGATGTGGATAAATATTTATTGCCGATAGTTTTGGGAATAATTGTGTTGTCTTTTGTGCCTTCTATTATTCATATCATTCAAGAACGCCGCGACAACAAAAAAGATTGACGGTGAGGGTCTCAGACCGATCGATGGAGCCGATCGCACTACCAATATAACACGACCGAAAGTAATGGGGTCTATTGCCAGATTCCGTAGATTCGCCTAGAACATCGCACATCTAACCTCCATTTAGCCCGTCTGCGTTTCACCAGCATCCAATCCGGGAACTTGCCACTCCCTAGGTTAATCTGGTACAACTAACACAGTTGAATGATTTGTCAGAAATAACATAAATGGTTGCAACATCAGTTCAGATTAAACACGAAGTCAAAGACTTATCCCTAGCCCCCTTGGGAAGACAACGCATCGAGTGGGCAGGCCGGGAAATGCCGGTGTTGCGCCAAATTCAAGAACGATTCGAAGCAGAAAAGCCCTTCGCAGGCATCCGTATTTCAGCTTGCTGCCACGTTACTACAGAAACAGCTCATTTGGCGATCGCCCTGAAAATGGGGGGTGCAGATGCCGTGCTCATCGCCAGCAACCCCTTGAGCACCCAAGACGACGTAGCAGCTTGCTTAGTTGAAGACTACGGCATTTCGGTCTACGCCATGAGAGGAGAAGACGCAGCTACCTACGAACGTCACGTTTACACAGCCCTAGACCACCGTCCCAACATTATCATCGACGACGGTAGCGACGTAGTAGCAGCCCTGATCCAACACCGCCCCAACCAAATTTCCGACTTGATCGGTACCACCGAAGAAACCACCACAGGCATCGTGCGTCTGCGGGCGATGTTGAAAGACGGCGTGTTGACTTTCCCAGCGATGAACGTTAACGACGCCGACACCAAGCACTTCTTTGACAACCGCTACGGTACCGGTCAATCCACCCTAGATGGCATTATCCGCGCTACCAACATCTTGTTAGCCGGTAAAAATATTGTGGTTGCAGGTTACGGTTGGTGTGGCAAAGGCACGGCACAACGGGCTCGCGGCATGGGCGCTAACGTAATTGTCACCGAAATCGATCCGATTCGGGCGATCGAAGCCGTCATGGACGGTTTCCGCGTAATGCCAATGGACGAAGCAGCCACCGTCGGAGACATTTTCATCACCGTTACGGGCAACAAACACGTCATTCGTGCCGAACATTTCGACACCATGAAAGACGGCGCAATGGTTTGCAATTCCGGCCACTTCGACATTGAAATTGACCTCAAATCCCTCGGCGCAAAAAGCACCGATGTCAAGACTGTACGTTCTTTCACCCAAGAATACCGCCTCAATAATGGCAAATCGATTATTGTGTTGGGCGAAGGCCGTTTGATCAACTTGGCCGCCGCTGAAGGACACCCCAGCGCCGTGATGGATATGAGCTTTGCTAACCAAGCTTTAGCCGCCGAACATCTTGTCACTAATAAAGGCAAATTAGAGCCAGGTATTCATTCAATCCCTGTCGAAGTTGACAGAGAAATCGCGCGTCTCAAATTGGAAGCAATGGGTATTTTCATTGATACCTTGACTGCCGATCAAATTGAGTACACCAACTCTTGGACTTCGGGTACTTAATCTTAGTTTTTACTTGTAGGGGCAATCCCGTTGCTGACAACTTAAGATTAAACCGATAATCTTTCTTGTTGGTGTCGAAGTCTAGATCCCCCCTAACCCCCCTTAATAAGGGGGGAACCGGAATCTTCTCAAAGTCCCCCTTTTCAAGGGGGATATAGGGGTATCTATACTCAGGTAAAAACAAGATTTCTCAGGGATTTAAGTCTTAAATTGTCACCAATGGGCAGAGCATAGGAACTACTGACTACTGACTAATGACTAATGACTACTGACTAATAACTTCTTCTTTCTTAGCAAACTATTAAATCAAAATGGTTGAATGGATAACTAACACAATGCAGTCCATGAGTTATCTGGGCATTGCGTTATTGATGTTTTTGGAAAACCTGTTCCCGCCCATACCCTCAGAATTGATTATGCCCCTGGCAGGATTCACAGCATCGAAGGGTAATGAGATGCAGTTGACACCAGCCATCGCAGCCGGAGTCATCGGTACAGTTCTAGGAGCACTTCCGTGGTACTATGCGGGTAAATTATTGAGCGAAGAACGCTTGAGGAACTTAGCCGACAAATACGGCAAGTGGATAACTGTATCGGGTGCTGATATTGACAAAGCAAATAGATGGTTTAACAGACACGGCAACAAAGCCGTATTTTTGTGTCGCCTTGTCCCCGGAGTTCGCACCCTGATTTCCCTGCCCGCTGGCATCAACAATATGCCTTTAATTCCGTTTTTGCTCTACTCAACAGGCGGTACTGTTTTATGGGTAAGTTTCCTCACTTTAGCCGGATATAAACTAGGGGAAAATTATACACTTGTAGATGAATATCTCGCTCCTGTTTCCAAAATAGTTGTGGTGATTGTTGTCATCGGGTTTATTTTGTGGATTGTGAAAAAGAATATGCAGAAGGAATAAAATCCCAGATAAGTGCAGACATCATCCAAAACATCTGCGTTTATCTGCGTCCATCTGCTCCTATCTGCGGTAAAAAATTAATATAATCTCAGTTTGGTTACTATAGATACAGCAGTAACTCAAATATTAAAAATTTAGGCAATTATCTAAAATTTATTGAAGTTTCGACAGACAATCGTGGGAAAATAGGAATAATTGCTATCCACACTGTTAAGATATGTACGAAAAGATTGTAGCCCCCACAACTGGTTCTAAAATTACATTCAAAGACGGTTTGCCGATCGTCCCCAATGATCCCATCGTTCCCTTCATCCGCGGTGACGGTACCGGCGTAGACTTGTGGCCAGCATCCCAGAAAGTCATGGATGCTGCGGTAGAAATGGCCTACGGCGGCGATCGCAAAATCAACTGGTTTAAAATCTATGTAGGCGACGAAGCCTGCGATGTCTACGGTACATACCAATATCTGCCCCAGGATTCCCTAGACGCCATCAAAGAATACGGCGTCGCCATCAAAGGCCCGCTGACAACCCCAATCGGTGGCGGAATTCGATCGCTCAACGTAGCTTTGCGGCAAATTTTCGACCTTTACGCCTGCGTGCGCCCCTGCAAATATTATGATGGAACCCCATCATTACACAAAACTCCCGAACTGCTAGACGTCATTATTTACCGGGAAAATACAGAGGATATTTACCTAGGAATTGAATGGGCTAAAGATAGCGAAATGGGCAAGAAATTGATTGAATACCTCAATAATGAGTTAATTCCAGCCACACCCGAACACGGCAAAAAACAAATTCGCCTCGATTCTGGAATAGGCATTAAACCCATTAGCAAAACCGGTTCTCAGCGGCTAGTACGGCGCGCCATTACCCACGCTTTGCGGTTGCCAAAAGAAAAGCAGCAAGTGACTTTGGTGCACAAAGGCAACATCATGAAATACACCGAAGGAGCTTTCCGAGATTGGGGTTACGAATTAGCAACCACCGAATATCGCGCTGAGTGCGTCACCGAAAGAGAGTCTTGGATTCTGGGGAACAAAGAAAAAAATCCTGACCTTAGCTTAGAAGACAATGCCCGTCAAATTGACCCAGGATTTGATGCTTTGACTCCCGAAAAACAAGCCAAAATAACTCAAGAAGTCGCTGATGTTTTAGCAGCTATTTGGGATAGTCACGGCGGTGGGAAGTGGAAAGATAAAATCATGGTCAACGACAGAATTGCTGACAGTATTTTCCAACAAATTCAAACCAGACCGGCAGAATATTCGATTTTGGCGACAATGAATTTGAACGGCGATTATTTGTCTGATGCTGCTGCTGCAATTGTCGGCGGATTGGGCATGGGTCCCGGCGCTAATATTGGCGATGAATGTGCAGTTTTTGAAGCTACTCACGGTACTGCACCGAAACACGCTGGTTTGGATAAAGTTAATCCCGGTTCGCTGATTTTGTCTGGGGTGATGATGTTAGAATATATGGGATGGCAGGAAGCGGCCGACTTGATTAAGAAGGGTTTGGCTGCGGCTATTTCTAATGGTGAAGTTACCTATGATTTAGCCCGGTTGATGGAACCGCCGGTGCCGGAGTTAAAGTGTTCGGAGTTTGCTGACGCGATTATTAAGCATTTCGCAGATTGAGCAACAGAGGAAGAGGACACAACAGTGTTGTGTCCCTACCGATGATGTTTTTTTTATTTTTGTGCAGCCGGAATTGCCATTCCGCGTTGTACTGCTGGACGTTTTTCCAAGGTTTCTACCCAACGTTTCAGATGGGGATGGTTGTCGAGGGTTAATCCTTGAAATTCATAAATAGCCACCCAGGGATAGGTAGCAATATCCGCAATTGAATATTCCCCACAGATATATTCGTGTTTTGCTAGTTGATTGTCTAATACTCCATACAGCCGCAAAGTTTCTTTTTCATAGCGTTGAATTGCATAGGGAATTGGTTCTGGTGCAAAGCGTTTGAAGTGGTTGAGTTGACCGAACATTGGCCCGACGCTGGCCATTTGAAACATCAGCCATTCGAGAACTTGAAAGTATTTGTGTTTGTCGGTGGGTAGAAATCTGCCTATTTTTTCGGCAAGATAGATCAGGATAGCACCGGACTCGAAGACTGTGATGCCGTTATCGCGATCGACTATAGCGGGAATTTTGCTATTCGGGTTGATGGCGATGAATTCTGGGCTAAATTGGTCGTTTTTTGTGATGTCTATGACGTGCACGTTGTAGGGTAAGCCAATCTCTTCGAGCATGATGGAGACTTTGCGACCGTTGGGTGTGGTAAAAGTGTAGAGGTCAATCATAAATTATTGGTTTTTTCTCAAGAACATCAAAATTATATTATAATCACAAAGGAATGATGATTAATCAAAATGGACATTATTGAAATTCTCAAAGACGATTATCAAAGATTTCCCGAAAATCAGACTTACAGCATTTATGCAAAAGATGTTTATTTTGAAGACCCAGTGAATCGATTTACAGGAGTCGAGCGCTACCGCCAAATGATCGGGTTTATGGGGACTTTTTTTCAGGATATAAATCTAGATTTGCACGATATTTCGCAGTCTGGAGATAGCATAGACACCCGGTGGACGCTGAGTTGGACGGCACCGCTACCTTGGAGGCCGAAAATGGCGATCGCAGGTAGGAGCGAAATGAAAGTCAACAGTGATGATTTAATAGTTTCTCACATCGATTACTGGAACTGTTCGCGGTTGGATGTGCTCAAACAATTGGTATTTCCAGTCCAGACTAATGTTTGAATTGCCGACACTCCAAATGAAAGTAAAGAATATAGGAGATAAAACAATGGAACCGGAATACGATCTGTCAAAAATGAAAAAAAGACCTAATCCTTTTGCCAAACAGTTAAAAAAACAGATCACGATTTCTCTAGGAATTGATGTGATTGAATATTTTGAAACGATGGCTGAAGAAAAAGGTATATCTTCTCAGGAACTAATTAATCTTTATTTGCAAGATTGCGTTGTTTCTAAGCGAAAATTATCTCTGAATTAGCCTAGGATAAACCAAAGACAATTGCACTCACTGATTTTTTAACTATAGCTGAAATGCGATCGCCCTTTAAGCTCAACCCATCTATTGACATTACACCAATTTAGTGCAGCGTGGGTATTTATAGTGTCCGGCGGCTGCTTGTCGCCCAAATTAAATCCGCCACTAAATTAATCTCTGTTACATAACGTTACAATATATAAGTAAAGAACTTTCAGGCGAGCTAAACAATCAATGCGCTTAATATTAATGACCGGAAAAGGCGGCGTCGGTAAAACATCCGTAGCCGCCGCCACAGGGCTGCGGTGTGCCGAATTAGGATACAAAACCCTAGTGCTGAGCACCGATCCCGCCCACTCCCTAGCCGACAGCTTCGACATGGAACTAGGCCACGATTCCCGACAGGTGAAACCGAACTTGTGGGGAGCAGAATTAGACGCTCTCAGGGAATTAGAAGGCAATTGGGGAGCAGTTAAACGCTACATTACTCAAGTATTGCGAGCCCAGGGACTCGAAGGCGTGCAAGCTGAAGAATTGGCCATACTTCCAGGAATGGATGAAATCTTCGGTTTAGTGCGCATGAAGCGGCATTACGACGAAGGCGAATTTGATGTTTTAATTATCGATTCTGCTCCCACTGGCACTGCATTGAGACTGCTAAGTTTGCCGGAAGTTGGCGGCTGGTACATGAGAAAATTTTACAAGCCGCTGCAAGGCATATCCGCCGCCCTTCGACCTTTAGTTGAACCTATTTTTAGACCAATTGCGGGTTTTTCTTTGCCAGACAAAGAGGTGATGGATGCACCTTATGAATTTTACGAACAAATTGAAGCGTTGGAAAAGATTTTAACTGACAATGCTGTTACCTCAGTTAGGTTAGTTACGAATCCTGAAAAAATGGTAATTAAAGAGTCTCTGCGCGCTCATGCCTATTTGAGTTTGTACAATGTAGCCACAGATTTAGTCGTAGCAAACCGGATTATTCCCGCAGAAGTAACCGATCCATTTTTCAAACGCTGGAAAGAAAGCCAGGAGCAGTACCGTCAGGAAATTCACTCGGATTTCATGCCACTGCCAGTTAAGGAAGTGCCACTTTATTCCGAAGAAATGTGCGGTTTAGCAGCTTTGGAAAGGTTGAAAGAAACCCTTTACAAAGACGAAGACCCCAGTCAAGTTTATTACAAAGAAAATACGATTAAGATTGTACAAGAAAACAATCAATACAGTCTGGAACTGTATTTGCCGGGAATTGCTAAGAATCAGATTCAGTTGAGCAAAACGGGAGACGAGTTGAATGTTAGGATTGGGAATCACCGTCGCAATTTGGTGTTGCCGCAAGCTTTAGCGGCGCTGCAACCTTCGGGTGCGAAGATGGAGGATGATTATTTGAAAATTAAGTTTGCTTGATTATAGCAATCCTAAATCAGCAAGGGCGAAGCATTCCGGCAGACAATTTATTAGTGATAATCTGAGATTTACTGCCGGAATGCTTCTCCCCTACGAATATATTTGCAAAAATGAGATGCACCTACTTCACTTTTCAATGTGCTGAAGTTTTTCTCGTACAACTCTTGGCAAAGTTTCTTCCAAAGGCTCAGAACTCTGCTTTCATGACTATTCCTCTGCTTCTTCTTTTCCATCCTCTGTGATCTCTGTGCCCTCTGCGGTTCCTTAACTCTTTCCCCATTAACCTCAATTTTTGGCGATCGACCATGACACCAATAAACACTGTTGTTTGTGCGCCCACTAATTGTGTATCATATTGCAGAGAAACAAAACTGTTGTATCCCTACCTAGTTATTTTCCTTCCAAATCATATCTTTAGCTAGTTTTCCATCCAGTCCTGAAAAAATTATGACTTACACTCAACCGCAAATTACACCCCAAGATATCAAAGTTAAAATCCTACTCGCGGGCGGACATCAATGCACAATTACCCTCAAATCTGACACCCCATTATTGCACAATCTGGTTAAAACATTAGTCGATCGGACCCAACAAAACCCCGGTTTTCCCACCTTATTTCAGATTCCCATAGACGAAGGGCGCTCCGCACTTTGTTTCCCCAGCGAACACCTAGTGGGATTAGTCACCGAACCGCCCATTTACTTAGCTCAACTGCCACCGCCCCAGCCAGAAGTTCCGGTAGAGATGCCGCCAGAAATCCCCCTAGAGATTCCTACAATTCCTGCTCATGTAAACGACGACTTAATATCTCGCTACGCCCAAATTGACAACTTCCTCACCGCCACAGAAAAAAATAAACTCATCAAATATGTTTTAGCAAAAGAATCAGAATTTGTGAGTACCAGCACCTCAACCAAGGCAGAAGATTATCGGCGTTCTATGGTTCTCCATTCCTTCCCCGAATTTTCACAACTGATGATTAATCGCATTAAAGCTATTCTCCCAGACGTGCTGCGCAAATTAAACCTGCCTTCATTTTCTGTTGGTGATATAGAAGCTCAATTAACGCTGCACAACGATAATAATTATTACAAACTTCATAACGATAGTGGCTCTCCAGACACAGCAACCAGATTTTTTACCTATGTTTACTATTTCAATCGAGAACCCAAGGCGTTTACTGGCGGAGAATTGCAGATTTATGATAGCAAAATTGAGAACAATTTTTATGTAGCGGCTGACTCTTTTAAAACTGTTGAACCTCGCAATAATAGCATCGTATTTTTTCTGAGTCGCTATATGCACGAAGTTTTGCCAGTTAGTTGTCCCTCGAAAGCTTTTGCTGACAGTCGCTTTACGATTAATGGTTGGGTAAGGCGAACAGATTGAGGTTGGTAGTAAGGACTTTAGTCCAGACAGATCGTCAGACAAAGAAAGGACAGAAGTCCTTACTACAAACTTAAGGATAACACCGATATTATTCTCTTGCTCCAGCACTTTTGAGCAGTTTCACCACATCTTTATAACTGTTAAATTCAGCCAGCATTAAAGCCGTATAATTCCCCAAATTTTTATGATTTATATCCGCGCCCGCATCAATTAAAATCTTGACAGCACTGACAGAACCCCGATGGGCCGCCCACATTAAAGCAGTGGCACCGGAAGCATCCCGCCTATTGACATCAGCACCGTTGTCAACTAATAATTGGGCGATCGCCACATGACCTCGAATACAGGCTTTCATTAAAGCCGTTTTTCCTTGCTCCCCTGCGATATTAGGGTCAACACCACCTTCAAGCAAAGCCTTTACTGTCTCAGTATGTCCTTGAAAAGCCGCCAGAGTTAAAGCAGTCTCCTCAAAGTTTTTAGCATTCAGAAAATCAGCATTATCGTGGTTGACTTTTTGCAACAAAGCTGATACGATCGCACTGTAACCGTGAACAGCAGCCACCAGTAACGGGGTATCGCCCAACCGATTTCTAGCACCAACACTAGCGCCCCGGTTTAACAGCAATTCCACAACATCCTCATAGCCTTCGACAACAGCGAAATTTAAAGCAGTTTCATCATCTTTGTCCTTAGCATTGATATCGGCACCAGCATCGAGTAAGATCTGGGCGATCGGCAAATTTCCCCCAGCAGCAGCCGCCATCAAAGCCGTTCCGCCATCCCCATTTTTCCCATTCACATCAGCACCGCCACGCAGCAAAACCTGCACCACATCAATATGACCAAAATCAGCAGCCAAAGTTAAAGCAGTTTCACCATCTTTATCTGGAATCCCGACATCAGCACCAGCAGCCAACAACACCTCCACCACCGACAAATTACCCGCAGCAGCAGCCTCCATCAAAGCAGTTTTGCTATCGGAATTTTTAACATTAGCATCAGCGCCACAATTGAGCAAAATTCGGATAATTTCAGCGCGACCTTGACTAACTACTAAAAATAGGATAGAATTATCGGCAACAGCACCAGCATCCGCCAAAGCTTTAACAATAGCTTGATTCCCGGATAAAGCAGCTATTTTCAGAGCAGAGTCTCCATCTCGATCGCGCACGTTCACATCAGCATGAGCAGCAAGTAACAGGCGCACAACATTAATATCACCTTTGAGGGAAGCCGCCATCAAAGCCGTACTCCCATCATCATTTTTAGCATTAACATCCGCGCCCCCAGCCAACAACAGTCGCACAGAATCAGCCTGCTTGTGAGCCGCAGCAAGCATCAAAGCCGTCAGCCCAAAACGCCTTCTTACCTGATTGACATTAGCGCCATTATTTAGTAAAATACGCACGATTTCGGCATAGCCCAAAAGGGCCGTAAACATCAAAGCAGTCGTCCCCTCAGAGTCTTGGGAGTCAGGATTAACACCCTTAGCGAGTAAGGCTTGTACGTGAATAATGTTGCCAGTCTTAGCAGCTTGGATTAATAAAGCGTCTTGTTTAGTGGCCGTCATAACCGTGTCTCATTTTATATATTTGTACCGTCGCATGAGACGGCGTGACTGGTATGCTAAGTTTTATGAAGTATTTTTGCTAATCCTGAAAACACCATGAATCTGGAAATTCCGCAGTCTGTTAAAGTTTGGAGCCAATTCTTTCACCCAGTTTTAATGTGGGTATTGCTAGCAATCTCATTGTATGCTTTATATCTCGGCGTTCAAATCCGACGCACCAGGAGTGCCGAAGGCGATGTCAAAAAAGAGTTAATTAAGGGCAAATTCAACCTGAAGCATCACCAGATGGGCTCTTTGCTGCTAGCCTTGATGGTAACGGGTTCGATCGGCGGTATGGCCGTCACCTATATCAACAACGGCAAATTGTTCGTGGGTTCGCACTTGCTAGCAGGGTTGGGTATGACGGCAATTATTGCCATATCTGCCTCGCTGACACCTTTGATGCAAAAAGGCAATAATGTTGCCAGATATACTCACATCTTTCTGAATGTGGCGATGCTGGGGCTGTTTGGCTGGCAAGCGGTAACAGGGGTGGAAATCGTGCAGAGAATTATCAGTAAAATGTAACGGTTAAAGTACGATTTAGGACTTGCGCGCGGGTCTCCAGAAACCGGGTTTTTCACCAGAATACTTCGTTTGTAGACGTAAATTCTGCTAAAAACCCGGTTTCTTTAATCGTAACAGTCGTAGGGTGCGTCGCGATCGACAATCCCTCGATCAAAATCCACAATCTCACAGCGACGCACCTTTGAATGGCAAAACATGAGATGCAGACGGCGGTTGAAACCGCGCCGATACAAACGATGTCTGCCTCCGCAGACTGAAGAGAATAGCATGATTTTAGCCACTCTTTATTCAACCAGCGGAGGCTGATTTTGCTTTTATAGACGCGGTTTCAACCGCCCGGTATTCTACCAATTACAGCGGTTCCCGCTGTTATGAGGTACAGTAACAACAATAAGCAAACCAATTTCTTAGATGTTGAGGATTGATTAAGTTGAGAGCAACTGCAATTATTTGATCAATCATGGACGTGGTAGTTGG
>JAHREW010000010.1:0-17028 GCA_020883125.1 Microcoleus sp. CAWBG506
GGCGATTAGGGCAGATTTTGTAGGGGCGGGTTCACCGATATCTTTCATCGGTATAGACAAATTCTATAAACCCGCCCCCACCCCACGACTTAACCACCCTGGCGGTTGCTATATATAGCAATCCTTCCAGGAGTCGTAAAGTTTTTTACCCCACCCCAACCCGGACCTTATGAAGGGTAGGGAGTAAGAAATTCACAAATGATTTAGGATTGCTATAGCAACATCGGCAACTGCTATATTTGCACAAAACTCCTAAAATTTGCCACAATATGATTGAGAACTACCCAATTTTATAATCACTAATGATCGCCATAGAAACAGAACGAACAGAACGCAACTGGAAACCCGTTATTCAAGAATTTGAGGCTGTACTGGGCAAAAACGGCGTTGTCAAGCGCCGGGAAGAATTGCTGGTTTATGAGTGCGATGGACTCGCTAGCTACCGCCAGCGACCGGCCTTGGTGGTATTGCCGCGAACTACGGAGGAAGTGGCAAAGGTGGTCAAAATATGCGATCGCCACTCAATTCCCTGGGTAGCCAGAGGTGCTGGTACGGGGCTTTCTGGTGGCGCTTTACCAGTCGAAAACTGCGTATTAATTGTCACCGCCATGATGCGCAAAATCCTGAAAGTAGACTTAGAAAATCAGCAAGTAGTCGTACAACCAGGAGTAATTAATAACTGGGTAACTCAAGCAGTTAGCGGTGCCGGTTTCTACTATGCACCAGACCCTTCTAGTCAAATTGTTTGCTCCGTTGGCGGCAACGTTGCCGAAAATTCCGGTGGCGTTCATTGCCTCAAATACGGAGTCACAACTAATCATGTTTTAGGATTAAAATTGGTACTGCCCGATGGTTCCATTGTGGATGTGGGCGGCGAAATTCCTGAGATGCCCGGTTATGATTTAACTGGTGTATTTGTCGGTTCCGAAGGCACTTTGGGTATAGCCACAGAAGTTACTTTGAGAATTCTCAAAGCCCCGGAATCTATTTGCGTTCTTCTGGCTGATTTTTCCAGTATTGAAGCAGCGGGAGAATCAGTTTCAGATATTATCAGCGCTGGGATTATTCCGGGTGGTATGGAAATCATGGATAACATCAGCATCAATGCTGTAGAAGATGTTGTAGCTACAGGCTGCTACCCCCGTGATGCGGCAGCAATTTTGTTAGTAGAAATCGATGGTTTAGAGGTAGAAGTAGCCGCCAATAAACAGCGAATTACTGATATTTGCAAGCAGAATGGAGCGCGGGAAATCACCACAGCCCATGACCCAGAAACCAGGATGAAAATTTGGAAAGGACGAAAAGCTGCCTTTGCCGCCGCAGGTCATTTGAGTCCTGATTATTATGTACAAGATGGTGTAATTCCCCGCACACAAATGGCATTTGTCCTCAAGGAAATTGAGGGTTTAAGTGAAAAATACGGCTATCGGATTGCGAATGTTTTTCATGCGGGAGATGGGAATTTACACCCGCTGATTCTGTACGATAATTCCGTGGAAGGAGCGCTGGAAAAGGTAGAGGAATTGGGCGGAGAAATTCTGAAACTTTGTGTGAAAGTCGGAGGTAGTCTTTCGGGAGAACACGGTATTGGTGCTGATAAAAAGTGTTTTATGCCAGATATGTTTTCCGAGGTAGATTTGGAGACGATGCAGTGGGTACGCGAGGTGTTTAATCCGAAGGGTTTAGCGAATCCGGGAAAGATGTTTCCTACTCCTAAAAGTTGCGGAGAGGCGGCGAGGGCTAAGGTGGAAAATGTGAAGAATTTGGATGGTGTTGAGGTGTTTTAATATCAAATCCGTTGACATCGGAATGATTATTTCTCTCTCTCTTCTCTTTCTCTGTGTCAAGAGTGTCCTAGTAAGGTTTATTAATTCCGATACAACCGGAATTAATATAAGTTGTGATTGCTGCTATTTGTAGTGAGGACTTTCGTCCTCTCTCTCGGTGTTGAATTACTCAGGAGTTTAGTCCTGAGTAACAATCGCTTTGATTATCGTAATTGTTTTTGGTCATGCTTGGTTTCTTGTGTGATGGGAATTCTGATGATAAAGGTTGTTCCTTTTCCTAATTCGGAAATACAATCTAATTCTCCTTGGTGTTTTTCTACTACTATTTGATGGCTAATTGACAAACCCATGCCCGTGCCTTTCCCAATGGGTTTTGTAGTAAAAAAGCTATCAAATATGTGCTGTTTGACTTCTTCGCTCATTCCTGGGCCGCTGTCGGTAATGGTGATTGCTGCAAAATTGGGTGCAGGGAAGCGATCGCCAACCGCATCCCTCAATTTTGTGCTAATCTTAATCTGGCTGGGATTGCCTCGGCTTTCTGCTAATCCTCGCTGTTGATTCCAATCATCTAAAGCATCGATCGCATTACTGAGAATATTCATGAATACTTGGTTGATTGGCCCCGAAAAACATTCGACAGCGGGTAAATCTCCGTATTCTTTGATGATTTGAATCGGTGGCGTTTCTCCTTTTCCTTTTAAGCGGTGATTGAGAATTAACAGCGTGCTGTCAATCCCTTCATGAAGATTAATCGGTTTCATTTCTGAATTGTCGTTTCGCGAGAAGTTTCGCAGGGATTTGACAATTTGGGAAATGCGCTCAACTCCCACATTCATTGAAGATATTATTTGCGGTAAGTCTTCAGCTATAAAATCTAGTTCAATCGCCTCTGCTTCTGCTTGAATTTCTGCTGCGGGTTCGGGATATTGCTGCTGGTAAAGTTCGAGAATGTGTAGCAAGTCTTGAGTGTAGTTTTTCAGATGGCCGAGATTGCATGAAATGAAGCTGATGGGGTTATTGATTTCGTGGGCGACACCGGCAATGAGCAATCCCAAACTCGACATTTTTTCGCTTTGTACTAATTGGGTATGAGTTTCTTTGACTTCCTCAAGTGCTGCGGCTAATTTAGTAGCTTGTTCTCTACTTTGTGCTTCGGAAATCTGCAAATGTTCCTCGGCTTTTTTGCGCTCTGTGATGTCTCTTTGCACACCAATAAAATGAGTTAGTTTCCCAGTGCGATCGCGTACTGGAGATATGGACAAAGCATTCCAGAAAGCCGTTCCATCTTTGCGATAATTTTTTAAAATTACTTGACATTCACTTTCGCTTTGTAAGGCTTGGCGAATTATTACTAAGGCTGCTGGATCGGTATCAATTCCCTGTAAAAAACGGCAGTTTTTGCCCAGAATTTCCTGTCGTTGATAGCCTGTGATGGTTTCAAATGCGGGATTGCAATATACTATCGGATGTTCGGGTTTAGTGGCGTCAGAAATCACAATACCGGTGCTAGTAGCCGCCATAGCCCGATCGTACAACCAGAGGATTTCTTGTGTGCGTTTGCGATCGGTAATATCCCGCAACGTAGCCAAATAAGCCATTTCGCCTTCCCATTCCGTTTCCACCACCCGCATTTCTACCACAGCATTTTCTTTGTCCTTGCGAATAGCTTTCACTTCTGTTTGCACGACACGCATTCCTGTGCGATCTGTATTCCCAACTTGGGGAATAATATCTGCCTCCATCTCAAGATCGCACGCAGAACCTTCTACTACCAAAACACCAAAAAACTCTTTCCCTAAAAGTTCCTCCGCCTTGCAGTTAAACAGTGCTTCTGCTGATGGGTTGACAAAGGCAACAAGTCCTTGTTTATTGACAATGGCCATGCCATCTGCATTTTTTTCGATCGCATTCCTAAACCTAGATTCACTAGCTTTTAAATCTTGCTTTAATTGTGCCACTACTTTTTCCATCTGCTGCAATTCGCACAAATTAAAACTATAAGCTTCTGACATTTGGCTAGGTACAGAAGTATTTCCTACACTTTTTGAAAGTAGAGATTTGGAACTCAAACCACTATTTTTAGCTACTGTGTTTGATAAAATCGCAACGTTATCGATCGGATTTCCTCGATCTGTATCTTGAGAAAACATCTTTAAAACCTCTCACAACTTTTAAATTAAATTACGCTTTTGACATTGCTCCCTGCTGAATAATCTTGATGAATACAAGAATGTACCATAGATACTAACACACGGCTTGAACTAACCATCCGAAATTATTATTAAATAAAATTAAGGTGAAATTTTAACTTTGAGCGTCTGCTCATTATCTATCATCACTCATCAGCTATTTTCCAGACTATTCAAAAAACTACTCAACATAAATTAATATAGTTTTATGAAGATCTTATGAAGATAAGTAGAAAGCTGAGCTTGCTCAGCTTTAGAAGATAAAAATAAAAAATAATCAGAAATTGGGAATGATTAAATTCTAGCGATGCAGCCAAAGTTGATCTAGAATGTAACCTGTCTATTTTTGCGATCGCAACTTCAAACCAATGGCACGTCTAGCACTTCTGAGCGTCTCCAACAAAACCGGGCTAATTGACTTAGCACGGACTTTAGTAGCAGAATTTGAATTTGACATAATCAGCAGCGGCGGAACAGCGGCGGCTCTCAAAGCAGCAGGAATCCCCGTCACCAAAGTTGCAGAATATACCGGTTCTCCCGAAATTTTGGGAGGGCGAGTCAAAACCCTCCACCCACGCATCCACGGCGGTATTTTAGCACGTAGGGATGTATCAGAAGACCTCACAGATTTAACCGAAAATCAGATTCGCCCCATTGATTTAGTGGTTGTCAATCTGTATCCATTTGAACAGACAATTGCCAAGGATGGAGTTACCCTAGCAGAGGCCATTGAGCAGATAGATATCGGCGGACCAGCCATGCTGAGAGCATCGGCTAAAAACCACGCTCATCTCACAGTTTTGTGCAATCCAGACCAGTACAATACTTATTTAGAAGAACTGCGGGAAAATGGAGGTGCAGCTTCCTTAGAATTTAGGCAAAAATGCGCCCTAGAAACCTTCAAACATACAGCCAACTACGACAGCGCGATCGCCGCTTATCTCAGCAGTCAATCCACTGAAAATTCATCGCCAATCACCGAGTTTAATGTTTCAGGAAAAGAGCTGCAAACTCTGCGCTATGGCGAAAATCCCCACCAAGCAGCAAGCTGGTATCAAAGCGGAATTACACCCACAGGCTGGACGACGAGCGCTATCCTACAAGGTAAAGAATTAAGCTACAATAACCTAGTAGATTTAGAAGCAGCAAGGAGACTAATTGTCGAATTTCCCAACAGTCCAGCGGCGGCTATTCTCAAACACACAAATCCCTGTGGTACAGCCTTGGGAACCACTATTTCTGAAGCTTATCAAAAAGCATTTGACACGGATTCAGTATCTGCTTTTGGTGGCATTGTGGCACTAAATCGCCCGATTGATGCAGCAACAGCAACAGCATTAACTCAGACATTTTTAGAATGTATTGTCGCTCCTGGATGCGAACCGGAAGCGGAAGAAATTATCAAGAAAAAGGCAAAAGTGCGAGTGTTAATTTTGCCAGACTTGACCCAAGGACCTCCGCAAACTGTTAAAATAATTGCTGGTGGTTTGCTGGTGCAAGACTCAGATAATGTAGTAGAAAATACGAGTAAATGGCGTGTAGTTACTGAGAAACAGCCGACAGCACCAGAGTTAGCAGAATTGCTGTTTGCTTGGAAAGTCGCCAAACACGTTAAATCAAATGCGATCGTGGTGACGCGAAATTGTACGACAATCGGTGTTGGTGCGGGACAAATGAATCGTGTCGGTTCGGTTAAACTAGCTTTAGAACAAGCGGGAGAACAAGCTAAAGGAGCTATTTTAGCTAGCGATGGTTTCTTCCCCTTCGATGATTCGGTAAAAACGGCTGCTGCTGCGGGAATAAGTGCGATCGTCCAACCGGGAGGAAGTATGCGCGATCGAGATTCGATCGACTGCGCCAACCAACTCGGAATCACAATGGTTTTCACCGACGTGCGCCACTTTTTGCATTAATATAGCAACCTCCAAGGCTGTTAAGACGCCAGTGATATCAATTTCGGTTGTATCGGAATGATTTAACCGCGAAGGCGCCAAGGACGCGAAGTTCGAGAAGAGAGAGTTTAATACAGGACGATGAAGAGAGGATTTTATATGATATCAATTTCGGTACAACCGAAATTGATATCCATCATTCTCTCTCTTCTTTCCCATCCTCTGTGCTCTCTGCGTCCTCTGCGGTTCCTTCCATCTTTCCCCCATCCACATAAACTTTGGATGAGTGACGTTGCGACGCAGCTTTTTGCAACATTTTCAACTTTTCTGGGTCAGCATTCGATCGCCAAAACAAGCTATGACCCTTAATTTTTACACAATTTTCCTCCAAACAATTCTGCCATTCCTGATGCTTCTGAACTAAGCAACTATCCAGAATGCCTAATTTTTGTTCTTGGCGAGTCAGTTTATCGAACTTGGCGTAATGGGGATAATTAGGAGTGACAAATGCTTCTTTTCTCACTAAAATAGGCGGGTTAGATAAATTATAAAATTTCTGATATTTTACCGAAAGATCCCGTAAATCTATGTGCATAGCAGTGTGCAATGCGGGATGGGGATTAGCATCAAAATCCGGATAAAATAAATAGGAAATCTGAGGTTTTTCAGCGTAAAATTTGATAATTGTAGCACCGTCTAGACGACCAATGGTACGGTTAGCTAAGCCTTCATAGAGTCGCAATAAAGGGTCTAGTTCGGCTAATGCAGAGACGTGAACTGAAAGGGAACCTGGTTGTTTGTAGCCGATCGCACTATCTTCGCAACAATCACCAATAATCTCACTTTTCCCCAAACTATATAGCATTAAATCTGCCAAAGTGCAAGCTTTTTGATAATTATCAAACAAACCTTTGATGTCGTTACGAATTTGAGCCGGGAGTTGACGAAGAGAAGGTCGATCGCCCAAACCGTTGAGAGCGAGATATACTAACAAATCCTGGCGGCGTTTGTCGGCGATTGTCTCCCAATCATCCGCATCCGTAGCTTGCAAAATCACCCTCCAAGCCCGATTAAAACTGTGAAATTCCCCCTTAATCGCGGCTTCTTCAGCTAATTCGCCTTTGACGGGAAGGCGGCCGCGATCGCTCACAAAAGCCATCAAAGGAGCCAGCATTTCGGCGTAATCTTCAAAACGCTTAACTTGCGATCGCACTCTAGGCGTCAATAAGTGCGATCGAAACCGAGAAGCCCGAAAACCTTCACCTGTAGCCACATCCCGAAACACAAAATAAATCCCCAAAGCCACAGGAATTGCATCAACATTCAAAACTTGATCGATATAAACTTTCAACTCTTCCTGTTCATAATACTTCTGAAAAGTATTGCGAGAAGTAATCACCCCATCCCCATAAGCAATTTGACCTCGATCCGTATCATCAATTAATACCTGAGCCGCCACCACCAATATTTTTTTAGTCAATTCCCAAGCATTCAGCAAAGCTTCTCGCCGTTCCCCCAAAGACTCAATGACATTAATTACATAACCAATATTCACAATATCTGCCTGAACTAGCACAGTATCTGGTTGATAATAAGGATCCCATCCCGAAGCAGCATAACCTTCTTCAGTAATATGTTTAATATCCCCACCATAACCACAACCATAATCAAAAAAAGTATCGCCATCAATAAATAAATCAGATTCTAAAACCAAACGCACAGGTTTAGAAAGAGAATTTCGCAGCATCGCAGCCTTGTGTCGCTCAATCTTCGGCATTGATAACTGACTATTCTCTTCTTTCTCAAGTTCAACCACGGCATGAGATTGAATTTTCACACCGCAATAGCCCAAATATTTCAGCCAACCTTCGCGAGTTCCAATAACGCTAGTATTGTCAAGGAGTCCCCATTTTTCTTCGGAGTTAGTCAGTTGAGCAAACTTCTGGTAATGGGGATAATCCGCCGTCACAAAAGTTTCTTTACGGTGCAAAACCGGTGGATTTTCACTGGCGCTGTAGTCGATACATTTAACTTCTCCGGTTTCCAGATTAATTTGGATACTTTTTTGTAAAGCTGGGTGAGCATCCGTATCAAAATCTGGGTAAAAAAGATAAGAGATTTTCGGTTGACGAAGCTGAAATTTAATGACAGTTGCTTCATCAATATTTGGGATATTTTGTCGGGCACATTTTTCATAAATTATCAGGACAGGATGGAGTGCTGTTAAAGCCGAAACATGAACATAAAAAGCCGTGGGTAATTTTTTACCAACAGGACTTTTCTGACAGCAGCGAGCCACTTTTTCCACCAGGAAATCCACCCCAACTCCTTCGTTACCAAGAATCACCTGATTTTCTTGATTACCAGGCTCTACCTGCTCTTGATGCAGCAAAAATTCCCGATAAAAAGCCATGAGAGGTAGAGGTGTCAGTAATTCGGGATTATTTTCTAAGGGTGCGATCGGGGAAATAATGTTGAGTTCGGATTCATAAGTCATAGCTAAAATTAATGCCATTGCTTAATTTTGAGCCTATTGTATACCAACTGCATCAAATTTCTGGATAAATTAGAGTTTGAGAAGCTTTAAATTCCATCTCCTTTTAACATGATACTTTCTATAAATTGCTGAACTCGTAATAAATAATTTGACAAACTTCCTAGGATGCGATCGATACCATCATTTTTTTCCCATTTGACATTTGGTTGCTGAGACTGAAAACTGCGAGCATGAAGCTCTAATTGTGCTGCTAAATCCGACATCAAGGTAACTCCCACATTTGCCGAACTTCCTTTAATACGGTGAGCTTGATATTCCACAACTTGCCAATCTTTAGCTAGGACGGCATTTTGGGCAGACTCTAAATCTACTTTTACATTTTCCACAAATGATTGCAAAATTCGCTGAGGCAATTTAATATTAACTCGTCCAAGTTGCTCCAATCTTTGCTGGTCAAACAGTCCGTCGCAGTCTCCATATTCCCAAGTTTGAAGTGCGATTTGCTGTTCTGGCGACACAGCATAAACTAGCTGTTTTGGCAATTGTTTTGTAAATATTGTGGTTGAATTATCATTCTTTTTGTTGTCAAAATTTTTATGGTGAAAGTTATTTTTAGATAGATTATTTTCTACTTCATAAGTGTTGATAGCAGCAGCTAATGCAGCCAAATCTACTGGTTTGCTGAGGTAATCATCCATGCCCATCGCCAGACACTTTTCTCGTTCTCCCGGCATGGCATGAGCCGTTAAAGCAATCACAAAAGTGTGTCGATCGCCCTTTTCTTGTTCCCGCAATTTTTGGGTTGTTTCGTAACCATCCAGTATGGGCATTTGACAATCCATCAGTACCAAATCGTAGCTGTTAGCAGCCAGCAAATCCAGTGCTTCTTTCCCATTACTAGCGCAGTCAGCCTGATAGCCTAAAACCGCCAATTGTGCGAGAATAACTTGTTGGTTGATCTGGTGGTCTTCCGCTAGCAAAATTTTGAGGGATGACTGGGAATTAGTCGGATTAAAAGATGGAGAATTAACCACGGACTCGCAAGTATTAGTTGCAAAAACGCTCCCAAAATCTCCTCTACCATTCACTGCCCACAGCAGAGCCGGCAGCAGTAGAGAAGCCCTGACAGGCTTAATTAAATAGCCGCTAAAACCTCGATCGCAAAGCGCTTCAGCTTTGGGTTGTTCGCGCAAAGAAGCGATCGCGATTAACGGTCCAATTGCCGAGAGCGATCGCACTTGGACCACAAATTCCTCCGCCTCCAAATCCGGCATTTGTAAATCTACAAGCACCACATCGCAACAGTTTTCTCCCGCTTCAGACTGCGGAGACATCCGGCTATGGGCACTTGTCAACCAAGTCAAAGCAGCAGCAGCAGTTTCTGCTTCATCGCAGCGAGATCCCCAAGTTTGAGCAAAGGCTCGTACTGCGGCTTTCATCAAAGCGCTTCCAGAGACTACTAATAGCTTTTTACCAACAAGTTCAGGATGAGTTTGTTCGGCTTGCCATTGTTTTTCCAAAGGTATAGAAAACCAAAAAGTGGAACCACTACCGAGGGAACTACGCACCCCAATTTCACCTTCCATCCTATCCACTAACTGCTTGCAAATAGCCAAACCCAAACCCGTGCCACCATATTGTCTAGCTGCCGAACTGTCTACTTGAGAAAAAGATTGAAACAGCTTTGTCTGCCCTTCTGGGGAAATTCCAATGCCAGTATCTCGCACTGAAAATAATAATTTATCTCCTTGCCGATTATCTTTATTTTGTTTATCGCGTTTAACGTTTACATAAATTAAAATTTGACCACCGTGGGTAAATTTAATCGCATTGCCTGTCAAATTCAGCAATATTTGCTTCAATCTGCTAGAGTCTCCAACCAATTTTCTAGGTACTGAGCTTTCAACTACAATATTTAATTCAATACCTTTTTCCTCGACTAAAGATGTCACCATTTCTATTACTGATTCCAGGCAGTTATCCAAATCAAAATCTTCGTTTACCAACCTCATTTCTCCGGCTTCAATTTTAGAGAAATCGAGGATATCATTAATTACCATCAGCAAATGTTCTGCACTGCGGTAAATAGTTTGAACCCACTCCCGCTGTTTCGGTTCCAGGGGAGCGCGTACCAACAATTGAGCCATCCCCAAAACTCCATTCATGGGAGTGCGAATTTCATGACTCATATTTGCCAAGAATTGCGACTTAATCAAGCTGGCTTTCAGAGCAGTTTCCCGCGCTTCCACCAACTCATTAATCTTGTCAGCAACCATCACCATTCCCCCGACTTTGCCATCGGAATTATACCAAGGGTGGGCGGCCCAACGCAGGATTAAAATAGAGCCATCGGCTCGTTGCCAAGCATCTTCGCTACGAGAAACTATTTCGCCTGTTAGCACTTGTTGATACAACATTTTCCACCCATCGGGGATATCTGGAAACAAGTTGTAATGGCTTAATGTACTCAGGGATGGTAAGTTTAAATTAAATTGAGTCAGCCATCTGTCAGAGTGAGCTAAATAGCACATTTCTGTATCGAACATCGCCATTGCTACAGGCACGCAAGTAATAATTTGTCTTAGTTGCTGTCGTTCTCTTTCTAGAGCATCTTCTGCCCGTTTGCGATCGGTAATGTCGCTAATCATGCCAGCCATCCGCACTGCTTTTCCTTGGGAATTACGTTGAGCTTTTCCTTGGGAAGTGCAGTAGCGGTAAGCACCGTTGGAGTGCAGCAGGCGAAATTGTACGTTATAGTCTATTTCTGCTTCCAAGTGAGCTTCGATCGCCTGGATAATATCGTCTTTGTCTTCCGGGTGAAGTCGCGTGTATAGAGCTTCCATAGTATCACCAAATTGCGATCGCCCCAAACCGATCATCTCCAAAAGGCGATCGTTCCAATAAACTTCATTTTTAGTTAAATCCCAATCCCAAATTCCATCGTTAACTCCATCTAAAACTAACCTGTAGCGTTCTTCACTTTCCTTGAGTTTTTGATTGCTATAAAACGCATGAGATTCGGCGCGATAAACCCGCATCGCATTGTACAAACTGTGGGATAAACTATCTGAAGACAGCTTGCCTTTAACGATATAATCAGAAGCTCCCGCCTTCATCAATTTCACAGCAATTTGTTCATCACCTTGACCTGTAAGCACAATTAAGGGAACTTTGAAACCCACATCCCGAATATCTTGTACCAACGCCAGTGCGTCTCCATCTGGCAATCGGTAGTCTAGGAATACACAGTCAAATTTACAGTCAAATATCTGATTTGAAAACAGGGAATTTTCTGTATTCTCAACCTCCATCTGGTTTTGAGATTGCTCCTGTTTAGAGAGTCTGGCAGCCGCGATATCATTTTGGTCGATCGATAATTTTTCTAGGGCTGATGCGCAATTTTCTGCTTCAGAAATTTCCACCACAACCCCGGCAGATTTGAGCGCTCGCCTCACTGTCATGCGATCGACTTCATCGTCATCAACTATCAGAATTTTGATCTCTGTTTTCATAGCAACTCCATTGTGGATTACTCAGAAATGACGGCCTGGTAAATAATCATTTAAAATGTCAATCTCAAATATAAAATTTATCTCGCATTTCTCAACAAAATGAAGTATGGTCTAAGCCCTAGACCCTAGCTCCTAGAGCACCTAATGTTACTGAGAAATGGTATGTTTTTTCAGGAATTTATTTTATGGTATCTCGTTTAACATCCAGTATTTGTTCAGCGTAGACATAACATCCACAAAATTAGAAAAAGTGACTGGTTTAAGAATATAGCCAGCCACATTTAAATTATAAGCTTCTACCTTATCTCTATCTTCATTGGAAGTTGTGAGGACGATCGCAGGAATCGACCTCAAATTTGTATCAAGTCGCAATTCTCGCAAAAATTCAATCCCGTTCATTCTGGGCATATTCAAGTCTAACAAAATCAATCGGCGGTCTAGAGGCATTGCTGGATCTATTTTAGCTTCTCCGCGCAAAATAGCAAGAGCCTCTAATCCATTTCCAGCAATATAAAGAGGGTTAGGGATATTATTTTTTTTGAACGCACGGCGGACGTTCATCACATCAACCTCATCATCTTCAACCAAAAGGATATTAATTTTTTTGTCTTGCATAAATCTGCCTTTTTATAGATTTTTTATGTGCAGCAGTAGTTGTAGCATCCCCAACAATCCGATGTCACAAGACGCAAAATCTATCACAGCAATAGTTTCAGCCATTAATCCTGTGTGGTCTAACCGAGAAACTAACGTAACTATAAGTATTGTGGAATTGTGGAACAGACTGCGGAGCCTGTAAAGCAACACTGGAACAAGTTATGTATTTTATTGTACATTCTGTCTTCTCGATTATTGTGCCGATCGGACCCAAGACCAAAATCCAGAGGATTCAGAGGAGGGAAAAAACTCGTCAATCAAGCCCGATCGAGCTAGTGTAAAATCTAAAACTCATCTAAATTATTCATCGCCATGTCAGCCGATCGCAAACTCTACGAAGGCAAAGCCAAAATCCTCTATTCCACCGAAGACAGCGAAATTTTGCTGACTTACTTCAAAGACGACGCCACAGCCTTTAACGCCCAGAAACGGGGTAGCATCATCGGCAAAGGCGAAATCAACAATGCCATATCCGCCCACCTGTTTCGGATGCTAGAAGCCAAAGGCATTCCCACCCACTTCATCGACACGCCAGCCCCCAACCAGATGCGAGTTTGCCGCGTCCAAATCTTACCCTTAGAAGTCGTAGTCAGAAACATCGCGGCCGGTAGTCTGTGCAAACAAACCGGATTGGCGATCGGCACAATTGTCAATCCCCCATTAGTAGAGTTTTATTACAAAAACGACGATTTGGGAGACCCCCTGCTGACACGGGACAGACTGCTGCTGATGCAGCTAGCGAGCCCAGAACAAGTAGACCAACTCGATCGCGCCGCCAGAGAAATCAACGAAATTCTCAAAGAATTTTTCAGCCAGTGTGGCATCACCCTGGTAGACTTCAAACTGGAATTCGGTATAGACCAACATCAAAACCTGATCCTTGCCGACGAAATCAGTCCCGATACTTGCCGACTTTGGAACAACGCAGAAACCGATCCCGATGCCCGTGTGATGGACAAAGACCGATTCCGTCGCGACTTGGGTTCAGTGGAAAGCGCTTACCAGCAAGTTCTCCAGCGAGTTCTAGCTCAGAAAGTCTAGAGGCCTTGGCAATGCGCTAAAATTGCACAGTTTGTCATCTGTCTTCCATGTCAGCAATCAGTAGTCAACAGTCATCAGTTAGTGGGAGGCGTGCAAGTTCAACCGACTCAATGACGAAGGACTAATGACGAAGGACTAATGACTGATGACTAATGTGGTGTGTGGATTCCAAACAAGTGAACAAAAATGCGTTTATCTGCTGTATTGGTGGCAGTTTTAACTGTCTCAGCAACATTCGGGCTCTCAAATTCTGCGAACGGCCAAACATCCTACTCTGAATCTACAGAGAAAATATCGGCCGCCATTCCTCCCGTGGAGGCGATCGAATCGCCCGATCGAAACCAGGGAGAATTAACCGAAAATCCTCCTCAAAACCGGGCTGTGGCCAAAGCCACTAAAATAGAAGCCCTCAAAATAGTTGCAGCCGCCCCTGGGAGGGGAGAAAACGACCGCGAACCCCCAAACCGACTCACAGAACCGTCGCCCCCCATGGCGACTCCCAGCTTAGACCCCAAAGCCGATGGAGAATCCAATCCCGGACTCCCATCTAGCAGCCAAAATTCCCAGCCAGAGGCTCCACAGGAACCCAACCAACTCCCCCCCTCGGAAGCAGCGGTAACGCCCGCCTCGGTCGCAGTAGACCAGGTGAAACCAGAGGAATCGGGGGGGATTCAAAACGCCCAAATTCCAACTAGACCAGCCCCGGCCAGACCGACCCAGACCAGGCCAGCCCCTGCAACACCAGAACCTAACAGAATTCCTGCTTTGCCCCCCGGCGCACCCCAGCCAAGACCAACCCCCGCGCCCACAGGGCCAGCCCAGCCCCAGGTGCTAGTGGCAGAAGTGGTCATCAGCGGGGTGACGGGAGACCTGCAAAGCGAGATTTACCGAGCGATCACCACTCAACCGGGACGGACGACCAACCGTACCCAACTGCAACAAGACATCAACGCTATTTTTGCCACAGGCTTTTTCAAAAATGTGCGTGCAGTACCAGAAGACACCCCTTTGGGCGTGCGAGTGACTTTCATCGTCCAGGCAAATCCAGTGCTGCGAGGAGTCACCATCGTCGGTCAGCAAGTGCTCCCCCAAAGCATTGTGGACGAAAGCTTCCGGGATCAGTATGGCAAAACTCTCAACCTCCGCCGCTTTGAGGAGGGAGTCAAAAAAATTAATACCTGGTATCAAGACAACGGCTTTGTTTTGGGCCAAATTACCGAAGCACCCCAAGTCGCAGATGACGGGACAGTCACGCTGCAAGTGGCAGAAGGTCAGATCGAATCCATTGATGTTCGCTTCCTCAACAAGGAAGGAGAAGCCACGGATGCGACTGGTCAGCCCATTGGTGGGAATACCCGCCGCTATGTGATTACCCGCGAAGTAGAACAAAAACCTGGAGATATATTCAACCGCACCAAGGCGGAAAGGGATTTGAGAAGGGTGTTTGGTTTGGGGATTTTTGAAGACGTGCGGCTGGCTTTGGAACCGGGAACGGCTGACCCCCGTAAGGCAAGGGTAATTGTCAATGTGATTGAGAAAAATACTGGTTCTCTGGCGGCGGGTGCGGGTTTGAGTTCCGCTACGGGTTTGTTCGGTACGGTGAGTTACCAGCAGCAAAACTTGGGCGGTAGGAATCAGAAGTTGGGGGCGGAGGTACAAATCGGGGAACGTCAAAATCTGTTTGATGTGAGTTTTACAGACCCCTGGATTGCTGGCGATCCTTATCGGACTTCTTACACGATTAATGTGTTTAGAAGACGATCGATCAGCGTGATTTTTGACGGTGGAGACCAGGAAGTGTATCTACCCAATGGCGATCGACCCCGGATTAATCGCACCGGTGCCGCCATCAATTTTACCCGTCCCCTGTCGCGGAATCCTTTTGCCGATTCTGAGTGGACAGCTTCTGTGGGCTTGCAGTACCAGCGGATTGCAATTACCGATCGCAAAGGCCGACGAGAATCCGAGGACGAACTAGGCAATCTGTTGAGTTTTAGCAATACCGGTTCCGATGACTTGACAACGTTGCAAGCAGGCGTAGTGCGCGATCGACGTAACGACCCCCTGCGCCCCACCAGCGGTTCCCTGCTCAGATTTGGGGTAGAACAGTCAATTCCTGTCGGTTCCGGCAGCATCCTGCTCAACCGCCTGCGAGCCAGTTACAGCTTTTACCTCCCAGTCAAGTACACCAACTTTACAAGAGGCCCTCAAACCTTGGCATTTAGTTTTAAAGCCGGCACCATCTTCGGAGATTTGCCTCCCTACGAAGCCTTTGCCTTGGGCGGCGCTAACTCTGTCCGGGGATACAACGAAGGGGACATGGGGGCTGGTCGCAGTTTCCTAGAAGCCAGTGTTGAGTACCGTTTCCCGATTATTTCCTTTATCGGTGGTGCCCTATTTATTGACGCCGGTACGGACTTGGGAACGGGTAAAGATGTCCCCGGCGATCCGGCTGGTATCAGGAGAAAACCTGGTAGTGGCTATGGCTACGGCCTCGGCGTGCGGATTCAATCTCCGTTAGGTCCGATCCGGATCGATTACGGTATCAATGACAGTGGTGACAATCAAATTCACTTTGGGATTGGGGAGAGATTCTAATTAGTCATTAGTCAGTAGTCATTAGTCAGTAGTCATTAGTTATTGGTTATTGGTTATTGGTTATTAGTTTAATTGGTTCCCAGGCTATACCTGAGAACCAGTTAAGTGACAATCTTGTGGCTGATACAATCCTATATAACCTTACACCAGCCCAAGATGAGTCCATTTTTTCCGATATTGCAATTTACTCAAATGCTGTTGGCAGAAACTAGCTCTTGTCATAATGTCGGACCGTCGGAATTAATCGCGATCATTGCTCTAATGGGGGGACTTTTAACCTTTGCTGCTACAGCTAGTGTGCCATCTATGTCAATTATGATACCCGCCGCAGTAGTAAAGGTTCTAGGAGGTCTTGCAATTGGAGCTAGCATCACCTCGATAATAGTGCCATTCCAGTCATTTTTAGATATCGCGGCTGTGGTGGCTGTAGTCGAGGGCATTAAGCACATCTTAGGATGTGGTTAAGGAGTTAACTACGGTTAACTTCCTTCTTCCTTTTTCCCTTGGCTACGCGAGGCAGAGCCTGGTAACGAGTAGACCACTGATATCAAATCCTCTCTTAATCCTCCTGTATTCAGATCTCTATTCTCGGACTCTGTGTCCTCTGCGTTCTCTGTGGTTAAATAATTCCAATACAAGGGTCAACGACATGACTACTGGCTACTGGCTACTAACCACTAACCACTGACTACTAATGACTACTAACCACTGACTAATGACTCAAAGTACCTTTTTCCCTTGGCTACGCGAGGCAGAGCCTGGTAACGAGTAGACCACTGATATCAAATCCTCTCTTAATCCTCCTGTATTCAGATCTCTATTCTCGGACTCTGTGTCCTCTGCGTTCTCTGTGGT
>JAHREW010000010.1:17128-30479 GCA_020883125.1 Microcoleus sp. CAWBG506
TAAATAATTCCAATACAAGGGTCAACGACATGACTACTGGCTACTGGCTACTAACCACTAACCACTGACTACTAATGACTACTAACCACTGACTAATGACTCAAAGTACCTTAGCCTCTGAATTTGAACTGTCGGGAGTTGGTTTGCACAGTGGCGAACCGACTCGCGTCCGAATATTGCCCGCGGCAGTTGGGGAAGGTCGCTATTTTGTCAGAACTGACTTGCCCGGTGCTCCGATCATTCCTGCCAAAGTTGAAGCTGTATCTCAGACTGCTCTTTCGACTGAACTTTCCGCTACAGCAGATGCTCAAATCCGCACTGTAGAGCATCTGTTAGCGGCTTTGGCTGGCATGGGAGTGGATAATGCTCGAATTGAAGTTGATGGCCCGGAAGTGCCTCTGCTGGACGGTTCTGCCCTGGTTTGGGTGGAGGCGATCGCCCATACAGGATTAGTCGCCCAGGAATTGGTACACCCACCATCAGCAAATAAGCAACTTTCGCCCCTTCTCAATCCGGTTTGGGTACGTCACGGCGATGCTTTTGTGGCCGCTTTACCTGCTGCGGAAACTCGGTTTAGCTACGGAATTGATTTTGATGAACCCGCGATCGGCAATCAATGGTACAGTTGGTCGCCAGAGACAGAAAGTTTTGCTAGTGCGATCGCCCCGGCTCGGACTTTTGGACTAGCCCGTCAAGTTGACCAATTGCGACAAGCAGGTTTGATCAAAGGTGGTAGCCTAGAGAACGCCTTAGTTTGCGATCGCGCAGGCTGGCTCAACCCGCCCTTGAGATTTACAAATGAACCAGTACGCCATAAAATCCTAGACTTAGTAGGCGATCTCAGTCTGCTGGGAACTTGGCCAACAGCTCACTACTTGGCTTACAAAGCCAGTCACAATTTACACGTCCAACTTGGCTTAGCCCTGAGATTGCCAGCTTGATCCATGCTCAAGATCTCCGTTACTACTCACCATCTAACACGCGATTTAATGTCTACGTTCACTGAAATTAACGAAATTAACACTCCCAATCATACTAATTCTGCATCTGTTCTCACCGAGAATGGTCAGGATTCTGCGATCGTTAAATCCACTTTAACTGTGGAAGAAATTCAGCAATTGTTGCCTCACCGCTATCCTTTTGCACTGGTAGACAAGATTATTGATTACTTGCCGGGAGTGCGGGCTGTAGGGATTAAAAATGTGACTTTCAACGAACCGCATTTTCAAGGGCATTTTCCAGGAAGACCGGTGATGCCGGGGGTATTAATTGTGGAAGCGATGGCTCAAGTGGGCGGTATTGTTCTGGCTCAATTGCCTGATGTTGAGCAAGGATTGTGGATGTTTACTGGCATCGATCAAGTTAAGTTCCGCCGTCAGGTTGTACCGGGCGATCGGTTGCTGATGACTGTAGAATTGTTGTGGGTAAAACGCCGACGCTTCGCCAAAATGCAGGCGATGGCTGAAGTGGACGGACAAAAAGCTTGTGCAGGGGAATTGATGTTTTCGATGGTAGATTAAATTTGGGAATGGGGAATGGGTAATGGGGCCTAGGGCCTAGGGCATTGGTAATACCTAACAACTAAGAGTGGTAGATTGAATCAGCAATAACTAATTACCAATAACTAATTACCAATAACTAATCAGTAATCACTAATCACTAATCACCGATTCCCAATTCCCGATTCCCAATTCACCGATTCCCAATTCACCGATTCCCAATTCACCGATTCCCAATTCCCGATTCCCAATTCCCGATTCCCAATTCCCGATTCCCAATTCCCCATTCCCAATTACTATAAAAAACTGAAAAATGCTTACTTTGATTCACCCAACTGCTGTGATTCATCCCCGCGCAGAACTTCACTCTACTGTAGAAGTGGGAGCTTATGCTGTAATTGGGGAAAGAGTGAAAATCGGGCCACAAACTAAGATTGGCGCTCATGCAATTATCGATGGGTTCACAGAAATAGGTGCTCGTAATCAAATTTTTCCCGGCGCAGCTATTGGTTTGGAACCTCAAGATTTAAAATATCAGGGTTCTCTAACTAGGGTGGATATTGGCGACGATAATCTGATTCGGGAATATGTGACTATTAATCGGGCTACCCAACCTGGAGAAAGCACGACCATCGGCAATCATAATCTATTGATGGCTTATGTTCACGTTGGTCATAATTGCTGGATCGGCGATCGCGTAATTATCGCAAATGCCGTGGCTTTAGCCGGACACGTTAAGATCGAGTCTCAGGCTCGATTGAGCGGTGTTTTGGGAGTTCACCAATTTGTCCACATTGGCCGTTTGTCTATGGTGGGCGGATTGAGCAGAATCGATCGAGATGTCCCTCCTTATATGTTAATCGAGGGGAATCCTTCGAGAGTGCGATCGCTTAACAAAATTGGTCTCCAACGGGCTGGTTTGACACCAGAAGATTTAGATATTTTGAAGAAGACTTTTCGGATTTTATACCGATCGGGCTATACTCTGAATCAAGCTTTGGAACACTTAGATTTATTACCGAAAAACCCCCATTTGCAGCACCTGCGGACTTTTGTGCAAGAGTCTGTCACCAAACCCAGACGCGGTTTGATTCCAGGTAAAAAATGAATGAGGTTTATATTAATTCTTTCGACTCCGAAGAATTAGGATTATTGAACCGCGAAGACGCAAAGGACACGAAGGAAGAAGAAAAAGAAGAAGAAAGGAGCTGTAGGGTGCGTCAGTCACAAGCTAGAGGTAACTCAAACAGTTTTTTTTCTGACGCACCTTACCGAGGAGAGCGAGGATTTTATGAAAATTTTTATTAGCACTGGTGAGGTTTCTGGCGATTTGCAAGGGGCTTTGTTAATTAGTGCCATAAAACGTCACGCAGCTACCGCTGGTTTAGAGTTAGAAATTGTCGGATTGGGCGGGCAGCGGATGGCGGAAGCTGGCGCTACTATTTTAGCCGATACTGTGAGTATTGGTTCCATGGGACTTATAGAATCAGTTCCCTATATTTGGCCAACTATCCAAGTTCAGAAAAAAGCTAAACAACACCTCAAAGATTCTCCTCCCGATGTTGTTGTATTAATTGATTACTTGACTCCAAATCTCGGCATTGGTAGCTACATTCGCCGCTATTTGTCTTCCATACCGGTGCTTTGGTATATCGCTCCTCAAGAGTGGGTTTGGTCTATTTCTCCTCGCAATACTGCTTTGATTGTCGATATTTGCGATCGCATATTAGCCATTTTTCCCGAAGAAGCTACTTATTTTGAAAAAAAAGGCGCCCAAGTCAGTTGGGTTGGTCATCCTTTGGTGGATAGAATCCAGGCTGCGCCCAGTCGCGAAGTTGCCCGCAAAAATTTGGGAATTCCATCGGAACAGGTGCCAGTGGCTCTAATTCCTGCCTCTAGAAGCCAAGAGTTGAAGTACCTGATGCCTGTCATATTTGAGGCGGCTCAAATTATTCAAGCTAAATTGCCGGCAGTTCATTTCTGGATTCCTCTGTCTCAATCTGCTTTCCGCAGCCAAATCGAAGCAGCTATTGCAGATTTTGGTTTGCGGGCTACTTTACTAGAAAATCAAACTCTGGAAGTTTTGGCGGCTGCGGATCTGGCGATCGCTAAATCTGGTACTGTTAATTTGGAGTTGGCTTTGCTGGATGTTCCCCAAGTTGTCCTCTATCGCGTCAGTCGAATTACGGCGATTATTGCCCAGTATTTGCTGAAATTTTCGATTCCTTTTATGTCTCCGCCCAATTTGGTGCAAATGAAGCCGATCGTCCCTGAGTTGTTGCAAGACGAGGCGACTGCGGAAAATATAGTCTTTCACGGGCTGGAATTGCTGCAAAATGGCGATCGACGACAGCAGACTTTGGACGGTTATCGGGAAATGCGGGAACATTTGGGAGACGTGGGGGTGTGCGATCGCGCTGCTGCGGAAATTATGAAATATCTGAAATTAAACGTAGCAAATTAACATAAATTTGGTTCTAAAAGGTTATGCCAAGCAATCGGAAAAAGCGACCGATCGCTGTTGATTTATTTGCCGGTGCCGGTGGCATGACACTGGGTTTTGAACAAGCAGGTTTTGATGTACTTGCCTCTGTGGAAATTGACCCTATTCATTGTGCTACCCACCAGTTTAATTTCCCTAAGTGTTCTATTTTGTGTAAAGATGTAGCACTATTAACCGGAGCGGAAATTCGGAAAAATTCTCCCATTGGTAAGCGCCAGATAGACGTAGTGATCAGTGGTTCGCCCTGTCAAGGATTCTCGATGATGGGTAAGCGCGATGTAGATGACCCGCGCAATTCTTTAATTTTTCACTTTCAACGCTTGGTTTTGGAGCTAAAACCCAAGTTTTTTGTGATGGAAAATGTACCGGGAATCAAGGCAGGAGAACATAAGGAACTTCTGCATTTTTTAATTAGTTCCTTTATAGCATCAGGCTATCAAGTAGAAGAAAATTATCAAGTTCTCAATAGCGCTCACTACGGAGTTCCCCAAGCTCGCAAAAGATTGTTTCTCCTGGGTTCTAAGGCTGATTGTGAATTACCAAAATATCCTCCACCCATTACTTTACTGCCCAAATTAAATCAGAAAATCGAGCCTAGCCAGCGGAAAAGAAAAGGTAAAAATAATCCTGATTTGCCTCTTGTCCCAACAGTTATGGAGGCCATTGGAGATTTGCCAGAAGTGGAACTATACAGCGAGTTGCTGTACCGAGATTGGGTAATGGCGGAGTATGGAAAATCTAGTAACTACGCGAGTATCATGCGTGGCATTGATTCTTTCGATGATGATTATTCCTACCCTCGCGAGTACGATAGACAAATCCTCTCTTCTAGTTTGCGCACCAAACATTCCCAGGAATGTATCGAAAGGTTTATGGCGGCAAAACACGGCGAAAAAGAGCCGATCAGCCGTTTTTACAAACTGCACCCCGACGGAGTTTGCAACACTCTCAGAGCAGGAACAGACAGGGCTAGAGGGGCTTATACTTCGCCGAGGCCCATTCACCCGATCGCACCGAGGTGCATTACTGTTAGGGAAGCAGCGCGACTACATTCTTATCCTGACTGGTTTAGATTTCACGTCACCAAATGGCACGGTTTTCGTCAAGTCGGAAATTCTGTACCACCACTATTAGCCAAGGCTGTGGCGGCCCAAATTATTCGTGCTTTGGGCGTTGAGGTAATTAAACCCACTGCTAAGCTGACATGGGGAGATGATGGTTTGCTAAAACTGAATTGGTTGGAAGCCGAAAAATATTATCAAAATTGAGGAGGGTAGACTTGGAGAGTGACTCACGCGCTTGGTATTCAGGGCGTAGCGATCGTCGTCCCCTACATAAAACAGCAACATCAACATAATTCAAAAACCGAAAAAATCAGTCCAAAGGTGAGTTTTAGCAAATTTTTGGGTTTTTGGTAATTTCTAAAGTTATCTTATAAAAAACTGTATTTTCAGGAGAATCTACAATGGGTTGGTTCAAAAGACTGTTCGGACTTGAAAAGCCTGAAGCCCAGGCTCAGCCGATGACACAAGTAGTACAGCAAGCGGCACAGTCCCAATCGATCGCTCCTGCCAAGGTAGGTCCAGACGGGAATTTTGACGAAAGCGGGCTAGCAAAGCGAGTTGCTTTAGCTTTTGACGAAGACTCCGAAGTTGCTGATATTGACTCCGTATGGGTGGCTCAACTCAGCGGTACGGTGGTTCTCAAGGGCCAGGTTCCCAGTCAAGAAATTCTCGACAAGTTAGTGAAGATCGCCTCTGCCGAAGAGGGCGCCACGGGCGTGCAAACCGATCAAGTAACCGTGGGCTAGAGGCTTTTCTCTGAGCTGTGTTACCCCTAACTTCCTTTTTTAACGAAACCACTAGGAAGTCACCTATTGATTGACCCAAAACTGGGATACAAGCCCCGTCCTTCGCTTGACGGCTTTTTGCTAGAATACAGATAGTCGCCATAGGGCATTGGGAGACTTTAAACGGACAGGTCGGGACTGTAAGACTACCAAGGTAGCAGGACTCGTTGAAGTGTCAAGAATCCCCGCTCGTTTACGACGGGAAGTATGTCAATGAGGGTCGATCGACCCCCAGCAAACCCTTAGATCCCGCTAGAGCGGGCTTTTTTTTGCGGTTTGGCAGCTTAAATATTAAGTTTTATTAATTTTACTGGTTATTTGAAAAAACGGTAAAATACAATACAGAAAGTAATAGTTTTTTGAATATCAAAAAGCAAACCAGAGCTGACTACCCTTTTTATCGACCTATAAGGATCAAAAAATATGAAACTCGCTTATCGCGGTGCTAACTACGACTACGACATTCCGACAGTTGAGATGATTGAAGGCTCCGTAGCGGGCAAATATCGGGGTAACAACTGGAACTATCGTTATCCAAGACATATTCCGGTGCCTCAGCACCCCCAGGATTTGCAGTACCGTGCCGCACACTACAGGAGCGATCGACCATCTCCGAAAATTGAAGAGCACGTAGCGGTTGATACCGCAGCCACGATGGCGATCGCAGCGGCTGCATCCTATCCAAAAGCTGAGGAAGTGGCGACAGTCCACCGGGCGCATATCTGCAATATTCTCGATCGCAGACAGCAAGTAGCCAGGGCTAAAGGTGATGAAAGACTGCTGCGCTTGCTAGAAATTGAGTGGAAGCAGATGGCTTGCTAGAGAAAAACCTCAGAAAGACGAATATTTGTCAAGAGGGGGAAGTTGAAAAGAGTTCAATTTCCCCTTTTTGGTGTTGTTTGTGCGATCGAATTTGTAGCCTCCAAGCCATATCAATCGTCGGGATTTGGGGTGATGCGAGGTTGAGAAGGGCGATCGTTTTCCTCAATACTCTTTTGGGTGCGATGGGTTTTGACGATTAACTCAATCCCCTGAAATATCATTCGAGCCTGTAAAAACTTTGAGCAAATTTATGATGGGGTTCTCTCCACCCGCGTACCTGTTGGTTGGGTGGAAAATGATGGAACAATAGAGAGTATGTTAGAATTAAACTAAACTCCCAATCTGGGGGCTTTATGGCTGAAATTACCATAGACGAGATCAAACTGAAACAACTACTAAAAAGTGCAATTGTTGAACTGCTCCAAGAAAGAAAAGAAATAGTTTACGATTTATTGGCAGAAATTCTTGAAGATATTGCCTTAGAAAAAGCAATCCAAGAAGGCGAAAATACCGAACCAGTCAGCCGCGAAGCAATTTTCAAGATTCTAGGACGAAAGGAATGAATGTTGAATTGAGAAAGAGCTTCGAGAAAGATTTAAACAATCTGCGCGATCGATTCCTACCTCTAAGTGTATCATCAGAAATGCGATCCTTTTCGATGGCTCCGCTAACGGGCGATCGCACCAAATTCTCCCTCTCACCCCTTGACACAAAGAACCTGCTTCAAAGTCGCCACAACTTCCACCAAATCCGACTGCTGACTCATCACCTCATCAATAGGCTTATAAGCCCCCGGAATCTCATCTAAAAACTGCTCATCTTTCCGACACTCAACCCCCTCAGTCTGACGCACAAAATCATCAAGAGTAAACACATTCTTAGCTTGAGTTCGAGACATCAACCGCCCCGCACCGTGAGAACAAGAACAGTAACTTTCCACATTACCTTTCCCCTTCACAATAAAAGACTTCGCCCCCATGGAACCCGGAATAATCCCGTAATCCTGTACATTGGCGCGTACAGCACCCTTGCGAGTCACATACACATCTTCGCCAAAATGCACCTCTTTTTCCGCATAATTATGGTGGCAATTTACCTTTAACAATGGCTTAGTAGGTTTGCCGCCCGCAACGTGCTTTTCCACAATCTGCTTAAACCGATTCATCATCACATCACGATTAAAACGAGCATAATCTTGCGCCCACTGCAAATCGTGCCAATAAGCCGCAAACTCCGCTGTACCTGTTACAAAATAAGCTAAATCTTGGTCAGGAAGACTAATTTCTGCCAGTTTAGCTAAATTTTTAGCAGTGTCGATATGGTGCTGTGCGAGCAAATTGCCAATGCCGCGAGAACCGGAGTGCAACATCAGCCAAACAAAGTCCTCGGTATCAACACAAACCTCAATAAAATGATTGCCGCCACCGAGGGAACCCATTTGTTTGAGGGCTTTACTTTCTTGGTGTTGTACGCCTGGATGAAGTTCCTTAAACTCGCGCCATTCTTGCCAGTTGGTGACTGTTCTTTCGACCTCTTTATTTTCAGCAAATCCCACAGGAATTGCTGCTTCGATATCGAGGCGAATTTGTTTGAGTTTTCCTTCTAATTTGTGAGCCTTGAATGGCATTTTAATGGCAGCCATCCCGCAGTTGTGGACGAATACTCCCGCAGTTAAAGCAAAGTTGCCGCATTCGGGAACCGTTAGGCAATAGACATCTTGCTTTTCAACTAAAGGAATAACATCAACTACTTTGTGGTTGTAGCCGTGCTGATTTTTTCTGTGATTGTGAAGTCCGATCGGAGTTTTAATTGGCTCTCCACAAGTCCCACAAGTGTATAGCCGATTAGCAATTTCTTTACTCTTTGCTTTACCTTTTTCACTCTGATTGTAATTAATTAGATACTGCTTGCCTCGTTCGCCATTCCCTGCAACTGACTCTTTGAAGTGTTCGGGGTTATCCTCCATATACTTAAGGATATTTTTCGTTCCGCGTTCGGCGTAATACCTGTGTCCCTCTGAGGTTTGAGCTTTATCAGCTATGGCTTGCTTTCTTTTGTGTTCAAATTCCAGGGATTGCCAATGAGTGTTTCTATCAACCAATGAGCGGTGATAGGCGGAGTGGTCATTATTACCCATGAATTCTAAATTTTCTGGTCTATTATCGGCGGCATCAAAGTTTTTGTGATGAATCACAGTTCTCTGATTGTGGAAAGATGGTATGTCTCCTAACAAACCAGAACGAGCAATTATCCAATGAGCTTTCTGCCATCTACCTGAATAATTTTGCTGTACTAAAGTATACCCATCCTTATCTATTTTGGAATAAAAAGGCATCAATGACGTTCCAGTTGTCAAAGCCCGCGCTTCTCGGTATTCACCATTCCGCAACATGAATTGATGATCGGGAGTGCATTTGATTTCTTCTCCATTATCGAGTACAACTTTAACCAGTTCGGCATTGTTTCTAGTTAATTTTGCTGTAGCCTTAGCAGCAACAATTTTACCTGTTTCTGTACAGGAGTAGATCGAAAATTCTTTTTTACTCCTAGCCAATTCTCCGATCGCATAAGATTTGCCATCAACTAGAGGAATTTGTGTATCATCAGTAAAGCAGCCAATATCAACTCCGACAGCCGCTGGAATAATCGCTTCTTTTGTGGCAATTACGGAACCGACTAAAGCACCTTTGCCTAAATGTACGTCGGGCATTAGGGCAACGTGTTTGAATACAAAGGGCAAAGATGCTACATTTTTTGCCATATTGGTTTCTTTGGCACCAAGGGCGTGATTGGCCCAAGATAGGACGGGTTTTGGGGTTGATATTTCTAATTTTTCGTAGGGCATTTTTGTTTGAGTTTGTTTTGCCAGTTAGTTTGTAGTAAAATTGTAGTATATAACTTTTCTGATGTCAAACACACTAATTCTCGTAGGGTGCGTCAGTCTTGAATTTATCTTGGGGGGTGAGAAAATATGTACTGACGCACCTTACAGACTAATTCTAGGCGGTTCAACTGAACATTAAATGCTGTACCGGTATTGTTTGTGACTTCCGAGTCCGACAGGGGTTGAAACCCCTGCCGGATTGCGGTAAAGTGCGTGGAAAGCTGACACTACATTTTATCAATTCGGAGTCTTTCTCGTCGCCTTCTGCACAGGAATAGCAACCGTTTGCGGCTTTTTCTTCCCTGCAAACATCCCGAATAAATCGTGCAGCAAAATATAGAAACAGGGAATAATAAACAGCGTCAGCAAAGTAGCTAGCGACAAACCAGAAAACACCACCACACCCAAAGGTTGCAGAAACTCCGAACCTTCTCCAATTCCCAAAGCGAGGGGAAACAAACCCAAAACTGTGGTAATAGTTGTCATCAAAATCGGACGCAAGCGCTGAGGTGCCGCCCTGAGAATTGCTGTTGTGCGATCGACCTTTTCATCTTCCCGAATTTGGTTTGCCAACTCCACCATAATAATGCCGTTATTCACCACAATTCCCACGAGCAAAATTGCCCCGATCATCACCGTCGCCCCGATCGCAGTTTTGGTCACATACAGCCCGAAAATACCCGCACTCAACGCCAGTGGCACTGTCAGCAAAATCACCAACGGGTCAACCAGAGAATTGTATTGTACCGCCATCGCGACAAATACTAAAAACGTCGCCAACCCGCCCAAAAGTTTCAGCGAAGTTTGCAATTGATCGTTAGTTTCCGCAGCCGAACTCGGCACAATTCTGACTCCAGGCGGCAACTTCAATTGTGACAAAGCTGCATCGACTTGTTTGACAGCATCTCCGAGACTTGCACCCCGATTTAAGTTTCCCACAACTAAGAAAACTTGGCGCTGGTTGAGACGCTGAATTTCTCCCGGCGCTTTGCCGATCGCAATTTTTGCCACATCGCTCAAACGGACAATGCTATTGTTGCCAGATAAGGGAATTTGTCCCAGTTGGGCGATATTTTTTACAGAAGTGCGATCGAACTGCACGCGCACATCTACCAAGCGATTTCCCCGCTGCAATTGAGTTGGAACAGTACCTTCAATGGCTGTCTGAATTGTCTCCCCAATGTCTTGGGCACTGAGCCCGTACAAAGATGCCCTTTCCCAATCGGGACGAATTTGCACTTCCGACTGCGCCGCGTCTCCATCCGGCCGAAACCGTGCTAATTTTACCTTTTCATCTAATTCTTTTAAAATCTGACGGCCTGCTTCCTGCAATGCTTGTTCACTTGGGCCTTGAAGTATGACATCAATTTCGCCACCCCTGACTGGAGAATTAGTTAACACTAAACCTCTAATCCCTTCTGGAACTAAGCGCAGGCGAGTGCCTTTGGGAACGTCTATTTTCTTTAATTCCTCAGTCATTCTTTCGGTAAAGGCGATCGTACTCGTACCTTTTTTCAGAGTAATCGTGCTGCTTCCCCGCAGCAAATTCTCGATCGTATTGTTGCCGAACAGCAGCCCACCCGCTGTGGTTAAAGTATACTCTGTTTCTGGCTGTGCTAACAAAAGCTTATCGGCTGCTGCCACTACTTTTTGATTGGTTTCCAAGTTAGTTCCTGGAGGAAACAAAGCAAATAATCTGGCTTGACTTGTATTAACTCTCGGCAAGATTTCTTGGGGAATTTGACCAGCCATCACCCAAGTTCCGCCGCCTAAAATCACAAAAGCGATTACAATAATAATTAACCGCCAACCAAGCACTTTTGACAGCACCGAACTGTATGCGCGCGTACCGTTTTCAAAGCCTCGATTGAAATATTTAATCGGTCCGAACTTATTAATCCCACTGGAATAAGACATTCCCATCAAGCGAGAAGTCAGCATCGGGACTATAGTTAAAGCTACTACCAGGGATGCTGCTACTGCAAAGCTAATTGTTAAAATTAATTCGCTAAATAGCAGGGAAAAGAAGCCGCCGATCAGCAAGAATGGTAGCACTGATACTAAGTTTGCCGCAGTGGATGCCACCATTGCTGATTCTACTTCTTGACTCCGCATTACCGACTCTTCGATGGTGCGTTCTTTGCGGTCTTTGATTCTGCCTTTTTTCAGATGAGGGTTGCTGTCTAGACCGACTACAATATTTTCTAAAATAACGACGCTGGTGTCGATCGCCTGACCGATTCCCAAGGCTAAACCCCCTAAACTAAACAAGTTCAGCGATAAGCCGAACAGCCGCATTAAAATAATGGCTGCTAGAGTACACAGGGGAATAGTCAGAGAGATAATCAGGGTTTGTCTGAGGGAACCTAAAAAGAACAAAACGGCGATCGCAGCCAAGACTGCCCCGGAAATTCCCGAATTTGCCACATCGGCTAAGGAATTGCGGATAAATCGGGATTCGTCTAAAGTCGTAACTACTTTCATGTCGGCCGAAATTAAGCCGGAGTCCTGCATTTCTTTGAGACGATTTTTCACTCCGTCCACAACCGTAATCGTGTTGGCATCCGGCTGTTTCAAGATGCTAATTTTAACGGCTGGTTTTTGATTCAGAAAAACTTTAACTCGCTGTTCTTCCGTGCCGTCATTGACTGTGGCAAAGTCGCGGAGGTAAACTCGTTTTGGCGGGTTGGAACCGGATATTTGAAAGGATAGGTTTTTGATATCTGCTGCTGTTTTAAAGCGGCCGACTGTGCGAGTCAGCGGTTCGTCGGATTCTTGGCGCAGTCGGCCGCCGGAAGTGTCTAAATTGCGCGATCGCAAAGCATTAAAAACGTCGTTAAGATTAACTCCTAAACTTTGCAGGCGATTCAAGTCAATATTCACTTGAATTTCTTCTTGAACGCCGCCGGAAACGTCAACAGAAGCTACTCCGGGAATCACGTTAATTTCCCTGGCTAATTCGTCATCGGCAAATACGCGCAAATCTACGCCTTGGCGCGAGTCTGAAGTCAGCGCAAATTCGTAAACTGGCTGTTGGGAAGGGTCAAATTTAAACAGATTGGGTGATTCAACTGTGTCTGGGAGTCGGTTACGAATGCGGTTAACTGAGGCTGTGGCGTCGTTGAGGGCTTGGTTGATGTCGCCCCCTGGTTTGAAGAATAAATCGACACTGACTTGTCCTTCGCGGGTGCGGGAGAACACTTGGGTGACGCCTTCTGTGGCTGAAAGTCCTTGTTCGAGGGGGCGGGTAATTTCGTCAACTGCGACTTCTGGAGAAACTCCGGGGGCGTCTAGGCGCACGCTGATCCGGGGATAGGTGATGGAGGGTAGCAAATCAACGGGTAGTTGGGTGATGTAAAAAATGCCCACCACTATAATTGCTAGTGTCAGCATCAGGGTGCCGATGTGGCGGCGAATCGCGATCGCGCTAATGCTAAATCCGGTTTTATCGGCTGTCATTTGATTTGATATTTTAGATTAGGGATGAGACATCTCTCATAAGTATTGTGGAACCGGTCATCCGGGGGGATTAAGACCAGTTGTTTGGGATATGTCTAATCAAAAGTTTACTAATTTTAGGGCGGGTTTATTATATTCTTAGTTTCTCCCATAGATAGTTGGTGAAACCCGCCCCTACGGGCGATCGTAGGGGCGGGTTTTACGAAGAATACTTGATGAATACAAACAATCTAGATCAACCCGCCCCCACCCCACGCATAATCTAGGGGCGGGTTTATTATATTCTTAGTTTCTCCCATAGATAGTTGGTGAAACCCGCCCCTACGGGCGATCGT
>JAHREW010000010.1:30579-100891 GCA_020883125.1 Microcoleus sp. CAWBG506
CTTGATGAATACAAACAATCTAGATCAACCCGCCCCCACCCCACGCATAATCTAGGTGGGGGCGGGTTTATTATATTCTTAGTTTCTCCCATAGATAGTTGGTGAAACCCGCCCCTACGGGCGATCGACATCATATTACAGTACGATCGACTGTATGTAAGATTTGCCATTCCACTCGATCGCCAGGGGACTAGATTCATTAATTTTGACTGCATTATCAGGATATAATTCATCTTTTGCCCACAACAAAGGATTATTAATTATATATTCGCGAATGGCAAATAATGATGCTTCATTGCGGATGATATGTTCGTAATAACCTCGTTGCCAAACCGATACGCCAGTCAAATATCGCATTTGGTTAATTCGCCGCGCCGAAAATGTTTTCAAACCCCGCACAATTTCTGATAAAGGATGGATTTTTGATTTTCTCAGCCCAAGTTTATCGGATTCTGTATAATTTATTGCTTGGCTATCTTTTAAAACAATAATTCCGTGGACGTGATTTGGCATCACAATAAAATTGTCTAATGCCACGTTTGGGTAACGTTTGGGAAGAATGCTCCAATTGAATAAAACAGTTTTACCATAGGGACTCAATTGCATTGTATCATCAATGACTTTGCCGAATAAACATTCGCGCTGCCAACTGCAAATAGTGATAAAATACGCACCGGGAGTCCTATAATCATATTCTGGCAGGCGAATTGAGCGGCGGTGGTGTTTATTAGGATCGTATTTCATAATTTTCACCCATAAATACTGTTGTTAGTTGCGTTAATACCATTGTGGGGGCAGGTTTCATCAACCATATGTGATGAAAACCAAAAATTTCAATCAACCCGCAGCCACCCAACGGAGTGCCCTCTGATTCTACAAACCTAATTTCCTAAAATTAGCTGCGGTAACTTGCATCCGAGGAAGCGACAATAAAGAATCTGCAAAACTACTAAATCTTGAGCCGTAAGATACACCAAAAGTATAGCCGATCGCTCCTATTAAATGCTCGACAATTTGATCCACACTCCCGTAGGGATAAGCAAAACATTTGACAGGTTTCCCCAATCCGCCTTCCAAAATAGCACGAGATTTTGCCCCTTCCCGCACAATTTCTGTGGGCGACAAACCAGTCAGAGGTTGATAAGTCGCAGACAGGGAACCAATATCTATCCCAGCATTCCGCAGTTGTCTAAGTTCCGGCCATCCCATTAATTGCACTGCTTCCGAATCTGCTTTTTCCCAACTATTCGTCTTACCTATGGAATCTGTTACTACAAAAACAGTCGCAGTAAAGTCAAACTGTTTTAACAGAGGGAAAGCATATTCAAAAAAGTCTAGATAGCCACCGTCAAAAGTCAGCAATACAGGTTTACCAGGTAAAGCAGTTTTAGTTAGTTTTGCATTTTGCCAGTTTTCCCAACTCACACTATAATAACCTTGCTTTTTAAGCTGCTGTAACTGTTGTGAAAAAACCTGGGTAGTCACTGCATTGAAACCGTCGGGAGCAATCTGGCGGTAGGCAAATATTGGCAGTTGTTGAGTAACAGTCTTATTGTTAAGAAATTGAGGTTTAACTGATTTAGAAACTTCTCCCTCGCCTGGATTTTGATAAAAGATTTCCGGTGCGTAAATTATTTGTTTGGGAAAGTCTTTTTCTAAGGGGATTTGAATCATCTTTTCCCTCGCAATTTCCGCCGCTTCTACTAATTCCCGCACCGCCGCCACTGGTAGTGTGGCCCGACGACTAACACTGGTTCCGATCGCCCCCTGATGCCTGCCAAATATCACCGCATCCTGTGGGTAAATACCGCCATAAACCCCTGCATTCAAGCTGTTGGAGGCATTCGCCATTTTTTGAGCAGACAAGGCTAAATGCGATCGCAGCGACATCTTACCGTTTAGTGGTTGTCCCAACAAAGCCTCCCGCACAGCAGCCACACACAATTCAAAATTGGTATTTTGAGTAATTGCCGATCGCACTTTTTCAGCAGAAACGAAATTATTTTCAGCCGCAACTGTGACAATCCCAATCGGAACACCGCCGACTTTCACCAACATATCTATTTCCGAAAAATCAACTTGAATATTGGGTAATTCTGCGCTCACTTCCACCACAATCAAGTCTTGATTATGACTACTAATTGATAATTTATTTCTCTTTAACTGAGGATTATAATCATCATCAAAACCATCCCATATTTCCTGTAAAAAATCCTTAAATTCAAATTTTCGATGCAATTTACTCAGAGAACTTTCAGATAATTGACCTATACTTTCCCAGGTTCTATATTGAAAAAAGCGTTGCAAAATTGGCGTTGCAAACCTAACTGCGATCGCATCTGCCAAAACCGCGCCAGCCACCATCCCGTCACAGACTGGCAATTCAACAATACCGAGTTTAACACCTTCTAGTTGGACAGTGCAGTAAAGGCGATCGAATATTTGCGGAATCTCAATATCTGAAATAGGTGCTGTCACCTCCACCTTAACCTGATAACCAATTTCCGAATTGACACCCTTAATTTTATCTAAAATATATTGAATTTCATGGCTTTTAAAACAACTATGATATTTATGAACTTGAGTGATTTTAATATCTCTTTCAATTCCCTGATGCCAAGGTAAATTTAAACTCAAACTAGCAGCTTTGGCTTTATAATTAACCAGCATTTTACTATCATACTCAATCTCAAGAAAATCACATATCTCCGCTATAAATTTAGTTTTATTTTCTAATAAATTCTCATACTTCACCAATTTATGATTAGACTTGTGAACATGACTGTAGCTAGTTAACACCCCTTCTTCCCAACGTTTAATACAATGATTCAAATCCCAGCCATCGCCCCACAATTCCGGGGAATTCCTAGTAACTTCCTGGAGAGAAGCTATGGTATCTATAGGATTGCGCCAGATATAGATAAACTTAGCATCAGGTAAAAAGCGTTCTATATCTTTAATAAAATATAGATGTTCCGGTGTTTTTTCCAACCAAATGCTTTTCTGCTTTTCCGCAGCTAAACCATCTAAAACACCGACAAACCAACTCACTTTAACATCCGTAGATTGGGTGTTATCAAAATCTTGTAAAAACTCAGGACGATTAATTTCATCCTTAAAAAAAGTTGAGAGTCGAGCGGGAAACTTTTTAACAAACTTATTATACAGTAAATACTGAAAAAACTTAGATTCGGGAAAAGAAATAATTTCAGGATGAGCAGCTAACAAACTCTGAAGCAGTGTCGTACCGCTTCGGGGAGCACCCACTAAAAATATCCGTTTCATGTTGATACTTGATAAATTGTTGGTGAATAAGATTTTTTTGAATTCACCACAGAGAGCGCAGAGGGCACAGAGGAAGAAAAGAAAGAGGTATGATTCATATTTTTTTCAGCACTCTCTGCGGTAAAAAACTCTGTTCATGTTGATACTTGATAAATTGTTGGTGAATAAGATTTTTTTGAATTCACCACAGAGAGCGCAGAGGGCACAGAGGAAGAAAAGAAAGAGGTATAATTCATATTTTTTTCAGCACTCTCTGCGCTCTCTGCGCTCTCTGTGGTAAAAAAATCTTTCCCTAACTCCAACTAAAATCCTCCTTCAATAAGTCAGAAAGTTGCCGATTATAAGGTTCAAAATAAGCGATTAACTTTTGCTCGATCGCTTCTGGCATTTTACTATAATTCTCAACATTATTAATCTCGAATTCCTCCCCAGCACTAGCGCTAAAATCCAAGAAATTCCCCACCTCAGACAACACGCGATCGGAATTTGCTTGAAAATCTTCGGTTTTCAAAATCAACAATTGTTCCCGTGGGAAATAGTCCAGCCAATTCTTGATTTGTTCCACATAAATACCCCGCGACAAATAGGAATAGTGCTGGTGATTAAAACTGTGATAATTTGGAGTAGATCGAAGTTTTTCTATTTCACCTGCTAGCCGATCGCACTCAGAAGCGATCGCCTTTGTAACATCGAACTCTTCACAACCCATCGCCACTTCTAAATTATAGTGTACCCATGCTCTTTGCACGGGATTTCTGAGCATCATAATTAATTTCATATCAGGGAAACACTTATAAACCCGTTGGGCCACCAAAGGATGATCCATATACTCAGGAGTCATCTCCCATCGCAGTACTGTATCTCCCGCCACACCCAGAGTCAACTGCTGGCTGTACCACTCGACACCGCGATCGTAATTTAAGTCAAAAAAGTGAACTTTCCTAGCACCTGCTTGAATAATTTGCAAGGAATTTTCCAGATATCGATACAAACCCTCAATACCGCATTGTTGAGAACCCAACAGTAAAAAATTAGGCCTACTCTGCTCTTGCAACTGAGTCAAAATTGTGGCATAATTAGGATTGTTTTTATCAATAGGGTGAGTTTGTTCAACTTGATTTGCTAATTGGGCACTCTCGATTTGACCATCCCACTCCCAGCGGTAAGGAGGACAAAGAATCGTGTTTTGACGTAAAGGCGATCGTACATACAACGGAGCAACCTGATGTCGATAATCATAAATATAAGCCAAGGTTTTTTCATAAACCCCAACATTTACATAATATTGACCATTCCCCAAATCTAATCTATCTAAATACAGCCTAATTTTGCCCTCACCCTGAGCCAGCGGTAGCAATTGACCGATTTTATTGGTTTTAATATCCAAACAAATTTGACCGTCTTTCCGGCTAATTGTCAACCCAAATATCACACCAAAAATTGACTTGACCACCGCATAATCAATCTCAATAGTTACAGAAGCGCCACTCTCAATTTCTCCATCCGGTAACACTTTAACATCCGTAATTTTGACACCTAAAGAACCGAAGCAATTTTGATTAACTCGCTGTGGAGAAACGGTACTTGTTACTTGAGGAAGAATCAGGGGATTAAGTATTTCAGTTTCCGAACCCATTTCTCCCAAATACTGACTGATTACGGCGTCCGTCTCCCCGTAAGCCATGATTGTACCCGATCGCAACCACAAAGCCCGATCGCACATTTTCTGAATTTGCTCAGCCATGTGAGAAATCAAAACAATCGCACAACCTTGACTCTTAAAATCATTAATCTTATTCAAACATTTAGTTTGAAAAGCCACATCCCCAACCGACAAATGTTCATCTACTAAAAGCACTTCTGGATCGGTATGAACCGCCACCGAAAAAGCCAGCCGCATTTGCATCCCCGTACTGTAAGTCCGCATCGGGCTATCAATAAACTTTTCCAACTCCGCAAATTCAACAATATCATCAAACCGACGCCCCGCTTCTTTGTGAGTCAAACCAGCCACCACCGCCCCCACAAACACATTTTCTCTACCAGTTAAATCCAAATGAAAACCCGCACCCAAATCCAACAAACCACCAATTCTGCCATTAACCTCAATAGTCCCTTCCTCAGCACAGCCAATACCGCCAACAAGTTGTAATAGTGTCGATTTTCCGGCTCCATTTTTGCCAATAATTCCCAGCATTTCCCCAGGAGACACCGTAAAACTCACATCGCGCAGCGCCCAAAAATGAGCCTGGGGTTTCATCCGCCACCATCCCCACAAAGCGGCCTCCATAATAGTAAAAGGTCGATCGGCACTGTAGCGGTTAAAACGTTTCCCCAAACCCTTAACAACAATAGCTGGACGCATTTACAATTCCTCCACAAAACGATCGCTTTGGCGTCGAAAAATCCCCAACCCGATCGGAAAAAGAGCAGCCACAACAGCGCTGACAATTAACAGTGCTAGCCAATCCGGCTGAATACCTCTCAACAGTACATCGCGGTAAGCTTGCATCAGAGGTACCATGGGATTTAACTGATAGAATGCACGATATGCTTCCGGGACACTGTTCAGGTCGTAGAAAATTGGAGTCAGGTAAAAAAACATCTGTAACAGCACACCCAAAGTGTGTTGAGTATCGCGAAAAGTGACATTCAACGCAGCCAGTGGATAAGCAAAACTCACCGTCAAAATAAACTGAATAAACATCAATAGCGGTAAAATCAGCAGTACATAACTTGGCCGCACGCCATCAACAGCCAGAAAGATAATTAGCACCGGTAGCGCCAGCAAAAAATGAATTAATCCCGTTGTTGTTGTCACCAAGGGTAAAATTTCTGTGGGAAAATTTGGCTGTCTAATTAAAGCGCGGTTGTTGGTAATGAGCGCCGTCGATTTGAATAGCGCTGTCTGACTCCAAGTCCATATTAACAAACCGCTGAACGCAAAGGAAGAAAACTTAGAAACATTAATGGGTATGACGGAGCGAAATACAAAGGAAAATACAGCTAACTGTAACAGCGGACTGATTAAAGTCCAAGCAATACCTAAAGACGATCGCTTGTAAAGTAATTTCATATCTCGATCGACCAACACCCGCAGCAAATCAAAGAAATGAATGATTTTGCGAATGTTCCCCACATTTACCCTATTTTTCATAGCAGACCCCACCCATTATTTCAAGTTCTGGTTGCGTAGTCTCCACCCACTCAATCTGCACCTGAGTTGCTGGCTCAGCCCTTGATTCTAACAAATCGATTCCCATCAGTTTTAGTCCTCTAATTACCATGGTTAATTCCTAATTATTTAACGATCCATTCATGTTGGTTAAAATCCTAAGAATTAAGCAGGAGTTCCCAATCAATCTGGTTTTTACCAATCTTAAAGATTTAAATATAGTATTCTCCTCACAAACCAGGTTTCTCCCTATAGCTGCTTTCTAGGAAGGATTATCGCTGATTTTTTTGTCCAATACTATAGATAACTGTAGATGTTGAAGTAGGCAGTTGTCAACTAAACTAGACTCATTCTGGGCAGCACTTTTCGGCATACCCTTAAGGGCGATCGCCGCTAGCAATTCCTCCGACATCGTATTTGCCAAAATTGGACGCAAGTGAACGCCTCGTAGTGCTTCCATACCAACTTTCGGGGCGATGTGACCCACCGGAATTTCACCGTAACGCAGGTGAATCCCATCCGGTCGTTTTTCGTCAATGATTCGCTCTGCCTCCAACCAACCTTCCTGCAAGTCAATTTCAATTTCCTGTGCCCTGACAGCCGCGCTAGCCGTTCCTGATTGCATAAAACTCGCCACAGCCGATCGGCTTGGCAAACTATCCATCACCCCCCGCAAATAGGAGTAAGCCAGTAGTCTCGTCCGCAGCCACCGCCAACTACCCCGCATCCCCAGATATTCCAGCCAGTCAAGGGATTTTCTGAGTCCGATCGTCAACAAATCTAAGCCGGCTGGCCATAGAAACACCATCGCCACTAAAATTTGATCTACCAACGCATCAGGAGTGTCATAGTCCTTGATGTGTAAAAAGGGTTTGATTTCTGGGTGTCGCTCACCGATCAAAACATCCGATCGCCCTTCCGCACGAGCACGACCAAAAGAGCGATCGAGATTATTAGTTTCATGTTCATAATGATAGCCAACAGCATCCGGTGCCGCCACAAAAGGCACATTTGCCTTGAGCAAACGCAAGGCGAATTCGTAATCTTCATAAGCAGTACCAGGACCGAAAGCAGAATCAAAACCTCCAGTGCTAGCAAACAGTTTAGTCTCAATAGAAAGATTGCCACAGAGCAAATCTTGATAACTATAGCGGTGAGCAGGCTTGCTCATCTGGTAAAATTTTTCCTCCCACCAAGTCCGCACTTCTATCTCAAAAAACTTAGTCCTGGAGCGTAACTTTGGCGGATAAGGACCGATCGCAGCGCAGCCCGGATGCTCTCGATGAACCCGCAAATGGTTTTCCACTAAACAGGGAGTTGGTTCGATATCATCATCGAGAAACAGCAACATTTGTGCAGTAGCCTCCGCAGATCCAACATTACGAGACATACCCACACTGCGGCAATTTGCCTCAATTATTTGGAGTTTAAAAGGAGCTTTGTACTCTTCTAACATTGCTAAAGTATCGTCAATGCAGCTATCTACCACCACCCTAACTTCGATGAGTTCTAAGGGATAAGTCTGTAATTGCAAAGCATCCAAAGCCCGCCGCAGCGAATAACTGCGGTTGTGAGTTATCAGAACTATACTAACTGTTATGTTTTCCATATTTACATTGGCAATTGGGAATTGGGAATCGGGAATCTGGCATCGGTTATTATAATCAACAACTAACAACTAACAACTAACAACTAACTAATAATTTCTTCCTTAATTTTTTGCAACCACTTCCGAGAAGCAAAATAAGCCATCGGCCCACTAATACAGCCCCGTAATTGAGCCAAAAGCAAATCACTAGGAACAGCATCCGGTTGCTTTCGCACTGAAGCAATTAGTTCAGGAATTTGTTTGTAGCACAACCATGACAAGCCTAACAAAATCACGCCGAATTCTCGATGCACCAAAATCATCTGCGTCCAAAAAGCATAGACTCCCACTCCATAGCCTTCAAGAGTATTCCGCAGTTCTTCCCAGGTGCGCCGATGGCGATGCCAACTCAAGGCCCTGGGCTCGTAGACAATGCAGTAGCCCGATCGCAAAATGCGGGTAAAAAATTCGCAGTCTTCCCCGCTAGCCGCCGGCGTTCCCGCCCCCAAAGCTTCGTCAAACAGCCCGATCGAGTCCATCGAACTAGAACGCACAGCCATACTCGCCGAAACCCCCACCAGATGCACAACCAGAGGATTGCTGTGGGCCCCATCAAACACTAGGCGCTCAAATCCCCGCCCGTGGGGGCTGTAGCGCTCAAACCATTCTTGGGCTTCTGTTTCCAGTTCCAGTGGCATCACTAGGCCCGTCACGCACATCACTCTGGGGTCACTGAAATTTCGCAAGAGCGATCGCAACCAATTCCGATCGGGAGTCGCATCGTCATCTGTAAACGCCACGAATTCGTGTTTAGCTTCCCGTAAAGCACAGTTGCGCGCGGCGCTGGATCCTGGTACATCCTCCCGCACATAACGGACTTTTGGGTAATTTTTGACCAGTTCCCTGGTAGCATCAGTGGCGGGACAGTTGTCAATTACCAAGTATTCCTGACCATCATCGGGCAGTCCCATCAATGCTTCAAGAGTGCGCTGCAAATCGGACGGCCGATCGCGCGTGCAAACCGCTACGGTGGCGATCGGCACAGGCTGCACAGGCCCCCGTTCGTCCCATGCTAAGGCATCCCAAAGCCAGTTTTTTCCAAGGTTTTTCCCCACAGCCTTCGTCAGTATTTCCCGTAATTCATCGCCGCCAATGCGACCTCCGACTACGGGCAAAGTTGCTTGACCGATCGGATTTCCGTGCCATCGAATTAACACCAGCGCTTTGCTGTAGGGTTTCTCAAAGGCTATTTCTGGCGGCAGTTGAGAAATTTCAAGGTCGAGAATAGCTGTTGCCATGAGTTATCCGATAGATTTTTGCTATAACTTTTCCACACCATTAGAGCCAGATGCGAAACTGATACAAATCCCTGGCCCAACTGCGGTTAAGAGTTCAGCTTCGCCGAAGTGACAGGGTTTTAAACCCAGTTTTATGATAAATCCTGATTTACTACCAATTATGTATCACTCGCAAGAGCCATTTCCTTGGTAGCATCAAATCTTAAGGGCAGAATTTGTATCGCAAACATTTCCACTCGATCGCTCAATCGAGTCGTAACAAGAGTTTAAATGTGGTGATACAGCAAATTGCGCGCAAAGCAGGGAGCTCACCGCAATGATGGAACTCGATTGTTTACCTTACGGCGCAGGTCATGCTAATGAAGGCGTCTGTCTGTTAGTGCGAATGGGACCGCACCGGATTTTACTTGACTGTGGTGTCGAAAATATCCCACTGCTCTCAGCAGACCTCGATCGGCCCCCTCCCGCCGATTTAGTGATATGTACCCATGCCCATGCCGACCACGCCAGAGGTTTACTAGCACTTCACCAATCTTTCCCCCAGTTACCCATCTATGCCAGCGAAGTGACAACCCAACTGCTACCCCTGAACTGGTTACAACAGGCCCAGTCATCAGATTTGCAGTTCTGTCAGCCACTGCCTTGGCAGTCCCCCGTGGAACTGCGCCGGGGACTCACCGTCGAGTTATTCCCGTCGGGCCATTTGCCCGGAGCTGCCACTGCCATCCTCACCTATGCTGCCCCCCACCGCACCTACACCCTCGTTTACACCGGTGATTTTTTTCTGTCCAATTCTCGTTTGGTGGAAGGCTTGCCCCTGGGAGAACTCCGGGGACTCAAACCCGATGTGCTAATTTTGGAAGGCAGTTATGGTACTGCCCGTCACCCTCACCGCCGACAACTAGAAAATCAGTTAGCAGAACGGATTCATCGCGCGATCGCCGACGGCTATTCCGTACTGTTGCCCACGCCAGCACTGGGTTTGGGCCAAGAACTCCTAATGCTACTCCGCAGCCACCACTATTTCACCGGTCGCGACTTAGATATTTGGGTAGATGGTGCGGTGGCTGACGGCTGCGACGCTTATTTGGAATTGCTACCTCAATTTCCCACAGCAGTCCAAAATTTTGCTCTGCATCAACCTTTATTTTGGGATGAAAGGGTCAAACCCCGCGTGCGCCGAGATCCCAAACAGCAGCCATTTTTAGGTCAAGGCCCCTGTATTGTGATTACTGATGAAACTGCTGATTGGAATTTGTACGTTGCCGATCGCACCCATCCTTGGATTGTACTTCTACCTCAAAAACCCGGATATCCTGTCAGAGAATCTGTTGGTGACAGACAGGAATCAGGAGTCCGACCGATCGAAACTTACTTGTTAGCCGAACACTGTGACGGACCCGGAACTACCCAGCTAATTCACAACTTGCGCCCGCAGCACGTAATTTTGATCCACGGTTCCCCCGCCTATTTGGCGGACTTGGCTAATTTGGACGAGTTGCGAAACCGCTACCAGTTGCACACTCCTGCCACGGGAACTATTGTAGATCTGCCCCTAGGCGAAATGTTTTTGCAACCGGCCATCCCGGAAACTAATTATGAGGGAGAACTCAGTGACTTGGGGACGGAAGTAGCGATTAATTTGCCACACCAGATTACAGACGATCCCCGCTGGGTCAATTTTGCCGATACCGGTTTGGTAGAAGCCAGATGGCAAGGGGAGGAACTTGTGCTGCGGGGGATTTCTCAACGGGAACTGTTGTTTCAAGGGAGCGATCGAACTCGCATCATCAACATCGAATGCTGTGCCAACTGCCAGCACTACCGCGGCCAGCGCTGTTGGAGTCAATTATCTCCTTTGTTTGGATTCAAAGTCACTCCCGATGGCTACTGTCCCGTGTTTAAATCGATACCGGAGTCTGAACTCTCCCCCTCGGAGGAAACAGACAGCCCCTAGTTCCCTGTTCAACTACAACAGAAACACAGCGCAAAAAAGGGAGAAAAGTTATTTTCTAATCTCCCCAGTGATTTGCTCCCTAGACAGAATCTGAAAACTATTCCAAACTAGAGTCTGGGTAGTGATTGCGAATTTGTTCTGCTTCTGGACAATCGTCAGAAACTAGGGGCTCGCAGTTAGTTCTCGACACCGAAGCCAGTTTTTGGGACACAGAGCCAATACTCTCTAGACGCACCATTTCTTCCCAAGAGCTGAGTTCGTCTTCCTCGTCGGTTTCGTAGCGCAGCGTGACTAGATCCCCTTCAATATCTAGGATACGAGCGCGCTCTATCCAACGTTGCTGATCTCGAAGAAAAATAGAAACCTCACGACCATCACAACAGAGTTGATAGATTTTGCGCTGTAGCATTTGTCAGTTCTCCTGCGCAGTGTAACTTGCTTAAAAGATTGCCTGTTTACATTAACGTACTTTGAGCTTTACATCGGAAGGCACAGCCCGATAGACTAGCCAGTTTCACGTTTTCCAAAACTTTGAAACCGATGGGAATTACCAAATTAAATGATACCACTAAATCTACCTACTACGCCATTTATATTGTCACAGTTTATGCTGTGGCTGTATGAGGGCGATCGATCGAACCAGCCTGTTACTGCCAAACATCCTCTCGCCCTTGTCAACAAACCTCGTTTGAGTAGCCCGGTTTACTGGCCAAGACAAACTGACTGCCGTTTCTAACTATGTGCAGATCGAGACCCAAAACGACACTCAAACAAGGATAATAAAAACAGACTCTGCAAAGAAATTTCGATCGCCAATCCATTTTTCCGCAAATTTTGCCACTCATCACCAAAGGTCAGGATTAAAATTAGCCAATTGTGATGGAAGTCACTGACAGCAGTGGGTAACTAAATGTAGAAAATGGTGGCGGCCAATAACTAGCTTCAAAGCGGGCAGCGGAACCTGTGGCGGTTAAGCTAAGAAAATTGCAGTTCCGTTAAAACAAAATTGAAGTCAGCGCGAGTGAAGCGTGTTAAGGAGGCTAATTGATGGTATATGCAGAAAATTGGTCGCAGCCGTCTATTCTGGAGCTAGCGCGATCGGGAAACTTTCAAGCGCTTAATTATTGGATAGACAGTTTGCTGCGACCTGAAGGGATTTATGCCCGCGTCGAAGAGGCTCAGGCCGGATGCGTACAAATCTTGGTAGAATTCCAGCGCGACTTTGCTTCAGATGCCACATTACTGGGGAGCACTCTGCGAGAAGGTGTAGTCAAATTCATTTGTCACCAACTGTGGAGACTTAACTCGCCAGCAGTAGAAGGCGTGAGAATTCACGCGCGTTTAGCAGGAGAACCAGAAATTCTCTGGAAACAATCAGTACGCATCGTCACTCCGGCAAATCGCCGACGGCGACGTTACCGTTCCCTACTGGTAGTCGATTGGGTTAAATTTAAAAGCTATCGTTCTCTGCTGCTAGTTGGTTCATCACTGGCTTCATTTATATTAGGTTGTTGGGTGACATACCAAGAAGCTCTGGTGATGCGGTTAGACCCGCCCACCTCTGCCAACGAGAAAGTGGCAGTAATGTCGTCGGGTCCTCCTCCCAAGCGCGGGAACACCGTGCAAGGAGCCTTAGAAACATTATCAGTAGTAAAGCTAAATCAAGTTGCCAATCCCTATGACCCCACTGTTACCCTGATGTTCGGCGGGAATGTGAATCTATTAGATGCCTTTTCCAAAGTCGCAGACAGAGGCTACGATTGGGCCTTCGCAAACATGGAAGAATATCGCAAAGCAGATGTGGCAATGGTGAACCTCGAAAATCCCCTGACTCGCTCTAGCTTGGGTAAAAATAAAAAACAATTAAATTTTCAAGCCGATCCCGAACTGGTCAAAGTATTAACAGCAGGCGGAGTGGATATTGTCAATCTAGCAAATAACCACGCTATGGACTACCAGGAACCTGGACTGGTGGAAACTATAAATACTCTAAATAATGCGGGAATAGAGCATCTAGGAGCCGGCAAAAATATCACTGAAGCAAGGCGTCCAGATATTATTGAAGTTAAGGGTCAGCGGATCGCGTATCTTGGTTATTACGATTCTGACCTCCACGCTGCCGACTTGGGGAAAGCAGGAACTAACCCCCGCCGCAATAACCGTGTGGCGGAGGATATTCGAGCTCTCAGAGGTCAGGTAGACTGGATTATTGTGAATTATCACTGGGGAGTAGAATTGGCAGATTATCCAGGAGATTGGCAGATAGATTTGGCTCGGTTCACGATCGACCAAGGAGCTGATTTAGTGGTAGGACACCACCCTCACGTTCTGCAAGGGGCGGAAGTTTACAAAGGCCGACCGATAGTTTACTCCCTGGGAAATTTTATCTTTGGTGGCAATGCTCGCAGCGATTATGACACAGCAGTGCTGAAAGTCTCGCTCAAAGACAGAAATATGAAAGTAGAATTTCTGCCTGTGGAAGTAAAAAAGTTTCAGCCGCAGGTGGTGACAGGAGCAGCGGGCGATCGCATCCTCAAGCGCGTCGAGCAGATTTCTAGTATTTTTGACAAGCCAATGGGATCGCAAGTAGTTCTCGAAGCCCCATTGTCGGGAGTACCAGACCAAAAAATCCCCAATTCTCAATTACCAGGAGCGATTAAGAACCGTACACAAAAATCCCAGCCAGATGCCCCTTCCCTAGGAGGTGAAAGTAGCCAACCCCAGCCAGCACAAACCCAACCAAATCCTAGTTTGCCGACTTTGCCCGTGGCACCCAAACAGCAGGAAAATTCGTCATTTTTTCAGAACGGAAATTTTCCGGCTGTTGAGTCTAGCCCGCCTCCGAGTAAAGATTTGCCACCCCGCATCTACCGAGGTGAACGTCAAAAACCCAGTGGCGAATCAGATCCATTTACCAAAGACCCATTCATCAAAGAACCGTTCATTTCGCCGCCATCCCCGAGTTCGCCAACAAAAACCAGTCCCCAAAGTTATCTTTCCCCAACCCAGTCTCTATCCTTCAAACTAGGGGTCAAACCACCGACTCCCACAGCCCTGCTCCCAGCTCACAAAACGAACAGCGACTACAAGCCGCTCGCCCTGCCTCCCCTATCTGCAAAGATAGGTTAGGCAGCAGCAAGAACTACTGGGGAGGAAATAGGCGGTAAAGGGTGCGTAACAGATCGGCGACTAACTACTAACCACAAATTGACTCAACAAATGGTCAAGAAAGGGAAGCGTCGCCTAACTACCAAGACAGCGAGAGCGATGGTTACTTTGAGTCATTACAAGTTTAAACAAACGTTGAAGCATCAAGCAGCCAAACATGGTTGTATCGTAGTAGACGTAACAGAGGAATATACTTCTAAAACTTGTTCAAAATGTGGGCAGATCCACAAAAAGCTAGGTGGCAACAAACGTTTTACTTGTCCCTCCTGCGGTCATAAACTAGACCGCGACTTAAATGGCGCTTTCAATATTCTATTGAAAGCTTTGAGAGATACCTCCCAAGCCGGAATCCTGACCGATTTTCAGGTTTTGCCATACACAGCTTGCCGAGGATTGCCGGGAATTGCCGGGTTAAATGTATCTGACAACCAATGATCCATGACCTACTACCGATGACAAATGTGTTTGCGATCGCGCTCAAGCAAAAGCAGTACAAAACCTACGTCCTCTCTGACGAAACCGCTAACTCCACTCTCGAAGTTGTGCCGGAACGAGGCGGTATTGCCACTAGCTGGCTGGTTGAAGGCAAAGAAATCTTCTATTTAGACACCGAACGGTTCACCAATCCTGATTTGACTGTACGTGGCGGAGTGCCCATCCTGTTTCCCATCTGTGGAAACCTCCCCGAAAATACCTACACACACAAGGGAGTGGAGCGGCAACTCAAACAGCACGGCTTTGCTCGCGATTTACCTTGGACGGTACAGGAAATGGTGACGGACGGTTGCGCCGCTGTTACCCTGATGCTCGAAAGTAGCGACAAGACTCTGGCTGTTTATCCCTTTGATTTCCAACTAGCCTTTACTTATCAGATTAAAGGCAATGCTTTGGAAATTTTTCAGCGATACACCAATCTGTCTGAGGAACCGATGCCCTTTTCTAGTGGCTTACACCCTTACTTTTTAGCTGAGGACAAATCCCAGCTCCGGTTTGAAATTCCGGGGATGCAGTACAGAGATCAGAACACTCACTCCAAGGGTTATTTCACCGGAGTTTTTGACCCCAACCTCGATGAAATTGATGTTTCCTTTGATGAACTCACTGGCCTGGCTGCTACTGTCACTGACTCGGCTCGCGATTTGCGCCTCACCCTTAGTTACAGTTCTAGCTATGGCAAGTTGGTGTTCTGGATGCTCAAAGGCAAGGATTTTTACTGTTTGGAACCTTGGACTGCTCCTGGGAATGCCCTAAACACAGGCGAACACTTGATTTATTTGCCCCCCGGCGCGACTTGCGAGATGTTGGTGCGGATGACGGCAACTTTTTTGTAAAAAAGACTTGCTATTTAAAATTATGGGTGCTACTATTAGTAAATGTGCGCGGTGACAATGTTGGCGCGGGTCGCTAGCTCAGCGGTAGAGCATTCGGCTTTTAACCGATTGGTCTCGGGTTCAAATCCCGGGCGACCCATAAAGCAAAATCAAACAAGAAATATTGAGTTCTGAGTCTAAGACTCAGAACTCAATATTTTAGTATTTAGAATTTTCAATTGAAATCTGGAAACATCCTGCGCGATCGGTAGCAAATTGTCTTAAGATTGTCGTAAGAATTGAACTTGTCCAAAATCTGCTGCCCAGAAACCACAAATAATTAGGAGGAACATCTATGGCGCTTGTACCTATGCGACTGCTGCTCGACCACGCGGCTGAAAATGGTTACGGCCTACCGGCTTACAACGTCAATAACATGGAGCAAATCCAAGCCATCATGCGCGCTGCTGACGAAACCAACAGCCCCGTGATCTTGCAAGCTTCTCGCGGCGCTCGCACCTACGCTGGGGAAAATTTCTTGCGCCACTTGATTTTGGCCGCAGTTGAAACCTATCCTCATATCCCCATTTCGATGCACCAAGACCACGGTAATGCCCCTGGTACTTGCTATTCCGCCATGCGCCAAGGTTTCACCAGCGTCATGATGGACGGTTCTCTGGAAGGAGATGCTAAAACTCCTGCTAGCTACGAGTACAACGTTCAAGTTACTCGCGATGTCGTGAATGTTGCTCATTCCATCGGCGTTAGCGTCGAAGGTGAACTGGGTTGCTTGGGCTCTCTGGAAACCGGGATGGGCGAAGCAGAAGACGGCCACGGCTTTGAAGGTGCTCTGTCTCACGATCAATTGTTGACAGATCCCGAACAAGCTGTTGATTTTGTTGAGCAAACCGGCGTTGATGCTTTAGCAGTGGCGATCGGCACTTCTCACGGCGCTTACAAGTTTACTCGCAAGCCGACTGGCGAAATTTTGGCAATCAGCCGCATTGAAGAAATTCACCGCCGCTTGCCAAATACTCACTTGGTAATGCACGGTTCTTCTTCTGTGCCCCAAGAATTGCTGGAAATCATCAACAGCAACGGTGGCAAAATCCGCGAAACCTACGGCGTACCTGTGGAAGAAATCCAAAAGGGCATTAAGTGTGGTGTTCGCAAGATCAATATCGATACTGACAACCGTTTGGCGATTACCGCTGCGGTGCGCGAAGCTTTGTTTGCCAAGCCCGATGAGTTCGACCCCCGTCACTTCCTGAAGCCATCGATCAAGTATATGCAAAAAGTTTGTAGCGATCGCTATCAATCTTTTGGCTGTGCTGGCCACGGTACAAAAATCAAGCAAGTATCTTTGGATGATTTTGCAGCTAAATATGCTAAGGGCGAATTGAGCTCTACTGCTAAGAAAGCTGTAACTGTTTAAGAATTTTAAGGTTTAGATTTTAGATTTGTCTGAATCCTAAATTTGGTATTTCCGGGTAGCTTTGGAGTTACCCGGTTTTTGTGTGTGCGTTGATTTCTGGAGTGAGTTATATCGTTTCCGGTTGTATTGGAATGATTTAACCGCAGAGAACACAGAGGACACAGAGTCCGAGAATAGAGATATGAATAATTCAGATGCTACCGGATTTGATATCACTGGTGGCCCAAAACCAAAGCCATATCATTCCGGTGCAACCGGAATTGATATTATTTTCCGGCCAGACAAGCTTTAGGGCAACTAATTTTACCTCCCAAGGTTCAAAAATGTCAAAGAGGCTATATAATTCTTAATAGATGTTGATTCGGGAACTTTTTTGAAATCACCCGATCGGATGAGTCTCAAAGACGATGCCAAACATTAACAAAAACTTTACCTTAAAGGTAATCCTGAGATTAAATTAGGTGACTCGGTATGATCGTTAGCCCTAAAAAGGAAACTGCTCAAGTCAAAGTAGAAGACACCAAGACGGCAGATACCCAGATTGCAGATACCAAAACCGCTCAAAAGCAGTCCCCCAAAAAACCCGCGCCCAAATCGAAACGGTGGGCGATCGGGCTGCTGGCCGCAGGGTTGATAGCTGTACCGACCACCATCTATATAGTAAAGAGTAAATCCCAGCCCAAAGTAGATCCGATCGCCACCCTGACAGTGCCTGTGGAATCCCAAAACCTCACCGTGCGGATCACATCTAGCGGCACGGTGCAGCCAGTACAGCGCGTGAATCTCAGCCCGAAAGGCTCCGGGCGGATTGCAGAATTATTTGTCGAACAGGGCGATCGCGTCGAAGCAGGACAAATTATTGCCCGCATGGAAAGTCGCGACATCGAAGCCCAACTCCAACAAGCCAAAGCCAGGGAAACTAGCATTCGAGCCAAACTTGCCAAAATCGAGGCCGGGAATCGTTCGGAAGACATCGCCAGTGCCCAAGCCCGCTTAGATCAAGCCGAAGCCAGTCTCGCTCAACTCCAAGCCGGCAGTCGGGTGGAAGAAGTCGCCGGAGCCAGAGCCCGCTTGCAACAAAGTCAAGCCGGCTTGCAGCAACTACGAGCCGGTAATCGAGTCGAAGAAGTCAGCCAAGGGCGAGCGAGATTAGCCCAAGCTCAAGCTCGTTTAGCAGACGCTCAAACTGGTAGTTTAAAACAAGAAATTGCCCAAGCACAAACCCAAATTGAATCCAGTAAAGCCCAAGCCGAACTAACAGCTCAACGTGTCGAACGCAATCGACCATTAGTCAAAGAAGGTGCTCTGGCTAAAGATAAATTGGATGAATTAATTAAAGAAAATCGTACAGCCCAAGCTAAATTAACCGAATCCGAAATACGCCTGCAACAACTGCAAGAAAATCGACTGTCCCAAATCCAACAACTGCAAGCTGCTGTTGAAGTCGAGCAGCAAGGATTAAACCAATTGAAAAACGGGACGCGATCGGAAGCCATAGCCAAAGCCGAAGCAGAAGTTGCCGAAGCCAAAAGCAAATTAACACAATTAGAAAACGGCAATCGTCCAGAAGAAATAGCCAAAGCCCAAGCAGCAGTTGCCGAAGCAAAAAGCCAATTAGCAGTACAAGTAAACGGCTCTCGCCCAGAAGAAGTAGCACAAGCTAAAGCTGACTTAGCAGAAGCTCAAGCTCAAGTCCGTTATCAAGAAGTGCAGTTAGAAGACACCAAAGTTCGCGCTCCCTTTGCAGGAATAATTACCCAAAGGTACGCCATCCAAGGATCTTTTGTGACTCCAGCAACTTCGGCATCTGAAGCTACTTCGGCAACTTCAACATCGATTGTGGCTTTAGCAAGAGATGTGGAAGTCTTAGCGAAAGTCCCGGAAGCCGATATTAGTCAAATTAAACCGGGTCAAGTAGTGGAAATAGTTGCCGATGCTTATCCAGATAAAGTGTTTAAAGGCCGCGTTAAATTAATTGCCCCTGAAGCTGTCAAAGAACGGGATGTGACATTATTTCAAGTCCGAGTAGCCATAGATACGGGCAAAGATTTGTTGCAGTCGGGGATGAATGTAGATTTGAGATTTGTGGGTCAAAAGCTGAGCAATGCTTTAGTTGTGCCGACGGTGGCAATTGTGACTAATAAAGGTCAAACAGGTGTGTTGATTCCAGATGAGAAACAGCAGCCGAAGTTTCACCCAGTCACTATTGGTTCAACCATAGGTAATAAGATTCAGATTTTGGAGGGTGCGAAGGCTGGCGATCGGGTGTTCACAGAACTTCCTCAAGGTAAGAAGTTGGAGGATATTATCAAGAATCAGAAATAGTCATTAGTCATTAGTTATTGGTCATTAGTCATTAGTTATTAGTCATTAGTTATTGGTCATTAGTTATTGGTCATTAGTCATTAGTCATTAGTCATTGGTCATTAGTTATTAGTTATTGGTTATTGGTCATTAGTCATTAGTTATTGGTCATTAGTTATTAGTCATTAGTCATTAGTTATTAGTCATTAGTTATTGGTCATTAGTTATTAGTCATTAGTCATTAGTCATTAGTTATTAGTCATTAGTCATTAGTTATTAGTCATTAGTTATTAGTCATTAGTTATTGGTCATTAGTTATTAGTTATTGGTCATTAGTTATTAGTTATTGGTTATTGGTCATTAGTCATTAGTTATTAGTCATTAGTCATTAGCTGTGGCAGGGCGGGTTTACAAATATCCTGGATTTAAAGCATAGATACGGGTGAACCCGCCCTACAGAATTTACGTTTATTGACGCGGACATGATATGACGAATGACTAATGACCAATAACTAATGACTAATGACCAATAACCAATAACTAATAACTAATGACCAATAACTAATAACTAATGACCAATAACTAATGACTAATAACTAATGACTAATGACCAATAACTAATGACTAATAACTAATGACTAATAACTAATGACTAATAACTAATGACCAATAACTAATGACTAATGACCAATAACTAATGACTAATAACTAATGACCAATAACTAATGACTAATGACCAATAACTAATGACTAATGACCAATAACTAATGACTAATAACTAATGACTAATGACCAATAACTAATGACTAATAACTAATAACTAATGACTAATAACTAATAACTAATGACTAATAACTAATGACTAATAACTAATGACTAATGACTAATAACTAATGACTAAAAACTATGGATATTGTTGAAAGCATCAAAATGGCCGTCACAACTTTGACGGCAAACAAACTTCGCAGTAGCTTGACGATGTTAGGAATTATCATCGGTAATGCTTCCGTAATTTCTATGATTGGCATTGGCGAAGGAGCTCAAACCTTTATCGAGGGACAAGTTAACTCTCTGGGTTCAAACTTGCTATTTATTATTCCCGGAAGTCCCGAAGCACAAAGTCGCCCCGTGATTCCACCTCAGACTTTGGTGTTGGAAGATTCAGAGGCGATCGCCTCTCAAGTTCCTTCTGTCGAAGAAGTTGCACCAACTCTCAATGATAGTCAACTCGTTACCTATCGTAACAAAAATGTTTCGTCTTCTGTGGTAGGAACTACTCCAGAGTTTCTGACAGTTAGAAGTTTTGATATTGCCCAAGGTCGTTTTTTAAATAAACTAGATTTAGCCAGACAAGAAAATGTAGTAGCTTTAGGTTCCGAAGCCGCGGAACAATTGTTTGGTAATACACCGCCAATTGGTCAATATATCCGCATCAAAAATTCGACTTTTCAAGTGATTGGAGTGATGCAGGCTAAGGGTTCTAGCTTTGGTGACAATCAAGATATGAATGTTTATTTGCCGCTGACAACAATGGCCAATCGGATCGTGGGTAGAAGTTCTCCCTACGGTACAAAAGTCACATTTATTTCGGTTTCTATCAAAGATGAAAATATGATGCAAGCTGCGCAATTTCAAATAGAAAACCTGCTCAGATTGCGTCATAAAATTACTAAAGAGGATGATTTTACAGTCCGAAATCAGAAAGATTTGATGAATACTTTGGGTAGTATTACAGCGGCTTTAACGTTGATGTTGGCTTTTGTGGCGGCCATTTCGCTGTTGGTCGGTGGGATTGGGATTATGAATATTATGCTGGTTTCTGTGACTGAGCGCACTAAGGAAATTGGACTCAGAAAGGCGATCGGAGCATCGGAGCAAGATATCTTAATTCAGTTTATGATTGAATCGGTGATTTTATCGGCAGCCGGTGGGGCGATCGGCACTGGATTTGGTATTGGTGGCGTGCTTTTGGTATCTGCTTTTACTCCTTTGCAAGCTAGTGTTTCTCCAGTGGCGATCGCCCTTGCAGTCGGTGTTTCCGGTAGCATTGGTTTATTTTTCGGCATCGTACCAGCGAAACAAGCTGCAAAACTAGACCCAATTGTTGCACTCAGAAGTGCTTAAGAAATCAGTTGACAGTTGACTGTTCGCTGTAGTAAAAATCACCAATTACCAATTCCCCATTCCCCAATTATGAATTTTATTGAAAGCGTCAAAATGGCCGGTCAAACCCTGCTAGCAAATAAAACCCGCAGCAGTTTAACCATGATTGGGATGATTGTGGGTAACGCCTCAGTAATTGCGATGATTGGAGTTGGAGAAGGAGCCCAAAAATATGTCGCAGGACAAGTTCAATCCCTCGGTACCAACGTATTAATCGTGAGGCCGGGAGTACCCAATGCTAGGCGTAATGCAATTAGCAATGCACCTCAGACGCTGATAGTAGAAGATGCTCATGCGATCGCCTCTCAAGTCCCCTCCGTTCAAGGCGTTTCCGCAGAACTTAACAGTTCCGAAATAGTTCGCTACAGCAATAAAAATGTTTCTTCTTTAATTTTTGGCACAATTCCCGAATTTCTGCAAGTCCGAAGCTTTGAAATGGCAAAGGGGCGGTTTTTAACAGATATTGATGTCAAAGAAAATAACCAAGTTGTGGTTCTTGGTTCAGAATTAGCAGAGAAACTCTTTGGTAATACTAATCCTCTCGACCAACAAGTGCGGATTAAAAATGTCAGTATGAAAATAATTGGAGTATTAGCACCAAAAGGCACATCTTTTGGTACTAATTATGACAATTCTGCCGTAGTACCGATCGCCACAATGGCAAACCGCATTGTCGGGCGAAAATCTCCCTACGGTTTAGCTGTGACATCTATATATATTTCTATTAAAGATGAAGCGAAAATGGATGCAGCTCAATTTCAGGTAGAAAACCTGCTGAGATTGCGACATAAAACTACCATAGAAGATGATTTTACTGTCAGAAATCAGAAAGATTTAATGGCAAGAATGGGGGCAATTTCTGGGGCTTTGACAATTATGTTAACTGCCGTTGCTAGCATTTCTTTGTTAGTAGGTGGGATTGGGATTATGAACATTATGCTGGTGTCTGTCAGTGAACGTACTCAGGAAATTGGGCTCAGAAAGGCGATCGGAGCATCCCAACAAGATATCTTATTTCAATTTATTGTCGAAGCTGTAATTTTATCCGCCGCCGGAGGCTTAGTCGGCACTTGTGTCGGTGTCAGCGGCATTTTACTCATCGGTAATTTCACTCCCCTACAAGCTGGAATATCCCCCGTGGCGATCGCCCTTGCAGTCAGCGTCTCCGGTGCTGTCGGCCTCTTCTTCGGAGTTGTCCCAGCCCGCCGGGCCGCCAAACTAGACCCCATCGCCGCCTTGAGAAGCGCTTAATAAATATTTAATTACTTAGTGACATAATTGACTACTTTAATGCTTCCCAAAAATATTTATATCTAAATATTAAAAAAAGTGTTTAATTGTAAATATTGAACAAAAATAGCAGAAACTGAGGAAATTGTGAATACAGTATTACTACGCTCCCTCATGCCTCAAAACTTCATAAAAAATCCCTTAAATAGTAAAGATTCCATAAAGTTCTCATGGCTGTGTTACTTACCTTGAATACAATATCGTAAGCTGAAACCAGCAACAAACAAACCTAGGCATCTACTAAAGACAATAACTATCTTGGCGATGTAATAACAATATCCAATAACATAGATATGGCATCTCTCACTGGAACTCCAAAATTTGACTATCTCGAAGGAACATCCGCATCAGATACAATTAGTGCCTCCGATGGCAACGACATAATTTATGCCAATAGTGGAGACGACTTTCTCCAAGGGGATGGAGGCAAAGACAAAATCTGTGGCGACCAAGGAAACGATAGCATTTTTGGCGGTGCAGACGATGATATCCTCTGGGGAGGCAAAGGCAGCGACCTACTTTTTGGCAACTCCGGCAACGATATCATTTACGGTGGCGCAGGCAGCGATACCTTCACCGGTGGGGAGGGCGATGATATATTTGCCATTGCCAAAGGCAGTGGAGGCACAACCTTAGCCACAGCAGATTACATCAGCGATTTCGGCAACGGGAATGACAAAATTCGATTGCTAAACGGCCTCACCTTTGAAGATTTAAACATCCAGCAAGGCGCGGGTGCTAACAGCAACAGCACCGTAATCCAAGACAAACTTACCGGAGAGTATTTAGCAGTATTGCCAGGAGTCAACAGTAGCACCATCAACCCCAACAACTTCACAACTCACATATCAGGAAACGCTGTCACAGACTGGAATACCACTCTCCTCGATGCCGTGCGGACAGCCAGCACAGCACCTCCCTTAGCCTCCCGGAACATGGCAATGGTTCACGCAGCCATTTACGACGCTGTTAACTCCATCAGTAAAAAATATAGCCCTTACCGCGTGCAAATAGATGCACCAGCGGGCGCATCAGAAGAAGCCGCCACGGCCGCGGCCGCCCACCGCGTCTTAGTCAGCCTTTATCCAGCCCAAGCTGTCAAATTCAATGAAGCCTACGCATCGTCTCTAGCCAAAATCCCCGATGGCAAATCCAAAGACGACGGCATCGCCCTGGGAGAAAATGTTGCCGACAACATGATTAGTTGGCGGAGTACAGACGGTGCAACCAAAGTAGTGCCATACACCCCCACCACTGACCCCGGAACTTGGGTTCCGACTCCGCCCGCTTTGGCTTCTGGCTTACTGCCACAGTGGCCAGGGGTTACTCCCTTTGCGATGACTAGCGGTTCCCAATTCCGTCCTGCCGGCCCTCCCGCCCTCGACAGCGCCAAGTACGCAGAGGAAGTGAACTACGTCAAAGAAATCGGCAAAATTGACAGTCTCACGCGGACGCCCGACCAGACAGTGATTGCTAAATTTTGGGCCAACGGTGCAGGTACTTTTACCCCTCCTGGCCACTGGAACCAAATCGCCCAAGACGCATCGGCGCTGACGGGTAACTCCCTGGAAGATACCGCCCGCTTGTTCGCCCTGCTAAATATTGCCGAAGCCGATGCAGCTATTAGTTCGTGGGATGCCAAGTACCAGTACAACCTGTGGCGTCCCATCACAGCCATCCGCCAAGCTGATACGGACAACAACCCCAGCACGACAGCCGACCCCCAGTGGACTCCGCTGCTGGTAACTCCGCCCTTCCCTGAGTACACGTCGGGTCACAGTACCTTTAGCGGTGCGGCAGAACCTGTCATGAACTCTGTATTTGGTTCGGATTTTGGGTTTGCGGACAAGGGAGATAAAACTGTTAACACTTTGCGAAGTTTTGACAACTTTGCCCAAGCTGCTGATGAATCGGGTATGAGTCGCCTTTACGGAGGCATCCATTTCATGAGTGCTAACGTGGATGGTTTAAGTTCTGGCAGAAATGTTGGCAATTATGTTGTTCAAAATTTCTTAAAGGCTTAGGAAAGGTTTTTTGTGGGGTGGGGGCGGGTTTGCGAGATTGTTTGTTTTGGGCAATTATTGTTGGTGGAACCCGCCCCTACAGAATGTATGAATTTTTACATTTTTCTTTCCGTTTATTCGAGTAATTCTACAGTGCCCAGATATCCGTCTACTCGCACTTTTTGACCGTCTCGGAAGCGAGTTGTAGCTTCTGGAATATTCATGACTGCGGGAATTTTATACTCGCGAGCGATAATTGCTCCGTGAGATAGTTGGCCGCCAACTTCAGATATAATTGCTGTTGCTCCTAATAGCAGCGGAGCCCAACCTGCATCGGTGTAAGGAACTACTACGATCGCATTTTCTCCTAAATCTGTAGTCACGGTGCGACAAATCTTGACGAAGCCTTCGACACGGCCGATACTTGCGGGAATTCCCTGGATGATTTTAGTTGTAGATGTCGCTGGTGTTCTCGTCTTTTCTTGAGAATTGGGCAGTAGATTACCGTATACTACAGGAGGAATCGGGCGGAGGCGATCGACTTTTAACTGTGCGCGCCTTTGGCTAATCGTATCCTGAAACGAAACACGATCGCCACTGCGTATCCACTGCTGAATTTCCCCAAACTCCAAATAAAAGATATCCCCAGCTTCCTGAAATACACCCATGGCTAAGCCACCAGCTTCTATGGCCAAAAAAGTCCAGCGCAAATGAGCCAACAACCGGGCGTAGACTTGGCTAATTTCATTTTTGACTGTAGCTCTTTCCTGACATTTATCTAATCGCCATTTCTGCCAAAAAGTCAACCCTAATTTTTGTTTGGCATCTAAATTAGTTACCACCGATTTTTGTGCCATAGTTAGGAGCAACTTCTGGTAAGCTTCCGGTTGTTCGCGCCAAGTAGCAACAGCAATATCCGTACCCACTTCACTCAAATATCCGTAAGTATCAAGCCACTGTACAAATTCCCCTTGTAAAGCAGAACTTTCAGCAAATATCTGGGCTAATTTTGCCGTTGAAATAGTTTCATCCGATTGCGAAATCGGAGCTGGTCGCAACTTTTGGGCTAACTGCTGCAAAGCTCGTACCGATGCAATTTCCGGTGCATTATCATTGTCTAACCATTCGTCGGGAACCCGAAAAATTGCTTTACGAATTGCCAGCCCGATCGGACCTAATATATTGTAGTAAGTAATTGGTTTCAACAACTCTTGAATTTGCTCGGTTCTCTCCAACAATCCCATTAAATCTTGGGTATTGTCCCCTCTTCTTTCCCCCCTTGGGGAGGGTAGGGGGGGGTTGACTTCTGACTTCTCTAATTTTTGAATTGCAGGTAGGAAAATACCATTACGATCGCCCTTAAATTTTCCATTGAGCGCCCGCTCTCGCTGCACCAAACGCCACAAACCGGGCAAAGATGGCAAAATCTTCCCCAAAGGTGGCTTGCCCATTTTTTGCCCTCTCAGCAAAAATTCCAAACCCTGCTCCGGTAATCCCATCATCCGAAAAATTTCGCCCAACAAAGTAGCATTAAAATAAGCATGAGAACCCAGCAAAGTTGCTGTTTCATTAAAGTTTAAATTAGCAGCGCGATCGCCCAAAACCACCTGAAAAATTTCTCCCCAAACTCCACAAGTCAGCGGGCGATTAATCGACCAAGTTAGGGGACGAATTGCACCGGGAATCACTTCAGCGGCAATAGTTCGCGTCCAGAAGGGCTGCAAATTAGTAATCGGGCGGCTTTGTAAAATCCAAATTTGCTCACCATCCCAACTCCACTCAATATCCTGGGGTATACCGTGAAAAAATGCTTCGATTGCTTGGGCTTGTTTTACCAATTCTGCTACCATTGACTGAGCAATAACAGAATTATTTTCAACTTGAATTAAACTTGCTTGTAGTGACTCAGATGTACTAAAATTATTTTCTAAATGAACCGGAGTAATTTGTCCACCCACAACAGATTCTGCTCCTCCCGGTAAAGCTTCAATAATTACCTGAGAACCACCATCTAAAGGATTGCGGCTGAACATTACTCCCGCAACTTTGCCGTCAATATAAGGCTGAATTAAAACAGCCATTTGGGTATCAGGCAATTGTCGCTGGCGGCGGTAAGCCACTGCTTCGGAAGTCCAATAAGACTGGCGACAACGATTAATTGCCTCCCGCAATTGAGCTTCCGTTGAAACAGGTCCAATCGTTTCATATTGTCCGGCTGCGGAACTAATATCGCCGTCTTCTCCTACAGCAGAAGAGCGCACAATGATTCGATTTTGGATTTTGGATTTGAGATTTTCGATGAAAGTATTAGGGATTGACAAATTTTCACTTTTTTCTAAATTCTCGATTCCCGATTCCCGATTCCCGATTCCCGATGAATGTAATAATATCCAACCGGGAGGTACATTAAATTTGGCTCGTTTGAGTAGAGACAATTTGGCGGCTTTATCACCACAGAATTTGGCATCTAATGAGTTATCCAGAGAAAGCAATTTTTCCGATTTAGATAAGGCCATATCATCACCCTGACGCAGACTAATTGTGAACAGTAAACAGGCTAATCCTGCCGCTGCTAAAAATTCTGTGGTATTTTGTCGCCATAGCCAAAGCCAGATTGGGGTGCACAGACATCCGCAACGGGAAGCAAACAGCCGCGCTCGATCGCCCTTACTCCACACAACCTCAGCCAAACGCCACATCAGTAACCCAAAAATGCCCGCTGTGATAGCCACCGCTGGGGAAAATGCGAAAATACCCCAAACAGCGTTGGTGACTCCTCCTCCACGGGCGATCGCATATCTGCCCGCAACTAGAGGAATTAACAGCGCAAGTGCGATCGCAGGTGCATCGGGGAACCAAAATTTAGCAACCAAAACTGGTATCATACCTCTGGCAATTTCCGCCAACACCGCAGCAATTCCCGCTACCTTTCCCCCGTGAATGAAAGCCGCTGACACGCCAACATTCCCCGTACCCAAAACTCTCAAATCTTTGCCCGCAAAGACTCTCACCGCCCAACCCGTTAGTGGTAAAGCACCGATCGCGAAACTGGCGACTAATAACAATGCGATCGACAACAGCATAAAATCAGCCCTCCAATTGCCAAAATCTCAACATTATGTCAGTCTTCAGATATATTGAGTTAGAGCCATGAGCATCTAATATACTAGATAAATAGAGTACAAAAGGATTTTAGCCTAATGGTAGATAGCAACCTAACAATTCCACTAGCAGTTCTTGTGGTTGGATTTATTGCCGCTGTTAGTATCGGGTCGATCGCCTGGTACAACTCCAAGCGCCCCCCTGGTTGGGAATCCAAAGAACGCCCTGATTTTGTCCCAAAAGTTGACAAAGATGATTTGATTGCTGACTCAACTAAAAAATAGAACAAAGTGCACCTCAATTTTGTAAGGGCGAAGCATGACCGCAGTAAATCTTTGATAATCAGTAATAAATTGTCTGCGGTCATGCTTCGCCCCTACGAATATATTTGTATGCACACCAGATGCACCCGTAGGGTGCGCCTCGCGGCAGCTTTTCTCCAATCTTTTAATCTAAAATCTAAAATCTAAAATCTAAAATCGATTGATTGATTCAGAAGTCCGATCGCCCGCTACAATAGATTCAGAGCCGGCACCGCATTTTGTTAATGAATCCAGAATCAACTCTCGCCAGACTACAAGCTACACTTCCCGACGGTAAACTGCCTTCTAGCTACGGGGTTTACTTCAAAAACACCCTAGTAGCCCTCTGTCACGCCCTAGAAGACCACATTTTACAAACCAGCGGCGGGGACGAACTAGCAGTCAAACCTCTAGTTTTGGTGACATTCCAGCAGGGAAAATGGTATTTGCAAGAAGCCGATCGCTACTTTGATATTGCTAAGGCATCTCGACGGGTTGTCATCGGTGCAGTAGCCGACAGCGGTTTTGCCAACCACAAAACCGGTCAATTAGAAAATGTATCTTTAATAAATCTCGATCCGATCGACCCTATAGTCCAGGAATGGAATTTAATTATCCTCGCCCCAACCTACAAAGCAATGGTGCTTTGTCGCGAACTTTCACACCAAGAATACCAGCCCCAAGGTAAGCCAGAAATCGATATAGAAAGAAAATTCTACGGCTTGTGGTCCTTTGACCAATCTTTGGTGTCGGAGGCTGCAAAAATTTTTATAGAACAAACCAGACATTACGATCGCGCCCTTGCAGACCAAATGCTGCAAATTTACGGAGAAATCCTCACCACCGTAGGCCCGCCCCTAGCGGACATTAGCGGGGTAGTGTCCCGAATTGTGACTTACTTGCAAAGTTCTCAGCAGCAAATGGTGGCAATTAACCGCCAAACCCGTGACTTATGGGAATTGGAAGGCCAAGCCCTGCGCGTTAGCCGCAACTTGAACGCCAATAAACTTCAAGCTTTTCTGCGGATGGCCCAGCGCGTGGATGAACGCGATACCGCAAATCCCACCGCGTCTTTGCAAGTGGCCGCATTGTCGGAAACTTTGGGTCAACTTCTCGATTTACCCGCTTTGCAGTTGCGGCGGTTGCGGTTGGCGGGATTGCTGTTTCGAGTCGGGTTAGTTTCCGCCCCCAATGAGGTGTTCACTCAAACCCCCGATCGCTTTGACCAACAGACTCTAACATTTTGGCGCGATCGCAGTTTCATCGGTTCCCAACTGTTGCAAGCCATGCCGGAACTATCACCTGTAGCCGAAATTGTCAAGCATAAACTCGAACACTGGGACGGCAGCGGTAGGCCAGACGGTTTGCGAGGAGAAGAAATACCGATCGCATCCCGGATTTTGGGCTTGGTTGCCTGTTTTCAAGAGTTGACTCAAGGGCGGGGCGATCGTCCAGCTTTGGGTTTGACAGCAGCTTGGGAAAAGTGCCGGGAAATTAGTGGCAGTCGTTTCGATCCAGCCTTAGTCGATACCCTCGGCAACGTCGTCAGGCTGGCAGAAATGGGTTTGATGGAATTACCAAGTCGTCCTAGTCAATTACCTAATGTCTGGTTGGAGGATGTGGGCGATCGCACTCCCTCGGTAACTTCAGCATCTTAAATTGACCAATAACCAATGACCCTTCGACGCTACGCGGCACCCATCGCGTAGTCGAAGGGTTCAGCGATGCCAATGACCAATAACCAATGACCAATGACCATATAAGTAATGACTAACATAGAAGCCATTTCCAAAGGCAAAATTAAAATGTTATCCGGCTATCATTTAGCTGGCGCTGACTTATCGGGAGCCGAACTCGCCGATACCGACTTGTCTCAAGCTAACTTGAGTGGAGCTAATCTTGCTGGTGCTAATTTGCAGCGCGCCATCTTGCGGGCAAACCTGCGAGGCGCTGATTTGAGCGGCGCTGACTTGCGAGGAGCAGATTTGCGGAATGCTGACTTGCGTGGGGTCTACTTTGGGAATGCTCAAGTTGGTGACTCCAGTTTTGGGGGAGCTTTTTTGGCTGGGGCGACGCTCGGAAATTTGGATTTGAGCGGTGTCGATTTTCGTGGCGCCGATTTGCGGGCTGTGAATTTGGCGAGGGCAATTTTGCACCACGCAGATTTGAGTCATGCCAATTTGTCCGGCGCAGATTTGTCCGGTGCAGACTTGGAAGAAGCTATCCTGAATGGAGCCGTCATGCGTGGCGCTAATCTCACAGGTGCTAATTTGCTCTGTGCTGCGATCGAAGACACCGTCTGGGATGGAGCATTACTCGATCGAGCCTGTCTCCAAGGCACCCCCCTGGAAGGGTAACATTCAAAAATGCGACCCACGCTCCCGTAGTCGAAGAGTTTTTTCCCAAACACACCAAAAAAACAATTGGTTCTTATAGTGTGCATAAGCACAAGCTATTTTAACATTTCTTAATAGGAGGTTATAATAGCCAATGTAGATGAGCAAACGAATAAATGGTAGCAGCTTTGTTTAGCGGTACATCCTTTCAAGGTCAAAGTGGCGATCGCCTTGTCAGCAAAGTAGCAGGAGCTGCGATTGCGGCCTTATTCAAACGTTCGGAACAGGCCCAAGCCAATATCCGAGTCGAGCCTGTAGCCAAACTCTTGCAGGGAAGCATCGACGGTTTCGACTTCATTGGCAAAGGAATGTTAATGTACAACGGTCTTCGCATCGAAGTAATGGAACTCTACTTGCAAGCACTCTCCATTGATTTTGGAGCGATTTTTGCAGGTCAAGTTAAATTACGACAGCCTACCCAGGCAAATATGCGAGTAGTTTTGAGCCAATCAGACTTAACCACCTCATTCAATACGCCTTTTGTAGTTGAAAAATTGCAACGGCTGAATTATCAAGACCAATCTCTGCATTTTCAAAACACCGAAGTCAGCTTTGGTGTCGATAAATCCATTCGCCTTCAGTCCGAAATTACCGTAGGCGATGCTGGCGAACCAGTCAAAATAGATATTACTGCTCAACTGCAAGTAGAGGAACGGCGCAAAATCCAATTTGTCAGCGCTACTTACGGCGGTGACGAGCAAGCAGTTAACTTGGCCAAAGCGATAATTGCCCACGTCAACAACTTGCTAGATTTAGACAAATTTGCTCTCGAAGGAACTCAACTGCGAGTAGACAGGTGTCGAGTCCAAAACAACGAACTGGTTTTTTATGGTTGGGCTGGGATTGACCATTTCCCCAAAGGTAAGTCCTAAGCTTCAGCCTTCTGAGTTCTACCTAGTAACCGGCTTTGGCAAAAGAAATTGTTCAGCAAGCAAACAACCCGCACAGGCGGGTTTTGCTTTAGATTTGAGATTATATCGTTTTTGGTAGCATCGGAATAATTTAACCGCAGAGAACACAGAGGACACAGAGTCCGAGAATAGAGGGATGAATAATTCAGATGCTACCGGATTTGAGATTACACGCAAAGTGGGGCGGGTTCTTAATTCAATTGACTCAAAATCAGCACAGAGATTGATTCGATCGCGCAAATTGTGTTGATAAATTTAAATAATACATAAATCTACCCCAAGAAGAACAATGCTAGGATTTTATTTATTCTGTATATGTGTTGTAGTTTTGTCCCTCCTTGTCCAGCCCACCCACAGTCAAGGACAAGAAAAATGGTGGGTAGAAATTATTACTAATTTTCCCCGCTGCACCTACTATTTTGGTCCCTTTGACAGCGATAAAGAAGCCTTAACCCATACTCCAGGCTATATCGAAGACTTGGAAAGCGAAGGAGCAAAAAGAGTTAGTATAATCATCAAACGATGTCAGCCTTCCCAGCTCACCATTTGCGAAGGTGAAGTCTCCGACACAGTAACAGATTAATCTGTTTGAGAGTTGACCAAAACGCGAGCAAAACGAATCCACAGGACTTTGACTTTCTATGACACTTCCTACAGTAAATCTCCTGATTGCTTGTCCAGATAGACGCGGTTTAGTAGCCACATTTGCCAACTTTATTTATAAGCATATAATTGGGAATAAAACAGTGGTTGTTGAGTGATAAAAATCCCACCTAACATCTATTTCGGAAACCAATAATCAATAACCCAGAACCCACAACCAATAACTAAAGTCGCCGCTTTTGTAAAATTTGTTGTTGCCATTGCTCAAAAGTGTGCATTTGTGAGGTATCATCTTTCTCAACCATCGCCCTCATTTGCTCAATCAACTCCATGGCTAGTGGTACACCAAGCTGCAATTTCTCCAAAACCTCCCGTTGAGCAAAAACGCTCTCCGGTGTTCCTTCTAAAACCAGTTGTCCCCCATCCATCACAAACACCCAATCAGCCCAGCGATAAATGAAATCTAGATCGTGACTTGCTAAGAGAATTGTAGTACCACTGGCGTGAATTTCTTGGAGTAAACCGATCAGTTGTCCCGTGTGGCGCGGATCGAGATAGGCTGTAGGTTCATCTAATAGCAGCAATTTGGGTTTGAGAACCATGATATCGGCGATCGACACGCGCTTTTTTTGTCCTAAACTGAGATTGTGAATTGGTTGAGTAGCTAATTCAGTTAAATCAAATTGCTCGATCGCATCCTGAACCATTCTAGCAATATCCCGTTGGGCTAAACCCAAATTGTACAACCCGTAGGAGATATCCTCTTCCACTGTCGAAGCAACTAATTGATGTTCAGGATTTTGAAATACCAGCCCGATTTGTTGGCGCAATTGCATCAAATATTTGCGATCGTAGTTGAAGGGTTCACCTTCCCAGCGAATGATTCCCCGTTGCGGTTGATACAAGCCATTTGCTAATATAAAAAATGTAGTTTTGCCACAACCATTTTGACCGATTAGCCCGCAACGTTTCCCGGCTGGTACTTTGAGGTTTAAGCCCTGAATTGTCGCTTGCGAACTACAGGGGTAGGAGTAAAAAGTGTCATGGAATTCCAGAATACATTTAGACATATCAGTTATTGGTTATATGAAAGAAATCAATACGCGGCGGATGAAACTCTCTCAAATTCAGGCTTTAATAGCAGTAGCAAACTGTACAAACTTTAGCGAAGCAGCTTTGCAATTGGAACTTTCCCAGTCAGCAGTCAGCCACGCCATCGCCACTTTAGAAACCGAATTGGGAGTGCAGCTATTTCATCGGGGGCGACATGGTGCTCAACTGACACCTGTGGGAGAAAGAATACTGATTCACGGGCGTCAAATTGTGCGATCGCTAGAGCACATCCTCAAAGAAGCGGATTTAGAAAAAGGTTTACAGGGTGGTCAGGTACGGATAGTTAGTTTTCGCAGTGTCGCCACTCATATCCTACCGCGTATTATTGCTAAATTTCGCGATCGCTTTCCCAAAATTGCCGTCAGCATTACCGAAGTCTATTATACGCAAGCTGTGGAAGAAGCTTTGCGATCGGGCAAAGCAGACATCGGCTTTGTTTCTCTTCCCATCGGAGATGAATTTGAAACAAGAGAAATCTTGCGGGACAACTATCTGGTTTTATTGCCGCCGACTGCCCCATGTAAAAATGCTAAGATTACCTGGGAAGAATTAGCGAATTACCCGCTGATTTTGCAGCCGCCAGAAACAGCTTGTTCCATACCACTTCGTAAGTATTTAGCAACTTCCCATTGTCCCCTAAATATCGCTTACGAACTCAGCGAAGATTCAACTATTGTCAGTATGGTACTACAAGGTTTGGGTGCAGCAATTCTACCCCGTTTGGCGGCAGAACCCATACCTGCTCAGGTAAAAATTTGCAGTTTCCCGGCGGATTTTCAGAGGGTAATTGGAGTGGCTATTTTAAGGGATGGGCTGTTAATTCCGGCCGTGTTTGCGTTTTGGGATTTAGTTACAAGTGTCGTAGAGATTGACAGTGACGGCGAGTTGGCGATTAATCCTTCTTGAATTGATTATTGGTTATGGGTTATTGATTATTTAACTGGTTAGATTTAGTCATCTCTTTTACCCAGTTGCGGAAATTCACCTCTGCTTCTACCTCATCTAGCTGCGCTGCGGCCAAAAATTCGTAGAGCTTTTCTTTGGGGAGAATCGGAAAAGTGGGGCTGACAGACACTTCTAAATACTCAGAACTTTCTAGCTGATAAATCCGCCATTCTCTACCATTGTATCTCCAAAACTCCGGTACTCCCATACTAGCATAGAGAGCTAGCTTATTAATATCAGTATGGGTGATATCTACTTCTACTACTAAATCTGGTGCTGGATCGGTGGCTAAATCTACGGTACGACCTGCTACGAGGGGCTGATTTTGGATGTAATAGGCATTGTCTGGTTCTGCACCGCGTTCTAGGTCCGATCGATCCAGGGTTGTCGAACCCATTGTTTTTATCTTCAAACCTAGCTCTACCACCAAAATCCGAATCAAAAGCTCGATTAAGCGTGCTGAAAATTCGTGTTGTTCTAAAGGCATGGTAATTTCTAAAATCCCTCGATCGAATATCAATGTAGCCGCTCGGTTATCGCCCAAAATTTTCAACAGTTGTTGATAACCATCCCAAGTAATATTTCTCAACACTACTCGCTTTTCGCCTAGGAGTAATGGTGGTGCGATCGGCGCAACAGAAATCATATGTTTATTTCCAGCTATGATATTTATAGGATAACAGAAGGAACAGGCTTGCTGGCCTGTTCCACAACCAATATAAAATTCTCTCTTCATCGTCCCGTATTAAACTCTCTCTTCTCGAACTTCGCGTCCTTAGCGCCTTCGCGGTTAAATCATTCCGATACAACCGGAATTGATATAACCAATTATCGATAGTGGAACGAGCAAGAAACCCCAGAGTTAGAAAAATAGTCAACAAATTCTATTTATTCCCATGGGTTCTCTGCCGCAAAATAAATTCAGCTAGTGCTAAATCAACGGGAGTTGTTACTTTCAAATTCGTCTCTTCTCCCTCGACAATTTGTACTGGTAAACCGCATTTTTCAAACAAAGCCGCATCATCGGTAACTTCCCAACCTTTTTCTCGCCCTTCTTCGTGACACTTTTTCAATAATTGGACTTCAAATCCTTGGGGAGTCTGGGCTGCCCACAAATTGCTTCTTTCCGGTGTGTCTCGCACAATTCGACGCTCATCCACCACCTTAATCGTATCCTTGACCGGGATGGCAACAATCAAGCCGGGACAGGTCAAAAGTGCCTCTGCGGAGCGATCGAACAATTCAGCAGTTGCCAAACATCGGGCCCCATCGTGTATCAACACTCGATCGCTCTGAGCAGGCAAACTCTGCAAACCGTTGTAAACTGACTCTTGCCTGGTGGCACCACCTTGAATCAGTTTCACAGGCTTAGTCAAAGATAAATCGCTCAAAATTGCTTCAAAATCTGGAAAATCATCAGGCTGGCCCATAATACCAATCCAGGTAATGTGCCGCGAAGCCTCAGCCGCCGCCAAAGTCCAACTCAACAAAGGTTTAAGAAGCAAAGTCAACAGCAGTTTGTTCCGCTGACTCCCCATCCGTCGCCCCGAACCCGCCGCAGGAATTAATAAGTGCATTTACTAACCGTTTTTAATCCAACTACATATATATAATAAGAGCGTCCTGTACTCTTCAATCAGTTGTTTAGTTGTCAGCCCGTAGCTTTTAAAGTCTAGAAATACTATAAGCTGATAGCTGAAAGCCGATCGCTCAGAGCTACTTTGTATAAATAATAGTCCGATCATTTATGATGCGAATACTAGCACTTGTCCCTGGCGGAATTGGCGACCAAATTTTATTTTTCCCCACTCTTGATGACCTCAAGCATTCTTATCCCGATGCTCAAATCGATGTCATGGTGGAACCGAGGGCAAAAAGTGCTTACCGAGTCTGCAAGTCTGTCAAAGAAGTCTTGACTTACAATTTCAAAGACCGGAATGCGATGGCGGATTGGGGTAATTTACTGGGTGTAATTCGCGATCGCGAATACGAAGCAGTAATTTCCCTCGGTCAGCGGTGGAGTGTCGGACTTTTGCTGTGGCTGACTGGTATTCCGCAAAGAGTTGGCTATGCAGGAAGCAACAATGGTCTATTTCTCACGAATCCCGTACCGCTGAAAACACAACAGTATGCAGCTTCAATGTACCACGATTTGCTGCAAGGATTCAACATTAAAAATCCGTGTCCTGCGATCGCAATCAATGTACCAAAACAGGACATTCAGTGGGCGGAATCCCAACAGCAAAAGTTGGGGATTAAAGAAAGTGGTTACATTTTAATTCACGGCGGTTCTAGTCAGTTAGCTGTGTCTAAAGGTATTGACAAAATTTACCCGATCGACAATTGGAAGCAAATAATAGAAGATTGTCAACAGCGACAGCCAAATTTACCAGTTGTGGTGGTTCAAGGGCCAGAAGATGCTGGTTTTGTGGCCAAACTAATCAAGTTGTGTCCCCAGGTGAAAGTGACATCACCCGATGATGTTGGCAAATTAGCGGCGATGATTGCTGCGGCTAATTTGATGATGTGTACAGATAGTGCGCCAATGCACTTAGCTGTAGCGGTTCAAACTTATACAATAGCTTTGTTCGGTCCCACCGACCCGGCAAAATTGTTACCCAAGAGCGATCGCTTTTTGGGCATTAAATCTCCTACGGGGAAGATGGCGGACATCTCTCCTGAAGATGTTTTAAAGAAAGTTTGGGGCGGCTAAAAACTCGGATATCTTAGCTGGTGCAAGCTGGTTCCCAGGCTCTGTCTGGGAACCCATATCACTCTTGCTCTGCCTCGCTTATCTAGGCTTCAGAGGAGGCACAGCCTGGGGACGAGGAATCGTTTTCCGTAATTCCTCTTTCGCTCTTCGTTTTTCAACAAGCTCCATCATCTGCTGTAATTCCTTCTTCTTTTGGTTAGCAAAGCGAGTGGCGGCAACAGTTGTTACTCCTCCCGCGACGGTAGTGATAAGTAGAAGGAAGAAGGAAGAAGATCGATGTGAAGAAGGAAGAAGACTTATGCAGTCAGCTTTTCGGTCATCCGTATTTTACGTTTAATTAAGTGGATTTTACTTAGCACCTTCCCGAACTTTATTACCATAAACAAGTCCCACACCTACGAAAGCAAGAATTGCCGATGTACCGATGACGTTAAGGGCGACATTGTAGCTTTGGCGAACTTGCCGCAGCCATTCTTCTAGTATTTCTAGGGCAGGAGATTCAAACCTATCTGCCCTAGTCAGAAACAAGTAATTAAATTAGGATTTACGCATGGGTTCAGAAACCGGGTTTTTGCGAAAATTTTTCGTTGTAGCCGACAGATTCGGGAAAAAACCCGGCTTCTTTTGTTGGAGTGCGTGGGGGGTTCGCAAACCCAGGGCTGTTTCATTACCGAAAAATCCGCCAGGGAATTAATTCCCTGGCTAATAGCAAAAGTCGGTTAAAAACCGACTAAAATACTAATTCTTAGTCGTCTTCAGACGACTTTCGCTATGAGACAGGGGTTTCAACCCCTGTCGGACTCTGAAAATATGGGACGATCGAACTGTCGGATCGTCTGATTATCAAACTAACTAATAACTAACAACCATACCTAAAAACCTACTATGCGCCGATCCGATATACTTCCATCGAGTGAAACTGGAAAAATCAAGCTCATCGAATCATCGAAACAAGCTAAACTGACAATAGAAGAACTCGCGGCAAAAGCTAATGTTTCCCAGGACACAATTAAGCGCTTACGCGGTACGAAAGACTTTCCTAATGGCGTAGAAAGATGGCAAATTACCAATATGCTAAAGTTTTAGGAATAGAACCAACAGATATTGTTGACCCCAAAGATTGGCATCCTCAAAATTCACTGCCACCAGAGTTTGAATCAGCGTATTATCAAAACCACTGGCTGCGGATGAGAGGTGATGGTTTGTTGGCAGTTGATTTGTCTGTGCTGAATGTTTTCGTAGAGTCAACAGCAGGTTTGTCTGTAAGTGCGATATCCGAAATAATTGATGAGGATGAATACGAGATTGAAAAAGCGTTAGATAATTGGATTGAATTCTTAAATAAGCAAGAAATTGGACGAGAAATTTGCTATAGTTTGTATCATGATAGTTTTCGCGATTGGCTGGGAAAACAATCTATTTTAGAATGATGAGGAGGAGACGGCATTGCCGTTTCCCTACAATATTATATGGGTAGGGACACGGCATTGCCGTCTCCTAATTTCGGCTAATCATAATTCTGATGCTACCGGATGTGATATAAGGAGGACGAGACTGCACGTGCCGTTTCCCTACAATATTGTATGGGTAGGGAAACGGCATTGCCGCCTCCTCCATTTCCTACTATCAGGAGTACAACCTCATTTCAGTTCAACATTTACCGTAGCAGACATCCCCGGTGCAATCCGTGATTCATAGCCTTTAACACTTTCGGCATCAAATATAACTTTCACAGGAATCCGTTGCACAACTTTGGTGAAATTACCCGTAGCATTATCGGGAGGCAATAAGGAAAATTGAGCGCCAGAAGCGGGGGAAAAACTATCAACTCGACCCTCAAATTTACGACGGCCAAAAGCATCTAATTTGATTTCTACTTTTTGACCTGGTTTGATGTTTGCCAGTTGCGTTTCCTTGAAGTTAGCAACTACCCACAAATCATTACTGACGATCGCCATTAAAGGCGTTCCCGGCTGCACCCGTTGCCCCACTTCCACCGACTTGCGGCCGATTTGTCCGGCGGCTGGTGCGGTGATATTCACATAGGAAAGTTGCAGTTGAGCGTCTTTCACCGCAGCTTCCGATTGGGCGATCGCCGCCTTAGCAGCATCATACTGCGATCGACTAACTTTAGTTTGTTCTCCCGTCGCTTGGGCTTGTTGCAATCCACCCTTAGATGTCGCAAGTTTGGCTTGGGCGCTAGTGATACCTTCTTGGGCTACCGCGACTTTGGCTTGAGCGCTGGCGATACCAACTTGGGCTCGCGCTACTTGGGCTTGAGCTTGTTTTACGCCTTCTTGGGCGATTGCTACTGCCGCGATTGCTGCGGTGACACCTTCCTTAGCTTGGGCTAAACGCGCTCTGGCTTGGGCAACTCCTTGTTGGGCTGCGGTAGTTTGTCCGACAGCTACATCGTAGGCTGCTTTGGCGGAATCTAGCTGCTGGCGGGCGATCGCACCTTCAGACTGCAAATCTTGATATCTTTTATAATCAGCTTGCGTTTTCACCAGATTAGCCTGGGCTTGGGCTAGCTGTGCTTGAGCTTGGGAAATTCCGGCTTCAGCTTCGGTGACTTTGGCTTCAGCTTGAGGAATTCCCGCTTCGGCTTGAGCGACTTTAGCCATAGCTGCGGGAATTCCCGCCTGGGCTTCGGCGAAGGAGGCTTCTGCTGCCGGCACGCCTTGCTGTGCTTCTCTCAGGGCTGCTTGGGCGGTGGAAATGGCCGCGTTTGCACCGCTGATATCTCCCTGGGCTTGGGCGGTTTTGCCTTGGCTGGTTTGCGAGGCTAGGGAAATATTGGCCATTGCTGCTTCTGCTTGGCGGCGAGCGTTTTCTAAGGCTGCTTGAGCTTGTTGGACTTTAACTTGGTAGTCGCGGGGATCTAGTTTGATTAGCAGTTGTCCAGGTTTTACTTGTTGGTTGTCTTGTACCAAGACTTCGCCGACAGTACCGTTGATCCGGCTGCTGATTTGGTGGATGTGTCCGGCAACTGTGGCGTTTTCGGTTTCTTGGTGGATGGAGGCGTATTGCCAGTAGTTGTAGCCGAAGTTCCCCGCGGCGATCGCACCTACCCCCAATAGTGCGAAAATCAGTGGTTTCTTGGAGTTTTTCTTGGGTGTTGTAGGGGCCGGTAGGGGTGCTTGGAGTTCTGTTTCGGCGCCTGTTTTGACATCGCTAGGGGCGCTGATTTCTGTCTCTGGGGCGGGGATGATTGGTAGGCTTTTAGCTATGGTATCGTCGATCGGCTTTTCTAGTAGCGCGACTGCTTTGCCTTTGCCGTTACCGTTGAATTCTGCTGGGTTGGTTTCGTTGGTGGGTTTCATGGTAGTTGGCTCCTGAGATTTTAATAAGATGCCGTTTGGTTAGAGTGCGTAGTATTTATTTATTAAGGTTGCTGTTTTTAAGAGTGCGTAGTATTTTTCGGTTATGTGTATTGTAGTAGAGGTAGATGCTGCGAGGCTTCATCCATGAGAGTGATTTTTCGGTTTAGGAAAGATTGGCGATCGCGATATCGATCAGCTCTGAGAAGCGTTCTCGATCGACCGAGGAAATTCCAGTCATGGACTGCTCTCGAACCTCAGCTACCACTGGTGGCAGCACTTCTTGCAGTTCCCTACCTGCATCCGTTAGCCAAATTCGCCAAATCCGGCGATCGCGGGTGTCTCTCGAACGACGGACCAAATCTCTTTCTTCCATGCGATCGATTACACCTGTGAGGGTACCGCCTACCTGTTGCAGTTTGTCCCCAATGCTGGAAGTTGCTAAACCATCTTCTTGCCACAAGCAACAAAGTACCAGCCAGTGAAAAGGTGTCAATCCAAAGGGTTCCAGTGCCTCTTGCAGCCTGCGAGTACCTAGCTGGCCTAGCAGTTTGAGCCGGTAGCCGATGCTGTGGGGGGCGAGAACTTCGTGCCACTGAGCTAGATGTGTGCGATCGACTGTGTATGTAGTAACCATTGGTTTATTGGTTAGGGTTCGTACTATCAGAGTATAATGTTTTTGGCTACTTGTCAAGTAGCCCACAAGGAGGACAAGGCAGTGCCTTGTCCCTACAATTAATCGGGTAGGGACTAAGGCACTGCCGTGTCCTCTTACTTTCGAGTTAACCGTCAACCGTCAACAATCCTGACGGTGCAACCGGAATTGATATAACAATTAGCAAACAACCATGAAACGAGCAGTATTTCTAGACAGAGATGGTGTGTTAAATATCGAAGCAGGCTACATCCACAAAGTAGAAGATTTGCATTTAATTCCCGGAGTAGCCCAAGCTGTACGCAAATTAAATGACCAAAAAATATTTTGCTGTCTAGTTTCTAATCAATCGGGCCCAGCCAGGGGATATTATCCGGTTAGCCACGTAGAAGCTTTGCACGAACGGCTCTGTCAGCTATTAGACCAAGCAGCCGGAGCCAAATTAGATGCTCTTTATTATTGCCCTTATTTGAGTGAAGCAGAAGGGGGAACTAACCCAGAATTTACGCGGTATACAACTTGGCGCAAACCGAATACAGGTATGCTGGTAGCCGCTGCTTGGGAACAGGATTTAGATTTGCGAAATAGTTTTATGGTGGGGGATAAAGCAACAGATGTAGATATGGCTCATAATGCTGGTTGTACTGGTATTTTGGTGCAGACTGGTTACGGTGAAAGTGTTTTGAATGGGGAATATCAGCATCATACTAAACCGGATTTTGTTGCAGAAAATTTAGCGGTGGCGGTGGAATGGATTTTGCCTAAATTTTGATTTCTTTTGATGCTATATCCCGCATTATATTAATTCCGGTTGTATATAATTTGTGAGACAGCGCAGGTGTTTTTCCTGTGTTTAAAAGTTTTTTTAACCGCCTAAAGTTCTAGATCTGCTTTTATTTTTGGCACTCAACTGCTTAGCAATGAATGTATAATAATGTAAGGCAAAAAAAACATTGACCACACCAAATCCCAAGGTTAAAATAAAGACAAAAAAAGACATCAGTGAAAGTCCAGAAATCATGGTGAATAGAGCAAAAATGCTTGAACAAAGCCCAAAACCAGAAGCAACAGAACTGAGAACTAACAACTGCACTTTCGACATAATTTTATTTTTAAATTGGCACTTAAAATTTTGTTTTGCACTTAAAAATTAGTGCTAAATGATAATTACTACTATATAGCTAAATTGTCATGTTTCGGTAAGATTTATTCCGGCTGTAGCAGCCGATCGCCAATCAAAAAGCTCCGACCTCCACAAGCTATGTGCTTTAGAGAGACGGAGCGCTCGATCGCACCATCAGAGAAATCGGTGAGTTTGGATCGAGATTACATTTTATTGAGCTGCGATCGTAATTCTTCCAACTCAGCGTCTATCACCGGAATCGGTTCAGAGGTGTTAGTAGCAGCAGTTTTACCCGATGCTGGTAATTGAGGTTGAGATACAGAACTTCCAGCAAGTTGGGCTTTCATTTGCGCCAACTCGTCATCGACACCCCCACCACTTTCGAGCAAGCGGAACTGTTCTTCCAAATTGCTACCACCGGCGGCTAGTTCTGCTGACGCCCCCGCGCGAGCTTCAATCTGCAAAACTTTTTCTTCCATGCGATCGAACGCGGCCATGGAACTGCCAGTATTCAGAGAGCCAATGGTGTTGTTGAGTTGTTCTTGAGCTTTCGCCGCGGATATTCTCGCCTTGAGCATATCCTTCTTTGTCTTAGCTTCTGAAATCTTGCTCTCCAAACCGATCAAGTTGCGTCTGAGACTTTCCACCTGAGTCGATTGCTGTTCTAGGCTAGCTTTCAGAGTAGCGGCCGTTTCAGCATGAGACTTTTTGCGTACCAGTGCTTCGCGCGCCAACGCCTCGTCACCTTTTTGCAGAGCAAGCTTAGCTCGCTGCTCCCATTGGTTCGACTGGGACTCAGCTTGATTGTACTGAGTCTGGGTGCGCTTTTGAGTGGCGATCGCCGCGGCCACGGCTTGACGCAACTGCACCAGGTCTTCCTGCATATCCGTCACAGACTGTTCTAAAATCTTTTCCGGGTCTTCAGCTTTGTTCACTATGTCGTTAAGATTGGCTCTGACGACTCGGCTAATGCGATCGAATAATCCCATAATCCTATTTTTCCTTGGTGAGGTGTACGAAGTAAGCGGAAAGCAGGCTTTAGACACTAGCCTGCGGTTTTGAAATTCGGTTGGTCAGATTTTTAGTGCGATGATCTAGCCTTGGGCAATTTTTGCAAACATATTAATCTAGTTTAAAGGGATCTTCGTAATTGATGTAGCCAAGCTTTGCCAGCTCTATCTACTGAGTTTAGCTTTGATCCGGGAATTCCCCAACTCGCTTCGGGCTACTTGTAGCTACTGCAACAGCAGTCTCAAATAGGATGCTCCAGGCTTCACCTTCAGGATGTGGGTGGCTCCCCCGATGGTAACTTAGGCGTATTATTGCCCGGAAGCATTTGCGCTTTCATTGCCGCCAACTGTGCATCGACATCGCCACCACTTTCGAGAGCTAGAAACTTCTTTTCTAAGTCGTTGGTGCCGAGTTCTGCCATGGCCTCAGAGCGAGCTTCTAGCTGCATGACTTTCTCTTCCATCCGTTCAAAGGCGCTCAAACCACTACCTGTATTGAGATTACCCATCATTTTGTCTAGTCTTTCCGAGGCGGAGGCCGATCGAGCTCTGGCAATGTACATATCTTTTTTCGATTTGGCCTCGGAAATTTTACTTTCCAGAGCCCGCATATTTTCTTTAAGTTTAGTGACCACAACATTCTGCTGTTCCAGACTAGCTTTCATCGTGATTGCGGTTTCTTGATAGAATTTCTTGCGAGTCAGGGCTTCCCGTGCTAAATTTTCCTCATTTTTTTGCAAAGCTAACTGTGCACGTTGATACCATTCTGTGGCGGTGGACTCCGCTTGGGAATACTGCCGTTCCGTGCGTTTTTGAGCAGCAATTGCCCCAGCCACAGCTTGTCTGAGCTGCACTAAATCTTCCTGCATATCAATGGTCGCCTGTTCCAAAATCTTCTCTGGATCTTCTGCTGCTCCCACTAAACTGTTAATGTTGGCTCGAATTACTCGCCAAAGGCGATCGAATAATCCCATGTTGCCTTTCTCCAAATTTGCAATTTTAGATTTTATGAATAGGAATTAAGAACTAAAAATTAAACATGAAAACTTTTAAATTATGCTCTCTTTTAATTTTTAAATTTTTAATTCCGGCTGACTAATTTAAGGCTGATAGTATTGCGGCTTCACCCCTTTTGCTTGCAGTTCTTTCACCAAAACTTTTGCTGAGGCCGCATCGTTCAACGCTCCCATTTGGATCTTGACACCCTTTGAAAATTTCCGCACGTAGGCATCTGGCACTGCAATTCTGGCTTGCTCTAGGGACTTGGCATCGGTGTAATCGACAACCACGTAATAAAAACCGTCGCTAGCCCGTGCAGGGCTTCCCAGTGTGGCTGCGGGGGCTGCCGATGGCACAGCACGGGATGCAGCCGCAGGAGTTGCTGAATTCGAGGCCAATGGGGAAGGCGTTGGAGGCAGTGTTGGCAATGTTGGGACTGTTTGTGCCACATTAGTCGGACTCGGAAGCAACGCTGTACTGAGATTGTTCAGTCCTTTTTCCCTAATTGTTGGTGGGTTGCCGTCTTCTGTCGGGATGGGGACAGCCCCGCTGGAGTCGCTGACTGCTGCTGGAGTCGGCGGGATTGAGGCTTTGGGCGAGGGGGAAGCAATGGGGCTAGGGGTGGGCTTGACATTGCTCAGGGTACTTAAGTCTAGCTCGACAAATTCCTTGGAAACCAGATTGGGAGCTTTTGGCAGTTCCTTACTTCCGGTATCAGTTACTTTACTAGCGCTACTTTGGGTCTCCGAGGGTGTGTTGCTTCCCACCAAACGGTTGAGTCCTACCATTTTAGCTAGACTTGATGGGTAAAAGACTGCGTAGCCCAAGGCTGTACAGGATAGCAAAAACAGCAGCATTGAACTCAGTCCCAAGGGAGTCAACAGACTGGCTGCTAAACTTCTTTCCTCGGTCGCCTCGGCTGTTGGTGAGTCCAAACTTTCGATCAGTTTTTCGCTAGATTCGAGATATTTGTTTGGTGGTGGGGTACTGATAAATTGTTTTATAGGTTGGCTCCCACCCCCAGTAGCTATTCTTGGGGGCTCACCAGGGCTACCGCCCTGGGATAGGGGTATCGAGAGTGATTGCTGGGTTGGCTCCGCAGCCGTTGGTGGCTGGTTTTGACCAGGCTGTTGGTTGGCTGTTTCTGTCTTGATACCGGGACGCACGGATGGCGACACCCACTGTTCGGCTCGCCGCCTGTGTCGTCTATATATTGTTAGTTCTGTTTCCAGGTTTACATCCAAGCACCCCAGGGCTGCTTGTAAAGCAGGATTGATGGGGGTTGAAGATGATTGATGATTTGGGGATTCCACCGAAGAACGCTTACTCATTAGTAAAACTCCTACCGCCTCTGAATTAATTTTAATGTTTTGACACTCCTCAGCCTAAAGGCGTGAGGATTCTTCGTTCAAAGACTTAACTTGCTTAGACAAGATTGCTCCAGCCTGAGTAGAGGTCGAATCTCCCGAAGCGTTCGGATTTAAAATCCAGGTTCCTACATGACCTGTAGTACCCAAGGCTAAATTCAGGATGTTTAAGGCCGCATTCCAATCTCTATCTAATTCAAGTCCACACTGACAATTGTGTGTTCTAGTAGATAGTGATTTTTTGACAACTGTGCCGCAATTAGAACAGTTTTGAGAAGTGTACGCTGGGTTAACGGCTACCGTTATTTTTCCAAGCTTGACCCCAAAATACTCCAACCATTTCCTGAATTGATACCAACCAGCATCATTAATCGACTTCGCGAGACAATGATTTTTAACTAGGTTTTTAATCCTCAAATCGACCTAAGCGACCAAATTGTTAGATTGGATGACGCAACGCGCTATTCCCTTAGCGTGTTCTTGACGCTGCCTACTTATTTTGAGGTGTACTCGCCCTAGTCGATTAATGGCTTTCTTTCGATTGGTAGAGCCTTTCTTTTTGCGAGAAACACGTCGCTGTCTAGACTTCAACCGCTTCTCGCTCTTCCTGTAAAATCTGGGGTTCGGTTCGTTATGTCCGTTGCTGTCGGTATAAAATTCTTTGAGTCCAACATCTAATACCAATTTAATGTGAAGTTGCACATATTCCGATCCCCCTCGCATCCCCCGAAAGCAAGGGGGACGAAAGATTGGACTCTTGTCCCCCCCTTTTTAAGGGGGGTTAGGGGGGATCGAATTCTATGCAGCTTCATAAAAAATTGGTATAAGCCGATTGTCCTACCAGTCGAGTTTGTCTCAACTTGGTGTTCAATCCTGATTACAAATTGGACGTAATAACCGTCAGCACGTTTAACCAGACGCACCCGCTTGATCTGATCTATTTGGTAGAAGTTTAAGTCCCATCTCCCTTTTAGTCTTAACTTGCCAATAGCTTTCTTGTCGGTAAAGACTATTTGTTTGCGTGTCTCAGAAAGCGACCACCCAGAAGTCTTATACTCAACAGAACGACAGTTCTTTTTAAACTGCGGATAGCCCTTTTGACCGGGAACCTGTCGTTGGCAATTGTCGTAGAACCGAGCAATTGAACTATAAGCCCGCTCGACAGAGGCTTGACAAGCATGGGAATTTAAAGTTTTGACAAACGGAAATTCAGCCCTCAGCGCTGTGTTGTAGCGATAAAGCTTTTTCTGTCCAACACCTCTGTTGTCCATCCAGTAACGGATGCACTTGTTGCGGACAAATTGAGCGGTTCTAATCGCCTCATCTATTGCTGTATATTGGGTTGTTTTTCCTTTGGCTTTAAATTCCAGAACGATCATTTGACGTGGAAAAACTTGCTCGGCAATATTCTAGCACAAAAAGTCGCCCTAGAAGGGCGAGGCTTGAAACCCAATTTTTTGGTCAATAAGACTACAGACAAATAACTAGGAGGCGATACAATAGATGGTTTAGGTAATTGTTGATTTTGATGCCTGTGTCCCCGGATTTTTCACTAGCTGTCTATCTTGTTTGTGTGATCTAACGCACAGATTACGAAAACAAAAAATATGGTATCGATGGTGATTTATAAAATATACTTTTTGTTACCCATTTGTGCTTTATCTTGATCCCTGTTGGTTTATTAACTTTTTTACAGCTTTTTTAAATCTAAAATGAGCCACTACTAAATCTATTGTTTCTATATATAACATAATTATAAAGAAATTATAAAATTAAATTATGGTTCGGGGATCGCTAAACATCAGACAGCATAAGGGCTGGGATGCTCTAAGACGTCCTAGCTCAACAAAGGAGAATTAGAGATGAAAATGAGAAAGCCAAGAACTTTTATGAAAACTCCCTTAACTTCAGCTTGCCGTCACTGTCGCCACTATCTGCCAGAAGGAAGACGCGGTGGTCTTTGTCAGCAGCTCAGCGTTTCGGTTCAAGCTCAGTGGAAAGCTTGTTCTTTGGCGGTTTCACCATTTGGGTCTGCTTGGGAGAAGATCGAAGAACTTTCACTATGGCAGGAGCCGATGGTTACTTTTTCTTCGCCAGCCCTCACTGCTGCCGATCGCCACACTCGTTGTCAGTTAACAGAGACAACATTCACCGAAAAATCAGTTCCCACCGTTTCAGTTTAGTTGGCTCCCAGCAGCACAACTAAACTGATGGCAACCGCATCGACTTCATTCAATTCCAGCTACCGATCGTCAATCAGAAATATCTGTGACATCAGTCAATCAAAAACTTTTTTTTTCGGGAATTACGGTAGCCAAGGATACTGACTAAAATCCGGTTCTCGCTTTTCTAAAAACGCTTGTTTGCCCTCGGCTCCTTCTTCGCTCATATAATATAGTAAAGTCGCATTTCCTGCTAGTTCTTGCAGCCCCGCTTGACCGTCGCAGTCGGCATTAAATGCCGATTTCAGACAGCGAATGGCGATCGGACTTTTGTCTAAAATTTCCGAAGCCCACTGAATCCCTTCGGCTTCGAGTTGTTCTACGGGGACAACACAGTTGACTAAACCCATTTCTAAGGCTTGCTGTGCGTTGTACTGGCGACACAAAAACCAAATTTCTCGCGCTTTTTTTTGTCCCACAATTCTGGCGAGATAGCTAGCCCCGAAGCCTCCGTCGAAACTGCCGACTTTTGGGCCAGTTTGTCCGAAAATTGCATTCTCCGCAGCGATGGTTAAATCACAAATTAAGTGCAGAACGTGACCACCGCCGATCGCGTAACCTGCTACTAGGGCAATTACCACCTTCGGCATCGATCTAATCAATTTTTGCAATTCCAGCACGTTTAAGCGGGGAATGCCAGAGTCATCTACATACCCGGCTTTACCCCGCACGCTTTGATCCCCACCCGCACAAAATGCGTATTTTCCGTCAGTGTGTGGCCCTGCACCAGTCAACAGAACCACCCCGATTGTCGTGTCTTCCCGCGCGTCTATAAAGGCATCGCACAGTTCAGAGACGGTTTTGGGACGAAAAGCATTGCGCTTGTGGGGTCGATTGATGGTAATTTTGGCGATCCCTTTAGTTTTGTGATAGATAATATCGGAGTAGGTTTTGACGCTTTGCCATTCAATTTCCATAGGTACTTAGGACGCTTTTAATTACTCAAACCTTTAATTATATTGCATTTGCTTTCTCACTCAGAAAGTCAGAAGTTGTCTACAACATCAGCGAGCAAGATTTAGCGACCGATGATTATACCACTATGTCGGCCTAGGTCTGGCTAAATTAAAATTATATTCCGCCTCCCGTAGCTGCCAACGCTGACATTTTAGTCCCTAGGCCGGTAATTATTGGTGCTCTAAAAGAGAAAGCAAGTGCTTTGCTGAAGCGGCAAACACGGGCTCCCGTGACTGGAATTCGATCGGAGACAGTAGTTCTTTAACTTCCGCAAAAGCTTCGGGGTCTACAGTTCCTTCTTTAGTAAATAAAGTATCTATGGTGGCAATATGTCTGGGGTCGATGCCCAGTCGCTGTCCTGTGGCCGTTAGGTACATTTGCTCCCGGAGGTCGATGCGTCCGTCTGCTGCTGACATTTCGTAGCCGAAGCAGATGAGCAACAGCTTTTCGGAATCGGAAAACAATGCTGTGAGGGTTAGCAGTTCTGTGGGATTAAAATATACTTGCTGTTTTGAGATGCCCGTGACAATCCGTTGAATCAGTTCTACTCGATCGCGATCGCTACTAGCAAACACTTTTAGAGTTTTTTGCAACCGTTCTTCTTCTTCGAGGGCGATGGTCTTGTCAATAATCATCACTCCGCGGAGAATCGAAATTAGAGCCGCCAAGAACACGATGAGCTCAGTGACATCTGCTTCACGGAGCTTTTGTCGGGTGATGCGGGACAACAAATCAATGACTTCAGCGCTAATGACAGTGGTTTCCATAATTTTCAATTATTCCCGATCGAGTTTTGCTGTAACTTTACTTTGTTTATTTTAAGTGTTTCTAGTTACGTAATTATCCCCAAAATTCCCAACCAAGCTTAGTTAATTCCCTAGGATACTTGTGCCTGACCCAATATTCGATGACTGGGGTTGTCTGAAGCATTTTCATTTTTTAAGTGTTTTGATTTATCTAGGTATAATATTACTCTCATCTTGAAATCTTGTTTTGCAATACTGTGAATTCCCAAACAGAACCTTTATTAATTGGCGATCGTAATTATTCCATTCACAGGGGGTGGATGAGTAGAGCTGTGGAACTTGCACTGGCCGCTGGCGATGCCGGTGAAGTCCCCGTCGGTGCTGTGATTGTTGATGGTAGTGGTAAGTTGATTGCACAAGCGCAAAATCGGCGAGAGCGAGACTCCGATCCCACAGCTCATGCTGAAATTTTGGCTCTGCGGGCGGCTGGGCAAGTGTTGCAAGATTGGCATCTCCATCAATGCACTCTTTATGTCACCCTGGAGCCTTGCCCCATGTGCGCTGGTGCTATTGTACAGGCTCGGCTCGGTTTGTTGGTCTATGGAGCAGATGACCCAAAAACTGGGACAATTCGGACTGCGGGGAATATTCCAGATAGCGCCTATTCTTGTCATCGCCTAGAGGTGCTCGGCGGGATTATGGAGTCTGTTTGTCGTCAGCAGTTGCTGTCTTGGTTTGAATCCCGCAGGAAAATTTAAAATGTAAAAATTTTACTGTCTAATTAACTGAAATAATAGATCTTTAAGTGTCCGATCGCCCAATGGGCAAAATGCCAATAGCCAAAGTGTCCCGATCAAAAGATGCAAGATGTACTAAACAACTTATGTTTAGACTTGAAAACTCCATAAAACAGCTTAATTGGTATGAGCCATAAAGCCACCATCCCCCTTAATTCGAGTACCTCATCAAAAAGTGAAACCAATGCCTGCCAAGGTAGCATCTAATACATCTCGCGTTTCTCCTTGGTTAACTTCCTTGCTGTATCCGTTAGGTCACTATGTTGTCCTGCCGTCTTATTTTGGCAAGATACACATCGCAGGACAGGAAAACTTGCCCAAGGACGGGCCTGTAATTTTAGCACCGACGCACCGTTCCCGGTGGGATGCCCTGATGATGCCCTATTCCACAGGACAAAAAGTGACTGGACGGGATTTGCGCTTTATGGTAACAGCCGATGAAGTGAAAGGACTGCAAGGGTGGTTCATCAGGCATTTGGGAGGTTTTGCTGTGGATATCCGGCATCCCGCCATTAGCAGTCTGCGTTATGGCGTAGAATTGCTCATTGCCAAGGAAATGTTGGTCATTTTTCCCGAAGGCGGGATTTTTCAGGATGGTGATGTTCACCCGATTAAGCCTGGATTGGCTCGTTTGGCACTTCAAGCGGAGTCGAGTTTACCCGGTTTGGGGGTAAAAATTGTACCGATGAGTATTCGCTACCACCCTCGCGTTCCTCGATGGGGTTCTGAGGTGAAAATTGCGATCGGTTCTCCACTTTGGGTGATGGATTATGCTAAATCGGCTAGCACCAAAAAAGAGGCGCGATTGTTGACGGCTGATTTGGAAATTGCTCTCAAAAATCTGGATGAAAGTTGTTAATTGTTAATTGTTAATTGTTATTTTTCATCATGTTGGGTAGGTCAGAATCAATGGGTTTTGGTTTGAACTTTAAGGCTGGTCAAATTGTCAGTTTAGAGTGTGGAGATGCGTGTCTGCATTCCGAGGTAATTCAGGTGGTTGAGGCGCGTCAAGTTTGTTGGGTGCGCCCTTTAATGTTAGTTGTATTCTTGTCACAACAGGATTTGGGCGATCGCCTTTCCCCAGAATACAGTTTGTTGGATTTGCGGGATGGTTCGGATTTGCTTTGGCCTTTAAATTTGTTTCGGGCTGCTTTAGATACAGAAGTCATTTCCCTATTGACTCAGTTGCACTCTCTGGATTCTGAAAAAAACGATGGGGTGACTGCTTCTAGGCAACTTCTGGATTTTGTCGATCGAGTTTGGACAGCTTTTCCCACAGCTTTTCATTAGTTATTTGTTATTTGTTATTTGTTGTTGGTTATTGGTTAGTTATTATTGGTTATTGGTTAGTTATTATTGGTTATTTGTAACAGATAACAAATAATAACTAACCGATCGCACGCAACTAACTAATCACAAAATTTTAAAATACCGCGTGTGAAAGTTCTTCAGGGTTTAGATTATTGTGAATTACTTGACCATCGCGGAACCAGACTACTCGCCGAGTTTGGCGCGCCACTTCCGGTTCGTGCGTTACCATAACCACTGTCATGCCACTTTCATTAAATTCTGTAAAGATATCCATTACTTCTTGGGTGGTTTTAGTGTCTAATGCACCTGTAGGTTCGTCCGCTAGTAATAATACAGGACGATTGACTATGGCGCGGGCGATCGCAACTCGCTGCTGCTGTCCTCCTGAGAGTTGATTTGGTTTATTTTGCAGCCGACTTTCCAAGCCTACCTTAGTTAAAGCCTCTACAGCCCGATCGCGTCTTTCGGCTGAGGGAACACCCGCATAAACCATCGGTAACATCACATTTTCTAAGGCTGTTAACTGAGACAACAGGTGAAATTGCTGGAAGACAAAACCTAATTTTAAATTCCGAATTCCGGCTAAGTCTGATTCGGGCATTTGGGCCACATCGACGCCGTCTAGGTAATAACTGCCGCTCGTAGGTCGATCGAGACAACCGATAATATTCATAGCTGTAGATTTACCAGAACCCGATGCGCCCATAATCGAACAATATTCTCCCTGTCTCACCGTCAAGCTGACACCGTTTAAGGCGCGAACTTCTAAGTCGTCAACCCCATAAACTTTGGTGATATCTTTGAGACCGACAATAACTGGTTTTGAGAGGACTTCCTCGTTGACTTCTTGGTAGGTCTGGGTTTGTAGTTCAGGCATTTGTTTTTATGTGCGATCGACACAACTAACTACTAAGTTAACACTTCTGAGCGGTTTTCGGGGGTGAAAAGGCGATGTTTGGACGGTTGCGGGACTTATACACGGGTAGTGAGAAACCGGGTTGTTTGACAAAAATAATTCGTTATGGCGTGCACAAATGATGAAAACCCGGTTGATTTGGTGTTGGTGAGTAAGTCCTAAATTAGAGAAATTTGTGGCTGAAAGTGCAATACGGTTTACAAATATGATTTTTGACGAATTTCTTAAGTCAATCATATTGCGGTAGGGGTGGGTGCCGGCGAATAATTGATGAAATAATCGACTGTATCAAGTCCGGCACGCGCCCAATAGAAGTAAAGCGTATTGACTGAAAGTGGCTTAAATGCGATCGGGATCGATATTCAATTCGCGCATTTTTGCCGCTAAACGTTCTGCTCGCTGATCTGCTTGTTCAGCTTTCTGACGTTCTTGTTGCGCCCTTTGATCTGCTTGTTCGGCTTTCTGACGTTCTTGTTCGGCTTTCTGACGTTCTTGTTCAGCTTTCTGACGTTCTTGTTGTGCCCTTTGAACTGCTTCTTCCGTTCTTTGATCTGCTTGTTGTGCTCTCTGATTTGCTTGTTCGGCTCTTTGATCTGCTTGTTCGGCACGCTGGCGGTCTAATTCCCCTCGTTCCTCCAATTCCGCATAAGAAAGAAACCTTTGTCCATCGGGTCGATAAATTTCTAACCCATCTTCGCCCAACTCAAATCTGATTCCCAATCTCGGACTTATCCAGCCTTCCATCGGCTCAATTAATTCTAAGTTTCCTTCAATTCTTTGCCAACCGCTCAAATCATTATTTTCTGGATCGTAAAGGTAATATTCCTCCACTCCATAGCGATTGTAAAATGCAAATTTTTTGTGCATTTTGGCTTGTCTGTCGTTATGAGATCGAATCTCAAATGCGACTTGGGGAGCCATATTATCTTCTTGAAATTGCATATAGGAACGCCGCTCGCCCTTGGGTCTGCCAAAGATTACCATCGTATCCGGTGCTTGAGAAATATCCGGTCTTCCTTGAACTGGATACCACAGTAAATCGGCTGCTATGAAGACGTTTGGGTCATTTTTGAACAACGATTCGCAACCTTCTTTGATTGTGACAATTAATTTGTATTGAATTGTGCTATCTGCCATTGGTTGACCGTCGCTGGATGGATAAATAATTTGTTCGGTCGTGACTTGCATAGTGGTTGTCTCCGAGAACTATCTAATATTAATTGTACTATTATTTCGTGATACTTGTTGATTTATTTAGTCATCCGTTGTTGCGCGGCTGGTGACGGATATGCACCAACTTCTATCAAAATTTGTCGCTCTCTAATCCGCTCATTGTGATTAAATTCTAGAATTCGTGCTGTGACTTCTCCAATATCTGTTTTTGGTTGAATCGCAGCTTGATCTAAGCGAAAATGTTCTCCCCAAAAATCTCTGCGCGGGTTGAAAAAACGCACCAATTCTCCAGTGCGCCAAACAATGGAACCTAAATAGGTTCCTTTCTGGAGGTTGCAGAAAATACAAGCATAAGCGAGGTTATCGGCTGTAGTTTCTCCACCATGTTTGACGCTGATGATATGGTCAACTTGACAGCCGGAACTCTCTGCTTCTGGAATTAGGCAGTATTCGCAAAGGCGATCGGCACGGAAAGCAACTAAACGCCTGAGTTCGGCATTAATGTAAGGACGAGACATAAAAAAATTACTCTTTGACGACGTGTTTGTGAGCGACTGCTTTGATTAACCTCAACAAGTGTTCTATAACTAGAAAGTTGTCTAATTCGGTTTTTTCATCGCGGGTCAAATCTTGATTGTTGTGTGCGTAAATTAGGTCGGCGATATGCTCTTTTGCTTCTTCGGATAGTTGAAAGTTGAGAATGCTTTCGGGAGTAGCGCCAGCAGCAAAAAACTCAACTATTTCTGCATAAGCTTGGGGGATTTTAGTTGCTACGGTCATAACTTGTTTCTCCTTTTTTTGTTTAGATCACAGCTTGTCTAGTTTTGCCAATTGTTTTTCTGCAAATTTGCGGACTTGTTCATCTTGATCGTTGGCAAATCGATCGCGAAGTATTTCTAATGTTTTCGGGCGATCGGGGGTATTGATTGACCATGATTTCAAGTGCTATTTGTCGGGGATTATCTTGTGATTCATATTTGCGTTCAAAAGGATCGTTGATAGCAATATCACACAATAATTCAAATGTTTCCGGGTCATCTTTCCACCCCCGTGCTAATTCTTGGACTGCTTCACGTCGCACATCCGAATTATCGTCAGATTGAGCGCGTTGTTTGAGGAAAGGTAAAGTTTCGGGGTCATCTTTCCACCCCCCTGCTAATTCTTGGACTGCTTCACGTCGCACAGCCCAATTATCGTCAGATTGAGCGCGTTGTTTGAGCCAAGGTAAAGTTTCCGGGTCATCTTTCCCAGTAATGGCGATCGCGCCCAAGTTAATGCTAAATATTGTAACAGAGTAGATTTGCCGGAACCTGGATCGCCTAAAATCACAATGTAGGGATAATTTGATTTGTCATTGATGACATCTAACACGGATACGATCGGCTGTGAAAAATAACCGCGTCGATATTTCTCTAAATTTTCAAGTTCGATCGCCTCTAGTCGATCGCCCTCTTCCAACCGCCGTTGATGTTCCTTGGGAATTTCGTAAGCTTGCGGCACAAAAGACTCGTAAATTAAGCGCACATCTTGGAAAATAAAGATTTGCCAAACTTTCAGCCTTTCGCGATAATCATAGGTGTTGCTATCGACGCTGCTTAAATTGAGATTGCTGTAACGTTCGCACAAAGCCTCTTGATATTGCCTCAAATCAAAATCGGGGATAATCCCAACAATTTCTTGAGTGTTTTTCTGAATGCTGTCCAGATTTTGAGCATTCAAGATATCCCGCAAGTCTTTTGAGTCAAACAGAATTTCTTGAACTTCGGCGAGATACTGATTGGCGATGGTTTGCCACTTAAATTTGGCGGGTAAAGCAGCTAAATCTAGTTGAGTCCAGGTTTGTTCGAGAAGTTCTGCATCCAGGGATTCGCGATCGCTCTCAAAGGCCTTACCCAAAATTTCCTTAACTGACTTGTTGCCGATAAACTTTTTAACATCTTTAATATACAGCTTAATCTGTTCTTGGGAAAGTCCGCTGATTTTTAACTGTTGTTGTACCAACTCCAAAAACTTTTTGAGGGCTTTACCCCCTGCGACTTGTCGCGGATCTTTTTCGCCAAATAAGACGTTTTTCAGGGAATCTTTAAAAAAATCTTTTACTAAATCCTTCGCGCCGTCTACTGCCAAATCTTCTAAGATGGGTTTGACGAGAATGCCGACTCCTTGCGTTACCCCCCAGACCACAAGCCAATCAATCATAAAGCTAGCCAGACAACTAAATTGATTTCTATAATATAGCAATTCTCAATGATTTGTGAATTTCTTGCTCCCGGACCTTAATAAGGTCCGGGTTGGGGTGGGGTAAAAAACTTGCGACTCCTGCAAGGATTGCTATATAACAATTCTAAATAATTTTTGAAGCTCAAAAAACTGTATCGGCAATCCCCATCTTTTCCCCGATAGGTTAGGATAGTATTGGTTTTCTGTCCCTACGATTAGACCAGATCCCCCCTAGCCCCCCTTGAAAAAGGGGGGGACAAGATTCTTCTCTTTCGTCTGCTAGGTTAGGATAGTATCAATTTTTCTGTCGCTACGATTAGGCCAGATCCCCCCTAGCCCCCCTTGAAAAAGGGGGGGACAAGATTCTTCTCTTTCGTCCCCCTTTTTAAGGGGGATTTAGGGGGATCGAGACTCAGCTACAACCAGCAATTCCCTCATCAGCCGCCGCCCAAAAATAGTTACATTTTTATATATTTTTTGCCAGTTGCTTGTGCTATACTCTAATAATGGAAGTGTGCGCAATTTTAAAATTAATGCACATATTTCCATTATTAAACTATATCATGTCAACAGCAAGAAGTAAAGCAATTTCCCCTCTAAAAAACGAAATTTTTTTTGAGATATCATTAAGAAAAGTAAAGCGCAAAATGCCTAAAATTGAGACAGGAAGGTAGGGACAATTATGACATACGATTACGACTTGTTTGTGATAGGTGCAGGTTCCGGTGGATTGGCGAGTTCCAAGCGGGCGGCATCCTACGGGGCGAAAGTGGCGATCGCCGAAAATGACTTAGTAGGTGGCACCTGCGTCATTCGTGGCTGTGTCCCCAAAAAACTGATGGTGTACGCCTCTACATTTTCTCACCTGTACGAAGATGCGATCGGCTACGGTTGGAGCCCTGTAGAAACCAGTTTTAACTGGGAAAAACTTGTCACCACCGTTGACACAGAAGTCCGACGGCTGAGCCAACTGCACATTAGCTTCCTCGAAAAAGCTGGAGTTGAATTAATCTCAGGATATGCCAAATTTATCGACTCCCATACTGTCGAAGTTGGTGACAAAAAATACACCGCTGCCAAAATCTTAATCGCTGTCGGTGGCGAAGCTCACAGAATTGATATTCCTGGCATCGAACACGCGATTACTTCCCGCGAAATCTTCCTGTTAAAAGAGCAGCCGAAACGGTTGGCAATTTTGGGCGGCGGCTACATCGGCGTTGAATTTGCCTGCATCATGAACGGGTTGGGAAGTGAGGTAACTCAAATCATCCGGCGCGATCGCATTCTGCACTACTTTGACGAAGAAATTCGCGCCAACGTGCAAGAAGGCATGGTTAAGCATGGCATTAATTTTGTGACAGGAAGCTCGATCGCACAAATCGAAAAAACTCCAGAAGGCCTAAAATTAACACTATCGGGAGAATCAACAGAAAGCTTGACAGTAGACGCGGTTTTGTGCGCTACCGGGCGTTTGCCGAATTTGGAAAAGTTGGGTTTAGAAAATGCGGGAGTAGAAACAGAAAAAGGTGCGATCGCAGTTACGAAAGACAGCCGCACCAATCAACCGCATATTTTTGCTGTCGGAGATTGCACCAACCGGATTAATCTAACACCAATTGCGATCGCCGAAGGACGTGCTTTTGCCGATACTGAATTTGGGAATAACCCCAGATCCATCAGTCACGAAAACGTGGCATCGGCCGTATTTTCCCAGCCGGAAGCGGCGACAGTTGGCTTAACAGAAGAGGAAGCTAGAGTCAAGTTTCCTGAATCAATCAAGTGTTATACAGCCAAGTTTAGACCGATGTTTCATGCTTTGACTGGTGCAGATGAGAAAACTTTTGTCAAGTTAGTTATTGAGACTAATACTGACAGAGTTTTGGGCGTGCACATGGTGGGGAAAGATGCTGGCGAGATTATTCAAGGAATGGCGATCGCCGTTAATATGGGAGCTACCAAGAAAGACTTCGATGCAACTATTGGCATTCATCCATCGACGGCTGAAGAGTTTGTGACTCTGCGATAAATAGGGCGAAGTCGTTAGCAGCAGCAGCCAGGGACTTAAGTCCCTGGCTAATAGCTAAAGTCGGTTAAAACCGACTGAAGATTACCATTTTTAATCAGCTTTTCATGGCTGGCTAGAAGCCCACCCCACAATAAAATTCAATGGGAGCATCCCGAATTTGCAAATATATCGGTATGGGCTATAGCATTCCGGTAATAAATCCTTCCTTTTAACCAATAACTTATCTGCCGAAATGCTATAGCCCCTACAAAATCGGGATGCTCCCAATTCAATTTTTGTGGAACAGGCTCTTGCTTGTGATTCTTTGTGGAACAGCATCTTGCTTGCGATCGATATTGGTGCAGTTTTACACGCCAAGCGGATTCATGCTCAAAATATTATTTTAAATAAATTGAACCTTTTTTGAACCTCTCCTGTCTAAACCCTTCAGATAACGAACTGGTGAGGGATACTTCACAGGTGTTAGGTGTGTCAGCCAATGTTTTAATCGATAACTGTTCCGACTCAGACTTAGTTGCTGAATGCTTAAAGGGCGATCGTACCTGCTTTCGCCACCTTTACCAACGCTACCAACACAAAGTCAGGTCAACCCTTTACCAACTCTGCGGGCCATCCCTGCTTGACGACTTAACGCAAGAAGTATTCCTGCGAGTCTGGAAAGGATTACCCAAGCTCAAACACCAAGACAACTTTCCTACTTGGCTTTATCGAATCACTTGGAATGTAGCTTCTGACCAAAGACAAGCATTTGCTAAACAACATTCTTTTGATGCCGAACTCAAAAATCAAGCAGAAATCAATTTAATTGTTGTCAAAGAACATACTTCTGAATTGATGCAGTTGCACTATCAAGATTTAGTGCAGCGGGGATTACAGCAATTGAGCTTTGAACACCGCAGCGTTTTGGTGCTACATGACTTAGAAGACATCCCGCAAAAAGAAGTAGCCCAAATTTTGGGACTACCGGCAGGAACTGTCAAATCTCGCGTGTTTTATGCCCGAAATGCTGTGCGGCAATTTTTGCAAAAAGAAGGTGTCAGCGAGCTATGAACAACCCAAGCAGCGACCAAAAGTTAGTTAATTTCTTGAAGCAACATCGCCCAAATTGTCCAGAAGCTGCGCCCGATTTAGAGTTAAAGCTGTTAGCAACAATAGAAAGGAATGAGCAGACAGAAAAAAAGCCAATTTACCGGAAACAAGTCAGTTCAATTGTATCTAAAAATAGGTCAATTGTTCCAGGTTTCTCCCAGTGGCGTTTCCCAGTGGCAATTGCCGGGATGCTGATACTTTTTGGGTCTGGTTATCGCCTGCTAGTCCCCGCACAATTTAACCCGGATGAGGGTGCACACCTAGAAGCATTTCTAGTAAATAATTGGGAAGATGTGTTGCATGATTCTCGCGCGGAGAATATGAGCGATAGCTCACAAATAGACTGGTTGAATTTTCAGATTCCTGCTGACAGCGAACAGCCCACAAATAACTAATCTTAAAGAGGTAAATTTCATGTCAATGCGTCGCATTTCTACCCTAGCCCTTTTAATGCTGACCCTCGGTAGCGCCACCGCCGCCATCGCAATTCCCAATCCCCTACCCGCAGAAACTATTGCCCAAAATCAGCGACCAAATCGACCTGGTGGTAAGGAAGGTGCGATGTTCGAGAAGCTTAATTTAAGCGCCGACCAAAAACAAAAAATGCAGGCAGTTCGCGATCGCTATAAAGACCAAATTTCCCAGCGAATGCAAGCTGTGCGTCAAGCCAGACAAGAATTGCAAACAATGATGAGTGGCACTGCTACTGCCAGCCAGATCCGCGATAAAAACACCCAAATAAGCGGATTAAAAAAGCAGTTGGATGATGTGAGACTTGAAAGTACGCTGGCAATGCGAGACATCCTCACACCAGCACAGCGCACCCAATTAGCTGAACTGATGAAGCAGCGCCGCGAAACAGCTAAAAACAGGATGCAAAACGGATCCAAACCTCAGTAATACTTACATCTAGATCTAGGTTTCAGAGAACCAAGACTTCTTTAAGAAGTCTTGGTTCTCTGTGTTATAATTGATAATTCATATTTATTGTTCAATTTAACAAAAACTGCTGAATGAATCTCCACAACAATTGTAGTTACATTTATTTACACGGATTTGCTTCCAGTCCCGATTCCCTAAAGGCAAAATATTTCCGCGATCGCTTTTCTTCCCTAGCAATTGACCTAAAAACTCCCGATCTCAATCACCAAGATTTTTCCAGCCTCACCCTCACCAGGCAATTACACCAAATAGAAACAGCATTTTTGTCACCCCCAACACTTCAGCCAGTGGCAGAAAATGTCAAAATTCCTGGTGAAGTCACCATCATTGGTTCTAGTTTTGGCGGGCTGACAGCAGCTTGGTTGGCCCAACGACAACTATCGGTAAAACAAATAGTTTTGTTAGCACCGGCTTTTGACTTTCTCTCCCACTGGCTGCCCCGATTGGGACAGGAACAGTTACAAAAGTGGCAGTCAGAGAAATATTTACCTGTTTACCACTACGGCGAACAACGTTATCTGCCACTAAATTATCAATTTGTGGAAGATATGGCCCAATACCGTGAAGAAAAATTAATACGGTCAGTGCCTACGTTAATTATCCACGGTCTGCATGATACAATCATACCGATTCAGGCTAGCAAAAATTTTGCCGCTAACCGTCCCTGGGTGCAATTAATCGAACTAGAAGACGACCATTCCTTGGGAAATTTTCTAGCAGAAATGTGGGAAGCGATTCAAAATTTTTGCCAATTCAATTAAAATTTGATTAGTTTGCAACTCTCAATACTCCAATGACTCAAGAAGATCGATCGACTCGCACCTTAGCCGTTGACATTGGCGGCAGCGGTATCAAAGTGATGGTTTTGGACGAGGAAGGCCAACCCCAAACGGAACGCAGTCGCTTAGAAACCCCTCAACCACCAAAACCGGAACCAATACTCGAAGCCATAGCCTTCTTAGCTGGGGGACAAGGGGAATTTGACAGAGTATCCGTCGGTTTCCCCGGAGTAGTGTCTCGCGGCATCACTAAAACCGCATTCAATTTAGACCCCTCTTGGATCGATTTTGACCTAGCAACTACTCTCAAAGATCGGTTAGGCAAACCAGTACGAGTGGCTAATGATGCCGACATTCAAGGATTGGGATCAATTGCTGGTAGCGGAGTAGAATTAGTAGTCACTCTGGGGACAGGTTTCGGTTCTTCTTTATTTGTTGATGGTATTTTAGTCCCTAATTTGGAACTCGGACATCACCCTTTTCGGAAAGGGGAAACTTACGAACAGCAATTAGGACGTTTTGCTTTAGATACAGTGGGCACGAAAAGATGGAATCGCCGTCTGGAAAAGGCGATCGTCTCCGTGCAAAATTTGTTTAGTTTGGATTACTTATACCTCGGCGGTGGTAATACTAAAAAAATTGTTTTTGCATTGCCAGCTAAGGTAAAAATAGTGCCAAATGTGACTGGTTTGTTAGGTGGAATTGCTTTGTGGCGCGATTAAAATAGTCAGAAGTCATTAGTCAGTAGTCATTAGTCAGTAGTCATTAGTCATTAGCAAATCATACCATGCTACCTTTTATCCGAAAAGACTTAGCCCAACTTACGGCATACACTCCCCATCCGGGTTCGGCTTCGGGAGAATCAGTGCCGTCGAAAAGTGCGATCGATCGCCTAGATACCAACGAATGCCCCTACGACTTACCAGCGGAATTAAAACAAAAGTTAGCTTGGAATTATCAGCAGCTAATTGAGACAAATCGCTATCCCGATGGTGGCCACGCAGCACTGAAAGAGGCGATCGCCCAATACGTCAACGAATCGAGCGCTGAATCTATTCATGTCCCCCCCCTTAGCAAGGGGGGGCTTCATGTCCCCCCCCTTAGCAAGGGGGGGCTAGGGGGGGTTATACCTCCAAAAACTGCCATCACAGCCGATAATATTTCTGTTGGCAACGGTTCCGATGAATTAATTCGATCGCTTTTAATTGCGACCTGCTTGGGTTCGGTTGGGTCAATTCTGGTTGCCAATCCGACCTTTTCGATGTATGGAATCATCGCCCAAACCCTGGGAATTCCCGTGGTGAGTGTGCCACGAAAACCAGAGACTTTTGAAATGGATATCGAGGAGGCTAAAAGGGCGATCCTCTCCGAGGGCTGCGCTAACGCCCAAACCGAAAATCCCCCCGTGCGCGTCGTCTTTGTCGTTCATCCCAATTCCCCCACCGCCAATGCTTTGACAACCAATGAAATAGAATGGCTGTCAACTTTACCCGAAGATCTTTTAGTAGTAATTGACGAAGCCTATTTTGAATTCAGCCAAAACACCTTAGCTGGAAAATTACAAGAACATCCGAATTGGATAATTTTGCGAACATTTTCCAAAGCATTTCGATTGGCATCCATGAGAGTCGGATATGCGATCGCCAATCCCGAACTAACCGCCGCCTTAGAAAAAATCCGCCTTCCCTACAACCTCCCAACTTTCTCCCAATTAGCAGCAGAATTTGCCCTAGCCCAGCGCCAATTATTGTTAGCAGTAATCCCTGAAACCAGATCAGAACGAGCTAAGTTAATTGCAGCGCTCACTCAGCATCAACAATTGCAAATTTGGCCTAGTGCCACTAACTTTGTCTACCTGCGGGTGAAAGCCGACAATCGTAATTTAGCAGAACAACAACACAAACAAATCATGGAGCAACTAAAAGCTGAAGGAACATTAATTCGCCATACTGGGGGAGGTTTGCGAATTACGGTAGGTAGCCCCCAGGAAAATCAGCGAACTTGCGATCGCCTTTCCCGGATTTTGACTTGACAAAAATAATAAAAAATGGTATGAGATGACCAAAATTAATCATACCATTTTTAACGATCGCTCTGTCGTGCCTGACGAATTGTGTGGGGGAAGACACCGATTAAAAGTGCCAAAGCTCGATCGGGAATTTGTGCCACTGTTGGGACATCAAAATACTGTTCAAACTGAGTTAAAAGCATTTGGGCCCGTTCCAAAGCTTCCGGCTTAGCAGTTAACTGTTCCGTCAACCGCACCCAGTGACGCCGAATCCCAAACGCTTTCTGTCTTGCTTCGGGAGATTCAGGGTAAACCAAACAAAAGTCGCCTACGGGAATTACCTGCTGAGAGTCAACATCAAAAGCACCCCCGACGGCCGCCCCTGGCCCTGCAAACTCCGCGTGGAAACGTTTAATTAAAATTAGACCGTTCCGGCGACGGCTATCTACCAGCAACAGTTTACCACTGCTGAGTTCTGCGATGATGTCCGAGGAGTGGGGGTAATCCATCAAATCTGTACTTGGGAGGTGAGATGGCAATGGGAGTGTGGACAATAAAATTATAGTTGAAGTACCTTCGTGTTAAAAGGTGATATCTTGAGTTCGATCGAATATCAAAAGCAGGTAGCGATCGCCCTAGACACACTCAAAGCGGATCTCCCGACCCTTTTTGAGACAGACATCTCCTACGACATCTACACAAAAGATGTTTATTTTCAAGACCCTGTTAACAAATTCAAAGGAAAAATCAACTACCGAATTATCTTTTGGACTCTGCGATTTCACGGTCAACTATTTTTCACCGAAATTTGCTTCGACCTCCACGACGTGACTCAGACAGCCTCGGATACTATTTTGGCAAATTGGACTGTCCGCGGGGTATTGCGGGTTCCCTGGAAGGCACGGATTTTTTTCAACGGCTATTCTACTTACAAGCTGGATGAAGATGGCTTAATTTACGAACATATTGATACTTGGGACCGATCGCCCGGAGAGATTTTAAAGCAATTTTTCCGCAAGCCAGAAGCAATCAATTAAGGGTAACATTTGTAGGGGCAACCCCGGTGGTTGCCCTATTCTTAAGATGGTTGCGTCCAAGACTAATTTAGCAACTGCTTCCTAAATTAGCTTAACCTAAAATCAAGCCAGATCGCGCCGGCAGACTCAATTCTAAATACCGAGTTTCCCCTTCCTCTTTCCAAACAAACTCACCTTGACCAAACAGCAATTTCGGGTCAGCATATTTGAAACTTCGTCCGGGTTCTCTTACCTGCATCTCAAAGCTAATATGTGCAGATTCTGTGGCGACATTGACCGCAACCACGATTTCTTCATCCCCCAAGATTCTAGCAAAAACATAAACTGTTCCCTGAGCAAACAAAATTTCATACCCTCCGGTGCGGAGAGCACAGTATTTTTGTCGCAAAGCTATCAATTGCTTATGGTAATCTAAAACATCGAGTTTCCAATCTGATTTGATAGGAAAACCGCGGCGGGAATCAGGATCGAGAGCACCAGGTAAACCAACTTCATCGCCGTAATAAATGCTGGGAGCTCCGGGAAAAGTTAACAGCAACAAGGTAGCAAGTTCAACACTTTTTTGGTCGCCTGCGGTAATGGACAATAACCGGGCGGTATCGTGACTGGCTAACAAATTGAGTTGAGTGAGCTGAATCGGCCAAGGATACAACTCTAAAACGTGCTGAATTTTTTCGCCGTACTCCTGAGCAAAAAGTGGCGGATAGGGACGGTAAGAACGACCTTCAATTTGAGCTAAATCTACTCGATCGCCCGCTGTAAAAGCAATAGTCGGACCAGCAAACAGATAATTCATCACCCCATCAAATTGGGTACCGTCGAGCCATTCCCTCGCATCTTCCCAGACTTCGCCCACAATGTAAGCTTCGGGATTAATCGCCTTCACTCGGTCTCGAAATTCCTGCCAAAATCCTGGCGCTTTAATTTCAAAAGGAACATCTAGCCGCCAGCCGTCAATGCCGAACTTAATCCAGTATTCGGCTATTTCCATGATATATTCCCGGACTTCTGGATTGTCGTGATTGAATACAGGTAGCGCTCGATTGCCATCCCAACCGGCGTAATTAGCCGGAGAATTGCCATCGTAGGGAGATAGGGGCCAGCCTTCAATTTTAAACCAATCCAACCAGGGAGAATGGGAGCCGTTTTCGAGGATGTCGTGGAAGAAGAAAAAGCCGCGGCTGGCGTGGTTAAATACGCCATCGAGGACGATTTTGATGTTGCGATCGCGAGCAGCATCTAGAAGAGCTTTAAAAGCCTGATTACCGCCCAACATCGGATCGACTTGATAGTAGTCGTGGGTGTGATAGCGGTGATTGCTGGCAGATTGAAAAATCGGGGTAAAGTAAATGGCATTAATCCCTAAATCTTCCAAGTAGTCTAGCTCTTCCATCACACCCCACAAGTCGCCACCTTTGTAGCCTTGCAGGGTCGGGATTTCGTGCCACTCCTCCCACATGAAGTTTTGTAGCAGGCGTTGGCGGGGCTGTTTGCTTTTGGCGAAGCGATCGGGGAATATTTGGTAGAATACGGCGTGTTTAACCCAGTCTGGCGTTTGAATCTGCATACAGTTTTCCTAGCTTGCTATGGCTTAGGCTAATGTAGCAGAGGTTGCTGAGGTATCTAACTTTTGGTAGAAAATACAAGATCTTTTTGAAGATATATTCAATTTAGTGATAAGTATTTAAACTCAAAAATCCCCAATCTAAAATCTAAAATCCAAAATCCAAAGTTTCCCCCTTGTCAAGAAGTCCTCACCATCAGACACTGGACTTGGAGAGTTCATCGGCCCCCTGGAGGAAGTTCCTTGAAAAGAGTATTAGCCATCATTCTCGGTGGCGGTGTAGGCACCCGCCTTTACCCCCTAACCAAACTGCGCGCCAAACCCGCAGTTCCCCTTGCGGGCAAATATCGCCTCATCGATATTCCAGTCAGCAATTGCATCAACTCAGAAATACTCAAAATCTACGTCCTTACCCAATTCAACTCGGCATCCCTGAACCGCCACATTGCTCGTACCTACCAATTTTCCGGCTTCACAGACGGATTTGCAGAGGTACTCGCAGCCCAGCAAACTCAGGAAAACCCTGACTGGTTTCAAGGGACAGCCGATGCAGTTCGCCAGTATCTCTGGCTGCTACAAGAGTGGGACGTTGACGAATACTTGATTCTTTCCGGCGACCACCTCTATCGCATGGACTACCGCAAATTTGTGGAGAGACACCGCGAAACCAATGCTGACATCACCCTCTCGGTTTTGCCCATGGATGAGAAGCGGGCGTCGGATTTTGGTTTGATGAAAATTGACCAAAATGGTCGGGTTGTTTCTTTTAGCGAAAAGCCAAAAGGCGATGCGCTCAAACAAATGCAGGTCGATACCACTACACTGGGACTGACATCAGAACAAGCCAAGGAAAGTCCTTACATTGCTTCGATGGGGATTTATGTTTTCAAAAAAGAGGTTCTGATTAAACTTCTTAAACAATCCCTAAACCAAACTGATTTTGGTAAAGAGATTATTCCGGCATCGGCAAAAGACCATAACGTTCAAGCTTATTTATTTGACGATTACTGGGAAGATATTGGAACCATAGAGGCTTTTTATGATGCTAATTTGGCGCTGACAAAACAGCCTAAGCCTCCTTTCAGTTTCTACGATGAAAATGCTCCAATTTACACTCGCCCGCGTTTCTTGCCACCGACTAAGTTGTTAGATGCTACGGTGACTGAATCCATTATTGCTGAAGGGTGTATTCTCAAACAGTGTCGGATCGACCATTCTGTCTTGGGAGTTCGATCGCGCATTGAAGCTGGATGTACAATTCAAGACACCCTCGTCATGGGTTCTGACTTCTACGAACCCGATGCCGAACGCCATTCAGCATTGGAAAACAGTGGCGTTGCCCTCGGCATCGGTGCAGATACCACAATTCGCCGCGCGATTGTGGATAAAAATGCACGCATCGGCTGTAATGTTCAAATAATTAATAAAGACCGGGTAGAAGAAGCCAATCGCGAAAGCGAAGGTTTTTACATCCGCAGCGGCATTGTCGTAGTGCTGAAAAATGCCACGATTCCCGATGGAACTATCATTTAGTTATTAGTTATTAGTTATTAGTCATTCGCCCTTACTCACGATCGGTTATTCATTAGTTCTCAGTAGTTTGTTATTGAATTTTAAATCTGTGGCATACCCCATTAGTAACTGATGATAAATGATTGTGAATTAATGAATAATTAACACCGATCGATGAGCAATGACTAATGACTAATGATCGCTCTATATAATTACCCCGATGGAAAATCGCTGTTGACCATCGCTCTCCATCGCCCCTGGAATTTTGCTAACCTACTTGCTAACTTCTGTGGCGATCGCCCATTAATGAGGCAAAGTCTGTAAAATAGTCTGATCTGATACAGAAATCTTTGCTCTCTTGCGTCTGGCCGCTAGCTTCTGAGTCTGGAGTTTGCGATCGTAACAAGACTGACAAACGTGCTGCCCGCTTCTGAGTACAATCGAGTTCTCCGAAATATCCTTCCAATCGTCGCAGCAGCCACAAGGCCAGCCCAGCAAATAGTTAATCATCTTATCACCCTGGTAGTGTGAATAATTTCTTGAAATCCCATCCTATCTTAATTTTTTGGAAACAGTGTGTTCTAGTTAACAAAAAACTCCACAAATGTGCGATTTTATGTTGAATTAAATCTATCTAATCGATCGACTTAAGGAAGAAAATCCTGCTACTGAAGAAGGGGCTGTAGACCCATTTATTGTGTAAAATTTTAAGCGATCCCAAAATACATAAAGACGATCGCGCGCCAGAGATCCCTGAAGACGATCGCCTTCAGGTAATTGCTCCCCAAGAGCGATCGTGCGTGAGAGTAAACGGGGCGCACATCACCGCAGCTACCGCAGGCACATCCCTAGCATAGCCTCAACCATGCCAAAATGCCCACAGCGGGTAATGACACAGTTCCCTAATTTAAAATCTTAAATATCCCATATAAAATCTGACCAGGTGTGGAAATTGCGGACGTAAAGCTTGGAACAACCGCACTCGATCGCAGGGCAAACATTTGATAACCTATAATTTGGATGAGATGCCCCAGGGAACTTTCACCGCCAGCATCAAAATTATTGCCTATCCTGTGAATCTAGGATTTATTGCTTCTAAAAACTAACAAGTAACAACTAATAAAGAGGAGATTGGTAAATGGCTGCAACCGACTTTAAAGACTATTACGCTATTTTGGGACTCAACAAAACTAGCAGCGCAGATGAAATTAAAAAAACTTTCCGCAAACTAGCCCGGAAATATCACCCGGACATGAACCCAGGGAACAAGGAAGCCGAAGCTCGTTTTAAAGAAGTCAACGAAGCCTACGAAGTTTTGTCAGACCCAGAAAAACGCAAAAAATACGACCAATACGGTCAATATTGGAAGCAAGCTGCTGCAACGACTGGGGGCTGGCCCGGTGGGGGCGGACCTTCGGGAGGCGGCCCTACAGACTTTGGTGGCGTGGACTTCAGCCAGTACGGGAGTTTTGACGAATTTATCAATACATTGCTCGGCCGGGGGGGCGGCGCGGGTGCTAGTGCCGGTCGCAGTGGTAAGTGGAATTACAGCAACTACCGCACTACCGCAGGGGGTCCGACTGGTTTTGGCGGATTTGAAGATTTTGCGGGGTACGAAAATCGCGCGGCGGGAACCTCTCTCAACACTGAAGTCAGTATTTCCCTGACTTTGGGGGAAGCATTTCGCGGGACTTCTAAGAAAGTCGCCAGCGGGGAGGTTTCGATTCCTGCGGGAGTGAAAACTGGTAGCAAAATTAGGGTCAAAGGCAAAGGTCAAGTCGATCCCTATACGAAGCAGCAGGGAGATTTGTACTTGAAAGTGGAAGTTTTGCCTCATCCTTTCTTCCAGTTTGAAGGAGAAAATTTGGTTTGCGAAGTGCCGATAACTCCCGATGAAGCGGTTTTGGGAGCGTCGATTGAGGTGCCGGCCCCGGAAGGTATGATAACGGTAAAATTTCCTGCTGGAATGCGATCGGGACAGTCTTTGCGGTTGCGGGGTAAGGGGTGGCCCAAACCTAACAAAGATGAACGAACGGATCTTTTGGTGAAAATTGCGATCGTACCGCCAAAAGAAATCAGCACTCTCGAACGGGAATGTTATGAAAAAATCAAGGCAAATCGTACTTTTAATCCTCGCAGCCATTTAAACCAAGGCCTGCTTTGACAAACTGTAGTCGCCGATAACTGATGAACCAAGGAAGGAATGCAAGCCTGTTCTTGGATTGAGGCGGGTTGACAAATATCTGGATGTGAAGCTATGGATATTTGTTAACCCGCAATGTGACAGGATTTATATCGATCGACCTATTCATATTTTAGCCCTCAAGGTTTTCTCTTACTGTTCGCTGGTTTGTAGTTGGATCGGTTGGCGACCTTGTTTGATATCGATGCTAATTTTTTTAGCTCCTTTCCTCTTCAGGTCTCTGATATAGCCGATCGTGTAATTGTCGGCTTCATCCTTACTTCGATAGGGACCAAAGTAATAAGTCCCGTTTCCTGCGTCTGTATCCACTTCCACCCACCAGTCGCGAGTCTTACCGCTACCCATGGGTTGAGTCAGTATCAAAAAAGTCATCACGTACATAGCCAAGATAGAAAGTCCGAACATGATACACCTCTGCAAGGAATGAAGTAGTTGTTGATGTCCCTAAGTTATCAGTACAATTACCCGATCGGAATCATCCTCAGTGCTGATTAGGTTGAGGTAGTTTTTGACAGTGGCTACTGTGTAATATCTACATTTTGGTGGATGAAGCGTAGATTGAGCCATATTGCAGGTTCATCAAGTACAGTGTTAATGGGTAGTCTCACCCGACACCGATCACCTAAACAAGCAAATTGTAGTTCTGCTACTGCCCATTCTGCCGTCATAGTTCAACTCTAGTCTCTGTTACCGTAATTTGAGGCTTACTTACAGCGGTTCCTGGTTGTCAATCCTACTCCAAGGCAGCGATCGCTCCGACGCAGATCCGGCTGAAGCCGGAGCACCTTTGTTAAGAAAGATGTGAGTAAGGCATAGCTGGCTTCGGGGGGAAGTAAGATTTTCTTTCTTGTTCCCGAACCTTGGTTCGGGAGGGTAAGGGGGGGTTAGAATCTTTGGCAAAAGCGCAAAAAATCCGCTGAATTAATTGTTCGAGGAATCGCCAGATTTTATCTAACATTGGTGAGATGGTGAGGCGGTTTGTTTTTGTTATTCTAGCAGGGATTGTGGGGATTCTTTGTTAGTTCCCAAGTCCGACGAGGGTTTTAACCCTCGTCTCATAGCGAAAGTCCTCTCAAAGAGGACTAAAGATGTACACAATGTTTAAGGGTAAGCGATAGTCCGCCAGGGGTTTTAACCCCTGTCTCATAGCGAAAGTCCTCGGTCGAGGACTGAAGATGTACACAATATTAATTAATGGTGACATTTTGAACATGGTTAATTACCATTAAAATTATTCTCATCAGTCCTCTTGAGAGGACTTCAGCTATGAGACGG
>JAHREW010000010.1:100991-154669 GCA_020883125.1 Microcoleus sp. CAWBG506
GGGTTTTAACCCTCGTCGGACTCCGCAACGCCCGCAATCTGACATTTTGAACATGGTTAATTACCATTAAAATTATTCTCATCAGTCCTCTTGAGAGGACTTCAGCTATGAGACGGGGGTTTTAACCCTCGTCGGACTCCGCAACGCCCGCAATCTGACATTTTGAACATGGTTAATTACCATTAAAATTATTCTCATCAGTCCTCTTGAGAGGACTTCAGCTATGAGACGGGGGTTTTAACCATCGGGATCATCCCGATTTTGCATAGGCGAAGCATGACCGCTGTAAATCTCTGGCGATCACTAATAAATTGTCTGCGGTCATGCTTCGCCCCTAGGAATATATTTGCCAAACACAGATGCACCTGAACCACCGTCGGACTTGGCAATATCGCAATCTAACATTTTGAACAAAATACCATTGTAGACAACCAGATATCGCATCAAAAACCCACGTAATTTTGCCGCCACCAAGCACGCACTAATTTAATCTCCTCAAAGCTATAAGCTTCTTGCAAAAAATCATATATTGCTTTCAATCTTTCATCCCCAATTATCTCAATTGCTTGCACAATTGGTTGCTGTCGTTCCGGTTCCACCAACAAATGAATATCGACTTTTTGATCCATATCGATTAATTCTACTAAGTGCCCAACAATCGTAGTAGGACTCATGCCTCTGATTTCTGCTATGCCTTCAACTGTGAAACCTTTTCTGTGCAATTCCCAGGTTTGCATCTGTGTATAAGAAGGTATATTCCCAGCATTAGAACTTTGAGCTACAGCAGAAGGTGCTGCACCTGTTGGTAAGCCTTTTTCTTTACAAAAAGTCCGAATCGCTTCCAAGAAAACTTTACCGTACTTATCTCGCTTGTTGCTACCAACTCCGTAAACTTCTACGAATTCTGTGAGGTTTTGGGGGCGTTTTTCTGCCATGTCTCGCAAGCTTTTATCGGCAAAGATGACGTAGGGTGGTACGAATTGTTCGTCGGCTATTTGTTTGCGTAGTGTCCGCAATATGGCAAATAAACTTTCTACTTCTACGGCTAAGGAGCGATTTGTTGCTTGTACTTCGCGTTTGGGTTGAATGGCGATTTCTACTGTGCGCTGACGTTTCATGACTTCCCAACTTTTCTCGTTGAGTTTCAAGATGGGGAAGCCGTCGGTTGTTTCATCTAGTAAGCCTTGATTTAATAGCGATCGCACTAATATTTTCCAATCTTCTGCACTTCTATCTTTGCCGATGCCGTAGGTAGAAAGTTGGTTGTGTTGGTATTGCAATACTTTTTGATTTTTAGAGCCACGCAACACGTCTATGATATGATTCATGCCAAATTTTTCTTTGCATCTAGCCACGCAGGAAAGAAATTTCATGGCTTCTATTGTGCAGTCTTCTACGGGTTTTTGGTGGCAACAGTTATCGCAATTTCCACAATTCCCAGGGAATGAGTCGCCAAAATAACTTAGCTGAATTGTGCGACGACAATCTGTTGATTGAGCGTAGTTGATGACTCTTCGCAATTGTTGGCGGGCTATGCGCTGTTCTTGTTCATCGGGTTTTTGATCGATGATATATTCGATGGTTTTGACATCACCGAATCCAAAAAATAGGGTACAATAGGATGGTTCGTTATCTCTGCCTGCTCGACCTGATTCTTGATAGTATCCTTCGAGATTTTTGGGTAAGTCGTAGTGAATGACAAATCGGACATCGGGTTTGTTGATTCCCATCCCGAAAGCAACTGTGGCTACCATTACTTGTACGTCGTCGCGAATGAAGCGGGTTTGATTGGTTGTGCGATCGCTATCGTTCATGCCAGCGTGATAGGGTAAAGCTGGGATGCCACTTTGTTGCAATTTATAGGCAACTTCTTCTACTTTTTTGCGACTGAGACAGTAGATAATTCCCGAACCGCCTTTTTTTTGGATTATTTGCAAAACTTCGGCAAAACTATGCTTGTTTTTTTGTCGGACTTCGTAGTATAAATTGGGCCGATTGAAACTGGCGACGTGGATGTAAGGATTGCGCAGGGTTAACTGCTGGATAATGTCTTGGCGGACGCGCTCGGTGGCGGTGGCGGTTAGTGCCATAATGGGGATGTCTGGGTAGCGATCGCGCACTCGTTCCATTTGTCGGTATTCGGGACGAAAATCGTGTCCCCATTCGGAAACGCAGTGGGCTTCGTCGATCGCAAAAGCTGAAATTCCCAACTTAGCTGCTACTATATCTAAGAATGGCAAAAATCTCTCGCCCAGCAAGCGTTCTGGAGCAACGTAGAGCAGTTTAATTTTACCTTCGAGAATTGCTGTTTCGCGCGATCGCACTTCCTGAGAGTTCAAAGTGCTATTGAGAAAAGTCGCCCCAATTCCATTATCTACCAAAGCTTCCACCTGGTCTTGCATCAAGGCAATTAAGGGGGAAACAACTACACTTAAACCCGGTTTCAATAGTGCGGGCAATTGAAAACACAAAGACTTGCCACCCCCTGTCGGCATCACAATCATCTGATCTCGTTTTTGGAGAGCAGCTTCGACAATTTCCCGTTGTCCCGCACGGAAGGAGTCATAGCCAAAGAAATGTTTCAGAGCTTGTTCGAGGGAGGGCGGGACAGGAGATGTGGGCAGATTCGACCCTGACATTTGCAGTAGTTGGTTTGTGAGTTCTACATTATTCTATGCTTTTTGAGTACAAATACAGTTACAATAATTAAAATTATTAATTTAACCAGAGAAACCGATGCCGAAAGCTATTTGGAATGGTGCCGTTTTGGCCGAGAGCGACAAGTGCGAAGTCGTAGAAAACAATCTTTATTTCCCGCCAGATGCCATCAAGCCTGAATATTTTAAGGACAGCAGCACCCACACTACTTGCGGTTGGAAAGGTGTCGCTAGTTACTACAGCATTGAAGTTGGTGGACAAGTTAATAAAGATGCCGCTTGGTATTATCCTACTCCGAAAGATGCTGCTAAAAATATTAAAGGCTACATTGCTTTTTGGAAAGGAGTTAAGGTAGAAGCTTAAGGAAGTTTTGAGTTAATTTATTGAGAGAACAGGCCATCCAGCCTGTTCCACCAAGAGTTAGTTTTCTTGTATTTTCAAAGCTAAAACAGGCGGGAGTTGCTGCTATACTATGGCTCAGCCCAAGCAGTGGCAGCTTCCCATCCCAAACCGCGACGAACAATCACCGGTTCTTTGTCTGTTAAATCTATGATGGTAGATACTTGATATCCTGGATCGGAACCGTCATCAACAATAATATCTACCAATTTTTCCAAACAGTCAAATAGTTCAGCTTTGCCAAAATTTTGTGTTTTGCTGGCGGCTGAGGGTGATTCGCCTTCATCATCATCGGTAGTCCTGTGAGCGGATGTGGAAATAATTGGATTTCCCAAGGCTTCCAACAGTGTAAAACAAATTGGGCGATCGGGTACGCGAATTCCAGTAGTTTTGCGTTTCGGGTTCATTACCAACCGTGGCACTAACTTGGTAGCTGGTAACAAAAACGTGTAAGGGCCGGGGATTAATCGCTTGATAATTCGGTAAGCCTCATTGCTGACAGCAGCATACTCGGCAATATTTGACAAAGAAGAACACAGGAACGTTAATGGCTTATCATTAGACAGTTGCTTGATCTGCCTGACTCGTTCTACCGCAGATTTGGCGTTGAGATCGCAGCCGATCGCGTAAACTGTATCTGTGGGATAAAGCATTACGGCCCCAGCTTTTAGGGAAGCTTTAATCTTCTCGATTCGGTCTTTTTGGGGTGTAAGTGGATGCACTTCGTAAATAATTGCCATGTTATGATATTGCAGGCTAATTGGGCGATGGAAATATCCGCTGAAACAATCAATGATGAAAATTAATTGTTAATAATGAATAAAATAGCTTATTTTGAATGCCCAACTGGTATTGCTGGCGATATGTGTCTGGGAGCCCTCGTCCATGCCGGCGTACCTTTGGAGTACCTAATCGAAAAATTAAATTTATTGGGAATTTCGACTGAGTATCAACTGCGTACCGAATTAGTCCATCGCAATACTCAACAAGCAACTAAATTTCATGTGGATTTGATTGCGGATTTGCCGAAAAAAGCTCAAAATCTGGCTGCTGACTTCACCCTCGATCCCTCGGAAACCGAATCCCCCACATTCGATCGCACTCACCACCATCATCACGGTGACGAACATTCTCACCATCACGACGCTGGGGATGCCGAAACTAGCCACACTCCCCATCGCCACTTGCCAGAAATTGAGCGCATCATCCTCTCAGCCCAGTTACCTCCGCGAGTGGAAGCCTGGAGTTTGGCCGTATTTCGGAAATTGGCAGAGGCTGAAGGTGCCGTACATGGTATCTCCCCAGAGGAGGTGTACTTTCACGAAGTGGGCGCTACGGATGCACTGGTGGATATTATCGGTACTTGTTTGGGTTTGGATTGGTTGGATATTGATGAGTGTTACTTTTCGGCAATGCCGACTGGGGGCGGTACGGTGAAAGCAGCCCACGGCAGATTGGTGGTGCCGACACCGGCGGTGATGCGTTTGTGGGAAATGCACCAAGTGCCGGTTTATAGCAATGGGATCGATCGCGAATTGTGTACGCCAACGGGGACTGCGATCGCCTGTACTCTGGCTTCTGGGTTTGGCCCGCCACCATCTATGCAAATTCAGGCGATCGGATTGGGTGCCGGTTCTAGAATGCTGGTAATTCCTAATATTTTGCGCATCTGGATTGGGGAGATGTCAACCCCCCAAGGGGGGAAAGTCGCAGATTCCCCATTCCCCATTCCGAATTCCCTAGAAACTATTGCGGTATTGGAAACCCAAATTGATGATTTGAGTCCCCAGGCGATCGCCTATGTTTTTGATGCTTTGTTTGTCTGCGGTGCTCTGGATGTTTTTACTCAACCAATTGTGATGAAAAAGTCGCGGCTGGGGGTGTTGTTAACTGTGATTTGTCATCCCGAACATCAGGCTGCTTGCGAAACAGTCATCTTTCGCGAAACTACTACTTTGGGAATTAGGCGATCGACTCAACAAAGAACTATTTTGCACCGAGAAATCCAGAAAGTTCAAACCAAGTACGGCCCAGTACATATCAAAGTTGCCAAGAGTGGAGAAATGATTACTAATGTGCAGCCGGAATACGAAGATTGTGCAGAAATTGCCCGACTCAAAAATATTAGCTGGCGGGAAGTTCATCGTTTGGCGCTGGAAAGTTGGTACGCTCAATGATACAGCCTATTCTAGCTTCATGACTTTAATCTGCGACATTTGTGACTAAATGCCCGTCTTCCATGTAAATAATGCGATCGGCAATATCCAAAATACGATTGTCGTGGGTGACAAGCAAAATCGTGCAACCTTGTTCTTTGGCTAGTTTCTGCATAATTTCTACCACATCTCGCCCGGATTTTTTGTCTAAAGCAGCAGTGGGTTCGTCGGCTAATACTATTTTAGGATGGCTGACTAACGCACGGGCGATCGCCACTCTTTGTTTCTGTCCTCCTGACAAATTTTCGGGGTAATAATTAGCCCTCTCTCCCAAACCAACTGCTTCTAACATTGCTATGGACAAAGCATCCATATTCTGATTTAGCATTTCTTTATGCAATTCCAAAGACATTCGCACGTTTTGCTTAGCTGTCAAAAATGTCATCAGATTGTGTGCTTGAAAAATATACCCAATTTGCTTTCTCAGTTTGGTTAATTGATGTTTGCTAGCCGAGACTATTTCTTGTCCGAGAATTTTGAGACTCCCTTCCTGGGCAGAACGCAAGCCTCCTAACATGGTTAATAACGTTGTTTTCCCGGAACCGGAGGGCCCCGTCATAATTACTATTTCTCCTGGGTTGATATCCAAATTTATGTCAAATAAGGCTTGTTTTTTGAGGGACCCTTGACCGAAGTAGTGATTCAGGTTTTTGACGGAAATTACTGGTTCGGTTGTCGTGGTTGTTTCAGCAGGGAGATTTAGGGTTTCCATGGGGATTTTTGGGTCAAAATTTACCGAAAATTAGCGCTGATTAAAAGATGTCTGCGGGATCTGCTGATTGAAGTTTCCGAAGGGCGATCGCACCGGAACCTGTACACATCACAATCGTCAAACCTAACACTACTAATGCTCGATTTGTGGTCATTATAATTGGTAGTAAAGTGGCAGATTGTGCTAGGTAATACATTCCGTTGGCGATAACAATTCCTGGCATAAAACCTAAAACTGCTAAGAGGAGAGCTTCTTGAATTAAGACTCCTACTAAATAGCGATCGCTATATCCCATTGCTTTTAAAGTAGCATATTCTGCTAAGTGGTCGGAAACATCGGAGTAAAGAATTTGGTAAACAATAATTAGACCCACAATAAATCCGATGATTGTACCAAATCCAAAAATAAAGCCAATGGGGGTAGCATTTGCCCAGTAAGCTTTCTCGATTTCGGCAAATTCTGCTAAGGTTAAAACTTTAACATCATTGGGTAAAGTAGTTTGGAGTAGAGACTGGACTTTTTTGATATCTGCACCGGGTTTAAGGGTGATTAAACCCACATCCATTTCATCTGGTTTCCTTTCGGGAAATAAGTTCATGAAGGTGGAGTCACTGACTATGACATTCCCATCAGCCGTGAAAGAAGTGCCGAGGGTAAATAAACCCGATACTTGAATGTTGCGTTTATTTAGTTCTGTTTCAAGGCTGGATTCTTTCTGGATAATTTGGGCAATATCGCCATATTCAGGTCTCGAAGATTGGTCGAATAAGGCATGATTAAACATTTGAATTTGATGCAATTGTTTGTTGACATCGGGCAAATTAAATGTTATGTTTCCGGGATCTACTCCAAAAATTAAAATCGCTCTCGTAGTGCGATTGGTGGGATTTCGCCACCGCCCAATATCAATATGCAAAGAAGTTACAGATTTGACTCCTTCAAATCCTTGGGCTTGGTATAATCTATCTCTTTTGAAACTTTTTACCGCAGCAAATGTTTCAAATTGAGGATTGATTAACACTAAGTCTGTTTGTAAACTTTGGTGCGGTTTGATGGCAGAATCGAAAAGTGCATCTCGGAATCCTAGTTGCACGAAGATTAGGATATCTGCAAAGGCAATGCCGGCAATGGCAACTGCAAGGCGGGTTTTTTCTCTGGTTACTTGCAACCATGCAAGGGGTGTTTTGCGAAACATATAATTTAGGAATGGGGAATTGGGAATGGGGAATGGGGAATTGGGAATTGGGAATTGGGAATTGGGAATTGGGAATGGGGAATTGGGAATGGGGAATGGGGAATTGGGAATTGGGAATTGGGAATTGGGAATTGGGAAATTGGGAATGGGGAATGGGGAATTTGTAATTCGTAGGGGCGAAGCATGACCGCAGACAATTTATTAGCGATCGCCTGAGATTTACAGCGGTCATGCTTCGCCCTTACCAAATCGGGATGCTCCCTTTTATTCCGCATCTATCAGTGCTTGAATATCACTGTTCATAATCAAGTTAATATGCCGCGTAATCTTGTCAATTTGCCAATCCCACCACCTAATTTCTAATAATTGTGCAACTTCAGCATCGCTGAAACGCTGTTTGATTAAACCTGCGGGATTTCCACCGACAATGGTGTAAGCCGGAACATCTTTTACCACCACAGATTTCGCTGCAATCACCACACCGTCGCCGATTTTGACTCCTGGCATAATCACTGCTTCGTAACCAATCCACACATCATTACCAATCACGATATCTCCTTTACTTGGTAGTTCTATTAATAAATTCATGGCTGTTTCCCAACCATTACCAAAAACAGGAAAAGGATAGGTTGAAATGCCGTCTAGTTTGTGGTTTGCACCGTTCATGATGAATGTGACATTGGTGGCGATCGCACAAAATTTACCAATAATTAATCTGTCATTTCCGTAGTTGTAAAGTACATTTTTCTCGAAGTTTTCCGGACCAGTCGGATCGTCATAGTATGAGTAATCCCCGACAATAATATTAGGCGATTTCACAAAAGTTTTGATAAAACCTACGCGCGACTGGTCTATCATGGGATAAGGTAGGTTTGGATCTGGACCAAATTCTGCCATAACTTTCCATCCTTAAAGGTTCGGATTCGGGACTTTAGTCTTTCTGAATTGCTACCATTACCTGCAAGTTTGTCAACCCTTCAACTTGTTTGCTACCTTCAGAATTCAAGTTAATTTTTACTTCCACTACTCGGCTGTCCAAGTTTTCTCCCGGTTGGTTGCTAAACACATTTTGTTTGGTGACTTTCAATCCTATCTCTTGAACAACTCCTGGCAATTCTCCTGGAAATGCTTGGCTGGTGACAGTTGCTTTTTGACCAACCTTGATTTTGCTAATATCAGTCTGATAAACTTCGGCTACGACTACCATTTGCTCAGTTTTTCCTACATCGGCAATGCCTTCATCGCTAATTTTTTCGCCTGGGCGAGTATGAATCTTGAGGATTTTTCCTGGAGTTGGGGTGCGGATATAAGCTTGATTTAATTCCGCTTGGGCGCGCTTGACTTGGGCGATCGCACTATTGATTTCTGTTTCGGCTGCTTCTATGTCTACCGGGCGTACTTCCGCGATTTTTTCCAAAGTTGCTTTCGCTTCTTCTAGTTGTTGGCTACCACTTCCTTTGATGCGTTTGAGATTGGCTTCGGCTTCATTTAGCTGCTGTTTGGCTGTATTATTAATTCTGGCAAGATTGGCTTCGGCTTCCTTCAGTTGCTGTTTGGCTGTATTGTTGATTCGATCGAGATTTGCTTGGGCTTCTTCAAGTTGCTCTGTTGCTGTACTATTAATCCTAGTGAGATTTGCTTGAGCTTCTTTAACTTGCTGGCTGCTGGTTTCTACTGCTAGCTTTTTGGTATCCATTACCGATTTAGAAATTGCACCTTCGAGAACAAGTTGTTGATTTCGCACGTATTCAGATTGTGCATTATTTAACTCTGCTTGCAACTTGTTAATCGCTGCTATTTGTGCTTGTTTTTCTCCTTTCCACTGGGCATTTATTCGGCTAATTGTTGCTGTTTGAGCTTTCTTTTCTCCTTCCCACTGGGCGGTGATTCTGTTAATTGTTGCTTGCTGGGCGCTTCTGTCTCCTTCCCATTGGGCAAGGAGGCGATCGACTGTTGCTTGTTGTGCTGTTTGATTTCCTTGCAATTCTGCTGCTAGCTTGCCAATTGTCGCTGATTGTGCTGCAATTTCTCCTGATTTTGCACCGGCTTTGACTTTTGCTAAATTTGCTTCGGCAACTTTTACTTTTTCTTTGGCTTCGTCTAAGGCAGATTTTAGCCGATCGCCTGCATCCAAAATTGCGATTAACTGCCCAGCTTTCACCCGATCGCCTTCTTTGACTAAAATCTGCGAAATGCGATCGCCATTGAGATTTTGCGATACTCCCAACCGAATCACTTCTCCTTGGGGTTCCAATCTTCCTAAAGCGGTTATTTTCCTAGCTGGAGGAGTTGTTTCCACAGGCAAAGGTTCAGCAGTTTCACTGATAATTCCAGACTGAGAAATTCCATAAAAAGCAGTACCCATGCTAATTAAAGCGCCAGCAATTACTAATCCTGTTACCAATCGATTGTGAGGTTTGATGTAATCTTGAAAGTTCATATATCTCCTCTATTTCCATTGTTTTTGTCTAGATAAGCCACCAACATCTCTTTTAATAAATTCGCTTGTTCTGTGAAAGAAATCCTTTCACCTTGATAAAATCTTCTTCCCAACAAACCATCAACATAGTTGATGATAAATATCGGAATTTCTGGACTGGAGATGCCTAAGTAGCAGCCTACGGCCTCTTCGTAACGCTTCCCTGCTTCCTGAAGTGCCTGATTACTCTCAACCTCTTGCCGAGTTTTGTGATGACAAAAATCAAAAGTAATTGATAAACTTTTGACAATATAATCCTCACTTCTACAGATATATTCCATCAGTTTTTCAATCTTTTCACCTAGGGTTGGTGGATTTCCTAATTCCGCCAGCGCTTCTTCTTTTGTATCTTCATAGCTCAAGTATTCAATTAATTGATCGAACAGGCTTTCTTTGCTGGGGAAATAGTGGTAAAGCGTGCCTGTAGAAACTCCAATTTCTGAGGCTATTTCACGCATTGTTACTGAAGAATAGCCTTTTTCGGCAAAGATCTCAAAGCATTGGTTCAACAGTTGTTTGCGGTAGAGTTCGTGGTCAACTATCTTTGGCATAAGGTCGATCGATCTGACATGGTGGATTCTAGATCCTAGGTTATCTAAAATTTAAAATCGATCGAAACATATTACTATATCGAACATCCGATATAGCATAACCTAGATTTTAGCTAGGACTTAGCTGTTGAGTTAGGTTTTGGTATATCGAACATTTGTTATAATTAATCTTGCACAAAGTGGTAGATTTTGTCAATAGGTACAGTAAAATTATTTGAGTCCATGGAAGTGGCAGAAATTAATCCAACTGTATCGATCGCCTTTTTGCACCCTCTGGAAACCAGCTATGAAAGTCAGAAACTACGAAATAGGGGATACCGAACAAATTATCAAACTGTTTTATGAAACCGTACACAAAGTAAATATCCAGGATTATACAAAAGCACAAGTAGATGCTTGGGCTCCTGTTGACATCGACCGGGAAAATTGGGTCAAAAGTTTAAGCAATAAATTTACCTTTGTAGCGACAGAAGGTGACATAATTGCAGGTTTTGGAGAATTAGAAACCAACGGCCATATCGATCGCTTTTACTGTCACAAGGACTTTCAAAGGAAAGGAGTAGGCACAAAAATATTAGAACACATTGAAGCCAAAGCCAAGGAATTAGGACTAAAAAGCATATTTACAGAAGCCAGTATTACAGCAAAACCATTCTTTGAAAACAAATATTTTAGGGTAATTAAACAACAAGAGGTAGCACGGAGAGGGCAAAAATTTATCAACTTTACCATGACCAAAAATCTCTAACATTTTTATTGATCAAACTCAGAGGTATAATTTAGAGATAATATTTTTATCAAGGATTGGAAATTGTGACAGAAGCTACAAATGTGTTGGGTGGAAAATTAGAAACTTGCTGCACGTCGCCCATGACGGGATATTATCGAGATGGCAAATGTAATACTGGTGGTGGCGACTATGGGGCTCACACAGTTTGTGCTCAATTGACAGCAGATTTTTTGCAATTTAGCAAGTCGAGGGGAAATGATTTGATAACTCCGGTCCCCGTATTTAATTTTCCCGGTTTGAAACCAGGGGATTGCTGGTGTTTGTGTGCATCACGCTGGAAGGAAGCGATGGATGCTGGAGTTGCACCCAAGGTGATTTTGTCAGCGACTCACGCCTTAACTTTGGAATACGTTTCTTTGGATGAATTGAAGCAGCACGCTGCTGATTTGTAGGGAAAAATTGTTGATAGTTGACAGTCGAAGGGCAGGGCGACGCTACGCGAGTGGCACCGCCCATAACCAATAACTAATAACCAATAACTAATAACCAATAACTAATAACCAATAACCAAGAACTAATAACTATATTCAGTATATTTACGCACATTCATCGTAAGTTTACAATTCTGGGATAGACAAAAGGTGAAGATTACCGAATTGATTTTGGCAAGTCTACCCATAATAGACGTAAAAATACTGATTAGCAGTAATGATTTAGCCTGTTGTCGATCGATTGGGATCGCAACAGCGCAACGACAGACAACTCCTCATTTGTTTAAACAAGCTTCAAAATCTCCCTGATTTGCAAAATGAGTATCCCAGTTAACCGTAATAGTTGACAGGAAAAGTTTATGCTTAAAAAATAGGCTGGTCTAGAAATCAGAGTGCATCTGGGAGAAACTATGTCACCGTCTAACCAATCAAGCTATTGCTCCTGTGCGAGGGCGCAAACGCCAGACACTACTACTAACTTGCAGCTCATAGTAGAGCAGCTAACAGCAGAATTAAATAACACCCGCGAGCAACTTCAAGGGGAAATCGATCGCCTCAAAACAGCCAACGAGACTTGGCAAACAGCGATGGGTTATGCTCCGATTCTGCTATGGGCGACAGACAAAAACGGCAAATTAACGCTTGCAGAAGGCAAAGGACGAGAAAATTTGGGGTTTTCGCCGGAAGAAGTCACCAGAACCTCGATTTTTGACATCTACAATCACCATTCAGATATCTATGAAAATATGACTTGGGTATTGGCGGGAAACTCAGGCTATTGGAATGCCCAACAGGGGGATTTAATATACGAAATTCGATCGACACCTGTATACAATTCCCAGGGCGAAGTTGTCGGTGCCGTCGGTGTTTCTACGGAAATAGGGGATGGATCGCGATCGCCAGCGGCATTGCAAAAAGCAAATCAAGAATTACAACGCCAGCTTCAGCAGCAAACAAAAAACTTTCATGCAGCACTTTACGAAAGCGAAAAAAAGTACCGCAATCTCGTCCAAACCTCCCAAGAATTAATTTGGTCCGTCGATATTCAAGGCTTGTTAACCTTTGTCAATGCCGCCGCGGAACGCATCTACGGTTATGAACCACCAGAAATGATCGGGCGCAGCTTCACCGAATTTTCGCTTCCCGAACACAAACCCTTACAAATACAAATATTTGAACAACTTTTAGATAACACCAGCCTTCAGCCCGCAGCACCTAACTATGCTTACGAAACAGTACATCTTCGCAAAGACGGCTCTCCCGTTCACCTGCGGGTAAACAGCATCGTTAACCAAGCCGAAAACGGCACTATTTTAGGACTAACTGGTACGGCGACAGATATTAGCGATCGCAAGCGATCGGAAGAAGCTCTAGAAAAAACCACAGACCAACTTTGGGCAGTTTTAAATGCCGTACCGGGATTAATTTCTTGGATCGATTCAGATTTGCGGTATATAGGAGTCAACCAGCACTTAGCAACCTCATTCAAGCGTTCTCCTGAAAGCTTTGTTGGTGAAGAAATAGGGTTTCTCAAACGAGGCTCTAACTTTGGACAACTACTGCGGAAATTTTTTGAAAGTTCAGATCGGGAAACATCCCAAGAAATAGAACTCGAAATTAACGGCTCCCTCCGCAACTATTTAATAGTCGCCCAAAAATATCATCAAGGAACCGCAGCAGTGTCTGTAGGAATCGACATTACCGATCGCAAACGCGCCGCAGCTCAAAAAACCAAATTAATTGCTTCCTTGCAAGAATCAGAACACAAATTTAGGAGCCTTTATGAAGCCACCAGCGACGCAGTAATGTTGCTAAATGAAGAGATGTTTTTTGATTGCAACTTCGCTACCTTAAAAATGTTTGGTTGTAGCAAAAAAGAAGATTTCTATGGTAAACATCCCATGGATTTATCTCCACCATTTCAGCCTAACGGAGAAGAGTCAAAGACTCTATCTGAACAAAAAATAGCCACAGCCATGGAAACAGGAATCAGTCGATTTGACTGGGTTCACAAACGACTCGACGGTTCAGAATTTCCCGCAGAAGTGCTGTTAAACAGCATGGAAATTAATGGAGAAAAATTCTTACAAGCAGTAGTGCGCGACATTACAGACCGCAAGCGAGATGAAGATAAAATCAAAGCTTCCCTCGCGGAAAAAGAAGTGCTACTCCAAGAAATTCATCACCGCGTCAAAAACAACCTGCAAGTTATTTCCAGTTTGCTCAAACTTCAGTCTCGCTATATTCAAGATAGCCACGTTACTGAACTGCTAAAAGAAAGCCAAAACCGAGTCAGGTCAATGGCTCTGGTTCACGAACAATTGTATCAATCCAAAGACTTATCAAAGATTGACTTTGCTGATTATATCCACAACCTAGCCCAAAATTTATTCCAAGCCTATGAAATCAATGCCAAAGGAATTAAATTACAAACAAAGATTGCACCATGTTTTCTGAATATTGACACCGCAGTTCCTTGCGGATTAATTATCAACGAATTTGTGACAAATTCCCTAAAGTATGCTTTTCCAGAGGAAAATCAAGGTACAATCAAAATAGATTTCAGTTTCGATGATGACAGGGTTTGCGTGCTAGTCGTTAGCGATAGCGGCATTGGTTTACCCAAAGAATTAGACTATAAAAATTCTCGCACATTGGGCTTGCGTTTAGTAGTATCGTTGGTTAAGCAAATTCGCGGGAATATAGAACTTTTAAAAACTGCCGGAACAGTTTTTAAAATAACATTTTTACAACCACAAATCCACTAGGAGAGCCAACCTGATGTCAAATAATAAGATACTGATAGTCGAAGATGAAAGCATCATTGCTGAAGATCTTTTCGACAGTTTAACAAGTCTGGGATATCAAGTAACTGCGATTGTCTATTCTGGGGAAGAAGCGATTATAGCCGCATCAGAAGTGCGACCAGATTTAGTGCTGATGGATGTGAATTTACAAGGAGAAATAGACGGGATAACAGCGGCAGATAAAATTAGATCCCGCTTCCAAATCCCAGTGATTTACCTCACAGCTTATGCCGATGAGAATACTTTGCGACGAGTCAATTATACCAAACCTTTTGGTTACATCATCAAGCCATTTGAAGAAAAAAACTTGCACACAACTATTCAAATAGCCCTCCACCGACATCAGTATGATTGCTTGACAAATCTACCAAATCGTTCCTTGCTTAGAGAAAAGCTAAGTCAGCTATTAAATGAGCAAACAGAATTGTCAGAAGTGATTCCGGTTGTCACTCTCAGCTTAGATAAAATTAACCGGATTAATAGTACCTTGGGACACGATATTGGTGATTTAGTAATTTGCAGTATTGCTCAGCGGCTGAATAATTGTACCAATAATAAAATTCATCTGGTGGCTCGTTTGGAAGCAGCCGAATTTGCGTTGGTTCTCGAACCTGTCAAAGACAAACAGGATGCGGTCAAGATTGTTCACAGCATTTTAGAAATTGTCGCCCAAGCCATCATTGTAGAAAGCAGCGAAGTTTACGTCACGGCTAGTATCGGTATTTCTTTGTATCCGGGCGACGGTAGGGATGCAGAGGATTTGCTAAAAAATGCTTATACAGCAATGTATTATGCTCAGGAAAAAGGTGGAAATAATTATCAATTATATGCCCAAAATATTGCAAATAATTCTATCAATAAACTAGCTCAAGAAATTAGTCTGCGGAATGCTTTAAAAAGGTCGGAATTTGAAGTGTACTATGAGCCTAAAGTAGAAATAAAGACGGGAAAAATAGTGGGTGCAGAAGCTTTAGTGCGTTGGAACCATCCAGAAATGGGACGGGTTTCCCCTGGAGAATTCATTCCAATGGCGGAAGAAATGGGCTTGATTGCGCCTTTGGGGGAATGGGTATTAGAGACGGCTTGTAGGCAAACTAAAGCTTTGCAAGCGCAGGGTTTGGGTCTGCTACGAGTAGCAGTCAACGTGTCAGCCCGCCAGTTCGATCAAAAAAATCTGACGCAAAGAGTCAGTGAAATATTAACAGAAACTGGTCTGGATCCTAAATATCTGGAATTAGAATTGACGGAAAGTCTGGTGTTGCAAGATGAAACCGCAGTAGCCCAAGCTTTTAGTGTGTGGAAAAAAATGGGAATTAGGGTGGCAATTGACGATTTTGGCACGGGATATGCTTCCTTAAGTTATTCCAAGCGGTTTCCCTTTGATGTTCTGAAAATAGATAAGAGTTTTATTCGCAATATTACAGAGGATCGTCAGAATGCAGCGATTACGATCGCGATTATTCAAATGGCACACTCGATGAATATGACGGTGGTGGCTGAGGGGGTAGAAGATGAACAGGAACTTGCTTTTTTGTGTACTCACGATTGTGACGAAATTCAAGGCTATTTTTTCAGCAAGGCTTTGCCCCAGGCTGAGTTTGAAGCGCTGTTGAAAAGTGGTAAACACTGGCAGTTAAAATAAATTTAATTTTTATGGCTTCAGTCCAGACTAGGAACTGGATTTCAAAAAAATCGATCGGCTAACCAGTTTCCTAACCACAGTCCAAAACCGGAAGTAGCCACTAACAGAATAGAGGTGTAAAACCCATTCCCAGAGACGATCGACCTTTCGGCGGCCACCATCCTCGCCACAACTCCAGCAATAATCCCGATCGCCACCCAAGCCCCATAGACAGCCTTAGAACCCGCCATCACCAAAGCTAAACCCAGATTCTCGGCACCAGTCAGCGCCACCGCACCCGCGATCGCCCCAACTCCCAAGCCAATTAAACCTACAAGCCCCCTAGGGTTCTCAGAAGTAACAGATACTTCCCCCATCAGCCCACACAGCAAGCCCACAACCCCCCAACAGATACCCCCCGCCAAGGTCCTCATCCAATCCCCAGAAGCACTTCCAGCCATCAATCCCGCCACTGTCGCCACACCCGCCACACCCAACACACCCGCCACAAGCCTAGACTCAGCCTCAGAAGTGGCGATCGCCCCCAAGCCAGCCCCAACCAGAGCCCAAACCATCCCTGTGATCGCGCCTCCCGCCTGAAAACCTGCGATCGACCCCCCCACCGCCCCAGCTAAAACAAAAGCCGCCAACCAAACTCTCGCTGTCACCGAGCCCTCCGCCACCAAAATCGCCACCCACAGCCCGTCGGCACCACAGATTAAAGTCCACATCCACAGCGGGGCGACAGATTTCGTTAAAATCCAGCTAGTGAAAGCATAACTGGCAAAGACGATCGCCAGCGGCCACCAAGGAAAGCCAGAATATTTGAGAGATTGTCGCCTGGGAGTAACAAAGTTTCGCGGTTTTGAATATGGAATCGAAAATTGTTGTTTCCGGTTCGAGGTAGCCTGGGCATGGCTGGGAGTGTGGAGATTGCCACGCTGCCCTGGAAACCGTTGACGTTTTTCAGCTTTAAATCCTTTCTGGCCTTTCGAGATAGCTTTTGGATAATTTTGACTTTTTTTGAAATTTCCCCTAGTTTTTGGCTTGATAAAGCCCCTTCTGTTGAGTTTTTCACGTACAGGTGCAGGGGTTGTTGCTGTCTGAAACGCAGGTTCGATCGCCTTTAATTCCGGCTGACTCAGAAACGACACCAATTGCTCGTAAGCTTGATTAATATCTGCTAATCTTTGTTGAGCTTTTTGTTGCAGCCGATGGTTGTGGGCAAAGCGATCGGGATGCCACACAAAGGCCAAATCTCTGTAAGCTTGCTTAACTTCTTCTAAGGAAGCTCCAGGCTCAATTTCTAGGATTGCATAGTATTGGTCAATGTCAGCCATAAACTTCGATCTGGAAAAAGTGCGATCGTACTTCACATCTTCCACTATTCTCAGGCAAGCTGCACAGCCAATTGATTTTAGATTGGGGATGTGGAACTTGAGAATTACTGACTCGGAATAAATCGATTTGTCCTTGAGGAACGATGGGGCTACAAGTAGCTACAATGAGGAAATAGTTTCGTGCGATCGCCCTCAGTGCCAGTGTCCGCCAATCAAACACCCACCTTCATCCTAGTTGACGGCCACTCTTTGGCCTTTCGTTCCTACTTCGCCTTTACCAAAAGTCGAGATGGAGGTTTGCGAACTAGCACCGGCATTCCCACCAGCGTCTGTTTCGGCTTTCTCAAGTCCCTGTTGGAAGTCATGGCGGCGATCGCACCAGAATACATGGCGATCGCCTTTGACACCGCCACACCCACCTTTCGCCACGAAGCCGACGAAACCTACAAAGCCGGCCGCGCCGAAACCCCAGAAGATTTTATCCCCGATTTGCAAAACCTCCAAGAACTCCTGGGCTATTTAAACTTACCAGCGATCACCGCTCCCGGCTACGAAGCCGACGATGTTTTGGGAACTTTGGCCAACAAAGCCAGCACCTCCGGTTATGATGTCAAAATCCTCACGGGCGATCGAGATTTATTTCAATTAGTAGACACCGCCAAAAAAATCAGCGTTTTATACTTAAGCACAGATGAATTAAGGCGATCGGGAAAAGGCAAATCCCAAGAATACGGTCCCGAACAAGTCCAAGAAAAACTCGGCATATTGCCCCAACAAGTAATAGATTACAAAGCCCTCTGCGGCGACAAATCCGACAACATTCCCGGAGTCAAAGGCATTGGCGACAAAACCGCCATCCAACTCCTAACCACTTACAACACCCTCGACGGAATTTATGCAGCGATCGACGAAATTAAAGGAGCAACCAAGAAAAAGTTAGAAGAAGGAAAAGCAGCAGCCTATCATTCTCAGCATATGGCAACCATCGTCCAAGAAGTTCCCTTAGAAGTAGAACTCGAAAATTGCCAGCTCAAAGGTTTTGATGAAGCAGCATTGATACCGATGCTAGAAAAATTAGAATTTAAGACATTTTTAAGCAAAGTCAAACAAATTCAAAAACGTTTCGGCGGTGTAGAAGAAAAAGAAGAAGCAATCAGCAATAACCAAGAAGGATTCTCCTCCAACAGTGGAACAGAAAACTTGCCTGTTACTGTAAATACCAATGACAGTGCGACCGAAATCTTACCTGTTACTATAAATACCAATGACAGTGCAACCGACATCTTACCTGTGGCTCTTGAAAATTCAGAAACAGAAGACCTCTGGTTTTGGAGTTATGCTGATACAACAACAGCCCAACAAGCAAACAAATTACCAATCAAACCCCGGATAATTCAAAACATAGAACAGTTAAATGAATTAGTCAAACTGCTGGAAACCCGCACAGACAAAACAACACCAGTGGCCTGGGATACCGAAACCACCGCCTTAGAACCACGAGACGCCGAATTAGTTGGAATTGGCTGTTGTTGGGGAACCGGCGAACAAGATTTAGCCTATATCCCAACCGGACATAAAACAGGCCAAAACTTAGATAAAACCAAAGTTTTAAATACTTTGCGTCCGATTTTAGAAAGCGAAAATTATCCCAAAGCGCTGCAAAATGCTAAATTCGATCGCCTCATCTTCCGCTGTCAGGGAATTAAACTAACAGGAGTCATCTTCGACACCATGCTAGCCAGTTATGTACTCAATCCCGAAACCAGCCACAGCCTCAGCGAATTATCCAGGAAATACTTAGGAATTGTCGCCAAAAGCTACAAAGAATTAGTACCCAAACACAAAACAATTGCTGACATCAGCATTCCCGAAGTAGCAGACTACTGCGGCATGGATGTGTACACCACATTTCAATTAGTAGATAAACTGAGATCGGAATTAGATGAAGCCGATCGCCATGCGCCATCTAAAAAATCTTTACATCGATTACTGCTCGATGTCGAACAGCCCTTAGAACCAATTTTAGCAGAAATGGAACATCGCGGCATTCGCATTAATTCAGCCTATCTGCAAGAACTCTCACAACAACTAGAACAGAGATTAGCCAAACTCGAAGAAAACACCTATCAAGCAGCGGGGAGAAAGTTTAATTTAGCTTCCCCAAAACAACTAAGCGAAATCTTATTAGAAAAAATCCCCGAAGAGTTTCAGAAAAAATCTCGCAAAACCAAAACAGGATACTCCACCGATGCCGCTGTTTTGGATAAACTCCAAGGAGACCACCCGATTGTAGATGATTTATTAGAACACCGAACATTGTCCAAATTGAAATCTACCTATGTCGATGCTTTGCCGCAGTTAGTGCGTGCAGATAGCGGGCGAGTGCATACAGATTTTAACCAGACTGCTACCGGGACGGGAAGACTTTCTTCTTCCAATCCAAATTTACAGAATATTCCTATCCGCACCGAGTTTTCGCGACAAATTCGCAAAGCTTTTTTACCAGAATCAGGTTGGCTGATGGTGTCGGCTGACTATTCTCAAATTGAACTGCGGATTTTAGCTCATTTGAGTCAAGAACCTGTGTTAATCGAAGCTTACCAAAATAACCGAGATGTACATACCGTGACAGCTCAACTATTGTTTGAAAAAGAGGAAATCACGGCAGATGAAAGACGGTTTGGCAAAACGATTAATTTTGGGGTAATTTATGGTATGGGGGCGATTAAGTTTGGCAAATCGATGGGTAAAAGCGCGGCAGATGGTAAAAAGTTTATTGAACGATTTAACCAGCGCTACAGTAAAGTGTTTGAATATTTGGAGCAGGTCAAAAAAGAGGCGATCGCCCTTGGCTATGTTTCCACCATACTCGGCCGCCGCCGTTACTTAAACTTCGATCGCCTCAGCGACTTAAAAGGCACTAACCCCCAAGACATCCACCCCGATAGACTTAAATCTCTCAGCAGAGATGACGCCCAATCTTTGCGGGCGGCAGCCAACGCTCCCATCCAAGGCTCCAGTGCTGATATCATTAAACTTGCCATGATAGAAGTCAACCAAGTTTTGCAAAACTATCAGGCGCGATTGCTGCTGCAAGTTCACGACGAATTAATCTTTGAAGTACCTCCCCAAGAATGGGAAGAATTGCAGCCAAAAATCAAAGATGCCATGGAAAATGCCCTACCTCTGAGTGTACCATTGATAGTTGACATCCACGCAGGTCAAAATTGGATGGAAACTAAATAAAAACCGAGCAAGATGAGTCAAACAAAAATCACTTTTTTCCGAGTAATGACAAGATTGATGACATTAAGTATGGTATTGTTACTATTCGGGTGTCCCCAAAAATTAGCAGCAAATAACTATGCTGTCAAACGAGTGAGCGATGGCGATACCCTTGTCGCCCTCGATAGCGCTGGGAAAGATATCAAAGTGCGTTTTGCCTGTGTAGATGCACCGGAAGTTGCTCACACAAATGCTGAAAAGAATAGCAAAGCAGCAGCCCAAAAAAATCAATTTAAATGGGGAAATTTAGCGCAACAAAGAACACAGCAGCTAGTGAAACAAGGAGGCGATAGAGTGGTTTTGACTGTCACCGATACCGATCGCTACGGGCGCAAAATCAGCGAAGTTCGCTTACCAAACGGCACATTTGTGCAAGAAGTTTTGACTAGCGAAGGACTAGCAATGGTTTACCGTCCTTACTTAAAAAACTGTCCCAGCGCAAGTATTCTGGAACAAGCCGAAGCCGAAGCTAAGAAAAATCGACGCGGTGTTTGGGGAGATTCCAAGTTTGTGCCAGCTTGGGATTTTCGTAAGAAATGATTTAGTTATTTGTTGTTGACTGTTGACTGTTGACTGTTAACTGTTACCAGTTCTCCATGCCCCATGCCCCATCCCAGAGCTTCGCTTCGCCCAATTCCCTGTTTGGCCAATTCCCAACAAATGTGATAGGCTCCAGATAACTCAATAGACTGCTGGCAAAAGCAGTCTATTGCAATCACCCACAAATTAGCTTTAGGGGACATCAATGAATACCAAACATCTGGTTATTTCTGGTATCGCACTGCTGCTAGGTACGGCAATGGTAGGAAAGGCGATCGCCCAAGAACTCACTAACGAGCAAAAAACTGTTACTTGTCGCTTAAAAACAGAAATTGAACAGCGAAAATCCCAAGGTAAAAAATTAGTATTTGTGCCTTTATTTGGCACTGTTCGTAAACAAGTTTCATCTCCTTTTAGAGCTACGCTACATCCGGATGTAGAGTATATTTTTGCAGCTACTTGTGACGGCAATTGCCAGGATTTAAACCTAACTCTCACCGATGCCAACGGCATGGAAATCGCCACCAGTCAAAAGGCAGGCGAACTCGCGACAATCTCTTTTACTCCTCCATCCCAAGGTGAATATCAAATCACCGCTAAGCCTGGGGAATGCACAAAACCAGAGGGTTGCAGTTTCGGTATGGGAATATTCGCTCCCGCCAATGCTAGCATACCTAATGCTTCCAAAATTCCTCCTGAGTTAGCACAATTTCGACTTTGCCAGTAGAGGAAAGTTGCAAATTTTCAGATATTCCCCCCGTCGTCAGGTGCGGGGGATTTTACATTGACTCCGGGGAATTTTTACCTGGCTGATTTTGGTTAACAGTCCACGGTTAACACTCATGAATTTTGCCAAATGTCAAGTAGAGCAGGTGGCGGAATTATGGAAGGACCCCATAAATAACGAAATTTGTTGATCGACTAATAACTTATTTACGGTCAGGCTGGTATCAATTACAATTTAGATAGTGCCTTTCTGGGTAACGAGTACATTGCCCATGTCTTTAACTTTAATCTTGAAAAATAAACTCCAGAACCCTCCTCAAATAGGGTTGAAGCATCTATTCAATCGCTTGGGTATCAGGCAGAAAATCGGCTGCGGATACGCCTTGGTCATTAGTATTGCTATGTTGGGCGCGGTGACGGGACGGGTAGTGGAATCCTATTGCAAACACCAGGTTAGGGAACAACTGGCGATCGAGCGAGACAAAGCTGAAATCCTGACCAACCTTAATAATATCGCCCAGGAAGTCAGAATTCACCAGTTGTTGCTGGTGAGTCTGACGAAAAAACCGCAAATTTTCGATCGCGAACGCTCGGACTTTCTCAGTCGCGTGGCTCAGATGAGCGCACAACTAGAACAACTGCAAAGCCTCCCCCAGACTGCAAATCACGGCGTAGTCCAAGATTATCAAAAAATTCAAGAGTTCGCTACAGCCAACAATAAGGTAGTAGAAACTTACTTCCAACAAGTCCAGAAACTATTGGGGAATGGGAAATTATCTGCTTTGAATCCCAAACAGCAGCAGGTGTTCGAGCGCAACTGGTATAATTTTGCGACGGGGGACAGCGCTTTTAAACTGGAAAAATTTTCCCAGGATTCCGCCCTACTGGCGGGTACTTTTCGCGACAAAGCAGATGAAGTATTTAGAACCTACGACCAAGCCGAAAAACTGGGAACTCTAATTCTTATCTGTTCTCTAGCAATATCAGCAGCGATCGCAGCCATGTTAGCAGCATACACCAGCCGTGCGATCGCCGGCCCCCTAGAAGCCACCACCCTCATCGCTCAGCGAGTTACCGAAGAATCGAACTTTGACCTACAAGCGCCAGTCACCAATGCTGACGAAGTAGGACTGCTAGCAATTTCCCTCAACGAACTCATTCAACGAGTAGCTGAATATACAGAAGACTTGCAGGAAGCAAAAATAGCAGCCGAAGCAGCCAACCGCTCCAAAAGTGCATTTCTGGCCAACATGAGCCACGAACTGCGTACCCCCCTCAACGCCATCATCAACTACAGCGAAATGCTGCAAGAAGATGCTCAAGATTCCGGTTCAGAAGACTTTCTGCCCGACTTACAAAAAATTCAAACAGCAGGCAAACACCTGCTGGATATGATTAGCGATATCCTGGATATTTCCAAAATAGAAGCCGGTCATGTCACGCTTTATTTAGAAAACTTCGATGTAGCAACAATGATTGAAGAAGTGATGACCACGGCTCAACCATTAGTAGAAAAAAAAGGCAATGCTTTAGCACTGAAAGCCCAAGGCGAACTCGGTATGATGTACGCCGACCAGCCAAAAGTGCGACAAATTCTCCTCAATTTGCTCAGCAATGCTGCCAAATTCACCGAAGGAGGTGTGATTACAATTGGGATAGAAAGAATGAAAATTGAAAAATCCAGACCGACAAAAAGGAATAAAAATAAGGAAGATTCTGTCTCTAATTCCTACTATACTGCTCAAGTTTTAGTCTTTCGAGTCAGCGACACTGGGATTGGGATGACGGAGGAGCAATTGCAGCACATATTTAAGCCTTTTATTCAAGCCGATGCTTCAACTACTCGCAAGTATGGAGGTACTGGTTTGGGCTTGACAATTAGCCAACGTTTGTGTCAAATTCTGGGCGGCGAAATTAGTGTGGAAAGTGAGGATGGTAAGGGTTCTACTTTTACTGTTAGTCTCCCGGAACGGGTGATTATGCAAGTTTGAAGAATAGACATCGACCATATTTATTGTGGAACAGGCATCCTGCCTGTTCAAAACCTGCTTTTTAGGATATGTCTAATACACATCGACCATATTTATTGTGGAACAGGCATCCTGCCTGTTCAATACTGGCTTTTTAGGATATGTCTAATGAATCGCGGATTTTGACACGGATACATAGATTAATGATTGATATCAATTCCGGCTGGATTGGAATGATACTGAGTCCAAGGCAATGCCGTTTCCCTACCCAGAATAATATTGTAGGGAAACGGCATTGCCGTCTCCCTACCCAGAATAATATTGTAGGGAAACGGCATTGCCGTCTCCTAATTTCGGCTAATATAGCAGTTGACAGTTGACCTGTGACAGTTGACCTGTGTATAACGGGAATCAAACCATTGATTCCGTAAGGGTATCGGCTCTATTCATGAAGTTATTTATGTCCTCACCGATGTGGCGGTTGCTATAATAATTCCGATGCTACCGGATGACTTGCATACTAATTCCCACGACAACCCTCTATAATCCTAACATTCTCTTCATCTCTGCTAAGGACACAGAAGGCTTATTTGCCTCTTCTTCTTTGGCCGCCCTCAAATCCATCAAATCTTCGATGTCAGCAATTAATTCTTGCAGTGCTTCAAATTCTTCATAAGGTATAACTGCAAATTCTTTTTTGCCGTTTTTGGTAATAAACTCAGGATGTAATGGAATCATCGATATTTCCTCCAGGTGTTTAAGAGTAAGCATCTTTTCGATGTTTGACGCGGTAAATTACCAAAATATCTTCCTCAATTTCAAATAAAACTCGGTAATCTCCTACCCGCAGCCGATATTCTGGCGTATAGTTTGTTAAGCGTTTCACATCCCCCGTCAGGTTATTTTGCATCAACTCTATTTTAGTCAAAACTCGGCTTTGTACCTCCGCTGGCAAAGATTCTAAATCTTTGATCGCTTTCGGCTTAAACTCAACTTGGTAATTCATCAAAGTGCAACTTTTAGGCGCGACAGTTTACCTTTTGTCGGCGATCGACTGCGAGAAAGGACGGAAATCCTATCTTCAGATAGCGGAATACCGATCGCCCGATCGCCATTAACTACCTACAATGACAATTATACGGGCGATCGAGCATTAGCCTGGCTAAGGATCGCTCTTTGTGAATTCAGGGAATTAAAATTTATGCAACCCAATAATCCAAACCAATTTACCGAAAAAGCCTGGGAAGCCCTGTCTCGGACTCCCGAATTTGTCAAAGCAGCCCAGCAGCAGCAGCTAGAAAGCGAACACTTGATGAAAGCTTTGCTGGAACAAGAATCGGGACTAGCTAGCAGCTTATTTAATAAAGCAGGCGTATCAGTACCCAAATTGCGCGATCGCACTGACGAGTTTATCAGCCGCCAGCCGAAAATCACTGGTAGCACCAACAATGTTTATCTCGGCCGTTCTCTCGACACTTTACTCGATCGCGCCGAAACTTATCGAAAAGACTACGGTGATGAATTTATTTCCGTCGAACACCTGATACTAGGATACGTCAAAGACGATCGCTTTGGCAAAAATCTGTTACAAGAATTTAAACTAAATGAAGCCAAACTCAAAGAAATAATTACCCAAGTCCGGGGGAACAACAAAGTGACAGACCAAAATCCAGAAGGCAAATACGAAGCGCTGGAAAAATACGGCCGAGATTTGACAGAAGCAGCGCGTCAAGGCAAACTCGATCCAGTCATCGGACGAGATGACGAAATCCGTCGCACGATTCAAATATTGAGCCGCCGCACCAAAAATAACCCCGTATTAATTGGAGAACCAGGAGTAGGAAAAACTGCAATCGCCGAAGGACTCGCCCAACGAATTATCACCGGAGATGTGCCGCAATCTCTCAAAGACAGACAATTAATTAGCTTAGATATGGGCGCATTAATTGCCGGTGCAAAATTCCGGGGAGAATTTGAAGAACGCTTGAAAGCAGTGCTCAAAGAAGTGATGGATAGCAACGGCAAAGTCATCTTATTTATTGATGAAATTCACACCGTTGTCGGTGCGGGTGCAACTCAAGGATCGATGGATGCAGGTAACTTGCTCAAACCGATGTTAGCGAGGGGAGAATTGCGCTGTATCGGCGCAACAACTCTCGACGAATACCGCAAATATCTGGAAAAAGATGCAGCCCTAGAACGCCGTTTTCAGCAAGTTTATGTTGACCAGCCAACAGTTGAAGATACTATCTCAATTCTGCGCGGTTTGAAGGAACGCTACGAAGTGCATCACGGCGTTAAGATTTCCGACAATGCGTTAGTGGCGGCGGCTACTTTGTCTACTCGATATATTAGCGATCGCTTCCTCCCTGACAAAGCCATTGATTTAATGGACGAAGCGGCGGCTAAACTCAAAATGGAGATTACTTCTAAGCCGGAAGAACTAGACGAAATCGATCGCAAGGTTTTGCAGCTAGAAATGGAAAGACTGTCGCTGCAAAAAGAAAGCAATGCTGCATCGATCGACCGTTTGGAAAGACTGGAAAAAGACTTAGCAAATCTCAAGGAACAGCAAAGCGCTTTGAACGCACAATGGCAATCGGAAAAAGGTGTCATCGACAGCATTCAAAAGATTAAAGAACAGATTGATAAGGTTAACATTGAAATTCAACAAGCTGAGTTAAAATACGACCTTAACCGCGCTGCTGAGTTGAAATATAGCAAATTAACCGAGTTGCAAAAACAACTGGAAGAAGCTGAAGCTAAACTGACAGCAAGTCAAATTACAGGTAAAACTCTGCTGCGGGAAGAAGTCACGGAATCTGATATTGCCGAGATTATTTCTAAGTGGACGGGAATTCCGATTAGCAAGTTAGTTGAATCGGAAATGCAGAAACTTCTGCACTTGGAAGATGAACTGCACAAGCGGGTAATTGGACAGGATGAAGCGGTGACTGCGGTTGCAGATGCCATTCAGCGATCGCGCGCGGGATTGGCCGATCCCAACCGTCCGGTTGCGAGTTTTATCTTCCTCGGCCCCACGGGTGTTGGCAAAACCGAATTAGCTAAAGCCTTAGCGTCTTATCTGTTTGATACAGAAGAGGCGATCGTGCGAATTGATATGTCGGAATACATGGAAAAACACGCGGTTTCGCGGTTGATTGGTGCGCCTCCGGGATACGTTGGCTACGATGAAGGCGGACAATTAACTGAGGCTGTGCGCCGCCGTCCTTACTCGGTGATTCTATTCGATGAAATCGAGAAAGCGCACCCGGATGTATTCAATATCATGCTGCAAATTCTCGACGATGGCCGCGTTACTGATGCTCAAGGTCACACAGTAGATTTCAAGAATTCTGTGATTATTATGACATCGAATGTCGGCTCTCAATACATTTTAGATGTGGCGGGAGATGAGGAACAAATGCGGAGTCGGGTGATGGAGGCGATGCGGGCAACTTTCCGCCCGGAATTCTTGAACCGGATTGATGAGATGATTATTTTCCACAGTTTGAGTAAGGGCCAATTGCGGCAGATTGTGCTGTTGCAAGTTAAGCGGTTGGAAAAACGTTTGGCGGAACGCAAAATGTCTCTGAAATTGTCGGAATCTGCGATCGACTTCTTAGCAGAAATAGGATACGATCCGGTTTACGGTGCGCGGCCTTTGAAGCGGGGAATTCAACGGGAGTTGGAAACGCAAATGGCGAAGGGTATTTTGCGGGGAGATTTTGTGGATGGAGATACGATTTTTGTGGATATTGAGAATGAAAGGTTGGCGTTTAAAAGGTTGCCGGCTGGGTTAGTGACTGTTAAATAATTTCGTTGGGGTGGGCTGCGGCCCACCTTGTTTTTTTGATGGGGGATGGTTCTTTTTTTTACCACAGATGTAGGCGGATGAACGCGGATGGGATTGCGGGCGATGGCTTAAGGGCGATCGCTTTCTGATTTATCTTTTTTCAACTGTTGGCGTTCTCGAACAGATTTCGTCAGCAGGTACGTTGCCAAACTGCTAACGGATCTGCTGTCTTCTTCTGCCCATTCTTCGAGAGCTTTTTGAATCTCTTCTGGTAGGTATGCGGTAACTCGTCCCCGTGAAGCCATTGGTTGCACTACAAAACTTCTCAACACAGTCCATCTTACGCTGTTTTGAGTTAAGACCGATAAAGCTACATCAATGTACGTCATTATATATTAGTATGGAGCATTATATGTTATAATGAAACCTGTAAACAGTCAAAAGCCAGCCCCTAAACTGTCCAAGGTTCCGGGCTGGCTCTGGCTCCAACATTCACTGGAGACGAATTCTATTATGACTTACAAAGAACGCTTGTGCTGTTGGGCGATCGCCCGTTTGTTACCCTCTCATCAATGGATAATTGTCGCCCGCTTCCGCAGCCGTTCTGATGCAGACGGGCATTTTCAGTTTCTGCGACAAACTATACCCCACGTTAAGTTTGAGGTTGTGTTCGATTTAAGCGGGCAGAGTAACCGTTTATCGGCGTTAGGCCGCTCTGCCAATTCCCTCGCCAGCAGGTTATAAACTGTAGTTTTCCGGCGGTTTTGAGTTGATTCAATTTGGGCGATCGCACTTTTTTCGATAAGTGCGATCGCTGTTACGAAGTAAGTCCCAAATTTTTGACGTAACTACAGGTAATCCTTAATTTTAGGCTAAGAAACCGGGTTTCTCGGATGATTTAGGTTGGGTGGCGAGATATCTCCGAAGAAACCCGGTTTCTGGGGATGATGCGAAGGCTAGTTCCGCACCATCACAGACTTAATTACAGCAGTCGGATGATACTTATTAGTCTGAAAAAATCCCCCTTTTCCAGCGCCATAAACTCCCGCAAATTGCTTCCCTTCAGCCTGGGGAACAAACATAATTTTGTTAGTGGGTTGCTTGGCAAAAACCACATTTTCTCTCATTTCATTATCCACGTTATAAGATAAAGTAGTCTTGCCGTAAATTGCCTCAGCTTGTTTGAGAGTCATTCCAGGCCCCACGCCCTGAGCTGTTTTATAATTGGGATTGTCAGTCATCAATAGTTCAATGACATCCGTATCTTTCAGCTTAGTACCCGCAGCATAAATAATCCGATATTGCACTTTTCCCGACTGGCTGACAGCTACAGCATCAAAGTCTACCATAAAAGGAGACTGAACCTTAAACTGCGCCGTCGCACCCAAAGTCTTTTTCAGTTGTCCGAAAGTCATCCCTACCTGGGCCGCTCCCATTGTGCGATCGCTAATTGCTACACTTGCAGAAGCAGCTTTTTGAGCAGCATTAGCCACTTTTGGCTGCGCGTTGGTACTGACACGCGCCACAGCGACACCGGGATTTGACATTGCTCCCAAATAAGAGCCGATCGCCAACAAAACAGCTATCATCGATCCAGACAAAACTTTAATATTCAACATGACTAATTCTCCTAGATTTCAAATGCGACTATCTACCCGCATATTTTGGGCTATATTGGGCATCACCTTGTTAGTTTGGATTCTCAGAGGCGTTAGCCTCTTGACATTCATTCCCGGTGTTGTGATTTGGATACTGATTTTGCTGTCTTTTGTCGCGGGTATCCTCACCACTATACTGCGTAGGTAATTGGGCATCCGGTAATAATAGTTTGTTAACTGTTAACTGTTAACTGTTAACTGTTAACTGTTAACTGTTGTCATAACAAATAACAAATAACAAATTATTTGAGTTTCATAGCCTTTCCAACAGTCACATTCAATTGCGCTCCGATCAGCATTACCAAACAACAAAGATCTAGCCACAACAGCAAAACAATAAAAGTGCCGATCGTCCCGTAAGTCCAACTGTAATTGCCCAAATGCAAAACGTAGAAGCGAAACAAAGCTGAAATCAGCGCCCACAAAACAGCCGCAAAAACAGCACCAGAAAAAATCGGTATATTTCGTTGGTGGCGGCTCGGCCCGTAGCGGTAAATAAAAGCAAAGGCAACTGATATAATTCCCAAAGCAATCGGCCAGCGCCACAACCGCCAAACAGCCAATAGTTGCGACTCCAAAGGGCAATTTTTCACCAAGGATAAGCAATTTTTAACATCTTTTAAATTGCAATTAGCAACGGATTCCAGCAGACAACTCTCGCGGGCAATAGCTTGTACAATTAAATCGCTGATAAATACTGCTCCCGATGCCATAATTAATAGTATAATTGTACCAATACTTAGGGTCAAAGAAATCAGTTTGGCATTCAAAAAATGGCGCGTGCGATCGGGCGGAATTTCATGAATGCGATCGAGTGCAGCCATGGCCGCGCTCATTACTCCAGAAAAAGCCCACAAGGATGCTACAAAACTCAGAGAAAATAGTTGTTGGTTGCGATATAAAAGGATTTCTTTGAGGGAACTCCGAATCAAATTGCGCACATCATCGGGTATAACTTCACCTAAAAGACCGGCGATTTGATAAAGTGTTGATTGCAAAGGTTCAAAAAGGGCGATCGCCGATAACACAGCCAACAGCCCCGGAAACAGCGCTAGCATAGAATTGTAGGCCATTTCCGCCGACAGCCCCGGCAACCGCTGCTCTCCTGCCTTCACGCAGACTTCCCTAAGCGTCCCCCAAGTCAAACACCGACAAAATAGCCAAAAGTGACCAAATTTCTGCTTGATAGCTCTCAGCAGCTTCAAAAGCACCCGAAACAAAGCTAAAATCAAGTAACGTAGCCAATAAAAAATGTTCATAATGCACAAATTCCGAATAACTAATGACTAATGACTAATGACTAATGACTAATGACTAATGACTAATGACTAATGACTAATGACTACTGACTAATGACCAATGACCAATAACTAATGACCAATGACCAATAACTAATGACTAATGACTAATGACCAATGACCAATAACTAATGACTAATGACTAATGACCAATGACCAATAACTAATGACCAATGACCAATGACCAATAACTAATGACCAATGACCAATGACTAATGACTAATGACTAATGACCAATAACTAATGACCAATGACCAATAACTAATGACCAATGACCAATGACCAATAACTAATGACCAATGACTAATGACCAATGACCAATAACTAATGACTAATGACTAATGACCAATGACCAATGACCAATGACTAATGACCAATGACCAATAACTAATGACCAATGACTAATGACCAATGACCAATAACTAATGACCAATAACTAATGACCAATGACCAATGACCAATAACTAATGACCAATGACTAATGACTAATGACTAATGACTAATGACTAATGACCAATGACCAATGACCAATGACTAATGACTAATGACTAATGACTAATGACTAATGACTAATGACTAATGACTAATCTAAAATCTAAAATCTAAAATCAATATTATGGCTCAGGATGTCAGACAGTGGTTAGATGAAATCAAGCGGCTGCAACAGCAGTTAACAGAAGTTTCGCGCGATCGCGATGAGGCGGGCGAAAGTGCGGCTCAGTGGCGCCAACTCTACAATACCGAAGCCGAACAGCGCCGGAATGATACTAAATTAACTCAGCAAACGATCGCCAATTTGGAAGCACAAATACAGCAACTCCAAACTTTCTCCCCCATTGTGTCGGAAGGCGAAGAAACTGGAATTGCTCGCCAGCAGGAAGTGGCAAAACTGCAAACAGTTGACGAACTTAAAGCTAAGTTAGCAGAAGTGTTCCAAGAGCGCGATCGGGCTTTTGAACAAATCAAACAACTGACTCAAGCCCTAAAACAAGAAGAAGCCCGTCACGCCGAAACTAGCAAAAATTTAACTAGCGCCCTCGGAGATGCGGTTGACTTGCTAGCGAAGGCAAAAAATCCTCCCCCTGTAACAAAAGAGACAGCATATTCTTTAGAGATAGTACCTGTTGCCACTGGAAATTCGGGAGAAAGTGCGATCGAAATCCGCCAAACACCAGCTCAAACTGGCAGAAATCCCGCCCAACTTCCACCTGCTAAAAACCAGTTACTTCAGCTACCACCTTTTAGCAATTAGTAATTAGCAATTAGTAATTAGTCATACCAAATCCGCTTTGATCATCCGTCTTTTATTCAGTCCGCCCGGACTTCGTTTGTGTAGCGATTTCAATCGCCGAGCGATCAAAGGGGTAACAAACCAGGATTTGGTATGAGACTTAATTGTCAAGCAAAAACAACAGTCCGATTGCCATAAACTAAAACACGATTTTGTAAATGATATCGCACCGCCCTGGCCAAAACAACTCTTTCTAAATCTTTACCTTTGCGAACTAAATCAGACACTTCATCGCGGTGACTCACACGCACAACATCTTGTTCGATAATAGGGCCAGCATCTAAATCAGGTGTAACATAGTGGGCTGTTGCACCAATAATTTTCACCCCTCTTTCATAAGCTCTCTCGTAGGGATTAGCTCCCACAAACGCGGGTAAAAACGAATGGTGAATATTAATCACATTGGGAAAAAGGCGACAAGTCCTTTGCGATCGGGACAGGAAATTAACAGGGTTGCAGTAGGCTTAGTCATTGTATAATCACAAAATTTTTAAGTTTTTAATTTTTACTTGATTATATCAGGATGTTGGTGAGAGCGCGATCGCGCCCCAAACCCACACGACGGTAGGGGCGGGTTCACCCTGGTTTCAGTCACCCAACCCAGATTGAACAAAACCCGCCCCAAACCCATCGCGGCTATATTGTCTATACTCCCTCAGAGATGATCCGCTGGAATTGGTCAACTAAACAATTTTGCAGAGCCACAAAATCTGCCAATGACTTTTCTAATTGGGCTTGACGCACCTGTTTTAAGCTGGGGGTTTTCATTGCTTCAGCTTGAGCCATTTTCACTTCCATCTGCGTGATAAATTCCTCAAAAGTAGAATCTAAATTTTTTTCCAACTCCAATTTTTTAGACATTAAGAAGGCGGCGGTGGAACTGCGAATATCGGCTTTTTCTCGCACTAAATATTGATTGCAATGTTCCGTGAGAGATTGGATTTGCGTTTCCCGCACTTTTTGTAAAGCGCGACGGCGAAACTCAAACTCATCCTTCACTAAGGCTAATTCGCCTTCAATTGCAGCGCGAGTGCCCGCGTCTGGAAAAAAGCGTTGTAAAAATCCTTGTCGCTTTTCCATGACATGATCGATCGCAGTTTGTGCATGATAGTTAATCCGCTCAATAGGAGCCGCTGCACATTGCAGTTCGCCATTTTTTGCCATTAAACTCTTAATTTGGCTGGGGTGAGTATTGGACATATTCCTTTGCATCCTTGGGCAGTTGTTGGCTAATCTTTTCTTATTTACCAGTTTAATTAAACTGTTCACAACTGTCTGTCGAAAAATGTCGTTTTTAGTGCGATCGGACTTACGCATGGACCCAGAAACCGGGTTTTTTACGAAAATACTCGTTGCAACCCGCAGATTGGGCAAAAAACCCGGTTTCTTTGGTTGGAGTGCATAATTCCTGTCTGATTTGATTTGGCTTGTCTCTATTACCTAGAAAAACAGGTGAGTTTTGCCCACCTTTGCTGTCAACCAAGATTTTTAAGAGAATCTAGTGACAAATCTTTTCAAAGTTTCCGTAGCGTAAGCCATAAATTTATTTGCTTTTTGGTGCGTCTTTTGCCGCTCCTTTCGAGCGCGATATAAATTTTGGCGCGCCGACTTTTGTTGTTGTTTGACAGCCGTTTTCATCGCCTGGGGAATCTGATGTTTTTTGACTAGCTTCAAGAGTTGTTCTTGAGTATGCTTCACAATTTCTTCTCCTACTTTTTCAAGCACTTCAGACATAGCATCACTGGTGGATGCTTTCTCAAGTGCTTCTTGATGCTGATTTAACTCAAATTGTTTTTGGCGGCGGACTATTTCGTTGATGTTCGCGATTTCTAGATCGGCATTTTCGATTAATTCATGTTCGCGGCGCTCTAACATAGCATCATAAGGGCTACGCTTGCTGAGTAATTTAGCGAAAATGGGCGCTGTATCCAAGACAATAAACAGCAAGGAAATAGCGTGACTCGCATGGGCGATGGCTGGATTATTTTTCCCTAAGCGTTCCAAAGTGTTTAACTGAGTTATGATATCATCAGCATTTTCTTGGGTAGTTTTGATTTGTTCAGATTTCCGATCTTTTTCGTTTTGGAGTTTTTCAAGTCGTTGTCTAGTTTCCGCTAAACGGGGTTCAGTTTTGCTGCGTAACCCTTGCAATTCCTGTTCTAGTTGTTGACACATGGCTTGTTTTTCTGCATAAACAGGTCCTTTTCCTTCTTTTCCTGTGCCACTGGTTCCCTCAGCTTCTTCAATCATTTTACTACAGGACAAATCTCGATATTTCTCTTTCTCCGAGATAGTCTTTTCTAAGCGTTGTTTTTCAGCTTGTAATTGCGGAATTGCTGGCATTCCCTGATTTAAGGTTTTTTCGATTTCAATGGCTACTCTGGCATTTTCCTTGGCAATTTCTGCTAGAATCGGTTTTTCAAAGATTTTCAACTCTAAGGGTTTAGCCACGACTGCGGCAATTAATACAGCCACAAAAATCCGAAGCAAGCCCATTAAAATTTGCTTGACAATGTTCTTTTTTTCCTTGCGAGTCGTCAACACAATTAACCGATCCATGTTGAAAATAAATAAACCCCAAAAAAGACCAAGCGCGAGGGAAATTAAAGGATTTTTAAAGGTGGTATAAAAGGCGTAGCCACCCGACAAGACACCTGCGAAGGAAGTTAACAGAATCGAAAAACCGATCGCGCTGTATTTCATGCGATCGCCGGCATGAGATTGTTCTAATATATCGCGATCGGCCCCGGCAATCCACTCAAGTAATTTTTGCATTATTGCTCCTATTTATTTCTTTTTTTACCTAATCTTGCAAGCCCCTAATGGCTGTTTAAGCGCCCATCGGCGAAATGGATAAACCTTTGAGGAAACCAGCCCTTGTCTTTCACAGGATAATCGCAATTATTGGAATTCAGTGTCTGTAAATGTAGATTTTTGTCGATGTCGAATTTTGTCTGATTTCGTAAAACACCCTAGATTTTCAAAGCAGGTAGTGCTATAAAAAAAATAACAAGTTTATCGGCGGTAGGGGCGGGTTCACCGAGGTTTCTGTCAGCCAACCCAGATTTGACTAAACCCGCCCCATTCCCACCCAAATCCACCCGGCGGTAGGGGCGGGTTCACCGAGGTTTCTGTCAGCCAACCCAGATTTGACTAAACCCGCCCCATTCCCACCCAAATCCACCCGACGGTAGGGGCGGGTTCACCGAGGTTTCTGTCAGCCAACCCAGATTTGACTAAACCCGCCCCATTCCCACCCAAATCCACCCGACGGTAGGGGCGGGTTCACCCAGATTGATGTCACCCAACCCAGATTTAACAAAACCCGCCCCATTCCCACCCAAATCCACCCGACGGTAGGGGCGGGTTCACCGAGGTTTCAGTCACCTAACCCAGATTTAACAAAACCCGCCCCATTCCCACCCAAATCCACCCGACGGTAGGGGCGGGTTCACCGAGGTTTCAGTCACCTAACCCAGATTTAACAAAACCCGCCCCAATTTCTATGATTGTTGATGGGTGGGGGCGGGTTTAGAAAGGTTATCTGTGGGAATATTAGATTTTGGCGGAACCCGCCCCTACAGTTCATAGGTAGTAGATCAAAAGGAGTTCAAGACTATGAAAACGTTAACGCAATTGTATGATGAATATGAAGGAGATTTTATTGATGCGATGGTTAATCACTTTAAATTATCTGGAAAAAAAGACCTAGTTTTTCGCAGTCGTTTTATCAAAGATAATGATGGCTGTCTTCATCAAAAACTAGCCCAGCAATCCGCAAAACATTTAATTGATGAGGAAAAAAGCCAAGATGCAGCCCAAATTTATCGCCAACAATTAGCTTCAATTTGTGCCAAGCTGGAAGAAATGGGATGTCCACCCAGTGAAGGCGCGGATCGGTGGAAAAATTGCCGGGAATGGTTGCGCGAGGAAAGGTTTAAACAATGGGCAAAAGAACAGGGTTTAATTAAACCGCGCACTATCGAGGAATGTTGGAACGAATTAAAAACGAAAGTTAAAATTTCCCAACCTACGAAAGCAGGAGAAATGCAATCAGAATTAATTGTGGAGAAATGGGAACCGCGACTATCAGATATGGCCGCAAGACGGAATATCAAACGTCAAGAATTCCAGCCTAATAGCGATTTAACTTATCGGGTGATTTCTCCTAAAGTCGGACATTTAATCTTATTTGAACGGGAACCTAACGGCACGATTGTTTGTTTGTGTCCTTCGGAATATTCCCCCTCAGACTATCCAGGGAAAGAGACGGTGTTACCTCATCCTGACTCGGAGTATGAGTCTTTTGGCTCGGATGAGCTAGGATGGGAACAACTCATTGCGGTGATTACGACGGAGTTACCGCCCTTTCAGTGGTTGGAAGACAGCCGGAAGGAGGCTTTAGAGGTCAATCAAGACCATTTAGCGGGACTGTTGGACTATGTGAATGGCCAGCCTAACGCGGAGGTGTTATATACGGAATATCTGGTTGTTGCTAAGGCGTAATACATAAATCGACTTTTTGCTCAATAAACCATGCAAAAAGTCGGTTTATAGGAGTTGATTAAAATACCAGTAACTCGGTTTTTTATCAAGAAACATTGTTTTTAATTTACCAGGAAATTTGCTATGAACTTTTTTCTATCGTTGATCTCTTTAATATTTCGATTCAGTGTAAAAATATTTGAATGGCTACTGTCTTTAATTAAGCCCAAGAGAAAATACAAAAGGGAAAAATCTTCCCAAGAATTTGCAGAAGGGAGGAAAATCACAGAAGCAGAACAACTTTGGCAATCTTTGAATCACAAAGTGTTTCAACTTGATAGCGAAGGCAAATTTGATGAAGCGATACTCGTTGCTGAACAAGCATTAATCTTAGCTCAATCCCTTCACCCAGGCGACCATTTAGATGTAGCACAAAGTCTGAATAACTTGGCATACCTCCACAATTCCCAAGGACGCGATGAGAAAGCTGAACCTCTATACCTACAGGCATTAGAGATGAAAAAACGCCTGTTTAATGGCGACCATCGCAGTGTGGCAACCAGTCTGAATAACTTGGCATACTTCTACAATTCCCAAGGACGCGATGAGAAAGCTGAACCTCTGTACCTACAAGCATTAGAGATGAGAAAACGCCTGTTTAACGGCGACCATTCAGATGTTGCAGACAGTCTGAATAACTTGGCATTACTCTACAAGTCCCAAGCACACTACGAGAAAGCTGAACCTCTCTTACTACAGGCATTAGAGATGACAAAACGCCTATTTAATGGCGACCACCCTGATGTGGCAGACAGTCTGAATAGCTTGGCAAACCTCTACGACTCCCAAGGACTTTACGAAAAAGCTGAACCTCTCTACCTACAGGCGTTAGAGATGAAAAAACGTCTATTTACAGGCGACCATCCTGATGTGGCACTCAGTCTGAATAACTTGGCAGCACTCTACAATTCCCAAGGACACGACAAGAAAGCTGAACCTCTCTACCTACAGGCATTAGAGATGAAAAAACGTTTATTTGTAGGCGACCATCGAGATGTGGCGAACAGTCTGAATGGCTTGGCATTACTCTACTACAACCAAGGACGGTATGAGAAAGCCGAACCTCTGCTACAACAGGCATTAGAGATGAAAAAACGTCTATTTACAGGTGACCATCGAGATGTGGCACTCAGTCTGAATAACTTGGCAGCACTCTACAATTCCCAAGGACGCGATGAGAAAGCTGAATCTCTTTACCTACAGGCATTAGAGATGAGACAACGCCTATTTAACGGCGACCATCCTGATGTGGCAAACAGTCAGAATGGCTTGGCATTACTCTACAAGTCTCAAGGACGCTACGAGAAAGCTGAATCTCTTTACCTACAGTCATTAGAGATGACAAAACGCCTATTTAATGCCGACCACCCTGATGTGGCAGTTAGCCTGAGTAACTTGGCAGCACTCTACGATGATCAAGGACGCTACGGGGATGCTGAACGCCTCGACCAAGAAGCATTAGAGATGTGGCAACGCCTATTTAATGGCGACCATCCCAATGTGGCAGTTAGCCTGAGTAACTTGGCATCACTCTACAATTCCCAAGGACGCTACGAGAAAGCGAAACCTTTATTACTACAGGCATTAGAGATGAGAAAACGCCTGTTTAATGGCGACCACCCTGATATGGCAATAAGTCTGAAGAACTTGGCATTATTCTACGATGATCAAGGACGCTACTCTGAAGCTGAACCTCTATACCAACAGTCATTGGAGATGAGACAACGCCTATTTAATGGCGACCACCCTGAAGTGGCAGAGAGTCTGAATAACTTGGCAGCACTCTACCACTCCCAAGAACGCTACGAGAAAGCTGAATCTCTTTACCAACAGGCATTAGAGATGAAAAAACGCCTTTTTAATAGCGACCATCCCAATCTTGCAGACAGTCTAAATAACTTGGCATTTCTCTACAAGTCCCAAGGACGCTACGCTGAAGCCGAACCCCTCTACCTACAGAGTCTAGAGATGATAAAACGCCTATTTAAAGGCGACCACCCTGATGTGGCGACCAGTCTGAATAACTTGGCATCACTCTACGAGTCCCAAGGACGCTACACAGAATCTGAATCTCTCAATCTACAGTCATTAGAGATGAGACAACGCTTATTTAATGACGACCATCCTGATGTGACACAAAGTCTGAATAACTTGGCATTTCTCTACAAGTCCCAAGGACGCTACGAGAAAGCTGAACCTCTTTACCTACAGGCATTAGAGATAAGACAACGTTTATTTAATGACGACCATCCTGATATGGTACAAAGTCTTAGTAACTTGGCAGCACTCTTAGCAACTACAAACCGACCCCAAGACGCATTTGAAAAAATGCACCAAGCGATCGCAATGGAAACTCGCTTGATTCAGCGTAATTTTGCCTTTAGTTCAGAACAAGAACGACTGCAATCTATTAAAAATAATAGCAGCAATTTTGATGCTTTCCTCTCTTTAGTTTCTCAATATTTCTCCAACTCTCCCGAACAAGTCCAAAAAGCCTTAGATGTCGTTCTCAAACGAAAATCTCTGACCGCAGCCGCGTTAGCCGCGTTTAATTTTGCCATCCACAGTCAACGCTATTCCCACCTCAAACCCCAGTTTAATCGCCTCCGTTCTGTGCAACAACAACTGTATCACCGCAGATATAGCCCTCCCCTTCCCAAGCCAGAACAACCCATAGAACTTTATCGCATTCGTTTGCAAAACTATCAAAAAGACATTGCCGAATTAGAAAACCAATGTCAACAGTTAGAAAAGCAACTCGCCGCCGAAGTTCCTGAAATTCAACTCGACCATCAAACCCTCGATCGCCGCGCCGTTGCCTTAGAATTACCCTCCAATAGCGTCTTAGTGGAATATGTACGGTTCGATCGCTATAATTTTACAGCCCCCCAAGGTCAAAACTGGCAATCTGCCGAATATTGGGCGTTTATTTTACCCTCCCAAAATCCCGATGCGGTGCAGATGATTTCATTAGGAGAAGCGCAACCCATTGATGATTTAATTGAAAAAGTGCGAAAAGTTTTAGTAGATCCAGAAAACAATGGCTCCTCAACGATGACAAGGGCAGGGTCAACAAAACCGGATGAAGCACTAGAAAAGCGATTAAAGAAGCATCAATATAACCCCCAATATCCCAACGCCTTACGCGAAAAAATCTTTGACCCTCTCCTTGCGATTCTGCAACCCGATCAAAACATTTTTATTGCGCCCGATTTTGGTTTAAGCCTGATTCCCTTTGGGGTTTTGCCTGTCGATCAAACCTGTCAAGAATTATTAAGGGATAAGTATCAAATCAGTTATCTCAGTAGTGGCAAAGATGTTTTAAGATGGAAACTGGAGACAGACCGTAAAGCCTCCGAATCCTTAATTATTGCCAATCCTAATTTTGACTATCCCAACCTTCCTAGTTTAACGAAATCTCAAACCGATGAATTTGTCCCGCTTCCCGAAACAGAACCCCTAGCCCAAACCATCGCCAAAAAATTAAATATCCCCAATTTATATTTAGGCGATAGATCGGTAGAAACTCTGTTGTCTAAAACAGCCTGTCCCCGCATTTTATTAATCGCGACACATGGAGATTATGAAGCCGAAGACCCCTATTTTCAATTAACCTATCAATTGCTCAACTGTGCATCAGAAGAAGAAGCCGACAATCTATTAGCACAAAATCGGGATTTAGTCAATCCCCAATTGCTGCTAGTCATGGAAAATCAAGCCGAAACTTTTGTCAAACAAGGCAAAGAAAATCTCGCCCAATGGTTAAGAAACTTTGCCGAAAAAGTCTCAGAACAATATAAAATCTCCCGCACACCCAACCCCACAGAAAACCATCGCTTTGCCCTTGCACCCGGTAATAATGCGATGATTCGGGGTTATTTAGCCTTTGCCGGGGCAAATACTTGGCGAAAAGGAGAGGCATTACCCCCCGAAGCCGGGAAAGGAAGATTATTAGCTGAGGATATCGCGGGCATTGACTTATGGGAAAATGAAGTAACGATTTTAATTGCTTGTCAAACTGGCTTAGGAGATGTCCAATCAGGAGAGGGAGTTTTTGGCTTGCGGCGTGCCTTTGCGGTGGCGGGATGTAAGGCTTTAATTATGAGTTTGTGGTCTGTTCCTACCCGTGCATCGCTGTTATTAATGGATGAGTTTTTAACTCACGTTCAGCAGGGTTTAGGCAAGGGAGAAGCCTTAGTTAAAGCGCAAAATTATGTCCGGTCAATCACGATTAAAGAGTTACACACTTTGCCTCTGGGTCGTGATATCTTGGATGAGTTTAAGGTGCAAAGAGTTATCTCGGAGAAGTTTATTGATACTAACCCCGATTATCAATTGTTATCTCATCCTTATTTTTGGGGTGCATGGATATCTCAGGGGGAAATGTAGAATGTCGTGTTTAGGGGCGGGCTCTCCGGCCCACCCCACAAGAGATTTTAACTAAGAGTGCAACAGGCCAGAAAGCCTATTTCTGGGAATGTTGCAAGATGTGAATTTTAAAAGAGGTAGATTGCGATTTACTGTTGGGTGGGGGCGGGTTTATTCAGATTGTTGGTACTTGTTAGATATTGGCAGGTTTACCCGCCCCTACAGGTTTTCGATCGCAGGTGCAATATCTTTAAACTGAGATATTGCACCATTCTCAATTAGCTGTAGGGGCGGGTTCACCCACAGCCTCTCTGGTTGTAGATAGGTTAAATAAACCCGCCCTCCCCCACCAAAAATCCCCTTATTGACATTGGTGCAAGATATGAGTTTAAACGAACTACAGAGGACACAAAGAACACAACTGACAACTGACAACTAACTTCTTAAAATCCCATCGCCCCAGCTACCGCATCCAAAGTCGGAGCAATGCCACTTTTAAATTGATTGTTGCTGTGATTAATGGCCGTATCCGGGTCTTTCAAACCGTTACCAGTCAGCACACAAACCACCGTTGATCCCGTCGGAACTTGGTCTTTTACTTTCAGCAAACCGGCAACAGAAGCTGCACTCGCAGGTTCGCAGAAAATCCCTTCATGAGATGCTAACAAACGGTAAGCATCCAGAATTTCCTCATCGGTGACAGCGCTAAAACTGCCGCGACTGGCTTCCGAAGCTGCGATCGCCTGTTTCCAACTAGCCGGGTTCCCAATGCGAATCGCTGTCGCCAGAGTTTCTGGGTGCGACACGGGCGATCCCGTCACCAAAGGTGCAGCCCCCGCCGCTTGAAATCCCATCATCCGCGGCAGTCGCGAACATTTTTTAGCTTGATGGTATTGACAAAAACCCATCCAGTATGCTGTGATGTTTCCGGCATTTCCCACGGGAATGCACAGCCAGTCGGGGGCATCGCCCAAAGCGTCCACCACTTCAAAAGCTCCGGTTTTCTGACCTTCCAAGCGGTAAGGATTCACGGAGTTGACCAACGTCACCGGGTAGTTAATGGCCATTTCGCGGACAATTTCTAAAGCCCGATCGAAATTTCCTTGAATCGAAATCACTTCCGCACCGTAGAGCAAAGCTTGGGCCAACTTGCCCAAAGCCACGTAACCTTCGGGAATCAATACGAAAGCTCGCATCCCCCCACGTCGGGCGTAGGCTGCTGCTGCTGCGGAAGTATTGCCCGTACTGGCGCAGATTACCGCCTTGGCACCTGCTTCCTTGGCCTTGGAAATCGCCATTGTCATCCCCCGGTCTTTGAAACTACCAGTGGGGTTGAGGCCGTCGTATTTGACTAGGACTCGCACGTCTCTACCGATGAGAGCGGCGATCGCAGGTGCTGGAATCAGGGGAGTATTGCCTTCTTGGAGTGTCACTACCGGCGTGGCTTCAGTCACCGGCAGGTAGGGGCGATAAGCTTCGATCAAGCCCGGCCAGCCGTAGTGTTTCGGCTTCGCTGCGCGGGCAGTAGAGTTATGAGCAGAGTCAGTTACAGGTAGAATCAGGGTCACGATGTCAATGGTTTTGAGGCAATGGCCGAGGAATTTACACCAATTTTAGCTCGATCGGTTAATTTGATGTTTAATACGATCGGTTCAGGTTAAAGTAACTTAATGGTGTGAATGTGTAGATATGTCTACCCAATTACTAATGTCAAATAATTCATCCACTCTTTCTCGGCCTCAAATCACGGCTAGCAATCCCGAAATGGCTAGTTCTTCTACCCTACCGACCGGTTTGACCCGGAAAGTAGAGTCTGCGAAGTCTCCGTATCAAGCCGACCACCAAGTTAAATTTCTGCACCTGCAAGCAGAAATCGAATCCTTGCTGCTACAAGTGCAAACCGTCAAACAACGACGCTCTATAGCCTACTCTCAAGTTGCGATCGGTCAAAATTCTGCCCGTAGCAACAACAATTAGTAGTAGCAACTCGTGCTAATTGTGCCGCCCCTGTGGTATAAAAAGTAAAGTTTTGTTGACCGCAGTGTTTTTTTAACCAAAAGCGCTAGCCATTTAATCTGCGGCTAGCGATAGCTAGCATTTGTTAAAACGCGCTTGTTAAAACGCGATCGCCTACCTAAACTAGCCTGCTGCTGACTTGCAGCAGGCGGCATGGTACTGCGTTAATTTTGTGACCGGTTCTACTGGTACAGGGAAAATCTAGATCGATCCCCAACTTCTAGTTGGGGATTTCCAAACATTCCAAGAGAGTTTATGACAGCATCGATCGAAAAACCACTAAATTTGACATCCGCAAGTGACACTTCCAACTTGCGCCTCAAAGATATTCTCAAAACCCTGCCACGGGAAGTATTCGTCAAAAACCCCCGCAAAGCTTGGACAAAAGTCATCATCAACGTTTTGCTAGTTGCTGTCGGTTACTGGGGCCTAGCAGTATCCCCTTGGTTTCTACTACCCCTGATGTGGATTTTCACAGGTACTGCATTAACCGGTTTTTTTGTGATCGGGCACGACTGCGGACACCGGTCATTTTCTAACCGCCGCTGGGTAAACGATTTAGTCGGACATCTAGCATTTTTGCCATTAATTTACCCGTTTCACGCATGGCGTCACGGACACAATTATCACCACAAGCATACCAATAAAATTGGGGAAGACAATGCTTGGCAGCCCATGAGAGCAGAAGACTACGCTGCTGCTCCCAAGGCTTTACAAATAGCTTATAGTTTAATTTTTGGTCCGCTATGGTGGGTAGGCTCGATCGCCCATTGGGCAAAAGTGCACTTCATGTGGTGGCGCTTCAAAGGCCAACAGAAACAAGAACAAGTCCGCTTTTCTGTGTTAGTAGTTTTAATCGGTGCTGCGATCGTATTTCCGATTTTAATTGCTACAACCGGAATCTGGGGATTCGTCAAATTTTGGTTACTGCCCTGGATGGTTTACCATTTCTGGATGAGCACATTCACCATTGTTCACCACACCGCACCAGACATTTCATTCAAAGAACCTTCAGAATGGAACGAAGCCCAAGCCCAACTATCGGGAACAGTTCACTGCGATTATCCCCGCTGGGTAGAGTTCCTGTGCCACGACATTAACGTCCATGTTCCCCACCACTTGTCAACAGCTATTCCCTGGTATAATTTGCGGCTAGCCCACAGTAGCTTGAAAGAAAATTGGCAAAATCATCTCTATGAAACCAAATTTTCTTGGTCTTTGATGAAGCGAATTTCCGACAACTGTCACCTGTACGATCCCGCCGGTGGCTATCTAACATTGGAAGATTTTAAAGCTCAAGCTAAGTAGTCAGCAGTCATTAGTCAGCAGTCATTAGTTATTGGTTATTGGCGTCGCCCTGAGCGAAGCGTCGCCCTTCCTCGTAGTCGAAGGGTCGAAGGGTTATTGGTTATTGGTTATTTACTGTACCCAGCCCTTCGACTCCGCTATGGAACCGCCTAGCGTCGCCCTTCCTCGTAGTCGAAGGGTTATTGGTTAATAATTCCCAATTCCCAATTCCCAATTCCCAATTCCCAATTCCCCAATCTAAAATCTAAAATCGATTGACTTTTAATCCCAATAACTGCCGCAACGAAAGCGAAGTAGAAACCAAACTAATTGTCAGCTATCTACTGCCAAAACTGGGCTATACCCCCGACACTTGGCATCAAGAAATAGCCTTTGGGAATATCCGTCTAGACTTCCTATCCTTCGCCACCAAAGTTATCCCAATAGTCATCGATACAGACTCGCCGATGAGTGTAGTAATTGAGGCGAAACATCCCAAGGAAAAATTAGACCGCCACATCAGAAGACTGAAACGTTACTTAACAAGCTTAAACATTCGCTACGGACTGATCACCAATGCGAAAGAAATTAGAATTTATGAAAGAATAGCCTCCGAGATTCAGCTAGTATTTAATTGCTCTGGCCAAGAACTTGAAACCAGAATCGATGAAATTATTGCTTTAATTGGCAGAGATAGTTTAAAAATAATCAAAAGTCCACAAAATCTAGAACTAAAATATAGTCAACTAAATTTAGTTACTCCTGATTTGACTAACGAAATAGCGATCGCTCTAAATCATCCAGCCAACGTCGAACCGCCACCAAATCCAATCTCCCAACCGGAAAATGTGCCAGAAATAGTGCCATTCGCTCCCGAAATTGTACCAGAAATAAAATTAGATCTAGTTGAACCCACAACCAGTCAAAATACTATGAAAATAATTGCTGTTTACCACAATAAAGGCGGAGTCGGTAAAACTACAACCGTAGTCAATTTAGCCGCCGCCCTCAGCAAGCAATGTAAAAGAGTCTTGGTGATAGACTTAGACAGTCAAGCTAATACAACCTTTGCCACAGGTTTAGTCAAATTTGATGACGAAGAAGATGATGATTTGAAACAAAAAAATATTCTGCACATCTTACAATCAGAGGATTTTTACTCAATATCAGAAGTAGCTAGAAAGTCTAATTTTTGCACTCCAGCAATAGATGTGATTCCTTCTCATATTGATTTAATGCAATATGAAACAGAACTAAACTCACTGGATTACAGTAGAATGATTCTGATACAGAAACTAGCAGAAGTACAAGATAAATACGATATTGTATTGATTGATACGCCACCATCTTTGAATTTTTATGCCAGAGTTGCCTTGATTGCAGCCGATTATTTAATTATTCCTTCTGACTTAAAGCCTTTTGCGAATCAAGGATTAATTAATGTCAAAGATTTTATCAAAAAAGTTAATGGATTTAAGAAACAAATCGGCAAAAATCCTCTACAGGTTTTAGGTGTACTTCCTTGTAAAATCTCAACTAACGCTAAATTTATACAGCACAGTTTGCCTAGGCGGAGGGATGCAATTCCCAAACGTTACGGTATGGAAATTATGGAAAGCGTAATTTATGAAAGAGATGATTTGGCTAAGTGTGCAGAACAAACTCAAATATTCGGAGATATGGAAATTGCCGACCCCATTTCGGTGTTAGACTTTAAGCCAGATTCAGTCGCTTCCCAAGAGTTTGAAGTATTAGCAATGGAAGTTTTGGAAAAGATAGGTGAGAAATAATGCAAAAATTATCCCCGTCGTTGGTAGCAGTAAAAAAAATTACATCCACAGTTCCCCGTGACAATTTTGCCGATCGCGATTTGGAGAAAGTGGCACAACTAATTTTAGAATTAGGAGGATTGATCAACCCAATAATTCTCCGTCGCAACGGTATGGACGCCTACGAGATAGTAGACGGAGACTTTGAATACTACGCTGCGGCGAAAGCCAGGGAAATCAACCCTATGAAAGGTGAGACAATCGGAGCATTTATTCTGGAACCGGAAAATGAAGAACTTCTGCTAGAGCAAGTTCAAGCGCTAAGAAGATGTGCAATAACTGAGGATGCTGAGAGTCCAGAAACCGGGTTTTTATACGAAAATACTTCATCACAGCCCGCAGATTCAATCAAAAACCCGGTTTCTTTAGTCGAAGTCCCTAAATCCTGTGAAAATGAAACTCTTCAATCATCATCCAGTTTAGAACAACGGCTAACAAATATTGAAGCCCAGTTTGCAAGTCAAATTAATGAGTTGAAAGCTGAGTATGCTCGTGAAAAACAGGTTTTAGTCCAGAGTATACAAGAAGTTGAAAACAGAATTTTACAACAAGTATCTCTGTTAGTTGAAGGTGGGTTAGCAAACAGAATTAATGGTTTGAAACCACAGCCGTCACCAGAAGTTAAAAAAGTAACTTCGCAATCAATGTCACTGTTGGAAGCACTCAATAGTCTAGATAAATCTGCACTGTTGGCGAATTTTAAAGATGCTGGATTGAAGCCTTCAGTAGTCCAAACAATCATCAAAGAGCGAGGTGTGCGAGAGTTTACATCATTCGCAAATGTGGTGGAACGTGTTGATAAGTTAGGTGACAAAACAATGATTAAAATAATTGATAAGTGGCAAAAATATTCATAATATCAATTCCGGTTGCACAAGCGAGATGATAGTCGGACACGGCAGTGCCGTGTCCCTACCCCAAAATAACATTGTAGGGACACGGCACTGCCGTCTCCTAATTTAGAAAAAAAGTAAAGATGAGTTAAGCAATGTATAATTGATGTCCCCAGGCAGTTACACTCATCACAGTCGCTTTTTTTAGGAATTGTAGTAACTTTTGTCGATCGCCTGGGATGTCACCCCACAGCAAGCTGCACAGATGGTACATTGTTGCCGGATGAATTGCTGAAACCATTTCGGGGGATTATATTTTCCTTCTTCCTTCTTCCTTCTTCCTTCTTGCTTCTTCCTTCTTCCTTCGGCTATAAATACCTAAAACACCTGATTTTCATGACAAAAGAGGACTTGTAACAAGATGGATCGATCGCAAGATCAAAACCGAATAGTTGAATATTTGCGGATTAAGCCAATTAGTCACAGTCAAATTTACACTTCCCAAATTGCCATACCAGAGACTCAGCGGGGCGAAATAATACGCGATCGCCGCGAAGCTCTCAGAAGAAGTCTAATTGAGCAAGGGAGCAACTTGATCCCTTTAATTGTACGCCCCACAGAAGCTTACAGCAACGAAGAAGAATACGAAGTTATCTGCGGCGCTGATTGGTGCATGGTTGCTAAAGAACTGGGCCTAGAACAAATGTGGGCTTGGGTTTTTGAAATGACCGATGAGGAAGTAGCTGCTGCTCAAACAGAAATGGAACTTTTAGCTCCACAGCCAATTCAAAAAACAGCCCAACTTGAGAGTCTACTGCAACAATTTGAGCTATCCTTTCAAAAAAAGGTAGAGAGTCTAACAACACAAATAGAACAATCAATTAAAAAAAATGAAGACCTGCTAAAAAAACAAGTAAAAGCTCTAACTGAGCAGAATTTAGAGGGTGACAAAATAGAACAGATTAGGATTATAATCGAACAAATTGAACAAACATTTAACAAAAAGGTAGATAAATTGGCTAAAAAATTTGAGCGATCGGGCAGCAATATTTCTCCCACATCTGCTGCTATGGATGAAATTAATCTGGAAGGTGCGTTAACACTCTTGGATGAATTTGAGAAATTGCTGTCAATTAAATTAGAATTCACAGTCGAAACAATTAATCAGTTTGTGTCGGAGGCAATTACAGACCTAGAATCCGACTTGAAAAATCAAATTGCAAGGCTCCGTCGCCAACTTGGAGCCACCGCCCAAAACTCTGGAATACCACCAGAGACCAAGCCGAAAACTAAGTCTAAAACACAGCCCAAAAAACCGTTTTTGCCACAATTACCGCCGTTGCAGTCCCCACCAGAAGACTATGACAGTCTCTCCCTCAGACGCTTGAAGGCGATCGGCAAAGAGCGGAAATTGCGGGGTTATGCACGGATGAAACGACCAGAAATTCTGGCTGCTCTCAAACAGATTGACGGTAAATAAAATCGAGGGAATACCAACCTACCCGAATTGCTTAAATAATTCGGGTATCTAACACAGATCTTAAAACATTGCTAAAATAGAGTCACAACCTCTGACACCAAATTAAGCAGCCATGTCCGTCATCCCAGAATTAGGGAATGCCCAAGACATCCCAGAACGTGTTATCTTTCCCAAAGGCGATTTATACAGTGATGAACCTCCCTTGGAAACTGAACTGCATCTGCGACAAATAATTTTACTTCTCCAATGCCTAGATTGGCTGTGGCGAGATAGAAACGGCTTTATCGCACTTTTGATGCAAGTTTCCTGTATTTAAGGTAGTTTAGGCGATCGCATATCCCGTATGTTGCCGAACGTGATACGGATGAAACCCTAAAACTATCATATCTTTAGGCACTCCTAATTCTACAAGTTCTGCGGTAATTCCCGTTTCTATACCATCTTGTTGAATCCAGATTTTCCCATCAATAATTTCTACATGGACGATACAATCGTGAATTCTTTTAGGCCCTTGCCAGCCATCGTGCATCAGTAAAAAATTGTTTTGTTCGCGATCGACGATTACGCTGTTTTTAATTTGCCCGTAACTGTTAGGAATCCTGGCATAACTATCTAAAACATTGTGAATAAATTGGCGATATTCATCTAGTCTATCCATCTGACAATTATCTCCTTTGATGAATCAAAAACAATTAGTTTGAGTCTTTTTTTGCGTAACAAAAGTTGCCCGATTGGCTCAGAGAAAATATCTAGATAAACTTCTTCCCGAACAGCCAGATATATATTCCGTTCTGGTTCCGATTGCTCTAGAATATCTTCATAGACAATATACTGTCCCAGAGCTTCTTCTAAGTCATGCACCGGAGAAGCTGCCAGAAAACTTTTCACTTCTACAGCAATTTTGCGACCTTGCTTTTGGGCAGCGAATAGTTTTTCTGCACCCAAATCGACGAATAGGGAACGACCGCCAATTTCTAAGGTTAACGGATCGTTGGTTATTGTCCACCCGTCCTTTTCCAAGGCTGTTATGACATTATTGTGGTAGATGTCTTTTGCTGGCATATTTTAAGCTGAACCATCAACTGTTACCCTAATTGTATAATAACACAATAATATCAGAGATTCATTAATATTGGGACGCGCAAACTGACAATCGGGCCGATCATTCCGCCCATAACTATAAATTTGAACACATTTTGAGGGCGATCGAACAGATGATGAGATCCAACAAATTTGTGTAGCAGGAAATTACTAATAATTGCAGATGAAGTCGTCCCTCCAGCAATCATCGAGGCAGTTAGAATTGAAATGGTAACAGAATTAGCATTTGTGTTGTCCAAAACAGCCCAAATATCGGCAAAAAATGAACCAATCAAAACTCCTGGCCAGACACGATATCCTAGTATGAGAAGAGCCGCTAAAGCAAAACCGTCAGGTGGCCACACAGGAGTTACATTATTTGGCGTAGATGCCAAAAATCTCCCCAATTCGCCAGTGGTGTAGTACACAACAGCGATAACTGCAACTGCTATCGGGTGCAGCAACCCTTTTGGTAGCGATCGAAAAGTCATTTAAAAGTCTTGAAGTTGCTTTTAGTATTTAACCAGATTTCGAGGGAATTGCCAACTTTTTGACAAACTTGCCTCGGAGTATCATTCCCAGGTGGAAACAAGCAAAAAATAGGGGAAATTATGACTTGAAAAATAGCCATTGTTTCTGCGGATGTCTATAATTCACGATAGCTGACTTCCGATCGCAAAATTTGGTCACAAGCAGATAAACGTCGTCAACTATGTCAAGATTAATGTCAAGCTTAAATCAGCGATCGCCAAACATCCTCAGTCTCAGCCAAGTGTCAAAATCCGACGCAACAAGTTCCAATGACCAATCCTATCTACCCCGGCATTACACTCAGCAACCACTACCGCATTGTCCGCGAATTGGGACATGGTGGCTTCGGGCGCACCTACCTCGCTGAAGATGCTCACCGATTTAACGAGCCCTGTGTTTTAAAAGAATTTGCGCCCCAAGTACAGGGGAGTTACGCTTTACAGAAATCCGAGGAACTCTTCGAGCGGGAAGCCGGAGTGCTCTACAAGCTCAAACACAACCAAATTCCCAACTTCCGCGAACTGTTTCGGGTGAATATTAGCGATCGAGGCTACCTATTTCTCGTCCAAGACTACGTACCAGGTCAAACCTACCGCTTTCTGCTAGATGCCCGCAAACGTCAGGGTTTGCGCTTCATAGAAGCCGAAGTCAACCAACTCCTGATCCAGCTTTTGCCAGTGCTGGAATATACTCACGCTCTGGGAGTCATTCACCGCGACATCTCCCCAGATAACCTGATTCTGCGACTGTCTGACGGGATGCCGGTACTCATCGACTTCGGCGGAGTCAAACAAGTCGCCGCCACCGCAGAATCTCTGTTTGCAGAAACTAACAGCACTCCGGCCCCCGCCACTCGCATCGGTAAACTCGGCTACGCCCCCGCCGAACAGATGCAGATGGGCATTGTGTATCCCCACAGCGATTTGTACGCTTTGGCAGCAACGGTTTTGGTATTGCTGACAGGGAAAGAACCCCATCAGTTGCTCGACAGCCACACCCTAAATTGGCATTGGCGATCGGAATGTTCTGTGTCTCCCAATTTGGCTCTAGTCTTAGATAAAATGCTCGCTCACGGGCCTAGCGATCGCTATTCCTCGGCTCGCGAGGTAATGCAGGCTCTCTCTGGCAATCCGGCTTCCTGGCCTCACTCACAACCGACACCAACATCAACATTTCCGGCAACCCAAGCGCCGCCGGAGTTACAGCCCATACCTATCGTGCCCCCGAAACTGCCGGGAGTTCCGGTTTCCATGACTAATATTCGCAGTCAGGAAAAGTTGCCTGCTTGGAAAATGGCGTTGCTGGTGGTGGCAGTTTTGTCAAGTATGGGAGGATTGGGCTGGTTTGCGGGTAATTATTTGCTAAATCTGCAATCTAAAGTGCAGAAAATTCCCGTGGCCACGGGCCCAAAGCAGCAGCAGGAAGATGCTTTGCGCGATCGCTTTCAAAAGTTAGGAATTGACGATAGATTTTATAATGGTTACGTGAGCCTTGTGGACGAGACTTTCTACGCCAAATACCCGGAATTGGGAGGACGGCTGTTAAAAGAAGGTTCGGGCGATCGCACTTGGCGAGAAAGGTGGCAAAAAATCGGTGACGAATTACTTGACAAATTGGAAAACATCAGCAGTAACGCTAGAAAGAAGTTGGGCAGTTACGACACCACCGATATCAATACCTGGAAACTGGAAGTCAACAAGATCAATTTGAGTAGTCGGGCGCTTTATGATTTGGCTGATGCTAAGTTTTTCTATCTGTTTCCAGAACAACCGCGCGATCGTAATATAATTGGTTTGGCGATCGGACAAATTTGGCAAGCAATTACAGCAGATGCCCTCGCCGGCTTACAAGCAGGAGCAACCATCGAAAGCATTGAATTTGAAAACCGAGCTTCCCAAAAAACCCTCAAAGGCAATCTCAAACCAGGAGAAGGAAAAGCTTACATAGCTAGACTAGCTCAAAATCAAACTCTGCGAGTAAATTTGCAAGCTCCCCCTAAATCTACTCTGCTGTCAATTTATACTCCGGGGCGGACAAACAAGTCGCGAGCTTTGCTGGAAGATGCAGAGGGACTTAGTTGGTCAGGATTGTTGGATGATGCTGGTTATTATGAATTCGTGGTAGTTTCTAAATCCTCAGAGCCTATTTCCTATGATTTGAATATGGCGGCAGAATAACTGCTATAGGGCTGACTTCAAAAACCTGGTTTCTTCCAAAAATCATCCTTTTGCGATAAATATTGACGCAGAAACCTGGTTTTTAGCCCCCATGGGTCTAGGAATGTGCTATTGACACTGAATAAAACCCAGGCAATAATAGGTAATAGTAATCAAGTCCGTTTTCAGGTTCAAAAAAGAATATGCTGAGATTTGCGATCGTAGCTTTAGTGACCTTAGAGTTAGTATTGCTGACAGCACTAGGTATGAATCCAGCCACTGCGACAGTCAGCAACCCCGAATTTTACGCTTGGAACTTTGCCTCTGTAGGCAGCAGCGAGCTTGTGTGTAAAAAAATGGTAGTCGCCCCCCAAGACTTAGTTCTTCCATCATCGCCCATGCAGGCGGTTAATATCAGTTCAGCTATGGTGGACGAAAAATTTTGTGCGAATTCCACTAAGCCTTTGAAATCAGAGGGTTAATCGGTTTTTTGTCGCTAGCAACCGAGTGATGTTGTTGGCTGCAATTTTTATTGTCAATCTTACAAGCTGTTTATCATTGTGAATTAACATGATATGGATAACTGCTGAATATAGTTTATAACTTCATCTTTACTAATTATTTCTGAAGTTAGCACACAATAAGAAGGGTAAATATAATGAGTTTCACCTGTCGCTGCTGTTTTGCGTTTGTCTAGACCGATCGCACTTCCCTACATCCTCCAAGACTCAAAAACAGAAAGTCCGCGCAGGCGGACTTCGTTTGTCTAGAACCACACCTCAGTCTAGCCGAGTAATCACTCCAAATTCAAAACACAATCAGGAAAACGAGTATTCACACAAACCACCGGGCCCACATTCGTCCCCCGTAAATTGGCACGTTCCAAATCAGCCTGACGAAAATCCCTCACCGCATCTATATTTGTACCACTCAATTGAACTTTAGTCAGCCTAGTATTAGACAAAATAGCATTCTGCAAATTCGTATCGCGCACATCCGCAAAAGACAAATCAGCCCCACTTAAATTCGCTCGACTGAAATTAACTCTAAACAAAAGCGATCGTCTCAAATCAGTATTAGACAAATTAGCTTGCAACAAATAAGATTCCGCCAAATTAGCCCCAAAAAGTTTAGCACCACGCAAATCAGCCATCGTCATATTTGCCCTACCCAAAAAAGCATTAGACAAATTCGCACTGCGCAGATTAGCACTATCCAAATCCGCACCATACAAATCAGCATTAACTAAATTAGCACCAGCCAAATTAGCATCAGTTAAATCAGCTTGTACCAAATTAGCTTCATAAAGATTTGCTCCGCTTAAATCAGCCCCTTTCAACTTAGCCCTGTACAAGCTAGCCTTAAACAAATCAGCATTTCTCAAATCACAACCCTCACACTCCTTAGTTTCCAACAACTGCCGGACATGATCCGCATTTTGGGCTTTCACCGGAACTGCTAGCCAAAGCGAGGCTAAAATTGTCGTTACAGTTGCTAAAATTTTAACTTTCATAAACAAACCTCACAGATTCTATTTTTGTCAAGTATATGCCAGATCGATATATCCGCGTAGGGACACGGCAATGCCGTGTCCTAATTAATTAAGGACACGGCATTGCCGTGTCCTAATTAAGGAGACGGCAATGCCGTGTCCCTACTCATTTTAAGGAGACGGCAATGCCGTGTCCCTACTCATTTTAAGGAGACGGCAATGCCGTGTCCCTACTCATTTTAAGGAGACGGCAATGCCGTGTCCCTACTCATTTTAAGGAGACGGCAATGCCGTGTCC
>JAHREW010000010.1:154769-156801 GCA_020883125.1 Microcoleus sp. CAWBG506
CTACTACTTAATTATGCCTCATCTAAAGCAGCAACACCAGGCAATTCCTTACCTTCAAGCAGCTCCAAACTAGCACCGCCACCAGTAGAAATATGGCTCATTTCTGCACCTAAATTCAACTGTTCTACAGCCGCCACCGAGTCACCACCACCGATAATTGTGGTAGTACCAGTCTTAGTGATTCCAGCCAAAGAATGAGCGATACCTTCAGTTCCCGCAGCAAACTTCTCCATCTCAAACACGCCCATCGGCCCGTTCCAGATTACTGTTTTGCAATCAGCCAAAGCCTCTTGGAAAGTTTTGACAGAATCCGGGCCAATATCCAAACCCATCCAACCATCGGGAATGTTCTCAACGGAGACAATTTGAGTGTTAGCATCAGCAGCAAACTTGTCAGCAACTATCACATCAGTAGGTAACAGAAAGGTAACTCCCCGTTCCTTTGCCGATACTTCCAAAGACTTAGCCAATTCTAGCTTGTCATCTTCCACCAAAGACTTACCAACGTTCAAGCCACGAGCCTTGTAGAATGTGAAAACCATGCCACCGCCCAAGAGCAATTTGTCGCACTTTTCCAGCAGTTTTTCAATGACTCCAATCTTGCTCGAAACCTTAGAACCGCCGATAATGGCAGCTAAAGGACGCTGAGGATTGTCGATCGCACTACCAAGATACTGCAATTCCTTCTCCATCAAAAAGCCAGCCACAGAAGGACTCAGATACTTAGTAACACCCTCAGTAGAAGCATGAGCCCGGTGAGCAGTGCCAAAAGCATCATTGACATACAAATCGGCCACAGAAGCTAACTTCTTAGCAAATTCCGGGTCGTTTGCTTCCTCTTCTGGGTAGAAGCGGACATTTTCCAGCAACACCACATCGCCATCTTGCATCGCCGCGACAGTAGCAGCGACTTCATCACCGATGCAATCATCAGTTTTTTTGACTTCTTTACCCAACAATTCTGACAGTCGCTTAGCAACAGGAGTCAGACGCAACTTCTCAGTCACGCCCTTGGGGCGGCCGAAGTGGCTGCACAAAATCACCTTAGCGCCCTTGGATGTTAAATCTTGAATTGTCGGCAGAGCAGCCCGGATGCGAGTATCATCGGTGATACTGCCGTTGTCGAGTGGCACGTTAAAGTCCGCCCGCACCAATACCCGTTTTCCAGATAAGTCCGATGCCGATAAATTTGCTACAGTTTTTTTTGTCACAGGATTAACCTCCTAAATATGTGTCTTTTTGTTGAATTCCGTTGTAATGGTGGCACCGGTCACTGGTACTTGTGCCTGGGACGCATTCAACCGCGCCCCTACAAAAAAACGGAAGATGGAACAAACGGCACTAATTGGTTCAACCTAAACATTTTATCGGAGTCCGTGTCCCGGAGATGTGCAGTATGTTCAAGACTGTCTTATTTCCAGTAGATCAAAGCCGAGAAGCCCGCGAGGCTGCCGAAAAGGTTGTCAATATTGTGAAAACCTATGGTGCTCGTTTAGTGATTCTGTCGGTAGTCGAACCCCCAGCCGAGGGTGGCGAATCCCCGCCGCGAGAAACAATGGCTTCACCCGAAGCCGTCGCCAAACTGCTGTCTGATGCTCAGGCGATGTTCTCCCAGCAGGGAATTGAAGCTGAAATCATTGAACGGGAAGGCAAGCCTGCCTTCACGATTTGTGATGTGGCTGACGAAATTGGGGCTGATTTGATTGTAATGGGCTGTCGAGGGATGGGTTTAACTGATGATGGGGCGTCTGACAGCGTTACCAGTCGGGTGATCAACTTATCTCCTTGTTCCGTTTTGATTGTGCCTTAGTCATTGGTCATTAGTCATTAGTCATTGGTCATTAGTTATTGGTTATTAGTTATTGGTTATTAGTTATTGGTTATTAGTTATTGGTTAAATGCCAACTGACTAATGACTGCTGACTAATGACTGCTGACTAATGACTGCTGACTAATGACTGCTGACTAATGACTGCTGACTAATGACTGCTGACTAATGACTGCTGACTAATGACTGCTGACTAATGACTGC
>JAHREW010000011.1:0-36818 GCA_020883125.1 Microcoleus sp. CAWBG506
GTTGTTAAACGCTGCGGTGGCGAAGATATTTGGCGGGTCACTGCCTGAGAAAATAGCTCGATGCCTGGGATTCTATTTTTAAGATACAAAGCCTCTTTCTGATATCCAGAATTGGGCTTTGTTGTTAGACATCTCCTAAAAAGACAGTTAAGAACAGGCACGATGCCTGTTCAACATAAATTATGGGAGAGGTCTAATTCAGTTTGATGATTTTATACCAAATCTGCGTTGATCACCGCCTCGATCGCCCTATTTGATCCTGGTTCCTCGAATCCGAGTTAAGGTTTAAGTACAACCTTAATGCAGTTGTCTTTTTTGTTCTTGAAAGTCTCGTAAGCTTGCGGTGCTTCTGACAAGTTCATGCGGTGGGTAATTAGGGCTTCCTGAATATATCGATCGCACTTTACGTGGCCTGCGTTTCGATCGCGCGATCGAGAGTAAAGTGCAAGATAAACAGGTAAAATAGGTCAAAACCCGTGCATCACCACCTGCGATCGTGTACAAAAAAGCTGAGCTTGCTACCCTCCCACCCTTAGACTTTGAACTAGCCAACGGGTCTAAATTGTCAGCCCTCAACCGTTGGGTAAAAATGGCCCAAATAATTCCGTGGGATGAATTTGAATCAGAATATGCGGCCAACTTCCCCGCAGACTCATAGTGCACCAGCCAAATCCTTTCGGATGGCATTGGGGGCATTAATTATTAAATAAAAACTGGGAATTAGCGACCCTTGAAACAGTCGAACAGATCCGTGAAAACCCGTATCTGCAATACTTTATCGGTCAATCAAGCTACAGCAATGAACTACCCTTTGACCCATCACTATTAGTACACTTTCGGCAACGAATCAGTCAGAACCTAATTAATAAAGTTAATGAACGCCTGGTCAAAAAAATGCGATCCCTCATACCAATTTTATATGAAGTTGCATAGAATGAAGATACTGTTTAAAGGTCATTAGTATGGCACGTCAACTGATTCTGGCGATCGCAGAAAGTGCAGAGAGTTTGGAGCAACAACTAAAAAACAGCCGCACCGCCAGTCAGAAAGAACGGTTGCAAATGTTGTGGTGGCTGAAAACTGGACAAATCACTCAACATAAAACCTTAGCCGAACGGCTTGGACGCCATGGTTCCACAGTCACTCGATGGCTGCAAAAGTATCGTCAAGGAGGGTTGTCAGAATTGTTAATAGTCAAGAGCGCACCGGGAAAATCACCCCACTTGAGTCCAGAGGCTAAGGCCGGATTACAAGAAAGACTAGAACAGCCACCAGGCTTCAAAAGTTACGGGGAAATCGTGGAGTGGCTCAATCAGACTTATCAACTGAACCTGACATACCCAACAGTATATCATTGGGTGCACTACCGGCTTAAAGCTAAATTAAAAGTGCCACGCCCCAAAAGCGCGAAGCAAGAACCCAATGCCGATCAGCGTTTTCAAAAAACATCGCCCCAGCTTTGTTGAGCTATCAACGCTTGTTCGGAAAGGGACAACGGCTACGTTATCTATGTCAAGACGAGACTCGCTTGGGACTCAAAACAGAAACAGGGAAAGTAATTATGGCGTTTGGGGTGAAGCCGAGGGCACCGGTAATCTGGAAGCGTGACAATTTTTGGCTCTATGGTATAGTTGAACCGTTGACTGGCTGGCATTTTTGTCAAGAATACGATCGCCTCAATACTCAAAGATTTCAGGAGTTTATTGATGCCCTCTCACATCAACTGGGAGAGGACATTGCACTAATTCAACTTGACCAGGCGGGGGCTCATGTAACCAACGCTCTGCATTGGCCTGACAATTTGATTCCCGTTTGTCAACCAGCTCATAGTCCGGAACTCAATCCCATTGAAAGGGTTTGGCAATTTATCAAACAACAATTCAAGGGATTCGTGTTTCTAACACTGGTGGAATTGCGTGAACGACTGAATCAATTTCTGCAACAAATCACACCTGAAGAAATCCGTTCACTATCTTCTTACACTTTCATTCTGGAAGCTTTATTCTATGCAGCTTCATATTAAATTGGTATAACAGTATGTAAACAGGGCTAAATCACTTACGTTTAGGGGATTTGGATACTTTACAATCGTTTACATGGTTGCGTTTTACAGCGCCTACTTACTTAACGGCACCCTGCCGTTGCGAAAAGGTACAGGAAGCGGAAGAAGTGGCGCGATCTTCTCCTTTTGGATACACGTCGCAGAGGGCGTTCACCGTGTCTGCTTTGGCGCTAACGGAATACCAAAAGAGGCGATCGCCACTGCCACTGCTAAAAACAAATTTGCTAGTTTCATCTCGAAGAAATCCTAATTAATAAAGGGGGACAAAAAATATAATACCTGATATATAGCCTTTCTTAGTAACATGAGATAGGCTTCGGGCTGACGGGCTTCGGGCATACCTCACAACGCTTTAGAACCGCTATAAACCAGTCCCCAATTTACACTTTTAGTTAGTTCAGATGGCAGCTTTTTTTGAGTCGATCGCACATGGGAGTCTTGCCTGATTAATAGTTGACAAACTCGCTCTGATTTGGGGCGAAGTTGGTTCAGATTCGATCGCCAAGGTAACGAAACCATCTACGGTGGGGTCAAAGGTGCATTAATGCTAGACGCAGAGGGACGCGGCTTGCTGTTCGGCAACGCGGGTTTTGAGTACATCAATGGAATCGGTTTGTGTTAAGTCCGAACAGTGGTATTTATACTATCATTAACTTCGAGGTTGGTATCGATAAATTTATCTAGAGTGGTGCCTTGAGTTTGGCACAATTATAATTCAGTAAAACTGCTGATAACACCTGGCGGCGAGTTCCTACATTACTCGTCTTATTTCTTAGTCTGCATCGGCAGACTTCCTTTGACAAGAAGCAATTTCAATCGCCGAATGATTGATGAGGTAGCAAACTTGCGCTAAACTGATTAAAAATTAAATTTTATCATCGATCGCCCTATGCCTTACACTGCATCTACCCCAACAGACCCCAATCAAGCAAATATTCGTAATGCCGACTACCGCTTACTAGAGCGTAATAAGCTGACACCGATGATGCAGCGGTATGTGGAAGTCAAAGAACAATATCCCCACGCACTTTTATTATTTCGAGTCGGAGATTTTTTTGAGTGCTTTTTCCAAGATGCAGTGACGATTTCGCGGGAATTAGAGCTGGTTTGTACTAGCAAAGAAAGCGGCAAGGAAATTGGACGGGTGCCGATGACAGGAGTGCCACACCATGCACTCGATCGCTACACTTCAATGTTAGTAGAAAAAGGCTATGCTGTAGTAGTTTGTGACCAAGTAGAAGATGCAGCGATCGCAGCTAGAGAAGGCCGTCAAGTCAAGCGCGAAATTACCCGAATTCTGACTCCCGGAACTTTGACTGATGACGGAATGCTCAAACCCAGACAAAATAACTTTTTAGCAGCAATCGTTATAGCTGGAACCCATTGGGGATTGGCTTATACAGATATTTCAACGGGAGAATTTGTCACTACACAAGCAGATAGTTTAGAACAATTAAATCTAGAATTATTGCGTTTGCAACCGTCGGAAGTGCTAGTACCAACTAATGCTCCCGATTTGGTGACTATGTTGAGACCAGGAGAAAAATCCGATGGTTTGCCAGAGTGTTTACCGAGTTCGTTTTGCTATTCTTTGCGATCGCAAATTCCCTTTACTTTGGGAGAGGCAAAACAGAGAATCCTGCAAAAGTTCAAAGTGCGATCGCTCGAAGGTATGGGGTGCGGACACCTTGCCCTAGCAGTACGCGCCGCCGGGGGTTTGCTGCAATATCTCGAAGAAACTCAAAAAGGAAATGCAGTTCCTTTGCAAGTATTACACACTTACACCATCACGGATTTTCTCACACTAGACTATCAAACCCGTCGCAATCTGGAAATTACTCAAACTGTGAGAGATGGGGTGTTTCATGGTTCTTTGCTGTGGGCGATAGACAAAACTAGCACTGCAATGGGAGGTCGGGCTTTGCGGCGGTGGGTGCTGCAACCTTTACTGAATATTAAAGGCATTTGCGCGCGACATGACACAATTCAAGAATTAGTAGAAGATAACTACCTGCGCCAAGATTTGCAGCAGTTATTACGCCAAATTTACGACATAGAAAGACTGGCTGGTCGCGCGGGTTCTGGAACAGCTAGTCCGCGAGATTTAGTCGCTTTAGCTGATTCTTTAGGAAAACTGCCGGAGTTAGCTGCGATCGCAGCTCAAGGTCGATCGCCATATCTGAAATCACTGCAAAATGTACCGCCAATTTTAGCAGAACTAGCAACTAAAATTCACGCTCATTTAGTAGACGAGCCGCCGATTCATTTAAAAGAAGGAGGGTTGATTCGTTCTGGCATTAATTCCCTACTAGATGAAATGCGAGAAACTGCATCAGCAGATCAGGAGTGGATTGCTCATTTAGAGGCAAATGAAAGAAAACGCACCGGAATTTCTAATTTAAAAGTAGGTTACAATAAAGCTTTCGGGTATTATATCAGCATTACAAAATCGAAAGTAGACCAAGTACCAAATGACTACACGCGCAAACAAACTCTCACTAATGAAGAACGCTACAGCACAGAAGAATTAAAACAAAGAGAAGTACGAATTCTGACAGCGCGGGAAGATTTAAATCAACTAGAATATGATATTTTTGCTCAAGTGCGCGCCGGGGTAGGAGAACACGCTGAAATTATTCGCAATGTTTCCCGCGCCGTGGCCGCGGCAGATGTTTTGTGCGGTTTGGCAGAAGTAGCTGTTTATCAGAATTACTGTCGCCCAACGATGGTTGAAAGTCGGGAAATTAAAATTATTGAAGGTTGTCATCCGGTGGTCGAAAAGTCTTTACCTCCGGGCTTTTTTGTACCTAATTCGGCTTTTTTGGGTCGGGAAGCATCGCTAAATCGACCAGATTTAATTATTTTAACTGGGCCGAATGCTAGTGGCAAAAGTTGTTATTTGCGGCAGGTGGGTTTGATTCAGTTGATGGCGCAAATGGGGAGTTTTGTGCCGGCAAAGGCTGCTACTTTGGGAATTTGCGATCGCATTTTTACCCGAGTCGGTGCAGTGGATGATTTGGCAACAGGTCAGTCTACGTTTATGGTAGAAATGAATGAAACGGCAAATATTCTCAACCACGCGACGCCGAAATCATTGGTTTTGTTAGATGAAATTGGCAGGGGAACGGCGACGTTTGACGGACTTTCGATTGCTTGGTCTGTGGCGGAATATTTAGCAAGCGAGATTCGATCTAGAACAATTTTTGCAACGCACTATCACGAATTGAATGAGTTAGCTTCTATTTTAAATAATGTAGCAAATTATCAAGTTACGGTCAAGGAATTGCCAGATCAAATCGTATTTTTGCACCAAGTTCAGCCTGGAGGCGCTGATAAGTCTTATGGGATTGAAGCGGGGAGATTAGCTGGTTTACCAACCTCGGTAATTGAGAGAGCAAGACAGGTGATGAAGCAGATTGAGAAACATAGTAAAATTGCGATCGGACTGCGGAAAGGTGTTAGGAAAGATGGCAAAAAAGAGTCGGATGGGCAACAGTTGGATATTTTTGAGGATTGAAATAATCGAATTGCGCTCCGAATCCAAGACTTAGCTATCAACTCTATTTTAAGGTCAGTAATCTGGGCATTACTGACCTTAAAATGACGAAACTGTGATCCTCTTTTTGAAGATATCAAAAGCTTTAAATAGGAGGATGAGATGCAAGGCAAAAGATTTATCCGAACTCTTCGCTTAAAAAACTTTGCTCATGTTTTGAACAATTTAGAATACCAAGGTATTAAACCTTTGCTAATCGAGCAGTTGCAAAAGTTTTACGAAGCCGTAGGTGAAATCATAACTAAAATAGAAGGTAGTACAATACAAACATTTATCAGGGATAAAAAATTCAATAGATCAATTCCTGCTACCCGTTTATCCGATGGTACGCTTCGTTATTTGTGCTTGCTGACTTTGCTGTGCCACCCAAGTCCACCGCCCCTGATTTGTATTGAAGAACCAGAATTAGGGTTGCATCCAGATATCTTATCTACCGTTGCTGAATTGCTAATTGCAGCATCTACAAGAACTCAAATAATTGTTACTACTCATTCGGATGCTTTGGTTTCTGGTTTGAGTGAAGTTCCCGAATCAGTCTTAGTTTGCGAACAGAATAACACAGGCAGTCACCTGCGCCGTCTAGAGCCTCAGCAACTTAAAAAGTGGCTGGAAAAGTACACTCTAGGAGATTTGTGGCGGATGGGACACATCGGAGGAAACCGATGGTAAGGGAGATTCGTATTTATATTGAAGGTATTGGAGAGGAAAGTGAAGATGAAACTAAAATAGAAAATACAGCTCAAAAACGTCCAGGATTTAGGAGTAAAATCCCGGCTGGAAAAGAAGCAACAGCGGGACTCCGAGCTGGTTTTATTCATGTCTTCAAATAACTCTATGAATTCGCAGATAGCAAAGGCATTAAAATTCTGTCAATCCCGTCTGGTTCTCGTCGCGATGCTTGCGAAGATTTCCTAATCAGTATGGAATCTTATCCAGAGGCTTTTAATGTTTTGCTTGTTGATTCAGAATCTCTTGTTTCTGAAACTCACACACCTTGGGAGCATTTAAGGATCAGGAAAGAAGACCTACCTTGGATTTTGGCGACCCAAGGGCTTGATGATGCCTGTTGCCACTTAATTGTACAAACTATGGAGGCTTAGTTTATTGCTGATATTGATGCTTTAAACAAGTTTTATAATGGAGGATTTAAAGAAGATTATCTTTACAAAAGGCTGGAAAATCAAAGTTTGGAGAAAGTTTCCAAATACAACTTGAGTAAGTGGCTGACATCAGCCACTAATAAAACATCTAAAGGTAAATATCACAAAACACGACACGCTCCTAAACAGTTAGAACTTTTAGATGTTGACAAAGTACGCAGGGCTTCTCCTAGTTGCGCTCGCTTTTTTATAACCCTTACCAAAATCATAGAAATGACATAAATACATTGCGTGTATATAAGCCCTATTTACTTGCCATTTTGTAACTTTTTTACCTCTTTGTGTACGCTCATGCCAATCTCCAAAGCCTCATTCAACAATCTCCCGTATTCAGTTGATCGATCGCTAACATCCATCGCCATCAAAGCAGCCAAATTACTTTCAATATTAGCAAATAATTCGTAACGACGACCAATAAACTCCTGATTTTCCCGGAGAATTCTTTCTGTTTTTAAAGCACAAACTAAACTTTTCCTAGTAACGTTTAATGCTTCAATTGCATCCTCTCGATTTATCAAATTGGCTTGGAGATTGCCAACGGCTATTAAGCGATCAATAATATCGAGAGCCTTAATCACCTCATGATACTTGTCAACTTCATCCAGCAAACCAGCCAAAGTTGCTAGAGGCTTTGCCTTTACCCATCTATACAAATTCCAAGCTACAGCAATGGCTACGGACAAGCCCAAAGTTAGTTGTAAAACCAAAACAAATATCTGAGCATCGCTAAAGGAACCAGCTTTATGTTGAGTAGCGACTAAAGCAACAGGGAGGGAAACCACTAAGGTTACGCAAAATATCAGCAACTCATTTAACAGCATAGAAAATAGCTTTCTGCTGTCTCCGAAAGCACCATGTCTGTAAAAATTACCTGCAAAACCGTCACCCAAAGCTATGCCGCTCAATTCCTCTAACTCCGTTTCAGGAATTAGTAATTCATCTAAGTCCGATTGTATCACTATTTCAAATCTCCTTAATTTAGCATTAATTAAAACCCTCCTATAGACCTAATTGAATCCCAGAGACTCATATAAAAATTGCTTTCTCGGCTTCGGAATAGTTGAAATGCCATTCCATGCGACCCAAAAAAAGGTCTGAGAGTCCATCCCAACTGACTCCCAACAAAGGCATAAAGTCCCAACCAGAAGCGCAAAATATTTAGGCGGATATCCTTGCCTTCAGCATCTTGTTCGGAAAGGAAGTGCATTCCTTGATAAAAAAAACTAATTCCTAAAAATCCTGTAATTGCCATAATGGCAACATTCAACAACAGGAAAAAATTGTAATTGTTACTACTCAGTAAAAAAAATAGACTTACAGGTGCAAATCCAAACATCAAGATGCTAATCATCGACATTGCTGTCATTAACAATGCCAAATACTGTTCAAAAGTTTGTTTTGAACCAAACATGACATTGAAAAAGTAGAGTGTAGGAAAACAAATAATCAGTGTCAGTAAGTAAAGTGCTGGTAGCTTAATTGCTGACACTAGACATTGCATCCACGTACTAGATGCACCTAAAATTGCTCCATAAATCGAAAAAAATACTGTACTAGAAATCAACAGCCCGAAAATTTTAGATTTGAGCTTGACACCTTCGCGGATTTCTTCGAGAAACTGTTGCCGTTCCCGCAGCAAATACATTACTACTGAAAAATATTTCACGGTTTCTCCTGTTGACTGATGTTACTCCGAATCGGTTATAACTCAAGTTGATTTAGATGTGCAAGAGCTTGTCAGATTTATCTCGTGTCAAGGGAGAAGGGTGAAGGGAGAGCTAAAATTATCCCCCTGTGGAAATATCTAGCGACAGGTGCGATATTTGATGTGATAAACCAAACCACGGTGAGCCAGATCAAAGGAGTCAACGGTGGCCGTACCAGCACCACTGGCAGTCTGTCAACTTAAAATCAAATGTTGCTAAATAATAATCAAAAATCCTCTAGTATTAAAGCCAGACTAATTAATTGACGAGCTTGTTTTTTTGCTTGTGCATATTTTATGACTGGTTAAAAAATGATTATCTGCTGTATACACAAATACATTCATTTAACTATCAGTAGATTAACATAAGTCTTGGTTTGATAATATTTGAGAACCTAAATAGTCATCATCAAACATCAGCTAAAACCTATGGTAGGCAGAGATTGCAGGAAGTTTTAAAGTTAGATTCGTAAATTGCATTCTCCGGATGTATTTACTGCATTTTGCGATCAAATTATATGTATTTAATAGAAGTAATTCCTGCAATTAGTTAATAGAATAGAGATAAGATCCTAACCGTTGACGATCGACTACTAACATTTTCTGGACGAGGAAAAAAACATGGATACTACCGTAGAAAAAAAAGCCCCACCTCACCTTGTTGAGCAAGTTAAAATTAAAACCACAAACAGTTTAGAGTTTGAGCTTTGGGCTAAAGCGGTCAAACGCCAGATGATTGCAGCACTCTCTAAAAAGAACGAAAGCTAAGAGTTCAAGGGTTTGTGTGTGCGAGTTTTGTAAATTGAGTAAAAAAAATAGTTGTTTGTGTTGTTGTCCCAGAAGGGAAGGGGAAAGTGGAAGAGTGGAAGAGTGGAAGAGGGGGAGAATTGATACTTCTGGCTTCTGGCTTCTGGCTTCTGGCTTCCGCCTTCTACCTTCTGCTTTCTGTATGCTATTTTTGATTGCTTAAGAACCCTTCTCAACTGCGGCAAGCAACCGTAGATTTCCGTCTTGAAGCTGCACAGCTTTCACGGTTCCCAAAGCGACTCTTTGTAGACCGTTATTCATGGCCACCTCAATTTTAATTTTCGGATCTGCGAGTAAGCCGAGCCTACCCCACAACCACTTGACTTGAGTAGCAGGAAAAGATCTCAGTTCCATATCCAAAAAGGGCGAACTAACCCAGCGGTTCCCGTCGTAGAAACTGGCGACCTGCACCTGATACCAAACTTGTTTTTCTGTCAATTTTAACTGATTTTTAGGTTCTGGTTCCATCCATTCATTGGGATTAATAGTGCTAAGTAAAGTAGCCGAACCCATAATTTGGCTTTTGTGCTGTTCTAAACTTTCAGCTAGGGAAACCGATTCGTCAAGTTTATTTACTAAATTCCGAATACGGTTCTTAGTTTCGCTGTCGGTATCTGATTGTTGATCGAGCCAATTCATGGCCTCGCGAGTCCCATCTTGAGAGGCAATAATGAGTGCGCCCCAAGCTTTGACATCCCCATCACTAGAATTCACTCTCAAGGCTGCGTCTACGCGATTCAAGAGTTTGCCATTGTCATTTTTGAGGGTTTTGGCAATTTCGTGACTGTTGCTAGGATCGGCTTCAAATACCTGCAAAGCTTCTCTCCAGCGACCGTCTATCAACTCTGCGAGCACTTGTTGACCGGGACTGGCCCAAGAGGCGATCGCCTGAGCCTTAGTAATTTTAGCATGAAATTCGATGGTATCTAGCTGAGCTTGGGCCAGAGTCGGCCAATTAGCACCGGCTTTTCCCTTAGCAATACGCATCACATTTAAAGCTGGAGACCACAGGCCACTTTTGGCAAGTCGCAAACCATTTTTGTAGGTTTCGTCATTTAAAGCAAATTCTTCCAAAGAAATCGGGTTTAACTGAACAGGATTCGGCACAAATTTGCGAGGGCCAATTTGATAAAGAGTAAATTGGGGTTCCAAACCAACTGTTTGATCGATCGCCAATTGTGGAGACGAGCCCTTAACAATTTGTTGCCAATTTGGCGGTTGTCCGGCGGCACTCACCCATTCCAAGAGCGAGATTAAATGATTTTGGCTGGGGTTATAGCGAACCACCTGTCCGTAGGGAAGCTTTTTATCGCCCCGTACTAATTGACCGCTGACATTAAACCAAATTCCCGAAGTCGGTGCTTTGCCATTAAATCGGCGCAGTTCGGTTAAAGGTAGAGACTGATTCGAGCCAAGAGTATCTGACTTGGAGTCAGCTAAAGAAGCGAGTACAAAAGATTCTGCTGGACCTTCTACATTTACGGAACTGGTTAGTTGAAAATACTCGACTTTATCTGAATCTCGATCGGGAAGTTGCACGCGCTTATATAGGCGAAGTTCGACAATTTGACGACAAGGATTTTTGCAGGATGTTGTGGCGTTAACAGTCCTTTCCACCATCACAGGTAAGAGTAAATCAGAAATAGAAGGATCTGTGGAGTTATCGATAGGAAGTGGCAGAGGTTCTCCGGTGACAAATCCCAATTTACGGATGCTAGCTTGAATTTGATCGAGAGTTTGAATCGAATCTCTGGTGGCGAGGGGAAGCCGGGACCATTCCGGCACAAATTTAGCGATCCATTTGTTACCGTTGGGATCGACAATCAGTTGATAACTCAGCCATGCGCCGCCACCCATCAAAGCGGCGAAGCCACACAACACGCTGAGGGCTGTGAAATTAGCGATCAGTCTTTTCCAGGGATATCTGGCGACGGATTTTGGGGTAGGAGTTTTTGATTTGGGGGTGTTAGATGGAGACTCTTGAGAATTTTGGGGGCGTCGGGCTTGGCGGCGGCGTCTGGTGGGGGGAACTTTGGCATTTTCTGGGGGTTTGGCTCGATTTTTGGAGGGGTTAATTTTGTGTTCCATCGTGAAATTTTAGGATTTAGATTTGAGAATTTATGCTTAAAATTGCCATAGACATTGCCGATAATTATTGTGGAATAGGTCTTACAGTCTGTTAAGAACAGGCTTTTTGCTAGATGTCTAATAGTCGATCGTATTGCCGACCTATGGTATCCCAGGTGTATTGGGTTTCGATGTGCGATCGGGCATTTTGAGACAATTCGTGTCTTAGGTGTGGATTTTCAAACAAAGTGCTAATCGCTTCAACATACTCCTGAACTTCATTGGCGCGCAAGGCCAAGATCGGTTGTGACTCACCGCCGATGGCTAAACCTTCCAAACCTCGATCGCTTGCAACAATGGGTGTTCCCGCAGCCATCGCCTCCAAAGTTTTATTTTTTATCCCCAAACCAATTCGCATCGGGACTACACAAACAGTAGCCTGATGCAAATATTCTGCCACCTTTTGGACTCTGCCTAGAACTTGAATTCCTGGTAGTTTCCCCAAAGCCAAGACGGGAGGTACTGGGGAAGTTCCGACTAAGGTGAGGGTAGTATCGGGATAACGCTGCTGTAGGATTGGCAAGATCTCCAAGGCCAAGAATCTGGCTGCGTCTATGTTGGGGAAATTGTTCATCGCCCCTGCAAAGATTAAGGTGTGTCCTCCGGGATCGATCGCCCGATGGGGAAATTCGACTAAATCAACTCCGTTGGGAATTACCTCAATGGTTGGCATTGAGAAATAGTCTATTCTTTTTTCCATCTTTCTAGGCGACAACAATTGGAGAAGTAGTTGCTTGTCTGTGGATGTGGTAGCCACAATGCGAGAGAATTTGGCACAGTAGCGTTTTTCATAGCGGGCTAGGAGGGGTAAATTGAGTTGATCGCGCAGGGGGCGTTCAGATGTGCCTGTTTCTAAAATTTGCTTACAAGTTCCCCAAACTGAACTGTGAATATTTACGACTGTCAGGAGTTTCTGTCGCCACTGTGGACGGACGTAAATCTCGTTAACGCTGTGTTCGCAAGTAATAGCATCGCACTTTCCTGCTGTGACTAACTCATCTACCCAATTCTGCATTGCTGGCGAGTAGGTTGAGAGTACATTCGGAGGTGTCCCGGATTGCAAAAATCCAGCAAATCTGCCTAGTTTTCCCACTATTGCATAGAACCCCCCCTCAGTCCCTCCCAAGTTTCGGGGGGGAGGAAAGAACTTTCCTTCAAGCTGCTGGTAGAGTCTTAGCCCCCCCTTACCAAGGGGGGGTAGTCTTAGCCCTTCCTGGGTAAGGGGAGGGAGTCTTACCCCATCCTGGGTAAGGGGAGGGAGTCTTACCCCATCCTGGGTAAGGGGAGGGAGTCTTAGCCCCCCCTTGGTAAGGGGGGGTTGGGGGGGTATTTGGGGGTTAGGAAAAACGGCTAATTCTGCAACTTGCTGGCGCAATTCGTGAATTTGTGCATCGGTGACATCTGGCGATCGCAGTGTTCCGAGAATTACATGATGCCGCCTGCTCAAATATTTTAATAAATGAAATGTCCTTACCTGAGTTCCTCCGCGGCTTGGGGGATAGGGAAAAGTGGAGGAAAGCATTAAAATCTGCATGGAATGTTGTACAAACAGGACTTAGGCAAAAATCCGTTTTCTGAGCCTAACTATCTTATTTTAGGTGGATAACGATGGCTAGGAACCGGGTATTTAGGTTGATAGTGCATCCACTACTCATAAATAAAGTTACCGCCAAGCGATAAGATTGATTAATAAAACCTGTTTAACAATTTTCGCACCTATGGACGAATTATCTGTTAAGGCGCTGCTGGAAGATTTGAAAAACTCCGACGAAAGGGTACGCGATCGCGCGACTACAGAACTTTGGCGCTGTTGGTTTCACCAGAAGGGAGAGGACGGGATGCAAATTCTCAGGCGATCGCAAGTTTCCCTGGATGCGGGTGATGTTGGCCACGCTTTAGATTTGTTAACCAAACTGATTTCTCAAGAACCTGATTTTGCGGAAGCTTGGAATCGGCGCGCCGTACTTCACTATACCCAAGGAAATTATAAAAAGTCGCTCCAGGACTGCTCCATGGTCCTCAAACTCAACCCAATTCATTTTGGAGCTTTGCACGGGCGGGGTTTGTGCTACGCTGCTTTGGGAGAATACATAAATGCAATTCAAGCTTTTCGTTGCGCTTTAGAAATTCAACCTTTTGCGTTGGTCAATCAAAAGTTAATTTTGGAATGTACGGCTCGTTTGAGTTAAAATACATTCAACTCAAATGGTATAGCACTTTCTCGGCGGTTAGGATATTCTGAATCAATGAAACTATGACAGGGGCTGCATCTTTCTTCTTGCTTTTTCCTTGCTTCTTCAAATCGACATTCTGCTATATAAGTTTGTGCCCAAAATTAGTGTTTGTATTCCTACTTACAATCGAGTGCATTTGCTGGCTGGTGCGATCGCCAGCGTGCTAGCTCAAACTTATACAGATTTTGAATTAATTGTCTGCGATGATGGTTCTACTGACAGCACAGCGCTGTTAATGTCGGAATTTGTAGATGAAGGGATTAGCTACATTCGTCACCCGCATCATATCGGTAAAAGCAATAATATGCGATCGGGCTTTGCGGCGCATCGGGGTGAATATTTTATTAAATTTGACGATGACGATCGCCTGAGTCCACAATTTTTGGAACGGACATCTGCCATTTTAGATAAAGACCCCAGCATTGATTTTGTCAGTACGGATCACTGGGTGATTGACATTAATAATCACATTGATGAAATCCAGACTAAACTGAATTCGCAAAGATGGGGCCGCAGTTCGTTGTCGGCGGGAATTATTGAAGATTTGCTGACCACGGTTTTTGTGAAACAAAGTTTGCAAATAGGGGCAACTTTGTTTCGCCGGACTGCGTTGGAAGAGGTAGGTTTTCTGCGGCCAAATTGGCAAAATTGTGAAGATAACGATTTGTTTGTGAGACTTGCTATCGCTGGGAAAAGATGCTATTATTTGCCGGAACTTTTGATGGAATATCGATTCCATGCCGAACAGCAAGGGAGCGATCGGGCTATTCCCTATTTGACTGATAAATTGCGCTATTTGACCGGTTACGAGTTTGATGAGGACAAGTTGGAAAAGGTCAGGCTCAGAAGGATTGCAGAAACTCAATTAGCGCTGGGTTTGCGCCTGATTGAGGTGGGTGAAACTGAGAAAGGGCGGGGGATGGTGCGATCGGGGAAGTCGGTTTCTGTGGCGAAAATGTGGGCTGGTTTGGCGCTGTCTTTGTTGCCGGTGGAGTGCCGGGGAAAAGCTTTTGAGATGGTGCGAGAGTTGGTGAAAGGGGAGTTGTGAATTTTAAGATCGAGTTCGGTTCAACAGAGGCGATCGCCAGCTATTTCACAAAACTCCAGACTCTAATTGGTCTAGATATATAAATTCAGGAGCTTTAACTCCGGCTTCTTCTCTAATTTTAACCAGTTTAGGCGACTCAAAAAATGCCCTAGCATCTAGGATTGATGTCCAGGCGGAAAAATGAACAATTTTGTTGGGTTCATTTTCATATTTCAGAACTTGATACGATCGCTCTCCAGCTTCTTTTCGGATAATTGCAGCACGATCGAATACAGATTTCCAAGCTTCATAATTTTCGACTTCATGAATAATTAATACATACTGCATAGCAATCACATCCCGCTCGACTAGCTAGACTTTACCACGAGGGGGACTACTTAAGCACTTAAAGAAGTCGGGAATCTAATACCGCGTTTTACGTTTAAAGTAGTAAACAGTGCTTTATCTAAATTTCCCCTAATATCGTGTCTATAGTTGCTGAAATTCCGACTCTGTGGCTGCAAATTTCCCTCGTAGGGATTTGGTTGGGCTTGATTTTACTGGTGGCTGAAGGGTTAAATCGCTTTACTTCCGTCGATCCAGAGGTTTCGCGGAAGGTGGTGCACATCGGTACGGGGAATGTGATTTTGTTGGCTTGGTGGCTGGAAATACCCGGTTGGGTGGGAATAACTGCGGGAATTTTAGCCGCTGCGATCGCCCTAATTTCCTACCAAGTGCCGATTTTACCTAGTCTCAACAGTATAAATCGGCAAAGTTGGGGTACTTTTTTTTATGCTGTTACTATCAGCATTCTGGTGGCTTGGTTTTGGCCACTGCAACATCAGGAATATGCTGCTTTGGGCATTTTGGTGATGACTTGGGGGGATGGATTGGCGGCTGTCATCGGGCAGAAATACGGCCAGCATATTTATCGAGTTTGGGGAATCAAGAAAAGTTGGGAAGGTTCTGCAACTATGTATGTGGTGAGTTTTGCTGTCAGTAGTTTAATTTTGCTGGCTGTACAAGGTAATGTTTGGCAAACTTGGGCGGTATCTGCCGTTGTGGCTGTAGTTGCTGCTAGTTTGGAGTCGGTTTCTAAGTGGGGAGTTGACAATTTGACAGTCCCACTAGGGAGTGCGGCGATCGCCTTTTTCTTAAATCAGTTTTGGGTAATTGGTAATTTGTAATTAATCATTAGTTAGAACCCCGAATTTTTACATAATTCGGGGTTCTGGATGTAGTGATTAAAAATTACCGTTGTTGTTCAAGTTGTTTCAGGCGATCGCCTATCTGCCCTTACACAGAGGGTTTTTGCCGATCGCGAAGGAAACTCCCTAAATGACCGTTGATTATTGCCGTTTAGAGCTTTTGGAAGACTTACCCTCAAAAGGTTGAACTCCACTGTTGGGATAGTTGTCATCGCTGGGGCTAAAAAGTCGCAAAGCTGCTTCCGAAACGTAACGCAATGCGTTTGTCAAAGACTTAGAAAGATTCATAAAATTCGCCTCTCTCGTCTGGGTTCTGATACTTTATATATTACTCTGATTTTTTGCCTGGGGATTGCTTTAGCAATATTTATTTTAATTACTTATTAGTCCGCAACTATTGCAGCAAGAAGGAAGAAGGGCAGGGCGACGCTACGCTGACTGAACCGGGAACAAGCAAACCGGGTTTTTACTGAATCTGCGGGCTGCAACCTGTGTATTTTGGTAAACAACCCGGTTTTTGGGTTCTAATTGACAAACTGCTGAATAATTTTTATTAATCCTACCATAACACTCATCGGTCAATCCACACGCAATTAGGCATCACAGAGTTATAAAAAGGAAATTTTCAGACATAAATTTAAAATCTTAATCAAAAATTTATATAAAATATGGTGTGAGTCACTATAATTAACCAAAGGAGTTTGCCGGGGTTCTACCATGAAAACTGCCACAGAAAGCTTGCACCATCAAAGTTTTGCCCAAATCCAAGAAGACCAAGAACTGTGTCTTTCCTCAGAAGACTACAGCTTATTGACCGACCTCTACCAGCTAACGATGACGGCTTGTTACGTCGGGGAAGGGATCGACGGGCGAGTCGCGAGTTTTGAATTATTCGCGCGGCGCTTACCAGAAGGTTTTGGTTATGCGATCGCCATGGGCTTGGCTCAAGTTCTCGATTATCTGGAGAAATTTCAGTTTTCAGCCTCGCAAATAGCGGGTTTGCAGTCCACTGGGATTTTTGCTGATGCGCCCGATCGATTCTGGACTCTACTCGCCACAGCCCGCTTTACTGGCGATGTCTGGGCGGTGCCGGAGGGGACGGCGGTATTTGCCAATGAGCCACTGCTACGCATCGAGGCTCCTCTGTGGCAAGCTCAATTGGTGGAAACTTATTTGCTGAATGCGATCAATTATCAAACTTTGATTGCGACGCGATCGGCCAGATTGCGCGATGTGGCTGGCCCTGATGCTAAGTTGCTGGAATTTGGGACGCGCAGGGCTTTTGGCCCTCAAGCTGCTGTGTGGGCGGCTAGGGCGGCTCTGGCTGCGGGGATTGATGGGACTTCTAATGTTTTGGCTGCTTTGAAGTTAGGCCGCAAACCAGTCGGTACAATGGCTCATGCTTTGGTGATGGCTGTCAGTGCTCTCGAAGGTAGTGAAGAGCAGGCGTTTACGGCATTTCACCGCTATTTTCCCGGTGCGCCGTTGTTAATCGATACCTATGATACTGTAGCGGCGGCGCGCCTGTTGGCCGATCGCGTCAACAGCGGTGAAATAGTGTTAGAAGGGGTGCGGCTGGATTCTGGGGATTTGGTGAAATTGTCGCGGGAAGTGCGATCGATCCTGCCGGGAATTCCGATTATTGCCAGCGGCGATTTGGACGAGGCGGAAATTGCTAAATTAAAAAATGCCGGTGCTTGCATTGACGGGTACGGTTTGGGAACAAAGTTGGTCAGCGGTTCCCCTGTGAATGGTGTTTATAAATTGGTGGAAATTGACGGAATTCCGGTGATGAAAGAGGCAAGTGGCAAAGTGACATATCCGGGACGGAAGCAAATTTTTAGACAGATTAAAGATGGGCAAATTCTCGGAGATTGTTTGGGATTGTCAGAGGAAAAACCTGATAATTATGATGCTTCTATAACATTAATGAAGTTGGTTGTCAAGGAAGGAAAACGATTGTATGGTCAAGAAAGTTTAGAGGCGATCGCGAAACGCACTGCGGCTTCTGTCGCCAGTCTGCCCCCTGCAACTCGCCAACTAAATAACCCGATTTCGCCACCTGTAGAAATTTCTACAGATTTGCAAAATCTCACCAATAAAACACGACAAATAACAAATCACCAATGAAAAGAATTGCCTTGTTTGGAACCAGCGCCGATCCACCTACTGCCGGACACAAAACTATCCTTAATTGGCTAGCTCAGCATTTTGACTGGGTAGCAGTTTGGGCATCGGACAATCCTTTTAAATCTCACCAAACTTCTCTCGAACATCGATCGGCAATGCTGCTGTTAATGATTCAAGAAATTAATTCGCCACAGCAAAATCTTTGTTTATATCCAGAACTGAGCAGTCCGAGGACGCTAGAAACAGTAGCACGGGCAAAATCCATGTGGGGAAATGCCGAGTTGACCCTAGTAATAGGTTCAGATTTAGTGGAACAATTACCTCGCTGGTATCAAGTAGAAGATTTGTTAAAACAAGTGCAATTGCTAGTAGTCCCACGACCTAATTATCCACCACAAGAGTTAGATTTGTGGCAGTTGAGACGAAGGGGTGCGGATGTGGCGATCGCCTGTTTGAATGCTCCCGATGTTTCTTCAACATCCTATCGGGAAACAGGAGACACCGAAGCCCTGACTCCGACCATCGAAGATTACATTAATAGGGAGAATTTATACGCATGGCACGAGGCACAAAAAAGAGCGAAGGTTGCTCATTAGCTGACTTTAAAGTCGGAGTAGATAATGTGATTTTCTCCGTCGATACTGTGCAGAATCGCTTATTGGTGCTGTTAGTAATGCGCCATGACGAACCGTTTATCGACTTTTGGAGTCTTCCGGGTACTTTGGTGCGCCACGGGGAATCTCTGGAGAATGCAGCTTATCGGATTTTGTCGGAAAAAATTCGGGTGAAAAACTTGTATTTGGAGCAATTGTATACTTTTGGAGAACCGGGGCGCGATCCGAGGGAATTTACCAGAGGCGATCGTTATCTTTCTGTGAGTTACTTTGCTTTAGTTCGCTTTGAAGAAGCTGAGTTAATTGCTGGGAGTGTCGTTGCGGGTGCCGGCCACCGTGTCAGCGGGATTGCTTGGTATCCTGTGGAACAAGTTCCTAAGTTGGCCTTCGATCACAATCAAGTTCTCGAATACGGATATCAGCGCTTGCGGAATAAACTGGAATATAGTCCCGTGGCTTTTGAAGTCTTGCCCGAACTTTTCACTTTAAGCGATTTGTATCAACTTTACACTACTATTTTGGGGGACAGTTTTTCAGATTATTCTAATTTTCGGGCCCGATTATTGAAACTGGGTTTTCTCTGCGATACCGGTGTAAAAGTTTCGCGGGGTGCCGGTCGTCCTGCGAGTTTGTATCGCTTCGATCCGGCAGCTTTTGCCCCTTTAAAGGATAAACCTCTGGTGTTTATTTAATTGTTTACAGGATGACATTAGATGATAAATTTAGTAAGATGACAGTATAAAAAATTCAGGATTACAGGCGATGAAAGCCCCAGATGAGTGCGTGAATATTCTGGAAGTTCGTGAAGAAATCGATCTAATCGATCGGGAAGTCATCGATGCTTTGAGCAAGAGATTTGAATACGTTATTGCGGCGGCTAGGTTCAAAACCAGTGAAGCTAGTGTGAAAGCGCCCGATCGCTTTTATGCTATGTTGCAGCAGCGGCGTGAGTGGGCTCAGGAAGCAGGTTTGAATGCTGATGTGGTGGAAAAGCTCTACCGGGATTTGGTCAATCATTTCATTGAAGAAGAGATGAAACTGTTGAAATAGTTAGGTTTCTTGGTCTCAAATAAATATGGTGCGATCGGCAGAAACCCGCTTTTTTTACAGAAACGACTTACGCATTATGCCCATATCTGGGGGCCACCACGGGGGGTTTGCCCCTAAAAAACGCTATAGGTAGATCCTGTGCGTAAGTCCTGACAGAAATACTGCTTCCAGGCCTTTAACACTGGTAAAAAACCCGGTTTCTCTGGTATTTATGCCTAATTCCTCTAAAAAAATCCTGTTTTGGGAATAGAAAGCTGATGCAAGTAGAGCAAATGAAGTCCAATGTAATTCTGCGAGGCTCCCTCTTCCCAGAACCGGTAAAAGTAATTATGGTAGTGCCGATGGGAGATGCCATTAAACTCATCGGCAAAGGAATCAATACCAACCAAGTCTACGAACCCATTCTGTCCAAAGAACAGTTGGTGCAACTAGAAGCTACCCCAGAACAAGAACCCTTTGACGGCAGGGCCCTGCATTTTCGCCTCGGCGTGGAAGCCCTACGCTTGGGTTTAGCCTACGAATATGACCCTTATTTTGCCCTGGCGATCGCCCATGTAGACCCCCTGCCCCACCAACTAGAAGCCGTCTACGAATACTTTCTCAAACAACCCCGCATCCGCTTCCTGCTAGCCGATGACCCCGGTGCTGGTAAAACCATCATGGCAGGACTGCTACTCAAAGAACTCAAAGTCCGAGGCTTAGTCAGACGTACCTTAATTATCACCCCAGCCAACCTCACCTTTCAATGGCAGCGAGAACTCAAAGACAAATTCCGCGAAGATTTTGAGGTGATTCGGGGCGATGTCCTCCGGGCAAATTACGGCTCTAACCCTTGGAAAGAAAAGAAACAAGTCATCACCTCAATATCCTGGGTTTCGCGCATTGAAGATGCCAAAAATAGTCTCCTGCGGAGTCATTGGGACTTAATTATTGTGGATGAAGCCCACAAAATGAGCGCCTATAGTTCCGATGATAAAACCTTGGCTTACAAACTCGGTGAAGAACTTTCCAAACTCACAGACCACTATTTATTAATGACTGCAACTCCTCATAAAGGAGACCCCAAAAACTTTTGTTTATTCCTAGAACTTCTAGACCGCGATGTTTATGGCGATGTTACTAGCCTAGAAGAGGCAATGCGTCGGAACAATGCTCCGTTTTATTTGCGCCGTACTAAAGAAGCCCTGGTTACTTTCCCCGATGCAGAGACAGGTCAAGCCAAAAAGCTATTTACTAATCGCAAAGTTGAAACCATCGACTTTCAAATAGATGACGAAGAATTGGATTTCTACGACGACTTGACTAAGTATGTAGAAGACCAGTCAATCAAAGCATCGGCCGATGATTCCGCCCGCGGTCGGGCCTTGGGTTTTACGATGGCGATGTTGCAACGTCGTTTCGCATCTAGTGTCTATGCAGTGCGACGCAGTTTAGAACGAATGCGTGATAAGCGCCAACGGATGTTGGAAGACCCAGAGGCTTATCGGAACGAACAGATTGCGAAGAAAGTTCCAGAGGATTTTGATGAACTGACTGAAGCAGAACAGGAAAAAATTATGGGAGATTTGGAAGGAGTTGTTGCTTCCATTGACCCCGTAGCATTGCAACAAGAAATCTATCAGTTGAACAAGCTGATCGACCAAGCGCGGACTTTGGAAAAACGAGAAGTTGAATCGAAACTGGTCAAGCTGAAAGAAGCTATTACCCAGAAAGGTATTTTCCAAGACCCGCTGATGAAATTGTTGCTTTTCACCGAGCACAAAGACACTTTGGATTATTTGGTGGGTAAGCTGCGGGAGTGGGGACTATCGGTGACTCAGATTCACGGAGGGATGAAAATTGGAGACAGGGATACGCCCAATACGCGAATTTATTCTGAACGGGAGTTTCGGGAAGATTGTCAGGTATTGGTGGCGACGGAAGCGGCGGGGGAAGGTATTAATTTGCAATTCTGCTGGTTTCTGATTAATTATGATATTCCCTGGAATCCGGTGCGGTTGGAACAGCGGATGGGTCGGATTCACCGTTATGGTCAGGATAAGGATTGTCTGATTTTTAATTTTGTTTCGACGAATACTCGCGAAGGACGGGTGTTGTGGAAGTTGTTTGAACGCATTCGGGCGATCGAGATTGACATCGATCCAGAACGCACTGGCAAAGTGTTTAATGTTTTGGGCGATATTTTTCCGGCCAATCAGCTAGAAAGGATGATTCGGGAGATGTACGCTCACAATTTGACGGAAGATGGGATTAAGAGCCGCATTGTCGAACAAGTGGACACCGATCGCTTCCGCCGCCTCACCAATTCCGCTTTAGAAGGATTAGCCAAGCGAGAACTGAACTTAAGTGCGATTATTGGTAAATCAGCAGAAGCAAAAGAGCGACGTTTAGTGCCAGAAGTGATTGATGACTTTTTTGTGCAAGCGGCCCCGATTTCGGGGATTCACCCCAAGGAAACGCGCCAGCATCAGAAGGTGTACCGCATTGGGCGAGTGCCGCGTACTCTGTGGCCGATCGGGGAACGTTTGGAAACCCGCTTTGGCAAATTGGGTCATGAATACAAAAAGATTACGTTTGATAAACATAAGTTGACAGATGACCCAACGCTGGAATGGGTGACACCGGGACATCCGCTGTTTGAGTGCGTGCGGGAAGATGTGCTAACGCGGGTACAGGATGATTTGCGCTACGGGGCACTATTTTTCGATTTGCATCGCCACGATCCTGCGAGATTGGATGTGTTTTCGGCTGCGATCGCCGATGGACGCGGTAACAAGCTGCACGAACGTGTCTATGTGGTGCAGACGGAAATCGACGGGACGATGACCGTGCGACAGCCGACTTTATTTTTAGATTTGGTGCCAGTAACTGATAGTACCAATTTGGTTGATGGTTTGCCAAACGATGCAGATTTACCCAGCCGCGACCAGACAGAACAAGCTTTGATAGAACAAGAATTGAATCGTTTTTTGACAGAAATCAGGACTCAACGACAGCAGGAAGTTAAGACTATTTCTGACCACATGGAAATTAGTTTTAGTACAATTATTGATAAAGTGCAGTGTCAGTTTGCCGAGTTAATTTCGCGACAAGAATCTGGTGCCAAGGAATCTGGACTAGACGGCCGCATCAAGCAAATGGAAGACCGATTGTTTGAGTTAAACGGGCGACTGGAAACGCGGCGGGAGGAACTGGAAAAAGAGCGCAGTTGCACGATCGCGGATATTCAACATCACGGACGGGCTTGGGTACTTCCCCATCCAGAACGCACATCCCCTCAGATGGCTGCGATGGTGGGCGATCGCGAAATTGAACGCATTGCAGTCGAGGCCGTTATTGCCTATGAAAATGCCAGGGGCTGGCAGGTGGTGAGTGTAGAAAAAGATAATCGCGGCTTTGATTTAATCTCCCGCAAACCCCATCCAGAAGATCCAAATACGGCAATTTCCGTGAGGTTTATTGAGGTTAAAGGGCGATCGCGGGTGGGTGAAGTAGCCCTCACCAGCAACGAATACAAAACAGCAGAACGCTTAAAAAAAGACTACTGGCTGTATGTAGTCTTTAACTGCGCTTCTACTCCAGAAGTGCATCCAATACAAGACCCCGTGCAGTTGGGCTGGGAACCCTTAGTGAAGATTGAACATTATCACGTTGATGCAGAGAAAATTTTGGAGGCCAGCAAGTGAGTAACCAAACTAATTATCCCAAACGCCTCATCGAAGTTGACCTCCCCATCAAGCGCATTTCTGCCCACGCCAGACGGGAAAAATCTATCCGTCACGGGCATATTTCCACGCTGCATATTTGGTGGGCGAGGCGACCTTTGGCTGCGTGTCGGGCAGTGATTTGTGCTTCGTTGTGGATCGATCCTGTTGATGAACTCTGCCCTCAAGAATTTCGGGATAAAGCAGCTAGCATTATTAATGATTTTGCTAAAAAAGTGGCGACGGATAAGGATTTAGCTAATCATTGTTCTCCTGAAAATTGGAGTAAGTGGAAGGTTTTAGCTAAGCCAGAAAACCACATCGACTCGAACAATCAAAATCATCTAAATATTCTCCGCTATCGGTTATTGGATTTTATTGCGGATTTTGCTAATTGGGATAATTCCACACAGTCAGACTATTTAGAAACCAGTCGCGCTTTAACTCAAGCAGCCCATGAAGCTTTAGGCGGCGTTCCCGGAACTCGTCCCCTAGTTGTTGACCCCTTTGCTGGGGGTGGTTCGATTCCTTTGGAAGCGCTGCGAGTAGGTGCGGATGCTTTTGCTTCTGACTTGAATCCGGTGGCGGTTTTGTTGAATAAAGTGGTGTTGGAATATATTCCTAAATATGGGCAAAAGTTAGCGGATGAGGTGCGGAAATGGGGACAATGGGTTAAGGAAGAAGCAGAGAAGGAATTAGCGGAATTTTATCCGAAAGATGCTGATGGAAGTACGCCCATTGCTTATCTTTGGGCTAGGACAATTATTTCTGAGGCTCCTGATGATGGGACGGGGATTCCTGTAGAAGTGCCATTAATGCGTAGTCTTTGGTTGGCAAAGAAAGCTGGGAGATATAGGGCTTTGCGCTGGGTACGGGATACTTCGGGTATTGTGCAAACTGAGACGATAGAAGTGACTTATGCCGATCGGGTAACGCGCAAGGTGCGCCGTCCTTTGTTGGAGATTTTTGAGCCGAAGAATGAGAAGGAAGTTGATAAGGGAACGTCTAAAGGTGGGGTGGCTACCTGTCCAGTTACAGGATTCTCAAATTCGGTTGAGAGCATAAGAATTCAACAGATTAAGAGAATTGGAGGGACAAGCGACTCAAGGTTGATATGTATTGTTTTTCCAAAAGCATCAGGACGTTCTTATCAATATCCATCAGAAATGGATTTATTATCATTTGTCAAAGCAAAGGAAAAAATAGAAAACCTTCAAAAAAACACAACAAGTTTATTGTGTTTGGTTCCAGAAGGTAAACTCAATCATTTAAGAGGCTTTTTTAATGTTGTTCTGTATGGAATGACAGAGTGGGTACATCTATTTTCTCCTCGACAAATCTTGATGTTGACAACATTTGCTAGACTAATTCGAGAAGTAGGAATAGTAATTAACAAAGAGGAAGGAGAAGATATAGCTAAAGCAATTCAAACAATACTAACGATGGTATTTGGACGACAAATAGACTACAGTTCTAGTCTTTGTATGTGGGCATCATCTGGAGAATTTATTGCTCATACATTTGGGCGGCAGGCATTACCAATGGTTTGGGACTATGCTGAAGTTAATCCTTTATCTGATCTTGGCTGGACTGGTGCAAGTGAGTGGGTATGTAAAGTTGTTGAAGAAATTGCAGCAGCTAAGTTAGTTACTGGTTCTGCTTCTATCACATCGGCTACCCGTCAACTTTTACCCGACGATTCTGTAGATGCAACTATAACTGACCCACCATACTATGCTGCTATACCTTATGCCGACTTGTCAGATTTTTTTTACTCATGGCATAAGAGAGTTCTTGCTGAGATTCATACAGACCTTTTCAAGACGGATCTAGCACCAAAAGAAGATGAATGCGTTTCTTTATCACATCGAGCTGCCATGTATAGGCATAAAGATGCTCAATGGTTTGAAGAAATGATGAGTAAAGCTTGTGGTGAAAGTCGGAGGGTGACAAGTCCAAGAGGGATTAGTCTTTTTGTCTTTGCCAACAAAGAGACTTCTGGTTGGGAAGCAATGTTAGCTGCATTAATTAATTCTGGATGGATTGTAACTGCTTCTTGGTCTATAGATACAGAGAGATCGGGACGCTTGAGATCAAATAACTCTGCCGCCCTTGCCTCATCAGTTCACCTTGTCTGTCGCCCCAGAGAAAACCCCGATGGCACATTACGCGAAGAAATAGGTGATTGGCGCGATGTATTACAAGAACTACCGCAACGGATTAAAGAATGGATGCCACGCCTCACGGATCAAGGCGTAGTCGGTGCCGATGCCATCTTTGCTTGTTTGGGGCCCGCCCTCGAAATCTTCTCCCGCTATTCCAGCGTTGAAAAAGCCAGCGGCGAGGTCGTCACCCTGCGCGAATATCTCGAATATGTCTGGGCTGCGATTTCCAAAGAAGCACTCAGCACCATTTTCAAAGATGCAGATACTTCCAGCTTTGAAGAAGATGCTCGATTAACTGCTATGTGGTTGTGGACACTTTCATCAGGTGATGGAGAAACAGGCAAGATGCCTGTTCCACAAGGTGATAGAAAAACAGGCAAGATGCCTGTTCCACAAGAGGAGGAAGATATTAGTGATGATGAGGAGGAAAGCACGGGCAAAAAAGCAAAAATCACAGGCTTTAGCCTGGAATATGATGCCGCCCGCAAGATTGCTCAGGGACTCGGCGCTAACTTAGAAAACCTCACCAGTCTCATACAAGTAAAGGGGGATAAAGCCCGACTGCTACCAGTATCAGAGCGATCCTCATATCTATTCGGCAAAGACGCGGGCCAAGCCCCAGTCAAGCGCCCGAAAAAAGACCACAAGCAATTGAGTCTCTTTGATACTTCAGAGAGCACAGCCGATGAAGTGTCAGAAGATTGGGGCGATACCAATATTGAGAATCCAGGTAAAACTGTACTCGATCGCATCCACCAAACCATGATTCTATTTGCGGCTGGACGCAGCGAAGCCCTCAAACGTTTCTTAGTCGATGACGGCGTGGGAAGTGACAAGCGCTTCTGGACATTAGCCCAGTCCCTCTCAGCCCTGTATCCCACGGGCACTGATGAAAAGCGCTGGGTGGATGGAGTTTTAGCAAGAAAGAAAGGGTTGGGATTTTAAATATAGCAGATTCCACTTGTAGGGGTAGTGCCCCCGTGCCTACCCTCCGCGTCTACAATTTTGTAGGTGTTTCAGAGATTGGGGCGGGCACGGGGGCACCGCCCCTACAGAGAATGAAACAGCCCTGCCCTAGCCCCCCTTAAGAAGGGGGGGACAGGAGTCCGGTCAAAGTCCCCCTTCTTAAGGGGGATTTAGGGGGATCTAGACTCAGCTAAAAGCGAGATTTATCAACGGTTTCAGGCGATTGTTGACACGAAGAAGGGCTAAAGGAAGTGTCCCTACTGCACTCCATAAACCTGGGATACGGTGTAAATTAACCAATAAATAGGGAGTAATATTGTGGCAGGACTCAAACCTTGGTATAAAATTGAAGGACTTATCCCCCGCGAAGATTTGCGCGAAGGCAAACCCTTAGATGCTTCCGAATTTGCGGTACATCTCGACCAAGTGCGAGACAAACGAGCGCCCGCAGATTATCAACAACCCGATCGCTTTTTCGATCGCACTTATCTTACCAAATATTTAACATACCTCGCCGCTCAGGTAGTCCGGCGACTCTCTGGTGAAACCACAGAAACTTCAGCTATATTTAATCTTTCTACGCAATTTGGCGGTGGCAAAACTCACGCCTTAACTCTACTGTATCACTTAGCAAAACACGGCCCTGCTGCTAACCAATGGACGGGAGTAGATAAAATCTTAAAGCAAGCAGCCATTTCCACCATCCCCGAAGCCGCTGTAGCCGTATTTGTCGGCACTGAATTTGACTCCATCACCGGGCGCGGTGGCGATGATGGCACTCCTCTACGCAAAACACCTTGGGGTGAAATTGCCTATCAGTTAGGAGGGGAAGCGGCTTTTAATATTGTCGCCGAGCACGAAAATCAATTTATCGAACCCAAGGGCGATGTCATCCGCAAGTTTCTCCCCAAAGATAAGCCCTGTTTGATTTTGTTAGATGAGATTATCAACTACGCCAGCACCTATCGCAAAACCGGTTATGGCGATCGGCTTTATAACTTCATTCAAGCACTTTCTGAAACTGCCCGAGGTGAAAAAAATGTTGTTTTAGTCGTATCTATTCCCGCTTCGGAGATGGAATATACTGCTGCTGACGAAGCCGACGAACAGCGCTTCAAGAAAGTGCTCGACAGATTGGGTAAAGCAATTATGATGTCCGCCGAATCTGAGACATCAGAAATTATCCGCCGTCGCTTATTTGAATGGACTGCTAATGCTGTCACTGCTGAAGGTAAAATCATGCTTCCCAAGGATGCTGTTGCTACCTGTAACGAGTATGCAGATTGGGTGATTCAACACAAGCAACAGTTGCCTAGTTTCCCAATTGAAAGTGCGCGGGAAGCTTTTATGGCGAGTTATCCTTTTCACCCCACAGTGCTATCGGTATTCGAGCGTAAATGGCAGGCTTTGCCTCGATTTCAACGCACCAGAGGTGTCCTGCGACTCTTAGCTTTGTGGGTGTCTATTGCCTATCAGGAAGGTTATAAAGGCAACCATCGCGATGCCCTAATTGGATTGGGAACTGCCCCCCTAGATGACCTATCATTTCGAGCCGCCGTATTCGATCAACTTGGAAACGATCGCCTAGAAGGGCCAGTAACAACTGATATTTGCGGCAAAAAAGATTCTCACGCTATTCGTCTTGATGCGGAAGCTACGGAAGATATTAAGAAATCGCGACTCCACCGGAAAGTTAATACAACTATCTTTTTTGAGTCCAACGGTGGTTGCACTCGCACAGAAGCAACGGTCCCAGAAATTCGACTGGCTGTAGGGGAACCCAATGTAGATATTGGCAATGTAGAAACGGTTTTGGAATCTCTAACTAGCGATTGCTATTATTTAACTGTCGGGCAAACTAAGTATCGATTTACTCTCTATCCAAACCTTAACAAAATTTTAGCAGACCGCCGCGCTAACGTGCAAGGGCATCGCATTGATGAGCGAATTCTCCATGAGATTCAGAAGTTATTTGCTCTTAATCAAGGAATTCAGGTTATTTTGTTTCCCGAACAACCTAACAATCTTCCCAATCAAGCTGTGCTGACTTTAGCTGTGATGTCTCCTACCCATTCCAAACAGGATGAGAGTACCCCAAAGTTGATAGAGTCAATGATTCGCGAGTCTGGTGCGTCGGCGAGAACGTTTAAGAGTGCGCTAATTTTTGCGATCGCTGATTCTGATGTTCAATTGCGCGAAGAAGCCCGAAAAATGCTATCCTGGGAAGACATTCGCGATGAGGAAACCAATTTAGATGACGTGCAGAACAAGCAATTATCTGAAAACCTGAAAAAAGCTCAGCGCGATTTGATTGAAACCCTATGGCGCACTTATAAACACGTCGCATTGTTAGGGAAAGATAATAAGTTACGGCTGGTGGATTTGGGTTTAGTCACTTCCAGTTCTGCCAAATCAATTGTAGACTTAATTATCAATCGGTTGCGTCTGGATGGAGATGTGGAAGATGCGGTTAGCCCTCGGTTTTTGGTTCGCAATTGGTCTGGTGCTTTCCAGGAGTGGAGTACCAAGGCTGTGCGGGATGTCTTCTTTGCTTCACCTTTGTTTCCGCGACTTTTGAAAGGGGATGTAGTCAAAGAGGCGATCGCCCGTGGTGTCAAAGATGGTACTTTAGCATTAGTTGGCAAAGCATCAGGCGATCGCTATGAACCGTTCGAGTTCAAAACCGATTTAGCAGCTAGCCAAATCGAAATTTCCGACGATTTGTTTATCATTAAATCAGAGGTAGCCGCAGCTTACTTACAACGAATCACCGATCCTCCCAAGTTGAACTCGTTGATAGTTTCCCCCACCAAGGTGCAGCTAGAACCGGGTAAACAGCAAACTTTTCTCGCACGGGGACGCGATCAATACGATCGAGAAATTGCTATTAATGAAATACACTGGACTACTACGGGCGGTAATATTGAACCCAATGGCTTACTCACGGGTGGAGAGAATGAGGGAAATTTCACTGTGACAGCAACAGTAGAAGCAATTAGTGCGATCGCTGAATTTGCCGTAAAATCTGCTAATGGTGCCAGAGCCAAAGAAAATGCTACAATTTATCAATTAGCCAAGGACAAAACCATCCCACTTCCTCCTAAAGGATTGAGATGGATTAGTGAAATTAGTCCTCAGAAGTGGATGAATTTTTATACTAAAGTTCTGAGTAAATTTGCCAGTGACAAAAATATTAAGCTCACACTTAAAATAGAAGTTTCTATCGAAGGTGAGGTGTCTGGGCCAAGGCGGGATGAGACTAAAATTGCACTGCAAGAACTCGGATTGAATGATGATATGGATGTTCTATAATGAAGTAAATATAGTATATTCCATGTCGTTCGAGTACACCCGCCTATCCTTCGATTCCCTTCTTCCTTCTTGCTTCTTCCTTCTAGATTAGGTAATTTGGTAATATGAAAATTGCGATCGCACAACTAAATCCTACTATTGGTGATATTTTTGGCAATGCCAACCTGATTCTGGAATCTGCGCAAAAAGCGGCCAGTGAAGGAGCAAATATATTGCTAACACCGGAACTTTCCCTGATAGGTTATCCACCACGGGATTTATTGATGAACCCTAGTTTTATTGCCGCGGCTGGGGATAAGTTGCAGCAATTAGCCCAGGATTTGCCAGGGGAGTTGGCAGTGATAGTCGGCACTGCTATCCCGAATCCTAACGCTGTGAAAGCAGGCGGAAAATCCTTGTTTAACTGTGCTGTTTTGTTGGCAAATGGTAGTATCCAAAAAGTTTTTAATAAACGGTTGTTGCCTACCTATGATGTATTTGATGAAGATCGGTATTTTGAACCGGGAACCCAAAGCGATTTTTTTAAATTAGGTAACATTAAAATTGGGATTACCGTCTGCGAGGATGTGTGGAACAATGAGGAGTTTTGGGGAAAACGCAGTTACGTCGGCGAACCTTTTTTAGATTTGGTCAAAGCTGGTGTGGATTTAGTGTTGAATTTGTCGGCATCGCCTTATGCTGCGGGAAAGCGGGGAGTGCGATCGTCTATGTTGCAACATAGCGTAATGCGCTCAGGTATACCCATTGTTTACGCTAATCAGGTGGGGGGAAATGATGATATTATTTTTGATGGTAGCAGTTTTTGTATCAACAGAAACGGTGAATTAATTCAGGTACTAGCTTCTTTTGAAACAGATTTTGGGGTGATTGAATATGACGAGGCTAAACGGGATTTAGTGGACATTACCTCGCAAAATCCTACAGAAGTTAAGGGCGCACCTTTAAGTTTTTCTCCGCAGGTTGGGGATGCAGAAATTTGGGCTGCTCTGGTTTTAGGAGTACGAGATTATGTTCGCAAGTGTGGTTTTTCTAAGGTTGTATTGGGTTTGAGTGGCGGGATTGATTCGGCTTTGGTGGCTGCAATTGCCAGTTATGCGATCGGGCCCGAAAATGTCTTGGGCGTGCTGATGCCTTCTCCTTACAGTTCCGATCATTCTGTGAATGATGCTTTGGAATTAGCTAAAAATTTGGGCATTGGGATGGAAATGTTGCCCATCGCTGATTTGATGAAAGCTTACGATCGCACTTTAGGTAATTTGTTTGTCGATACCCCTTTTGGCATTGCTGAAGAAAATATTCAATCGCGAATTCGCGGCAATCTGTTGATGGCAATTTCTAATAAATTCGGCCATTTGCTGCTTTCTACTGGTAATAAATCGGAAATGGCGGTGGGTTACTGCACTCTCTATGGCGATATGAATGGCGGCTTGGCGGTGATTTCTGATGTGCCGAAAACTCGCGTTTATTCCCTTTGTCACTGGCTGAATGCTGCGGGGATTGGGAAGGATAAAAATGAGGCAGAGCCTCTAGATATGCGTTCCCAGACTCTGCCTGGGAACAATTATGTAGGGGTGGTGCCCCCGTGCCCGCCCCCGCCCTTTGGGAACGAGATAATACCGGGTAATATTATCAGTAAAGCGCCTAGTGCTGAACTAAAGCCGGGGCAAATTGACCAAGATTCTTTGCCTGCTTATGATGTTTTGGATGACATCTTGCTGCGCTTGATCGAAAATCACGAATCTGTTAAACAAATTGTGGCGGTGGGACATGATGAAGCGGTGGTAGCACGGATAGTAAAATTAGTGAGACAGGCGGAATTTAAACGGCGACAAGCACCTCCGGGTTTGAAAATTAGCGATCGGGCTTTTGGTACTGGTTGGCGAATGCCGATCGCCAAATCTTCCATTTATTAAATATAAAATGGCTAACATAGACGGTACTTTCGGCTTTGACTTTCTCCTAGGAAGTCCCAACGCCGATTTAATTAGAGGATTTGCGGGTAATGACACTATTCAAGGTTTGGGGGGAAATGACCTAATTTATGGAGGACAAGGAGACGATTTGCTCGCTGGAAATGAGGGCGCTGATAGCCTCGCGGGAGGCCAGGGAACCGATACCATCTATGGAGGACAAGGAGATGATGTCATTAATGGCGATCGGGGTCAAGACTTGCTAATCGGTGGTGAAGGCAAAGATATCTTGACAGGTGGTGCGGGGGATGATTTATTTGTGATGGAAATAACCGCTGATCCATCGAGTCTAGATAGAGCCGATTTAATTACCGATTTTGGCAACGGAAATGATAAAATTGTCTTGACAGATGGCATGAAGTTTAGCGACTTAGATATCTCTGTTTCCGATAACCAAACTGTGATGAAAGATAAAAATACGGGTCAATATTTAGGAGCTTTTTCGGAAATAGTTAATTTATCGCAATCCAACTTTATATCGCTATTTGGCGGAATTGATGTGGGTCAAATTTTGCCAATTTCTGTTAATACTAACATCGGCGATCGCGCGATCGGATTGGAAGTGGCCCAAACTCCCCAAGAACAACAAATTGGTCTGATGTTTCGCACAGAATTGCCCGAAGACAGGGGAATGTTGTTCCCCATTGAACCCGCGCGAAATGTACGTTTTTGGATGAAAAATGTATTTATTGAACTGGATATGATTTTTTTGCGGGGAGGGGTAGTCCAGGCGATAATCCCCAATGTGCCGCCCTGTTTAACTGAAAACTGCCCCAACTACGGCCCGGATGTTCCAGTTGATGCAGTGATGGAACTCCGAGGAGGAAGGGCAGCCCAATTAGGGTTGAAAGTGGGCGATCGTCTTCCCAATCTACCCTAAATAAACATCGACAATCACCTGACGGTGCAACCAGAATTGATATGATTAGTCGATCGCATCAAGCGCTCTTTCAGCAGCTCGCTGAGTTCTATCAATATCTCGGTTCACTTTAGAGCTAACCTTGTCCGAGACATCATCAGCATTAGACTTTACAGTCTCCAAAGCATCTTTGACATTTTCCTTGCCTTGTTTGAGGTTATATTGGAGCGCATCCTTACCCTCTGCTACTCTATCTTTTGCCCCTTCTGTGGCCTCTTTAACCACTTCTTTTGCTCCCTTCACACCATCGCGAGTATTTTCTTTAAGGTTAGCCATGTTTTTTTGAGTATTTTTCCCAAACTCATCTAAATTCTCCTGAGCACTGCGAACATCCTCATTCAATTTATTGCCAATTTCCTTGAGTTTATCCGGCGCTTCATCGGCCACTCGTCGGACATTTTCACCCACATTACTGCTAGCTTTAGTATCGATGCGGCGCTGTGCTTCATCCTTCAGCATCTTGGCTTTTGCTTCTACTTTTGTCATGTTGGCATTTCTGGGATCTACATCGCTATATTGGTTCTGCCCACCTTTATATTCAGAAGTTACAGCCTCGGAAGGAACTTCTTCTCTAAGTTTGTCGGCCGTCTTTCCTGCCATCACATCCGTGCCGCTACAAGCAGTGCTAACGAACACTAAAAGACCCGCCATAAACACTGTTAACAACTGTCCCAATCGAATTTTTTTGATAAACGCAGTAAGTCTGTTCATAAAAAATGCTCCTTGCATACTATACTATGGTTGATATATTGAAATGCCTGTGGTTTGGTAAATGGCTAGCATTACAAAATCAGGAATTTCAATACTCTTTCAGCATACGAATAAAAATAGGACTTGTTTATCTATCTCAAGTTACATTTCTCAATTGTTGAGTGGGCGAAGGAAGAAGGAAGAAGGAAGAAGAACCCCCCCAAGGGCCAGGGCTGTTTCATTCTGGTGACAAATCATGGTGTTGTAGGGGTAGTGGATGGTGCGTGCCTACCCTCCCCGTCTCATCTTTTTTTGGTTGAGCTACTTATATAAAATCCTCTCTTCATCGTCCTGTATTAAAATCTCTCTTCTCTTGCTTCGCGTACTTCGCGCCTTCGCGGTTAAATCATTCCGATACAACCGGAATTGATATTACTACCCACCTTGTTATCTCAAAAAAAACCTTCCTTCAGGTCGGAAACCTAAAGGAAGAAAACCTTTTATCTCAAGTACAACAATGTCTTTAGCCTAAATCATTGCAAACTCGATCGCACTCCGGCATCTATCTAATGATAGAAATTATCGGCAAGGCTGCTAAGTATTTTGAATTGCTGCTTTGAGACTATTGCAGAATTGGCCAATAGATTCTAAACCCTGTTCTGGAGTGCCATCAGCTAAACGTTTGACAAAAGCACTGCCCACAATGGCAGCATCTGCGCCCCATTCTTTCACTTGACGAGCGTGTTCCGGTGTCGAAATCCCAAAACCGATGCCGATGGGTTTTTCGGTGACGCTGCGCAGTTCTTGCAGTAACTCTTTTGCTCGCTTTTCTAATCCATCCCGCACTCCTGTAACGCCGGTGACGCTGACTAAGTAAATAAATCCTTGAGACTGCTTAGCAATAGCTTCTATGCGGCTTTTGGGACTTGTGGGAGCAACTAATAATGTGAGTTCAATTCCTAATTTGTTGGCTGGTTGAATTAGGGTTTCTGCTTCTTCTAAGGGCAAATCTGGTACTACTAATCCCTGGACTCCGGCACTTTTGATTTGCTGCAAGAAAGTTTCTATACCTCGATACAAAATCGGGTTATAGTAGGTGAACAGAATAATTGGCGATCGCAAATTAGGGCTAACTTTCGCGACCATTTCCAGCACGTCATCTAAGCGAGTTCCGTGCTGCAAAGCCCTGGTAGCAGCAGCTTGAATGACTGGCCCGTCAGCCAGAGGGTCGGAATAGGGAACACCAAGTTCGATCGCATCAGCACCGTTGTCATCCAAAACTTGCAGTGCTTTAGCCGTTGTCTCCAAGTCGGGGTCGCCAGCAGTAATGAAAGGGATTAAAGCGCACTGATTTTTTTGGCGCAGGTTTTCAAAGCAATTAGAAATAGTCATTAGTTATTAGTCCGTGGTCATTAGTCAGTTGTTAGTTATTATTGGTTATTTGTTCGTAGTTGTTAGAGATTTGTACTTAGTTGTTGCTTGTTACTAATAACTAATAACTAATAACTAATAACTAATAACTAATAACCAATAACCAATAACTAATAACTAATTATTTTTTTCCTGTTCAATTTCGGCTTGAATTCTTGCCAATTCTTCAGGAGTCAATTCATCGAGTTGTTTCTGCAAGACTGCTTCTTTGTAGTCCTTCAGTTGCTGACTATAGGTCATACCTTGAGTGACTGCTCGAAATAAATAGGTCGCCAGCCAACCAATCAAGCCAGCGACCAAAAACAATTGACTCCAAATACCTGCATTCGTGCTGTCGAGTCCTGCCCATTGCAGCAACAAGTAGGCTAACCCACCAGCCACAAAGACACCAAAAGTGATTCCAATTACGTCTATACGTCGCATTTAGGCTTCTATCTGCCGCCGTTTGGGGCGAAAATTTAAAAATGGAGCTAGGAGAAACATACCTGGGAAAAAGAAGAACATCAAGAAGTACATGAACGCCCGTTCCAAAGAAGTAGCAATGTACCAGCGGCTGTTGAGATAGGCGTAGGTAGCTGCGGGTACTACCAGGAGATAAGCTCCCGCCAAGACGGCGTACAGCAGTAGGGTAATATACATAGATTTGCTTTAGCGGAATAATTACAGGCGGTAGGTGAGATAGGCGCGATCGCCTAGGACACACTGATTGATTATTGTACCGCTTAGGGGGATGCAGCGCGGTTTTTGAGAAATTTTCGATTAGGGGTTGCGTAAAATAGGGTTTTGGTTGTATTGTAGAAAGCTGTGGTTGTCTGTGGGGGCATAATCCTGCTACAGTAACTTAAATCAGGGGGTGTGGCGGAATGGTAGACGCTACGGACTTAAAATCCGTTGACCCGAAACGGTCGTGTGGGTTCAAGTCCCTCCACCCCCATACTTTTCAAGGCTTCGTGAGTCAATAGTTTCAGACTTATTGATTGACCAAGATTTTTGTTGGCCGCTCATCATAACCATAACAAGCTCTCTTCCCTCTGGGATGAATTAAAAATTATGGTGATTAAAGATATCGGAGAACAAGGTCTTTTAAAAATATTGCAAAAATTCTGCCCCCCAGAGATAGTTGGTGATGATTGCGCTGTGATGGTGACAAGTCCCAACCAATCTCTGGCTGTGACGACGGATATGTTGGTGGATGGAGTGCATTTTAGCGATCGCACTACCAGCCCCTATGATGCAGGATGGCGCGCCGCGGCGGCGAATTTGTCGGATCTGGCAGCGATGGGAGCAAGGCCTCTGGGGGTGACAGTAGCCCTGGCTGTGGCGGCGGATACGGCTGTGCTGTGGGTGGAAGAGTTTTATCGGGGGATGACGGCTTGTTTGCAAGTGTATCAGACGCCGATCGCCGGGGGGGATGTGGTGCGATCGCCCGTTGTGACTGTGGCGATTACGGCTTTTGGGGAGGTTGAGCGCGATCGTATCATTAGTAGGTCACAGGCGCGATCGGGCTGGGGGATTGTGGCTACGGGTGTTCACGGGGCCTCTCGCGCTGGATTGGAGTTACTGTTGAATCCTGAATTTGGGCAAAATCTGGAACAGGGCGATCGGGCTAGTTTGATTCTAGCTCACCAGCGCCCTCAACCGCGGCTGGATGTTTTGCCGGTGCTTTGGGAAATCTTGGGTTGTGAAGATGGGATGGAACCCCCCCTCAGTCCCCCCCTTGGTAAGGGGGGGAAGCCGGATTTGAATTCTCCCCCCCTTGGTAAGGGGGGGAAGCCGGATTTGAATTCTCCCCCCCTTGGTAAGGGGGGGAAGCCGGATCTAAATTCTCCCCTCGTTGGTAAGGGGGGGAAGCCGGATTTGAATTCTCCCCCCCTTGGTAAGGGGGGGAAGCCGGATTTGAATTCTCCCCCCCTTGGTAAGGGGGGGAAGCCGGATCTAAATTCTCCCCTCGTTGGTAAGGAGGGGAAGCCAGATTTGAATT
>JAHREW010000011.1:36918-50237 GCA_020883125.1 Microcoleus sp. CAWBG506
GAAGCCGGATCTAAATTCTCCCCTCGTTGGTAAGGAGGGGAAGCCAGATTTGAATTCTCCCCCCCTTGGTAAGGGGGGGAAGCCGGATTTGAATTCTCCCCCCCTTGGTAAGGGGGGGAAGCCGGATTTGAATTCTCCCCCCCTGGGTAAGGAAGCAGTTAATTCTCCCCCCCTTAGCAAGGGGGGGCCGGGGGGGGTTAATTCCCCAACGCTGATGAAGCCGGATCTAAATTCTCCCCCCCTTAGCAAGGGGGGGCCGGGGGGGGTTAATTCTCCCACGCCGATGAAGGAGGCTCTAAATTCTCCCCCCCTTAGCAAGGGGGGGCCGGGGGGGGTTAATTCGCCAATTGCGATCGCCGGAATGGACAGTAGCGATGGTTTAGCAGATGCGATTATTCAAATTTGTCGGGCTAGCGGTGTTGGTGCCAAAGTCGATCGCCGCCAAATACCAATTCCCCGTATTTTCAGCGAACTTATATCAACTGAAACAGCTTTAGAATGGGCATTGTACGGCGGGGAAGACTTTGAGTTAGTGCTGTTTTTGCCACTGGTGCAAGCTGAGTTATTGGTAGAAAAAATCGGAAATGGGGCCGCGATTGTGGGAATGACTACAGATAGCACGGATATCTGGTTGACTGATAGCAGCGGTATTTATCCTGATGTTGTATTAAAGCTCGATCGAGGATTTCAGCACTTCTGAATAATCTCTTAGTCAGCCTAGGAACTTGGGCGAGGGGTTCAGTCAAGCCGGCGAACCATTGATTCTGTTACTGTAAGCAGTAGCCAGAATCTGTTGAGTTTGAGCAAACTTTTCGCTTCCCAGTTCCCGATTACTTAAAACTATTTGATAACCAGTAATGGCAATTTCCATATTCTTCTCTTGATTACCGCTGCTAAATTCACTAATATGACCACTCAAACTTTCAATTAGGCCAATAATTGAGCTAATTGTTTCTGAATTTTCACCGTCCAGTAACTTAGAAGAAACTTGTTCTAAAGTCCGGGCAAAACTGTCATTGAGGAGATGTTGCCGCCCGGCCAGCATGGCGAAAATTACTGCACTATCGCTATTGCTAGCTTGTTCTGCTTGCAATAATTCTAGGAAGAAGTTTGCATATTCTTGAAAATTTTCAACTTCAGAGTTATTGCTATTTCCGTCATCATTCATATCCATGAATTGCCCTATCTCACTGGCCAGATTTCGCAGAAATTTAGCGCCATTTTCCCCTCCTTGTTGAGTCAAGGTTGATGCTACTAACTCGCAAGTTTCCAGAAATCCGCGATCCAACAATTCTGAGTTATCCTGTAATATCTGCGGTTCGTCTCCCTTGGGGCAATTCAGCAAGCTGTGAATTAATTGGAGATAGGCTTGAGCGCGGTTTTCTTCCATTGTGGAGAGTTGTCAATAACACCGGAATCTATTTTATCATGATTGGTCGGTGACTAGAAACCGGGTTTTTGCGACCGACTTGGTTACAGGTGACAATTGTGGAAAAAACCCGGTTTCTTTGGTTATGTGTTGAAACAAGGGAGTCGGCGATTTCAATCGCCCCATCATAATTGATTTGGATCGATTCCCATTTCTCGGAGTCTTGATTCTAAAGCTTGCGATCGTTCTTGTTCCAACATCTGTTCTCCGTTATCGTCGGGGTAGATTATATTTGATTTGTCGGGAGATTGCAGTTGTGTAACCATTGCTGTTTCCCCAAATTTGCTGGTAATAATATAGCATTGTAAACGATTTCAACGTCATTGGTAGCTTATTTACATAATGCTAGCTTGGGAATTAATCTATCTAAAATTTGCTCGATCGCCTTGGCAGTCCAATCAATATCAGCTTCCGTTGTTTCCCGTCCCAGACTCAACCGAATGCCGCCAATAGCCATGGTTTTGCTATATCCCATTGCCAATAATATCGAACTAGGAGTCAGTTTTCCGCTGTTACAAGCAGAACCGGAACTAATGCCAATTCCGGCTAAATTTAGCTGTCTTACTAAAGTTTTTCCAGTCACTTTTGCTGGGTCGCAGTCGGGAGAAACAATGCAAAAACTGACGTGGTGTGGCAGTCTACAATATCGATCGCCAGTTGGTACTAAACTAGGTACGTGGGCTAATCCGTCAAAAAGGCGATCGCGCAATTCAATTAATCTTGCAGTTTCCCCATCCATCTCCTGGGATGCCAATTCCGCCGCCACCCCAAAACCCACAATTATGGGCACTGCTTGCGTCCCGGAACGCAGTTTCAACTCTTGGCCACCACCAGTCAATATGGGCGCTAATTTTACACCAGGACGCACGTAAAGCGCCCCCGCACCTTGGGGCCCATACAGCTTGTGACTGGAAAGGGAAAGCAAGTCTACGGGAAGTTTCTGGACATCAATGGGCAATCTGCCAGCAACTTGAACTGCATCGGTATGAAACAGGATATCGCGATCGCGGGCGATCTTTCCTAATGCTTCAATTGGTTGCAGCGTACCAACTTCGCTTTGTCCGTAAATAATGGAAATTAACACTGTATTCGATCGCACTGACTGCTGCAAATCCCAAGGGTGAACTCGCCCAAGTTTATCCACCTGTAGGCGAGTCACTTCCCATCCCCACTGTTCAAGTTGTCGCGCGGTTTCTGATACTGCCGAATGCTCTACGCTAGAGATAATTATGTGCTGTGGCGTAGTATAAAGACGCGCAATTCCCATGATTGCTAAGTTGTCAGATTCAGTACCACCTGAAGTAAAAATCATCGATTCAGGGAGAGCGTTAATCAGGCTAGCTACCTGCATTCTGGCTAATTCTAAAGCTGTGGCGGCTCTTTGTCCCCACTCGTGCAAACTCGAAGGATTTCCCCACTGTTGAGCAATAGCTTTTTGCATCGCATCAATTGATTCTGGGCGTGTGGGAGTCGTAGCGCTATAGTCGAGATAAATTTGCATGGCTTTAAATAGGTTAGTTATTGGTTATTGGTTATTTGTTATTTGTTATTTGTTATTTTTTGTTGGTTATTTAACTAACTTCCCGGTTTACAAACATTATAGTCTTCGTGGGACAAAAGTTTTTGGGGAATCAAGAACGTCCCACAATCTTCGCAGAGCATTCTGTAGTTGCGCGTTACAGGAATACTCACGATCAAACGATTGTGACGCAGGCGTTTGCCACCGAAATCTCTGTAATTTTTATTTTCACCCAAAGCTGCTATAATTGCTCGTGCTTTAGTAACTACATGATCTGGCAGACCTCTGAGATCGATGATATCTCTGGCAAATGAAGCCTCCTTTTCCTGTTTTTTGGTTTGTTTTTCCGCCCTCCGTTGGACGCACTGCTGCTGTGCTGCAAACTCTTGCGTACAGCGATGACACGCTTTACCATATCCTTTGTGACCGCACGGAAAAAGTGTTTTTCTTTTAGCCATAAAGCAGCAGTATCGGGTTCGATCCACGCCCCTGAATGCTGCTACCCTACCAGTGATGCTTCCGGCATCGAGGCAGTCTTAAAAGACGTATAATCTATTCCCTTTCATAAATTTAATAGGTTCTAACCATACATTATCGAATATATTTGAACAGTAAGCTGATAAATAACCTCAAGATTTTTTAAACTTGTGTGGATAAACTTTTTTATATTTTACCGCGTTTGTGCTCGCTTTTGTTACTGACAATCGGTCTGGCTGCTTGTGGACATCAAGAGCAAGAGTTGCCTAAATCATCTCCCAGTCTGACTCCCTTGCCTCAAGACCCTTTGTTGCAAGTATACTTCAATCAGTCACTCACTTCCAGTTATACAGAGCCTTATCGTCTGCAAACTAGACCGGGAGATGATTTGGAAAAATTGGTCATGGAGGCGATCGCCACTGCTGAATCGACGGTAGACGTAGCGGTGCAGGAGTTTCGATTGCCCGGTATCGCGCGAGTTTTAGCCGATCGCCAACGTTCTGGGATCAAAGTGAGATTGATTGTCGAACATATCTATAGTCGCCCTTGGAGCGATTTTTCCGCGTCGGAGTTAGGGAAATTACCCGCAAGAGAGCGCGATCGCTACCAGGAATTTGTCCAACTTGCCGATACCAATAAAGACGGGAAATTGAGTGCCGAGGAAATCAAAGAAAATGATGCTTTGCTAATTCTCAAAAAGGCGGCTATTCCTTTAATAGATGATAGGGATGACGGTTCTAAAGGTAGCGGATTGATGCACCATAAATTTGTGATTATTGATAATAAAACACTGATTGTAACTTCTGCTAATTTTACAACTAGCGATATACATGGTGATTTCAAAACAGCAGAAAGCCGTGGCAACGCTAACAATTTATTAAAAATTCAAAATCCTGAATTAGCACAAATATTTACTCAAGAATTTAACATCATGTGGGGCGATGGACCAGGAGGCAAACCAGACAGTAAATTTGGCGTTAAAAAGCCCTTTCGTCAAGTACAAAAAATCCGAGTAGGGAATGGGACTGTGGCGGTGCAATTTTCGCCGACTTCCAAGACATTACCTTGGGAAAAAAGTGTGAACAGTTTGATTAATAAAACTTTGGGACGTGCCAAAAAGTCAGTGGATTTGGCACTGTTTGTTTTTTCGGCTCAGCGGTTAGCAAATACTCTGGAAATTGAGGCGAGGCGGGGAGTTGCAGTGCGAGCTTTAATTGACTCTAATTTTATTTATCGCCCTTACAGTGAAGGTTTGGATATGATGGGGGCGACTTTGATTGAACATTGCCAGTTGGAAGCGGACAATCGCCCTTGGAAACAACCCCTAACTACGGTGGGAGTGCCTGTGTTACCAAAGGGCGATCGCCTGCACCACAAATTTGGGGTTGTAGATGGAAGTATCGTGATTACAGGCTCTCACAACTGGAGTGAGGCCGCAAATCATGGGAATGATGAGACGCTATTGGCGATCGACAATCCCGTAGTTGCAGCCCATTTTGAGCGGGAGTTCGATCGGCTTTACAAAGGTGCAATTTTGGGAATTCCTCCCCGAATCAAGCAGAGAATTGATGCTAGGAAAAAAGAGTGCGAATCAGTACCATTAGCATCCAAATCTTCAACAGTGGCGGCGGGAAATGTGGCCGCCAAACTTCCAATTGCTGCTGGTAAAAAATTAGTTAATTTGAATACCGCGAGTCAGGCAGAATTGGAGACTTTGCCGGGAGTTGGGCCGAAGTTAGCCGAAAGGATTATAGCAGCGAGGAAACAGCAACCTTTCACATCTGTGGACGACGTGGCGCGGGTGCAGGGCATTGGGGACAAGCTTTTAGAGAGATGGCGCGATCGAGTAACTTGGTAGTTAAGGTAGACTTACCTAATACCGGACGATCGCACTTATTGCCATTTTTAACGTTCGGTCCGCTTCCCCTCCTTGAACACTCCCGGAAAGCGCTTGCCACGGGTATCAATAATTGTGCCTTTACCGTGGGGCAATCCCTTGCGAAATTCTCCCTCATAGCGGATACCATTAGAGAACGTGCAGCTACCCCTAGCATCGAGTTCTTGATTAAAAAATTGTCCCGAACACCGGGTACCGTCGGCGCGGGTGAACACCCCCGCACCTAAAGGTTTACCCCCCAAAAATTGACCGACAAATCGATCGCCATTAGCAAAAATGAATTGCCCCTGTCCAGTCGGCGTACCCACTTTCCAATCCAGAGAAAACGGTCCAACGTAGCGATCGCCATTAGTAAACAGAGCTGTTCCAGAGCTAATTTTGCCATCTCGGAATATACCCTCAACGCGGGCATCATCCTTAAAGATAAATTGTCCTCGACCGTTTGGCTGACCAAGGCGAAACTGTCCCTCATAGCGATCGCCGCTGGAGTAGATGTATACCCCCGTGCCACCGGGCAAACCGTTAACAAAGTCTCCGATGTAGCTGTCGCCACTGTCATAATCGCACCTAACTCTACCTGTAGCGATCGCAGGGACACAGCGACCACCCTTAGCTGGTGTTTCCGCTATTGATGGCAAGGGATAAATCGCGTAACTACTAATTCCCCAAACTGATGCAACTAATAGACCGATTCGACTGATTTTAAAAGGGGAAATCATTAACCAAGTTTCTCCTATGCGATTCTGGATATTATTGTGCTTTGTCATCTAACCCCCCAGGAGACTCGCACCATAGCTGTACCCAGCTTGGTGTCGAGAGGAATGGGGCGCAAATTGTGAAACGTCCCCTGATTGAATTTTTGCGATTCAAAAACAAAGAGGGGGACAGTTGAACAATTTGCCATCTTAAAATCCGTAATTGTAACCATCTTTCCTCTGCACGATTTGACAGCATTTGAAACTAATACCTTGAACTAATTTAGTCGCGGAAATATTGAAGGAGCCAGTTGTTCTGACTGCAACTCTTCCCATATATCTGCCAACCTTTTTCCCGTTGACGACAATCGCTTTGACGATATCCCCAGTTTTAAACCCTTTGACCGACTTGAATCTAGGAACATATCTATCGGGGAATCCCAACTTATCATTCCGGCACATTTGTCGTGTTCCATGCCCCGTAGCTTTGATTAACAATGGTTTGTTTGTTAATAGCTTGAGTGACTCAATTTTTGCCACGCAAGCCGCATCAATCCAATGGGTTTTAGGTAAGTTTAATCTGGCTCGATTAAACTTTGTCAATCCACCAGAACCCGTCGCAATAGGTAAGCCAGTTTCTTTGAGTTTGTTGAGCAGCGCCCATCGGGTTGAATTGACTGCTGCTGCATCCTTGAGGGGACGTTTTGCTTGAGCAAGAATGCGATTTAATACCTCCGGTTTTTTAGCTAGAAACTTCTCAATTGATTGAGTGCCTTTCTTTTGGTTACACTTGGAGCAGGCTAAACAAAGGTTAGAAATTCTGTTGCTACCACCCTTAGCTTTGGGGTGAATATGCTCAACTTGTAACGGCACATTTTCTCTCCCGCAATAAGCACATTTTCGCTCCCATTTATTGAGTAGGTATTCGCGCACCTCATAACCTAGTAAAGTACCTTGTTGATATTCAGTGCCTGAGATTTCCGGGTTTTCCATCTGTTGCAAATCAAACCTGACAAGCTCTTGGGAGATTGAGCTAATAGGTGCAAGTTTGAGCAATCTTTTCACCCAGGTTGAAATGGTTTCAACCCGATGTTGTAAGCTGGGTGCTAACCAGCCTTGGAAACGGGTACGGTTCAAGAACTTTGCCTTACGGTAACGAGTGTGGCGATTTCTTCGGCTCCGACGCAGCGAACGCCGTGACTCTAAGCTGGCTTTAATCGCTTGTCCGCGATGTGTTAATTCAGCACCAAATATAACTTTGTTGCCTTGGACAATTGCGATACCAGTTGTTTTGGAACCTGGATCAATTTTAAGTTCTAAATTTGGGCAGGTCGCATTAGATACCTCTTTCAAGATAATTGTAAACGGATACAACTTGAATACTGCCACTTTCCCCTCTTTCAGCAACAATCTTGCTTTCGCTGGGTGAACCGGAGCTAGTGGTCTTTTGGTTGTATCTAGTACAAACGCGAAATTGGACATTTGAAAAACTCCATTTCTGGGTGATGTTAGCTTCGTCAATGTTTAAGGTCGGTAACTATCTCAAAAGCACTGGCTTAACCCTTAAACCTGTTTAACTTTTAAGTTCTAGTGCCGAAAACTAGCTTCGCATTTTCGGGTAGGTCTTTTAACACTTGCCTTAAACGTAGTGAATATGAACTCCACTTAGACTGGTCAACTAGGCAATTTCTGTGCCCCCACTATATCGGTACCCCGATTAGTGGTGGGTGATTGACTTGTCGTTTGTCCGATTTCAGGTCAAAACTTGCCTTTAAACCTCAATTTATGATTTAGGACAATCCCGGTTTGCCGTTGCGAAATACCCCCGGAAAGCGCCGGCCGCTAGCATCAATCATCGTCCCGACACCGTGAGGTACTCCCTTGCGCAATTCTCCTTCATAGCGCGTACCGTTGGGGAAAGAGCAACTAACAGAAGCATCTAGTGCGAGATTGAAAAACCTGCCAGAACAGCGAGTGCCGTCTCCCCGCACCAATACCCCAGGTCCAAAGGGCGCGCCAGCAAAGAATAGTCCTTCATAGCGATCGCCATTAGCATAAAAAAATTGACCCCGGCCCGCAGGTTGGCTGCTAATCACATTAGTTTGAACATTTCTGACAACTCCGAACTCTCCGACGTAGCGCTCCCCATTGGGAAAAACCACCGTCCCCGACCTCATCGTGCCGTCTTGAAATACCCCTGTGTAACGGCCATCATCTTTAAAAATAAATGTGCCTCTGCCGTTGGGTACTCCATTCCGAAATTGTCCTTCGTAGCGATCGCCATTAGCATAGACATAAACTCCGGTACCATCGGGCAGGCCGTTGACAAAATCTCCCTCGTAGTTGTCTGCTCCCTCATAATTACATTTAACTCTTCCTGTAGGAGGATTGCCTTGACAGACGGGAGGGCGTTTGCCTTGTTCTGGTTTTGCATCGGGTTTTGGTTGAGCCATTGACTGCTGGGGATTCAAGAGATTAGTGGCGCTTCCGATAAAAGAAGCAACTAATATCACGAGCCCTAATTTTTGAATTGAACCGAGCATGAGAAATCTCCTTTGACTTCAAAATAATAGTAATAGGGATTTTCGAGAAGTTAAGGCTTGCTGAAATGTCTGGTATTGCTTAATCCTGTTGTTACCTACCCCTAATGGTGATTTTTCAGCAGCCCTAGCTCTATATTGATTTTACTTTTCAATTTCGATATCAGCCCTAAATGCAAAAAGGCAAAAATGAGAGTTTTTGCCTTTAGCATTTTTTACACTTTACAGTCAATTGTTAGCGTCCCGTCGCTCTATTAGGATTTGGCAAACTGCTAATAACTGCATTGGCGGGTTTTTGTTCGCGACTTGGGGGTTTTTCCCCAACTGCTTTGGCTACCTCAACGCCGTTTTCCTCCAGAATCACGATCGGGTCTGATCCTGACTTGACATCAACCCGCTTCACCAACACTTGCCCGTTAGACAACCGCTGCCCTACTTTGACATATCGACTGGTTGGTTCATTCGGTACTCTGACAATCACTTGCGTCTCGTTCCCAACTTTGACCACCCCGCTGACTTCAGTGCCTGTAGCGAGGTCAGTAGAAGGTGGTGGTGGTGGCGCAGGAATTGCAGGCACTTGCTTGACCGGAGGCGGATTGGGGTCGATCCACTGGGGTGGGCGCTTATCTACTGGTAGTGGTGGCAGATTCGGCACTCCTAGGGGTCTAGCTGCAATGGGCTGGGGCGGGCGCGGGGGTGCTGGACGGCTAGGAGTGCTAGTAACTCTTCTGGCAATAGGATTGGGCGCTCTCCACTGGGGTGGGCGCTTGTCTACTGGTAGTGGTGGCAGATTCGGCACTCCTAGGGGTGTAGCTGCAATGGGCTGGGGCGCGCGCAGGGTTGCTGGACGGCGGGGATTCCTACCGGTAGTGGTTGCTGGATTTAGACGAGTTCCTAGTTGAGGAGTATTTATGCCGGGAACTGAGCGTGGGGAGCCAACTTGGGCCCCCTCGCCCCCTGGCAAACCGGGTTCTCCAGGGCGACGGCCAAATTGAGGAGTATTGAGGCCCGGAATTTGGCGTGGGGAGCCAACTTGGGCCCCCTCGCCCCCTGGCAAACCGGGCTGTCCAGGGCGACGGCCAAATTGAGGAGTATTGAGGCCGGGAATTTGGCGTGGGGAGCTAATTTGCGACCCCTCGCCCCCTGGCAAACCGGGCTGTCTAGGGCGACGGCCAAATTGAGGAGTATTGAGGCCGGGAATTTGGCGTGGCGAGCTAATTTGCGACCCATTGCCCCCTGATTGGGAAGGGTCTGTCTGGGAGCTTGTTACTATCCTAGTGCTGGATTGACCGCTCCTGGGTGAACTGTTGCGACTCACAATTGGAGCGATCGGCTCTATTTTGGGGGGAGGCGATGACTCTGGCAGTTTCGGTAGCAGGGCAACTTGTCGTTGTGCCAGTTTGGGGAACGGATTGGCAATCTGACCAACTTCTACATTAGCTCCGGCAAGGTTTTGAACTGCGATCGGTGGCAGGGGTCCAAAGGGGTCTATCTGAGCAGGATTTGGTGTCAACGCTCCCGACGGTATGGGCTGACCAGGGGCCGGTGGGTTTTTGGGCTGGCTCTTGTTGTCGCCAATCCCTGTGGCACTCTGTTGTGCCCGTTGGTCTGGGTTGGTCGATCGAATTAACCCCGGAGGCTGAGCGGCTACGACTGGAGACGGGAAATTCTGAGTTCCTGGGGTGAGACTAGCTGCTGCTGACGGTGATGGAGAAGCTCCACCAGGAGTGGGGCTGGGGCTGGCTGTGTTGCCACCCCCACCGTCACCACAGCCTCCGATCGAAAAAGCTAGTAGTCCTATAGTTGCAAAATATAAAAGTTTGTGCATTGCCGATCGCCCCTAAATGCTTGATTTCAAGATCCAACAAGGCTTTGCAATTACAGCCTGTTATCGCTTTTAGTTTATCTGTGTTCGATGTTATGCGATCGCTTCACAATTGCCAAGTTCTCCCAGGCGTCATTCCCACCTTCCTCACCGTTACCCCGACCATCGCGATCGCATTGAGTCCGCAATTTTTCCCCTCAAAGCCCTAGACTTCTCCAGAAAAGCCCGTTTTGAACTGGCTGTTTGACCAGTCCCACAATCATAACTATTGGAGAGGTCCATAGTCTTGACATCTGAAGGTGAATTATGTTAACTTGCCGTTTTAATAGTGAATGAAATTTTGATTCCGTAAAAAAGAAAAAAAACTAAAATTATCCCCTGGCTTTGGGCGAACAATCACACCGTATATATCTGTCTACTTAACTGAGAAATTATACTTGCAAATAGGGTATTGTCATGGCACAAGCGTCTGTATCTCCTGTAGTGCTGATTATTCTAGACGGCTGGGGTTATCGTGAAGAAAAAGACGGAAATGCGATCGCTACCGCAAAAACACCAGTTATGGACAGTCTCTGGGCAGCTTATCCCAGAACTCTGATTCGCACTTCTGGCAGAGCCGTAGGCCTACCCGACGGGCAAATGGGCAACTCCGAAGTCGGTCACTTGAATCTGGGTGCGGGTAGGGTAGTCCCTCAAGAGTTGGTGCGGATATCGGATGCAGTGGAAGATGGTTCTTTGCTGAGCAATCCGGCTCTAGTTAAGCTGTGCGAGGGAGTGCAAGCTAGGGGCGGCAAGTTGCACCTGACTGGCCTTTGTTCCGAAGGTGGGGTTCATTCCCATCTCAGTCATATTGTAGGGTTGCTGAAATTGGCAAAAGCACAGGGCATTTCTGAGGTTTGCATTCACGCCATTACTGACGGCCGCGATACTACTCCGAAAGAGGGTGTGGAAGCTCTCGCCAAAATAGAAGGTTATATCCAACAGGTAGGGATTGGCAAAATAGCTACTCTCAGCGGTCGCTATTATGCGATGGATCGTGACAAGCGCTGGGATCGGGTGCAACGTGCCTATGATGTGATGACGACTGAGGGCGCACCTGATGGTCGATCGGCTGTGGAAGTATTACAGGCATCTTATGCGATCGGGGTGACGGACGAGTTTGCAATTCCGACCCGTATTGCGCCTGGAGCAGTGGCATCCGGCGATGGGATGATTTTCTTTAATTTTCGCCCGGACAGGGCTAGAGAGTTGACTCAGGCCTTTGTAGATCGCAATTTTAAAGGGTTTGAACGGCAGTTAATTGAGCCGCTGACTTTTGCTAGTTTTACTCAATACGATCCGAAGTTGTCTTCAGTTTTGGTGGCTTTTGAACCTCAGAATTTGAACAATATTCTCGGTGAGGTGATCTCGAAACAGGGTTTGCGGCAGTTGCGGACGGCGGAAACTGAAAAGTATGCTCATGTGACTTATTTTTTTAATGGAGGTCTAGAAGAGCCTTTTGAGGGAGAAGACCGGGAAATGGTGCAGAGTCCGATGGTGGCGACTTACGATGAGGCACCAGAAATGTCGGCGGCCCTGGTGACGGATGGGGCGCTGGCGGCGATTGAGAAGGGTATTTATTCGTTTGTGGCGATTAACTACGCTAACCCTGATATGGTAGGTCATACGGGGATGATGGATGCGACTATAATTGCGATCGAAACTGTAGACAAATGTCTGGGGCGGCTGGTGACTGGCGTTACCAAAGCTGGGGGAACGGCAATTATTATCGCTGACCACGGTAATGCTGAGCAGATGTTTGATGAGGATGGGAATCCTTGGACGGCTCACACTACTAACCCAGTGCCGTTTATTCTGGTAGAAGGCGAAGGTCTGAAGATTCCTGGTCACGGAACGGATGTTCCTTTGAGGGAAGATGGCTGTTTGGCTGATATTGCACCGACGATTTTGGAGTTTTTGAGATTGCCTCAGCCTCCTGAGATGACAGGACGTTCTATGATTCGATCGGCTGATTTTGAAGTTCGTGCTAATCGCTCTCCGGTGCGAGTCCGGTTGTAGTAGGGACACGGCACTGCCGTCTCCGGCTCTAGTAGGGACACGGCATTGCCGTCTCCCTACATAAATTGCGGGCGCTCGCAGGACACGACAGTGTCGTGTCCCTACATAAATTGCCGACTCTAGTAGGGACACGGCATTGCCGTCTCCGGCTCTAGTAGGGACACGGCAATGCCGTCTCCCTACATAAATTGCGGGCGCTCGCAGGACACGACAGTGTCGTGTCCCTACATAAATTGCCGACTCTAGTAGGGACACGGCATTGCCGTCTCCGGCTCTAGTAGGGACACGGCATTGCCGTCTCCCTACATAAATTGCGGGCGCTCGCAGGACACGACAGTGTCGTGTCCCTACATAAATTGCCGACTCTAGTAGGGACACGGCAATGCCGTCTCCGGCTCTAGTAGGGACACGGCATTGCCGTCTCCCTACATAAATTGCGGGCGCTCGCAGGACACGACAGTGTCGTGTCCCTACATAAATTGCCGACTCTAGTAGGGACACGGCAATGCCGTCTCCGGCTCTAGTAGGGACACGGCATTGCCGTCTCCCTACATAAATTGCGGGCGCTCGCAGGACACGACAGTGTCGTGTCCCTACATAAATTGCCGACTCTAGTAGGGACACGGCACTGCCGTCTCCGACTCTAGTAGGGACACGGCATTGCCGTCTCCCTACATAAATTGCGGGCGCTCGCAGGACACGACAGTGTCGTGTCCCTACATAAATTGCCGACTCTAGTAGGGACACGGCAATGCCGTCTCCGACTCTAGTAGGGACACGGCATTGCCGTCTCCCTACATAAATTGCGGGCGCTCGCAGGACACGACAGTGTCGTGTCCCTACATAAATTGCCGACTCTAGTAGGGACACGGCAATGCC
>JAHREW010000011.1:50449-69800 GCA_020883125.1 Microcoleus sp. CAWBG506
GGCATTGCCGTCTCCCTACATAAATTGCGGGCGCTCGCAGGACACGACAGTGTCGTGTCCCTACATAAATTGCCGACTCTAGTAGGGACACGGCAATGCCGTCTCCGGCTCTAGTAGGGACACGGCAATGCCGTGTCCCTACACAAATTGTATGCGATCGACCGAATTTGATATGATAATTAATTACCGATTACCAATTACCAATTACCTCTGATTATGAATATTGTTTCTGTTTTACAAGTTATCTGGTCTTTGTCTGCTCTTGGACTTGTGATTTTTGTGTTGCTACACAGCCCTAAAGGTGATGGCATTGGAGGTATTGGAGGACAAGCTCAATTGTTTACAAGTACCAAGAGTGCTGAAACTACTCTGAATCGGATTACTTGGGGTTTGGCTATTGTTTTTATAGGTTTGACGGTGATTTTGAGTGCTGGTTGGTTGACTCCTAAGTTATAAGATTAGGCAATAATTCACGGGCCCGATGTACGTGCCACAATCAAATTGATTCGGGAGCATCCCGGTTTTGTAAGGGCTATAGCCCCTAGGAATATATTTGCAAAACACAGATGCACCCATTGATTCTTTGTAGAACAGGCAAAATGCCTGTTCTTGAAAAGGGTGCAACATATGAGGTTTAACTGCGGTTGCAAAAATGTGGTTGTGGAAAGTTACCAGAAGATTTCGGACACTGTTTTCATTCGCTTTATGTTGTTTTAGCCTGATAATTTTGACTCAGGTTTATACTCCTGCTGCGAGTCTTCCTCCTCTCCCCGATAGTTGGCCCTCTCCACAGGTTCATTCTTTGCCACCAACGCTGGCTAATTGGCAAGATTCAACTGATAGTGGCGATTATTTCGATCGCATAAAGCCCCCGACAGTCGGTCATTTGGTTTGGTCAAAATTTCCAATTCGGGTTTATGTGCAACCTCCGGTTAATACCAATCGCTCTCTTGAATGGGTTGAGGCTGTGTTGGGTATTGTTCGGGAATGGGGGGTTTATTTGCCTTTGGTAGTGGTGGATAATTCCGAGGTGGCTGATATTAAAATTTTAATTCAGGCTCCACCTTTGCGTCAAGGGTTGTTGCGATCGCGATCGGGAGAATCTGTCTATGAATTATACACCCGCAACGATGGCGATAAAACAGTGTTATCTCATCGGTTTTCGGTTTATCTGAATCCGAATCAGGTGGGCAAATATATGGCTGCGGTGGCCCGTCACGAGTTTGGTCACGCTTTGGGAATTTGGGGTCACAGTTTGATGGAAACCGATGTGCTTTATTTTTCTCAAGTGAGGAATCCTCCACCTATTTCTGTCAAGGATATTAACACTTTGAAACTAATTTATGAACAGCATACTCGCTTGGGTTGGGAATTTTAGTGGAAATAAGTTAAAACTACACACAAATTCCCGGCGAATAGAATTCGCGTCTTGTCAAACGAAGTCCGCCTCCGCGGACTAAAGAAAAAAAGATTGGGATTAGTTAGTAATAGGAAACCGAAAAACCATGAAAGATGAAGCTTTTGGAATAGTGCCAGTTTTTGTGAACGAAACTGATACTTTGTTTTTATTAATTCAACATCAAGCCGGACATTGGGCGTTTCCTAAAGGTCACGCCGATCCGGGGGAATCTGCAATAGAAACGGCAAAGCGGGAATTGGAGGAGGAAACTGGCATCCGCGATTATGAAGTGCTTGAGGAGCCGATTTTTGTGGAATCTTATGCTTTTGTTCAGGAAGCTGTGCCGAGTTCTGTTAAACATTATTCCTCTGCTAAGGAAGGGGAGCTAATTGAAAAGAGTGTTACTTACTTTGTGGCTTTTGTAAATTCGATGGAAGTTGTTTTGCAAGCAGAGGAAGTTCAAAATTCTACTTGGATTTGTTTTGATGAAGCTATTAATTTGATTACTTTTGATGGAAATCGGGGAGTTTTGAGGGAAGTTAAAGCATATTTGGACGGGAGAAAGGAGAGTTAATATAGGTGCATTCCAATGTTGCAAATATATTCGTAGGGGTAGTGGATCGTGCGTACCTACTCCCACGGATCGGGGCAACCACGGGGGGTTTGCCCCTACAACAATTACAAAATTAATTTAGGAGCGCTATACAAACAAATTTTATGTTCTGGTTTTCATAGTGCGATCGCTCTTATTTGCTGCGGGGAATTATTAGTGCGATTCCCAGAGTAGATATTATATCAACAAATAACCTTTTAGTCAATCATATTTTTTTTTGATATTTGAGATATTTTTTAGCATGATTTCTGATAAGATTCGATGTTAATAGCTGGTATTTGAAGGTATAAATATGTCTAAAAAAGCTGAAATTGCGTTGACGGCCGCAGAGCAATTGCTGTGGGATGCGAAGGCAAAAGTTAGGGTGCTGTTGAATTTGTGGAATGAGGGGGAAGGGAAAAATAAGGTTAATCAAGGGAAGTTGACTAAGCTGATTGCGAGAACTAATGAGAATAAAAAGACTTATGAGCCGATTTTGAAGGAACTGGAGGAAGCTGGGGCGATCGCCTATTTACGGGAAAAGGGACGGACTCAGGTGGAACTGACGGCGAAGGGGAAAGAAGTTTTAGCGGCGGGTTTGAAAAGTCAGGATTCTTTGTTTAATTTTGATGGTTCTCAAATTGGTGCTCGGCTGGGAAATGCTTTGTTGAAATGGATGCGACATGAGGATGGTGCGACGGGTGTTGGTGTTGAGACGGGGAAAGGGGATGTAGGGGCGATCGCATCCTATGAAGAATTTATGTCTGTGGCGATCGATGTGTATGACAGCTTGAACCGGGATTATAACTTAGACGATTTAGTACCAATTTATCGGATACGTCGGGCGATCGGGGAAAGGGTAGGGCGATCGGAGTTCAATGAGTGGCTGTTGGAAATGCAGACTAATGACATTTTTCAACTCATCGGCGGTGAAATGACAGACATCACCCCCGATAAAGCAGAAGATTCTATCAAAACTAAACTTGGCGGAATTCGCTACTACGCCAAACGTCTAAGTTCCGACAATTGATCTCAATCATTTTCTAGTTCTTTACCTCACACAAATTGCCATGACTAACTCTCCTGTTTCCTCCCTGGAAGACATTCATGCTGCTCTTTTGAATCAAAACCCATTTGCTAAACCGCCTTATCTGAACGCTAGCGACGTTTGGGGTCAAGATTTCTTTGATGTTGAGACTATAAATGCTCACGCTTCCGAGCCAATATTTCAGGCATTACAGCAAATTCACAGCCGTCAATACTCAACGACTTCAATTGCGATAACTGCTCAAGACGGAACAGGAAAAACTCACATTATTAGCCGCATTCGCCACCGCTTACAGGCTAAGGGAGGTGGATTGTTTGTCTACGCCAATAAATATGGCGACCTCCGAAAAATCAAGCAAGGTTTCCAGCGAATTTTAGCCGAAAGCCTGGGAAAAATTGGCTGGCAAGGGGTGAAACAGGGGCAGGAACTAGCAACAGCCATGAGCAATGATGCTTTAAAGGCTGGTACATCAAATCCTAAATTTTATTCTCCTCCTGATTTAGTTGAGAAATTTAAGAAGGGCAAACCATCTCAAGTCAAAAAATGGGTCAAGGAGTTAACAAAAAGTTTTTTGCAAGCCAAAGATGTCAGCGACCCAGATATTGTCAAAGCGATTTTTTGGACTCTCTCAGATGAGCAATCACTTTATGCAATCAAATGGCTGGAAGGTCAAGAAATAGCTCAATACAAATCTAATGAACTGGAATTGCCTACTCAACGACAATCCTTTGAGGCGGTCCTACAAATCTTAGATTTGATTAGTGAATATCAGGAACTTGTCATTTGCTTTGACGAGTTAGATACGCCTGATGCTTATGACGATATTAGCGGCTTGCATATTAGCCAAATCGTTGCTGGATTAATCAAAGATTTGCTACAAAACCTCAGCCGCGGTCTAATTATCAGCGTGATGATGCCTGCTCAGTGGAGTAATAGAATCAAGCAGCTACCGGGTGGAGTCTACAATAAGGTTTCGGCTCAGGGGAATCCGATTGACTTGAAATACATGGACGATAAATCAATTATTGATTTGGTGTCATTGTGGTTGAAAAAGTATTACGAAACCCGAAAATTAGTTCCTCCCAATCCAGTTTATCCCTTCACAGAAAGTCAACTTAGCAATCTTGGCAAAGGAGAAACTATTAGACAGGTTTTACAGTGGTGTAAAGATAACTGTCATCCTCCTGCTCAGACTGACGCAGTAGATGAGAATGTTCGAGAAGCGGCCGATCCGGTTGAAATTGCTTTTATAAAAGAGCTAGAGGATGACTTTGGAGATTATTTAGAACAGACATACCTGCTTGCTGATGCTATTCTATTTGCTTTTCAAGCAGCAATTGGCAAGACAGTAGAAAGGGTGACAGTTCAAGCCGTGACAGATAAAGTCAAGAAAAAAGGTGGCAAAGATGTTTACATAAACTTCAAGGTAATTGGCAAAGAAAACGGAAAAGATGTCTGCATCGGAGTAGCCGTCCTTCAGTATGATGGTGGCAAAGCATTGGGAGCGGGATTGAGAAGGTTAAATGACTACGAAACCTTTGATCTGACTCGCGGTTGTTTGGTTCGTTCTAAAAGCAAGAAAATTACTTCATTTATGGAGCAAAAATATCTTGAACCGCTAATTAGACAAAAAGGCGGTGAATTTGTGCCACTGAAAGAAGAGGAAATCAAGCCATTGATAGCTATTCGGGCTGTTCACCGGAAGCGCGAAGTAGACTATGGCGTGAGTGAGGAGCAAATTTTTCAGTTTATTGCCCAGAAAGGTGCCCAGAAAATGCTGGGAGTTAGCAACCCTCTAATAAAAGACATTTTGAGCGATCCGTCCTATCAGGTTCCTGCTGATATGATTGAAGATGAACCCGTAATTGTAGCGGAATCTATTGTTTCTGATTTATCAGAAGCCGAACAAACAGAAGAGGCGATCGACAATTTGCTAACTGACTTTAATTAACTGTTCACAAACTATCAACTTTATCTTGACACAATTATCCTCATGTCGCTAGTCAATCTTGAGAAAGCTATCCGTTTGCCTGCCGCAGATGTAGAAGCATTAATCCAAGGGCAAATGATTGCTGCAATAGTTTGGCGAACGTTTAATCCGGGAGAACAATATGCACTCTATCCAGGTGATAATTCTAATATGTCCTTGATGAAACCTCGGCAAATGAGCTTGTTTCCAGAGTTAGGGCAATTAGAACTCCCCCTGGTAATGTTGGATAAAGTTTCGATCAAAGCTTGGGCTAGGTGCGAATTTTGCCAAATACTAAACGATCCAGAATCATTAGAGGCTTTGTCGCAGTTAACAGTCTGGACAACTGAGGGATTACAGCAAACTCTCCTAGAAAGACCTTATTTTTTTCTAGCTCATCTTCGCGTCTATTTGCTACCTCAGCCGCTGGAAATTCCAGTGCATCCCAGCGGCAATTTTGTATCTTTGCCAAAATCGCTAACTGTGACTGATTCAACGCCTGTGTTGAGCGAGTCTATCTTCGCTAAACGCCGTCAACAACTGGAAAAACTAGAGCCACCAGAGCATCCAGAATTGGAAGAGTTGCAAAGTGCATTAGTGCATTTATCCACCACCAACCCAAGGGCTAAACAACTAGACGCACAGCTCAAAATGTTTCTCGGTTGGTCAGAAAAATCACCAACAACACAACCCGATCCTGATTTAGATTGGATTAAAACGATCGCACAAATCGGCAACTGTAGCGACGGTAATACATTTGAAAAATTAGTCCGCCAAAGTTTAGTCAAACTAGGATTTGCCAATTCTAACACTAATCCTAAAGCTAGTCTCAATCCAGAATCAACAGGCGGCGCTGGTGGTTTGGACTTTTATTGCGAGAGTCCCTATCCAGTAGCGGGAGAGTGCAAAGCTAGCAAAAATGAAAGTGTACCTAATAGTGTTACCGCTCAACTAATTCATTTAGGTTTGACTCACTTGGGTCAAGATAGGTTCGATCGATCGGTTAAAATTATTTTGGCGGCTGGGCCATTAACTAATCCAGCTAATCACGCAGCTATTGGTAGTAAAATGAACGTCATCCGCCCGGAAACATTGCAAAGATTAGTTGAATTGAAAGCTAAGCAACCAGGTTCCATCGATTTATTACAGTTAAAACCTTGTTTAGAACAACTGCCGTTTGGTGAAGAAGCCGATGCTAAGGTTAATCGCTACATTGATGATGTACGGGAAAAGCTGAAGTTGCGATCGCACGTTCTTTCTATTCTGAAAAAGTATTTAGAAACTACAGGTTCTGAAAGAGCCAGTGTCGATGCTCTTAGTGGTGCGTATTCCATGTCTAACCCACCCAAGCAGTTGTCCCGCGAAGAGTTGCACGAAATTTTAGTAGAACTTTCTTCTCCGCTGACAGGTTATGCAGGGCGAATTAAAGGAGATAATTTAGGGCGCGATCGCTTTTATTTCCTGCGCGATTTACTGCTAGACGATTGAGCATGAGAAAGCGCTATTCCAATCATTTTAATCCCTTAAACAGAATCAGGATCTACTCCCAACTCCCGCAACTTCGCCGCCAATCTGTCAGCCCGTTGACTTTCCGTTACAGCTTGCTGCTGAAATTCCTGCAATTGAGCTTGTTCTGCTTTGACTAACTCCTCCACCAATGGCGGATTTAGTATTTCATCCACCGATAAAACTAAATCTGGAAATACTACAGACACCATATCTTCACCAGTCAAGAAATCTGTCTGATTATAACCATCTTCACCATCAATAAAGGCTAGAAGCCTAATTTTTTGCTTACCACTTTTTGGATCAACAATGCAATATTCTGGCACATTCGCTAGTTCGTACTCCCCTCGTTTGATCACGTAATCTGCCCGCCGGTCTTCGCTCACTACCTCTACCACTAATAGCGGCTTTTCATCAAAATCGAGAATACCTGCACCGGATCTAGCAGCAGCTTGTTCCAAAAGACTTTGAGTGCAGACGACTACATCGGGAATCCGGGATTTATCTTCATCAGTTCTCACTCCCAGACCAGTTTTTACTACTAAGTCGAGATTGTGAGCGACTAGGTAACGCTGCAATTTGTAAACTAAATATTCGCAAATTTTGATGTGTAAAACTGTTGCTGTTGGCATCGGAATTAATTTGCCTTTGTACAGTTCATATTGTACATCAGGTTCTCCTTGATAAACTCGGTATTCTTCAAAGGTTAATGTGGGTGAATCATCAACTTGTTGGTCTGTCAAAACTGGCGCGATTGATTGAGACATATGTTTTTTCTATGATTTTAAATAGATCTAGTTTCTATTGTAGCTCAGAACCCAATGCCTCGAATATAATTCATAGTTTATTCGTTTATTTAATTGTTGGTTGACTGAAATTAGCGCCCGTATAACCGGTAGTCAGCCAAACAATAGCTCTCACACCATCGCGCACTGCTTTTTGCACTGGTTCTGGTTCTCGGCCCGAAGGAACAGCCACAGGCTTGAAACGAATACCTCTACTACCGAAAACAATCTCTCCGATGATCCAAGCTCGTCTCATGTGATCGTCTGATGTAATGAGATACAAGCTATCAATTCCCCGATCGCGCAACTCATCTACCAATGTGGTAAAGTTGGTTACAGTATCCACCGCTCTGTAGTCCAAATGCACGCGATCGGACCTAATACCCGCCTCAGAAAACACCCATTCAGCAAACTCAGGATTACTCCCAGAAGAAACCCAAATCGGCAAATCAGGATGCTTGCGAGCAAAGTTAGCGGCAAACACCTCCCGCTCTGTCGCCCCACCCAACACCAACAAAGCTTGGGGTCTTTGAAATTCACTCTTGAGCTGTTGATAGCCCAACCAAAAAGCCATCAACAGTGCTACTAGCAACCGAACTTGCTGCGAACTCCTCAAACGTTTGTAACGTCGCTTGTTTAAATTGACTCTTAACCACATTTAAACCTATAAAAAATTTGTGTAGCTGACATAGGAACAATAACAAAAAATACGGCACTTACAGCCTATTAACAGGAATTTAACTTTAAAAATTAAGAAGTGGCCATCATGCGGATGTTTTAAAAGGACCCATGCAGAAACCCAGTTTTTTAAGGCAATTATGTCAGCAAAACTTCTTGAGACTGAAAACCAGAAAGCTAGTGTGTGGGTCTACCCTCCCTCCAAAAAATTTAAAATAAAAGGGCAAAACCTAGACTTTGCCCTTTTGCTTTAAATTGTCCTTAATTTGTCTACGGGACTGGCCGGGTTCGAACCGGCGACCTAGCGCTTCAGATTTGTGTGAGTTTCCCCACTCTCTGGACTATTCCTTCACCGTAGGCTTGCGGCCTTTAGGTGGTGGCCGTATGTTTAGGAGGTTTTATGATGTTTACTTCCTAAAGCCAGTCTCTGCACCTTCTCTACCAAAATTTGAGTATTAGTAGAGCTTGGCTCAAGATTACCTTATCCGTTGTCAGACTTAGGCTTCCTTGAGTTTGACCACATTCACTCCCAGAGTTTCCTACCAGGGTGCCCGATTCTTCAGGAGGCGCTTGCTCTATCCATCTGAGCCACAGCCCCAGTTGGTGAACCGTTTTGATTATAGCAGCTAATGTCGATTTGGGATTTTTAATTTGGGATTTAATTTCTGGGCGCACACCAGGCCAAAAACCGGGTTTCTGGGAAAAATTGGGGATTAGTCTGAGATATAGACGCACAAACCGGGTTTTTTTGTCTTAGTCAAAAGTTTGATGCGCAAGCTGCAAGTCTTTGAGTAATCGCGACTAAGTTCTCTGCTGCGGTGAGTTGGCCAGCACCGTAACAAGCGCGCCGCCGCCAGACTGTGATGGGGAGATGTCCCGGCGGGGCACTGTCGCGAAAGGATAATTCTTCGTAATATTTCCAATTATCCTTGACTCGCCAGCCTACCCGATCGCAAAATTCCGTATATTTGCCCCCAACACTTTCCCAAATCTGGTGCTGTACGCTCAGCCCAAACCGTCCATCGCTGTATTGTTGCCAAAGTTGGTCGATCGTGCGAAGGTCTGTACAAGGAAAATTGTCAATATCCGCAGCACTGAGCCAACCTTCCTCTTCCCTCAAACTTATAGACAGCAAAATTTCCCAAGTATGCTCGTCAGCTTTCTGCCATTTTCCAGTTTTTAACAACTTTGTCAATGGGCGGTAGTCCATCCCGACTTCCGACAGCGGTGGAGTTTGCTCAGGCATTTGCCCTATTTTCTGTTCCAGCCGGAGTAGAGTGCTAGCAAGAGATTCTGGGTTGAGTTGTTCGAGACGGTACAAAACCCAGTCTAGCTGAGATTGGATGTGCGATCTGGCGATCGAACTTTGCTGCAATTCCCCTTGCAACTCATCGAACTTAGTCTCCCAACTTTGTTGAGTAGAGGAAACTTCCCACATCTTTCTTGCCCAATCCAATCTCACTTCTTCTTTTTTTAAATAAGTTTTAGTAGGCTTAGAACTCGACGGATAAACCGTCAAATCCCAGCCACAAGTTGAGCAAATTACTACGGTTTTCTCGATATATTCTGTATCACAAACTGGACATTTAGGCATAGGAGAACACAAAAAACAAAAGTCAAATCTAGCGCTTTAGCAAGGCAAACGAATAGTAAACAAACTACCTTTTCCTAGCTCCGATTTTGCCTCAATGGTACCGCGGTGAGCTTCCACTATTTGGCGACACAAATGGAGTCCCAAACCAGTACCAGATCTTTTGTGAGTTCCCGGCCCAAACCTTTGAAATAACTTGGCTTGTTCGGCTGGAGAAATCCCCGCACCAGTATCTTGAATTTCCACGATCACCCAAGCTAGTGGTTGGTTTTTGAAGCTCGTAAAATCCGGAGAATTTGCCGCTTTTAAGCGAATGTCTATGGAACCGCTGTCAGTGAATTTAATTGCATTTCCGATTAAATTTGTTACCAAACGGTACAACTCCAGGCGATCGCCGGGATACTTAGCAATGGGCGCACTTTGTGCACTTTCTGTCAAGTCTAAATTCACTGACAAACCTTTAGCATCGGCTAAGGGTGCGAGCTCTTGGGCTACCTCAGCGATCAGTTGTTGCAAGTCAACGGGTGCAAAACTTAGGGATTTGCCACCTGCTTCGTAGCGGTATACTTCCAGCAGCATATTTACCATACTGATCAGGTTTTTGTTGCTGCGAACCATCGTACCGAAAGCGTCGCTCATGGGAAGCGAGATTTCTCCCAGAGCACCTTGCTGCATTAAGGTTAACATTCGATCGGCTGCTACCAGGGGTGTCCGCAAGTCGTGAGCGAGTCTGGAGACAAAATCTTCTCGTTGAAGTGCGATCGAATTGCGCTCGTCTACGCTGTGTTTTAGTCGCAGGAGCGATCGCACCCTGGCCAGTAGCTCGTCCATTTCCACCGGTTTGCGGATGAAATCATCTGCTCCCATGTCCAGCCCTTGCACTACGCTAGCACTGTCGTGAGCGGTGATCAGCAAAATCGGAATAAAGGGCAATTCTGTTTTTTGCCTAATTCGTTTAGTCACTTCGTAACCATCCATTCCCGGCATCATCACGTCTAGCAATAGTAAATCAGGGGGAGATTTTTCAATTTGGCTCAAGGCAGAAAAACCATTATCTGCACTACTTATTTCGTAACCTTCTTCTTCCAGAATTGTCTCTACCAATAAAACATTATCTGGAGCATCGTCTACAACCAGAATGCGATCTGCCTTGGTAGCATTCGGAACAGATAAATATTTCATTGAATTCTTGACCCGCTATTTTATAGTATTTTTTTGATGCTTCGCCACTATTTTTTCACAGTTTGTAACTTTTGAGCTCTGTCCTAGGGAATATATAAATATATTCACAATATTTATAGATAAATTTAACAATATTTATACATTTTTGTACGCTGATGCGATATAATTTACTACTTTGTCGCCATAGTATGCACGCCGTCCCAATCATCGGGTGGAGAGGCTTTCAAGTAATTTAGAGAGCGTTCGATGTGAACTTCAACAGGTTTATCCTTTTGTCTGATTGCCAAAGCAGCCTCAAAAAAACTAATAGCTTGTTGAAAATTTCTAGCAATATAAGCCTCACGACCATTTTTGTAAAGTTCCAAGAACCTTTGAGTTTCCCCGTCTATAGGTTCTGAACTACTTTGTAGCAATTCGTAAATACCAACGGGCTGATTTTTGCCTTTAACCCGCACCTTATCTAATTCTCGGACCCAAATGCGATCGCTACACAAACTGTAAGTAAATTCACTTAAAATTATATCGCAGCCATACTCCTTGGTAAGCTGTTCCAGGCGAGAACTCAAATTCACCGCATCCCCAATTACCGTATAGTCCATGCGTTTTTGAGAACCAATATTTCCTGAAACCACCTCTCCGGAACTAATCCCAATACCAAAACGAAAGGGAATTTCACCGGGGCGAGAATCATTAAACTCTTTGAGCCGCTTTCTCATGTCCAAGGCTGATTTAACCGCCATCCAGCCATGAATTTCCGGGGGATTGAGCGGTAAGGGCGCGCCGAACACAGCCATTAAAGCATCACCGATAAACTTGTCTAAAGTACCTTCGCAGTGGAAAACAGCCTCCACCATCGTCTCAAAATACTGATTGAGAAGAGCAACAACTTCCGATGCTCCCAAATTTTCCGTCAGCGTGGTGTAGCCGCGAATATCTGAAAATAAAATAGTGACATCCTTGCGTTCCCCCACCATCAGGGCGTCGTCACCCAAAGCCATCACTTGTTCCACGACTCCGGGAGTCATGTAGCGAGACATAGTAGTTTTCATCCGCTTTTCGCGGCTGATATCTTCGAGTACCACCAAACCCCCCCGCACGCCTCCTTCGGGATTAGTCAGGGGGTTAACAGTCAAATTCAAACTGCGTTCAATTACCTTAATTTGAGAACCGGAAATGGGGAGCGGACAGTAAGGGTAGTAGGTAGCAGAATTATCTAGGGCGAATAGAGATTGGGAATTAGCTAGTTGTAGCACTGCTAATTCCTCAGCCCAAGCAGCATTTTCGCCCCAAGCATAATAGGAATTAGGGTTATGGGGAGCGGGGACTGCCAAAATATAATTTTCTTCCTCTGGTGAATGCAGCGATTTTTCCACCAAAAGTCCGAGGGTTAAACTTTGTTCGGGAACATAATGTCTAGCAGCATGATTCAGGCTGTCTTGTAGTCGAAATTGCAAATTTTCGATCGGCAAAACTTCCCAAACATAGCGATTAATCAATTTTTCTTCCCAAAGCTGGGGATTATCTTTGGTTTTATCTTGATTTACCGGACAGCCCAAAAGTTCGAGAGCCGCCTCATTAATAGTTACAATACGACCCTGAAAATCAGTGGAAATAACTGCATCAGAAAGACTTTGGAGCATATCTTTCTGATACTGTTTTTCGACCATCATATTTTCAAATAATTGAGAATTTTGCAGTGCCATTCCCGCCTGGGAATTGAAAGCCCGCAGAAATTCTTCATCGGAATTAGTAAAAGTTCCTTGGTTTTTATTAATTAGCTGAGTTACGCCGATCAACTCACCTTTAGCGTTATAAACTGGCATACACAAGACAGTGCGAGTGCGATATCCTGTTTGCTGGTCTGTAGTGGGATCAAAACGGGGATCATCGTAAGCATCTGTAATATTGAGAGTTTGACCTGTAGAAGCCACATAGCCCGCAATTCCCCTATTAGCAGGAATGCGGATTTTCATCATCGTTTTGCCATCAGCCTTGGCGACTTTTGTCCAGAGTTCGTTGGTTTCCCGATTTAATAAAAATAGCGTACTGCGGTCTGCCTGCATCAAGTCACGAGCTTGATCCATGACAGATCGCAAAGTTGTTTCCAAGTCAAGACTTTGACCCAAAGTTGTCGTAGCTCTCAACAGTGCCGCCACCCCTCGTTGATTGCGAGCGACGACATAGAAAGACTGACAGCTTTCGAGAATAATCCCGATCGAATCTGCAAACACCCGAAACTGTTGTTCGTCCTCTTCGTCAAAAGGTACATCCCCTGCTTTATTCAAAAGTCTGACCACAGCTACGGGTTCAGTTTCGCTCTTGCTACTAAAAATTGGCATACAGAGGATGCTCTTGATTTGATAATCGGAAGGTTCATCTACTTCTGAATTGAACAGCTCGTGTTCTCTGGCTTCTACGACATTGATCGATTTTCCAGTAGTTGCTACATAGCCCAAAATACCTGCATCCATCGGTAAACGAACTTCTACAGGTTTGCCGATAGTAACATCGACAGTTTTGTGCCAAAGTTGATTTTTGCTGGAGTCCACCAAAAAAATTGTCGTCCTGTCTGCTTGGAGGATGAGACCAATTTTGACAGTGAAGGCATCTAAAAGTTGCTCTAAGAGACTTTCGAGGGCTTCATTGTTAATCAGATCCATCGCCCGGATAAATTGCTGAAATTCAGCCGTGATAAAGTCCAGCAGACAGACTAATTCAGGAACTGGCAGGTTCTTAACACGGGAGGTTAATGCTCCCATCAGATTGACTTGAGTCAGTGTAGCCAGAACGCTACCAGCATTGGAGAATGTCATGATTAACTGCTTTTTTCGGAGGGTAGAGTGACCACTTATCAAAAACTAGATTTTACTCGTGATTAAAATTTTGAGTTAATTTAACACTAAATGACTAGGTTAAGCCGATGTTTGTATTTTGGTAATTTGGGTCGTTCAGTAAATTTACTTGGGTATTTTGTATAAGCTTTGAGTGTGGCTTTATGTACTACCCAAGCTGGCTCTAACTGCCTGATTTGTTGATGTACTTTGGTCAGAAGTACATTGTCATCAGGGAAATGAGACATAATTATTATAGACATCGTTTTTTTTAAGAACCCCAATCTTGATGAGGACCAGTCAAAATCGAGGTGAACTTAAGTTAGAATACCCAATTAGCCGTATCTGCCAATTCACCATCGACTCAAAACCGCCAACGGGGAGATTAGTTCGCAGTTTTTTGCCCAATAGACAGTAATAGCATTGGGTTCCTGGTATTGATGTGTCAAGGTTTCAGCCCATGGAGCAGACCAAATACAGTCCGATCGAAGGCGTTTGATGTGACCCACACAATATTTTCAGGAAGCTATTCATAGTTTAATGTTAAACCAAGGAGGAGAATAGCTACGGCAATTGGAGCAGTAAAAAAACTTGGACTCTCGACAGAAAATCCTCACCCAATCCCTACTGTAATAAATTGTCGTCAATCCGTCACGCCACAGAGGACATGGACTCAGCAAAAATCACCGATTGATAGTAGCGCCGCAATTGTCCAGAAGCCGCGGCCCAACCCCAGCGTTCGGCTTCTGTGCGGGCGCTTTGGCGCAGATGTTCCCGTTCTGCGGGGTTTGCAAACAAACGCTGGGTAGCAGTAGAGGCTCCCATGTCATCAGTGGGGTCAAATAAATAGCCGTTAACGCCGTCAGTGACAATATCAGGAATTCCACCACTGCGTGCCGCCACTACGGGTGTCCCGGCCGCCATTGCTTCTAGGAGCACCAGGCCGAGGGTTTCGGTGCGGGAGGGAAAAATGAAGGCATCAGCAGATGCGTATGCAGCAGCCAATTCTTGGCCCTTGAGATAGCCGACAAAATTGGTGGGAGTGCCGGCAAAATATTGTTCTAGGGTTTGTCGGTGGGGGCCATCTCCCACAAGGGCGAGGCGGGCGTTTGGAATTGCTTCGAGCACTGGTTTGATAGCTTCGATTTCCTTTTCTGCACCGAGGCGGCCGACATAAAGTAAGAGGGGACTATCGGGGTGATTTTGGGAAAGACGCGATCGCATTTCTGGACTGGCCAATTCGGGTACAAACATTTCTGTATCCACACCCCGTTGCCATAAGTCTACGCGATCGATGCCGTGACTCCTGAGTTCCTCCACCATCGCAGTGGAAGTACACAAATTCAGCTCTGCTTGATTGTGAGCACCTTTAAGTAATTCCCACAATAAAGGTTCCAGCATTCCAAAACCGTAGTGGTGCAAATATTTAGGTAAATGGGTGTGGTAAGAAGCCAAAATGGGAATATTGAGCTTTTTGCCATAATATATGCCACCCAATCCCAAAATAGCGGGATTAACCACATGAATAATATCTGGTTTAAACTGCTCTAATTGACGACCGATCGCCGGACTGGGCAATGCCATTTTCAATTCCGGGTACATCGGCAAAGGCAAACCCTCAACACCATAAACCCTGGCCCCCTTGTATTCTGTAATGCCGTAATCTGGGGAAAAGATGAGAACCTGTTCGCCGGCGCGTTGTAAGTGGTCTACAGTGTGAATCAGCCTAGTAACAATGCCGTCTATTTTCGGCCAGAAAGTTTCAGTGAAAAGAGCAATTCTCATAATAAATTGTTTAGGAAACCGAAAATTGTGCCAGAATGTGACGACCTGTTTGTAGCCATTTACTCGCTTGATTTAAATAGAGTTCTGTTAGCAGCTTCATCACCAGTAATTACGATATCTAATTTTTAAATTAACCGCAGAGGACACAGAGGACACAGAGCAAGAGAGCCAAAGATAGAAGGAAATCCATTCAGAACTTGTAAACCCTTCTCTTCCCTTCTTTCCTCTTCCTTCGCGCCCTTCGCGCCTTCGCGGTTCCTTAAAAAAAACTATTGCACCGCAGATATCTACCAGAAATTACCGCCAAGAAACCTTGGGTAAAATCTGATTCTTATCGACCCTATGCTGATATTTTGTAGCAAAATTCAGCAGAGAATCGAGTAGGGAATCAGATAGATAATGCGGTTGCAAACCGAGGTCTAACAGATTGCTGTTTTTGGCATTGAAATAATGTTCTTCTTTCTCGACTCTCGGATTGTCCAGGTGATTGATTTCTACCTTTAATCCCATTGCCGTGCCTGCTTTTTGCACCAATCCAGCCAAGTCGCCGACACTGAATTGTTCGGTGAATTGGTTGAAGACTCGGAATTGTCCAGGTTCAGCAGGAGTTGCGATCGCCAATTCGACGCATCGTACGGTATCCCGAATGTCTAAGAAGGTGCGGGTTTGTCCGCCAGTTCCATAAACTGTCAAAGGATGACCGATCGCAGCTTGAATGCAAAATCTGTTCAAAGCTGTACCGAATACTCCGTCGTAGTCCAAACGGTTGATTAAGAGTTCGTCCATGCCGGTTTCTTCGGTGAGTACGCCGTAGACGACACCCTGATTCAAGTCGGTGGCTCTTAAGCCCCAAGTTTTGCAGGCAAAATGGATATTGTGCGAATCGTGGACTTTACTTAAGTGATAAAAACTTCCGGGCTGTTTGGGATAGGGTAGTGTATCCTTGCGGCCGTTGTGTTCGATCGTGATATAGCCTTCTTCGATGTCAATATTCGGCGTGCCATATTCGCCCATCGTCCCCAATTTCACTAAGTGACAGTCGGGGAAATCTTCGCGAATGGCGTACAGCAGATTCAGTGTCCCAACTACATTATTGACTTGGGTGAGGACTGCGTGTTCGCGATCGATCATCGAGAAAGGTGCCGAACGCTGTTCGCCGAAATGGACTACAGCCTCTGGTGCAAATTTTCTCATGCTTTTGCTGAGAAAATCGTAGTTGGTGATGTCACCGACGAACAAGTCGATCGACTTGCCCGTTAAATCTTGCCATCGCTGGAGTCGTTGCTGAATCGGTGCAATGGGAGTGAGGGTGTCGCTGCACAGTTCCAGATCCCAGTGCCGCCGCACGAAGCTGTCGAGGATGCCAACTTCGTAACCTTTGTTGGAAAGGTAGAGTGCGGTTGCCCAACCGCAATAGCCATCGCCACCAATAACCAGGACTTTCATAAAACAAAGGTGAATCTTGCTTACCAATACTGGGTTAATGTACCAGGTATTGGTGCATTCTGAACCTTTAATCAAGGGAGTTCTTTGCTAAATCGCCCCCGGTTTTTTTGTATTAAACCTGAATTTCATCGGCGAAGCTAGCTCGACGGGTGAATTCAAAGGGGCCGGCGAGGGCTCCCCAGACGTGGGCGTCGGTTTCTGGGTCACGCCCGCGATCGTGACTAATAAATTTGTCTCCATCAATCTCGAATTCGCTGTCTAGATAGGTGTTTTTGCCCTTTCTGACCACCATACAGCCTTTTCCTGGTTCAACGCACCCTTTGAAGCTGTGACCCGTCCAGTGCGTAATAAAGGTGCATCCCGGCATTAGTTTAAATTCGGCTTTTTTGAGTTCTTGCAGCTTTTGCAGATTGCGGGAGGCGCCGTAGAATTGTTCTTCGTTTTCTATGGCATAATTTTCGATATCGATGCGATCGCCCATCGGGACTAATTTTAACACTCGGACTCGGTACGGGGAGTTTAGTTCGATGTCATAGGCTTGTTCTAGATAGAGACTTAGGCCGCCCAAAAGTTCCACGGGTAGGGGTCTCATGCAGACGCGGATGTGGGCAAAGAAGGGCGGATTTTCAAAGGCTTGGGCTTGGTTGCTGAAGTCGGAGGCCATCCAGCGGCCGAGGGTGAGGATATCGGTGGAATGAGACATTGCGATTTGAGATTGAGGGAAGTAGAAATTATTTTAGGAGAAATGAAGACGCGATCGCGCTTGAGAACCCCAACTTATTATTAAGGTAATATAAATTATGGGGTGGTTCAACAAATTTTAAAAGGAATGTTGTAGTTAATCAGGAGCGATCTAGTTTTACAACAAGTGCGATCGCTCCTTGATTAAATTCAAGAGAAGTATTTACGCCCTAAATATACAGATGAAACTACAGATTTTTGGCGCAAATACTTCGTTCAAATCTTACTTTTACCAGAGATTAAATCCTCTGGTTCTGACATCTAAATTAGCAAACTAGATGAGTTTGACAGCACGAAGCCCAAACATCAGCACTGTCGCCACGCCCAGCATTCCGCCGAAAAGTCCGAAATAAGTTATTGCTCCGCTAAGAGTCATTGCAATTTCTCCAAAACAATCAATAAAAAGACCTATAAGAACTATAATCTAAAATCTAATATCTAAAGTAGATAAATATGCAATCAGTAATTAAAGTTGACTTGGGACCACAATCTTACAATATTTGCGTGCGATCGGGCGGTTTAGACGAACTCGGCACTCTGATCGGCGGGCTGAATTTGGGCAAAAAAGTGCTGCTGGTATCAAATCAGTCGATTTTTCGGCATTATGGCGAAAGGGCGACTGCGGCTCTGGAATCGGTGGGTTTTCAGGTTGGTAACTGCATTTTGCCACCGGGGGAACAGTACAAAACTTTAAATTCGGTGCAGAGGATTTACACTGCGGCCTTGGAAAACCGTTTAGAACGTTCTTCGACGATGGTGGCTTTGGGTGGTGGGGTGGTTGGCGATATGACGGGTTTTGCTGCTGCGACTTGGTTGCGGGGAATTAATGTTGTCCAAGTTCCGACTTCTTTGCTGGCGATGGTTGATGCTTCTATTGGTGGTAAAACCGGGGTCAACCATCCTTTAGGGAAGAATTTAATTGGGGCTTTTCATCAGCCTCGTTTGGTGTTAATTGACCCGGATGTGCTCAAAACTCTGCCGGCGAGGGAGTTTCGATCGGCGATGGCGGAAGTGATTAAGTACGGGGTGATTTGGGATGTGGAATTGTTCGAGAAGTTGGAGAGTTGCAAGCGTTTGGATCAGATGCGCTACGTGAAGGCGGATTTGCTGGCAGAAATTTTGAGCAGGTCTTGCCAAGCTAAGGCGGATGTGGTAAGCAAGGATGAGAAGGAGTCTGGTTTGCGGGCGATTTTGAATTACGGACATACCATTGGCCATGCGGTGGAAAGTTTGACTGGTTACAAGTTGGTGAATCACGGGGAAGGTGTGGCCATCGGCATGGTGGCTGCGAGTCGGTTGGCTGTGGAATTGGAAATGTGGGACCGAGAGTGCGATCGACGTCAGTTAGCTGTGCTGGAAAAGGCTGGTTTGCCTACGAAATTGCCCGCTGGTATGGATGTTGAGGAGATTTTGAAGACTTTACAATTGGACAAAAAGGTGCAGGATGGTAAAGTGCGGTTTGTGCTACCAGTGCGCCTGGGTGAGGCGGCGGTGAGCGATCGCGTGGATGGAGATGTGATTTTACAAGTTTTGAAGGAAATGCTTTAGGAAGTGATTAGTTATTAGTCATTAGTCATTAGTCATTAGTCATTAGTTAGTAGTCATTAGTCATTAGTTAGTAGTCATTAGTCATTAGTTAGTAGTCATTAGTTAGTAGTCATTAGTCATTAGTTAGTAGTCATTAGTCATTAGTTAGTAGTCATTAGTCATTAGTTAGTAGTCATTAGTTAGTAGTCATTAGTCATTAGTTAGTAGTCATTAGTTAGTAGTCATTAGTCATTAGTTAGTAGTCATTAGT
>JAHREW010000011.1:69900-156505 GCA_020883125.1 Microcoleus sp. CAWBG506
TTAGTAGTCATTAGTCATTAGTTAGTAGTCATTAGTTAGTAGTCATTAGTCATTAGTTAGTAGTCATTAGTTAGTAGTCATTAGTCATTAGTTAGTAGTCATTAGTCATTAGTTAGTAGTCATTAGTCATTAGTTAGTAGTTAGTAGTCATTAGTCATTAGTCATTAGTTAGTAGTCATTAGTCATTAGTTAGTAGTCATTAGTCATTAGTTAGTAGTCATTAGTTAGTAGTCATTAGTCATTAGTTAGTAGTCATTAGTCATTAGTTAGTAGTCATTAGTCATTAGTTAGTAGTCATTAGTCATTAGTTAGTAGTCATTAGTCATTAGTCATTAGCTATTAGTTATTAGTTAGTTATTTGTTCTAATAACCTATAACCTATAACCTATAACTAATGCAGCTTAGGAACCGCCCGATTGCGAATTGATTTCTTGCAAAAGTTGCTCTACTCTTTTGGCTTGTGGAACTCTCCCTTGTTTGACGAATAATTCCTGAGCTTTTTTGAGGCTGGCTACTGCTTCTGCTTGGTCTTCCTTCGCCCCTTGTTGGTACAGTCCGACTCCTAAATTGTTTAAAGCATCGGGATATTGGCTGTTAATTTTAATTGCTTGTCTCCACTCCAAAATTGCATCTGGCAATTGCCCTTGACTTGCCATGGCTACGCCCAAATCGTTGTGAGCTTTGGCGTGCTGCGGGTTGAGTTGAATTGCTTGTCGAAATTGGGCGATCGCATCGCTCATTTTACCTTGGGCTGAGAGCAAGGTTCCCAACTTATAGTAAGCATCTCCCTGTTTGGGAAAGCGAGTAATCAGTTGTTGGTACAAAATTTCGGCATTGGCCAGGTTTCCTTGATTGTAAAGGTCGTTGGCGATCCTCAAAGCTACTGTGTATCCTTTGCCCACAACTTCGCACTTTTTCTCGGATTTGCCTTCCTGTTTGCAAATCCTGAGTTCGTCTCCCTTCATCTCGTAGGAGAGAACTTCCCGAACTGGGCCGCGGGGACTTCGTGGCGGGGAGTTTTGGGACTGCAAGTTTTGGGAAATTTGGAGCGTGCTGGGTTCAGCTTGTACCGCTGGTACAACTGCTAAAGCGCCCATTGCTCCCGTTGCTAAAATGCTTGGGGCGATCCAGGTCAAAATTTTTAAAGGGCGAAACTCTCGATCGTTTTTCATATATTCTGTAGCAACGTGTTTTTGATATCCTGGGTTTGACACCGTGTCAGAGTCTGAGCAAATGGGGGCGCACTATTAAGAAGTTATTAACAGTCGAGATATTTTAGCACTGTGTGGCATATTTTGGGTTAAATTAGAGTAGAATTCCGATCGATTATTCAGTAAACTTAGCAGGAAAGTAGAAATGGGGCAGTCTATTCTAGCCATGCTCGTTGCGCTCATCCTCGGCTACGCTGTTAACTCAAGCGTGAAAATAGTCAGCGGCGGCGACGAAGCTTTAGTCGAACGTTTGGGCCAATACAAGCGCACTCTCAAGCCCGGATTCCACTTTATCAGTCCCGTGGTAGAGAAAGTAGTCTGCGTGGACACAACCCGCGAAAGAGTTTTAGATATTAAACCTCAGTCAGCCATCACGGTAGATAATGTGGTTCTCGATGTCGATGCCGTGGTGTATTGGCGAGTTGTAAATTTGCAGAAAGCTTATTACGGTATCGATCAAATTGAAAATGCGATCGCCAACTTAGTTTTAACTACGTTTCGTGGTGAAATTGGTCGGTTGCCGATGAAAGAGATTTTCGGTTCCAGAGATGACATGAATAAGCAGTTACTCAAGAAATTGGACGAAGCTACTGAAACTTGGGGTGTCAAAGTCATCCGGGTCGAAATTCAAAGCATTACGCCTCCAAAAAGGGTGCAAGAAGCTATGGAATTGGAGCAAGCAACCAAGAGCGAGTGGCAAGCAATGGTCAATAAAGCTACTGGTACTAAGGAGTACATGAAACTCTTAGTGGAGGCTCTCGATTCCCATCCCAATAGTAAGCAAGTTTTGAATTACTTAGTAACAGAAAAATACTTAGATGCTCAACAAAAATTGGGCGAAAGCGATAACGCTAAAATTCTGTTTATGGACCCAAAAAACATGACAGAAGCTCTTAACGAGTTGATGGGATCTATGTCTGATATTGAGCCGCGCTCTCACCATGAGGACATGAAAGTTATCGATACTCACGCTAGTCAAGACTGATTTCTGAAGATGGCGTCGGCTACCTGACAGACATCGTGCATTTCTCTGACATCGTGAACTCGTAAAATATCGGCCGAATTCGTGATCGCACCTGTACAAGCCGCCGCTGTCCCCCAAACTCTTTGTTTCGCTTCGGGCTGATTCAAAATCTTGCCAATGAAGCTTTTTCGCGAGACTCCGACTAAAATCGGACAGTCTAAATAACCAAATTTCCGCAAATCACGCAGAATTTCTAAATTCTGACTGTGAGTTTTAGCAAAGCCAATACCGGGGTCAATAATTATTTGAGATTTGTCCATACCTGCTGCAACTGCGGCCGCAATTCTAGCTTCTAAAAATTCGCTAATTTCCCCAATTAAATCGCGATAATCTGTGAGTGTTTGCATGGTTTGGGGCGTTCCCCGCAGGTGCATCAAAATTATTGGTACTTTTAACTTGGCAACGGTTGACAGCATTTCTGGGTCAAAAGTTGCTCCCGAAATATCGTTAATCATATCGGCTCCCGCCTCAACCGCAGCCCCAGCAACCTGCGCTCTGGTAGTATCAATAGAAATAGGTATATCTGCAAAAATATCTGCGTTTTGTCGCAGGATTTGGACAACAGGAAGGACTCGATCGAGCTCCTCTACTAACGATATTTCCGCTGCACCTGGCCGAGTAGATTGACCGCCAATATCAATAATATCAACTCCAGATTTTACCATATTTTCAGCTTGCGCTAAAGCCGATTCTATGGTATTGAAATCACCGCCGTCACTGAAACTATCGGGGGTGATATTCAAAACGCCCATTAAATAAGTGCGTTTTCCCCACTCGAAAACTTTATTTCTAATTGTAATTTTTGCTGGGTGATTTGTCATGGGGATAGTGGGATTTGAGATTTTACTGGACGCCCGGGTAGCCAGAAACCGGGTTTTTTCACGACATTTCGTTGCAACCCACAGATTCTGTAAAAAACCCGGTTTCTTTGAGTTTTAATGCGTCCAGGACTGTTCAACCAAAACTCAACCAGCTAAAAACAGTATCAACTGTCAATTCTAATTCAATTTTATCAATTATTGGCAATAGAGCTGCACCTTTGTATAGTTCTACTTTTTGTCCTGGAAATACCGCCAAAATACTCTCTTCTTCTGGGTCTAACAACCACCCCAAATCAGTTCCGTGTCGCGAACAGTGGAGTAATTTACTCAGCACTTTTGTTTGACTTTGACTTGGGGATAGAATTTCAATAGACCAATCTGGATTGATTTCAAAGCGGTTAGCAATTCTACCAGAGGGCAAAAAAGGAATTCTTTCCCATCGGAATATTGCTACATCTGGCACGATTGATGCGCCACCAAATGTACAGTATAACTCTGGAAAAGCATGGGCAATTTTCTGAGTTTTTGCTACTTGATTGATGGTTTTGCAGAGTTCACCTTGAAGTACGCTATGTTCACCTTGCGGCATGGGCTTCTGAATGATTTCTCCGTCTATAAATTCTGAGGCTGGCTCAGTTTCAGGAAGTTTGAGGAACTCTTCTAAGGCGGGTTTGGGTTTAACGATCGCACTCATAGGGATTTACTGTTGGGTAGGGGCGGGTTTATTGAGATTGCTGGTGCTTGTTAGATATTGGCAGGTTTACCCGCCCCTACAGAAATTCATCTGATACAATTCCGAATTAAACGGAAATGATCTTAGTTATAGTTGACAATGCGCGAAAAACTGGCAGCTTCCAAACTAGCACCACCAACCAAAACCCCGTCAATCTCCGGCTGAGCCATAACTTCATCAATATTTTCCGGCTTAACAGAACCGCCGTATTGAATTGGCACGTCAGGATTGCTCAATTTACTGCGAATCAAACCAATAACTCGGTTAGCTTCCTTAGTTTCGCAAGTATCGCCAGTGCCGATCGCCCAAATCGGCTCGTAAGCAATCACCAACTTAGTTTGATCGACATCAACCAAATCTTTTGCCAACTGAGAGAAAATGTGAGTTTCAGTTTCCCCTCCATCTCGCTGCTGCTTAGTTTCCCCGACACACAAAATCGGAATTAAACCATACTTCTGAGCTGCCAACAGGCGCAAATTCACCGTTTCGTCAGTTTCACCAAAATATTGACGCCGTTCGCTGTGCCCGATGACGACGTAGCGAACCCCAAGTTCTGCGAGCATCGGCCCTGAAATTTCGCCGGTATAAGCTCCCGACTCTTGCCAATGAACATTCTGAGCACCGAGCCGCACCCGGCCACCGTGCATATTTTTCGAGAGGACGGCCAATGAAGTGAAGGGAACGCAAAGTACGACTTCTCGTTCCTCCGGGGTTTCCGTCAAAGAGGAGGTGAATCCTTTAAGAAACTCTAGGGATTCAGCCCCAGTTTTGTACATTTTCCAGTTGCCAGCAATAACAATTTTCCGCACGGGTGACTCAGTAGCTCTGTGAACATTAGGAGAGGCAAGTTATAGTTTAAGGCTTTAGGGTACATTGCGATCGCCTATTGGCCAAATTCGATGCGAGCTTGCTCAACTAAGTCCACTGTGACAACTTCGGTGTCGGCTTCGCGGGCCAACTGTTCGATGCGGACGCGAGCTTTTCCCCGGACAAAGTAGGGAATATTTTTCAGCTTGACAAGAGCTTCGGGTGTCCATTTTAAATCATCGGAGAATTCGGAATCGGGCATGGCGTTTTGGGCGATCGACTACAAGCCTTGATTTCTCTGGCTTTGATGGTAAGCCTTGATGTATTAAATTTACCATAAGTGCGATCGGGCGACTGGATGGACACAGCACCGTCAGGATAGAGGAGACGGCATTGCCGTGTCCCTACAAGATTGTTTTGGGTAGGGAAACGGCACTGCCGTCTCCTCATTTCGGCTAATATTAATAATGCTTTTTACTTGAGTCAGTCGAGTTGCAAATAGCAAAACTGCTAAAATATCGTCTCGTTCTAAATCATCGTAGTCAGATAAAATTTCCTCGGTACTCATCCCAGAACTTAGCAATTCTAGGATAAATTCGACTGGGTATCGCAGCCCCCGAATGCAGGGTTTGCCGTGACATATATTCGGATCGATCGTAATTCGCAGCAATTGGGGATTTTCCATAGCTGTTGTCCCTAAAGTTAGAATCATCTTAGCAAAAAATAGAACAAAGGTTGCGATCGGGTGTGGTCTGATCGCTCTGCATTCAATTACTTGCCTAAAATAGCCGACACTTCTTCTAAAAGCTGACTCTGCTCTTGTCGAATTGCCTCAAGCCTGCTCAAAATATTAGCAAGTCGTTCCTGAGAGTCCAAACTGTTTGATTCAACTTCCCTCACTTGTAAAGCTGAATTATTATTTAATCCCTGATTCCTTGAATCCAATGAGTTTACAGCCACTCCACCGAGATTACTTACAGATTTAGAGCCGACACTGAAAACCCCTTGTATAAATTTTCCAGGGGTTTGCAAAATAAATAACCATCCTTCTGTAAAAAAGCCACCTAAAGCCTGGAACAAACCCAATATAACTAGCATAAATAACAGCAGCATTGCTAACCCCATCAGCGGATGACTCACCAACCATAAGATTACAGGATGAGAATCCATCCAATCTTTGACGGTAGTATAAATCGCACTTTTAATGGCATCTGAAGCCGCGCCGCTAATATTTTCAGCCTTGTCAAGGCTATCTTGTAATGAAGCCTTAGCCTTTTCTGTTGCTTGAGTTACACTATCTACAGCTTGGCTAGTAGTTTGATTCAGAGTATTGACCGCAGAGTTAGTAGTTTGAGTAATAGTTTCTTTAGCAGTTATAGCAGAGTGAGAAACAGCATCAACAGCTTTGTTGGTGGTTTCACTAACACGAGTAACTGCTTGATTCGCGACTTCAGATAGAGAATTAGTTGCTTTTTTAGTTGTCTCTGCTACATTACCTAAAGCATTGTTCGTAGCTTGATTAACAGAATTAACGGCAGAATTAGTAGTTTGAGTGAGAGCTTCTTTTGCCTTGTCAGCAGTTTCCGAGAGAGAAAATTTAGCTTGTGCTATTTCTTCAGAAGTATAATTAAGTCCTTTGCCGAATTCTTCCGTCAAAAAATCTTTAGTTTTTTGAAAGCTTTGAGAAACATCAGGCAGTGCTACTTCCATAGTAAGTTACCTCTATCAACTGAATTTACTGTCTCCAAGTGATTATATAGTATTTCATATCAAATCCTCTCTGCATCGTCCTGTATCAATCTCTCTCTTCTCGAACTTCGCGTCCTTAGCGCCTTCGCGGTTAAATCATTCCGGTACAACCAGAATTGAGATCGGAGTGGGTGGGCCCCAAAATTTGATATCTATTTAAAAAATTGGGGCTATCCCGGACAATTCCAGAATAACCCCAATTACCGATTTCAAACTTTAGATTAAATCCAAAATCAATTAGGCAATAGTCGCCATTTTGACATCACTATTTGCCAACAAATTTTGCAACTCATCGGAATCCACAGTTTCCTTTTCAACTAGCATCTCTGCCAAAGCATTAAGGACATGACGATTACCAACCAGCACATCTTTAGCGCGTCGGTAAGCTTGTTCTACCAACAAGCGGACTTCATTGTCGATCGCCGCTGCGGTTTTTTCCGAGAAATCTCGTTCAGCCATGATATCGCGACCCATGAACATATTTCCTTGTTGGCGACCGAGGGCTACAGGGCCTAGTATATCGCTCATTCCGAAGCGAGTCACCATTTGCCGTGCGACTCTTGCCACTTGTTGCAAGTCATTGGAAGCGCCGGTGGTCACTTCTTCTTCACCGAAGACAATCTCTTCAGCAATGCGGCCGCCTAAAGCAACGGCCATTTGATTTTGCAAGTATGAGCGAGAATATAAGCCAGAATCCATCCGGTCTTCGCTAGGTGTGAACCAAGTCAAACCACCGGCGCGGCCGCGGGGGATAATGCTAATTTTTTGCACTGGGTCATAATCGGGCATTAGCGCACCGACTAGGGCGTGACCGGCTTCGTGGTAAGCTACCAAAGTTTTGCGCTTTTCGCTCATTACGCGGTCTTTCTTTTCTGGGCCTGCGAGGACGCGATCGATCGCATCATTGACTTCATCCATGGAGACTTCGGTCAAGTTGCGGCGGGCTGCCAAAATTGCTGCTTCGTTCAGCAGGTTGGACAAATCGGCACCAGTGAAACCAGGTGTGCGACGGGCGATTTTCTCCAAGTCCACATCTTTCGACAAGGTTTTGCCGCGGGCGTGAACGTTGAGAATTTCGAGGCGGCCTCCGAAGTCGGGGCGATCGACTGTTACTTGGCGATCGAAGCGACCCGGACGGAGCAATGCAGCATCCAGCACATCAGGACGGTTGGTAGCAGCAATAATAATGATGCCGGTGTTACCTTCAAAACCGTCCATTTCAGTCAGCAATTGGTTGAGGGTTTGTTCCCGTTCATCGTTACCACCACCCATACCGGCGCCGCGTTGACGGCCTACGGCGTCAATTTCATCGATAAATACGATACAAGGAGCGTTGGTTTTGGCTTGTTCAAACAAGTCGCGGACGCGGGAAGCACCCACACCGACGAACATTTCGACAAACTCGGAACCGGAAATTGAGAAGAAAGGAACGCCTGCTTCTCCAGCGACTGCTTTTGCTAAGAGGGTTTTGCCTGTTCCGGGAGGGCCTACTAACAGCACGCCTTTGGGGATTTTGGCACCGACTGCGGTGAAGCGGTCTGCATTTTTCAGGAAGTCCACGACTTCGGCGAGTTCTAGCTTGGCTTGTTCGATGCCCGCTACGTCGCTGAATGTGACCTGAGTTTGGGGCTCCATTTGGACTCTAGCTTTGGATTTGCCGAAGTTCATGGCTTGGTTGCCGGGCCCGTTTTGGGCGCGTCGCACCAGGAAGAAGAGTCCCACCAACAGCAGGATCGGGAAAAACAGGCTGCTAAGGGCTTTTACCCAGAAACCTTCGTCGCTTTGCGGTAGAACAGAAATGTCTACGTTGTTTTTGGTCAGGATGTTGATCAGTTCTGGATCGTTGGGCAAGTTGACGATCACTTTGTTGCCGTCTTGGGCTGTGACGAGGGCTTTGGTGCGATCGGAACTGATATTGATTTTGTCTACTCTCTTGCCTTCGACTTCCTGAATGAATTGACTGTACTTCCAAACTTCGCGGCTTGGGGGCTGTTTGTCAAAAAATGCGGTTGCTAAAGCAATGACTACAATGGCCAGAAGTGCGTACAGGCCAGCGTTTCTCCAGCGTTTATTCACTGAGGTGGATCTCCTAATTTTTAGTCCCTGTGATTTGGGAATTTTTATTTATGTTCATCAATCTTAACGTAATTGTAACTTGTTTTTGTGTGGTCAGGAATCCGGGTAAGGGCGATCGGGTTCTCACGTCCTAGCCTAGGGCTTCTAGCTCATCCTCAGAGTAGGCTTCTCTCAATATTTTGTTTGACATATCATAATTAGTATTTTTTGTCAACTACTATATGAATACTGTCGGGAAGTTTAATTGCTCAATAGTATCTAGAGGAAATAGTGCTAATGCTGCTTTCTATGTAAGATAATCCTGTGTACGCCGAAAGACTTTGTACAACATAGTATGGATGATTCTGGGAACAGCCACAATCGGTATTCGTCTGATACCAAAGTACCTATATTAGTAACTTGGTGGTAACAACTAGGATAAAATATTCAGTGTATGACTTAGCACTAAGGTAGGGACGGGATGTAGGGTGATGTGCCCAAACTTCCTTTAGACAATACTAACTATCGCCAGCATCCAGAATCAAATTATTTCCAACCAATCACCTTTGACCCATGGCAGAAACACTTGGCTCTCTCTGCGATAAATTGACAATTGTCAAACTGAAACAGTGGCATTCCGAAGACGAAATCAGACTCAAGAGCCTTACTGTTCAAGAGAAACAGCTTCAGGAGGAAATCAACGAATTTATTAGTGCTGCTATAGCTGGGCAAATTCCGAGCGATCGCCTGATTTTTGCCTCAAATAAAGTTTATAAAAAAGAAGGCAATTATGTACCTGATGTCGGTGGTAGCATCGGCGAAATCTTCTCCGAACTCGCCCAAGTTAACTGCAACTTGTGGCACGAACAAGAAAAAGTGTATGAATTTGAAAAAGTAGCTGTAACAGAAAAAGATGTAGTAGTCAAACAGCTAGCCATCCTGAACTTGCAGCGGAATAAGTGCATAGACGGCATAGACAAAAATTTCCAAGCACTTGTAGAAAAACTCAGCTATCATAAATAATTAAAGATTTTTGGAGGTCAATCAATGCACTTAGGTCATCGCAAAACTTGTCGAGTCTGCGGTTCTTCAGCACTCACCCCAGTGATTAATTTAGGCGAACAGCATTTACAAGGTTCATTTGTCAAACCAGGAAAAGAAGAACCACCCCTCCGCAAAATTGCCCTTTCTCTAGTACGCTGCGATCCAACCAGAGATGAAAAAGCTTGTGGTTTATTGCAAATGGAGCATACCGTACCGCCAGAAATTTTATATTCTGCATACTGGTATCGTTCCGGTACGAACCAAACTATGCGAAATCACTTACAGGAAATTACTGAAGAAGCAGCATCGCTGATTGACAAAACTAATGCTCGTGTTTTAGATATTGGGTGTAATGATGGTACTTTATTGAAGTGTTATCCCCAAGAATTTATCAAATTTGGTGTCGATCCGTCTGACGTAGCGCAAGAAATAACCGGAGATATTACTGCAATTCAAGACATTTTTCCTTCAGAAGAACTCACCAAGGTTTTGCAAGGCGAACAATTTGACATTATTACATCGATCGCCATGTTTTATGACCTTGAAGATCCAGTAAGCTTCTGCAAAGAAATCAAAAAAGCGCTCGCTCCTGCTGGCTTATGGGTATTTGAAATGTCCTATATGCCATCCATGCTCAAAATGAATTCTTACGACACAATTTGTCACGAGCATTTGGAATATTATAGTTTAGCTGTATTGGAATATATTCTCAAACAAGCTGACTTAAAAATTGTAGATGCCGTCCTGAATGACAGCAACGGCGGTAGCATTCGTTGTTATGCCACGCATCTTGACAACTTTGCCTTCAAGAAACAAGAAGCTTTGACACGTATTAAGCTATTACGTCAGACAGAATTTGATTTGGATCTGGATACGGACAAACCTTATAAGCATTTTCAAGACAGGATTAACGTGCATAAAGAGCAGTTACTTTCGCTGCTAAAAATGCTGAAAAAAGAAGGTAAGAGCATTCACATTTACGGTGCATCGACTAAAGGCAATACAATTTTGCAGTGGTGTGGAATTGACAATCGGATTATAGATGTAGCGGCCGAAAGAAACCCAGATAAATACGGTGCTTATACGCTTGGTACTGACATTCCTATTGTCAGCGAAGCGGATTCTAGGGCAATGAAGCCGGATTATTATTTAGTCTTGCCTTGGCATTTTAAGGAAGAATTTCTCAAGCGCGAGCAAGAAACACTCAACAGCGGTGTAGGTCTAATTTTTCCTTTGCCTAACCTGGAAATTATCAAATACTAAGCCGACACAAAAGAGAATCAACCTATGACACATTTTTTCATTCATAACAGTTTTCAGAGCGGCGATGTGATTTTGACAAGAGCCCTCATTCAGGCTGTGAGAATTAGTTTCCCGGCGGTAAAAATCACCCTAGAGTGCGACGAAGTATCTGCTTATCTTTGGGAGGATTTAGATTTGCCGATCGCCTTTTTTCAAGACGGCGAATACAAAGGCACAAAAACCACGCCAAACTGCCCTACTGATGCCATATTTGTCAATACATGGTTTGGGGTTTTTGATGATATTTTGAAACTCTACGGTATGACGTACCAAAATAACGTTCATACCTTTAATCGTCAGATGTATCAGCAGCATCTAAATCATAAATATCTCCTGCCGATACCGATTCACACCCCCATGATTACCTTCTTTGGGCAGAGAGAGCCGGAAATAGAAGTTAGAGCCAACAGTATTTTGGTAGAAAACGGGGAAGTTTTCTCAAATCAAAGCTATTTTTATTTAAACGAACACCTCAAACAAATAGCAGCGGATTTTCCTCAACTCAATTTTTACTGTTCGGCTCCACCTAAATCCCAGGCGACAAATCTTGTAGATTGCAGCGGCATGAATCTGAAGCAATTGTCGCAAATGGGAGACAAATGTATTGGTTTGTTGATGAAAGGAAGCGCTATCAACGCCGCTTGCCAAACGGAGATTAATCGATATAAACCTCGCTGCATTGTCGGCTGGGACTTAGCCGAGAAACTTTGGGAGAACTTGGAAAATCCGGTGGTTTATGCCAAGAATTATGCCGAACTCCAACAATGGCTGGGCAAGATAGTCGAAGATATTAGCTTATCTACAGGAGAAGCTAAAACTGCAAATATTTTGGTGACGAGGGAATCAAGATTTCAGACAGCATCAGCAAGTAAAGAGAACGATAACTTGCAGGATAAAATTTTGATTGTATCGCACAAAGAAAAACAATGTGGGGTGCAGCAGTACGGTTTAAACATAGCAAAAACCCTCGAAAAATCAACTAAATACTCTTTCGTATATGCCGAATGTTCCAGTTCCGAAGAGTTGTTGGAGAGCGTCAACAAGCTTAAGCCAGTAGCAATTATTTACAACTATCATCCGTTGACATTAAGTTGGGTCAATCCAACTATCCTTCAATCTATCAATGTGCCACATATAGGCATTATTCATGAAGTAACTCAGCGCATCGCCGATGTATCAAATAATTCACTTTTTCAATACCATATAGCTCCCGATCAGACCTTAGAACTAAAGAATCCAATTGTATTTAAAACCGGAAGAATTGTATTGCCCTACAGGAATAATCACAAATTACCAGAGATCGTAACTATTGGTAGTTTTGGATTTGGACTGGAAGGAAAAGGATTTGAGAAGGTCATTGCTACTGTACAGCAAGAGTATGATGAGGCATTGATTAGGCTGCATATTCCCTTTGCAACTTTTGCGGATGCTGATGGAAGTCAAGCAGTAGCCATAGCAAAAAGATGTCAGCAGGCGATCGTCAAGCCTGGTATTAAACTGAGTTTAAGTCACGATTTTCTCACTCAAGAGCAATTACTGGATTTTCTGGCACAAAATACGCTCAACGCATTTTTTTATGAAAGATATGATAATCGTGGTATATCTAGCACCATCGATCATGCCCTGGCTGTAAAAAGACCGATCGCCATTACAAAAAGCAATATGTTCAGACATATTGTTTCAGCAAAGCCTTCAATTTGTATAGAAGATTCCAGCTTGAAACAAATTGTTGATAACGGTATTGCACCGCTAGTGCCATTTTACAATGAATGGAGCGAAGCTAATTTCATTTTGGATTATGAGCGTATACTTGCTCAAGTATTAGAAAAGCCAGAGAAGTCGCACAGCCAGAGGTATTTAGATGTTGGGATTCCAAATGTAACATCATTCAATCGGATCTTGGATGATGCGGCGCGATCGCACTACCAACCTATCATCGATCAGTTATTTGCGCTAGTTCCTGAGATGATGGTGCGTAAAATACCAGCAGCTAATATTCAGCAAGCCTTTATATTGGATACGGTGCAAAAATTTGCCTCCCAATGCGTCACACCTAAAATTTTATGCGTTGGCAGTTATGAAGATAGTGCTGCTGCTGCCTTGAAACAAATCGGCTACCACCTGGAAGAAATTGATCCGGCGATCAACTACGATCTGAATGTGTATTTCCAAAAGCCGTCTACTATCAAAGGGAGCTATGATATTATTTTTTCAACATCTGTGATTGAACACGTTCAAAATGACGAGTTGTTTTTGATGCAAATGGCTGAACTTCTGGCACCTGGAGGTGTTGCTATTTTAACGTGCGATTATAATGACCAGTATAAACCGGGCGATCGCATTCCCGGCGTAGACTTTCGTCTTTACACTCAAAAAGACTTCAAACAGCGACTGCTTCCTTTGTTGAAAAATTGCGTTCTCCCTGATGTTCCGCAGTGGGATTGTCCGAACCCCGATTTTATCTATGAAGGATGTCGTTATACATTTGCAACCTTTGTTTTTCAGAAAAATAAACTGTGAACGCTCTTATTTTTGGTGCTAACGGACAAGATGGATACTATCTCCATCAGTTGTGCAAAGCCAAAGGAATTAAACCTTTAGCTGTATCGCGATCGGGAGATTGGATGCGTGGCGATGTGTCTGACTACAAACAGGTTGAGGAGTTCGTAAAAGAATACCAACCAACCTACGTATTTCACTTAGCTGCTAAATCAACAACACGACACGATGCGCTGTTTGAAAATCATGCAGCAGTTTCGACAGGTACACTAAATATTTTAGAAGCGGTTTACAAGCACAGCGCCAATTCTAAAGTTTTTATTACAGGTAGCGGTGTTCAATTTCATAATGATGGGAATCCCATTTCTGAAGATACTGGTTTTGAAGCAAGTAGTCATTATGCCGTTGCTAGAATCCAATCAGTTTATGCAGCCCGCTATTACCGAAGTCTCGGTATCAAAACCTATGTAGGATATTTATTCCATCATGAAAGCCCTCTCAGAAAGCCAAATCATGTCAGCCAAAAAATTGTACTTGCCGCTAAGCGGATTGTTAAGGGTTCTCAAGAAAAAATCCAAATGGGCGATGTGAATGTAGAAAAAGAATGGACATATGCCGGTGATGTAGTAGAGGGCATTATGACGCTTGTAGAACAGGAAAATGTTTTTGAAGCTGTCATCGGTTCCGGCAAAACTCATTCTATAAAAGATTGGATAGAAGTCTGCTTTTCGCAGCTAGGTTTGGATTGGACAGGCTATGTAGATCAGGCGGAAAATTTTCAGCCTGAGTATCAACGATTAGTATCCAATCCCGCGCTAATGCACAGCCTAGATTGGCATCCCAAGATTGATTTGCGACAACTCGCAACTATGATGCTAGAAACCCTATAAAATTACACTCTAAATTTAGCTAGTTCCATGATGAAACAATTATCTCAGCCAGCTTCTTACCCCTATACACCGATGCACAAGCATTACGGTTTTGCATTTTTTAATTGCCAGGAATTATTGTCGTATCTGCCCACAGCAAAAAATCTCAAAAATAGCGAACCAAACTGCATAATTACATGGTTCACTACTGGGGAAGGTGAGATGTTGCTGCAAAATAATCCTGACATTGACCAAGTTGTGGTTATGGAGGGAAGCGCGAAATCTCTCGAAGCTGAGATACCGCGTTTGCAAAAAGAACGTTCTTGGTCAGGTTTTTTCAGTGCTGAATTGCTGCTAAATAATTCCGGTCAGCGAATTTTGTTGGGACAACTTGGCTCAAATGGCGATTGTCTTCATGCAACTACCTTGGCGAGACAAATCAAGCATGATTATCCGAATTGTCATTTGACTTGGGCAATTTCATCTATGTGCCGAAGTATGATTGAAGGTAATCCATTTGTTGATGAAGTTTGGGAATTTCCTGCTAGGAATTGGTCGGAAATTGTGGCTGCTTGGTACGCTCTGGAAAAAGAGGTACAGGTGCGGCTCAGTCGCGGCGAATTTGATGAAGTATTTTTGACGCAGGTGAGCCCGAACAACTATCAAAATTATGATGGAACTACTAAAGGTTCTCTGTTTCGAGGCTATCCAAAGCAGATTACGGTGCCGATTCAGAATATTCTGCGTCTCCGAAGTGATGAGATTGAAAGAGTCCAAAATTTTGCTGAACAGCACAATTTGCTGAAACGCAGTCATGTAATTTTATTTGAGTATACGAGTAGTAGCAGTCAGTCTTTTGTGAAGCCAGAATACGCTTTGTCTGTTGCTCAAGGGCTACTGTCTCGCTTACCGGATTGCACTATTATTCTGTCCTCTCACATTAAAATTAGCACAGGAGATACACGTATTATTGATGGTAGTGTATTGACGCTACGCGAAAATGCGGAGTTAACTAAGTATTGCTCTCTTTTAATTGGCTGTTCGAGTGGCGTAACACAGATAGCATTAACAGATTGGGCCAAACCATTACCGATGATTCAGTTGTTGCTAGCATCTACATCAGTATATGCTTCGATCGCCCACGATTTGGAATATTCGCAACAGTCATCAGAGCAAGTTTTAGAAATGACGGCTTGCCCAATTGAACAGGTAGTAGAATGTGCTTACACTGCTCTGATTCAAGGATTTTCCGGAGCGCGAAGCCGATTTAACCAACAAATTCCGCTTCATTTTGACTTCTATTTTACCTTGATTCGTCAGGCTCTCTTGCAAAAAGGGGAGTATCTGAAAGCTGCGCGATCGCTATTGTATACCGCAGAGCGATACGGCTGGCACGAACAGCTCAAAACCTTTGTCAAAACTGAGTTGCTGACCAAAACAGACCCGCCTCAAAATATTATGTTAATTACTGATGAAAATTATACTCAGTTATTACAACAGTTGATTTCAGGATCGGATTCCCGCCAATTAGCTTTATCACATCAAAATTTGACCATGAAAGCATCTTATGAATTTGAATTTCCGACAATTTCGCCTGTCTCGCCAAGCAATAAAAGACCTTTTTGGTCGGTGATGATTCCGACCTATAATCTGAAGGAAAAATATCTCGAACAAACGCTCAGGAGTGTTATTGAACAAGCTCCATTTCCCGATGAAATGCAGATTGAAGTTGTCAACGATCATCCGAGTCAGTCAGTTCAAGCTGAGATAGCAGCAATTATCAAAAAAGTGGCTGGCGATCGCATCCAATTTTATCGGCATTCTGAAACTAATGTTGGCCAAACTGCCATTTTTAATATTTGCATTCAGCAAGCACGCGGTCAATGGGTTCACATTCTGCACGATGATGATTTGGTGAAGCCGGGATTTTATAGCAGCCTTCGGGAATCAATAGAAAAACAATTAACTATTGGTGCTGCTTTCTGTCGCTGCGTTCATGTTAATGAAGAAAATGCGCCTTTATGGTTATCGCCTCTGGAAAGAGAAACTCCTGGAATTTTAACTGATTGGCTCAAAAAAATTGCCGTGTATTCTTGGATTGCGGCGGCTTCGATTGTAGTGAAGCGCAGCGTATATGAGGAGTTGGGTGGATTTTGTCCGCAGGCTGGTGCTGCTGCTGATTGGGAAATGTGGAAGCGAATTGCTGTGCATTATCCAATGTGGTACGATCCTCAAATTTTGGCTTGTACGCGGATGAATTCTTCATCATGGACATCTCGCTTGTTTCAAGCGGGTGAAAATATTGCAGAGGCTAGAAAGGCGATCGAAATTTCCCAATCTTATCTACCCAAAGATAGTGGTGAGGAATTATCAAATCAGGCGAGAGATCATTATGCGATCGAAGCTTTAAAAATGGCGCATTCAATGATTGCTAAAGGAGAGGGGAATTCAGCGATCGCCCAAATTAAAGAAGGATTAAAATGTAGCACCTCTGCCAAAGTAATTAACTTACTTCCGGCTGTATTCTTGTCTAGTGAAACTGCACAAAAACCGAGTAATACAGAAGCGAAACCTGCGCTAAAAATTATCATTGACGGGGTAATGTTTCAGATTCACAAGTCTGGAATTACCCGTGTCTGGCAATCATTAATTACAGAATGGGCAACTCAGAGTTTCAGCCAGCACATCCTCGTACTCGATCGCAATGGAACTTTCCCCAAAATTTCAGGGATAAATTATCGGCAAGTCCCAGCCTATGACTATAGTAATACGGAAGGCGATCGCGAAATGTTGCAGCAAATCTGCGATGAAGAACAAGCTGATTTGTTTGTTTCCACTTACTATACCACACCGCGATCGACACCATCTGTATTCATGGCTTATGACATGATTCCAGAAGTCATGGGAGCTAATCTAGCTAACCCAATGTGGACAGAAAAATATCATGGTATTCGTCACGCTTCTGCATACATAGCGATTTCTGAAAATACTGCCCGCGATTTAGTCAAATGCTTTCCTGAAATTTCTCCTGAGTCGGTAACAGTAGCCCATTGTGGCATTGACAAAGGATTTTCGCCCTTAACCTTTGTCGAAGTTAATCAATTTAAGATGAAATACGGCATCTCAAAACCATACTTTTTGTGGGTGGGCGATCGCATCGGATTTAACGGTTATAAAAATGCTATATTGTTTTTCAAAGCCTTTGCTCAATTAGACAGTAAACATGACTTTGAAATGGTCTGCATAGGCGGTAACTCAGTATTAGAAACAGAGTTAAAAGCATACACTTATGACATCAACTTTCACCTACTAAAATTGAGCGACAACGAGTTAAAAAGCGCTTATTCCGGTGCTATAGCATTAGTTCAAACATCAAAATATGAAGGTTTTGGATTGCCAATACTAGAAGCGATCGCCTGCGGATGTCCAGTGATTGCCTGTAAAAATAGTTCAATTCCTGAAGTGGCAGCTCAAGCAGCGTTGTATGTCAACTCAGAAGATGTTGAAGGATTGAAAAAGGCACTAATTGAAGTTCAAAAGCCTGAGATTCGCCAATCATTAATTTCTGCTGGTTTGAAACAAGCTAAAAATTTCTCTTGGTCAAACATGGCCAAAATAGTTAGTGATGCTTTGATACAAGCGGCTGGTAGCAAACAGCAACTACCTGCTATTCCGACTCAGAGTCAAGCTTCTTTGTCAAGCATTATTGAGCAATATCAGAAAAATTCTGCTGATTTATCTGCACTAGGAAATGTCCGCCAAGCTCGCAAACAAATTGCTGAAATATGGCTCGGTTTACCCCCAGAGCAACTGGCAAGCGCCTATGCAGGTGAGGCAGGAAAAGTGCACCAATCACTGCTAAATAGCGAAATTAAATATGAACCGCTAACGGATACAGAAGAGACTTTTGTCAGTGAACTAACAGCATATATTGCTAAAGGATTTAATGAGCAGAAAGCTATTAATTACCTGCTAGCAGCCATGCTGTACCGACGCGCCGATCAATTGCATATCAAGTACGATCGCGCTCAAATTCCCAACTGGTTCGCCAACGACTATCTCAAATTTATGTTTGCCTCTCCCAGCTTATTTCAAACAGTTGGAGACGCTGACAATTACTATCAATTCATCCAGGATTGGGTGAATTACATCCATAGCAATATTTTCAAAAATCCCGAATCACAACTGTGGCAAAATATTGCCTTGTTTTTCTCCCAAGCTGCTAACTTTATCCCGCTGTACTTTACAACTGCAAAACTGCGCGATATTTACACCAAACGGGCTGATATTATCGAGTTTGCACTCAAAATTCGTGGTAGTTCCATTGATTGTATCTTCCCAGGTCGATCGCCCAATCGAACCAAAATCCGCCTCGGCATCATCAACGACCATTTCACACCCCAAACCGAAACCTTCGCTACAATCCCGGTTTTCGAGCATTTAAACCGCGACCAATTCGAGATTATTCTCTATGCGCTCAACACCAACGGACACCCATTAGAAAAGTATTGCCAAAGTCGTGCAGACAAGCTAGTTACACTCCCCACAGACTTTGCATCTCAAGTCCAAACAATTCGCGCCGATGACTTAGATATCCTGTTTTTTGGTACTAATTTAACTGCTGTTAACAAACAGTTGGTTTCACTAGCAATGCACCGTTTGGCGCGGGTACAAACGACATCTTTCTGTTCCCCAACTACCACGGGAATCAGGCATATGGATTACTACATTGCCGGAAAATTTACGGTTCCTGATGCCAGCTATCAAGAACAATATCGAGAACAATTAGCCGTTATGGAAGGCAGCGGTTTTTGTTTCAAATATGCAACGGAATCGGAAGTTGCTACAGTTAAGCCTACCCGCCCAAGTCTCGGTATTTCCGACAAAACAACTGTTTTTATCTCCGGTGCAAACTTCTACAAAATTCTGCCGGAATTGAGAGAAACTTGGGTCAAGATTTTAGCAGCCGTACCGGATTCTATCTTGATTTTATATCCCTTTGGCCCCGCTTGGACTCGCAGTTATCCCGCCACACCTTTTGTCAACAATTTGAAAGCTGTATGTGCTAAATATGGTGTCAATAATAACCGTTTGTGTTTTGTAAAACAACTGCCTAGTCGCGCGGATGTGAAAGAGTTTTTGCAGCTAGCAGATGTTTATCTCGATTCCTATCCTTATGCGGGTGCAACATCGTTAATCGATCCTTTGCAAGTAGGATTACCGACGGTAGTTGTGGAAGGAAATGCTTTGCGGTTTCGGCAAGGTGCGGCGATGTTGCGGGAATTACAACTGCCCGATTTAATTACTAATAGCGAAGCATCTTACATTCAACTAGCCGTTACTCTCGGCACCAATCCTGAATTGCGGCAACGCTATCGCCAGGAAATTCAGCAGAAAATGCAGGGCAATCCGGCTTGTTTTGATAGTGTTGCATATTCTGGGGCGATCGCCAAATTATTTCAACAACTCTTTCATAAATGGCAAACCAGCCACCAAGCAGCATCCCGCATCCTACAGGATAGCATTCCCAAAGTGGCCACTTTGGGCGATCGGCTATCCCATACCCTCCAGTTATATCAAACCAATCCATCAAACACCTCAGCCATCTCCGAGTTGCGTCAAATCCGCAAAGAAATAGCCGAATTTTGGCTAAGCGTTGCCGTTGAAAACCTAGAAAATACCTACAAAAGCAACCCCGGCAAAAACTACAAAATCCTGCTTTCCTCCGGCTTTCAACATCAACCAATGAGGGAAGAAGAACAAAGATTTTTGCAGCAATTAATCCAGATTAGCAAAGGATTAGTACATCCCCAAGCCATGAATGCCCTGCTGGCAGCCATGCTATATTTCCCACCGGGAACGATGCGAATTCCTGAAGCTAGGAACCGTTTGCCCCAATGGTTAATCGGCGATTACGAACAAGTTTTTGAGCCAGAAACCGCTGTGAATGCCGAATCGAGTTCTGACTTGCTATCTCAATACATTCAATCCCCACAATTTGTCAATCAATTATTAGGATGTGTCAATCTCTACGGCATTGATTCATCAGACGCATCGGTAGTTTTGGAACTCCGCCAACTTCGCAGACAATTGGCTGATTTTTGGCTAACTGTTGGGCCAGAAAAATTGGCAACTTTGTATCAAGGCGAAGTTCGCAAAGCATATCAAGCAATACTGGGATGTGGCTTGCAAACAGAACCAATGAGTGAAGCCGAACAGCAGTTTTTGCAGCAGTTGACTGAAATCAGCAAAGGGCTGGTGCATCCGCAAGCTATCAATGCTCTGTTAGGTGCGATGCTGTATTTTGTGCCTGGTAAAATGCGGATTCCCGATGCTAATACTCGTTTACCCAAGTGGTTGTTTGACGATTATGACCGGGTTTTTGAAAGTGCCTTTGCTCAAACAGAAAAAACTGTAGTCAAAGAAGACTATCTACCGCAGTTTTTGGCTCGATTAACTGGTGCTATCAATATTTATAAAATAGACCAGACGGCTGAACCAGTGTTAGCCGATTTGCGGGAAATTCGCAAGCAAGTTGCTGATTTGTGGCTGAGTGTCTCTGAGGAACAACTGGAACTTTTGTACCGGAGCGATTTCGGTAAAGGTTATAAAGAAATTCTCGCTAGTGGGTTTATTAATGAGCAGTTGCATGAAACTGAACGTGCTGTTTTTAATTCGTTAGTTACTGAGTTGAGTAAAGGGTTTGGAATGCCTAAAGCTGTGAATTATTTGTTAGCTGCGATGCTGTTTTGTCGCGCTGGACAGTTGCGGGTGGAGGATGCTAATAGCTGTTTGCCTTCGTGGTTGTTGACGGATTATGAGCAGTTTGTTGAGGGTTCGATTCAGGTGGCTGTTGGGTGAAAAAGTTCGCTGTTTTTGAGATTTGGGATTGGTTGCTAATCTCAAATCTCTGGATTTAAACGAACCGCGAAGGCGCGAAGGACACGAAGGAAGAGTATGGAAGGGAAGAGAAGATAAAGGGTTGAGTAATTATTGTTCATATTCGTAGTAGTTCAATTCAACACAAGTTCTGGCTGTTTAGTCTCAAACAAAGGACGTGTTACTTGACGCAATAACACTGTTTCTAAACTGCCTTCTATTACATTTTCTGCTTCTATTTCCAACTCGTCCCACAACAATCGCTCTCCTTGATTTGGCAGTTTACCCAAATGGTTATTCTACAGACATTCTCTATTCCTCTGTTTCAATCAACTCTAAACCATTATTCCAGTTTCTGCTTAATTTTGAATTAGTAATTATAGTCTTCAAATCATTTTTTATGATTTCTCGGAAATTTGGAGTGTCTTGAATTCTAAGCTTCCAATCTTCTAGCCAAAATTCTTTAGGTAAACGTTTAATGATATCTAACACTTTTTGTTCGATTTCATCACTTTCAAATATATCTAGTAAATCCATCTCCCAAAAATATAGCAATCGGTCAGTGATATACTCATTGAAAGCACTAATATTAGCCTTCGTCATAAATTGATTATTTTTTCCAAAAAGCTCTGGATAATTTCCTTTCACCGCTCTCCAGGTTGCACAGAAAAACTCGATTAAGGAATCTTCATCATTTTCAAGCACTGTAAAAGACTTACGAATATATCGCATTGTTTGTTCTATAGCAGTAATTGGCACTAGCTGACTTTCTTGTATAATCTCTCTGTTATAAGACCAATCTAATAAATTTTGAAATGGGCTTGATGGAGAATCATTGAGAGACCTAAGTATCAGTGGCTTATCACCATATTTCACGCGCGCTAGTACAAGTCGTTTCTCAAGTTCATCTTCATTAAAATCAGCAATAATAGATTTGACATTTTCGGCTGAAACTCGTACAGCTTTATTATTGACTACAATAAACTGGAAAGCTTGTTCTTGACGATTCGCATCTATTAAGCTAACAACAGTTATTGGTAAATCCTCTTTATCAAAATTAGACATACCATAAAGACGGTGCTGTCCGTCTACAATAAGTGCTGGTTTAGCATCCTCTTGTTCATTGCGTTCAAATGAAAACTCAATAATTCCCCAATCGAGTTGATTATCACAGCCATTCAATATGTTTAGAGGGTTTTTTAAGGAATTCTTTGTTTTAATAATACCTTCGCTAATTTCTTTAATTAAAGATGTAAAATTGGCTTTGTCTGGATCAAAAGCTATAAGTATACTATTAGGAATTGTATTGATTGGACTAGCCTCTATGAATTTTGTAACTGCACTAGCTCTAGCTTTTCTTAGTACACGCTGCGCTCCTTTTTTGACATCTTTTATTCGTCGAATTCCCAACCACTCTTTCAAATCTTTTGCGGGTGCATTAAAAACAAAAAAACGAGTTACCTTTTCATCTGTGCGCTGTGATATTAAACTGCCAAAATAACACCTGTGTTCAGTCATTACTATCTCCTTTGTGTGTGATGTCTTTCGCAAAAAATCTCTATATTTAAGAAATGCCAACTATCATTGGGGTTTTTTCGTGCAAATTTTAACTTTCCAGCATCGGCTGCTGATTGTCCACAAATAGAACACTTAAATTCTCTTTTAGCCCATAAAGCCAATTCATATTCCCTCTTCATCTCAGTCGAAAAGTGTTTATCTTTTTCATCACTTACGAGACATATCTTTTCATAATGAAAATCGCTAGCATCTATATGATCTGACTTTTTACCATTACAAGTTGAGCAAGCGACTTCAAGATTAAAATTATCACTTGCACCGCCCATTGTTTGCGGCCATTTATGCTCAACTTCGGCCAAGTTGTATGAGTTTTTTTTTCGGGTATCCAAGTCCTGTTCGTCGCCGTTGTATGAGTCTTTTTTTCTGGTATCAAAGTCCAGTTGGCTACCACAGATATAGCAAGCCTTATTATTTTTTTTGGCTCTCTTTCTTATGTTATGTTTAGTGCTGTCTGATACCTGTGCATTTCTCTTATCCAAACACTCACGAATTAAGACAATAATTCGTCCAATATGCTTTTCAGGAAAGTGCATATCCTCCTTGAGGAAAGCTCTCAAATCAGTTAGGAATTTTTCATCTCCTTTATTCTCTTTTTTACACTTCCTTTTAAAATAATCCGCAGTTACTATCAGTCGTCGCAATACATAGTTGATGGTGCTGTTGTAGACTAAATCTATCAATTCTCTATCAGCTTGTAAGATATAATCAATTCTCGAAATAAAGGAGTCATCTTTTACATCAGCAGGGAAGACTTCTTTTAGAAATTCCCTTAGTTGTTGTCCTGGGCTAATATTATTTTCATCCATACTCTTTTGCATCGGCTAACTGTTTTTGGATTTTCTCTTAAAATCAGATGAATAATCATTGCTTTTAATCGTAATACTTTCTTTTTTTTGCTGGGCTGATTAGCTTCTCTATTTTAATACGATATGCTAGTTTTTTTTTGCTATCATCAATTATCACACTTTTCCTGCATTACTACATCGCTTTTTAATATTTCTTAACTACTATGATCGCTCTAGCAGTTCAATTTTCCCTTGTAGAACATTAGCCCAAAGCGTTTTGAGAATATCCACCTAATCAAATATACTGTATGCAGCAGATTTTTGTTACATTGTCCCACTGAGCCACCAATTATAACGTAACACTGTTTTAGCCCGATCGCCAAACGGAGAGTGGCTGGCAATTTTTCGGGGAGAAGACGGACAAGCTGTGGCATTGCGCAAGCGCTCTTCTTCTCCGAATCCCGATGAATAGGAGATATTGTAGTAGTGCATAGCTGCACTAAAAGCCTAACCAACCTTTGAGAGATTGCTCCAATCGCTCAGCATCAGAATCTGCTAATTGACCAATCGTCATTACAACCAAGCTTTGATGTACTGTATACAAACCTCGCTTGACTGCTGTAGCCACATTTAACCCTGCTGTTGACCATTCAGCGAGCACGAACTCACCCTCAAATAAGGATGTAGTTTTGCTTGTCAATGGCACAATCATAATGTCTTGAGATACGTGTGGCGTACTCACAATAATTGCTGGTCTTGCCTTAGAATTAGACAAGTCTGAAAAGGGATATCTAACCAAAATTATGTCATTTTTAGAGGAGCTGGGGATAGACATCATCCTCAGTATTGTCCCAAACTGTATCTAGTGATGTTTGACTGGCTTGAAGCCAAAACTCACCTTCTTCATCAGGTAAGAGTGTTACCAATACTTTTGCCCCTTCGGGTAACTCTGATAACTCTAGCAATTCAATTTTCCCTTGTCGAACAGTAGCCCAAAGGGTTTTCAGCATATCCACCTCATAAACTAACTGTGCTTTATGCAATTTGCAGGTTTCTGGTAGGTTGTCGCACTGAGCGACTAATTACAACCTAACACTGTTTTAGCCCGATCGCCCAACGGGGAGTAAATCTAAGTTATTGCAACACAAGTTCTGGCTGTTGAGTCTCAAACAAAGGACGTGTTACCTGACGGATCAGCACTGTTTCTAAACTGCCTTCTATTACATTTTCTGCTTCTATTTCTAACTCGTCCCACAACAATCGCTCTCCTTGATTTGGGAGTTTACCCAAATGGTGAATCATGAATCCAGCTATGGTTTGATAAGCGTCGCTAATTGGTAGTTTTAATCCCAGTTGTTTGTTGAGTTTTGTCACTTCCCATCCCCCAGAAATCAGTGCTGAATGTGCGTCTTTTTGGACGATAGTTGCCTGGGAAGGTGATAGGAGAGGTGGAGACTGATGGCGGGTAATTCCACCTGTCAGCAGTCGTACATTAGTGTTGAGAATTGCCAGCAGCGGCCACAGCACGTTGGAGCAGATTTTCAGGGGACGGATCAGTAGTAAAGCGGTGCGTTCAGGGGCGTGGGATGCTAATACTTTGGGGATGAGTTCTCCTAAGACTATCTCTATGTATGTTACTAAGATGAAAGCTACTGGAACTGCGATCGCATGAGCCGTCAGCATCGCGGGCAAATGACCTAGAGGCAATTTGTCAATCCACGGTTCGATCCAATGTACCGTCGCTCCCTCACCCAGCCAACCTAACAACAAACTCCCTGCTGTTGTACCGGTTTGGGTGACGGATAGGTAATGCGGGATGTCGTTTTGAGCTTGGTGGACGAGGGCGGCGGTTTTGGCGATTTTTGGAGAGTCGGACAACTGGGAGAGTTGGCGGATTTGATGTCTGTCTGCTGATACTAATGCTAGTTCTGATGCCACAAAAAAGGCGATTAAAAGTGTTAATCCCAGCAACATTGCTAGTCTCAGCAGTGTTGCGGCGACTTCTATTTCTAGGGAAGTAATGTTGTTCAAGATAGATATCTAATATGATAGATATTTTAGGTTAATTATTTTATTTTAGCTTGTGATTTAGATAGGTTTATCACCACACATTTCGGATATCCGCACTACCCGTATTCGTAAGTGTACAATGTACATCTTGCCCGTAGAACTTGTCAACTTTTTCTCTTCTCTTCCTTCGCGCCCTTTGCGTCTTCGCGGTTCGTTCAAAACAAATAAAAAAGGTAATTAACTGATCCATAAATCTATCTTGTGGCCGATGCTAAAAAACTCTTGACTTCGTAAAATCTGCTTGTTAACAACAAGTAAATGAGACTACATATCGTGAACTTAAAAACAGTCTTATCGCTACTCAAACAAACTTTTACGGAATGGCAAGAAGATAAAGCGCCAACCCTAGCAGCAGCCCTAGCGTATTACACGGTGTTTTCTCTCGCCCCGCTGCTAATTATCGTAATTGCGATCGCGGGTTTAGTCTTTGGTGCCGACGCAGCCCAAGGGCAAATCGTCGCCCAACTCCAAAGTTTAATCGGCAAAGATGGTGCCCAAACAGTCCAAGACTTGATCGTCAAAGCCTCCGAACCTAAATCGGGCATGATTGCTACCTTAGTCGGGGTTGCTACACTTTTGTGGGGCGCTTCCAACGTTTTTACTAATCTTAAAGAAGCCCTAAATACTATTTGGAATGTTAAACCAGCCCCCGGACGAGGCATCTGGGGATTCTTGCAAGACCGCGTATTGTCTTTTGCCATGATTTTAGGCATAGGGTTTTTATTGCTAGTCTCTTTGGTAATTAGCGCTCTTTTAGCAGCAGTCAGCTATTGGTTGAACGGGTTGCTACACTTACCAGTCGGTATTTGGCAGATTGTGGACTTTGCTATTTCTTTTGGTGTAGTCACGCTGTTGTTTGCCTTAATTTACAAACTATTGCCCGATGTCGATCTTGCTTGGAACGATGTTTGGATCGGCTCCGCTATCACCTCCGTGTTGTTTACGATCGGCAAATCCCTAATTGGAATTTACCTCGGAGGTAGCGGTGTCGCCTCTACCTACGGTGCTGCTGGCTCCTTCGTGATTATCTTACTTTGGATCAATTATTCGGCTCAGATACTATTTTTAGGTGCTGAGTTTACTCAAGTTTGGGCTAACCGCTACGGTTCGCTGATGCAGGCAAAACGCCAGCATTTGCTCAACAACCAAGATCGAGAATCCTCGCCACACTCTGAGCGCAAGAGGTCTTAATTCTTAATATGAGATCCGAAAAAAAGCGATCGATGGCTACCTTTAAACCGATGTCAGTTGGGACAGTCTGGCTTTGGTCATCACTAAATTTTCGACTCAATGCGATCGCCAAATTTACTAATAAACTTGACCTAACGAACACTTAGTAGTATCACTGGATCTGGTTGAAGCCTGTTTATCTTGATCCCTGTCCCTACTCTTGGGTGATGACGGAAAAATTTGAGGTTTTCGTCAGTCCCAATTTCCACTGCCGAACCAATCCCCAATCCATTGACAGGGATTTTTCAACCAGAACTGATATCAGGAGGTACTTTTGTACGCACCAGAACATCTGGGAAGCCATCTGCTCCCTATGTCCGACCAGGAGCTAATTCGTCTGTGGGTAAAGCGCCAATCCCCCCGCCATCGGCGCTTTAGCTGGCAGGCTGCCAATTATTTTAGAGCGTTTGTAGAAAAACCGCTGGCACAAGTTAGTCTCACAGATATCCACACTTTCGCCGCGGTCATGAGATCTCGGAAACTTGCACCCCGTTTCTACAAGCAAACCTTGGTAGCACTCAAATCGCTGTTCGCCTTCGGTCAGCAAACGAAAATTTTGCCCGCAACACTCCCCCTTTCTGGGTGGCCGGTGCTGCGCCGTTCGCGCTCCAAACGCTTGCGTTTTCAACTGTCTTGGGGTTTCTTAATCTGTTTGTGCTTTTTCTTCGGTCGAATGACTCCCAGACTGTGGGGACAATCTATCTTGGCAGAAACTTCGCCCACCCCAAAACGCTTGCCATCCGTTGCAGCCAGTGATTCACCAAAGCAAAAAGAGAATAGCAGCAGGCACGATCGGGAACCAGAAACACCAACGCTGAATTCACTAGACCAACAAGAGGATAGCATCGGGCGCGATCGGCGAGTCAAAGCCTTTTTGGACACGATTGCCACCGCCGAAGGTACAGCTACTCCCGATGGCTACCGCACCCAGTACACAGGCACTAAATTTGCCAGCTTTCAAGATCATCCCAGAGAAATGAGGTGCGGCCGCCGCTACGGCAAAAAACTTTGTTCCGATGCAGCAGGGCGATATCAGTTTCTCAGCACCACTTGGGACAGGTTCGCCAAAAAATTTGGTCTCAAGGATTTCAGCCCGGAAAATCAAGACCTTGTAGCTGTAGAGTTAATCCGAGAAAAAGGAGCCTTAGAAGATATAGAAGCGGGTCGATTGGAACCAGCAGTCAGAAAACTCGCTTATATTTGGCCATCTTTTCGGCGTTTTGGCGGTTCCGTGGAATCTTCGATGCCGAAACTCGAAGCAATGTATCAGCAAAATTTGGAAATTTATCGCCCTGGGTTGGCTGTTACCAATTAGTTATTGGTTATGGGTTAGTTGTTATTTGTTATTTGTTATTGGTTATGGGTTATTGGGAGCAAATAACAAATAATATCAAATCTAGTTGCATCGTCCTGTATTCATCTCTCTTATCTCCCTCTGTGTTCTCTGCGTTCTAGTAAGGTTAAATCATTCCGATGCAACGGTCAAGAATATAACAAATAACTAATAACTATTTATGCCAATTTTCCATCTTCCATATTAATAATGCGATCGGCTATATCCAAAATTCGGTTATCGTGGGTAACTAACAGAATGGTACAGCCCTGTTCTTTGGCAAGTTTCTGCATCAAATTTACCACTTCGCGACCAGATTTGCTGTCTAGGGCGGCTGTGGGTTCGTCAGCTAACACAATTTGCGGGTGGCTGACTAAAGCACGGGCGATCGCAACTCTTTGTTTCTGTCCTCCTGACAAGTCATCTGGATAATAGTTAATCCGCTGTTCCAATCCTACTAACTGTAGCATTTCTGTAGAGCGATCGCGCATTTCGGAACGCGACAAATTGCCGTGAACTTCCAAACCCATTTGCACGTTTTGCAGTGCGGTCAAACTGCGGTGCAAGTTGTGCGCCTGAAAAATATAGCCAATTTTGCGCCGCGTCTTAACCAATTTATCTGGGCTGGCATTGCACATTTCTTGACCGAGAATTTTGAGACTTCCAGATTGACCAGAACGCAATCCGCCAATCAAGGTTAAAAGCGTGGTTTTTCCAGAACCTGAAGGCCCTGTCATCAGCACAATTTCACCTGCATTGATTTCTAGGTTCATATCAAAAAGTACCTGTTTTCGCAGTTTACCTTGACCGAAGTAGTGGTCTAGTTTGTGCATGGAAATTACAGGCTCTGAAATGGGTAAGTTTTTGGTTATGGGGTTGACAAGAGTGGATTTCATGAGTTAAAGATTCGGTTTTTTTTAACCACAGAGGGCCCAGAGAACACAGAGAGATATCAGAGAGAGATGAAATGCAGATTAAAAAATGTCTGCGGGGTCGGCTGCTTGCAGTTTGCGAGTGGCAATAGTTCCTGAAATACTGCACATGACCGTGTTTAAAATTAATACTGTAATTGCCCGGATTAGAGTCATATAGATGGGTAAATTTGTTGCTTTACGAGTTAAAGAATAGAGACCCAAAGAGACTCCTATACCAGGTAAAAAACCGATGATTGAAAGAATTATAGCTTCTTCAAAAACAATGCCGAGTAAGTAAATATTGCGGTATCCCATTGCTTTAAAAGTAGCGTATTCTGCCATGTGGTCGCTGACATCGGTGGAGAGAACTTGATAAACAATAATGACACCAACCACAAAACCCATGGCGACGCCTAAGTTAAATACAAAGCCGACAGCAGTATTTTTAGCCCAATAATTTTTCTCGAATTCTATAAATTCTGCTTTGGTAAGTACCTTGATATCCGGTGGCAAATATGCTTTTAAAACTTGTTGGACTTGTACTGGATCGGCACCGGTTTGCAATTGAATTAATCCGGCATTAACACTCCCGGCATTTTGTTTGGGAAACAAGCGTAGGTAATTTTGATCGCTGGTGATTAAAGCTCCATCGGCCGCAAAAGATGCTCCAATGCTAAATAAGCCCTCGATCGTAATCGTGCGCCGATCGATCTCAGTTTTCACAATTTTTCCCTGATTGATTTGGGCGATCGCATCTTGATAGTCTCCCCTGGAAGCCCGGTCAAATAACACCGTATCCGGCAATTTAATCGAGTTCAAGTTTTGATTGACTTCGGGCAGGGAAAAAGCAGGGCGATCGGGATCGAAGCCCACCACCATAATAGACGTTTCGCGACCTGTGGCCGGGACTTTCCAGTTAGCAAGTTTGACATAAAGCGGATCGGCCGATCGCACGCCCGGTACATTCATAGCCTGATATAATCTGCGCCTGGGGAAAGAAGACAAATTCAGCAAATTACGACCTTGGGGACTGACCAAAACTAAATCGGTTTGCAAAATTTGGTGCAGGCGCGTATTGCTGCTGTAGAGCGCATTTTGGAAGCCCAACTGCATGAACATCAAAATATCAGCAAAGGCAATTCCCGCTATAGCTACAGCCATGCGCCCTTTGTCATGACTCAGTTGCAGCCATCCGAGAGGAGTTCTGTTTCTTAACTGTTGTAATGGTTTGATTAGTCCAAGCATAGGATTGTGGATTTTAGATTGTAGATTTTGGATTGAAGAAAGCAACTCTCTATTCTCTTCCTCTGTGTCCTCTGCGCTCTCTGCGGTTAAAAACTTCTTAATCCTTAATTTCCGCCGATCGCCACCTTAACTTGTAAATTAGTCAATCCAGCGACTTTCCGACTAGAAACTGCATCCAAACGCACTTTCACTTCCACAATTCGAGCATCAATATTCGCAGAAGGATCGGTATTAACAATGTTTTGCCGCTGTACTTGTAAGCCGATATGTTCAACAGTTCCCTGCAATTGGCCCTGGAAAGAATCGCTAGTAATTTTAGCCGGCTGTCCAATTCGTATCTTGTCCACATCGCTTTGGTAGATTTCAGCAACTGCTAGCATTTCGCGAGTTTGTCCGAGTTCGACAATCCCGTCATTCCCCACTTTTTCCCCTGGATATGTGTGAATTTTCAGGACTTGCGCGTCTCTGGGAGAGCGGATGTAAGCTAGAGCTAGATTGGCTTTGGCTTGTTTGGCGGCGGAAGTGGCGGAACTAACTTCGGCGCTGGCGGCTTCCACGTCTACGGGGCGAACTTCGGAAATGCGATCGAGATTTGCTACGGCTTCATTAATCTGTTGTTGGCGAGATTCCTGAATTTGGCTGAGTTTGGCTTGGGCTTCGTTGATTTGCTGTTGGCGGGATTGTTGAATTTGATTCAGTTTGGCTTGGGCTTCGTTGATTTGCTGCTGGCGAGATTGCTGAATTTGATTCAGTTTGGCTTTTCCTTCGTTGAGTTGTTGTTGGGCTGTTTCGGTGGCTAGTTTTTTGCTGTCGCTGGTGGAGGCGGAGATTGCTCCTTCTTGATACAGTTGCGAGTAGCGCTGATACTCGCTGCTAGCGTTGCGAAGTTCGGCTTCTAGGCGCATAATTGCGGCTTTTTGGGTTTGAATTTCCCCAAGCTGTTCGGCTCTGATGCGGGCAATTGTGGCTTGTTGTGCTGTGATTTCGGTGCTGCGATCGACGGATGTGCGGGCGACTACCGCCTGTTGTGCTGTGATTTCGTTGCTGCGATCGGCTTCTAAACGGCTAATGGTGGCTTTCTGGGCTTGGATTTCGCCGTTTTTGGCTCCTGCTTTGACTTTTGCTAGATTTGCCTGGGCGACGCGCACTTGTTCTTGAGCTTGGTCGTAGGCTGCTTGGAGACGATCGCGACTGTCGAGAATGGCGATCGTTTCTCCTGTTTTCACCCTGTCTCCCTCTTTAACTAAGAGTCGATCGATCCGGTTTCCTTCGGCGGCACCCGAAGCAGAGACTTTAATTACTTCTCCTTTGGGTTCCAGTCGCCCCAAGGCTGTCACTGTGGTTAATTGCGCTGCTGTCGTCGCTGCTGTCGCTGCTACTGCATTGGGATCGGGTTGGCGCGATCGCCACATTGTATAACCTGTAGTTCCCCCCGCAGCGATGCTTGCGACTGCTGCTACAACTAGCAGTTGCTTAACTAAGGATGGATTTGAGGATAAGCTGTCTGCGGTTGGTTGATGTACCATGACACACCTATTTTTTTTGGGTACAAAACTAAACGGTTTAGTTCTTTTATATTTCAAGACTAAACCGTTCAGTATAATAATGTCAAGAGCCCAAGCAAAAATTACAAAAACCAACAATGGCAAAGACAAAACTGATGGAACCAGACGCAAGCATAGGAGGTGACAAAAGCGAGCAAATCCTCCAAGGTGCGATGCAAGAATTTTTAACCCACGGCTATGCGGGCACGAGTATGGACAAGGTAGCGAAGACGGGGGGAGTTTCCAAAGCCACGGTTTACAGCTATTTTGAAGACAAAGAGGGATTGTTTGCGGCCTTGATTCAACGGCTAGCGGCAGAAAAGTTAGTTTATTTTCCGGTACCTGAAACCGAACCGGCGATCGCCCTGCGATTCATTGCTACGACTTTACTAGATCAAGCCACTCACGAACCTCATTTTCTCACCTTCGTGAGGTTAGTGATTGCCGAATCAGGCCGTTTTCCTCAGCTAGCCCAGATATTTGTGAAAAACCTAGCGAAACCGGGGATTGATCGACTTACTCAATATTTGGCATCTCACCCGGAGTTGAAATTAACCGATCCTGAAGCCACAGCCCGGATTTTTATTGGATCTTTGGTGTATTTCCAGTTAACGCAGGATATGATGCACGGCAAAGAAATTATACCAATGGAGCGCGATCGACTGATCGAGGGCTTGATGCAGTTGATTTTGCGATCGCCATCAAATTTGTAGAACTTCAGATACCCGACTTCGCAGAAGTTGTCGGGTATCTTGATATTCTGTTTTTTTAGTCACGGATTTTTCCTAACCTTGACGTTGGGCGGATTACGAAACGGTTCAAAAATTAATGTTAAATTCAAACACTAAATATATTTTTCAGCCGTTTCCTAACCCAATCTACAGGATTTTCATCATCTTCGGCTGCATCTACCAGTTGCATTTCTCGCAGTTGCTGCTGTCTTTCACTTAATTCTTCCTTATGTTTGACTATTTCTTGAATAATTTGTTCGTATAAATCCGGTCGTTCGGTTAAAACCTTTTGGAAACCTTTTTTATTGATAGCAAACAAAATAGTTTCTTCCAAAGCCCTCACCGAAGCAGTTCTGGGGATTCCCAACATCAAAGAAAGTTCCCCGAAAAACTTGCCCGGACCGAGATTATTTAAGTGTTTATCAATCGCTTCGACAAAAACTTCTACTGAACCAGAAAGAATCATATAAAAAGCATCTCCTGGGTCGTTTTCCCGGAACAAAAATTCTTGTGGACGTAGACGCTGGCGGTATCCAACTTCAATCAATTGTCGCAATTCAATATCCGTGAGATGTTCAAAATATGTCACTTCTCGCAGCAAACCGCTTAGGGACGACGGCTTTTTTATTCCCTTGGGTAGAATTGGCATTTTGGGACTATTTTCAAAAACAATATTGGGGTTATTTACCGTTTCATTTTTGTGGAAGACAGACCAAATAAATTCAGGATTTTTTAAATATAAATCTCTGTCATTGGACGGAAAATCGATTGCCCGCTGACGGAAATTATACTCAATGGCAAAATTTAAAGAACTTTTAATTACTTCTCGATCCGTTGGTCTGTCAGTCCAAACTAAAAGTTCAAATTTAAAGCAATCATCCCCAAACTCAACAAAGAATACCTTCGGATTTGGTTCGTACAAAACACCTGCTTCAGCGTAAGCAATCTCTAACAGAGTTTCTGTAACTAACAGCGGGTCGCTATTCTCCGATACTTCTATGGAAAGTCGCAGACAAAGTAGCGGATTTTGGTAACTCCAATTAACAATTTTGTTGCTAATCATCTTACTATTAGGAACTATGACGCTGGAGTCGTCATTAGTTTTGATAATAGTTGAGCGAATAGATATTTTTTTGACTATTCCCATCAATCCTTCTAATTCCACGAAGTCTCCGACTTTGACAGGTCTGTCTAAAAGCAACGTCAGCCCGCTGACAAAGTTGGTTGTCAAATCCTGAATTCCGAAGCCAATACCCACTCCCAGTCCCCCCGCAACCACAGCAAAGGAAGCGAGGTTAAATCCGATTCCTTGGATCGCAATCACCACCCCTAAAGCTACCATTAAATAGCGAATTATTACGGAAATTGCTTCGCGGTTGCCTTCGTCAATTCCAAATTTTAAGAGCAACCTTTCTTTGAGAAAGTTTGTAAATCCTTGGGCGACAATCAAAACAATAACAAATGATATAATTAACTCTATTAGTGACCGTATAGAGACGGGATTATCGCCTATTTTAAATATAGTTGAGGTAAATATTTGGGAAATATTTATTAACAAGCTTTCGGGGATTGTATTCACTTTTAAATTAATAAAAATGTGGTATTTTAGGAGTAAGGACTTTAGTCATAGGTCGAAAGTTGGATTAAAAATAACTGAAGTCATTACTACAAATTTTTGATACAATTGAAATACTTACTACGAACTTTTTTTGATTTCTCGTCGAGCGCATGGACGACAAGGAGTACCCATGCAAACAAAGCCGGCGGGCATATTTTTAAAGACACTGCTACGAGCTCCAATTAAAGCGTTAGCACCGATTTCCACACCAGGACCAACGAAACAGTCGGTGGCAATCCAAACGCCATGATTAATGATAACAGATGCTGCGATTAACCCAAAGGCTGGGTCTTGGGGGTCATGAGTGCCGGTGCAGAGGTAGCTTTTTTGAGATATGACGCAGTGTTTGCCGATCGCAATTCGATCCAAACTATACAAAACCACATCATCTCCGATCCAACTGTAATCCCCGATTTCAATTTTCCAAGGATAGGTAAAACGGGCTGTAGGGCGGATAATCACCCCAAAACCTATTTTGGCTCCAAACAAGCGTAACAGCCACCTTCTGACACCATTCACAGGGTGTGGAGTTAATGGAAAAGCGATCGCCTGTACTAACCACCAAAGCAAAATTACCCAACCAGCTCTTCCACGATCGAACTTTGATTGATCGTACTTCCGTAAATCAACTAAAGATTCGCCTGTGAAAATATTTGGTTGGTTGTCGCTAATTGAATGATAATTGATTTCAGAATTTGGGGAATTTGCGATCGGCTTTTGCGGTTCCGGATCGGGACTTGGCGTATAATGAGTCATCTAATGTTTAATATAAAATCAAGTTTAACTTTAAGGATTGCTCAATGACATTTCCAGTTAGGGACAATTTTAACTCTGAAAACACCAAGAATCTAGCCCCAGGTGGCAATCCCAATCCCAGAAATCCCAAAGTACAGCTTTTGCAAACAGCTTTGGTACTACTCAGTAGCTTTTTTGTAGCAGAGTTAATCACCGCCATCAACTCTCACAGTTTGTCCCTATTAGCAGATGCCGGTCACGTTTTTTCAGATGTAGCAGCTTTAGCAATAACTTTAACCGCCACTTGGTACTCGTCAGTTAAAAGAAGTAAATCGGTAAATTGTGCGATCGCCTCTTCGCCAATTCCCGCCCGCCCAGAAATCATTGCCGCTTTAATTAATAGTATCAGTTTAGTGGCGATCGCCCTATGGATTGGCACCGAATCCATCGCCCGTTTGCTGTCCCCAACCCCAGAAGTCGAAGGACTCCCGATGTTAATTACCGCCATAGTCGGTTTAAGCATCAACTCCATCAACGCTTGCTGCTTGCATTCCTGCTGTCACGGCGACTTGAACCTCAAAAGCGCGTTTCTGCACGCAGTCGCCGACATTTTTTCGTCGGTTGGAGTAATTTTAGCTGCGATCGCCGTAGCGTGGCTGCACTGGAATTGGGCTGACAGCTTAATCAGCTTGCTAGTATCGGTATCAATAATTTTATTAACTCTACCATTGCTAATCGAAAGCATCCAATTGCTGCTAGGAAATGTATCAGCAATATCCGCAATTCAACAACCTTGCGATTGCGAAAAAGTGAGTGCCGAAAAATTGCTATTTCCATCGCTAGAAGAACTGATTAAATGATGTATGCTCATTTGATAAAGGAAAAAACCAGGCGGTTGGAAACCGGGGCTAGACAAACAATGTCCGGATGGTGCGCGGACTGAGCGAAAATTAGGCTTAAATATCCCATTTATTTCTTAGTCTGCGGAGGCAGAATTCGTTTGTGTCGCAGCGGTTTTAACCGCCGAATCACTTTCTGATGGCGACAACTTAGCCTCGGTTTCTGCCACATTCAATTGACCCCCACAACAACGCAATTCGTAAAGCTTTGCATTAATTTGATATTCATACTGACTCAATAACCTTGCATAAATATAGCCAGCTTTTCCATCCAAAAAGCCAAGCTGAATAAAGTAAAATAAAATAAATCTCAGCAGTGGTTTCAAAGGCAGCCGCACCCAAACTTTTTTGAGAAATCGCTTACGCTGCACTGCATCTCCAAATAAGTTAGCACCAATAGTGCCGCTGTCGTCCCGCCCTTCAATAATATTGTAATAAACACGAGCTTCCCAATTAGAATAGCGGTTGTGCCTTTCTATCCAATGAAATAAATCGCGGTAATCCTCGTGGATCATGTCTTTTTTTAAGTATCCCACTGGACCAGCTAAAATTACGTGTTCGTGAACTTCGTTGTCGCCAGTATTGGGTACTGATTCAGTGCCGAGATTTTCGTAACGACCTTTTTGATGCTTGAACAAACGCAAGTTCCAGTCGGGATATCTACCTCCGTAACGCAGCCATTGTCCTAAAAAGAAGACTTTGCGATTCAGGTAGTAACCCTCAAAATTTGGGTCTTGAATGACTTCGGCAATTTCATCCCAAAGTTCTGGGGTAATCCGCTCATCGCAATCGACAATTAACACCCATTCGTTGCGAAATGGCAGGTTGTCCAATGACCAATTTTTCTTTTTTGGCCAGCGGTTATCGAAGTAGAATTGCACTACTTTTGCACCACTACTGATGGCGATTTCTACCGTTAAATCGCTACTTTGGGAATCAACTAGAAAAACTTCATCGGCCCTGGCAATGCTCGCCAGACACGCAGGTAGATTAAGTTCTTCGTCTTTGGCCGGAATGAGAACCGAAACCGGAATCTTGGATGGACTAGAGGTCATAATCGAGTGGTTAAAACTGAATGCGGTCGAGTTGTGATGGTTGACATACTCCCCGGCGTGAACGCGCGGGGATTCTTGACACTTCACGGAGATGTGCCACAAGTGGTCTTACCTTCTCTCTGTGTCCGAAAGCGAGTCGTGGCAATGCCCTATCCCGACTTTGTTTATATTCTTCGCTGCATTCTCATCGCGATCGTGTTCGATGCCGCAATTCAAGCATTGAACCGAGCGGATTTTTAAATCCAATTTTCCCCATCTAAAACCGCAATTTGAACAGATTTGACTTGTTGGTTCCCAGGGACTAATTACCCTAAACTCTCTGCCATACTTTTCAGACTGACGCTCGCATAAAGTCCTAAACTCGTACCATCCCTGTTGGCTAATCGCCCTGGCAAGTTTCCGATTTTTGACCATACCAGACACGTTCAAATCTTCCAAAACAATTACTTGGTTATCGCTAACTATTTTGGTTGACAGTTTGTGCAAAAAGTCTTTACGGGTATCTGCAATTTGATTGTGCAGTTTGGCTATTTTAATCCGACTTTTATTTCTGCGTTTTGAGTCCTTGGATTGTCTTGCTAGCTTGCGCTGTAGTTTACGAATCTTTCGGTCTAGTTTTTTGTAGTTTGGACTTTGGGCTGATGTTCCATCACTCATCATTGCAAAGGTTTTAATGCCCAGATCGATGCCGATGCTGTGGTTTTTAGCTTCGACAATATCGGAATTAATCTCTACAACAAAGCTCAGCAAATAACGGTTAGCGCAGTCTTTGATTGCTGTGACACAGCTAGGGTTTGATGGCAGTTGTCTCGACCAGATAGGACTAACATTTCCGATTTTTGCCAGATAGACGGACTCACCTTTGATAGAAAAACCCGATTTGACAAAAGTTGCAGATTGACTGTTAGTCTTTTTTTTGAACCTGGGTTGACCGACTTTTTTGCCTTTCCTTTTCCCTTTTAGAGAGTCAAAATAGTTTTTGTAAGCAACATCTAATTGTTTGAGGGATTGCTGTAATGGCACGGATGATACATCGTTTAACCAGGCTCTCTCTTCTGTCTTTTTAGATAGAGTTAGAGATTTGGATAGAGTATTGTAGCCGGGATATTTGCCTGACTTGCTTTGAGTTAAGGCATCATTCCAAACAACTCTCACGCAACCAAACAACTGCGCTAAACTTTGGCGTTGTTGAATGGTAGGATAGAATCTGTATTGGAATCTTGCTTTCATTGTTTGTCCTTTGTTTTACTATTCCATTCTAACAGGCTCGGTAAAATCTACCAAAGAATTAAAGCCGTCCTTAAGGACGGGGTTTTCAACCCAATTTTTTGATAAAATTGCGATCGGTACCGCCGCGGAACCCTACGCAGCAAGGGATATTGCCTATAGCCTAATGCCTCTGGGTCGATTTCGGTGGAAAAATTATGCCACGGACGGCTGCACTTAAATAACCAATTTGACCCCAGACAAAAACAAAATTTTCAAAGCGCAGTCCTGGGTTTTTAATGTATTTAAAAGACTTGTACGCACCCCTGAGTATTCTTTCGCCCCCGCGCCAAAGCTGATTGATACCGGCTCGATCGCACAATTGTTCCCGGTAACACTCGCTGATGCCTTGCCACCACCCGCGCTTGATAAACCAAGCTTTGTGCAGCCGCGAGGGATCTACATTGTGAAGCACTAAAGCCTCCGGTACATAGATTACTTGCCAACCTAGCTCTAAGGCTAGTTCTGTGGCCCGCAATTCTTCATTTGACAACAATTTGTTGCCGATTCTACCGAGTTTGACATCAAAACCGCCAATTTGTTGTAAAAAAGACCGTCGGATTGAGTAGTTTACACCCCTGGGAGTCAATCCGGCCACCGTTATGTAGATGCACTTTTCTCCTAAATCATATGCTCCCAAATTTTGGGCCAATCCCGCGGACAGCCAATTGGGAGGGCTGACTCCAGAAGGCCACAGCAAATTGACTTTACCACCGGCTACAGCCAATTTTTGATTGCTTTGATAGGCACTGTATAGCACCCTGAGCCAATCGGACTGGGCCACGGCATCGTCATCGAGATAGGCTAAAATTTCACTGCCAGCTTCCTTCGCGCCCCTGTTGCGGGCTACAGACAAACCTAGTTCTGGTTCCCAAATGTACTTGAGTAGGGGATTGGGGAGTCTTGCTTCTACCACTTGGCGAGTTAGCGTTTTTGAGCTACCAGGAGTTTCAAAATCGCTAGAAGCGTTATCCACTACCACTATTTCAAAGTTGTCAGGAAAATCCTGCACCAGTAAACTGTCGATCGCAGCACCTAGATAGCTGTGACGATTGTGGGTACAAATTATTGCTGATATCTGAGGTTTTGACATAAATAACAGCATCCCAATTGCTAGGGTTGTCGATCGAGTTAGTCCGATCTTGTCTCATTAATGTTATTATCCCTTAAAAATGACTCTTGGGAATTGCTCAATATAAATTACACTAACAAATAACAACCCACAAACGATCGCCCATAAATAATCATCCATAAATAAGAATTAACTAATGACTAAAATCTGTGGTTCAAGACAAATAATCTTAGTAACTGGTGCCGCCAGATCCGGCAAAAGTGAATTAGCAGAAACTATGGCAGCAGATTCGGGAAAATCAGTAATTTATGTGGCTACAGGTGAGGTTGACCAGGCAGATATGGAATGGCAAAATCGCATTGAGCGTCACAAAAATCGCCGTCCGCATGATTGGAAAACTCTAGAAGTGCTCCAGGACTTGTCAGCAGTTATACGATCGACCGATCGCTCAAATTGCTTGTTAATTGATTCCCTCGGAACTTGGACGGCAAATCTTTTGGAAGAAGAACCCACTGTTTGGGAACAGACACAACAAGATTTGCTGGCTAGTTTACACTCCGCCATGGCCGATGTAATTTTGGTAGGAGAGGAAACCGGATGGGGAGTAGTGCCTGCTTATCCAGCGGGACGGCTATTTCGCGATCGCCTCGGCACTCTTGTCCGCCACATCGGGGCGATCGCCGATGGTGTTTATCTCGCCACCGGAGGTTACGCCTTGAATCTCACGGCTCTAGGCACACGGCTTCCCGCTACCAAATAACACTCCGACGGGCGATCGACTTTAGAGAAAATATAAGTTTCAAACTCCACAAAATGAGTTAAAATCAGATAAATACTTCACCTTCACAAAAAACTCTACCTTAGATAATTGTTCCTCCAGAAATATCTCCCTACCCCCACCACCTAAATTGCCAAACAAAATCAATACTTTGTTTCCAGACATGGGTGCATCTGTGTTTGGCAAATATATTCGTAGGGGCGAAGCATGACCGCTGTAAATCTTTGGTGATCGCTAATAAATTGTCTGCGGTCATGCTTCGCCTATGCAAAATCGGGATGCTCCCCCCGACATCCCCCTTAAGGAGGAAGTTTTCTAGTTTATAAAATAGGTAAAAAATGAAGCAGGAAAGTCTAAAATAAACAATTGCTTGAAAGGTTGAATAAAAGCTATGGCATCAGAATATCAAGTGAGAAAATATATTGCTTACTGGTTTCAGCTAGGCAAAAAAGTATTAATTGGCAACGGTTCCGAAGCATTGCTGCCCAAACCAGTAATGACGGGCGATCGCTACAGCCAAGAATTTGAAGAATGCTGGCAAAAAATAATCTCCCCCGACAGCGGAGACTGTTATCTCGAAGGCACAAAGGAAACCATAGGCGAACTACTGACACCTGCTTGGGAAATCAGTCCCTGCGCCCGTTGTGCCATGCCCGTACCCTTGCGGGCTTCGGGAATGCCCGCCGAGTGCTGTCCCTGTAACGACTTAGCCCACTGGCCCAATACGGAAATACCTCAACCTCGATCGCCAGTCAGCAGCCAATTGCAACTGTCAGGAATTCGCGATCGACTCCTCAACTTAAGCCACGAGTAGCCGTTACGAAAATCTTCTTTTTCCTTTTCCTTTTTGACTCGGACGTCTTCCTTCATCCTTAAATTGTTACAATATGTTTACAATGCTTCACATTAGGTCTGAGTTATGAATGTCAAGACTGTATCGCCAGCCTCCCCGCCAACTTATGCAAATTCTGCGACTCAGCCTGTACTCGGCAATCTCAAAGATGCAAACACCATTCCCCTACCAGCAGTACCAGTCGCAATAGAGACAGACACCGTAACCTCCGAAGTCCTCAAATCAGCCAGAGACATAGCTTTCGAGTTAGCCGGAGAAGCTGTTCGATACGATCCAGTGGCGATCGCAGCCGAATACAAAAATCGCCCTCTAGAAGTCTGGGGAAGACTACTGAGTGTGATTTGGACATTTTTCGGCTTTACCTTCAGTTTGTGGTTCGACGGCAAAACAGGCCGCACCGCCACCAACGAAAAGCGTCGCGCCGCCAGACTACGAGAAATTCTCAGTCAACTAGGCCCAGCTTTCATCAAAATCGGACAAGCACTCTCAACCAGACCAGACTTAGTACCCCCAGCATATCTAGAAGAACTCACAACCCTGCAAGACCAATTACCACCCTTTCCCAACGAAGTAGCATATCAATTTATCCAGGAAGAATTGGGTGCCCACCCCAGAGAAATCTACGCAGAAATCAGCCCCGATCCCATCGCCGCAGCATCTCTCGGACAAGTCTACAAAGGTAAACTCAAAACCGGAGAAACCGTCGCGATCAAAGTCCAACGACCAGGCTTAGCCGAAAACATTGGTTTAGACATCTACATCCTGCGGCGCGTCGCACTCTGGGCACAAAACAACTTCAAAATGATTCGCAGCGACCTCGCAGGAATTATGGACGAATTGGGCGAACGCATTTACGAAGAAATGGACTACACCCACGAAGGACAAAATGCCGAACGTTTTAGAGAACTCTACGGCCACCTTAAAGATATTTACGTTCCCAGTATCTACTGGCAATATACCCGCCGTCGCGTCTTGACAATGGAGTGGATCACAGGCATCAAACTCACCAATTTAGAAGCCGTCAAAGCTCAAGGAATCGACGCTCCTTACTTAATTGAAGTGGGCGTGCAATGCTCCCTCAGACAACTCCTGGAACACGGTTTTTTTCACGCTGACCCCCATCCAGGCAATCTTTTGGCAACTCCCGACGGTAAGTTAGCTTATCTCGACTTCGGCATGATGAGCGAAGTGAAACCATATCAAAGATACGGCTTATTAGAAGCTGTAGTCCATTTAGTGAATCGCGACTTTGAAGGTTTAGCCAAAGATTATGTCAAGTTAGATTTTTTAACACCAGACACCGATTTAACACCAATTATTCCCGCCTTAGCAAGAGTATTTAACAATGCTTTGGGTGCTAGCGTCGCCGAACTAAATTTCAAAAGCATTACAGACGAACTATCGGCAGTGATGTACGAATATCCCTTCCGAGTTCCAGCCTACTATGCTTTAATTATTCGATCGCTCGTCACCTTAGAAGGCATTGCAATCAACGTTGACCCCGAATTTAAAGTCCTCAGCAAAGCCTATCCCTACGTCGCCAAACGGCTGTTGAGCGACCCCGCACCAGAATTGAGAACATCTCTCCAAGAGTTGTTATTCAAACAAGGAGAATTCCGCTGGAATCGGTTAGAAAACTTACTCAACAATGCCCGCGATAGCGAAGACTACGACATCAGCAAAATCCTGAACCAAGCATTAGACTATTTATTTTCTCAAAGAGGAGACTTTATTCGCGATCGCATAGTCCTGGAATTAGTCAAAAGTCTCGACACACTTTCCAACAACGCCTTTGCTAATGCTAAATCAGTAGTCGGCGAATGGTTTGGAGTCAAACCAAATCCACCGATGGTTTCACAAACGGAACAAAAAAACCTAGAACACATCAAACGGATTTGGGATATTTTGCAATCAACCCCCGGTTTTGACAGCATGAAAGTATTACAACTACTTCCCCAGTTGTTAGTGAAACCAGAAGTGCAAAATATGGGCCAACAAGTAGTCGGCGGTTTAGCTCAAAGAGTCGTGGCTAGGGTAATTCGAGAGTTTTTACTTTCCCAAGAACCGGCGGTGATTTCCGGGGAAACAAACTATCCTAAAACTCCACCTCAGTTGTCTTTGCCGGCGGCTAATAGCAAATCCTATTAATTCGGTAAGGTGCGTCGCTACTGAATCCCGGCACATCGCCATCATCGTTTCAGGCGAAGCACCCTACTTTTATTTGAATGATGGGAGCATCCCGATTGTGCATAGGCGAAGCATCGTACGAATATATTTGCACTCATTGAGATGTACCCTGGATGATTCGGATACTTCCACCCTTGACACCCTCATCAACTAAACGTCAGGCAATTTATACTGTCCCACAATCCGCTTAGCATATTCCGGTACATGAGCCTCCAATTTATCTGGGTAATTCCGCTTCACGTACAGATAATTGCGAGTGAAATGAGAATCAATAGAAAACCTAGCATATTCCAAACCCTTCGGTCCAATTCTCTCAATAAAAACTCCCATTAACTTCGCCGCCCACATCGGCAAAGTCACCCCTTTTTCATAAGCCGGAATGCTTTGCTGAACCGCCTCTTTTCTGTTTCCCTGAGACATCACCGGTTGAGTATTTAACAGATCGCTTACCAAATCTAACATCTCTTTTCCAGTATCATTTCGCACCACAATCCACTGCCAGCCGAAAGGTGCACCCATGTAGCCCACAACTAAATCTGCCAAGGAATTGACATAATCAAAACAGCTCAAACAAGAAGGAGCAAAAACATCCTTCAATTCCTTAGTATTCAATCCAAAGAACGGCACTTTTTCCACCGAACCATCTTCGTGTTTGAAGTGAACATTAAAGTCTTGCATAAACTCGTAAGACAGAACTGTTTCGGGAGAACGGCTAGTGGTATCTAGGAATTTTTGCAACCCAGCGCGACTAACATTATCCACACAGGGAGTTCCCAAAACATAGAGCTTTTCTAAACCCAGTTTTTTCTCAACAGTTCGCAAAGCTTGAATTTGACATCCCACCCCAATTACTAACAGCCGCTTCATCCCAGATTTTTCGATTTGTTCCAATACAGAAAGGTTGGGAGAAAGAGTCGGTTTATTGACTTTTGCAGCGAGAATTTCTTCGCGAGTTGTGGCAATAATCGGCATCGGTTGAAAGCGGTCTTCTTTGGTATTTTGGACGCAAACAACGCCTTCTACAATCCCTTTTTCGAGCATTTCAATCGCAATTGTGCTGACGATTCCCGTCCACTGAGCGCCCTCGATCGGCTCTTTTTTGCGAGCGGCCATCATATTTTGACTGACTCCGAAATACCAATCGTCTGGATTGTCGAGATTGCGCGATCGCCCGTGAATCTCTGCTTCCAGTTCCGCGATGTGCTGTGTTAAGAAAGCACAAGATTCCTTGACATAATGGATATAATATGTATCGCACAAACCGCACTCGCTGCAAAGTTCTTTCGCGGGGCGGCGGCTACCTGGTTTGAGGGCTTTGGATTTTTGGTGCTTAGTAGAATCTATTGCGGTCATCTAAATTACTTATTTTATGCAGATATGGCTATCATGAGAATATCACACCAATTCAGGTTAATTTGTTTCTTTATTCTTTCTTTCAGTCCGCGCAGGCGGACTTCGTTTGTGTAGACGCGATTTCAATCGCCGAGTCTTCGTTTGTGTAGACGCGATTTCAATCGCCGAGTCTTCGTTTGTGTAGACGCGATTTCAATCGCCGAGTCTAAATAGCTATCACTCCCGATTGATCCGAATCAAATCCGTCAAAATACTATCCAAACTCCCATTAACTTGAATCCTATCAATCTTCTCCGCAATCCTTTCCAAAACCTCCAATTCCTTCAAACGCAAAGCCACAGGATTATCCTCCATCACCTTCGCAGTATTCAACATACTCCGAGTAGCAGCAGTCTCCTCCCTGCGCCTAACTCCATTTGCTTGAGCCGATTTTTCCGCTTCCACAACCTTGCTTAAAATCGCCTTAATTTCGCCAGGTAAAATAATATCTTTGATACCTACAGAATCGACTTCAATGCCATAATCTGTGGTTTTGGCGCAGATATATTCAGATATACTGCGATCGATCGCGCCTTTGCTCTCCAACAACCCATCCAGAGTCTGTTCCCCCACCGCACTGCGCAAAGCAAACTGCAATTCCTTGTACAAAAATCCCGCAATATCCGACAAACTATTTTTAGCCATCAGCGGATCTCGGATGCGATATCCAGCCGTCAAATTCAAGCGCAAAGGTACTTTATCCTTTGACAAGATATCTTGACCAGATACCTCAATATTTTGTAAGCGCAAATCAATTACTTCCGTTTGAAAAGAGCGCCCAAACTTCCACCAAGCATGAATTCCTGGTGGCAATTGCGATTGAAACTCTTGATTGATATATAATAGTCCAACGTGCTGTGCCGGAACTTCACAAAGATACAAATACTTGGCACAGGTTGATAAAGCTTCTGGGGAACCAGCCACCAACTCAGCTATTAAACGATGATCTAAATTAACATCAGTATTGATGTCAATTATTTCCACGTCAACACCTTGCCAAAATAGCTGGCGGCTTGTCGGTGGCAAAAAAGCAATAACTTTTCCCCGATCGCGCACAATAGCAATTTGATGACCCAGTAATTGCACAAGTTCGCAGTAGGCTACTACAAAATCGGGATGTTTTTCAATCAGCACATTTTCTTGAGGAAATTCAGGACTAGGAATGACTCGACTCAGATTGCGAACTGTGACATCTCGATCCACAGACCAAAAAGCATATTCTCCTGATTCTAGAGGGCGCACAAAATTATTCTGCACGTACAGTAAACCTAGTTCGTATTCGGAAATTTGAAACTTTTTCAGTCCTTGCAAAGTGAGCGATCGCACTTTTTGCACAAACTCAGCCGGCAATTCTAAATTCTCGTCTAAATTGAACACATGATACTCTACTTCAATAAAACCGCGCCAAAACGCCCGCAATTGATTCGGCAAAATACTTATCCAATTTTGACCCAAACGCACTAAAGCTGTTTGATTGAATTCTGTTCTGACAATTAACAGATGTTCTTGCAGTTCGGTGCCGTGGTTTCTCAGCAATAGTTCTAAGTTGTCAATCTTCGCTTCTGGCTGGTTGCGATCGTAGCTTTTTAGGTTCCAATAGCTACCAAAATAGGTGTATGTACCGGGGAGCAAAATTTTCTTAAAGTCGCTCCGGTGATATAAGATTCCGATTTGGTTAGGTTGGATATAAAAGGTTTTCCACATAGAAATTTTTAGAGATAATTTGGGCAGGCGAAACCAGCGAAAAAGATTTAATTTAAACATCGATCGCCTTCTTGGTATCTATTTGTAATACATATACTACAATATTTTTTTAACTCTGTCAAGTGCAAGTGCTTACAGTTCAGATGCGGGCATTCAGAGCCTCCAAAACTGGATTAAGATTGTCGCTACTTCTCCTAAACCACCTTTCAGCAATCTCGAAAAAGATAGCAATTCTCAAATATGCCGATCGCCCAACCCATCCAAAATCCCCGCAGGAAAATCGGATGCAAGCAAAGCGAAGGGACACACTCAAGTCAGGGAGAGATACAGTTGCGCGAGCTTCTTAACTGCTATAAACACTTGCACGACAGAGTAATTAACACAAAAGAAGTTTTATGGGATTTAGGTTTTTCCCAATACCATTAAATTGTCGCCTTGTCCCAAACAAGGTGCCCGTACCCAGGGCCAGGTGTTGGAAAGTGTAGGAATCGAACCTACTACAAATCGGCGATACACCGATCGCTCTACCAGCGAGCTAACTTTCGGGGTGAACTTTAGAGGGTGAAATAGTTAAAAGCACTGGGCGGTATACGCTGTTAACAAAGGTTAGCGCACCGGTCGGGCAGACAGAACCCGAACCACAGCTTTGTGACTTTTTTACTATTCGATTTCCAGCATAGCACAAGGAAAAATCCGTCAGCTAAAATTTTATATAATTTAGTAATTGCGGTATTATTTGCCTTCATATTTCTGCTTGATTCTATCGACACGCAATTGCAATTCTGCACCTTTGCTGGGATTAACCATTGACACGTAATTTGCAAAGCCAGCAATCGAGGCTATTAAATTAGTTGAATTTCCCCATTTTTTACCTGACAATCCTTCTTGCTCTATTTGATAGAGAGTCGCACGAAAAGATTTTAAAGTTTTTTTAGATATATTTAATTGCGTGTTGACAACAATACCTGTTACTTCCTGCTGCACCGATCGCCCCATAATTTTAGTTTTATCGCGATTGATGCTGAAACCCTCAGCAGCAATAATCAATTTAATTTCTTTCATCAAATTAGATATTCGGCGCGCTGCTTCCCCACAGCCAGAAAATGTTAAATCGTCAGCGTACCGCGTATAGCAAAACCCAAGATTTTTAGCCGCGATCGCGATCCGGCTGTCCAGATGACGGCAAATTAGATTTGAAATAGCAGGACTTGCAGGCGAGCCTTGAGGTAAATGACGGTCTCCTGAAGCTGTATAATTAATTTGTCCTTCTTTTTCTATTTCCTTTATTTCAAAAGCGGTACAAATCAATCCGAAAATATTCGCCGCAGTTTCCGAATAACCCAACCCGCTAAATAATCCTTTGACACGCTTGTATGAAATTGACTGGAAAAAGTCCTGCAAATCTATTTTAACTAGGATATCTGCACCGACATGAGGTTTAGCGTTGGTGACTGTCGAGCGCTTTTTACAAAATCCATGTGCTGCACTGTGAACTTCTAATTTTTCTAAAATATTATCTAAAATCCACCTTTGAGCCGACTTAAGGTTGGGTCCAGGTGCCGCAATACTTCTTTCCTCTCCTGTTTTTTTCGAGATTTTGAAGCGGGTGTAATGCGTAATTGTGGATGCCGGACTGTTTAATGTCAAAAAGCGCAGTTTTTCCCGGCTAATTCCCATTGCCAAAGCGATTTCTTCAGCGGTGTTCCATTCGGCTAAACCGTGCAATTGTAAATTTTTTGGATGCCCCTCAGCAGATACAGATGTGACGTGCAATTTATATGTAGCTTTACTTGCCATAATTGCTTACTATTCAATCAATCTATAGCATACATACTACAATATTTTTTTTTAACTCTGCAAGTGCAAGTGTTTACAGTTCAGATGCGGGCAAAAGCAGCTCCTAGACTGGATTAAGATTATCACTACTTCTGCTAAATCACCCGTAGGTAATCTCGAAAAAGATCGTAATGCTCAAATATGCCGATCGCCCTACCAATCCAGAATCCCCGCAGGAAAACCAAATCTGAAAAAACGAAGGACATACTCAAATCAGGGAGAGATACAGTTGCACTAGCTCCTTGACTGCTAACAAACACTTGCATCACAGAGTTGTAAAATAACGGACTCGAACCGTCTTGGGATTTCTCCCGTGCCATTTTTTAGCTTTTCAGGCTACCCGTACCCAGGGCCAGGGTTTTTTAAAGTACAGGAATTGAACCTGTTACAAATCGATTAACAGTCGATCGCTCTACCAAATGAGCTAACTTTGTGGGGCTGATACAGGACTCGAACCTGTTACCAATCGGAAAGCCGATCGCTCTACCAAATGAGCTAATCAAGCAATATAGTTGAAAGTACCTAGCGGTATACGCTCAAACCAAAGGTAGGCGCACCAGTCGGGTATATAGAACCCAAACTATAGCTTAGTAACTTTTTCGCTATCCCGGTTTCAAGATAGCATATTCAGTGCTGGACGCATGGGGGCGCTGCAACCGGGTTGTTTGGGAAAATACTTCCTTACAGCCACCAGATTAGGTAAAAACCCGGTTTGTTTGCTGGGAATCTTCTTCGTCAACATCCGACAACTTTTCCATTTCCTCAGCAACAAGCGTCTGAAAATCCTCTCCGCAGTGAACGTTAAGATGAATTGCAACACTTATGAACTCTGCTAGAATTTCAGCTTTTTGTCGATCGCTCAAATCAGGTAACTGAAGCTGATGGATTAAAGTAATCACATTTTGACACTCAGTACCCAATTCATCAATTAACGTTTTCAGCGTAGAATTAGTTACAGAAATTGTCCGATCGCTAACTTGCATCTTTACTTACCTAGTCGTTTTAAAGCTTGCTGAATTCCTTTCTCAAAAGCCAGAATTTCGCTGTCCCAATGCCTGATTAAGCCTTGATCGGGAAAATCCTTCTCATATTCCAGTCTAATCTTTTCTTGATGTTCAGTAATTCGCTTGTTCAGCGAACGAATAGCTTTTTTATGGTTTTTCTTTCCCATAGAGTCTCATCTCAAATCCTCTCTTCATCGTCCTGTATTAATCTCTCTCTTCTCGAACTTCGCGTCATGAGCGCCTTCGCGGTTAAATCATTCCGAGCTCAACGGATTTGATATTACCCCTAAAAAAAAGTAGAGATGCGATCGACGATCGCATCTCTACCAAAATTTAAAGTAAGGCGCGCGCAGCGCACCCTACAAATTACCTACAAATTAGTAGTTCTGTGGAACCGGAGAACCTGACGCTCCAGAAAGACTCGGTGACAAGCTATTACTTGGTGCACCACCCTTAGCCCGCTTCTTGATCAAGATCGGCTTCACACCATTTTCGGCGATCGGGGGATCTTCTTGTTGAGCGTAATCCGCACCCATCCAAGCTGGACGGCTTTGATCGAAAGCCATTTGCAAAGCAGCAGCGGCGATCGCGTGGGAGTCATACTCCTCAGACAACTGAGACACCAGAGGTAAGAAAGATGCCATCCGTTCCCCAGCCAAGGCTTCGCGAACCTTAGACTGCATCTTTTCCAACTGCCGCGCTTCTATTTGCGCCCGCGTCGGAATATTTCGCACAGTCAAATTTTGGCGAACGTGACGTTCGATCAAGCGCAGTTTCCGGCGGTCTACTGGTTGAATCAGCGTAATTGCTGTTCCTTCGCGGCCAGCCCGGCCCGTGCGGCCGATCCGGTGAACGTAGCTTTCTACACTATCGGGTAAATCGTAGTTAATCACGTGAGTCAAGTGATCCACGTCCAAACCCCGCGCCGCAATATCAGTCGCCACTACCCAGCGCACCTGACATTGGCGGAACCGATGCAGCAAACGTTCCCGTTGTGCTTGGTTCAAATTACCGTGATATTCATCAACACTGTGGCCTGCGGCTTGCAGTTGGCTGGTGAGTTCCGCCGCCGACTGCCGAGTCCGCACAAAAATCAGCGCCGATTCCGGGTCTTCCATTTCTAGAATAGGCTGCAAAGCTCTTGCCTTCGACCAGCCGCGGGGAATCATGTAGACACCTTGGCCAATGCGCTTCGGCGTTGCTTTTGGTTGTTCTACGGTGACGTTAACTGGATTGCACAAATGCCGTGCCACCAATTTGCGGATGGAAGGTTCCATTGTCGCCGAGAAAAATGCCGTTTGACGTTCTTTTGGTGCTGCATCCAAGATTTTTTCCACATCTTGAATAAAGCCCATGCTCAGCATTTCGTCAGCTTCATCCAAAACCAACCATTTCACTCTGTCGAGTTTCAGACTTCCCCGGCTCAACATATCCAAGATACGTCCTGGTGTACCGACAACAACGTGAACGCCACGCTTCAAGCGCTGCATTTGGCGATCGATCGACTGACCACCGTACACCGTCAAAACTTGTAGAGAGCGACCTAATTTCACCGGGCCATCACTACTAATACCGCTCAAATCGCGGATGGCTTCAGTTACTTGCATCGCCAATTCGCGAGTTGGTGTCAGCACCAGTGCTTGCACCGCAGTTACATCTAAATCAATCCGCTCCAAGATGGGCAACGAGAATGCTGCCGTTTTGCCCGTTCCAGTTTGGGCTTGACCCACAACGTCGCGACCTGCTAGCAAGTGCGGAATTGCTTGTACTTGGATGGGAGTAGGTTCTGTAAAGCCTAGTGTTTCCAGATGGAGAACGAGTTCTTCCGAAAGACCCAAGCCTTCAAACAATAAATTCATTAATGCTCCTAATAACGAGTCTTAGCCTTCTAAGTCGCCCAACTCGGATGCGGATTTCTGCTCTAGGGCAGGAACTCATAAGAGTTCTGTATGGTGCTGCGCCTGCGCGCACCTTTTTAAATAGCAATCGAGTATAGGGCAGCTCCGTCGATGGTGACTAATTTACCAATTCGACAGCCGTCTTTGATTTTGTGACATGACCTACACAAACCGCCAGCGGTTTGTTGTAAGCTTTCAACAGCCTTTAACAGGATATTGAACTTCCTTTGAGGTACTCGCCAGTTTTCCCTCTTGGGCTTTTTATAGTGAGGATTATGACTAGCCCCACTTCACTAAATAGTAGTAACCAGGTTTATTGGTTCAGGCGCTATCCCGCAATCTTTCGTCTACGGGATTAAGTAAGGGATGTAGCGACCGTCACCGCCTATCAGCTCTACACTCCTTCGGCATACCGTTGTGGTGTGGGGCCGACGGCGAAGCAATCTAAGATCATCCCGCTTATGTCTGGCTTGTTACTAATATTATAGCTGTTTACATTCAGAAACAAAACATTAAATTTGTTAAAACTTTCTGATTGTTCTGTAGAGACTAACTACTGACTTGACCGTAAAGGTCGTAGACGTCTGCACCAGTAATTTTCACAGATACCATTGAACCGAGCCTCGCGGGTCCTGTCACATAGACGAGTCCGTCTACTTCGGGGGAGAACCGGGCGGATCTACCAATCAACTCACCTGTCTCTGGTTGTTCTTGTTCTATCAGGACATCAACTACCTGACCGACAGATGCTTGATTCTTCTTCAATGATATAGGTTGTTGTGCCGCCATTACCGAATTTCGCCGCATTTCCATTATTTCTGCTGGTAATTGCTGAGGCAAACTGTAGGCTGGCGTTCCTTCTTCTGGGGAGAATACGAAAACTCCGACGTGATCGAATTCGTGGCGCTTGACAAATTCCAGCAAGTGTGCTGCGTGTTCGTCTGTTTCGCCGGGGAAGCCGACAATAAAAGTTGTCCGCATTACCGCACCGGGAATTGATGCTTTCAGCCGATCGACTATAGCATCATTAATCCCAGCTTGACTAGGCCGATTCATCGCCCGCAGAATTTCGGGATGGGAATGTTGCAGAGGTAAATCCAAGTATGGCAGAACGTTTGGCGTTTCTCGCATTGCCTCGACAACTTGCGGAGTCAGACCTGTAGGATAGGCGTAGTGCATCCGAATCCAAGGTACATCTACTTCACCCAAAGCCCGAAGCAGTTCGGCTAGTTTGGGTTCCCCATAAATATCTTTGCCGTAGTTGGTGGTAATTTGAGAAATTAGGATAATTTCTTTTACCCCTTCGGAGGCTAATTGCTTAGCTTCGGCGACAATAGATTCGATGGTACGCGATCGCTGATTTCCGCGCAAGTGGGGGATAATGCAAAAAGCACAGCGGTAGTCGCAGCCTTCGGCTATTCGCAGATAGGCGACACCTTCTGATGTTGTGCGATAGCGGGGAGTGGTTTCATCAGCGATGTAAGTAGGTTCACTAGAGACGAGGGAAACTCGATCGCCCTTTTCGACCCTTTGCATCACATCGACAATTTTATGATAATCGCCAGTGCCGACAATTGCGACGGCTTCCGGCAATTCATCCAGCAATTGCTGCTGAAAATGCTGTGCCATGCAGCCAGTGATGACTACTTTTTTATTAGCTTCGGCTAATTCTACCAGGGTGCGGACTGATTCTTCTCGCGCAGCTTGGATAAAACTGCAAGTATTGACTACGACGTAATCCGCTAATTCTTCATTAGAATCTACTTGATAGCCTGCTTGAGCCAGCAAGCCAATCATGTGTTCGGTATCAATGCGATTTTTTTCGCAACCGAGGTGAGTAAATGCGATCGTTGGCTTCGTTGCCATGCAGTAATATTTGCTGTTGCGCTATTTTATAGAACGTTTTATGGTATCACACAATTTAAAAAATTGCAAGGTATGGGTGGATGGGTGCGATCGGGGAGATGATTCGGCGGTTGAAACCGCTTCTACACAAACGTAGGCGTTAGCCTTCCCGAAGGGTAGTCCGCCTTCGCGGACTAAGAAATAAAGACTGTCAACCATCCTCTAAAGTGATATCCCAGAGCGATCGTTCTTCAAGTTCTTCTTGCCAAGCTTCGGAATTATTGCGTAGAGTAATATAAGCTTGGTTGGCTGCTTCTAGAAACTGTTGTCTTCGGTATTGCTCGATCGCTTGTTCGAGAACTGCTTGGATTGATTTCCCAGAGCTTGCAAAGAGTTCTGCGAGGATTTGATAAAATGTATCGCCGATCGGAACTGTAGAAGTTTGATTCATGTTAGTTTTTTATCTACCCCAACGTTACCCAACTATTATAGCTTGTCTTGAAAATATCTTCGAGCTTTGTCGATCGCAGAGTATAGGCGAGACGTGCCACACACAATCAATACCTCACAGGAAAAGGGCGATCGCCATAAAATTATGATAAACTGAGAAAAATATCTATGGTAAAATTATGCCATCAGAAACAGCCGTTACTCTAGAAGTAGTTCTGAACTTGGCAAAGCAGCTAAACTTAATAGACAAAGTACGCTTGATTGAGCGAGTGACTCCTCAAATTGAGCAGGAATTGGCAAAGCAAACGCCTATACAGCGCAAGTCTTTACGGGGTTTGTGGCGAGGAATTGACATCACTGAGTCAGACATTGCTGGAGTTCGCAGTCAAATGTGAGGAGATTTTCCCAGAAAGGATATTTAATGTCTAATGCTGTAACTGATACCCATGCTTTAATTTGGTATCTTGAAGATAGTCCGCGTTTGGGTACTGCCGCTAATCGGGTTTTTAATGAATGCGATCGCGGATAAATTGTTATTTACATTCCTACCGTTTGTTTGGTGGAAATTGTTTATTTGCAAGAAAGAGGACGTATTTCGCCTGATTTGAGAACTCAACTCGATGCTGAACTGCTGACTGGTACTAGCGGTTTGGTTATATTTGATTTAACAGTTGAAGTGGTCAATGCTTTAGCAATGATACCACCTGCAAGTGTTCCTGATATGCCCGATCGCATAATTGCAGCGACAGCTTTGCATTTAAATCTTCCACTAATTACTCGGGATAGCAGGATGCCGTTGACGGGTTTAAATTTGATTTGGTAAAAGTCGTGTACACACTTTTTCGACAGTCAACCTCAACTCTGGGAACGCCAGCGACTCAACTATATCATTTCCCTGAAACTGGTTGATTTGATATTCCCCGTCAACCAACTGGTAAACCGAGATAGTAGGTTGTTTCGGATTGCCAATGAAGCGTCTGCCGCCCAAACCAGCATAATCCACAACCCAATATTCCGGGATACCCAGTCTTTCATAATCAGCTACTTTAACCAGGTAATCATCTTGCCAGTTCGTACTGACTACTTCTACAGCCAGTCGCACCGAAGACCCCATCGTAATGATAGATTCTTTTTTCCAGCGCGGTTCGTTTGCAAGTGCGGTTCTGTCTAGGACTATTACGTCTGGCTGATAACCTGCTTCGTTACGGACGGGTTTGAGTAAGCAGTCACCGGGGATGGAGTAAGGCAATTGCAGTCGTCTGATTTCCAAATTGATCTCACTGGAAATGAAACCCGTAACGTCCGAATGGTCGCCGGTTCCTAAAGGTATTTCAACAATTACTCCATTGTGTAGTTCGTACTTGTGGACAGAGTTCTCTGGATACCAAGCAACGAATTCATCAAACGTGATTGTTTTGGATATGGTTTGGATCATGTTGTGGTTTCCTCTGTCTAGCGATTAGTATGCAGAAAGCTCAAAGATGGCACAAGGGTTTGTCGTAAAATACGAACAACTCTTGACATAGGAAGTGAAGTCTGCTATAACTGTGCGCCCACAATGTCAAAATACCGATCGCGCCGATCGACTAAATCTCAAAGTATGCACATAAATTCTTGATACGATCATTATTTCAGAGATTTTGTCATGTTTTACCTACTCCGATCGCAAACTCAGCCAAATATCGTTGACCGTTATATCGGAATGATTTAACCACAGAGGACGCAGAGAACACAGAGAGAGAGCGGAGAGAAATGAATAATTCCGATGGTAACGGAATTGATATAAGTCATCTCTGCAAGGCATTTTGCAACATACTATTAAAAAAAGTATCCAGAGAAGTTCCTGATGCTTTCGTCATTGCAGAAAGCACACTTTTCTGAGCAAAAGAACAGTATAGCCCCGCTTCCAAGAACCAAGGTTGTCCCTGGGGATCGATGCGAAAATCAAATAGACTATAATCGCGACATCCCAAAGCGATATGGGATTTTCTGGCCATATCCCAAACTCTTTCAGTTGCCGGATCGCTGGTGTCAACTATCCACGATTTGGTACTATCTTTAGCGGCATAACCCAAGCTTCCATCGTCATTTTGTTTCAGCTTATCGGCATAACTCCGAATCGGTTTGGTGTCAGCATCTAGAGCATACTCTTCTAGCGGTAAACAGACTAACTCGCCTGCTTTGACGATAATTCCGCAGCGAACTTCTCTACCCAATTCAATGAATTTTTCTACTAGCACTTCATCTGAATGAGTCAATGCTTTCTGCAAAGCTGCATCATAGTCAGCAGCATTTTTCACGAATGTTACTCCAATCGAATTATCACCATTCAGTGGTTTGAGGACGATCGGGAAATCAATCAAAGTTCGATCGCCCGCACGGACAACTTCTCCCAACGGTACACTTACCCCAGCGGCTGCTACCACTGCCTTAGTCCTCGCTTTGTCAGCCACCAGCGCCATCAACTCTGCGGGATTACCCACATAAGGAATACTCAGCAGATCGAACAAGCTGCGGTATTGAGTCATGCCTGGGATGCAAAACATCTGGGGGATCATTACATCAATCTTTCGCTCCGTCAGCACCTGCACAGCGTCCGCTAAAGACATGGGATTAGCGGCCTCGATCGCACTTTGATCGAGAGATGTCGGAAAACGCCATTGGCGATCGGGAGAAACATAGGCAATATGAAATTCATACAGTGCTGAATTAGCCGTATTCTCCAAACAATCTTGAGCATAAAGGCGCGACAAATCACAGTAAAAATCACTGACAGCCGATCCGACTAAATGCAAAACCCGTAATACTGACATACTCAATCTCCTCCTATTTCCACAAGTTTGCCAATATTAAAATCAATCCGAATCCACTCTTTCGGCTTCTGCAAATTTCCCCATAATAACAATGGGATTTGCCAATGATGCACCATCAAAAATGGTAATGGATCGTTCCAATCGAAGATGGCATCTTTACCTTGGGTGATAATTTGTAACCGCTCAGAAACTAGCTTTGGCGACGACAAATTAGTCACCAATCGCCAAATTTCATGGTAAATCCAGTAAGTCGGGCGACTAGATGCCAAGGGTTGCACAGTCTCAGGTAAAGAGTCGCGATCTAAATAAGCCTTAGCGACATCGGGATGGTTGTAAAACATCGTGATGGCTGAATGGGTGCGGGGATTACATTCGATCGCATAAATCTCTCCATCATCCGCCGCCTGAATGAAATCAAAGGAAACTTGTCCAGTCAAATTGAGACTTTTGGCAAACTGACGAATCCAATTTTCGATATCCGGGCGATCGACATTTTCGTAGTTTACCTGAAATGCCGATGATTCACAACAACAGTGCAACTGAACATGACCATCACGGATGGTACTGTGAGTGCAAAACTCTTGTCCCGGAATATACTCTTGCATAATCCAAGGTTTACTCTCAGAAATTGGTAAAGATTTGACAAAAGTGGCGGTTTGGGCTGGGGTTTCGCAGGGTAATTTAGTTAAGTCTAATCTGCGGATAGAATCGTAGGGAATACTTTTGATAATGTATTTGCGCTGTGCACCAGTGAAGTCAAAATCGATTACTTGTTGGGGATTTGTAATCAGGTACGACTTTGGAACTCGCAGCCCCAAGGCGATCGCAGCGGCGGCAAATGTATACTTATCATCCAATCGTTGTAGCATTTCCACATCTACGTGCATTACCGTACAGTGGGGAGAAAGTATGCTTTGGACTTCGGCATCGTAGTAACTGGCTACTGGACTACAGACGGGAACATAGACATTAACTTTCTCTTGTTGGACGATTTTTAAGAGAGCTTGCGGGTATTCCTCTGTCTGGGGATTTGGTACTGTGTAAAAGCGATCGACCGCCCAAGAGTAACGATGACCAGTCAGCCAGTATTTCTCGGTTTCAACCAAAATGACCCGATGACCGGCCCTATGGAACGATCGGGCTAGCTGTAATGCCTTAGTCATCTTGCCGCCACTGATCAAAATCGTTTGGGGATTGTTGGCTATAGGCGATCGCGACTGGAACGGTTTGATGATGATGGCTCTGAGCAAGGCTACGATTGTCAAGGCGAGATTCAGGGGCATTACTAATAGCAACAAAGTCAGAGTTACTATGGTTTTAAGTGCTGTTTGAAAGCGCCGATTCCCCACATTTGTTTCCGGTTCAGATGGCATCGCTGCAACTGAAATTGTTTTCATAATTAACTTTCTGGTATGACATACTAACGGGAGCGTCCCGATTTTGCAAATATACTCGTAGGGGCGAAGCCTTCCGGCAGTAAATCTCTGGTTCTGACGAATTAATTCTCTATGTTAATCGACATCTAAATGCAGTTTTAGAGCAATATTTACAAACTGCATAATTTCCTCATTTAAACTCCCGACTGCATCGCTGGTAATTCGCTGTTAAATTGTCCGTATTTGCTGTACTTGCACTTTAGAAGATTTGGATAAACCGCTATCCTCTGGATTTAGCAATACCTCGAAAGGGTAGACACGGGTTATATTCGAGGTAATTGGTAGAATTGTAACTGTATTGGCGGCACGGTTATTAGCATCATTGCTTACCACCAATACGGGACGGCTTTTGTCTATCTCAGAACCGACTGTAGGACTGAGATTCGCATAGTAAATTTCACCACGTTTCATCTGTTAATCCATCGGCAACTGTTAAATCCCAAACGGAGTCTACTTCGCTAGATGCTTGTCGGTAAGCAGATTCTAGTTCTTGATTCCGCAACAATTCCAAAGCTAATTCAATTACTTTGGATGGCGATTTGCATCCTTTAGCAATTTTGTAGCTTTCAATGAACTGTAGTAGTGATTGTGATAGGGAAATTGATATTTCTTTAGCTTGCATTATCTTAGCAATTGGTAATTACAAAGATTTCTACTTAACTATAGCACAAGTAGTAAATTAGGAGACGGCAGTGCCGTTTCCCTACAATATTATTTTGGGGTAGGGACACGGCATTGCCGTGTCCTCATTAATATTGCCGTGTCCTGATTAATATTGCTAAACGCGCCGAATCAAGGTAATCCCATCTCTCAATGGCACTAACACCTGCTCTACGCGCGGATCGTCAACTACAGCCTGATTGAATTGGGCGATCGCAATTCCGTTAGCAGTAGCAGTACCCGACAAATAGGGCTGTCCCTGCATCAGAGTATTATCGGCACAAATCAAGCCATTGGGAGCCAACAGCCCTGTGGTGAGCAGTAAATCGAGATAGTCAGTGTATCCAGCTTTGTCAGCATCGATAAACACCAAATCGAATACTTCTCCAGCAGCAGCCAGTTGTTTCATGGTTTCTAGGGCTGGTGCCACCTTCACTGAGATTTTGTGGCCAGCAGTCGATTCCTGAAAACACTTCTGGGCAAACTCAGCTACATAAGCATCTACTTCGCAGGCTACCACTTCTCCATCAACAGGCAGGGCTTCGGCCATCGCTAGTGCTGAGTAGCCAGTAAACATCCCGATTTCTAGCACGCGCTGTGCCTTCGTCAGATGGATGAGAAATTTCAGCATTTGCCCTTCCACATGACCGGAGAGCATCTCTTGTTCCAAGTGGCGCACTGTTTCGCCGTCAGAAAATCGCTTACTCCAATCTTCTGATTGGGTGCGCTTTACTAAGGTGGCTAAAGCTGGAGATTCCGCTGTGGTACAAAGGTTCAGGTAAGGATCGAGACCATTTGCCAACTCATAGGCTTGTTGTAATTCTGCCTTGAAAGCTCGATCGATCGCATCGATTGACTCTACCTGCTGGACAAGACTTTCCAGTAAAGAGGCCAAAATCCCGACTGGGGTAACAGGTCTCATCTTTATACCACCGCTGTGGAAGGAGTTCCAACTTTGTTCAATACCACATACATATTCTCGCCATCGCCATTGCGCGGATAGCTATGACAGATTTCTTGATGAACCGCTAGGGCTTCATCCAACTCGGTTCGAGTCAAATCATTCATGAAAAAGCAGTCACCAATGGGGCACGGAGCCGCAGCACGTTGGAGACCGTCACGGGTACGGGCGATCGATGTTGTAGCCTTCCAGAGCAGTTCTGGAGTCAGATAAGGGCTATCAATTGCCAGTCCGAGGCGACTCATTAATCCTAAGATGCGATCGCGCGAGGCGATCGAAATGTAGCCCCGCTGTTCGGCAATCGTCGCCGAAAAAGCCATATCGATAGCGACACTGTGGCCGTGGAACATCGGAATTTCCGGTGTTAGTTCCAGCGTCGGACTCCAAGTGTGGCCATAAGCAATCACTCGATCCAAATCTAGCTCGTGTAGGTTTGGTACTTCTAATGCCAGCATTGACTGAATCGCGTTGTAGGTTAACCGATGTGCCACTTCGCGCAGTTCGGATGTGCCGTCTAAATAACCAAAATGGCTATGCAGTAATGCTTCGCCGTAGTTTTCTAACAACTCAAAGATTTCTTTGTTACCTACTACGGCGATCTTAATTAACTCTGCCATGCCGTTGCGTATTTGGTCGATCGGCAGAGTTTTCAGGAAGGAGAAGTCTAAAATTACTTTCTGCGAAGCGTGGTAAGCACCGAGACGGTTTTTCAGCTTACCGTGGTTCACGGCTACCTTAATCGCCACACTCGCATCAATCAGCCCAATTAAGGTTGTCGGTACACGAATATAGTTAGTCCGACGGCGATAGGAGGAGCAGGCAAAACCAGCTACGTCCGTAGTCAATCCACCACCAACCACCAACACAGGTTCTTTCCGCACCAGTCCAAAATCAACGAAGGCATCTATGATGCTTTCAAAAGTTGTTAAGGTCTTATCCGGTTCCTTGATATTCACTGGAAAGACTGTTAAATCTATCTGGTGATACTTGAAATAAGCCTGCATCTGCTTGCCATACAGACCATACACTGTTTCGTCTACAACCATTAAACAGCGACCAAATTGGCGGTAACTATCCGCAATTTCTGGATTTTCAAGCTTGAAAGCACCATCTACGTAGAGTAAGCTGAAATCAATTTTTTCGTACCCTTCAATATGAAAAGCGCGATCGGTAGCTGTAAACGTAGCTTGAATGTCACCCATAAAATTTTTGCACTTTCGTGTTGGTAAGTAACTGTAAGTATCCGGGCGACCCTCAAAATTATCAATCCCTTTGTTAGCAAGCTTCCTAGATATTAACTGGACAAATTGATTATTTAATATCACTTTAACAATTGACCTGAAAATTTACTTTCAGATTTGTTTGTTAAGAATACGTTAAATACTGTTTGTACAGCATTTATGCTGAAAGCTATCCTAGGATCGAGTTGAGACGGCCTCAATGCTTACACAAAACTTAACATAACGAATTTCTCATATTTGTGCAACCAAATTTAGAAAATTCTCATAAAACAGTTGAGAAATATTAGATAATCGGCGATTATCAGTTAAAAAGTTGATAATAATTCAGTATTTTAGGTAATTAATGTGTTTTATGATACTCAGTAAGTCAAATAGCGATCGCGATCCAAATAAATGTATAAAATTATACTGAAAATTGATGGAGTGTTTTAAATTGACTTAGATCGTCAATTTAGCTTAAGCTGGAAACACCAAGGATAAATCTAGGGACAAATCGGGAAACCCCGGAATTACAACAGCCTCATTGGGCAAAAGGACTCGTTGCGATCTATAATTGAAATTACCTTGTCTTTTTTGATAAGGTTCGCTGTAGATTTCCAGTTGATTATCGACCAAGTTAAATATCCAATAATTCGCAATTCCAGCTTCAGCGTATAGAGATAGCTTGGTTTGGCGATCGTACTTTAAAGTAGAATCGGAAACCTCAATCACTAACAAGATATCCGCAGGTTCCGGGTGAGAATCTAAATAATTATCAGAACGATTGCGGGCGATAACAACATCAGGTTCTGGTTCGCTATCTGTAGTAGATAAAATTATCGGCTCTTGTACGCGCAAATGAGCAAGTCTTCCGAGTAAAATGACTAATTACCGAAGTAAAAGACTGTTACAAACAGAGTGAAACCTACCTTGAGCAGCCATTTTGATAATTTCTCCGCGAATCAATTCAACTCGCTCATCGGGAGCGAAAAAATTCCAGTTCTCCCAAACGGTGATATTCTGCGATCGAGAATCGTTTTGCAGTTACAGTAGTCATAAAAACACTCGGTAAGTGGGAAACTCAGAGTCTTTAGTAGTAGGTTGGGTTTCGTTTCACGGGCCCAACCTACAGATTAGCTGACTATTTGATGCGATAATATAGCAATCCTAAATGATTTGTACATATTTGTAGGGGTAGTGCCAAGAGTGCCTACCAAGAGCGTCAACTAAAGAGGGCAACCACGGGGGGTTGCCCCTACAAGAATTACGCTGATGAACGGACTGGATAATGATTTAGGATTGCTATACATTAAGCCCGATCGCCCGACAGCACTTCAACAGCAGAAGCAGCAGCTAATTGATCGTAAGAACTTCCACCCAAACCATTAACTTGACGCATTAAAGTACCCATTTCCAAAGCACTCATTGCATAATTCCAGCCCAAATTGCTTTTAATTCCGGCCCTTTCCAAAGCTTGCTGCATAGTGTCAGTCGTCACCACCCCAAAAATCACCGGTACTCCACTTTGAAAAGCAGCCGCAGCAATTCCTTTAGAAACTTCACCAGCGACAAAATCGAAATGAGGAGTTTGACCACGAATCACCGCGCCCAGACAGATTACTGCATCGTAGCGACGAGAAAAAGCAGCTTGACGAGCAATCAAAGGAATCTCAAAACATCCTGGAACCCAATAAAAATCAACCTGACTACCATGAGGATTAATATCAACCCCGTGGCGTTTCAAACAATCTTGACAACCTTCCAAAAGTTTGTTGACTACCATGTCGTTAAAACGACCGATGACAATCGCAAACCGTAAAGATTCTGTCTGAGTAAAACTCCCCTCAAAAACTGCCATAATGCTCTACTTTAGATATTAGATTTACGGTGACAATGCCAAACAATAAATTCAGATTTTTAGGTTTTAGTGATGAGTTGTGAGCTTTGAATTTTGGCCCTGAATTAATCTATTGAAAGAATGGCTTCAATCAATAACTTACTCAAAATTTAAGACTACTAAATTATAGCATAAATTTAAGTCAAAATTCAAAACTCACAACTATTTTGCCTTGATGATTACCGAATTTTAAACTACCAAAAAGTTTAAAACAGCCACGGCAATAACCAGCAAAAACCAGAGGCCAGAACCTGCGAAAATCAGTGTTTTAGATTGAGTCCAGTTTTGGGGAGAAGCATAAGCAACTGGAACACCAACTACCATCACAAATGACAGCAGTACCAAACCGAGTAGAACAACTTGAAACAGAATTGATAACATTTTTTCTCCTTTCTATATAACTGTGCGTTGTTGAGAAATAGTTTCCCATAACCTGGAGAAACATTCCAGATTATAGTTTGTGACGGTTTCCCGATGGTCGATCGAGAAATTGTCGGTTGATTGATACGAAAGAGACTGTGCAAATTCGGGCGTTGCGCGAACAGGCTTTAGTAGCTCTTGAGATTTTTATCAATTTTATCATTGTTCGCTACTGCACAGAAAACTGGAAAGGTTAAGTTACAGCCCACAGTCGTGTCAACTTTAAGGTCAAACCTTTATTCCGACAGGGACTGAAGTCCCTGTCTCAAAGCTGAAGTCCTCGCTATGAGGACTGATGAGTTCTTCAGTCCTCATAGCGAGGACTTTCGCTATTAGCCAGGGACTTTAGTCCTTGGCGGTCTTTCGGGCTAAGCTTTAACTATTGGTTTCAGCCCGATCGCCCGATCCGGTATCCGAGCACGAGAAATTGCTACTCTGGGATTGAGAGATGCGGGATTTTCGGCTATGGACTTAGTTTTGTGCCACACTACAGCAGATTTTGACGCACTGGGCGCGGCGGTGGGACTTTGCGTACTCCACCCCGGTACCAGAATAGTGCTGACTGGTGGTTGTCACCCAACGGTGCGAGATTTTTTGGCGCTACATCGTGATGAGTATCCGTTGATCGAACGTCGATCGGTCAATCCGCAACAAATTCGATCTATTAGTATAGTGGATGCCTCACAGCGCGATCGACTAGGAAAAGCCGCCGAATGGCTAGACTTGCCACACCTCAACGAAATAGCCGTTTTTGATCACCACCTACAAGCTGATTTGGACATCCCCGCCACGGTTACACAGATTGAAGCAGTTGGCGCAACCACCACATTAATTGTCGAACAACTGCGGGAAAAGCTCAAAAATGCAGCCGAAAATGGCGATACAGTGTCCCAGCTTTTACCTTCGGAAGCCACAGTCATGGCCCTCGGTATCCACGTCGATACAGGTTCCCTCACCTTCGAGGGCGCAACTGCGCGGGATGCAAATGCTTTGGCGTGGTTGATGGAACAAGGAGCGAGTTTGGGAGTCATCGCTGAATATGTAGAACCCGGTTTGTCTCCGCAATTGCAGGATTTGCTCAGAGAAGCGTTGGAGAATTTGCGATCGGAAACTGTGCGCGGTAACAGTGTAGCTTGGGTATTGCTCACCACTGATGCCTATGTTCCGGGACTTTCAGCCCTAGCTTCTCGCTTGCTGGATTTAACTGAAACCGATGCTCTACTTTTAGGCAATGTGTATAAATTTAGCGAAAACGACAACAACCGCAACATCTCTGAATCATCAGTTTCCAACCGCTTAACTATTATCGGTCGATCGCGCATCGAAGGCACAAACCTCAGCACATTATTCAAACCCCTAGGTGGTGGAGGCCACGCCCGCGCCGCCTCCCTAGCTGTCAGAGATGTGGAACCCTTACAGACTTTAAGTCAGTTAGCCGAGGAACTCAAAGCTCAAATTCCCCATCCCCCCACAGCCCGTGAATTAATGTCATCTCCAGTGCGGAGTATTCGCCCAGAAACTTCTGTGGGTGAGGCTCACCGTATCCTCCTACGTTACGGGCATTCGGGGCTTTCTGTGGTCGATACGGGCGATCGATTGGCGGGAATTATCTCGCGCCGGGACATTGATATTGCCCTACATCACGGGTTCAGTCACGCTCCTGTCAAGGGTTACATGACTTGGCAACTCAAAACCATCACCCTTGATACCTTGTTACCAGAAATTGAATCTTTAATGGTGACTTATGATATCGGGCGTTTGCCGGTGTTGGAAAATGGCTTACTGGTGGGAATTGTCACTCGCACTGATGTGTTGCGCCAATTGCACCAACAAAAAGCACGAGACAGGGGAAGTCATGCCCAATTGTCCTATTCTCATCAGCCTGAATCGGTTGAGCAGTTGTTGCGATCGCGTATTAGTCCTGAATTATGGCAATTATTGTCGATCTCCGCCAACATTGCACAAGAGCGAGGCTGGCAACTGTATATTGTCGGTGGAGCCGTTCGAGATTTACTCTTAACTTTCACATCAGGTATGATTGTCAACCAGCCTATCAAGGGCGGGCAAGATGCCCACCCCACAACAACATTAAACTCTTGTGGAACAGGCATCTTGCCTGTTGCTGAGCATAATACCAGAGGTGAGTTAGCGACGGATGATAAACTGGTGCTAGCTGATATTGACTTGGTTGTAGATGGTGATGGGCGATCGGGCAATTCCGGTGCTGGTGTCGAATTAGCCTCCGAACTACAAAAACTATACCCCACCTCCCGTTTAGAAATTCACGGTGAATTTCAAACCGCCGCCCTGTTGTGGCACAAAGACTCCCCTTTCGGCTCCCTCTGGCTCGATATCGCGACGGCTCGTACTGAATTTTATCCTTATCCCGCCGCCAATCCTGAAGTTGAAGCCAGTTCGATTCGCCAGGATTTGTACCGTAGAGATTTTACCATTAATGCCCTAGCAGTCAGATTGGGTACGCCGCGATCGGGCGAATTGTTAGATTTTTTTGGCGGTTTGTTAGACTTGGAAGGTAAACAAATTCGAGTTTTGCACGCCAATAGTTTTATTGAAGATCCAACGCGAATTTATCGAGCTGTGCGGTTTGCGGTGCGGCTGGGATTTACCATTGAGCCACAGACGGAAGGATATATTCGCCACGCTCTAGCCAGCGGGATTTATTATCGAATTCAAGGGGAAAATGGTCGCGCTCCGGCTTTGGAAACCAGGCTCAAAAGTGAATTAAAATACATTTTGCAAGCTCCTTATTGGCAAGTTGCTTTGCAAATTTTGGGAGATTTGCAGGCGTTGCGCTGCATTCATCCTACGTTAGATTTGGACAAAGCGCTCTGGCATCAATTGCGTCTGCTAGAACGTTTTTTGCAAGGAAGGAAGGAAGAAGGAAGAAGGAAGAAGGAAGAAGGAAGAAGGAAGAAGGAAGAAAAAGAAACTATTCCCAATTCCAAATTCTCAATTCCCCATTCCCAATTCCCCATTATCAATATTCCTGATTGGCAGATGCGACTAGAAGTTTTAATCGCTTATTTAGCGCCGGAATATCGGGGTAAGGTGGCTAACAATCTTAAATTACCTGCTGATAGCATTAAGCGACTTCAAGATTTGTCTGCCCGCACTTCTGAGGTTTTAGAGCGTTTGCCAAAGTGTGAGTTGCCGAGTCAATTGGTGCTATTTTTGCGGAATTATGAGTTACCGATGTTAATTGCGATCGCCCTGCAAAGTCCCCGAAGTGTTCGACACCAAATTTGGGAATTTTTCACCAAGTGGGTGAAGGTTGAAGCCCCTTTGAATGGCAATGATTTGAAGGCTTTGGGCTACCTACCTGGGCCTGCGTTTAAACTCATGTTGGATGATTTGTTGGCTGCGACTTTGGATGGGCATTTGGGCGATCGCACTTCGGCAATTGCTTTTTTGGCAGCACATTATCCACTCTCAAAATAGGTAAAAATAATCAGGTGAAAAAACATCGCCCCTCTGGTTTAATCGCCATAGTGATTTACAAGACTTTTGTGGCTTCCCTCTTGACAGTGACTTCTATTGCTTTGCTTTTTGCCATGAAGAATCATCAATTATTAGAAGATTTTTCTGATTCTTATTTGTTAGAACCTAAAGTGAAACTTATAGAATTTTTCTTAAATAAATTACTGATACTAAAGCCTAAAACCTTACTGTTTAGCGGCATGGCGACTGGACTTTATGCAGCGATCACTGCTGTTGAATCTGTGGGATTGTGGTACGAAAAAGGTTGGGCAACAATCTTAGTTTTAGTGCTAGTTGGTATCAGTATCCCGCCGGAAATTTTTGAATTAATTCAGGGTGTTACTCTCCTGAAGTTAGCGGTATTTATCGCCAATGTCGCTGTGTTCTGGTATTTGTTGCACCATTTGCCGAAACACGGTAATTGAACGTGCGATCGGGAGTGGCTAGCCTGGATCTTTATTGGTGGGTGGATTTTTTTAAGCTAAAGCTCGCCCTAAAACTATCTCACGCAGCATACTTATTGTCATAAGTCAAGCAAAATACTAAGATTTTACAAAAGTGAGTCTACTGTAAAGACTTGTTAAAGGAGAGAGGGGTTACACCCCCCATAGGCTATAGTCATAAATATAGATGCACCCTGATGGCTTTCCCGCTCCAAAAGAGCGGGATTTTTATTGGAAAATTATTATATTAAGTTTTAAGACGCTGGTTACAGATAAACTGATTGGGACATCCCCATAACACGATCGCCAGATACAAAGTCTAGCAATTAGACAAAGCAGAGTAAAATCAGGCTTCGGCTCGATCGAACCGCTCGCCCTGACTCTGCTTTAATTACCCAAAGGCGGTAGCATAGGTTGGGACACGGCATCAACTAAAGATGAACTTAGCGCCAACAACAGTCCTGCAACAGGGCAAATACACAATTAACACGACTCTAGGCATAGGAGGGTTCGGGATTACTTACCGAGCCACCCACTCCCATTTAAACCAAACCGTCGTACTTAAAACCCTTAACGAAAGTCTGCGCCAACACCCTAAATCTGCCCAATTTCAGGAGCAATTCATCGCCGAGGCCCAACGCCTCTCTCGCTGTCAGCATTCCAACATAGTCAGAGTTATAGACTTTTTTACAGAAGCCGGACAGTCCTTTATCGCCATGGACTACATTCCAGGCCAAACTTTGGCCAAAATAGTCGCCACAGGCGGGCCACTACCAGAAGCTCAAGCCCTACACTACATTCGGCAAATAGCCTCAGCCTTAACCACAGTACACCACAGCGGCTTACTACACCGAGATCTCAAACCAGAAAATATAATCAGGCGAGAGGATACTCACATCGTCATGCTCATAGATTTTGGCATAGCCAGGGACTTTACTGCCGGTACAAAACAAACCCACACTAACTTGCTCTCCCCAGGATATGCACCGATCGAACAATACCTCTATGACGGTAAATTTACACCCGCCACAGATGTTTACTCCCTCTCGGCAACCCTATACTATTTACTATCAGGCCAACCACCCATAGCAGCACCGTTGCGCGATCGGATTCCCCTGCCAAATTTGCGACAATGGCAGCCCAACCTCAGCCCCGGAGTTGAGCAAGCTATCCTTCGGGGACTAGAAACGGAACCCGACAAACGCCCCCAAACCGTGGAAAATTGGCTCGCTATGCTGCAAGAAACAGAGCAATTACCAGCAATCAAAACAAAGCCAACTCTGCGTTTGCCCGCACCACCGCCCCCACAGTTGACTCTGCTGGTCTTTGTAGTCACATCTCTAATTGCAGGCTGGATGGGTTTTGACCTAGCATGGCGCTACAATAGTACCAATCTCAGCAGGAATAACACTCCCCAAACTGAATCCTTGCCATCTTTGGAAGATTTACTCAAATCCCGCGATTTGTCTGGACCAATGTTTGGACAGCCTTCCGTTGAAAGTAGTCCTGTGGCACCGCCAGAAGTTGACAATCTGCCCACATCTACACCAGATAGCAGCACTCCCGAACCAATCGAGTCCCCAGAAGTTAGCTCCCAATCAGAGGTATCCCCAAGCCCAGAAATTCCCAGCCCAACACCGACACCGGAACCCTCGGAAACTCCCAGCCCAATACCGGAACCGGAGCCTTCAGAAACTCCTACCCCAGAGCCTAAAATCCCCATCGCTCCATCTCCTCCCATCGCCCCAGCACCCGTACCAGAAGTTCCTCCTCTGCCCCCGGAACCGCCTCGCAAATCCTTCGGGGTTCCCACTCCGCCAGTGGCTAAGAGTGCTGAAACTTTCTCGCCACCACAGGAGCCACCTTCACCAGTAACGCTGCCAGATCGATCGCCTCAAGTCCCGATACCGAGCAGTAATGAAGGCAGTTTCGATAGTCCCATCGTACCTGACTCCCCGCGCACAGTTCCAGAGCCAACAGTACCTTTCCCAGAACCTGCTACGAATTAGTCTGTGGACAAGTGACGAGCCGACTCCCAAGATGGTGGCAAGAAAAAGATGAAATCTACCCTGAATAGATGCTCGTCAAGTTTCCGAGAAGGGATAACCAAGTTATAATTGGTTGGGGAAGTACACAGAAAATTTTCTCGTCCGCGATCGCGAATTAAACGGATGAAAAGATGAGACAAAATTCTTCACCAAAAAACGAGCGAGAAGCCCCTGGCTTTAGACATGGGGAGGAAAGTGGCTGCGGTTTCAACCGCCTTCAATATTTCCCGATCTAACTGATTGAAAAGTTGAGTTAGAATAGATTGTAAGTAAGACAACCATCTACGTGTTGAAACATTCTAGTATCGGAGAAATCCCGGCACAGTGAGCCACCACACTCCTCAATGAGTAGTAAGCCTGTATAACTGACAAGTAATGGCAGAGTGTGAAGCGTACCTATCTGGCGTTGTGATGGTCTATGAAAACAAACACAATTTAAAAGTAAGCGCAATTGCAATATCTTTTATAAGGGTAGTTGTTTTGAGCGTGTAGAGGTGATTTGATAGCACCTTTGAGAGTTTTCGGATTCATTCAAGAATCCCCGTGGCTTCAGCCCTGGGGAGTATCAAGTCCATTAAATTCGTTGAAGCATGACACAGATTCACAATCTGTGAAAATCGTGTTTAAACCATAGTCTAAAAACATAGAGTTTCCCTACTTACCGGAGTTTTTTATGAGTAAACCCCCAGTTCATGCCTTTTTCATAGGCAGAGCACTTGCAGAAGCACTATACGAACAATTGGAGAGTGCAGCCACTAACGCTTTGTCTGAATTCGGTAAATTTGATGCCGAACAAAGAGAGCGACTGCGGCAGTTCACAGATCGAGTTGTGGAACGAGCTCATAGAGAAGCTGATTCGGCAATGCAAGGCAGAACAGGCACTGGCAGCACTACTACCTCTATTCAAGACATCCAACCAGCCGACTTGCAAGTGACTATTGATGAGTTACGTGCAGAAGTGGCCTTAGTGCGATCGGAATTGCAGCGCTACCGCAGCAGTTTGCCCTAACAGCCACTCACAAATATTTACCCTAGGAGCGCAAAGCCATGCGCTCTTACTTCTAATCGCAGCAACAACATAAAACAAGCAATTTAGGAACCCAAGTGTCTGCTCTCCTTGATGACTCTGTTAATCGCAAGCGATACGCCAAGCCTACCGGCGAAGCCGTTTTGCCTCCCACCGCTGGTAAATCCTACGGCAATAAAGCTTATCGCTGGAACCGCGAAAAATACTCCCGGCAGCGGCGCTTCTTCGACATTTGGACCTTTGTATTGCTCTGGTTGGCTTCGCTGTGGCTCGACAGCAAAGATTGGAGCTACTTTTCAGGTGTTACTGAAGAAAAGAAAGTTGCCAGACGGCGTTTTCAGGCTATCTGGGTTCGAGAAACTCTCTTGGATTTGGGCCCAACTTTTATTAAGGTAGGTCAGTTATTTTCCACCCGCGCTGATTTGTTCCCCGCAGAGTATGTTGAGGAACTTTCTAAGCTCCAAGATAGAGTCCCTGCTTTCAGCTACGAGCAGTTAGAGGCAATTGTTGAGCAGGATTTGGGCAAGACGGTTCACGAACTCTACCAGAGTTTTGACCCGGTGCCTTTGGCGGCTGCCAGTTTGGGCCAGGTACACAAGGCTCAACTCCATTCTGGCCCGGAAGTGGTAGTGAAGGTGCAGCGACCTGGACTGCGGAAGCTGTTCGAGATTGATTTGCAAATTCTCAAGGGCATCGCTCGCTACTTTCAAAATCATCCTAAATGGGGCCGGGGCAGAGATTGGCTGGGGATTTATGAAGAGTGCTGTCGCATTCTGTGGTTGGAAATTGATTATCTCAATGAAGGGCGGAATGCTGATACTTTTCGCCGTAATTTTCGCGATCGCGACTGGGTGCGGGTGCCACGGGTTTATTGGCGCTACGCGGCTCCGAGGGTGCTGACTCTGGAGTACCTGCCGGGGATTAAAATCAGTCACTATGAAGCTTTGGAGGCGGCCGGGATCGATCGCAAGTCGATCGCCCAAAAAGGAGCTGAAGCTTATTTGCACCAGTTGCTCAATGATGGCTTTTTTCATGCCGATCCCCACCCAGGTAATATCGCTGTTAGTGCTGATGGAGATCTGATTTTCTACGATTTTGGCATGATGGGCCAAATTCAGGCCAATGTTCGCGAAGGACTGATGGAGACTCTCTACGGTATTGCTTCCAAAGATGGTCAACGGATTATGGATTCTTTGATTAATTTGGGGGCTTTGGTTCCTACGGGTGATATGAGTCCGGTGCGTCGATCGATCCAGTATATGCTGGATAACTTCATGGACAAGCCTTTTGAAAATCAGTCCGTCAGCGCGATTACAGATGACCTTTACGATATTGCCTACGACCAACCTTTTCGCTTCCCAGCTACCTTTACTTTTGTGATGCGTGCTTTTTCGACCATTGAAGGGGTCGGCCGCGGTTTAGATCCAGAGTTTAACTTTATGGAGGTGGCACAGCCTTTTGCCATGCAGCTTATGAGTAATGGAAATGGGCATGATACAACTAGCAGTATTTTTAACGAACTTGGGCGTCAGGCGGCTCAGGTAAGTTCCACTGCTTTGGGTTTACCTCGCCGGATTGAGGAAACTATTGACAAACTTGAACAGGGAGATTTGCGGATTCGCGTCCGTTCTTCTGAAACAGACCGTTTGCTTCGCCGCATTAGCAGCGTTCAAATGGGAACAAACTATAGTTTGCTGATGAGTGCCTTTACTTTGTCGGCGACAATTTTGTTGGTCAGCAATCAAGTATGGCCGGCGCTGGTGATGGCTTTGCTAGCGGTGGGTACTGGGTTTGTGCTGTTGCGCTTGTTTAAGCGACTCGATCGCTTGGATAGAATGTCTTGAGGCTCTGAATTCCCCTGCTTTCTGCTGGCTCTGTCAGGACCGCCGTGGAATGGGAGATTTTAAATTGCATATTTGAGATTTCTCCCTATTACCAATACCAGCTATTGAGATGCTCCATCCTGGCATTTCATGACAATTATTTATTGGCAAATAGCTTGAATTGGTGTGAGCAAAAGCGTTCCCACATCACAACCCCATCATTCACTAAAAAAGCTGATGGCTATTATTTGACTTTGAGCCTTGAAGATACAAAAATCCTAGTGTCAAACTGTGAAAAAACAAAATGTTACTTTAGTTTTCACACAAGTGATATTGTTAGAGTTGCGACGCTCGGTTGCCCAAAATTAGGCGAATACATGGAGAGAATTGCGATCGAGTGCAAGTCGGGAAATTTTTATATTTCAACCACGTAGGATCTGCTACAAGGGATAACTCACAGAGCTGGCACACATATTCACAAACAGGACATTTACTCCTATGGGAATTAAGAGATTTGTTAATTATTCAACAGTCTCTCTCATTGTTTGTGCTCATGCACAAATACACTTAAGGGATGTTTTACAATTGGACCTACCTTCCTCCCACCACCGTGCTGAGTACGGGTATGGTGGAGGTTTCTTGGAGGTTTGAGATGAAACTCTCTTTCGCAGGTAAGACAGATACAGGGTTAGTTCGTTCAGTAAATCAGGATTCGTACTACATCGACTCGGAGGGGCGATTTTTTATCGTGGCCGACGGCATGGGAGGACACGCAGGAGGTCAAGAAGCCAGCCGGATTGCTACTGAGGCAATTCAATCTTATCTGGTAGAACATTGGGAAGGCCCAGAGGATACTCCCCTGTTGTTACAACAGGCTTTTTTAATCGCCAATCAAGCCATCTTGAACGATCAGCTCAACCATCCCGAACGGGCTGATATGGGGACTACTGGTGTGGTCGTAGTGTTTCGGGATGAGGGGCGGCCTTGGTGTGCTAATGTCGGTGACTCTCGCTTGTACCGATTGCAGGGTTCTCATTTGGATCAGATTACTCAAGACCAAACTTGGGTGGCTCAAGCTGTACAAAGAAAGGCTCTGACTGCTGAACAGGCTCGTAATCATCCTTGGCGTCACGTTTTGTCCCAGTGTTTGGGCCGGGAGGATTTACGTGAGATAGATATTCTGCCGGTGGATGTCAAGCCTGGGGATCGCTTGCTGTTGTGTAGCGACGGTTTGACTGAGGAACTTTCCGATCCTTTGATTGCAGGACCTCTGAAGTCGATTCGCCCCTGTGAAGTGGCTGCAACTGCTTTGATTGAAGCAGCTAAGGAGAAAGGCGGCCGTGACAATATTACTATAGTGATTGTCACCATCGACCTCAAATAAATCCAGTCCACCCCCCGGACAATCTAAAATCTACAATCTAAAATCTACAATCGAATGACTCGCGTTATCGGTTTGATCAGCGGCACGTCAGTGGATGGCATTGATGCTGCTTTGGTGGATGTGGTCGGTTCCCAAACAGACTTGAAAATTCAGTTGTTAGCAGGTATGACTTTTCTTTATTCTCCTGATTTGCGATCGCAAATTCTTTCAGTTTGCGGCGGGGCTGCTTTGTCAATGGCACAACTAGCAGCATTGGATGATGCCATCGCCCAAGAATTTGCCACCGCAGCCTTGACTATTCAAGCAAAGTACGATCGAGCTGAATTAATCGGGTCTCACGGGCAAACAGTCTACCACCGACCGGCTCGGAAGGGGGAGATGGGTTACAGCTTGCAACTAGGGCGGGGCGCGCTGATTGCGGCATTGACAGGCATTACTACTGTGAGCAACTTTCGATCGGCAGACATTGCTGCCGGGGGTCAAGGAGCTCCTTTAGTGCCTATAGTTGATGCTTTCTTGCTGGCAGAACCTCATCTGAATCTGTGCATCCAAAATCTTGGTGGAATTGGCAATGTGACTTATCTACCTTCCAGGGAAAATAGCCCATTGAAGGACAAGTCTGTGGTTTCCCATTGGGGGGATGGCATCTTGGGATGGGACACAGGACCTGCAAATTCTCTCTTAGATTTGGCTGTGCAACACTTCTCAGGTGGAACTAAAACTTGTGATGAAGGTGGAGCAGGGGCCGCCCTTGGTACTCCTTGTCAAGCTTTAGTAGAAGCTTGGCTCCAGCAAGAGTTCTTCCTGGAAAAACCGCCAAAATCTACAGGGCGAGAGTTATTTGGTGTAGACTATTTTAACCGTTGTTTGGTCGAGGCTTCTGATTACAAGCTCAGTCCTGCTGATGTGCTGGCTACTCTGACAGAACTGACAGTTGCCTCCATCGTTCACAGTTACCAAACTTTTTTACCGCAGATGCCCGATCGAGTTTTGCTATGCGGGGGCGGTAGCCACAATCTCTACTTAAAAAGCCGATTACAAGCACAATTGCATTCGGTGCAAGTGTTGACTACTTCTGAGGCGGGCTTGAATGTAGATTTTAAAGAGGCGATCGCTTTCGCGGTTTTAGCCCACTGGCGGCTTCAAGGTATTCCGGGTAATCTCCCTCAAGTTACTGGTGCTTCCGCCCCCGTACTTTTAGGAGAAATTAACTCCTGTGGGTAGAGTTGGGCGTGATACCATATAGTTTGAGGGACAACGGCTGTGCGTTGTTGCAACAGCATTTTAGCCAGCAGGAAAAGCATAGGAACAGCACTGTGGCTCACACGTTTTTAATGGAATCAGGCCAATGGACGCTCGAAGGAAGTTGGATTGAGCGCAATGGCGTGCCAATTACGGTTAAAGGCAAAACTTTAGTGAGCTGGAACCGAACAGATTGGTTCAGTATGGTGACGAAGCTCGTGTTTCCTGGAGGCGATCGCGAAGAACTTATTTTGCAGTACCGAGGACACCTCAACAGCGATGAACGGCAGTATACTTTTGTGCTCCAGCACAGCGAACTTGGCCGCGTCGAGGGCGAAGGTTGGATCGCTCCCCAGTCGATCGTCCAACGTTACTGGGTACTCGGAGACGAACGCCAACGGCGAACAGGTTTTGATACCCTTCACCGCGTCGATAGCAACCGCTACTACCACTCTAGCGGCATCATGTCTGGTCATTACTTAACCAGCACCATGGAGGCTACCTTGGAACGTCAGTCGGAATAGATGTTATGAGACTTACGCGTAAATACCAAAAAAACCGGGTTTTTCACAAGTTTTCCAGGTTCAAACCCAGTATTTTCGTAAACAACCCGGTTTTGGCGTAAGTCTAGGGAAAAACTATCACTTTTGAGTTCTAGGCTTTGATTGAAAAATTTAAAGTCTTGTTAGTCGGATGTCGGTTTCAGATGTCCGACTCACGAAATTTTTGTTCAACCTCATGCGCTGGAAGTTGAGACGAATATATTTGATTTATTTAAATAATTTGCTCTGGGCGATCGAAAGTTCCGAACAGAAAGCCTCAAATGTTCATAGCCAAGGATGAGTAGGTTAAAATACCTTGTGCTTTCTATAGGTTGTAACTTAGGTTGTAACTTGTGGCTTCGAGTTGACGCCCCATCACCCCCAACTCATTTCCATCTGGGAAGAGAGTAAGAGACGGAGGTCGCCCACTGCGACTTGACATTACTCAAGACCAGGGTTGGGTTCTAGGCCCCAGTGGTGTTTCAGAAAATGACGATACATGGTTTCCCGCAACATCATTTGTTCGTAGAGCTTAACTAAAAACTCTTGAGCTTGCTCGCGGCTCATGTCATTGACCTGTGTTTTGAAGGAGCACAGGCTAAACTGCTGTTCCAAAGATAGTTCTGCTGGTTGATTCATGACTTTGACTCCTTGACAAGTAGAGGTGACTTGAAAGTACAAACCTGGATTCACAGGTTTTGTAAGTTGTTCCAGCTCACGCCAGTTGGTTTCAGGATGACCTAAAGCCCATCTTGCTTTAGCGCTATATTACAAAAGGTAACAATGATTTGACAAATATACCATCTTTCCTAAGAAATAATCTATGAGTACAGATGGCTAGCAGCAAACAAAGGTTCCTTCTGTAGATATATATAAATATATCTACTTGTCAGGAGAAAAAAAGCTCAGTACGAACCAAAATAATTGCAGCGATTTATACCGATTTTTTATGAAGAAGGAAGAAGGAAGAAGGAAGAAGGAAGAAGGAAGAGGGAAGAAGGAAGAAGGAAGAAGGAAGAAGGAAGAAGGTTATTCGACACTTCGACTACGCTCAGTGTCCGAAGTCCGATGCCCAATGCCCTGTTTGGTCAATGCTCTGTTTGGCCAATGCCTAGATGATAAATCAATATATTGCCTAATTTTGAGGCGCAACATTCTGCGATGGAGTGGCGACTCCCGGCCCGATATTAGGAGCAGTGGGTGCAGGGGAAACAGGAGATTTGCTAACCCCCTGGCTAGGAGTAGGGAGAGGGGATGGAAACTGATTCGGATTGAACTGCGGCTGCTGCGGTGGTACTTGTAACTGAGGTTGGCGAGGGTTCGAGGGGGTGGTCAAAGGATAGGGCTGGGGTTGAGTCGGATTGCCGATGGGTGGTGCGGCGGGAATGCCAGAATTGGGAACTGAGGGATTGGGCTGCGGGGATGGAGCCGAACTAGGAAGAGTTGCTAGGGCGACTCGATCGCCTCCTACTTCTCGCAATTTATCCAAAACCTCAACAACTTTGGCATACTTGGCATTTTGAGGAGCGTAGAGCACCGTCAATCCCGCAGGATTTTGTTTGTGGAAACTGTTTAAAACTCGATCGAGCTGTTGATAATTAACAGGCAATTGGTCAATATAAGTTTGCCCAAAGTCGTCAATACTGACAATCAGCATTTCTCGCATCTGGGTTTGTCCAGTTTTGGCTTTAGGCAAATCGACATTAATTGCTTGCTGGCGAGTCAGTTGCAAAGCAGCCAGCAGAAAGAACGTCAGAATGCAAAATATCACATCAATTAAAGGTACCAGTTCAATCCGAGCCTCTTCAGCAGGAGTATCTAGATGAATTTTCATTGTTTTTCAAGGTTTTAACTAGCTCGGCGGGGATTTGGCCACTATAGCTGTACTCAGCTTAGTGCGGGTTGAAACTCTAAGGCTCATGGCGGTGGAAGTTGGAAGCCTCAAACCTACCGCCTAAGCGGTTGGTGTAGGTAGTTCATTTGTTAGAAGTTGAATCAACATCAGGATCGGAACCTTTCAATTTCGGCTCTCGATTTCGTTCTATAGATTCTTGAGAATTAAGGGAATGGCGGTTCAATCCATCGACACCAAAGGAAGAATTGCTGTGTTGTGTACTCTGCGATCGACCTTTAGCGTTAGCCGTAGGCCAATATTGCCTGTAGAGCAATTCCATTTCATTTCCAGCTTTGCGAAAAATTTTTGCCTGATTGAACAAAAAAGCCTGAAATATGCGATAAAAGACTAAAGTAAAAATTGCTACTACCATCCCAGAAGCTGTAGTGATCAGTGCTTCGCTAATCCCCAAAGTCACGCCAGTAGTAGCGGCCGTACCGATGTCACCCAGCCGAATGGAACTCAGGGAGTTAATCAAGCCCAAAACAGTTCCCAGCAATCCCAACAAAGGTGATAAAGCGATCACCGATTCTAATACTTTGTCTCCACGGCGCATAGAAGCCAACTCTTCATCAGCAGCAGATTCCAGTGCGAGTCGAAATAATTCTGGTTCAGGATTGTACAGTCGCAGAGGAGCAGATAAAAATCGACCGATCGGCTGTCGATTAGCTTGTCTAGCAATTTCATTAGCAGCGCCCCAATCGGTGCGAGCCGCATCGAGGATGCGGTTGACTATTTGCTTTTCCTTAGTCAGGAGGCTCGCCCAGAACCACAACCGCTCGATAATTGTACTTACAGATAGAATAGACAGCACCAACAGGGGGTACATGGCAGGGCCGCCTTTTTGAAACAGTTCTTGAATATTCACAGTATTTTTACTCCCGCATAACCTGCTAAATGATACTTGTGTTGTACTTTTTTTTTAAGAAATTTAAGGCCATTTAATTTTAGCTATTAATTTACCCTGTTCTGAAGCCGATCGACTATTTGCTCTAACCTAGAATAAGTCGTCTTGACACATATCTTGCAGCGACTGGTGTTGAAGGCGACGAGAAGAACGGCGATATTTTTTAGTTTGCAACTTTGGTTCGTATTGCTGCGTACCATCAGACTTAGTTTGCTGCTTCAAACTCGCCTCGGCACTACTAGAGTTTAGCTCTTGTTGCTGACGGACAATCGCCTCAGACAGAAACTGCAAATAATACTCATAGCGTTCCCAATCGCCCCGCACGACACAGTTAGGCTCATGGCGGTGGGAGCAGTCGCTAAACTGGCAACTACCCAAAGCCAGCCTCTGACGAGCTTCTGGGAAATATTGAGCTAACTCAGATGGTTCGCATTCAAGTGCGGGCTGATTAAAGCCTGGAGTATCGGCCAAAAGTCCGCCACCTGGGAGTTCAAACAATTCTACATGGCGAGTAGTGTGTCTGCCGCGCCCTAGTTTGCCCGAAACAGCACTGACTCGCAGATTCAGCGCCGGAATTAGCTGGTTGATCAAGCTGGACTTGCCCACCCCAGAAGGGCCGCAAATTACGGTTATTTTGCCTTGCAGGTGACGTTGGAGAGAGAAGCCAACTTCCCCTTGGGGGGAAGTCAGAAGAACGCCGCCCTCCTCTTCGGGGGAAGTCACACCAGATGTGTCGATTTTGTCTAATAAATTTGGGATTGTGGCAGAAAGTTCATTTTCACTGTCATTAGCGGTTTCCTTGTAGATTCCTAAGCCGCTACGGACACTAATAAACATGGGTTCGTATCCCCATCCTTTCAGCCTTTCGCGCCACTGTGCCAAATCCTCAGCCGTGACTAAATCGCATTTGTTGAGACACAAACTCACATCCAAACCTGTAGATTCTGCCTTGACTAAAAACCTAGTTAATGATGCGGGGTCTAAGTCCGGTTCCGTGAGGGCAAAAACTAGGAGAATGCGATCGGCATTAGCTACAGGCGGCCGATTGAGTTCTGTTTGGCGGGGAAAGACTTGAGAAATGACACCCCTGTGGTCATTCCAGTCTGGTTCTTCTACCACGACGCGATCGCCCACCATCACCTGTTGACCAATTTTTTTCAGTCTAGTGCGGCGAGTACACAGGAGAACTCGTAGATCTGCCCAGAGAGGATTTTCCCCCTCAGAGGTAGCATCTGGATCTAACCTCACTTGATAGAAGTTAGCCTGAACAGCCACAACAGTACCCGTAATCAACGAGGAATCCCGGCTCATGCTGCTTCCTGCTCAGGTCGCTGCACTTGCATCGCAAAAAAACCACAATTATCCTCACCAGCCACAAATTGGGTTTGTAGAATCTGGTAGCCTTCCATTTTTAGACTATCCGGCACTTGTTCGATCGGCTCCCCAGCGTCCAGCCAAACCTCCAAAACTGCTCCAGGAGCCATTTGCTCCAACCGCAGTTTAGTACGGACAAAATTGATCGGACAGGGCGTACCCCGCAGATCGAGTTGGGCATCGGGGGATTTGGGATTTTCAATTTTCGATGTTGAATTCATAGTGCGCCTTTTCTTTTCAAATTTCCCATCTCAAATCCTGAAAGCCGTATTTTATCGTGAACCAATTGCCAAACAATTATTCTACGACCGATTTTTGAGACCAATTGGTCTCATTTTTTTGAGGACTATTCCCATAAATTGCCAAACAATTATTCTACCTGTACAAAGTGAGACCCATGGGTCTCACTTTTTTGAGGACTATTCCCACAAATTGCCAAACAATTATTCTACCTGTACAAAGTGAGACCCATGGGTCTCACTTTTTTGAGAGAGAGTTTTGAAAGTTGCCAGCGAATCATCAAACAGGAAAATTTGACACCCATGGGTGTCAAAAAATTGCTTATTTCTGAAACAAATTGCCCAGAAATCCTTCCAAGCCACCTTTTCCGGTACGATCGCCCTTGAGCTTAGCCAACTGCATCAACAACTCCCGCTCCTCCGTCGTCACCTTAGTCGGAATGTCAATAGACACCGTAATCAAATGGTCCCCACGACTGACAGGATTTCCCAATCGAGGCACACCTTTTTTCTCCAGAGTCAGAACTGTATGCGGCTGAGTTCCGGTGGGAATCAACAATTCCGTCGGCCCGTCTACAGTGTCCACCTCCAACCTGCACCCCAAAATTGCCTGCAAGTAACTAATTTTAACTTCCGAGTTAATGTTAGTGCCTTCGCGCTTAAATACGGGGTCTTCACTCACAGCCAAGAACACGTATAAATCCCCTGGTGGCCCCCCCAGCTTGCCAGCATCCCCTTCATTGGAAACGCGCAAACGAGTACCATTGTCAACCCCTGCCGGGATGGTAATTTTCAGCTTTTTCATCACTTCTTTTTGACCCCGACCGCCACAAGTTTCGCACTTGTCCTCAATCACTTGCCCGGTGCCATTGCAGGTGGGGCAAACTGAAACTTGAGTAAAACTGCCAAAGGGAGTACGGGTAGCGCGCCGGACTTGGCCACCGCCACTACAAGTGGAACAGGTTTGGGGTCTGGTTCCGGGTTTTGCGCCAGTCCCACTGCAAGTTTCGCAGGTTTCTAGGTGCTTGATGCGGAGTTCTTTTTCCCCACCGAACACTGCTTCGCGAAAATCCAGTCGCAAATCGAGGCGTAAATCGTCACCGCGCACGGGCCCGCTGCGTCTGCGACCTTGTTGTTGTGGGCCGCCTGCCCCTCCTTGAAAACCCTGAAAGAAGCTTTCAAAAATATCGGCAAAACTGTCGCCGAAGTCTTGGAACCCCGGCGCTCCTGCACCACTAACGCCTGCTTCGCCAAAACGGTCAAAGCGAGCACGGGTTTCCGGCTCTGACAGTACCTCGTAAGCGCGGTTAATTTCTTTAAACCGGTCCTCAGCACCTGGTTCACTGTTGACGTCTGGATGGTACTTACGAGCTAGGCGGCGGTAGGCACGCTTAATTTCTTCTTTGTCTGCGCTTCGAGAAACGCCTAATATTTCATAGTAATCGCCGGCCATAAAGCTGTTTGCCTGGAGGTAAATAACAAAAAGTGTACGAAAAAGAAACTATTGACCTTTCCAGATGTTAAAGATTAAAAATTACGATCGTTTATTGGTAACTTTTAATCTTTAATTTTTAATTTTTAAAGGAAAGGATTCATATCATCAACTTCAGGTTCGGGAACCTGCGGTTTTGGTTTTGTCTGTAGATTTTGCTGTTTTTCGCGTTTTGGTTCCGGCTTTGGTTCCGGCTTTGGTTCCGGCTTTGGTTGCCGTTTTGGTTCCTGCTTTGGTTCTAGCCTTAATTCCTGCTTTGGTTCGGGCTTTGGTTCCTGCTTTGGTTTCAGCGTTGGTTCCGTGGTCATCACTAGGTCTTCTGTCGGCAAGATACTTTCATCGCTAACTGCAACCTCATCTAATTCTGGCACCGATTCGCTGGCAACCACAGTGGGGGAAGTGGCTTCCTCGTTCCGAGCTTGCTCGTAAACAGCAGTACCAAGCGAGTATAGCAGTTGCTTGAAAGATTCGATTTGTGCTTCGAGTTCTTGGCTGGTGATGTCTGGGTTAGCCATCGCTGCCCGCAAGGTAACAGATGCTGTTTGGGCTTCTGCCTTCAGGTCGTCGCTTAGTAATTGGGCATTGGTTTTTAAGGTGACACCACAATTATAGACCAGGGTGTCGGCTTGATTTTTGAGTTCGGCAATTTGGGCGCGTTCGAGGTCTTCTTCGGCGTAAAGTTCTGCCTCTTGTCTCATCCGCTCGACTTCGGTTTCGCTCAATCCCCCTGTATTGGAAATTTGGATGCTCTGTTCTTTTGAGGTTCCCTTGTCTTGAGCTGAAACTTTCAGAATACCGTTGGCATCGATTTCAAAGGTAACTTCGATTTGAGGTATGCCACGGGGTGCTGGGGGAATACCTTTGAGCAGGAATTTGCCCAGACTTTTATTGTCTTTGACTAATGCCCGTTCACCTTGCAGCGCGTGAATTTCTACGGAAGTTTGGCCGTCTGCGGCCGTGCTGTACATTTGCGATCGACTGGTGGGGATAGTGGTATTGCGTTCAATGACTTTGGTGAACACTCCGCCCAAGGTTTCGAGTCCTAGGGACAGGGGAGTCACGTCTAGCAGTAGCAAATCCTTGACCTCGCCACCCAAAACCCCAGCTTGAATGGCGGCACCTACGGCTACAGCTTCGTCAGGATTGACCGATCTATCGGGAGACACGCCACCAAAATATTTGCTAATTGCCTCTTGAACTGCGGGAATCCGGGTTGACCCTCCTACTAAAATAATTCGATCTATATCTTTTGGGGTCAAACTGGCGTCTTTGAGGGCTTGAGTTACAGGGTCGATCGTGGCTTGGACTAAATGAGCGACCAGTTTTTCAAACTTAGCTTTGGAAAGTGGCATTTCCAGATGCTTCGGCCCTTTTTCATCTGAGGAAATGAAGGGCAAATTTATGGAGGTTGATTCGCAACTAGAAAGTTCTATTTTTGCTTTTTCGGCCGCTTCTCGGAGGCGTTGCAAGGCCATTTTGTCTTTTGACAGGTCTGTGCCTTCTTTGGTGCGAAAAGCTTCAACCAGCCACTGCACGATGCAGTTGTCAAAGTCATCTCCTCCGAGATGATTATTACCCGCAGTAGCGTTGACTTCAAAAATTCCGTCTCCCAGTTGCAGGATGGAAACATCGAAAGTACCGCCGCCGAGGTCAAATACTAAGATTTTTTGTTCTATATTTTGTTTGTCCAAGCCGTAGGAAAGGGCCGCGGCTGTGGGTTCGTTGACGATCCGCAGGACTTCTAAACCCGCGATCGTACCTGCGTCCTTAGTAGCTTGCCTCTGGGCATCGGTGAAGTAGGCCGGCACTGTAATCACTGCTTGGGTAACAGGTTGTCCCAAATAAGCTTCTGCATCCTGCTTGAGCTTTTGGAGTACCATTGCCGAAATTTCTTGGGGGGTGTGAACCTTGTTCCGAATTTGGACGTTAACGGTATCGTCTTTGCCTTTAATGCAGGTATAGGGAGTGCGGGATCTTTCTTCTTCCGTGTCATCCCACCGGCGTCCGATAAATCGTTTGATGCTGTAGACAGTGTTTACAGCATTAGTCACAGCTTGTCGCTTGGCCAATTGACCTACTAAGCGATCGCCCCCTTTCCCAAATCCTACTATGCTCGGAGTTGTGCGACCGCCCTCAGAATTGGCGATCACGACTGGTTTACCGCCCTCTAACACAGCTACGCAACTGTTGGTTGTGCCTAAGTCGATGCCTATCACCTTTCCCATAGCGCCTCATAAAACTTCGTGGGATATTTACAAAAATTTTTCAAACCCCCGAATTCTATTCGGGGGTCTGTTACGGCCTGTACAGTTTGAAGCGTTGAGGCTATCGATATTTTAGGGACGATCGCACTGCAACGTTTCTTAAATGTGAACGTAGCCTCTGCTTCAGCTTCCAGAATGCAGTAGGTTTGATCCCGATCAACCTTCCGAACTATCAGGATGGTCATCTGAGGCTACCACAGATAGCCCCGGCGCTGCAACTTTAACTTTGGCGTGCCGCAAGACGCGATCGCCCAGAGTATAGCCTCGTTCTAGTTCTTGGATGATTGTGCCTTCCTCCTGTTCGTCAGTTGGTTCGCTGAGCAAAGCTTCGTGGAGGTTGGGGTCAAACTGTTCACCTTCTGGACGCATCGGAGAAACTCCGATTTGTTTGAGGCATTCTACCATTTGCTTGTAAACGCTTTGGTAGCTTTTGTGTATGTTCATTTCGCCATCTGTTTGTGGCTTAATGTGGGCTCTTGCCCGCTCAAAGTTATCGATTACTGGCAACAGGGGTTTGATAATTAAACATTTTGCCTGTAAATCTAACTCTTCTTTTTCCTTTTGGGTGCGCCTGCGGAAGTTTTCAAAATCTGCTGCTAAGCGGAGATTTTGATTTTTCAGATCTTCTAATTGAGTAGAATAGGCTTGCAACTGAGCTTTTAAACTCTCTTTGTCGCTGGTTGCTTGTGCCAGCTCTCTCTTGAGCAACTCCGTAGCATCAGCAGTGACGCTATTGCTGGAACTAGAGGAGCCTGTTTCCCCGGCATTGTGAGTCGCTCCGGGATCGACCTGAGCACTTTGATAAGCTTGAGCAAGTTCCAGCTCCCAATCGGCTGCTGCATTCGAGTTTGCGGATGCTGGCGGCGGATTTTCGCTTACCATTGGCGAACTCTCTGGGGTTTCCCCCGTTGAGCTAGGATCTTGATGTTGCTGTTTTTCCTCGTCAATCATCAGAAAAATGGGTTTGAAACCCCGTCCTTTTAGGACGGCTTTACATTTATCACTACCGCCTTGGGGTTGTTTAATTTGCTGTACTTTTGTAATGCACTTTCAACGGGACAGTTACCGTTTCAAATTTTGCAACCCTGTACGCATAGTGTTTCGCTCCTTACAGAGCCTCCCATTACTGGGGTAATGTTAGCTTCGCCAAAGTTTAGTGAGCTTGCGCACGGCTAGCAGCACTGTCTCAGTGACCTTAAGACTGTTTAACCACTAGCGACAGAGCTCTTGACTAGCTTCGCATCCACAGGGTGTCGTGACTCAAAAAACGTAGTCAATGAAGACTGAGGCTGGTCAGAACGGCTTGCTAGATTTCTCTTTCAAGCCTCACGCCTTGATAGCTGAGGTTCCTGACATATATCTGTGCGACAGAACCCTATCAATTCTAGCAGTCGGAAGAGACGCGCCCTCTGTGTAGTATTTGCTGACGGCAAATTAGACCTGCTTCAAATCGGCCTTGGTGAGGACCGGAGGATGGGCAGTTGATTAATCAAAATATATCTCACTAGACCGATCGCAGGCTTTCTAAAAGCTATCATCACAGAATAGGCAATGTTTAACATCCTGCGGTCAAATTCAACAAGTTAGGCCTGTTGCCTCCAGATTAGTCTCTTCTGGTTGCAAGAGGGAACCAATGTTAAGTTATGGCCGATAGATTCCCGTCAAGCAAGCTTGAACAGAATATAAAATTATCGTTGGAAAGCGATACACCCCGCCCCGCTTTCCTCTCCCGGTAAGGGCAATGGCCAAGTGCTGCGCCCTCTCTGCTATCACGGGAGTCTCCCGCGGGTTTTAGGTAAATGACTAACACATCCGATCGGCGTTTCTCCACATCTATAGTTACTATCAGCAATTTTACTCCGGCTCTCAACAAGATGATTCAGTCTGGTTACGTCAACAGCGACCAACTGAAAAAAGCTCAACTTGAAAGTCGGAAGTCAGGTAAGCGGTTGACGGAGGTACTAGAATCTGCTACTGGGCTGCCCTTGCCGCCAGAATTGCTGCGGCTTTACAAAAAGCAGCAGATGTTTGAACTCAAAATAGTGTACGGGGTTGAAGCGTTTGACCCGGAATTGAGCGAACTGTCTAACGAGCAACTTGGAGCAATGCTCGATGAGTTGAAAATGTCGATCGACATCTGTCGTCAACGTCGGTTTTTGCCTGTGGCGAAGACAGAAACTGAACCTCCGGCGCTGGTAGTGGCAATGGTCGATCCTGACAACCTGGATGCTCAAGAAGATTTGCGGCGGATTTTGAAGGGGTGGAGTTTTCAGCGGCGGGTGATTACCCCAGATGACTATCAGGACATTACTTCTGCCTATCAAGAACAGCAAGTTAAGATAGCAGCCAAAATAGCTGAAGCCGAAAAGGAGAGAAAGCTCTCCCTAGGGGAGGGAGATTTTGGCGAACTGTCCTTAGAAGAGGTTTCTTCCGACCAAGAAGATATAGCTGACACCATAAACGCTGTAGAGCAAGCTCCTGTAATCAAAGCGGTCAACGTCATTTTGGCTAAAGCTTTATCGGAAAAAGTATCTGACATCCATGTAGAACCTCAAGAAGAGTTCATGCGGATTCGGATGCGGAAGGACGGGGTGCTGCAAGAGTATTTCCGATTTCCCAAGCAAGTGGTGCAAGGGATTACTGCTCGCTTCAAAATTATTGCCAATTTGGACATTGCCGAACGTAGACAAGCTCAAGATGGCCGTATCCGCCGGGTATTTGAAGGACGGACGGTGGATTTCCGGGTAAATAGCTTGCCTTCCCGTTACGGCGAAAAAATTGTGCTGCGGATTTTGGACAGTTCCAGCACTCAGTTGGGTCTAGGCTTGTTAATCTCGGATCAGGAAACTCTGGCTTTGGTTCGAGACACTGCCAGCCGCCCTTTCGGACTGATTTTGGTGACTGGGCCGACTGGTTCGGGTAAATCAACTTCGCTCTATTCCATTCTGGCAGAATTGAATGATCCAGCGATTAACATTTGTACGGCGGAAGACCCGATCGAATATGCTTTGCCAGGAATTACCCAATGTCAAGTAATTCGGGAAAAAGACTTGACTTTTTCCAACATTCTGCGGGCGTTTTTGCGGCAAGACCCTGACGTCATGCTAGTGGGGGAAACCCGCGACAAGGAAACGGCGAAAACGGCTCTGGAAGCTGCTTTGACTGGACACTTGGTGCTAACTACGCTGCACACTAATGACGCGGCCGGTGCGATCGCCCGTTTGGACGAAATGGGCGTAGAGCCCTTCATGGTTTCGGCAGCTCTGTTGGGCGTGTTGGCTCAGCGTTTGATGCGCCGGGTTTGTGACAAATGCCGCATTCCTTACCAGCCGACTGCCGAAGAACTCGGTCGGTACGGTCTGTCGGCTTCTCAAGAAATGGATCTGACTGTCTACAAAGCCAACACCGTACCAGTTGAGCAGAGGAAGGAACTAGCAGACCGGGATCAACTTTGTACCAAATGCGGTGGTATCGGCTACAAAGGACGGGTAGGGGTTTACGAATTCCTGAAAAATACTGAGCGGCTGCAAGCTCTGATTACTCAAGGCGCTCCCACAGAGCAAATTAAGGAAGCAGCAGTAGAAGAAGGGATGAAAACCTTGTTGGCTTATAGCTTGGAGTTAGTGCGAGAAGGCGCGACTACCTTTGAAGAAGTGGAGCGGGTGACGTTTACCGACTCTGGGCTGGAGGCAGAATTGAAAGCCAAACGCAAGCAGGGACTAACCTGCAAGACATGTCAGGCGGAATTGAAGCCGGAGATGCTGGATTGTCCTTACTGTTTGACTCCGCGAGTTTTCTAGATTGATTCAGTAGTCAGTAGTCAGTAGTCAGTAGTCAGTAGTCAGTAGTTGTTAGTCAGTAGTCAGTAGTTGTTAGTCAGTAGTCAGTAGTTGTTAGTCAGTAGTCAGTAGTTGTTAGTCAGTAGTCAGTAGTTGTTAGTCAGTAGTCAGTAGTTGTTAGTCAGTAGTCAGTAGTCAGTAGTCAGTAGTCAGTAGTTGTTAGTCAG
>JAHREW010000012.1 GCA_020883125.1 Microcoleus sp. CAWBG506
ACCAAATGTGCTATTACTATTTTTTGGCGGAGATCGAGAGAATATGCTTTCATTAATTTTTAATACAAGATGATATTTTGTTATTATTTATTGTACCATTATACAGCGGGAACCGCTGTATGTCAGGGAGAGAAGCTTTGCCAAAATTGGGTTCTAGGAGTAACGAAGCAAAATAACTGCTGGTAGGAACTCGTTTGGAATTGACTTTAATCCCTGAATCTGTATCGTTAGTTCCTGGTATTTTATTGTCCCAGTTGAAGGTTAACTCTGCCCAAGTTTTGACAAAATTTTGGATGACTGAGGGATAACGAAAAAACCGATCTCGTTCCGCTACGTAGTAAGTTTGACCGTTGATTAGCTGGACTTGCGTTGTCTTCATAGCAGCTACCGAGTTGATTCGGTACGCGACGAAGAGGTGCAGAATTAGGGCGAGGATATTTACTCCAGTTAAGATGAGGAAGCACAATGCCAGTAGATTTTTAGCTTCTGGCAACAATGCAGTTTGTGAAAATCTTTGTAGCTTCATAAAATCTTTTGGTAATTAGTGACATTACTTAAATCCTTTGTTCATCGCCAAATTAGCGGCTGCTCCTATGGCGTTGCTCAAAACATCGACGAGTTGTTTAGCATTGCTAGCAATGCCGTTGTATAGGGCAATTCCGCCGCCGCCGGCGATTAATAGGGCTAAGCCGGGTGCGAAAATGCTGATGAAAAAGAGGAAGGCGACATCGCTGGCTAATTCGGCTCCAGAATTGACTAGCACGGTGGCTGCTAGCCCGACAACGATGTTGTATCCAAGTTGGACACCAAATAAGCTCAGAAATCCAGTTGCCCAAGCCCAAATGGGCCTGCCCTGCAAGGGAAGTAGCGACAGCCCCATCGCGATCGGCGAAAAGAATGCTGTTAGTAAAAGGGCTGCTTCAAGGATGTTGACAAACGCCCACTGGATGCTATAAAGAATGAATCGGATGATTGGTATTGCTTTTTCTCGAAACACTGAACCGGGGTCAGTTATAAAAGTCGTGGCATCTTGAGCAGCACCGAGCAAGCTATTATTCCAGAGGGTTTCACCAAAAGCCCGCAGCGCTTGCAGAGGGGCTGAGCCGGCGGCTTGCCTTTCAGCTTCGCTAACGATTTTCTGAGCAGCTTCTTGCTTAGAATTCCAGCAGGTTAGCAGTTCTTGTCCGACTTTATTTCGGCATTCACCGTAGAGATTTTCTAGTTGTTGGCGGCCGATGTTGCTGATAGTGACGTTAGCGATCGCGTCCCTAAATGTCATTTCTCCTAGTTGCGCTTCTAGGACACTCTGGACTTGTCTGTAGGCAAAACTTCTAGTAAAAATGACGGTATTGGCTAGCAATTTGCCGTTAGCGCCGAGGAACAGCATGATGACGAGCGGCCAGACGAACAGTGCTGCCAGTTCTGACCATGACTGCTTTTCGATAATGTCTTTCCCGCTGCTTAGAGTTAAGAACAGGATGCTGATGGCTGCTAGGGTGATGCCGAGTGATACTAGACCAACCCACAGCCCAGAAGCGATCGGGTCAATCGTGCTAATCCAAACTTTATCCCAAGATTCTGAGGTCGTCTTAGCCAGGTTAATTGACCCGCTAACGATGTCCAAGGATGATCCTTCTGCACCACTTGTTGGGGGTGTAATTTGTGCTAGAAATTCTTTCATTTTCCCCTCGAAAAAACTTCAAGTTTGTATTTGATAAGGCGGTTATTCGGTACACAAACTAGGCCGAAAATTGCGGATTAAATTTAACTGCTCGGCTCATTAATGGGGAGCGACAAACCTGTTAGTTGAAATCGGGGTTGTGCTGCTGTCATTCGGTTTTCGCAAGTAGCCGCCGCCGGGGAGCATCAGCATTCCCGCCTGATAACTGGCTTGGTTTCCAGACGCAGTGCTGCCTCGGCGCTCACCCGTGTTGAGCGCGGATATTTCCTTAGCAGCTTGCGACAGCAGCACGTTATTAATGGCCCGATCTGTGCGAGCTTGCTGAGCTTCCTGTAAATTTCGCATTTGAACTTGTGCGCTCAATGCGGTCTGTTGCGAGAGGTTTTGGAGAATTTGTTGAGTAACATCGAGGCTCTGCGATTCTTCGCCCAATTGGATGTTTTGTTCGGTATCTTGGCGAGTGGCTTCTAACACTTGGAAGCTGTTGGTTTGAGCTTCTTTGCTGAGGGTTGCTCCGTCAGCTATGCCGATAGCGGCGCTGCGCTGAGCTTGAGCGTCTAAGTCAGACATGATGTTATATGAACCTTTGCCGTCTAATTTGCTCGATTTAGTTTCGAGTAAATCTGATAGTTTTGTTCCTTCTGTCTGGGATGTTGGAGCTTTAATAATTTGGCTGCTGACTTGGCTCAAATCAGGAATTTGGATAGCTCCGAGAGAGGAGGAAAGGAGTTCGTTTAAGGAGCCAAATAGCTCGTTTTGCACGAACCCTTGGATGTCGCCGATAAAATCGTTGACTTGTTTGAAAACATCTGCAATGGGAGCTAAGAAACTTCCCGCAGTTGGGGCTGAAGTTTTCACGGTCGTTTCTTGTGTACTTGGCACGAAAATGTTTTTGGCTGGAGATTTCACAGCCGCTTCTTGTGTACCGGGTACGAAAACGCTTGGGGCTGGAGATTTCACAGCCGCTTCTTGTGTACCGGGTACGAAAACGCTTGGGGCTGGAGATTTCACGGTCGTTTCTTGTGTACCGGGTACGAAAACGCTTGGGGCTGGAGTTTTCACGGTCGTTTCTTGTGTACCGGGTACGAAAGGAGGAGTTGTTTGAGCTAAACTTGGTTTGATTTGAACGATTAATTCCCAACTGGCTAGCAGGGAAACTGCTGCTAGTTTTGTAGCAGGTTGCTGCATTAATTGAAGTTGATATTTCATGGCAGTTATTTGGGGATTTTTGCAAAAACTTGAGACTTGTTACTGCGAACGTCGGATGCTACTTTTGGCTGAGGATTGGCAGCTAGGGTGGCAATTTCTAAATTTTGACCAATGTGGTCGAAGCCTTTTCCTTCTTTCACCGCTGCAATGTATTCTTGGGTGAAATGCTTTAGCCATTGAAGCTGCCCTTTGAGGGTAGGAGGGTATTGAGCCATGATGCGATCTCGGGCTTCTTTTTCATTTTGATTGTTAGCAATTGATGCCAACATCATCTCTCCGGGGTAGAATCGCGATCGCCAAAATCTTCCTCCTTTCTCAATTAGCCAGCAGGAGTAAAGGTCAGCAGCTCTAGGTAGAAAAGATTCTGTGGCATTGGAACTGATAATTTGCGGGTCGTACCCTAAATATTTGTGAGCGGCTGCTACCCCAGAATTGGTGATTCTGCCGGTAATTCGGTAGACCATATTTTGTAGAATTTGCGCTCCTGCCGAACATTCGCAGATAGCATCAAAATCTTGGCTCAATAGCAAGACAGCTATGCCATCTTTTCTGCCAGTGGCGCAAAGTTCGCCAACAACTGATGCAAAACCATCTTTTTTGAGTAGGACGCTCAATTCATCTCCAATAAATAAGCTTTTGGGGTGAGAAAGAGCGTTGCGAATGCAAGCAGCATGGGCGTTAATTGCCATTAAATAAGCATCTTGTTCGTTAGACAGTCCCGATAGGGCAAAGAACTTAACAGCAGGTTCCGGCGAAAACGTGCTGGGCTGACCGATCGCTTTTCCCAAGCGGGATGTTAGCAAAGCATTTCCTTGGCTGAGGATTTGATTGATGGCTAGCCTATCCAGTTCTTCAAACGATTTGAGGTTGAGCCTTTCTTTGCTGCAAAACCTCAGCAAATCTTGGAGAGTTGGCATTTGCTGCCATTCGGGAGATTGCCACCCTCTTTCAAATGCCTTGTTGTAGCGAGCGATGATTTCTGGATCTCTAAGGTACATATCGAGCATTCGCAGGATAATTGAATCTACCCGCTGGGCTAAGTGGGGGTTGTGAATTTTGCCCATGGCGATCGCCACCACAGCTTTGCGGATAAATTCCTTCCAAGATTCCATCCGCCGTTCTCTTTCAGCTTTGTCGAACTTGCGGAGGTCTGGCGGTTCTACTAAATTGCTAGACCCTTGGCTGATGTCGTAATATGCGCCTTGGTCGCCCAAAAGTTCGATCGCGGTTTTGAAGGTACTGTTACCTCCACTGCTGATGTCCATCCCGACAACAGGAATATTATTCGCCAGAGCTTCAATGGCAAAATGCCAACCCAAAACACTCTTGCCTGAACCAGATTCGCCAGTAATTAAAGCGCGGCTAATTTGGCTGTAGAACAAGTCAATAAAAATTGGCTTTCCGCCTCGGTGGGTGATAAATTCAACTCCTTTTTTATCTAAGTCGCGGGGAACTGTGAGGGGCAGAATTCCAGCGGCAGTTTCAGTGTCGAGGGTAAGGCGACGTTCGCTCAAAAATGAACCGCTATGCAGCAACCATTTCCAAGTAATGGGCAGGCATTGCAGCCAAATATCCCAGGCAACGTTCCGCTCGCGGATGACTTTCGCAGTTCCAAAACTATTAGAGAGTACGTTACAGGCTTGGCTCAATTCTTCCGCAGTGTTTCTGTACACTAAAAAGGCAACGGCTGTATTCAGGGGTACTGCTCCTTGGTAAAGCCGGCGCTGGGCCTCGAAAGATTCCTCCTGTTTAATTTCAGCGCCAATATCGCGCCCTTGCCCTTTAGTTATCGCTCTGCTACTAGCGGCTTTTGCTCCTTTAGCTTGTCGGGCTAAGTTATCATTAATTACGAGTACGAGAGAATTTCCGGCGCTAATTTCTATCCAAGCTTCTGTATCGCGGACGTAGCTTGAGGACATCACCTCCCAAATCCATTTCAATTGCTGGCGGGTATTAATCCAGCCTGCGGGCGCGTCATACATTGTCAGAACAGCGCATTCTTTCGCTCAACTAGAGATACAGCGCTTCAAGTTGTACAAAGTCGGCTATCTATTTGGTCAGTCGTCAACGGAAAATTATCTCAGTCAACAGTCATCACTTAACAAGCAAAAAGCATCTGTACTTCGGGAGTGGAGTCAAATGCGATCGCAGTTGGAAAGGATTAAATTAATTGTGTTGGCGGTGGTTGATGAGGAGTAATGGTTAATTGTTAATTGTTCCTGCCCTAATCCCTAGCTAGATATATTGAAGTATTCTATCATAAGGGCTATAAGATAAACAGCCAATAAAACGCCAAACAACCAAGGCCAAAAACCTCCAAAGAAAACACAGAAACCACCAAAAATTAGGATAGGGATGAAAGTGGCTTGTACACAACCGTTCGCGTTTTCCGTAGCTTTTTTTCTTTCCATTTTATGTTTTTCTTCGTTCCTCATCATCTCCTGATTTTCATAATATTTCTTTGTCTCAAGTTCCTGAGCTTGCCTTTCCTTATTATTGCAAAGTTTGTGGACATAATCGTAAAAGTCTTTATTATATGGATTTAGAATCTTCACTTCGAGGTCTTTTTCAAGAAGAAATCTACAGTATTTACAGCTTGCATAAGGATCATTTGCTGCGGTCTGTTTATATTCATAAGGATGTGCACACTTAGCACAATTTATACGTTCAGTACGGTGACTTCTTGAATAACCATGAGAGGAGTTTCCGTAACTGAACTGGTTTGGTTGCCCGCAGACGGGGCAGTTTATTGTTAGCTTTTTTTCTACTATTTTGCAGCTAATTTGTTGATAACAAGAATTATGAAAAGAACGATAAATATACTTTTCTGCTCCCTCATCATAATAATCATTTACTTTGATGGCTTCCGAAAATTTTAGAAGTCCACCACAAGTGGTACACTTAACACCCTTGATGCCATTGCTATCTGTTTTACAGTGGAGACATTGGTTAGCTTCTGAACTTACCATGCCTCCGCATTCCATACACTTTATTAGTTCTGCCATAAGTCTTATTCTATATTGTTGCTGTTTACAAGAATGTGAAAAATTTATACTAAACCGATACTATAGCGGTTCTCAGATAGATGAGGTATACAGAAACCCTGTATTGTCAAGCTTTACAGGTTAAAATTCGTACCTCACCTTTTTGAGAAAGGCTATATCTCACTCTTTACATTACTGCATGAATCCGCAACAATTTGTAACTCATCATTATCCATTACCCTGCACACAAACAACCCCCCCAGTTTTGCGTCGGGGAAAGGGTTGACTGAGGTTTGATTTGTGAGGGCGATCACCCCCCAAAGCAAAAACGAAATGCGTTTCGCTTTTGGTGCCGTCCAAGTACAGAAAGCAATTTGCTCCCATACCTGTCTAGTGCCTCGATCGGTTTGTTGTTGGAGGCACAGTAGGTTGTGAAGTCCTCGGAGACGGAATCCAAATACCAGTTGGTAGCTAGTCCCGTTATTGAGGAGCATCCCAGACACTTGCCTGCCATCTTTTTCAATTTCCACCAAACAACAGAGGTTGATTTCATTTTGGAAAGGCATAAATTTGCTCCTTCCACCATATTGATTGGGTACAATTTTGGGTTTCAATTTGATGCAGATTTGCGAATCGTAAGGTTTGCCTTGGATGCTAGGAGGGCGCAGGGAAGAGATAGGAGAAATATAGAAGCTGTCGCCGCTGCACCACTCATCTCCGGGGGGCTTGCGGAATTTGTCAGTAAAGAGGTGGGGTTGATTTCCTGTGAGGAGCCACCAGCTTACAATCAGCCAAAGCGAGACAGTGAAGAACCAACCCAATCCCAGGCTAAATAGACCCATTGTTAAGGTGTATGCAATGGCGGTTAAGAAGCACCAAGGTAGAATTTGATTGGCAGGGATGAACCCGATACTTGCTTGTTTGCCCAGGATTTTATTGACTCTGATAAAGTCTTTTTCTGGATCTCGTAAAGCCATTGGTGACTCCTTTTTTTTAGTTCTAAAAGGTCAAAGTTGTAATTACTCCCAGCGGTGGCAGGTTGGGAACCAAGCCGGCTGTAGTACCGCTGCCGTCGCCGACGAATAAGAAGGTTACTACGTCTATGGCAATTACAATGCCGAAGGCGAGGGCAATTTGGGTGACAATTGGCCGCCAATCGTTACCTTGCTGCGCTTGGTTGTAAGCGAATAAAGCTGCGGCGGCTACTAGCAAGAGAAATACGCCTCGAATGGCATTGAAAATTAAAGCGATTGTTGATTCGTCAATGGCTGTTCCTCCTCCGGCTGCTCCAGCTTCCGTTGCTAGATTGGTCATAAATGCTTGGAGACCGCTTAGAAAAACGGCTTGGGCTGGGGTCTGAAAGTTATTCAGGAACATTGTTACTGTGATGACAGCAACGGCTAAGTGCCAGAAGCGAATTTTGCTGCCCAGCAGTTTTTCGAGGATGGGAATGCTGCGGGCAATTTGCCATAGTCCGAAGAACACCAGAGATGCACAGCTAAATACGCTGACAAATAAGGGCTGGACAAGAGTTAGATAAATGGCTGCAATTAGGCAAATTGCAATGAAGGCTAAATCGGCGTTATTGAGTTTGAATTTACGCATGAATTTGCTAAAATGGCTGCGGCGTTTGTGGATAATGCTTTGGTTAGCAACGCTGGTGCGATCGCCATGAGAGTGGTAGTTGTTGTGTAAGTAATCGTTTTGCATTGGATTTGTCCTCAAAGTGGTTTAAGCTTGCAATTCGTTGCTGTCTTCTTGCGATCGTTCTTTGCGTTCTGGCGAGGTATAGTTGTAGTCTTTAGATGCGTGAGAATCTCTAGAGTGAGTTTTTTGTGGCTCTGGGGAGCCGACTACAGCCTCCATTTCTTCAACAGCAATGTGGCACTGTCGAACGTCTGGTGGCTTTCCTTTGACCAGAACGGCATCGAACACTTGTGCGTCACCTTGGCGGGGGTCAGTTCCTATCAGTTGTTTTGACCCGTCCGGCAGATCCAGTATTTCAAATTCGTATTTGACTGCCCCGGTCGTGCCGTCTTCGCGGCGCGATTCTTTCCAAGGAAACACTGGATCTTTTTCCCCGATAAAGCGTTTGGGGAAGGTGTCCTGAAACTTTTCAACTAAAGCCTGGGCAGTTGCTAGTTTGTTGTACTCTTCTTCCGACTGAGGCAATTTGAAAATGGCTTCTCTTTCTTCTGGAGTTAGCTTGTCCCGATCCGGCTCAAATTTCCAGCGTTCGCCATTCTTGGTTCCCGAAAAAATTTCGGTATGATCGCTGGCTTTTACGACAACTTTAACTTCGTTGTTTTCAGCAGTTACATTCAAGCTGCCGCCACCATCAAAAGCAATACCCGACTGGGGAGACTGCCCCGTAGCGAAAGCATAATTGACCAAGCAGTCTGCTACAGCTTCTCGCTGCTGCTGTACTTTTGTTTGAGCTACCATTTTGCTAAGAAGATCCTCTGGTTCGCCTTCCTCCTTGTCGATACTGTTAGGTGCAGTAACTGTGGGTTGAACTTTTTGACTGGTTTCTGGCACTTGTGAATTAAGATTAAATTCTGATTCAACAGGCATCTGAACGGTCATTTTATGTTCCAGTTTGTCAACGATACTTTCCAGGCGATCCAACCTCTTTGAGAGGTGGCTTAAATAGTCTTGAATTTGGTCTAACTGTTCGCTGATGCTGGTATCTTTATCGAGCTGTAAAGGCTTAGATTTCTGGGAGTTTGGGTTGAGCTTGCTCTCTAGATCGCCAATCTTTTCGCCAATTTGAGCTGCCTTGGTTTCGGGATTGTTGATTTTAACTCCCTCGGTGACCTTGGCTTCAATGTCGCGATCGTTTCTCTGAGGCTGGCTCGTTTCCAATTCCTCTGGTTCAGTTGCAGCAGGCGGTTCTAATACCTGCTTAGCCCGTTCAGCAAGCTTTTCAGTGCGTGTATCTATTGCCTCTATGCCGGAAATGACATCAGCGTGTTTAGCACGAGTCGCAACTCGGTCGGCGCGATCGTTTAATGAGTCAATTTGTTCGAGAATTTTTTCGAGTTTTTCTGCCTGTTCCTTTTCCCTCGCTTGTTCGATGTAATCAATTAGATCCCCAATACTCTTGGCTCCAAGTAGACCCATTAAAGAGGCAGTTTGGACGGTTAAGCCACTTACGGTTAATCCGTTAATTTCGCTTCCCATAGAAGCGACACTTGCTCCTTGGCGATCGGTTTCTTTTAGAACAGTTTCAAGGGTGTCGAGTAAGGGATATTTTGCTTCGGGCTGTTCAGCCACTTTTTGCTTTATTTGTCCGTTATCATTCTGATTTTGAACGCTGCGATTTTTAGATATCTTGCCCAATACACCATTGGGGATAGGAGCATCATCATCATCAGAAAGTAGTTCTTCAATATTATCTTCTTCCTCCTTTTTTTGCGTTCTGCTGGTAGCATTTTTAGAAGCTACTGACTTTCCTAGCTGCCGTTTGGACTGCGATGACTTGCGAGTTTGCGTATTGTGGCTGGGAAGGTCTGCATCTTCTTCTAGATCGCTTAAATCATCCTCCAATTCATCATCTAGTTCTTCATCAAATTCTTCGGAAATGCTGTCCTCCTCTAATTCATCACTGGCATCCAGCCCGATTAAGTCCATAATTTGGGATGGAGTATAGTAATTGTTATTGTCTTTGGTTTCAACGCCAGCTTGTTTCAAATTTTTAACTAAATAGACACCGCTGGTTCTCTGGCTGGGGTCTTTAGTTAAATAGAAAACAAAGCCAGACACCTCACCTCCTTTTCCTTCAGTAACTAAATCCATGCTGACACTAGCTTTGTGATTGCCAGATTCATTGATTCTGTCGGGTCGTTTGTTGAAGGATTCAACGAAGTTTTTGAAATCCTCCCAGTCCTCAATGCCGCCTTCTTCTTGGATTGTTTCTATGGCAGCATCGAGGGTTTCCTGAATGTGTTCTAGCTTTTTGACGTGCTTGGGATCTGTGGCTGTTAGGACAGACCAAGTACGCTTTGGGGCAGAAAATTGTCTTTTGGAGTTGGGCTTAGTTGAGAGTTTTGCAGCCATCTTTTCTCACCTCCTACGAGGAAATTAGATGCGACCGTTAGGTTCGATCTTGAACTTTCAGCAGTGCTTTAGATTGTCAAACAGTAATACTTCGGACAGTTTTTGATGATCTACGACAGAATAAGGGTTTGAGGCTAGTTAGGGCTAAGGAAAAATCAACCATTACAACGATTTTTTCCCAAGGTGTCCGAACTATTGAAACAGGACTATTGGCTAGTTGCGCGATCGCTTTATTGGTAATCCACAAGCGGGGGTATTGGTTCGCGGGTTTCGCTCAAAAGTTCTCTTCTGACTTTCCCTCTTAGTTCTTGGTGATACTCGCCTAGCATTCTGCTGAATTCTTGCAGAACTTCTAGGCTTTGTTTGGGTAACTGTCCTGCTTTTACTGCTGTCTCTACACCCCTGGTCATTTGGCAAATGTGCGTGCTCATTTTTCGCAGTTGGGCACAAGTTCCTTCATTGATAGCGGGAACTGTGCGGTTAAGGCTAAAAGCGCGTTTACGCAAGTAGTCAGACAGGCTTTTTTCACCTGCTTCTGCGGCACGTTTTACTAAATCTGCCTTTTCAAAGGTGGTTAGACGCACTCGGACGACTTCAGTCTTTCCGTTGGGTTTGGAAAGTTGGTTTTTGGGGAGAGTTGCAGTTGTAAGCACATCAATTCTCTAGGGCTAACTAATGGTTTATTAAGGCTAAGTTGAACAGCAAGGGATTAGGTCAGAGCAGTTGTTGGCATTAAGTTAATTTAATGCTCAGCAACCGAGGTTCCCTAGAATTTCCTGAACCTTGATGGCAAGGTTTGAGCGGTGATTTATCCATTGCTTTCATTGATTCAATTGTCAGCAATTCTGTTGGAGATGAGCCTGTTTCTTTCGGTTTATGTTTTGTTCGGTCACAGGTCGCATTAGTGAGAAGCTACTAGAGCAGTTTTTATCATCCAGATGGCTGATTCGAGGTGGATAATGCTGTCTGGATTGCTTGTAGCTTTTGACTGTGATGTTTTAAGCCTGTAAATTGCATCATTGTTGAGCATGGTTTACAGCCAAGCGTGCTTTGTTGTTGAGGACGGTTTTTAGTTTGCGATCGCCGTCGCTCAACAAAGTCTTAATATTTCATGCTGGGAGTTTAAGCAAGTCTGAGTTGATATTCCCAGAAGAATCGCTCTGTATTGTTCGGTGTGCGACACAGGTATTTCCAAATGTCCAAGTGTGTGTCCATTGCCAAACCTATGACGATATAAGATTCTTCATTGTCTGTCACTGCATCCCCAAAGTTAAAATCCGGTTGCACCCAATTGTCAGGCAGGGCGATCGCATTTTGTTTAGGGGCGGTAGTATTGGTTGGATGCGCTATTTCAGTTGGCGCGCAGTATTTTTGTGGCATTCGGTCGATTTTAAGAGCAAGTGAGCGCCCCAATACTGGCGGTAGCCAGAGGAGAGGTATCCGTCAGCCACTTGTGTTGAAGCGATGATATGTCCTTGCCTTTGGCACAAATTCTGACAAGTGGGCGGTTTGGGCGATTTACTCATTTTTACCCCCCTCTTACGTCTATTTGACATGGCTTGCTATGCGACTAGCGCACTAATTAGGAGGATTTAAGAGGTATCGGAGGACAAAAAAGCTATTAAAAAGCAGCGCAAGTTAATTTAACTTAATTAATTTTTGTGAATTCTGGAGGAAATATTAGGAAATATTAGGGACAAGTAGGAGATATTAGGAAATAAGAGGGAATAAGAGGAAATAGAAGGGTAAAAATATAAAGCTTTTTGTGGCTTTCACTAACTATCGGGAATTAGTGAGGCAACAGAGCGGATTAAGATAGCGATCGCTCCCTGATGTTCGGTTTCTTTTAGGAAAGCTTCTAGTGAGTCTAAATATCTTCTAATTTTATCTCAATACGCCAGAAATTTTCGTTAGTAAATTTTGTTTTGTGTCAAATTAATTCCGTCAAATTAATTCCGTCAAATTAATTCCACTGTTAAATAAATCCTCAATAGTTGCTGAATCTCTAATAATAACGCCTAACTCATCTCTATATGTTAAATTAGGATCTGCTCTAAATGACAAAAAATTAAAGCTGGTAACTATCCCAAACTCAGCATCACAAACTAAAATTTTACGATGAGTATTTTTAACTTTTTCAAATCTTAAATTCTTGTACTGAGTAGATAATTCTTCTAATCTTTGAATTGATATAGGATTATTTTGTTGGCTTGAGCTTTTGATTCCATAAAAAATATACACCTGTATTTTTCTCTTTAAAGTTTCTTTCAACATCTCAATAAAATTTTGATCTACAACATATCCTGTAATCCAAGGCGAAACAATCATTAGTCTTTGTTGGGCTTCTTTTAAAGCCTTAAATAAATAGTTGCGATGTTCATAGGTATGAATAATTTCTGAGATTTTGCTTTGTGTTTTAAGTTGGTCAAGTTGTTGTTTTAGCTTTCTACGTTCTTCTTTTTTAATTGATTGATTTTTCGAGTCAGTAAAAGAGTCAGCATCATCATCAAGAGAATGAAGTTTCACACTAAGCTTTTCTACAGCTTTTATATGTTCATCATTAATAGGACTCAAAAATTTTCCTTCGGCTAAGTTATCATGGCTCAATTTATCTTGTTCAATTTCTTTAAAAATTGGATCGAGTATCTTGTTACCCCCTGCATATAGTTGTTCTATAGTTGTTCTATATTCAACTTGAATATTGCCTCTCGAAAAAATTTCATATTCAATTTCTTTATCATCAGGATTTCTTTGATACAAAACCAAGAAAAGTTCATGCCATTGAGTATAGACTTTTTCTATATTGTTCACCTGAATCAACTCAATACGATTAGAGCTATTAAAATTTTGCAATAATTTTTCAATCTGTTCATAATAGTCAACTATATCTTCGATATGACCTTTTCTGGGCTTTTTTATAATCTTGTTTAAGCCAAAATTATTATTTTTTGAATCAAAGGATTTTAAGAGGGATTTCTCTCTCAATTTACCATTTAAAGCATCGATATAAAAAGTTTTTGTTTCTGATATGGGAGCTAATATCGTTTGCTTTTCTAAACCATCTAAACCTAACTCTGTTAGCTTGAAAAAATCTTCTCTTTTGATTAAATCTTTAGATAGTAATTCTGATAAAACTTTCTCTATCAAATTTTCATCCATTCCTAAGAAAAAAGCTATTTCTCTTTGGTTATTTAATTCCTGGCTAATACACTTCATAACAAATTCTTCAGCGAGTTGTAGCTGTCTATCGGCCAAGTAAGTTAAATCAACAATTAGCACATGAAAAGGATATCCAATTGGTTGACAGTCAATAACTAGGGCTTCTGGCAGTGAATGATATTTACGAATCTTATTTTCAAAATCTTCATCTTTAACTTGAGTGTTCATAATTAAATCTCCTAAAATTTACAGAAATTTTCCAGAAGTGATTCGAGAACAGAAAGCACTTTTTTCATCGATATATTCTATTAATGGCTTAAAAGGATTAGGGATTCCATTCGGAGTTCGTCCCTCATAAGCCATGTTATCATTACCAACGATAATAAGTAACTGTCTAGTACGAGATAAAGCGACATTAAGCCGTCTATCATCGGCAGTAAAACCCAGTTGCCTCTGACGATTATTTCTAACTAAATCATAGATAATAATATCACATTCACCCCCTTGAAAAGCATCAACTGTGTGGATAGAGATATGAAGATTTTTCCAGAGTTGTTTATTATTAGGAGCAATAGACGATTCTAAAATGCCAATTTGCGAACGATAAGCCGCAATAACACCCACTTCTTTAGACAAATCATGATCTTCACAATCCTGTTGAATTTTTAAAAGAACGGCTTTAATCACTTTTGCTTCATAGGGATTACTACGACTTTTGTTATTTTCCCTCTCTTGAGACTCTTTTATTGGAACATCGCTAGTTGAAATCCAATAAACATTTTTATCAAATTGCTTCAATTGATGTTGTTTCTCGTCTTGATTTACTCGTTGACTAGAAACTTGATCTTCATAAAATAAATGACTGACTAAATTTCCGATGTCAGGGTGCATTCTATATTGATGATTAAGAGTAATTTTATTAGTCTTTGGGAGATTTTCATAAAGATATTCAAACAAGCTAATTTCAAGAGATTTTTTTTGAATTTCTTTTTCATTCAAGGCTTTTTCTTGTAATTCCTGATCGATAATTGGTGGAAGTTGTTTATGATCCCCTACCAGTATAATTTTCTTCCCTTTTGAAATGGGAACGAAAGTTTCAGGAGCAGTTGAACGTCCAGCTTCATCGACAATTACCCAATCAAAGTTACGATCTTTGAAATTAGCGACACCTAAACAAGTTGCCCCAACTACATTTACACCCTCTATAAAAAAGGAAATTAGATCCTGTTGCTTCCTTTTAAGCCTTTCATTCCAATCTTCATTTAATTTTTTCAACTTGATATATCTTTCATGATTTTCTCGGTTGTCGCCAAGAATATCTTGTAATCCTTTGTATTCCTCATTAATCCAATCGTTAAGCTGTTTTTGCTCAGGATATTCGATCCCAAATTTAGCCACATATTTTTCAATTGATTCTAAAATTTTCTGCTCTAACAATAGTTTTTCATAGATCATTTTTAATGAACTATCAGAAAAATCTTGAGAAGCCGAATTATCTTTAGAAATGACTAATTCATAATTTAATCTTTCAATTACTTGTGTTAGCTTCTTGGTTAAACCTTGTAATTCTTGATTTTGTTCTTTAATTTGTTCTATATTAGCAATCTTTTTCACACCTGATAACAGTTGCTCATTTTGTTGCTGATAATTTTCCCAATACGCTAATGATTTAGACTGAATTAACTTTTGCCAATTCAAAATAGCTTTTTCTATTTCAAATTGTTTAGCATCTTCTTCAATTTTTTCTTCCCGCCCAATTCTTACGCATTTAATTTCCTTACTAGCAACGCGGGACAATCTGGTTAATACATTATCTACAGCTACATTAGATTGAGATGAAATTAAAATTTTATCGTTGGGGTATTTATCAAGAATTTGCAAAATAATTTCAGTAATCACAGAAGTTTTTCCTGTACCTGGCGGCCCTTGAATGAGAAAAATATCTTCAGTTGCAAGTGCTTTACATACGGCTAGTTGTTGTGATTCATCAAGTTTTTCATTGAAAAATCGACGAATCAATAAAGGTTCAATTTGTTTAACATTTGTTGGATCAACTATGACTTTAGATAATTCGGCATTTTCAGAATCACCATATCGAATTTCTCTCAAAGCTTTACGTCTGCGCTCTACCTCAGACTCTTGAGCTTTGAAATTGGTTTCTATTGTTCCCTTATCTAGTATAGATGCTAAAACTTCAGGATCGCAAAAGTCCCCAATACTGATATGAAGTTTTGCAATTGATTCACCCTGACTTCCTTTTTCCCGATCAATAATATATCCAATCCCTTTATGTCTTGGTTTTGGGGAGGTTGATTTAACGGAAATTGTAACAGATAACGGCGGCGATGTAATTCGATCAAATTGTTCAAGAGATATTGGTTCTTTTAGGGTTAGAATAAGGATTTGCCTTTCGCTATCATAATATTTTTGTTGATAGTGAAAAATTTGTTTTTGCTCACTAATAATTTTCTTTTCAAGTTCAATAACATCTTGCCATTGCTCAAAAGTTAATTTGAGAGCTTGACTATTTGACTTTTCATTTTGTACTTCTTGCTCTTTCTCTAAAATTAGATTAACTAACTCACTCAGATCGGTTTTTCTTTTGGGACTATCACCAAGATTAACTATTGGATCTACTTTAACAGCAACTCCCTTTTCTATAATGATTTCCTGTGTTTTAGGATTAGTAAAATCAGGTGCATTATATAAAAATATTTCATTAGGAGAGTTATAGTATATAAAACCATAATAAACATTAGATAAAGATTCTATGAATATTTCAACAGTTAATTTATCTTCTTTCCTGTCTTGCTTGGGACTCTTGTTTATATATAAAACTCCTGAATCTGCTTTGAATTCATCTTCAATGTGTTTCTTAATTTTGACCGATTGTTGCTGAAGGTTATATTTGCTTGATATTTGCTCTTTAAGTTTAGGTGTTATACTAAATAATACCACCATTCTTTCAGACAACTCTTCTTTTAAATTAGCAATTGCTTTTCTGATTTCATCAATCTTAGGTCGTTGTTCTCTATCTCTATCTTTATCTGTAGCTTTTTTGAGAATGTCGATTAGAGATGAAGCATTAAAATTACCTAATGTCTCCTCAGCCGAATTGTAAAGTACAGGCTTACCTCCTCCTTCTTGAAACTCCATTCTTCTTTGTTGAGAGGATAGCAGATACAAAAATGTCATTCCCAGAGAGTAAATATCAGAATCTCTAGAAACTCTTTCAAGATAAATTTGTTCGGGTGATGAAAATAGAGGAGTATGGTAGCTTCTAATTGTATTAGTAAGAATAGTGGTAGTAATGATTGCTATACCAAAATCTAGAATTTTTGCTACTGGTTTCTCACCTGTATCAACAATTTTAATGTTGTCTGGTTTGATATCTCTATGTATAATATCCTTTGAATGAGCGTGACTAATACCATCAATAATTTGCAAAAATATATCTAGTTGAGTTTTTAAGTCAATACCACTATCAAAATAGTCTTTTATATTTTGACCTGCTAAATACTCCAATACTAAATAAACGAGTTTATGACGAGCTTCATAACCTTCTTCTATAAACTTTACAATATTTGGATGATTTAAACGCTTTAAGGTTTTGGTTTCTCTCTCTAAAAGTTTAATGGCATCTTCTTCTTCAGTAGAAAGGGTTTTAATGGCGTAGCGTTCTGTAGAATTTAACTTTTCAGCTAAATACACAATACAACTGCCACCTTCTCCAAGTTTGGCTTGAATATCATATTTTCCACCCAATATTTTGCCCTTTAGAGAAATAGACATGATTAATTTTCCTTTATTTGTATTTGAAATTTGGATTCCCCTAAAATAACCATTAAGCCATTAACTGTTACTCCCCAATATGCTGCTGCCACAAATCTGCACCTTGATGGCCTATACCCTGCAACTTTGCTTCAATCTGCTTCGTCGCTAGGGGTGACAGCTTGGCACGTCTGTTTTCCCAACGTTTTACCGTTAGATAGGTTACGCCCAAGCTGTCCGCCAACTGGTTTTGAGTTAGCCACAACCCCCGCTGCATTTCCTTGAGCAAGCGATGCGTTAGTTTAGGATGAGGGCAATAAAATAATTTAAGTATAACCCAGAACATACTTTTAGTTGTGCGTACAAAAAAAAGCCAATGGAAAATTTTCCATTGGGGCTTGCGCGATCGCGTTCGCTTGCGTGGCGCGGATGCGCTTTTCGTGCCGGAGGCATATCGCTCTCAAATCCCTAACCCCCTGGACTCGACTAAACCATTTCCAGTTCTCTCGGTTTCGATTCAGTCGCAGGCGCGAAAGTAGTTCGGGACTGAGACAAAGCTTTTTCCCGTTCTACAATCATCTCTTGGAAACGAGCCGCTGCTTGCTCTGTCAGGGGAATTTGAACCTCCCCGGTGTTAACGTTGGCTTTAAACACGGTGCGTTTAGACTCGTTTCTGACAAAACAATCCCCATTCGGCTGTACGTAAGCCGTCCATTGGTTGTCGCCAAACTTGAAGTGTTGGGTACTATCGGAAGGAAGCTGCGATCGCCGTTGCTTGTATGTTTCCGACACGACGCTAAAGAGCGTGTCTTGCAGAGAAAGCCGCCAGTTGTCAGCTTTAGCGTTGGTGGTGTCGCACTTTCCGTTATTAACTACCGTTTCTGGTTTTGAAGCAGGTTCTTGTTGGAATTTTGGCGGTTGGTACGTGCTACTGTTTTGAGCGATTCCGTTTGGGCGGATCGCTGAGCGAATCGCGTTTCCCGCAGGCTTCGCCAACTCAGAACTCTGAGATACTTCAGGTGAATCGATAGATGGCAATTGAATTTCAGGCAACCGAATCGATTCGCGATCGACTTTCAGCATAACCGACCTGCCGCCTTTGTCGGGGGAAAGCATTGCCTCAAAAGTGGTTCCAGGGGGCAACTTAGGACTTTCGGGGGAAAATGTACCCAAGTTTTTATCGTCAAGCTGGATAATGGGAGTGCCTTGAAATCGGTAATACTTCTCGTGAGTGGGAGGTAAATCGATCGTTCCCACTTGGAGAGTTACTTTCCGATCCTTCCATTTTGACTTAGAAAAATCTTCTTCAGAGTAATCGTTATCGGGATGTTTGACATTGACTACTTCTATCTGATTTACCCGATAGTTTGACAAAGCATCCGAGATTTCATTCATGAACAGTTTGTAGACAAGTGCGCCTCTACCTGCTTTATCTTGAGACTCAATCCACCGACAATCGACGGGAGGGACGATGAGGAGTCGGGTTTCATTGCCGGAGTAGTTTGTTACTTTCAAAGAGTCGGTGTCGATATGGTCGTTGGAATTATCTCCGTATTTGGCATCGAGTTTCGCTATCATGTTCTGAGGTAAGTTTTTGAAGGCGAATTCAACTAAGGGTAATTCGGGATAAGCAGTGGCTTCGTATTCAATACCTTTGCTATCGAGTGCGTCTTTCCATTGGTTAGGAAGGTCAATGGTTCTGCCGTCTTTAGTTTTCACTTTCTGGAAAGGAACTTGCAGGACGTAGACATCTCGCGGCAAGGCTTCGTGGAGTAATTCGTAGTCTTCCTGGAGGGAAAAGGTAATTTCCAATTCTTCTGCCACCTTCTGGCAAATTGTCCGGTGTTTGCTCAGGTTATCGGAAGTGTGGGTAGCTTGGAATAAGGCATGAGCAGCCCTGGTTTTTCTTTCAGGAGTATCCCAAATTTCGTCAATCTCGGCTCGATAACTGTCATAAAGTTTGCCCATTTCCTCTTTTCGAGTTTTGATATCGCTGCCAGTGCGATCGTAGATAATACTTTTGTCCTCTTGAAAGCGTTGCACCAAGTCTTTCGCCCATTGCAATTCGTTTTCTTCCCAATATAAATCATTTTCTTTGCTGTGGCGGTACTCGATTTCTCGCTCTACTAGGGCATTTTTGTACTGATATGGAACGTGCAATTCCTTGCCTTCTTTTTCGTACTCAATGCTTGCTGCATCTAGTTCCTTGCGATTGTCTTTCGACACGATGAAATGAGCCGGAATCGGGGGTAGAATGTGCTGAAATTCATCTCGGTTACGGTGGATGAGTCGCGTTTGTTCCCAATAAGGGTTAACGGCTTCTTTGGCTAGGACGTAAACAGGATTGGGGAAGTCGGCGGGCATGGGAAATTGTTTGTAGAGTTGGTCGTCTCCTTTGTACTGGAAAAAGTAAGTGCAGCTTTTGTGTTTTTCGCACCATTCATCTACTTTTTCGAGTAAAGTGTCAGGATTTAGACCTGTGTTCTCTTTCACTTCTTTGGCATCTTTACCCCGCAGCGAGTTTTTCTGGTAGTCAACTTCGTACTGTTCCATGATGCTGAGAGCGGCGATAAATCGCTTTTGCTGCTTGAGAAATAGCTTTTCATCTTCGCCGGGGTTGGGGAGTGCTGCTGCTACTTTACCAATGGCTAAAGCGACGATTCCGACTTCATTTTGAGAGCTGGCAACTCCAATTTGTTCTAGGGTGGTAAATTTGCGCTGACCTGCTTTAACTTTACCTTCTCTGACTTCGGGGTCGTCTTCTCGATACTTGGCTTTAGTATAGGGAACTTTCTCCGCTTGTACCACTTCTCCGAAGTCAAATAATCCGTCTTGTGCTGGTAAGATTTGTTGGGCAATTTGAGGGATTTTTCGAGATTCGATGCCAAACGGTTCGTCACCGTCAAAGTCTCCTTGATGGAACTTTTCTAAGTCTTTGGGATTGAACCAAATTACCCCTTTGATTTTCGCCATGATAGCGCGGGTTTCCTCTGGAATATTTTCCAGGTTTTTTGCGTGTACATTTTGATATATCCTCAGACCATCTTTGTTAAGAATTGGGAATCGACCTTGAACGCATTCTCCTTCTTCTAAATGGTTAGCGCAAACCGTGCCTTTGGGTAAATCTTCGCAGGGTAAAGCCATTGCAGAGGTCATTGATAAAGCTCCCCTGGTTGCCAGATTTCGCCATTTGGATGCCAGCCACCTTTCTGCCATATTGGTGAATTCGGGACTGCCTATCATCAGTCCGAATTTATCGGCTTTTAGCATCTGGATGTCCTGTCTTTCCCGCTTTTTATCTTCGGTACTTTCCTCGCTGTCACCGTTGATTTCTTCCTCAATTGTAGTTGAGAGTTTGTCCTGCTGTTCTTTAAGTTTTCTTTCGTTCAAACGAGCCAGAAATGCTTCGCGCCTGTCGTAATCTTCAATCATGGCTTGGCGCAATTTCATCGGGTCGCGCTGAAGCCCTGCCAGTCTTTGGGCTTCTGTTTTAGCTGCTGGTACTAAGTCTTGTCTTTGGGCTGCTTCGTCGAACCAAACCCCGGTGGACTGCCAGCTAGTTTGGGTGATGCCGATTTGACTGTTTTTGCGATTGCCAAGGATGGCTTTTGGTAATTCGTAATCGCCACAAGGAATGAGTTCTTTGAGTTGTTTTTTATTGATGCCTTTAATGCTAGAGCGGTCTAAAATGAGTTGGGGTTTGTTACCTTCGGAGTCGGCTAATGAATCGAGTAAATTGTCATCGGGACGGAGGGTTCCTTTAGCCAGAAAGCTGACTTGGGGTGTGGATTCTGTATTTTCTGTATTCCAACTGCTCAGCCAAGCGAAACGAAATTGACTGGCTCGGTTTTTCTCGCCGCCGATGCTTTTGAGTAATTCGGAACTGATTGCACCGTGACAGTCTCCGGTGCGATATTCAGCATATTGTGGCTCGGTGAAATCAACAATTTTTACTCGCAGGTTGTCGCATTCTGATACGCCGGACATACAAGTGCTGACTAGAAGGGAACCGTAGCGACAGGCGGTGTCTTTTTCGGTTGCGAATAAGTCTCCTATCTTTTTGGCTAGGGTTTCGTCACCAAAGTAATAACTATTGCCAGATTGAAATATCATGCGTCGCTTGATGCCGTCTTCTGGGTCGTGGATGCTGGCGCGTAATTGGCTAGGATCTGGATTGGATTTGTCAAGTTTGACAATCATTAATGTCTTCAGTTCGTCTGGTTGAAACATTGCTTGCAGAATCGAGTGGCGCAGGATTTCTGGGTTGTTGAAAAATTTTCCTACATTTCGACCTTTGGCATCAGTGTAAGCGGCATCAAAAACGGGAATCTTGAGTCCTTGTTCGGTAACAACTGTGGCGACCATGAGTTGATTTCTCCCTAGAAACGAGGTGTTAGAATAGGAATTGTTGAAACAGTTGTAAGGCAGGTAAGAAAAGTCTATCTAAGCCTTAACAGGTTGAAACTTGGTCAAGTGTTGACCGTTGGAAGTGTTTTTGAGGTGATTGAAATGGAACTAAAGGTTGATACAATTGTTAATCCGGCTCTGTTTGAAGATGAAGATACTGAGCTGGTGGAATTGGCGATCGCTCCTGAAGATGAGGATAAATACCCATTCGTGCGTCCCAGCAGTGCTCCTGCGGATTTGATGGACAGACCGGGGAGAGTTATTACAGAATGGGAAAATATGGACTTCGACGAGCGAATTCAGGCTGACCCTACATATATCGATAGGGTCTAGGCGTAGGGGGACACATAGCAGAGGCATGGGGTGTTTGGTTCGATGGGGCGGCGGTAGCCGCCCTGATATGACCTCTTGCTTGGGGCTTGGGCCTACCATCAATGGAAAATTTTCTATTGGTATTGGTTGCTGATTTTACGTGCAGTAAATGATGGGTACTTTTAATAAAACAATCTTTGAGGCGTGTGTATTTTGGTGAAAAAATGTTGCAGAAAGAAACGATAGAGGTAATATTGACTGGGTTTTCAACAAAAGCTGGAAAACAAAATACGCGCTAAATGATAAATAATGTTTCACTGGGAGTGTCTGCACGGAAGGCAAACTTGCAGCTTTGACCCACATCGAAATTGATGTGTACAACTGTTACCATTCGCCCTTGGGTAAGAAGAGGTTGTGTATCTACTTCTGCGACCGCACCCTTGCCTAAGCGACGGTGTACAACTCGCATATCGCTATGCACTTCATTGCGAGATAAGCGTTTTCCTAACTTCACACCACTTGTTCCAGAGCGAATTTGTGTTTTGTCTGGTTCACTCACGGCAATTGTAGCTAAATGTTTGCCTAGCCCAATTAAAAATGGGGCATCTTGAATTTGCGATCGCCATGTTTCAGCAATCGCTTCCAATCCAAAAGCTGCTCCACCCAAGCCACCCACAAAAGCTGCAATCGAATCAGTATCGCTGCCTATCATGTTGGCAGCTATAATAATGTTTTTCTGAGTTTGTTCTGGTTGGCGGGCAAACAGATAAATGCCAGCCATAGCAGTACCTAGTCCAGAGCCTTTGGTGTTGCGGTCAAAACAGCCTAGTTTTTTAAGTACGCTTTCCGGTAATTCATTTTTGTGTAATGCTGACCAGACTAGACGCAACTGCTCAACAGCTTCTTGTTTAGTGTTAGTAAAAACTGTCTCAAAAGGTTCTACTCTTCCTTTATTCCATTCACTCAGCCATACTTTGAGAGCGGGTATTTGCGGAATCTCTAACTGTTTTACCCAATTGCCTAGAGTTTCAATTAACTCCTGACCTGTGATAGATTCTGACCACTGCAAAGCACTATGCAGTGCATGGCCGTAGAGGATAGCCCCTATGATAGCTCTTGGATGACCATGACTGATGATTGAATTGCGCCAGATATCAGCCTCAGCTTGCGTCCAACGCCCAACATTAGCTAAGACATGAGGCGATATCCGCATAGCAGCACCATTAGCGCCACCATCGCGGTAGTCTATCGTTCCTTCTTTCATCTTACGGCTGAAAAAATTACTGTTCCAATCAGCCGACTTGCGCTGTATTTTATGGGCTGCTTCTTTGACAGTGCCACCAGCACCGCGAGCATACTCTAGCCACATAGGATACTCAAAGTCGCAAAAGGTGCGATAGTCAAAGCTTCCATTTGGAGAAATACAAGCCGCAGTACAAATCGTTAATTGGGTATCGTCGGAATAGTCACCAGGGGCCATGTAATCCTCATAACCTTGAAACCTCCCACCAACCTGCTTGCTCCATGTCTGATAGTCGGTGACGCGATCAACTCCCATTTTGCGTTTGAGGTCATCGGGCGATCGGATAAATTCTGTCATCCAGCCCATTGCGTCACCCGCCGCCGCCGCTAGTAGCGATCCAGCAGTACGATTAGATAATAAGCCAATATTCAACGGTTGATTTATCTGCGACATAGTTAACCTTATTAAATAAAAGTCTAATCCCTAATTAAATGAAAAATTTTCAAATCTGCCTTTCCACCCAGCATCTCGTACTTTTTGCTCATTAATTGGAGTTGCCCCGATCCAGAGAACGTCATCTAAAGAAATACTTTCATATACTTGTACTTCTGCTTGAAGGCAAGTAGGTCGGCAATCAGATATACCGTATCTTGTCCACGATTTTCCTGCTATGTCACTTACTTGAGGAGCAAACATACCTTGAAGTGCAGCAAAACCTTCCTTTATATAAGCCCCTCTTGCTGAAGCAGCATTGATTTTACAAAACAGCGTGTTTAGTTTCCAAAGGTAATCTGGTTTGATAGCTAACAATACCCAGCATTTTGTTTCATGCTTCAATCTAGCATGATAGTGGTACATAGAGTTGTAACTATTAATGCTACAACAAATGTGGTTTGACTTCCCATCCAATCTTTCTTTGTCTATTTGAGTGTAGGGGCTATTTCGAGACTGTAGTTGACGAATTGAGAGGAGACCACCCTCTCGGCAAATACCTTGCAAGTTTTCAATAGTAGTAAAATGAAACAGGCCGGAAATTCCACGTTCATGAACAAACGCACGAATTTGTGTTGCTTCTGGAGCATCAGGGCGAGATTCGACACTGGAAAATCCAAATAATAATGCCCGGAACGAGGGAATTTCTTTTACCCAATCGGGGATTTGAGGGATTATTGATGGTCGCCTAATTTTATTCCCAGCCTCATTCAACAGGGGGAGATTTTCTAAGCAACTCTGCAACTCAGTTAATAACGCATCTTCAGGTAAGTTTTTACTTTTCGCCTCTTTAATCAAAGCAATTGTAATATGTAGATGCTTCTCAAGACTTAAAAATTGACGTATCTCTTCGCTAAAACCTAATATTTCATCTGGCAAAGAATCAGAAAAACTCTTCCTTGAAATAGTTGAGAAAGGATAAAAAAGCCTTTCCCCATCCCCAGGCAGTTTATTGATTTTATCCAATGCCAGTGCAACTTTTTCATCTGTTGTTTGGAGAGTAGTAAGATACTTATGAAATACAGGTTTCCATAGTCTTGTTTCTATACTTTTGGCACAGCGTTCTATAATTGCCTCGTCCGTTTCTTCACTAAGAAGCTTTAACTTTAGAGCATTATCCTTGTATTGATTTTGATCTTTACGATATATTTTACGAATATCAAAAACAACGAGATCTCCCTCTTTAAGCCGTTCGCTGCCACAAATAACTTTATGGTGGACAAAAACTTCTGCCTTGTTGACAAGCATATCCAACTGCTTTTTTAGGGTCGGCATCCTGCCTGCCTTTGACCTTCTTTTCGGGTGTTTATAGCTCTCAAACATTTCCAGCAGCAACGAATCATCTCTGATAAGAGTCGCACATCCAAAGCCTTTATCATAATCATACCAATCTATCACACCCACTTCTCTAAGTAGGCACAAGTTCTTTGCCTCTTTTTCTTCAATCTCAAAAGTGATAAACTGTCCTCTCCTAAGTTCATCTTCGGAACAACTAATTTCACCAGCATGAATATCCAGTCGTCGTCCGTCTTCGCATTCTAAAATTTTGTAATTAGAATGGCGTTCATTTCGGGAGTTCCCAAACCACTTGAATAGTGCTATTTCACTCATTTTAGAAATGTCTTAAGTTAATTGGAAGAATATCTTGATTTTTTTCTAACGGGCTATCTCCAAATCATCTGGTAACACATTCACCGTCCTTCCTGTTCGTTCGCGATACTCATTTAAGAGTTCAAACACACGAGTTTGTTGAGCTTGTGAGGGTGTTACCTTTATGTCAAAGCCTCGTTCAATTACAAGCTGACCAGTTGATTTAATTCTATAAATTGGCTTGCGAGAACCCATTTTTTGCCTCCCTATAGTTTGCGCCATAGTAATACCTAAATGCACTATATCTAAATATTACTAAAGATAAAACAACACTTCGGATAGTTTTCAATCGCTAACGGTATAATGGGGGTTTCATGCTTTCATCAAGCTCGGATACAAATGGTAGAATGGCACTTTTAGGATCTCATTCAAAAACTGTCAGAAGTATTGATAAAAGGGACTTGCGTAAACATCAAGTATGGATAGCACGAGTAGCAGCATCCGCTAAAACTTCTTCCATCCAAGCATTGATGCTCTTACCGGCTTTTGTAGCAGCTAGAAAAATTTGATGGTGCTGTTCTGAGGTGGTGCGAAATGGCAACTTACCGGAGAAAGGCTTATCCGGCTTTTCCCCTAATTCTTCACAAAATTCTAAATAATCATCAAGAGAGTCATAGAATGCCTGACGCGCCTCTTCAACAGTTTTACCCTGAAAGGTGATCACATCCTTAATGTCTAGGACGCGGCCAAAAAGGATTCCGTTTTCTGTATCTACTTCGATTTGAGCAGTGTAGTTTTTGTAGGTCAGCATAGTTGGATCAGTTCTCAAACGACGAAACGGCAAAATTACACTTTTCGGAGAATCTGTAAAATTGTGCTGCACGATTGTGTGATGACTTTACTAGATAGCTAGATAGGTGGTACGTTTTTTAGTTATCTGGGGCTGGGGCAACCAGCAATGGATGCCCCTTGTCGGACATCTTAACTAATGGTTAAAAATCAGACATAAAATCAACCTCTGCATTCTCTAAGAATTCTCGGACACTTTTAACTGCGCCCTTACAAATCTCTTTTTCAGGATGTGGTTCGTGAAAAACAGCTTTGACACCGTTTAATGCGAATCGCACTCTAGACCCCCTCCCCTGGCTAACGGTAGCGCCCAGCGCCACAAACAGGCTCTCAATATCCGTCCAGAGAATGTTTCCCGGAACGGGGTTTGTGTAGATTGCCTTTAAGGTTCGACGCTGTTTGCTATTTAATCCACTCACCAGTAGAAGTTCGTCAGATTGAGTTGCTTTTAGAGGAAGTGTCTGCATTATCACCCCAGCTTGACGCCACCTATTTATTGATATCACATTTTGATACCACTGTCAAGTCAAGAGGCTAAGTATAGCAACCCCCAATGAAAATTTTTTCATTGGGGTAAGGTTGATGATGGGTACTGAACTCAAGCTTTGGATTTCAACACCGCACACACCGATTGCTGGGTAATGTAGAGCGATCGCGCCGTCCCACTCTCCAAATCAAAATAGGTCGCAAACCGTTTGAGATTCCCCGTAGCCATCCGGTACAGGTAATCCGCCGCCTCAGCCGCCACCCGAACATTCACGCTCTCACTCTGCAAGTTCAGCACCGCCATCTCAGCACAAGATAAATTATTTGTCAATTCCTCTGGTTTCGGCTTCAAAAGGTCAGGAGCCTGAAGCATCGGAGATGGCAGCCTTGCACATCCCAGCCCCCCAAAATTATAGAACTCCGGGTCAGTTTCCAAAGAACTGCCCAGCAAAATTTGTCCGGCTGCTGCATGATTTCCGCAATCCAGATACCACACGCGGGGGATTTCAGAACGGCTGTAAAATTGGTTGAACTCAAGAACCTGGTTAATAGCCGCTCTCCCGGCTGCCGTATCCACGCACCCCACCAGGATAGTCAGTTTGTCGTAGGCGTAGCGAATCAACTTGGGGTCAAATTCCTGCACGAAAGCCGTCGCGTCCACTCCCCAAGCTATAGAATATCTCAACGCAAGAGCCTGTGCCTTGGGTAGCCCGATTTCCTTGTCGCAGAAAGCCTGCCTGCTGATGTTGGCTTCTTCAACTATATCGGGATCTGCGATCGCAAATTGCACCTTTTTCCCCGACTTACCCAAACTCCGTGCCAGTCGCGCAATGTGATACGACAGCCAGGAACCAGTTCCTCCCGCCCCAATAAGCCAAATATCAATCGAATCAGCTTGTCTGACAATCAGAGGCGAAGCTTCCACATAATCATAATTAAACATGGGGTAAATCTCCAAATGTTGTTTACAATTCGATAGGGTCATCTAACAAAGATGGCGCAACAGAACTGGAGTAGAATTTATCAATCAAATTGTTTTTTTCTCCGCCAAGTGTGACATCAATAATGAAACTAGGCAATTCAAATATCCAGTCAGCAGGAACGTGCCAGAATTGCCGATAAACTCCCACTCGGCAAATAATTTCAGCGCTCGATTCAGTTACTTTCCCCAAAACTGCAAAAATGCGGAAACCCCCTTCATCTGCATCATCAGCACCAGAGAAGAAAGCCGCCATCCGATTGTGCGAATGTACCTCTACAGTGGCGTTAATGTACGAAGAATCTAAACCGTATTCAATCGCTTTGCATTTAGCAAAACTTTGCGTTTGCTCTGGAATTACCATCCGCCATTGTCCTTGTTCCTGATGAATATGAAAAGTGATTTCTAACGGCGGTTCTGCAAGCGCGGCGATACAACTTTCCTTCCACATCTGGATGAGTATCTGCTGAGGGATTCGTCCGGGAGTTAATCGGACTAAAGGCTCAATCGGTTCTAATCCTCTGAGTGACGCGGTAAAAAGTTGAACCGGAATTATCACTTCTAAACCCGGTCTAACTGCTCTAGCAAAGATACCATTGCTGCCAATTAGGTACTCGAACATACTGCTAGAGTGAGGCGGCAGATTGTCTCCGAGTTTGACAATCTTATAATCAACCAATTCTAGGTTGTATGGATTCAGGTTTTTTGGTTCAATCATCAGTTATTGCTGCAACTAATTTGGCAATTATTTGCTTGGTACCAATTAAATCTTTAACAGGGTAAGATGAACGTTTAACCGCTTTTTCGAGTTGTCCGCGTATATCACTGGGTTGTGCCCTAGATTTACCATCGCTCAAATGTCCGTTGAAAGGACTAGAGATAAACAATTCCCAAGCTTTTGTAATCGTATAGGGCGCAGCTACAGGCGGTTTATTATCTCCCCAGCAGATGCGTCCGCAAGATTGATAGGAATGCAAATAAACATTGGGTAGCGGAACGTGAAAAGCTTCTGCTTCCGGGTCAAACTTCGAGCCTTTAATTGCCCAAACCCAGTAATCAGATTTCAACCCTAAGAACACAATTGCTGGTAAAGGAACCCAGTGCTTTGATTCCAATAGATTTATTTCGTGTTTCTGAGGTAGTACAAATTTGATTGTCCATTCCCCGGCGCTGCCAGTTCCCCAACGTACTATCCCCGATTCAGGGTTTATCCAACCCGAATCAATCGGTGTATTGGCAAAAGCTGCTCGCAGAGTTGCTGGAGACAGACATTTGTACTTAGAACCATCCCCGGATTGATAGTGAAAAATGTAAGTACCGCCCTCAATAAAGAGAAGTTCGGCTTGAATAGCGGACAACTTTCGGGGGGCAACCTCCAGTACCTCTCGAATTATTTCAGATGCAATGTCAGATTCCATAATGCTAAGATGTGCGAAAAATTGGTGTTAGGGTCAGATTCAATCCAGTCAATCAATTCGCAGGCTTTATCTAATAGCTGAGTAGCTTTTTTCCATTCACTTGCTAAGAATTTAATGTCTTCAATTGTCCAGGGTCTTGATTCAAAATTGCGATTCCAGTAACTTTCACAGCAAACACTTTGGTCTAGCCAAATATTTCCTGTTTCCAAGTCAAGGAGTGCTAATGCTGTCGGCAAATCGCTGATAGGAGGTGCAACACGACGGGCTAATCTTTTAAGAAGTTTGAAGTTAGTTTTTTCGGGATGTGCAATGTCTTTCAAGCTGTATCCAAACGTGCATTCGTACCACGATTCCCCTTCCTCACCTGCTACCGATTCCAACCACCATCTACCTGACTGCGAAAGCGGCAGTAATATCTGCCATCCTCTTCGCAATGCGTCAATTCCTTCTTCATGGTCTTGCCAATCTACTCCTTTGGGCGAGACAGGAATTTGATAGAGGCGCTCTTCATAAGCACCCTCTATAATTATGTCGTCAATGGGAAACAGATGTTCGCTAACTAGCGAAATAAACTCCAACTCCTTCGGACTGTGACTTTCATCTTCAGAGTAGATTTCGGATTGGCTTTCTTCCCATTCTAAAGGAAACAATTGTTGATAAAGACTGAGTAGCTGATAAGTGTTCAGCTTAGTCCACAAATAGTCGGTTGCTGATTTAAAGTCGGTGATTGGTTGGCACTGCTGTAATATTTGCAGAGCGGATTTAGCATTCCAAATTGCAGCCATATTAAAACCCCATTGGAATTGCCCCAGCTATAGAGCGACTATTTAACAATCGTTCCTTAGTTCGCTCACGCTCAACTGCTTTTACATCGTCTGTCCCTTTAGAAATAGCTAACTCAATAGCGTTCGCCATTTCTTTCATAGTCGCGCTATCGAGTTCTCCAGAAAGCTCTAACCGTTGTAATTTCCGACACATAGATAGTGCAGGATTAACTTCTTCTGGTGCATTGATGAGGGATTCTAAAGGAGTCATCTTCATGGTTATTTTACTCCTTTAGAGCCGTTGCGTTTAGCTACTGTAATCAGTTCTCCGGGCTTTCTAATAATGTCGGCGTTGGCGCAATCGGGGTAATAAGTTGTGAGCAATTTGCGGAGTTCGTTATCATCATTTGCTATTTCCTCATCAACAGGATGCTGTTGTCCCTCGAAGGAAATTAGCACTTTCTTTTTTGAAGTCATTTTGTTCTCTCAAAAGTAGGTAAATTATTCAAATTCCAAATAATGTCAGTTGCGTCCCAGTAGTTTTAGACTCTGTAGAAGTTGTAGACGTAGTGGTGCTACTTGCTTCGCTTCCAGGTTTATTTGGGTTAGCGCTTCTTTTCTTTTGGTTGCGAGCATTAGCAATCTGTCGCCGCACTTGGCGATTGGGAAAATCTGCTACAAGTTCCTTCAGCAGTTCTTTTAGAGGAGGCGGTAATTCTCCCAAGGATGACTCCCTTATCGTTTGGCTAACAGGAAAATCGCCGTGACTGCTTGCTGAAATGATTACAATCCGTCCCTCTGAATGACCATCATCTGGTTTAAATGTCAAGTGCAGTTCGACGGTACATTTATCGAAGATATAAGGTTCTTCTTGCTGTTCGGATTGTAAATTGCTAGATTCTTCGGTTTCAGAGAGAGTATTTTCTTCATCTTCCTCTGCCCATTTTTCATCATCTATGAAGTCTAAATCGTTCGCAGAGGTTGATGATTCAGTAGCGACTGGTTTTTTAACTTTAGCTGGCGAGAGTAGAGCTAGATAAGGTTTTTGAGCTTGCCAGCGAGTTCGGTCAAATAGCAGCCCAACTTTTTGAAATCTCTCCTCTATGGTTTCTTCATCTTCAGATTGAATTGTATACTCAATTAACTCTTCGCTCGTTACCGATAAACTGGCAGCAACGACTACATTTTTTGGTGTTAACCATTTCATTTGAGCGGTGTTATTTAATAGCTTATCATAGTGTATCTGGGCGATAGCCCCCCTAACTGGTGTTAATTAAAATCATTTTTGTTCAAACCTCCACTTAGTAGTAAAAGGTGTTCATCGGCGTAGGGTTCTATTTCCAAGTAATCGGTCATTGCTTCAGCGACAGCGGCTCGCATAGAACCAAGGATTACGAATAATCGCCCATCTTTTATGGGAAAAGATATATCAAGGTGATTGTCTCCTTCCTGAATCAACATGATAAGTTTACCTCGATAAACTCGGTAAGTAATTCTATCAAATGTTGAAATGTCAAACGAGTGGTGATTGTGTCTTTTCATGGAAATAGTTATACTAGATTAATTCAAAAAAAGGTTAGCAGATAGCATATAATAGCTATCTGCGGTTAGTGAAATCTCCCCAATCTTTTGTCTGAAAACCCTCTGCTAGCCGACTCTTGCTTTCACCTTCTTATTAGAAGTATCAGTGTTTTTAGGAAGCGCTTTTTCTTTACGCCCAGTCTTCTGTGTGGTATAATGAGTTTCCTGAGAGTTTAATGCACGATTAGAAATTACTTCAGTGGCAGCGGTCAGATTTGATGGCACGATTCCGTATTCAACTCTGAGTTTACGCTCAATTCGAGTACCATCAACGGGAATGCCTTGTTTCCAATCTGCTAGTATTTTGCGTTTGTTGGGTGTAACAACTAACTTTTCTGTCCGGTACTCTGTTGGCAAATCGCAAGGATTGATTAACACTTCGCAACTTGGCGGATTTTCCTTGAGTCGAATGTGACGCGAACGCCCCACAATCTCTGTAGGAATTACTCCCATTGAGTGAAATTGTAGCAGGGTTTTATCTAGACTGTTGCGCCACCGTTCCAGTCGTTCAATTGCCTTATTATGCAGTTCTACTAAGTGTTTTAAGCGTGCTTTTACGGCACAAATTTCAGCATCTAGTTGGTCTGCTAGTTCGGCTTGCGTGTCAGCAGCAATTTCGTGGTCTGTCTGAATTTCCCAAATTTCTTTGAGGATAGCCTCTTCTTCTTCGGGAGTTTCAGCAGTTTCCAATTGATTCCAGAGTTCTACTGCTTGTATTGAATATCTGGCTAACGAATCTTTAGCTAAATACATTAGTTACCACCTTCCGCAACAATGAAAATACTTATCAAAAGTTTCAATGCTAGCGAGTATGGCTAGCGTTCCTGGCGTGAGTTCGTCTTCCAAACTATGAGAGTCAATGCTTTCATCGCCTACTTCCAAAATTTCCGTCTCTGGGATAAGTTCTAGGGAGTCGGATTTGAAATCCACTCTTCCCAGCAAAGAAGTATTAGTGTAGGAAATGAGTGTATTTGTTGTGTCGTCAGCTTCACATTGTTGTAGGGACACGGTTGTGTAAAACCTCGTCTAGAATTTCAACTTCAACAATGCTTAATAGTGCTTTCCATTTCGCGTAGAAGCCCTTAAGCTTTCTACTTTTTTCAAAGCAGGAACCCGCTGCTTGCGAGAAGGAAGTTTTTCTTCAGATACATCTGATAATTCTTCTGAAAAGTTATCTTCGTCGCCTTCAAGATCGTCGTTAGTGAAATCAGCATCGTTATCCTCATCCGCGTCATCCACTTCGCTTTCATCTGTCTGAACTTCTGGTTCTGGCGATGCAGCAGCAGGTGAGGCAGTTGAGGTAGCGATGATGTCATAGCCGAGTTCTAGGATTAGCGATCGCACGACGCTTTCCATCTGCTGTTCCGATAACCCAGGAGTCGTTCTTTTGAGTTCCTGCCGTTTCATCAACATCCACACTTCCAGAGTTTCTTCGGGCGTTGCAGTCTTCAATGCCAATTTGATTTTTCTTGTCAGTTTGTCCCGCGTGGATTTGAGACGGTCTGTGGCAATTTTTTGTGTATTATTGGGCAGATTTGTAGGCATGAGTAGTAGCGTACCAAATTATTATTTCCACCCCAATATCTGGGCGTTAGCCCATGTATAAGTCGATGACATCGGAAATTAGGTAGAGGTGTGTGTAATTCCTTGGCATGATGTGATAGGACGCGCATATTTAGTAATCTAAAGGTTGAAAATATACATAATTTGAGCTTGTACATCGCCTACAAAAAGCATAACCATGAGCCAAATAAGAGGCTTTTACCCAGTTATTCTTATCCCCGATTCAATTCGTCAGTTCTGCGCGGATAACCCGATACCTATTTTGGAAGAAAGTGCTTCTTCTACAAAAAAAATGCCTTTTCCGCCGCGACCGCCAGTTTCCAATAATTCTCGTTATTCTCTGGTAATTCAACTTTGGATAGCCAGTGTTGTGGTGGTAATGTTGGTTAACTGGCTGTTTGGCATGAGTGTTATGGCTTTCTGGTCATCGCTGACGTGTTCGTCAGTGAGTGTAGTGGCGACTTTTTCCTATCTGCGGTTTGTTGATTTTCAAGTGCGCGATTGTTACAAGCAACGACTAGCTGAGTATCAACAACAGTTATCTGAATACGAGAGTTATCAATTGCGTCGCTTGCAGTCAAAAGGCAAGGAAATGGAACAATATAATTCTATGCTACAGGAGCGATATAAGTGGCTTTTGAGGTTATTGAAAAAGATTGTTCACCCGCCAGCAGGTCAGGGTAAGGGAGGAGTACAGCAAGGGGTAAGTGAAAAGCATTTTTTTGTTTACTTATGCCGTTATTTTTCGGGGTTTTATGACTTTTGTATGGGGGGTGAGTTTCCTATACCTGGTACATCTTTGCGTTACAGTGCTGATTTTATTATGGTTCATCAACCAACAGGTTTAGCGATAGATATTGAGATTGATGAACCTTATGAGGGGCGAACGGGAAAGCCTCATCATTGTGTGGATAGGGGTAAAGATAGTCAGCGCAATCAGTTTTTATTAGAAAGAAATTGGGTGGTAATTCGGTTTTCTGAGTTGCAAGTTGTCAAATACCCTGATGCTTGCTGTAGAGTTATTGCTAGAGTTATTTTTCAAATCACAGGTGATTATAGAGGTTTAGTTCAGTTGGAAAATGTTGTTGATTTGCTTTCGCATAAGCAATGGACAGTTAAGGAAGCTACTTATATGGCTAAAAATAAATTTCGTAACTCTTACTTAAGAAGAAGCTTACCAAATTGAATATCTTGTCCGTGAGTTGGAGTCGCCCAGAAAAGAGCATTAGTAATTACCTGGAGGACTTCTTAATGCGATCGCCCGTTCGTTCTTGTAGGTCGTTGTTTAGAAATTGATGTTCGGTTAATTTGAGTACGTCAACCTATATGACCTATTTTGCGATCGTGCCGATCCTCAATGCAGATTTCGCATTAAGCTTTGCCCGCAGTTGGATCGACGGCTGGAATCAACATGACATCGATGCTGTCCTGAGTCACTACGCGGATGACTTCGAGTTGGCTTGTCCTTTGATCCCATCGATTGCTGGAGAACCTAGCTGCACCGGAATGTTCCGCGATCGCATTGTATCCTTCAACGATCAGGCGATCGCCCAATTGAATCATGTTTGGTTTCACGTTACCTACTGATTCACAAGCAAAGACTTGACAGACTCAACCCAACTTACAGCGAGAGGCGCTCACACTCATAAAAAATACCAGAAGCAAGAAACTCAGTGGCTTTAGCCCTGAGAGGAAAGCGAGACGCGGTTTTAACCGCCGGGAATCTTTCTTAATTCTTAACAATTTACGGGCGGGTAAATAGGGTGACAGTGTTAAGATTACTGTTTTGAGTCCATAATGGGGGTAATAAGTGCTTTCAAGTGATGTTTGAGGTACTGTTGTCAATGTCGGGAACTTCAGAGGTTTGAACTCTACCGCTATGGAAATCAAACGAGTCATCTTAAATAACATTGGGCTATTTGAAAACCTGACAATTCCCTTAGCGCCCACTGAGCAAAACCCCAGCAACATTACCGTCTTTGTGGGTAATAACGGGGCTGGTAAAACCTCTGTGTTGAAAGCCTTAGCTATTTCCCTTAGTTGGTTTATTGCCCGTTTACGTACAGAAAAAGGGAGTGGAAACCCTATCCCCGAAGATCACATACTCAATGCCGCCAACGCTGCCAGTATTGAAATAGAAATTTGTGATTCTTTTGGGGTATCAGACAATTCTAACCAAAACGAGAGCGAGCATCACTTCAAGTGGACTTTAGCAAAAAGCAAACAAGGACGTAAATCCCAATACACCAGCAACCTCTACGACTGCACTCACTTAGCCGACCGTTATCGTGATGCCCTCACCCATGATTACAAAACTAGCCTTCCCCTAGTAGCGTTTTACCCTGTCGAGCGTGTCGTACTCGATATTCCACTAAAAATTAGGACTAAGCACGTCTTTTTGCAATTAGACGGTTACGATAATTCCTTAAGTCAGGGTGTTGACTTTCGCCGCTTTTTTGAGTGGTTTCGGGAACGGGAAGATACCGAAAATGAATCAGGAATTCCTAGAGATGTTCTGAACCAACTAAGCTCACTAGCTGAAACTAATCAAGACGTATGGCGATGGTTAAACGAACGCAATGCCTCGGCTAAAGATCGGCAATTAACCACAGTTCGTACCGCCATTGGCCAATTTATGCCTCATATAGCTAACCTTAGAGTCCATCGTCAACCTCGACTGTACATGGCAATTGACAAAAACGGTAAACCCCTAAACGTAGCTCAGCTTTCGCAAGGCGAAAAATCTCTCATGACTCTTGTTGGTGATATTGCCCGCCGTCTAGCCATGCTGAACCCTGCCCTAGAAAATCCTCTAGCAGGTCACGGTATCGTCTTGATTGATGAAGTTGATTTGCATCTGCATCCCTCTTGGCAACGCAGCCTGTGCGATCGCCTAATCGAAACTTTCCCAAATTGTCAGTTTGTGCTGACTACTCATTCACCTCTAGTGATCAGCGACTGTAAAAATGTTTTGGTTTACGCTTTAACCAATGGTGAATTGCGACAATTGCCGTCTCAGTATGGGCAAGATGCTAATACTGTCTTATTAGATGTCATGGATACCAGCATCCGTAATGAGAAAATTAATGCTGAATTGAACGATCTGCTGGATGCTATACAAGATTCAAAGCTAAGCAAGGCTCAAGAACTACTTGCAGAATTAACTGAGGAATTACCTGCCAATCATCTAGAATTGGTCAAAGCTAAACTACTTCTCCGTAAACAAGAATTGCGTCATGCGAACCATTAGTAAAGGGGCAGAACCGCCTAGTTTGGCAGCCTGGAAACGAACAAACCCTCATGGACGCTACAACCAGTTAACTGAAGATATTCGACGAATTATTCGACAACATATCCTAGAAGAACAATTTTATCTTTGTGCTTATTGCTGTCAGCAAATCCAAAACATTGATGCTTGCCATAATGAGCATATAGAAGCTCAAAATCTGAATCCTGGACGCACGCTCGACTTTTCAAATATTGTCGCTAGTTGTAATACCCCCAATCAATGCGGGAAGGCTCATAAATCTCAGCACCTACCCCTAACTCCTCTGATGACAGAATGTGAAACAGAACTTCGATTCAAAATTAGTGGTCGGGTTGAAGGGATGAGCGAGCCAGCAAGAGTAACCATTCAAGTCTTAAACCTGGGCGACGATGAGAAAAATAACCGTTCCTTGATCGAAAAACGTAAGCAATTATCTAATGCCTTGTTATGGGCAAACGATATAAATCCCAATGAAGGCTTAGAGGATGAAGAACTGTTAGAGATGTTAATCAGCGACCTATCACAACCCCAACAGGGTAAGATGGAACCTTTTACCCCAGTGGTAATTAATATCTTGAAAAGTTGGCTTCAATCTTGAAAGCAACTCTTTAAATGGTTATGAATTCAGTGCTGAATCGCAAACAAAAGCCGACACATAACAAGATCGTCCATGAGTCTGATCCCCAAAAGGTTCTCTGTTGTGACTTTGAGGTTGTCTGCGGCGGGTGATCGGCATCGTTAGACCGCTATGGATGCGACATAAGCTACAGGTTGTAATCAATAAACCTTATTTATCAGAGTTTCTAATTGAAACTGCTAGAGATTGCAGGTACGACCAATATTTGGAGAGTAAAGTGCAATCACTATATTCACAGTTTGAAATCTAATTGTGCGATCACATTCCATTGTATCGCTGCACTCAGCCAAAACTTTGCGGTAGCTTTTGACAATGTTTTGATAGACATTAATTAAGAGCACAATTCCAACTCGTCAGCCCCAGTCTTTTGAGTTCTGCAACCATCAATGGATGCCCTTCTAAATTCGGGTCACTCTTAACAATTGCTACTGCCATCTCACGAGCTAAGTTCAGCAAATCCTCATCATCTAGTACATTCGCCAAAGCAAATTCCGAAATTCCCGACTGACGATAACCCATTACAACTCCCGGCCCCCGCAATCGCAAATCCATCTCCGAAATAAAGAACCCATCGGTGGATTTTTCCAACACTTCAAGACGTGCCTTAGCTTCTGCTGTTTTACTGGTATTGAGCAGCAGACAATAGGAACGGTGCGAACCTCGACCGACGCGACCTCTTAACTGGTGCAGTTGAGCCAAGCCAAAGCGATCGGCATGGTCGATTAAAATGACTGTAGCGTTTGGAACATCCACACCCACTTCAACCACAGTCGTGGAAACCAGTATTTGGGTTTTGTTGTCGCCCAATGAGTTGAGCGCTTCATCTTTCTCGGCTGATGTCATCCGACCGTGCAGCAATCCTACCCTAAATTCGGGGAAGATTTGCGTTGAGAGTCGATCGTATTCTGCTACCGCTGCTCTCAAATCTAGCTTTTCCGATTCTTCCACCAAGGGAAGGATGATGTACGCCTGATGACCTCGAAGTACCTCAAGGCGGATTAAATCGTATGCTGAAGCGCTTTTATTAAGCACTTTCGTGTGAATCTTCTGACGACCAGGCGGTAACTCGTCAATCTGACTGACATCCAAATCCCCGTGTAAGGTTAGCGCTAAAGTACGCGGAATAGGAGTCGCGGTCATCGTCAGTACGTGAGGTCTGTTTCCCTTGTTCAGTAAATCTTGTCGCTGCTGCACGCCGAATCTGTGCTGTTCGTCGATGACTACCAGCCCTAGTTTGTTGAAGTTGACCTTCTCTTGCAGAAGCGCGTGAGTTCCTACCAATAGTGAAAGTTCACCCGTCTCTAATTGGGCGTGGATTTCTCTGCGCTTGGTGGTTTTGGTAGAACCCGTCAGTAATTGAACAGAAACGCCAAGGCGTTCAAACCACGTCGCAATCTTCCTGTGATGCTGTTGGGCTAGCACTTCTGTAGGAGCCATAAGTGCCGCTTGGTAGCCAGACTGGATGGCAGCGAGGATAGCAACGACAGCAACAACTGTTTTACCAGAACCGACATCCCCCTGTACCAGTCGGTTCATCGGCGTTTTGGAAGTCATGTCGTTGAGAATGTCGTTAATGACCCTACGTTGAGCTGAGGTAAGCGAGAAGGGAAGTTGAGAGTAAAACTGTTGGATTAGAGGGCCAGCAGGAGTTATTTTTGTAAGAGCCGATCGTGCCAAAAGCCGATGGCGACGCACGAGAAACGATAGCTGGAGATAGAAAAACTCATCAAATACAAGGCGACGGCGGGCAGCTTCTAGTTGGGTTTCGTCTGGGGGCTGGTGGATGTTTGCGATCGCCTCCTGTAAATCCATCAAACCACATTTTCGTCTGACCTCCTGCGGCAGGGGGTCATTTAGCAGCTTGGCAGATTCCAAAGCTGAGGTTACTGCATCTTGAACAATTTCGTTGCTAACTCCTTTTGTCAAAGGATAAATTGGGATAATTGAATTTTTCGTATCCTTGGCTTCGTCTAGACCGATTAATCGGATTTCAGGGGAAGTTAATGTCATTCCGCAATAGCGATCGGCTTTGACTATCCCAGATATAGCAACAATGCCTCCAGCAACATAGGTGGCTGCTTGCTCGTTCCTCCACTTTTTTGATTGGTAGTATGGGTGGTTGAAGAAACGCTTGCAGGCTATTTTACCGGTTTTGTCCTTGACAATAATAGTCTGAATTGTTAGCCTAGAATTTTTAGGCGGACTGACTACTTCCTGATGTTGAATTTTACCTACAACCGTGACTGAATCGCCTACTTTCAACTGATAAATTTTCACTCGCCGATACTTGATGTAATCACGGGGAAAGTAGAGCATTAAGTCTTGTACAGTTGCAAGGCCCAGCCTTTCTATCATTTTGTAATTGCTTGGGTTTAACCCTGGCATATCGCAAATGGGTGAATGCAGTTTCATGATGATAGTTGGGAATTTCTCAGATTCAAATTTTTGTTAGCAAGCCATTCCTAATGCTGCGCTAGCAGCCCCTTCACCAATGGCAAATCGCTGAATTTAATTGAGAGATACACTGCTTTTAGTCCTTCCATTACTTCTAACAAAGCAGAGTTCTATTCTCGCTGGTTGCACGAAGATTTAGGGCGCAGTCGAGAGAAGTAAGTGACGTAGATTCATAATTTTAAGGTGGTGCTTCCACTCTTTTACACTACTGATAATAGAGGCTGAGTCACGGCTTAGAAAAGCCGGTTTGGCAAAAGCACTTTTCCAAATAGCATATTGTTTGGTTTTTAGGTGGGTTGCAGCGACGGTTTTACTGCTCAAACAAGTCGAAAAGGGGGGGAAATAAGCAATTTGTTTATAGCCCAAGTTCAGTCATCGTTTCCTGGCCCCATGAAAGCTGCGTAAAATACTAATAGTGAGCTTTGATTAATCCAAAATTACGCCAAATTTGCGATCGATTGCTTCATCACGAGCGTTAAAACCATTTTCGTTTTCTTGCTCTTGAGATGCTAAGATTGCGTTCCAGCCGGCAAAGCCTGGATTGATTCGCTTTGATTGAGGGAATGTTTCAATAATTTCTTTTGACAGTCGATCGCCGTCTCGATCTCCTTTGAAGCCGACTACTATAGTTTCTACTTCCTCAAGAAAGTCGGTTGGCAGCGAAGAAACCGCATCAATGCTTAAGTATAAAGTCGGTCTCTTATTGAAATCTGGATCTAAGGCAATTACAGACAATAGTTCTACCGGGTTGCTGGCAATAATGGCTCTTTCAATATTGTTTTGAACCGCTATCCAGAAAACTCCCTTTTCACTGTCGGAGCCTGCTTGATGCGAACCTCCGCCATGACTGTCAATGGAAAATTTTCCATTGGCGTCTAAGGTGCAGGTTCCTCTGTGCTCTCCTGCAAGGGTGCGGAGTTGGAAGACAGGGCGGTTCAGGCTGTCTGCATCTATCCATCCCCTGTCGTGTAGCAGGTCGATTAATTCGACTGGCAGACAAGCATTTTCTATCAAATTGCTTCGTACAGACTCCCAGTTAAGTGAGTCGAACCCCGATGTTTCGCGATCGTTGGGCGAGTCGGGTTTGCCTACATCTTCTGATTCAGAGAGTAGAGAATCTTTGTCGGTTTCTGAGGAAGTTTCTGTGCTGCTTCCTTCTCGCTCTGGTCTGTCAATATTAGAGTTACTCTGCCAGTATATTGGTGAAGAATTGCTCTCGATGCTGCTGTTCCTCATTTCATCGCAGTCATCAGCATCACTATCAGTGTTCGCGTCGCTATTTGGTTTAGAGTTTTCTGTTTCCAAATTTTCGTTCAATTCTGGCTCTTGCAATGGGGGAATGGCTTCCACATTTCTGTCAGTATTAGCAGAGTAAGTGACTCCTCTGTATTTTTGCAGCCCCTTGAAGGTGTAAGCTTTGCCTAAATGAGTGCCGCTAAAAGCAATATTGCCTAATTTGTAGCTAATGCCTAATTCGCCTGCGGGGGTGGGTTCTATTTTTACACTAATGCCTTGTTCAACGAGTCGGTCAATCAAAAGAGCGATCGCAGGACTGTCAGTGGTCGATCGATCTAGTGCTGTTTGCAGTTGTTCCCGTACACTAATCTCTCCGGTTCGCGCTAACCGTCGGCGTTCGCCTGTCGTGGGAGAGCGGCGTTCTTTATCAAAACTGCGGGAAGCTGGTGTCAAGTCGTACTTTTCTTCCAATTCTTGAATCAATTTTTCGCTGCGTAGATAGTTCCAGCTATCCGATACGCAAGTTCCTTTTTCATCCAATTTGATACGGCTGGCTGCAATGTGAATGTGGTCGTGGTCGCGGTCGGTATGGCGGATGATAGCAAACAGGTTTTTATCCAGTCCCATTCCTTCTAGATAATCAAGAGCGATCGCCCGCCATTTGGCATCAGGGATATACTCGCCATCCGGCACGCTTAAGGTCGCATGGTAAACTGGTTTTTGAACTCTAGGGTTGAGTTGTTTGGAGAATAGAAACTCAGCAGCTAATTCCTGGGCATTTTCTCCTACCATATTTCCTCCAATTAGTGAAGCTCCTTCTTTGGAGAAGAGGTAATTGAGCAATGGAGTAAAAGTTTTACCGATTTTCTGCTTGCCAATCATTATTTACTCAATTTTTAAAATATGTAGTAAAAAAGTGATTCTTTGTGGATGTTTTTATTAAAACTTTTCGCTAGGAGCTTCTAAATTTTCCTCAATATCGCTTAAATTCATTAGAACTGGGACGTTCATTTGCTGTTGCTGTACTTGCTTGAGCAGCGCCAAAGTTTGCTCAATCAGTTCCTCAAAGTTGGCTGGCTGTGTAATTTTTCCCCCCATCCATAATGATTGTTCTGTAGCAATGGCAATCGGTTTAAGCTGGAGGTTAAGTTCGGCTAATTTTTGGCATAGGGCTGGTTGATGTTGTTGTTTAAAAGTGTGGTATCGGAACAGACTGCTGATGCTCACCTGGAGATTTTTAGCCATTGTCTCAGCAAGTTGAAGTTCTTCTGGCGTTAGGTATATGGCTATTCTTTTGATTCGTTTGGATCTCGACATGGCTAGTTTGCTCGCTATTTGGTGTTGGGTAACGAACTTTATCCTTCGGCTGCGATCGGGTAGCGTGCGCGGAGGGCAATCGCGCCTCAGCCACCTGCCGATCGCTTGTTGCCAGGAGTGACTTTAACGCATGGAAACTTGATGTCAGCCTTTCCAATGGAAAATTTTCCATTGCCACTGGGGCTCAGACTCTGGTTTAGCTGGGTTCGACTCGCGTGGGAATTTCTAGTGGAAAATTTTCCATTGCCACTAGGGCTCAGACTCTGGTTTGGCTGGGTTCGACTCGCGTGGGAATTTCCCATAGACATCTCCGAAAATCAATCATGCGTGATCTTCCACTTTTGCTTGCATACCCGATCGCCCTTGTCTCTACATTTTTTTTCGGGATGTCTGTCTAATGGAAAATTTTCCATTGAACAGCGACAGGCTGGCAGCAGCGCTCTCCTCATAGGGGTGCTATCCCGTTAGAGAAAGCAGTTTGCACGCACCTCTGACACAGCTTGCTACCAAAAGCTTTGTCCCAGCCTAAGCCGTGAGTCCGATTTTTGCGGGTGCTGGGATTCAGACAACTGGCTGAGGGAGGGGAGGTTTTAGGAGGGTTAATAAGTAGTAAGTGCGTTTTAAACCCTCAATAGCTGTTGTTTTGCAGCGTTCTTTTGAGGTGGCAGGCTTGGCTTAGCGTAAGGGTTATTTCTGCACGTCCAAACGTACAGGGCTGTTTGTTTACCAATCTTGAAACTTCAATTAGGAAGACCTGCTATATGAGCGAAACTACTATCGAAACCATCTGGCCTCAAGCGATCGCGGCCTACGATTACGGGGGGTCAGCTACCAAGATTCTCTACGCAGGGCCAAAGAATCAAATTCGACTGCTCTGCATGGAACCAGAGGTCGTATCTGTACCGCACGAATCAATTTTGGCTTATGGCAGAGACCAATTGGGGTCAGCCGAGCCTGAGAATACGGCTTGGGTTGCCTTTAGGAACGATTACAGGGCAGTGGGGTATTTGGCGAAAGAAAGGTTTCACGCCAATGCTGGCCTTTCGGAGCTTAAGTACGAGAGGGCGCTGCACAAAACTCTGGCTGGGATGTGGGCGATTAAGGAAAAGCTGAATTTGCCTGCGAAATTTACGGCGGCGATCGCCGTGCTGCTACCCTCTGGCGAATATGAAGACCGGGGGAGGTTCGAGCGGGTGTTGCGGGAAGCTTTAGCGGATTATGAAACTCCCACAGGTCAGATGAGTGTGGAATTGTTGGCGTTTAATTGCAAGCCAGAGGGCGGTGGCATTTACCTGATGCACAACAAGAAAGTCGGCTCTGTTTTGAAAGAGCGGGTGTGCGTGATCGCCATGATTGGCTACCGTAATGCCAGTCTGCTGGTGGTGCAACGGGGGGATGTAAGACCGGGTAAAACAAGCGATTTGGGCTTCATCCGCATGGTGGAGAGGGTGCTAGCTAGGACTTCAGGGCAAACTGCTGAGCGATTGACTCCGGCGATCGCCACAGCGGGATCTGAGTTTAAGGCAGCTTCTCTGATGCGGTTGGCTCGCAGCACGACTAAGCAAGGGCGAGCTGAAGAAGTGCAGCAGATGATAGCAGCAATCAAAGAGGCGCGGCCTGAATATGCGAGGAGTCTCACGAGTTGGTTAGATGAGAATTTGCCGTCTGATTGCGATGAATTGGTGTTCTGTGGTGGGACGGCTGATTATCTCAAAAAGGAGTTAAACGAACATTACGATCGCATCCCGATTATTTGGAATGCCGAAATTGCTATGCCACCTATTTTGGAAAAGAAAGGGTTGGAAAATCGGCTCAATGATGTCTATGGGATGTTTTCGTATTTCAAGGGTAATTTGAAAAAGCAGTTCAATTCCAAGGTCACAGCTAATGCTGTTTGTGGGTCAAAAGATTCCGCTTTACAGGAGATAGTTGCTCATGGCTAAGGAAAAAGAAAGGGTTGACTTTTTGTGGCGCTATCAGCCTTTTAAATCTACTCCTGATGGAGTTTTGATGTCTTATATTAAAGGCAATTTATTGCTGCCTTCGAGAGAAATGATTCTCCAAGCTCTGCGCCCTTACTGGCTGCCGTTAGCATATTTGGAAAAAGGGGACATCGATCCAGTTATTTTAGGGCGGTTATTTAAAAATGCCGTCTATGTTCTGGAAAAGCACGCTCTCTATTTGCGCGATCGAGGCGGGCTTGAATATCCTCCTATTCATATAGGGGGAATGCCTATTTCTTCAATACCATCTTCGCGAGAATTATCTGCTGATATTGAGGAGGCAGACAGGTCTATGCTGAACGGTGCTAGTTTGATGTGTTCTCAGCATGACCCTAGCAAATTGACTGCGAATGACTTGTTTGAATTAGAGGATTTTGATGATTCAGGATTTGCGTGATTAGGGTTCAATTGTTGATTTGTTAGAAAGTAAACATGAAATAAGGAATTGCGATATGGCAAGTAGAAGTAGGAATTCCAAGTATCAAGTTCAGCTAACAGATTCTGTGGTTAAACAGGTTGATGAAGAAGGAGATTCAGGGATGGGTACAGCGACCGAAAACTCAAATAGTTTCAAAGAGTGCGGTTTAGAGAAGGTTGAGAAGTCGGCCACTAAAATTCATCTGATTGATGGAGAGAAAGGCGGAGTTGGTAAGAGCTTATTTGCTAGGGTTTTAATTCAGTATTTCTTGGATAAGAATTTTCCATTTTTTGCGGTAGATACCGATCGCTCTAATCCTGATGTGTCTCGAATCTATGAGAGTGTATGCCGTGAAGCTCTATTTAGTGAGGACGAGAAGAAGTTTTACGAAGCGGATCGGATTTTTGAATTGGCATTTGAAAAAAGCGTGATTGTCAATTTACCGGCTCAGGTTTATCCTTTGGTGACTAAGTGGATGGGAAGGAACAATTTAATTGAGTTGGGGAAGCAGTCTCGCATTAGTTTTTGCAAGTGGTTTATTTGCACGGGGGGTTACGATAGCGTGCAACTCTTTTTGAAGTCAGTTAAGCATTTTGATAATAAAATTGCTCACGTTCTTGTCCGTAATTTGGGATTGGAGGATGATTGGAGTTCTGTGGAAGAGATGGAAGAGGTGCAGAATGCGATTAAAAAGTATGAGGTGAAGGTGATTGATTTTCCTAAGTTTTATTCGCGGGAAAGGAATGCAATTGATGCTCAGGGGATAACTTTTGATTTGGCAAGGAATAGTCAGGAACTGGGTGTGTTGGGCCGGCAGCGGATTAAGTCGTTTATGTTGTCGGCTTATGAGGCGTTTGAAACTACGGGGATGTTGCCGTGAGTTATGGTGCTGTTGATACTAAATCTTTGCTGGATATTGCTTTAGAGGGGCAATCTGAGGAATATCGGCGTAAGGTGTTGGAGTTGGCTTTTAAGGGGAAAATTGAGCCAACTGACCCAATTTTTCTGATTTTATTGGCTACTGGCCGATTGGAAGTGCTGATTCAAGAGAGTCCTAAACCGGAGGATTTTGACTTAGCGTTCGATCGGTGGGTGGGGCGGATTAATAAGACTTTGGCGAGTTACGAACGGGTGGCGGTTGAGAAGCAAGAGGGACAGATTGCTCAGGCTGTCAATTCTCTGGTGCGTCAGACGGAATTGAGGAGGGTGGCGACTTCTGCGGGTTCTTTGCTGGTGGCGGCGGGTATACTGTTGACGACGTTGGGTATTGGTGCTTTGATGGGATGGATGGGTTTACTTTGGTCGCAAGGAGGGTTTGCGCCTTTTGAAGCGGTTCATTTGACTCTGGAGCAGGCGGAGGCTTTGCGGTGGGCGACTAGCGCTGAGGGGAAGTTTGCTCGGAATTTGATGAGGTGGAATGCGGATAGTTTGACTAATTTAGAGTGTAAGAAGGATGTCAAGCGTTTGGGGGTGACTCTGGAAGTAGCGGGAAGGCCAGCTACAGAAGGATTTTGTACGATTTGGGTAGAGCCTGTAGGAAACCGTCTGTTTGGGGATTGACAATTAACGGATCAACAAAGGACGGCGACCTTTGTAAGATACTTCAGCCATAAATTCAACGACAAATCTTTTAAAACTTTCAAGTTATCAGTTAAATTGTATTTACTTTCTTCTGAAGCAGATAGTAAAATTTCACCCCCATCAACGATTGGTGATACTTTGTGTATAACACATCCAATGATTGGATGTTTCAAATAAGTTGCTTTTTTTTGAGGATGGATACCTTTCAATTCTGGATATTTGTTAATTAACCCTGGATGTAAATTTACAATATTATAATTGTTACAAATGCTATTAGGAATAATTCTTAAAAAACCGTGTAATGTAATTAGCGTGGCTTTTGTGTCAATTTCTATCAGTTTAAATAATTTAAAATAATCTTCTTCTTTCGGATTATTTGGAATTATATATATTTTTTCGGCGAATATTTTATTAATTTCTAATAGTTCTATATTTTGTTTATTTGTGACAATTATATCGGGTGAAATATTAATATTTTGAGTGATATTTATAATTTCATTTCCAGTTTGTGAAAAAAATGCTATCCATTTCATAACTCATCGCTCTCCCACGGAAATTTCACCCAATGATTCTGTTTAACAAGAGCAGCAGATCGAACTTGTGCTGTAATCAATTTATTTTCATAAGATTCATCTACAAGTAATGAATATATAGCTAGAATATCTTTATTTTCTTTGTATATTTCATCTTGAACAAGCTTTATTGTCTGCCCTCTAAAAATGATATCTTCAAATATGATAAATTTATCAAAATCATTTCTTATTGCTTTAAGTAGTATGGATGATGTTCCGTAATCAAATGGTTTATCACTATTTGTCATTTTTAATTGACAAATTGACAAATCTCTAATTTTTGTATGATGTGAAACATAGGACAAAAGGGGCAATGCGCCTCTCGCAATACCTAACAAAGAGACCTTTTCTAAATGGAAGTTACTGAGAAAAATATCATTTACAATGATATTAGACAATTTATCAAATTTCTCCCAGCTAAGTTTTTCAAACTTATCATTACTAAAGCCAATTTTTTCTTTACTTAGTAATTTCATCTATATCCCCCAATCATTTTAAAAAGAAACCGTTAAAATACTTTATATTTTCATCTAATAGCTTTTCATTAAAAGTAATTTCTTCAAAATTGACTAATATTTCTTTGATGTTTTCTCCAATAGCTTTTACATCTTCAATTTTTATATTTTCGTAAAGTGGAAGAAATATACTATTTTTTTTAACATAATTTGAGTGTATAAATTCATCATTAATATTTATAATATATTTTTTAAATCCTTTTGTTTCTGTAACCGTTGGATATTTAAATTTCCCTATTGGAATTCCTAACTCAATAGCCTTAATTATAAGTTTGTTTATTTCGTACAATTCTGGATCTATTAAAAACCAAGCTGAAATAGGAGCAGTTTTAATGATAGAGTCATTTATCAACCTGATTCCTTGTACATCTCTTAATATTTCTTGGTACAAACTTAACTTATATTGTCTATCCTCAATTATAGTATTTAAATTTTCTAAACATCTAATTCCCAATGCAATATTTATTGGATTAAATCTAAAATTAAATCCCTTTTTTATATAATCAAAACCATGTTCTAATATATCACGGTATGTCAAGTTACTAGAAACTGTTGATAAACCTGATTTTTTCCAAATTTCCCCAACGTGCCTATATTGATTAATAATATCAAAATCTTTTTCTTTCTTATAAACCAAAGCACCTCCTTCACCTGTTCTTAGTAATTTATTAGCACCAAAACTAAAGCAGCCATAGTCGCCAATAGTTCCTGCGATTTTTTCCCCTATTTTGACTCCTAGACCTTGGGCTGAGTCTTCTATAATTTTAATATTATGTTCTTCGCAAATTTCTGTAATTTTATCTAAATTAAAAGGAAACCCGTGCAGATAAGATACAATTAATACTTTTGTTCTTAAAGTAATTAAGGATTTTAAATGACTTAAACTCAAATCATAAGAATTTTCTTGAAAGTCACAAACTTTAATTTTACAGCCATGAATATGTATAACAGGCAAAATAGCTGAAGCATGAGTTAAGTTTGGAACAATTACTTCATCATTTTCCTGTAAATCTATTAGTTGCAATGCCACAAATATTGCTGATGTACAATTTGGCATTGTGATATTTTTTACTACTTCATCTTTTGATAAAAAATTAGAGAATAGAGATTCAAACTTATTTAATATTTTGCTATTAAAAACAGTAACATCTGAATCAGCTAAAGCTTCTGCTATATTTTCTATATCTTCTTTTGTGGCGTTTATACTATCTACCTTAATGTTTAATTTATGCATTTAATTTTCTCGCTAATTATTTGGATGTTACTCTTTAGGTCTTTGCTGCCATCTATTAATAAAACAGGTATATCTTTTTCTTGAGATACAGATTTGATAAGTTCCTCAAAGCATTCTTTTGTGTCAACTAAAAAATCTTTTTGGCTTTGGGTTAAACTGATGTTATCTCTTTTTTCAATGCGAGCAAAGCTTAAAGATACTGGAACACTAACATATACTAATAAATCTATTTTTTTCAAATCAAACATTAAACAGCTTTTCAAATAACCCAAAAAAGCATTTGCTTGTTTTCCGTACTCTAGTTTGATCATTTGCTCTTGATAGCACAATAGAGTAAAAATGTCTCTATCATAGAAATTGATTTTGTTTGAATCATTTCTGAAAAACTCTTGTTTATAAAAAAAATGTGCTGATAAAAGGAAAGTTTCATATATACTTGTTTTAAAAATTTTATTACTTTTAAAAAAGATATCTTCTTTTAATAAATTATCTAATAAACTCCTTAAAGGAGTATCTTCTAGCTCTGAAACATTACTTACCAAATAGCCATCTTTGGTAAGTTGTTCAATCACTTTACTTATAAGTGTGGTTTTGCCAACTCCATCTATACCTTCAAATATAATATTCAATTTAATACATCTCCCACAAGTTTATACATTTTTCGCTTACACATTTAGTTTTGTCTATTCTAGTTTCTTGCATAGACGCAGGACAACCATACGTCTTTCCTAAACAATTAACAAAGTTAAATCCATCCCATGCTTTACAGGTCTTAATTAAACTCGATATCTCTTTATTAAGATATTGTTGATGTGCTTTCACATAATTCTGATTAAAATATGCGGAGTAATATTGGATTACTTTATATACCTCTGTGATTTCTGATGTGTTTTTTATATCAAACTTTTTACTACTACTATTAATATCATGAACTAAATTTATTGATAAGTAGTTTACCCCTCTCTCAATCAAAGTTTCAACAGTTTTTCTAAATAGTTGTATATTATAATTATTGAGACATATTTTTACTTCTAACAATGAACTTTTATACTCTAAAACTTTATCAATTGCTTTTAATATAGAACTGCTATTTATTGTTCTTAATGAATAGCCATTGTCAAAAGTATCGAAGGAAATAATGATTTTATCAAGATTTTTAAATATATCTTGTGGATCAACCGAATTCAATAATTTTAACATAATAATGCCATTTGTAAATATTGAACATTTTATATTTTTACTTTTCGCCAATTTGATCATTTCTATGATATTGGGATTCAAAAAAGGCTCTCCTCCAGTTATAAAAATATTTTTTGGTTCATTCTTTAGTACCTCGTTAAACATACTAAGTGTCATTTGTTCTTTATATCTACCATGATCATGATAAAAACAATATTCACAATTTAAATTGCAAATTTGATTCACTTCAATAAGAATACTGTCTTGATCCACCATCTGTTCGATTTCCTTAAGTATTGTGGCTAGACATAGACTAATAAAAACCAGCGATTTTTATTTTAAAGGAAGCATCCCAATCATACCATGAGTAGAAATATGAAGACAAGACTACATCATACCCAAAAAAGCTGCAACTACCAGGACGGGTGTTTGCAAGCTTGCGCTCGCACTTCTACTTTTTGAGCGCAACTCCAGTCAATCAACCAACTGCTTTGATAAAACTTCAACAACCTTAGCAGCTAAAGCATTACCCAATTCCCTCGGCTCCAGCTTATGCAACCCACCTCCATACACACGACCCTCGCCCATCAACGCCTCATCAGAAATCTGATTAAGTGCCTGCCACACCTCTTTAAGCAATTCTGGCTTATCTAAAAGCACTTTGTCAAGAGCGGGTTTAGGATACAGCATTAAATAGACATTGGTAGCCGTCGCCCTTGAATGATTGAGGATAAATCGAAAAGGTCTACCTCTACCAGTATCCTGACGACCCATATAGGTACAAAGAAACGGGGAAGGGGGACGCTTTTCCTGAGTATACCAGGGAGAGCGATGCTTGCACAGATAGCGATCGCAAATTCCCTCCCTCACCCCCATCTGCAAATATTCCCAAAGCGACGGATACTTAGCTTTCACCTCATCAGGGGGCAAATCGCACGATAGTAAGAATAACCGACGATCGATAATTGGATTTCCCAAGCGATCGCCCTCAATCTCATCAACTGATAACAACCGGGGACTAGGCAAAACTGGTTTGAGAAATTCAAATGGTAATTGGTAAGCAGAAACTTGCTCTGGTGTCACCACAAAAAAATTGTTCGCTCCCGTCGCCAACCCCCGTTTAATAGTAAATAAGTCCTTAAGTTTCAACGGCTGTTCTTGAGAATTCACACTACCAGACATCAGTCCAAACTTAGTCCACTTAGCTGCACTGCGTAGCGATTCCACCGACACGATCAGCGACATTTTAGATGCTGTCAAACTCCCTCCATAGGTAAACTCAACAGCATGATTAACAGGCGGCAAAGCTTTCTTAAACCAAACCACTGCTGACGTACAGAGTGCATCTTCAAACTGCACCTCAGCAGCATCGAAACAGTGAATTCGCAGTAGGGTAACGCGATTTAGCAAGTAATCTTTAATTTGCTGTCCGTAATTCACATCCATAAATCCACTGGGAATCAGCCACCCCGCCAAGCCGCCAACAGCCATACTCGCATCCGCAATGCACAAGAAATGGCAGTAAAGACTAGCCAACTGACTGAGTTTGACTCCCGCTGTTTGCTGTGCTAGCTGTTGCAGCCGCAGCTTTTCAATTCGGTTTAAATGATGGTGCCGGGTATATGGGGGATTGCAAATGACTAAGTTAGCTTTTTCCTCGTCAGAGTTAGGGGGTATCGCTTGGGTAAAGTCAGTGATATTCAGATGTAGCGAAGTGTCACTCCAAAGCTTAATCGCTTCGTTCCCGTAATAGGGGTCAATTTCATAGCCGACTGCTTTAACAATTTGCGATCGCCCAAATTGCTGCAATAATGCCGAGTAAAAAGAACCTGTACCAAAAGCCGGGTCGAGAAAACGAATCTTAATATCTGACGGCAACAGCATTGAAGCATATTTGAGAATATCTGCTGCCAGTGTTGGAGGCGTAGCAAACTGACCTAGCTTATTTCGCTGAGCCTGAGTTCTAGCTCCGTCCAGTTGCGATTGCCGCAACATTCGTGTCAATTCAATTGTCGCAGTTACATTCATATTTCAAATAGTGCTAAATCATCAATCCGATGTTCCCAAACCCAGTCAATCCCTTCGGCCGCTTCGTAACCCAAATAGCCACTGTCAAAGTAACCGCAAAGAAACAAAATAAAACGCACGTTATTGCCGTAATTGCTCCTCAATTGAGTCATTTTAATAGCTTCTTCTTTGCGTCGCTTATTGGGATTGGTATAGTCACCGGCAGATTTTGCTTCAATCAATAACGGGAATTCACCGGGGTTAGAATTAATTGGCGCGATCGCAACATCAATAGGAATATTAATTTGTTTGCTGCCAGACTGTAAAAGTACCGGGATATTAAGCCGAAACGAGAAAGTCCCAGGCTGCATTGTCTCAAAACTTAATCCGGCTCCTCCTCTAATGTAGGAATAACCGCGCTGTTCCAGCCATTGCTTAATCATAGCAAGCTGCCTTCGTTCTTGAGCGTTACGAACGATCGGGTCAGAAATAGCACCGCAAAGGCGATCGGCTACAATTGTTGCTGCTTTTTGAACTTCACTATCAGTTGGCTGCTGTCCGCTTTCTAGCCAAGGAAAAATATCTTTGTCAAGCAGCCGTGCAATAATTTGACTAATTTTTGTTAGTTCGGCATCCAGAGTTGCAATGTCTGCCCGGGGCGGAATTCGCTGTCTCTCTTCCATGTTTTTGACCAGGTTAGGCGACACTCCTGCTAAACCGATCAGGCGATCTCGCGCAATTGGCGGGGCTGCCGCCATGCGTAAAATAGGCAAAACCTCTGGATGCTGTCGCAGCAGGGCGGACGTGATGTTGGTCAGATTGGCTGTCTCTGCTAACGCGGATTCAACTTGTTGAGTGGTAGCAATGCGAGTGTCGCGGTAGGCTTTTGGAGCGAACAGCATGAACCAATTGTTATAAAAGTCTACCGACAGGGCAATATCGGGTTTCCACAAGTGTGGTTTGTCGGCATTAACTGGCACTGCACCTCCTCTAATCGCGACCCTCGCCTAGATAGCTTAGATTGCGGGAACGTCTCTGTTGTATTATCCAACAAGCCGTTGCTCTTGACGCGATTCTAGTCAACTAAACCAGCACGAAGGGCTCTGACAGCAGCTTGAGTGCGATCGTCGCAAGACAGCTTGTTGAGGATGTTACGCACATGAGTTTTCACAGTACCGAGGGAAATGTATAGCTGCTTGCAGATTTCCTCATTGCTGCACCCTTCGACAATCAACTCTATAACCTCTTTTTCTCGTTCTGTTAAAGGGTTTGCCATTAACAACTGACTGTACTCTGGCTCGACTCCATTGATTGATACAGTGGAAATGGGGGCTTTGTTAACAGCTTCCTTGAAAGGGTTATTCATGCGAGCCAAAACGATTCTGGCAATTGAAGAATCGATCCAGTTTTCACCAGCATTTGTCTCAACAACAGCTTCCACCAACTTTTCAAAACTGACATCTTTCATGCAGTAAGAGTCGGCTCCCGCTGCAAAAGCTGCCAGCACGGATTCCTCATTATCCTGCATCGTTAAAATCAACACTTTCGGTTGGTTCTCCACGCTTGGAGTTTGGGCAGTTTGTACGTATTCTTTGAACCTTTTTGTCAGTTCAATCCCATCTATCAACCCTGGCAGTCCGATATCAACGATCGCGACATCAGGCAGAGTTTTCTCCAGTAAAGTTATCCCTTGCAGGCCGTTAGCTGCTTCTCCGATAAATTCGAGTTCTTCGCAGTCTTCTAAAGCAGCTTTGATTCCAGCCCTTGTCAGGTGGTGGTCTTCAATTAAGGCAACACTAATTTTATTCATGGTTGGTTTGTTTAAAAAAAGGACAATTGTACTTAATCTGTATCCAAACAAAACTTTTAGAGCGATATGGGGAGCCGTACAGTAAATGTGCTGCCTTGACCCACCGTTGATGTCACCTCAATGCTGCCAGAATGGGCTTCTACAATCCGGTGGGACAAGTGCAGCCCCAAGCCGCAACCTGCTCTAGCATGGTTTCCGGTGCGGAATCGTTCAAACAACGTGGCTTGTTCTGAAGTTCTGATACCGGGGCCGGTGTCTTCTACGCTAATGCTTACCCACTTAGCATCTGGACGGACAACGACTTTCACACAACCAAAATCGGTGAATTTAATGGCATTTCCGACTAAGTTGGTGATGACTCGGCGGAGTTCAAGGCGATCGCCCTCAATCCGCAGTGGTTGCGAGTCGAGTTCGTCACAAGTTAGGACAAGTCCTTTGTCCATAGCCACAGCCTCCAGTTCCTTGACGACTTCTTTGACCAGTTTTTTGAGGTCAAAGGAGGCTCGCGCGAGGCTCTTGCAACCAGATTCAAATCGGTGAACTTCCAGTAAAGTATTGACTAACGAAAGCAAATTTTGGTTACTGTTACCGATGGTTGCGATCGCCTCTACCGCTTGAAGGGGCAGTTCGCCGAATTTCCCTCGTTTGAGCAGGGTCAGCATTCTATCAGCGGCAACTAGGGGAATCCGCAAGTCGTGGGTAAGACGAGCCACAAAATCCTCTCGTGCCTTTGTCATTTCCAGCATCGCATCTATGCTGTGTTTGAGCCGGAGGAGGCTGCGGACGCGAGCCAGCAAATCATTTACCTGGATGGGCTTGCAAACGAAATCATCAGCCCCCAAGTCGAGTCCATCTGCTATGGTTGTTGAGTTGTCAGCCGCAATTAACAGGATGGGGATAAAGGGAAGTTGAGGATTTGAGCGAATTCTGTAAGTCACTTCGTAACCGTCTACTTCTGGCATCATTACATCCAATAGGAGTAAATCTGGTGGCGACTCCTCAACCTTAGCTAAAGCATCAAGGCCACTGGAGCTCGTGCTGACGCAGTAGCCTTCTTCTGAGAGAATAGCCTGCATAATAAATAAGTTGTCAGTTGTATCGTCAACCGCCAAGATTTTACTGGGTTTATCTCTCATTGCCCTGAATTTTTCTCCTGCCTCCATCCAAAGCTTACGAACGAGTCCATATCTTCTGACTCAGCCTTTTGGCGGATAAAACTTAAAAACTGTTGATAATCTTGAAGCTGCTTGGATTCTTCCAACTTTCGCTGCTTTCTGATTCGCAGCAAGTAGTCTTTGAGGCGAACATACCGCCATCCAACTTGAAACCCCAGCTCGTATATTTGAGTGGCTTTCGGATTCGCGATCGCTTTGAGTAAGGTTTGTGCGACGCTGGGCGAATCGAAATCAGAAATTGTTCTCCTGCTTTGTTTTCCATCCTTGCAGCCTTTCCAAAACTCTTTGCTGCTAGTTGAAGTTTGGATGGAAATCTTGTACTCTTGGAGTGTCGATTCAAGCCAATCTAAGTCTTGTTTTCTGTCGTTCGAGAGTGAATCGTTTGGCTGATACTTATTCCATGCGCGAGCAAAAGCATTTAGCAACTTTTGAAAATCTGCCAAAAAAGAATCTGACCGGGTTTGATACTTTGCCGGCGGTGAAAGTCGGCTGCGGTTTGAAAGAGTGTTAGTTTGTGGCATAACTGTCAACCTTCGCAAAACTTAGTTTGAGTTGGCGTTTTTCTGTTTCATCTCTAAGTCCATAACTTATCAACTGCCAAGCTTGAGTGAGTTCTACCTAAAAGCTGATTTCTGATTCACTGCCGCCAAGCTAATTTCTGATTCACTGCCACTGTTGGTTAGAATTGTTGTTAGCGTGCGCGACTTTTGTTTTTACAGGAATAGTTGTTCCGTCCCGCGCGCGATCGCCTGTATCAGACCGATCGCCAAAAAATAATGTCCTCTCGATTAACAGGGCATCCTTCACAAAAACTTAAACTTTGCCTCCCAACACCCAGCGCAGAAATAATATCAAGCCCAGTACGCAGCGCCATCGCGCGTTAAGCCAGAAACAAACCAAAATAACAATCGGTTTCTTAGGAGTCCGGTTGGTACAATGAGTTGTACGAAAAATGCTTCTCAGTCTTACAAAACAAACGCAGAAGACATCCGAAGACCGAAGTATGAAGGCAGAAGCTAGAAGCCGGATATTTAATTCATCATAAGTGTCTTCTCACTTCGGCCTTTGAATGGCTACAACCATCACCTTCAATGGCTAAAATTCTTGTCTAAACTCCGGTTGTAGCGATTAGGTGGATGCGCTATCGCCCTTGCTTTTTCTAATCTGCTAAGAGGGATTCTAGATCTGTTAGAATTTTTTGGAGGCGCTTTTGCTTCTTTGGATCGCTCCAAGCTTGTGACTTATTCGCTTTTGTTAAAGCTCCCTTGATTTTAGTTTTCATATTTTCCTCCGGTTTTGCTCCCGAAGTCCCTGCCTTTAAATCTGCAATCCGTTCTTTAATCTGAGTTAAAGATAGACCGTCCGCGATCGCAGATTCCAGAAGCAACTTTCTGGCTGGCTCGTCTTTAACTTTGGCGATCGCTCGCGCCTTGGTGTACTCGATCTGACCCCGGCGCAGGGATTCTTGAATGTCTGTCGGCAGCTTCAGTAGTCCCAGTCTATTACTGACGAAAGACTCCCATGACATCCGCCCCAATTCACTAAAAACCTTTACAACTATTTGCATTTCAGGATGAATGATAACGTTATCATTCATCCTCTGCACGTCATTTTGCATCCGGTAGAGCAGGTGTACCACCTCTTCTCGATCGTACTCAAGGTGATAGGAAAGCAGTTGCAAAATCCCCTCTGTTTCTTCGACTGGGTTGAGGTCTTCCCGCTGGAGGTTCTCAACTAATGCGACGCGCAGAGCTTGCTGTTGGGTCAAGTCCCGAACGATCGCAGGGACTTCTGTCAATCCTAATTCTCTAGCAGCTCTATACCGCCTTTCGCCAGCTACTAGCTCGTATTTATCCTCTCCCAAAGGACGGACTAATAAAGGTTGGAGAATTCCATCAATTTTTACTGACTCAACCAAAGCCTGCATCGCTTGGGAGTCGAAGTATTGGCGAGGTTGAGAGGATGGAAGCTTTATAGACTCAATCGAGAGCAGTTTTTCTGCCGTTGGTTCTGCTACTTCATCATCTCCAAACAAAACGCTCAAATTTGCCTTACCTTTATAGGGCTGGTCATTCTTACTTGACATTGAGTTTCTCCATCTTGGCTGCTAGCTGGTCTAATATTTTGACGACGGGATTCTTAGGTTCGTAAACAGCAAGCGGGACTTGTTTCTCGGAAGCATCCGCGAAAGCAGTTATTCGGGGAATGGGGGCGTAAACGGGGGCGACGGTCGCAAACTGTTCGTTTATGGCTTTGAGAGTCCGCTTGTCCTGAGAGTTGGCAGCCGCGTAGCGCGAGGGAACAAAACCAGCTACTTGCAAAGAACGGTTGCCCTTCTTCTTGATTCTGGCTACTGTTTGTAACAACAGGTTGGTGCCTTCAAAGGCTTTGTAGTGAGTCTCAACGGGGACTAAGACGTGAGTAGCGGCGATCAGGCTGATGTAGCTGAGTAACCCTAAACTGGGAGGACAATCTATGAGGATAAATTCGTAGTTGTCTTGAATGGGGGCGATCGCATCTTTGAGGCGAATTTCCCGAAAATCCATGTTAACCAGTTGAATTTCAGCCGCGCTGAGGTTGATGTTGGTAGGAGCTAAATCCATACCGTGAATACCTGTGTGGATGGGTAGAGGCTCCTCATTGACAATGGCATCAAACACAGTTTTCTCCAAGTTCTGAGAGTCAACGCCCATGAAGAGCGTCAGGGAACCTTGAGGATCGATATCTATGAGTAAAACCTTGCGACCGCGCTTAGATAGTTGGTAGCCAAGATTGAGTGTAATTGTGGTTTTCCCGACACCGCCGGCTTGGTTGAATAGGGAGATGATCTTTGTCATAACTTGTGTTCCTGTAGCGTACCGCCATAGTTTCCATGCTGCGTGCAAGAGGAAGTGGCGGTTAAAACTGTAAGCATATTTGCATTCTTGTTGAAGTCTGGGGATATCTGCACTTTTTGCATAAACTCTATCCTCTGACCGTCTTGTAGAAAAACTTATAGTTATAGTCTCATGTTTAGGTGATATTTTTTAAGGCGCATTAGGGATTTTTTTATTTTTTTTCACTAGGGAATGGGCAACAGTGACAATGCCGTTGCTATAAAAAACAACGGCTATTGCGTAAGTCCTGGCTTAATTGTTCGCTTGAGAGCCTAATTTTACGCCCGTTCTGTAAAATCCTAAGCTCGCTCCGCCCTTGGCTTGTAGGGATAAGGATAGTTGATTGTTAGTTTGATGGAGCCAGGAAGTACCTCTGGTTGATTAACAATGCAGTAAATGAGATATCCTGCCCGTTCCACTTCTGTCCAAGCTAGAGGCGAGAATTGGGCAGACTCACAAATGGCGCGTTTAACCAGTCCCGGTCGGCTGCGGTTCTCAAATAAAGCTTGTACGAACTGCGTGGGATTAGCTATGGCCGGAGACAGAAGCTTGCAAAATTTTCGAGGATGAACAGTCCGAAGGTAATTGAGAGTAGCTTGTCCATTGAGTGCTTCAATTAAAGATGGGGAAATTTGCAAGTGCTGGAGCAGCAAGTCAATATCTTCATCAGTATTGGTTACTGCCCATAAATTATCCTCGATCCACCCCCAAACTATCTGCTCAACCTCTTTCATCGTAGCTACTAGAAAGCGATTTCCTTTGTAGGTAAATCCTGAAACGTGGGGTAGTTGGGGGACAGACCAGTCGGCAAGGGCGCGATCACTGTCCAGTAGCAATAGGACGGATGCTAGTATGTGCCTCCTGCTGTGCCGCAGCGGATCGGCGACGGGTGCAGGCTTTCGAGAGCTGTGTTGATGGTCAAACTGCATGGGAACGCGGTTCTCCTATTAACAGTAAAAGTTACTGATTTAAGCTAAAAGCTAAAGGCTGTAAACTCAATCCGCCGTCTATCCTAATTTTCCAGCTCAAAAGTCATCAGCAAAATTACTCTTGCGGACTATTCAAACGCGATTCAGATGCAGAAATTATCATCCGAGCGGCTGTTGTTTGTTCTAATTTCAGCTAGCTATAGCAATAGGAATTTGTTTGACGGCTTTTTTTCGCTTTTGCTACTTTTTGATACAACAAGTACCGCTTTAATATTCTGTGCCTTGAGAACTAAAGTTAGTTACAACTGAAGGCCTACTGAGAACGACAACAATGCATGATAGGTTGATTGCTAAAAGATCGACGCGCTTTTAGAGGGCGGCACGCTTATGTTTTTAGGCACGATGCAGAGATTTTCTCCTGAGTATATCTTGAGGCTGAAACAAATAGGGTTAGCTTTTTTTGAGAAGATAGCAACTGACCGATCGATAGCTGGAGAAACCCAAGATTTTTATCAGGGATTGCTTGCAGGATTGGATCGGGCAGTCAAGTTAATAGATGAAGAAGGCGGGGTACAAACACTTAGCCTTTTAGAAGCTAAAATAGCAACTTTTATCAATGATGGAGGAGATGATTTGCCCCAACAACATCTAAGTTCAAATTTAGAAGAAGGGGACTCTAAGCTATCCATTTGTAGGTTGCCTGCTAGCTCCATTTCTCAACTAAGACAAATTGGAAAAGAAACCGATTGCGAACCGATTATAAAAGATTGCATCTGCATCGGCGAGACTCAAGATTTCTATCACGGCTGCCTTGCTGCTATTGATTTTGCCCTGTCCTTGGCAGGTGAGAAATATGCCTATGCTCAAATCAGCCTGGTAAAAACTAATGCAGCCAATTTCATCGAATTAAACAAAGATTGGGAGCGCCGAGTTCTTGAGCTTAAAGGATTATCCTCTTCAAAGAGACAAGATGGGCAACCAAAACAAAATTTGCTGGTTTGGCTTTCGCAAGCAGATGGTGACAATCAAGTTGGGACGCTGGGTAGTGAAGCTGAGGGCGATGAAGCTGATTCGCTCTCGACAGAAGCGGGGGCTTTAGCTGAAATACAGGAGCAAGATTTAAAGAGCGATCGCTCTAATTTCAGCGAACTAACCATACCTCTTGCTTCTAGCAATTCGGCTATTTTGAAAGACCAGAATGAAAGTGAAGAACAAGTGATTTTTGAACTAAACCCGCTTGAAATATTAGCAGGACGAGGCAAAAATGAAACGGGCGATAGCTCGTTGGGGATCTCGGAGGATGGTAGCGCAAGTTTTAAAGAGGAAGTACAAGAACAGTTTAAAGAAGAGATAGTAAAGCTGCCAGAAGAGAAGCGCTTAGAACTAGAGAATTTGCTAGCTAGCACTTTATTAGATAGCTGTCAAAAGTTTAAGCTCGGGAAACGCAAAGTTATAGAAGATTGGACAGCATTTTTAGAGGACGGTGAAACAATCAGGGTGATTTCAGATAGAGACAGCCACATCGTCTTGCGGATCACTTTAGAGGGTGAGGTGCAAAGCGCTTTATCTTATGGCGATGCAGAGGTTTTTGGTGCAACTGTTAAAGAAAACTCAGAGGATTTGGCTATATTCTCTAATTGGTTAGAGCCGATAATTCCGAACCCGCCAGCAGGCGATTTGAATGCTGATTCAGTACCGCCAGCCGCCACAATGGACATTCAGCAAGTAAAAATGGCTGAGTCTATTCTGCCAACGGCTCAAAGAGCTTTTGAGTATTTCCTCGATCGTGCTCGCGATCGCGTGGAAGAGACTGATGAGTACACTCGCGTTCGGGTAGGAGATTTGTACGAGCTGATGGTCGGAGAGTCGGAAGGGGTTTCGGTGTCTTCTGTGACTGCCTCTGTCCGAGGGGAGTTAATCAAAGTTCGCGGAGAAAAATTGGTTTTAGCTCAGGGTATTTCCCCTGAAGATATTGATTTTTGGGCAGTAGTGGCAGAGCAGCTAGATCGGATAGAGGCGAGGAGTAGGGATTCCGAGCGATCGGAATCAGATAGTCAAAGTAGTTTTCAGCACTGAAATGAAGAGTCAAAACTTTCGACATATTGGGCTAGTTACTTGATTAACAAATTCTTTATGTAAAGTAATCTCAGGATAAGTCGTCCTGCTACCATCTATTTTGATAACAATAGTTCCTCCGCAACAACTATTACTAATAAATCCTCTAGCAGGAAGAATATTTAAATGTGTAGGCTTTGAACTAGGAACACTAGCAGCACATTGTTGAGATAATTGGGTGCATAAAATATGAGCATCTGGCACAGAAGAACGCAATCCTTCTATTATTTCTGCACGGGGATTATTGCTAAAGCGATTACGATCAATTGAGAATATGATTAGTTTTGGTTGGATGAAACTACAAACTTGCTGGGCAAATGTTTTGCTATCTCCACCACCGGATCTTCCACCATGATGAGGAAAAATAAGTATGTCAGCACTAAAACTTTTTGGGTCTTGAATCAGATTGTCAAATCCTACATTGTCAATATCTGCTGCTAGTATAGCGACTCGGTGAGAATCGTGAACTATGCCGATAACTGCTGATATTGAGTTAGACGTTAATCTCCGTCCCTGTAAATCTGTTCCTCCAGCACCACCTAAAATTAATTCAGGTGTTGGTGCAAGGACTTCGATATTAACTGAACCAATGTTTAAACTCCCTGTTTTTGTTGTTGTCAATTCTGATGAAACTTTAGTTCCCCGTTGGCGTGCGTCTTTTAAAGCAATGCGTAAAACTCGCCAAATATTACTTTCCTTAATTGCATCAGGGTTTAGATGTACGTTGTGAATTTTGATATCTTTATTTGAAAGTAAGTCAATTATACCTCCAATATGATCTGCATCAGAATGGGAAATGAGGATATGTAAAATTTCTTTAATAGATAGATTTTCAAGAGTCTCTGCCAACGTACCTCCAGGTGGACAGTCAATAACGATTAAATCATTTGCATCTCTGATTAACGTACAATTTCCATGTCCAACATCTAAAATAATCAATTCAGGCAAGTTCATCATCTTCATCTGGTTCAGGCGCTAATTCAAATTTTTCAAAATACAGGTCATCAGATTTTTCTGCTCCTGTGTTTACATGAGCAAATAAACATACATTAGGCTTTAGTGAATCCCTTAAATGTTCAGGAACAAGAATAGCTGGAAAACGAACTGCCTTATGGGGATTCCAACTGGGAACAAATGCATCTACAACAGTTTCACCAGATTCTTGAGCAATATTAGTAATACTAACTATCGTTCTACGAGTTTTTCTGGTACTCGGTATTTTACCACAAAGTTCTGAGGTACAAATTTCTATTCCCTTAGCAATACTTGAAGCATTGGTTTCTTCTCGACTTAGTAGTACAGGTATTTTATTTCTACATTTTCTAATCGAAAAAGATGTATCCATCTCTGTAAACTGAGTTACAAGCAGCGATGGAAATTTTATATCATATAAAGCTGCTACCAATTTTGCTCCATCAAAATTAGCCAGTCCAGAATTACTTAATCGATGGTCACACACAGCACCTACAGCATTGTTGCTAAGAATAAAAGATACCATTGCATTAACATCTGTAAAATTTCCATCGAACAATAAAAATGGCTCATAACCAGCTTCTATTACATCCCAGGCAGTTGTTTCTGCTAACATTTTATCATCGTCAACTACAGCTATTATTTTATTCTTTAAAACTTTTGTTATTGCCATAAAACTATTATTATCTACTAATTGGTAATTCTACAATAAATTCTGCCCCACCTAATTCACCTTTTGGAATTGCTTTTACCATTCCTCCAAGATCAGATACAGAATCTTTAACAATTGTCAATCCCAAACCTGTACCACCGGGTCTAGTAGTTCTCCCAGGCAACCATATTTCATCTATTTTTATATCACGGATACCAAGTCCATTATCTAAAACTTTGAGCTTCACATAACCTCCTCCAGTTTCAGTAGATATAATTATTTTGCGTCCTTCATTACATCCGCCATCCACATTAAAAGCGTTGATGCTATTTGTCAAAAGGTTTATAATAATGGACTCTAGAAGAGCAATACTTCCATAAATACAAGGTTTACCATCAATCTTAATTTTTTGAACTTGAATATTACCGTCATCAAAAAAAGGTTGAAAAATTTCAATAATATCATCAATCACGCTGTGAATATCTACAACACTTGAACGGCGTTTTTCTCGTTTTAAAAAATGCAGTGGAAAATTTGAGAACCGTAGTAATGACTGACTTACTTTATAAAGCTTTGAAACAGGGTCTTCTAAAAATTCTTGGTATTTCTCCTTTAGACTTTCTCGACCCTTATTTTCTATTCTCCTCGCTATTTTTTCAATTAATGTTACTGGTTTGCCAGATTCATGAGCAAAAACTGCTGCTGTTGTTCCTGCTGTAGCCAAACTACGATAAAGCAGAAGGTCTTCACGCAATACCTTTGTTTCACGCTCTGTTACAATTTCATATTGCTGAACAGCCCCTAGGACTTTAGGGCGAGATTCTTGAGGAACTTCTGCTTCAATAACTTCTTCGATTCTTGCTTTAGCTTCTGTAATATCATGAGGAACTTGTTTCTTAACCCTTTCTCTTTGCGTTTCAGTAACCTTAAGCCTTTCTTTAGCCATCCATTCTAATACATCAATTGCAAAGCGTTTTAACTCTAAAAATGCTTCATTTTCAATAAAACCAAGTCTATCAGTTTTTTGAAGTAACATATCTTCAGAGTCTTGGACAATCACTCTACCAATAACTGTTTTTGTAGAAGGACGTACCTCTGGATTTCTAGATCGTGCATAATTTAATTTCAACCAATCATCGTCTTGATCACCATAGGGTTTTACCCGCAGCCCACGGTGGTATAGACGAACATTTCCAGCTTGAGCAAGCCATTCTCTAACTTGTGTGGTAGACACAGAAGAATTTTTAGCTGAAAAGCTTTGAGGATTTAGTAAAAATACCCACAATTCAAATTCTGTTGGGGGTGTTTTGTAAGGTTCTTGAGAATTTACTTGAGAAAGTTTACTATGTTCTGCATGAACCCTTACTTTTCCCTGCCAGTCTAGTAAACTTGCTTCTGCAATACCACTTTCATTTATATAAGCTTTTAAATGATATTCAGCATCATCAAAATAAGCATTATTGACTTGTTTTTCAATTTCAGAAAATTCTGAAGCAATAAGTTGAAGACGGAAACCAGCCTGATTATTAAATGGATCTGCTAGCAGTAAAAGTTCCCTAGCTAGTCTTTGGATATCGCGTTTAGTGAATATTTTTTTAAGATTGCTTACTATAATGTCAGTCCCATGCCGTTTATCCGTGCTACTTTTTTGGACATCAAAAGGAACATCTTCTACTACATCAGCGTCCTTAAAATCATTCCAATTAATCGTTAAAGAATATTCAACTCTTGGCTCATCTTCAGGTCTAGTTTTCAAGATTACTTGAGAACCTTGCTGTAGAGCAGCTAATCTACCTAATCCTTTATTTCCTACAGGTAAGCGACCTAATTGGGTAACTTCACGGATAGCTTTTTTCGAGCGACCTAGCACCAGCCATCCCTCGCTAATGGCATTTTTATCCATACCAAAACCGTTATCTGAAATGATAATCGAGCCACCTATGGCGCTAGTATTGATAAGTTCTACTGTGCATTCGGTAGCATCGGCATCATAAGAGTTCTTAACCAATTCGATGATTCCTTGGTCTGGATTCGGAACAAGTTCTTCTCCCAGCCTTTGCAGAATTTTTGGTGAAAATTTAAAATGCATCATTATTTAGAAGCCTTTAGAACAGCTATGTTTTTTCGACTTTTTGTTCGCGTAGCGTGTGCTTTGCACATATAGCTAACAGTTCATCATGACGTATTTGCTGCATATAAAGCCAATTTGGGCTTGTTTGGGCTTAAATTTTGTTTAAGTCCCGTTAGCACAGTGCCATAAGTGTGATGTTAACGTCTGTATCCCGGCTTAGCGGTGAATGGTGATCGCAAAGCTTCAGGCATCATCAGAGCAGAGTGTGCGATCGCTAACTTCAACTTCCAACAGTTCTCATCGCAGTCTAGCAAAAACCCCTAATTTGCAAAGAGTGCTCATTTTTACCCCCCTATAACGTCTATTTGACATGGCTTGCTATGCGACTAGGGTACTAACTACGAGGATTGAAGAGGATTCAGAAGGGTCTAAATTACAAAAAATCGCGTCAAAAGCAACAATTCTTTACGAAAAATAATGAGCATTTATACTCAGTGGAATGCTAAAAGTAGGAATTACGAGGTTTAATGAGTAATAATTGTGCTGTTTTTTCCTCTTTTTTCCTCCTTTTTTAGCCCCCTAAAATTCACATCCAGGTCAAATATAGTTCTAACAAGATAAAATAGCTCTCAATCAAAGGGTGGGTGGGTGGCAATAAGCTTCCCCACTCCTAGAATGAGGAGTAGGGAAGCTGCCCTTAACGGGCAATTTTTGAGATTCTTAGTTACTCAAGCGACTCAATCCAAATCATCGATGTCGTCGTCAGCAACATCCACTTCTTCATGTACACTTTGTGAGCTTGAAGCAACTCCGCTGCTCTGACGGGCGAGCCGTTGATTGCGAATGCCCCGATGCTTGGCGCGGCGATCGCGGATTGCATCCATGTCGGTCAATCCGTATAGGATGCGACCAGCACGCATCAACTCTTTTAAAGGTGTCTCGCTGTAGTCAGCGCGAAATTGGGCATTATGTGTTTCCCAATCAAATTCGCCACCGTTAAAGCGAGCAACACTTGCCAGTTCCCGACCTGATTCTTCTCTCAAAACTTCTAGTACCATTAGGCGAAGTTTATCGTTGTAACTAATGCACTTGTCGAGGGCTTTTATCTGAGTCTTATGAGCTTTAGCCGTATGGGTTGCATTAGTCTTTTGAACTTTTTCAGTGACTCTCATTTCTCAATTTTCCTGAATTCAAGTTTGTTCATATACACAGCAGCAATCGCTGCCTCTTTAAGTTGAATTATTGGGCTTAACTTTCAAATAAAATATTAATAACTGTATTTAAAACTAATTAAGTTGAAAGTAATTAATACTTTAAATATTTCCCTGAAAGGTGAAGTTTGATTAAAATACTCATAATATGAATAAAATAAAAAACTCTACTCTACCGTTTTTAGGTAGAGCAGAGTTTTACATATTCAACAAGAGCGACGGTGAAGGAAGCTGTAAAATTTGAGCGAGGGTGAAAGATTATTCTAAATCTTCGTCCTCATCTTCATCAGCATCATCTTCCTCATCTTCTTCCTCGGTATCGAAATCATCTTCGCTGTCTTCGTCCAAGTCTTCTTCGGATTCATCTGTTTCCTCATCTTCATCAGCATCAAGTTCATCTTCTAAGTCATCATCATCTTCATCATCGGATTCATCCTGCTTGTTATAGCTATTGCGTTTAGCAAGCGATTCTTGATTGAATTTGACAAGACCTTTAATTGCTTCTTGCGGGTCAATCTCGAAAACGTCGTACAGTTTTGCCATCACAAGAGCAATGACTTCAATATCGTGGCGCAGTGCATCAGGTTGACCGAATAAAGCTGGAAACACTTCATTATTCCAACGCTGCCAGTTCATCGTTTTGCCGCGTTTTTTCAACTGAGCAGCAATATCCAAACCAAGTTTTTCTTTGGTAGCGTGACCTACCTTAGTTTGGAGGCGTTTTTCGCGCAGTTGAATTTTGACTCCAAATTTTTTCAGGATGGTAGTTCGCACGCGGTCTAGAAGTGCGTCTGCTTGCTCTTCTACAGTGAGTGTCGAACGGCGACTGACCTGCGATTGGGTAGCTGTCGCTGGGTTCTTTGACTTAGCAGCACCATTGCTTTTGCCATTCAAAGTCACCGCTCCATTGGATGGGCGAGAGTTATGGTTTTTAGCTGTTGTTGTAGCCATAAAGTTTGATTTAATTAAACTACTTCACGGCTAACAGCGCCGTTAGGCGCTCTCAAATTTCATCAAATTTATAATTAGTTTTTTTTATTATCATTAATAATAATTAATAATTTTTCCTGTGAAATAAATTTTTGTAATATTTGGGTGTATCTTTTTTTGAGTAGCAGAAATACATAATTATGTATATTGAGGAAATTAGGTAAATAATTCCTAAGAATTAAGAGGAGGTTTGGCTGCTGTAGAACTATTGGCTGATGGCAACGCTCGACCGTAGCCTATCAATGAGAAAAGTACCTTTGAATATTTCTTACCGTGGAATTTATGCGTACCATTAATGACTGGCTCGCTTTGGCCCAAAGAGGCATTAAGATTGTCGGGCTGGAGTATTACACGCCTGATCGAATCAGAGTGTTAGCACAGTTCCACAATTGGGGGCAGGAGCTGCATTTGCCTGTTTTCTTTTGGAACTCAGGGTACAGTTGCTTGCAGGAAATTGTGAGTGGAGAGGGTGAGTGTATATTACAAAATAGTGACTTGCGCCCAGATTCTGACGTGCTTGAGTTTCTACTAGAGAGTAAGAGAGAGGGAATTTACATTCTTGAGGGAGTGTTAGATTTTGACGAATCGGGTCAGGTGAGTTCGCGTCTGGGGTTTCAATTGGCAAATGCTTACTATCACTCATCTTGGTCTGCGGCTCCTCAGTTTTGGGTGATGCTGGAAAACTACATACAACTGCCGGTGAACTTGCAGCCTTTGATTCCCGTACTGACGACTCCATTACCGTCCCGAGTTGCAGCGCAAAAGGTGGTGGAGTTGTTTTGCGATCGCCATCCTGGGCTTGATGACAAAAGTGACGAGGTATTGCAAGGTGCTTTGGTTCGAGCTTGCCAGGGGTTGCCCCAAGGTGAGATCGAGTTAATTTTAGAGCGATCGCTAGCTTTTGCTTCTAGCTATGAGGAAATGGCGCGGTTTGTGCTCGACCACAAGGTTAATAAGCTACGGGGGCGAGGCCTAGAGTTTATTGCCGAGGCAGATGTGCCGGATGCAGGTGGTTTAGACTTGCTAGACGAGTCGCTGTCAAAGGTGGCTTCGTTGTTGAATCCAGAAGCAGAGAAATACGGACTCAAATTTCCCAAAGGAATGATTCTCTGGGGGCCGCCGGGGACTGGCAAAAGTCTCAGTGCTAAACTTGCGGCTAAGAAGATGGGAGTGCCGCTGTTGGCGGCTGATTGGGGTTCGATTGTCGGTTCTTCCAAACCAGATTTAGCTTTGCGCGAACTGCTGGAACTGACTCAGGCTTTAAGTCCTACAATTCTCTATTGGGATGATTTTGATAAAGGCTTTGCAGGGTGGGATTCCAATGCAGATGGCGGTGTTTCTAGGCGCTTATCGGGGAAGCTTTTAACGTGGATGCAAGAGCATCAATACCCAATTTATATCGTGGCGACAGTTAACCGTTTGGGGATGTTACCACCGGAATTAATTCGTCGCTTTGATGACATTTTCTTTGTGGATTTGCCTCACGAAGGGGCGATGTATGAAATTTTCAATCTTCATCTCAAAAAATATTTTCCTGAGTTTCGTAATGCTTCTGAGTCGCCTTGGACGGATGATGAGTGGCGGATTCTGTTGAGGGATTACAGGCTTTGTACGCCAGCAGAAATAGGCAATGCTGTTAGAAAATGTGCTGAGGAAATATATTATCGCGATCTGGTAGAAGCGAAACAGCCGGATGAATTGAAGGTGACTTTGCAGGATTTGCGGCAACAGCGTTATCAGTTTACGCCATCAATGCTGCGGGATGAGGAGCAGATTCTAGCGATTCGCAATCAAGCGAGTTATGCTAGATCGGCTAGTGGGCCGGATCGATCGCGATTTTCTATTCCGTTACAGGAATTGTTTGGTTAGTGGCTTTCTTGCGATCATCGCAAAGAGTGTAAATTTTTCTGAAGCAACATCGGATCAGTTGTAACTTTGTCTTATAATTCAGAACATATTCTGCAAAGAGTACCTCCAAGAGTACTGTCGTGTATACCAGACTTCTCAGAAAATAAGAGCTTGACGTGGCTGATTAAGAATTCCTCAAAGCTAATGGAGTAGAGACAAGGGTGTCTGCATAAGAAGTAAGGCAGTTTGATGGAAGGCGACTTCTATCGGGTGTAGCGATCGCCAGTCATCCAGTTGCAAGCCCAAAGTTCATTGCCTAAACGTAGCTCCGATACGGGGTATAGGGTAAGCCTATGTTTGCTAACTCAAACAAAAAAAGCGACAAGCAAGCCACAGAGTCAGATAAAAGTTACGTCTCACCACCTCCGACCGTATCCCTGCCCAAAGGAGGAGGAGCGATTAAAGGGATGGGTGAGAAATTTGCAGCTAACCCAGTGACTGGCACGGGTTCCATGAGTGTACCCCTTGTTACCAGTCCCAGTCGATCGGGATTTTGGCCGCAGTTGTCGCTTTCCTATGATTCGGGTGCTGGTAATGGGATATTTGGTTTGGGTTGGAATCTATCGCTTCCCTCAATTACACGCAAGACAGATAAAGGTTTACCGCGCTATTTGGATTTAGAAGAGTCCGATATTTTCATTCTATCGGGTGCGGAAGATTTAGTTCCTGTTCTCAAAGATGGCAAAGTCAATGAAATTGAGCGGGATGGGTATCACATTCGTCAATATCATCCTCGGATTGAAGGATTATTTGCCAGAATGGAGCGCTGGACAAAATTAAATTCCAGAGAAGTTCATTGGCGATCGATCTCTAAAGATAATATTACCACGCTGTATGGCAAAACTTCCGAAAGTCGGATTGTCGATCCGAATGATTTAACCCGAATCTTTAGCTGGTCAATCTGCGAAAGTTATGACGATAAAGGCAATGCCATTCGCTATGAATATAAAGCGGAAGATTCAGCCGGAATAATTATAGCACAGGTACACGAACGGAATCGAACTCCAGAGAGTCGATCGACCAATCGATACCTGAAACGAATCAAATATGGGAATCCAACACCTCGACAATTAGATGGAGATTTGGCGCTGCGATCGGATTGGATGTTTCAGGTAGTGTTTGACTATGGAGAACACGATCTAATCAATCCCAAACCCAATGATTCAGGAGTTTGGACTGTTCGCAATGAGCCATTTTCGTCTTATCGATCGGGTTTTGAAGTTCGCGCCTATCGTCTGTGTCAGCGCGTGCTGATGTTTCATCACTTCCCGGAAGCAGAAGGTGTGGGAAAAGATTGTTTAGTGCGATCGACCGATTTTACCTATTCCTACGAACAAAATTCGACTGATGTTAGCAATCCGATTTACTCGTTATTACTTTCATCAACACAAACAGGCTATAAACGAAATTCTAATGGCGGTTACATTCAGAAATCCTTGCCTCCTCTGGAATTTACTTATACCGAAGCTAACATTGACGAAACGGTACGGGAAGTCGATCGCACCAGCTTAGAAAATCTGCCTCAAGGACTCGATGGAACGCGATACCAGTGGGTGGATTTGGATGGGGAAGGATTATCGGGAATTTTAACCGAACAGGGGAATGGATGGTTTTATAAACGCAATTTAAGCCCGATTAACAATGTAGAAATTAATGGCTATAAGCAGATTAAAGCACATTTTGCCCCCGTTGAGTTAGTGGCTAGTAAACCTGCAACTGGTTTAAACAATGGCGCACAATTTCTCGATCTTGCGGGCGATGGTCAACTCGATTTAGTAACTTTACGCAGTTCAAATCCCGGTTTTTACGAACGAACTCACAACGAAGATTGGGAATCATTTGTTGCTTTTAAATCTTTACCCAACCTGGATTGGGATAATCCAAACCTCAAGTTTATCGATCTGAATGGGGATGGACATAGTGATATTTTAATTACAGAAGATAAATGCTTTGTTTGGTATCGATCGCTCGCCGAATCAGGCTTTAGCACAGCAGAAAAAGTCCATCAACCTTGGGATGAAGAGAAAGGGCCACGAGTCGTATTTGGGGATAGCACTCAATCAATTTATCTGGCGGATATGTCGGGAGATGGATTGACGGATATCGTGCGAATTCGGAATGGTGAAGTCTGTTACTGGGCAAATTTGGGATACGGGCGATTTAGTGCCAAAGTGACGATGGATAATTCGCCTTTGTTCGATAATATCGATATCTTTAATCAGCGTCGAATTGTATTAGCCGATATTGATGGTTCGGGAACGACAGATATTTTGTATCTAAGTGGGGAAGGGGTACAGGTTTATTTCAATCAATCGGGAAATAGTTGGTCTAAACAGCGATTTTTGAGAAATTTTCCGGCGATCGATAATATGGTTTCGGCGACAGTGATCGATCTTTTGGGAAATGGAACGGCTTGTTTAGTTTGGTCTTTACCTTTGCCCGGTCATGCTCGTTCTGCGATGCGTTATATCGATTTGATGAGCGGACAAAAGCCGCATTTATTAATTAAGACAGCGAACAATCTGGGTGCAGAAACAGTTGTAGAATATGCGCCTTCTACCAAATTTTATTTGCAAGATAAATTGGCAGGTAAACCTTGGATTACGAAATTGCCATTTCCCGTTCATGTGGTGGAAAAAGTGACGGTTATCGATCGATGGCGGCAAACTCTATTTACCTCCACCTATAGTTATCACCACGGCTATTTCGATGGCATCGATCGGGAGTTTCGCGGCTTTGGACGAGTCGAACAAACGGATGTCGAAAGTTTTGGTAGCTTTGCAGCAGGAAATATTGCCAGCCCTTATATTAGCGATGACAAAACGCTGTATCAGCCTCCTGTTAAAACGATTACTTGGTTTCATACAGGGGCATTTTTAGATCGAGAACGCATCCTCTCTCAATTTCAGAATGAATATTTTGTATCGGATCGCTTCACTGAGAAAACATTACCAGAACAAGATTTAGCGACTTTAGATTTATCTGCCGAAGAGTGGCGGGAAGCACTGCGATCGTGCAAAGGGATGATGTTGCGGCAGGAGGTGTATGAATTAGATGTAGATGCCTTAGAACAAGGTGAGGAACGGCGAGTTAAACTGTTTTCAACAGCATTTCATAACTGTCAGATTCAACGCCTACAAGCTCGCGAGGCGAATCGCCATGCTGTGTTTTTAGTAACAGAAAGCGAGGCGATTACCTATCACTACGAACTCGATTTACGTGCCGAATTGCCACCCTATCCTCGCATTTCCCATACCTTAAATTTGCGAATTGATGAATATGGAAATGTGTTGGAATCTGTGGCAGTGGCTTACCCTCGCATCGGACGATACGCGGATACCAGTTTGCCAGAAGGTGCAGAAATACAGATTGCCGAGGTACAGCAGGAACGGCATCTAGTTTATACCGAAAATCGCTTGACAAACGATGTTATTGAAACGGATGCTTACCGCCTGCGTCTTCCCTGCGAAATTAAAACCTACGAACTGACAGGAATTGCACCAACTGAGGGTTTTTATTATACCCTGGAAGAACTGCGATTGACCAGAATTGGAACGGCGATTCCAGAGATTCCCTACCACGTTTTACCCAATGGCAATATTCCCCAAAAACGCCTCGTGGAATGGGTGCGGATGCTGTATTTTTCAGCAGATTTGCAAAATCCCCTACCTTGGGGAGAACTGAATTACTTGGGTTTGCCTTACGAAACCTACAAACTAGCGCTGACAGATGAATTGCTGACAGAAATATTGACACCCGATCGCCTGACTTCAGAAGTGCGACAAGATTTAGAAAATGCGGATGTCAGTGGATATCTCAGCGGTGCAACTTTGGCGGCACGATTTCCAGATATGGATACCAGCAGACAGTATTGGATTCGATCGGGCATTGCTGGATTTGCGGCGGATGCAGCAGCACATTTCTATTTGCCGGAACGCTACACCGATCCTTTTGGAAATACCACAACATTGGAATATGACCCACGCGATCTTTATATTCGATCGAGCCGAGATGCGATCGGCAATACGACATCCGTAGAGTTATTTGATTATCGCGTGTTAGCTCCCCGACGGTTGCGAGATATTAACGAGAATCTCTCAGAAGTGTTGTTTGATGCGTTAGGAATGCCTGCGGCAATGGCACTTTTGGGTAAGGAAAATCAGGGCGATAATCTGACGGGATTTGATGAAGAATTGCTGCATCCGAATCGCGCAACCCTCATCCGCTTCTTTACTGGAGAGTATGACGAAACCGAGGCACGGCGGTTGTTAGGTAATGCAACGGCGCGGTATTTGTATTACTTTGGCGAAACCGATGGCAGTATCCGCTACGGTTATCATCCTACCTGTGCTGCCGGATTGATGCGCGAGGTTCACGTCGCCGCAGGTGGGGCGAATAGTCCCCTGCAAGTGGGATTTGAGTATTCCGATGGCATGGGTACGCTGCTGGTGAAAAAGGTGCAGGCGGAACCGGAAACGGCAGGGGAACCGATGCGCTGGATTGCTAGCGGTAAAACAATTCTGAATAACAAAGGCAAACCCGTCAAACAGTACGAACCCTATTTCAGTCCCCATCACCGTTGGGATAGCGAAGAAGCATCCCAGGAAGTCGGTGTCACGCCCATCCTCTACTACGATGCAGTCGGGCGGCAAGTGCGGACGGAAATGCCCGATGGCAGCTACAGTCGGGTGGAGTTTTCGCCCTGGTTTGTGGCGACTTGGGATGGCAGCGACACGATTAGGGAGCCGGGAAATGCCTGGTACGATCGCTATAGTACGGGTACGGTAGAAGAACGGCGATCTGTTCGTTTGGCTACAATTCATGCCAATACTCCGGCTGTTACCCATTTAGATAGTTTAGGGCGAGAAGTGGTGGCGATCGCCCACAATAAATTAGAACGCGATGGTGTTTTTACTGAAGAGAAATATCTGACTTATACCCAACTCGATATAGAAGGTAAACCGCTGTGGATTCGAGATGCGCGGGGTAATCGAGTGATGGAATATATCAACCGTCCCGGTGCGGAGACAGACTTTGTTCCCTGTTACGACATTGCCGGGAATCTGTTGTTTCAGCATAGTATGGATGGGGGCGATCGTTGGATGTTGGTGGATGCCGCCGGAAAACCTTTTTATGCTTGGGACGATCGCAATCATCGATTTCGCACGGAGTACGATGAACTGCATCGCCCCACAGGTTCCTTTGTCAAAGGTGCAGACCCGCTGGATGCGAATCGCGAAATTCAGTTTGAGAAGATCATTTATGGAGATACCCCCAGCAATGATTTGAGCGATGCGGCAAAACTGCAATTGAACCTGCGGGGTAAGCCTTACCAACAGTTCGATACCGCCGGGGTTGTGATTAGCAAAGGGCGAAATCCAGAGACGGGTGAAGAGGAGGCGTTTGATTTCAAAGGCAATCTGCTCCGCAGCACGCGCCAATTGATTCAAGACTATAAAAAAACACCAGATTGGTCGCAGGCTCCGGTACTGGAAACTGAAATATTTAGCAGCAGTAACCGTTACGATGCGCTCAACCGTCCGATTCAGATGGTTGCTCCGCATAGCAATCAACCTGGCAGCAAGTTCAACGTGATTCGCCCTGGTTACAACGAGGCGAATTTGCTGGAACGGGTGGATATCTGGGGAGGACAAACCAATGAGCCAACAACCCTACTCAACCCGAATACGGCGACCGATCGCATCGTCAAGAATATCGACTACAACGCCAAGGGTCAGCGGGTTCGCATTGATTATGGCAACAACAGCAGCACTACTTACACCTACGATCTTCAGACGTTCCGCTTGATGCGACTGCATACGACTCGCACCGGAGCCTTTGCCGCTTCTCCATTGCTACTGGCGAACAGTGGCACGTTGCAATATCTGAACTATGTCTACGATCCGGTGGGCAATATTACAGAGATTCGGGATGCGGCGTTACCCGTGATTTTTAATAATGGCGAGCAGGTGAAACCCGTTTCGCTCTATACCTATGATGCGCTGTATCGGCTAATCGAAGCTAGGGGACGAGAACACGCGGGACAGACGAATTATCAACCGACTGTCCCACGGGACAATGACCGCGACTACCCGTTCCAGAATCTGCCCAATGCCAATGATATGCAGGCATTGCGGAACTACACCGAACGCTATGAATATGACGCGGTGGGCAACATCCTGGCGATGATTCATAGAATCCAGAATGGCGGCTGGAATCGTGCCTATGACTATGAAAGCAGCAACAATCGGTTACGAGCGACCAGTTTGCCGGGGGATGCAGCGGGAACTTACTCAGCGAAGTATGGCTATGACGAGCATGGCAGCATGAAGCGAATGCCGCATTTTGCTAACCATGCTGACCTTGATCGACCCAATATGCACTGGGATTTCAAAGACCAACTACACCAGGTTGATTTGGCTGGTGGTGGGACTGCCTACTATGTCTACGATGCAGCGGGGCAGCGGGTGCAGAAGGTGGTGGAGAAGAGCGCCGGACTGCGGGAGGAGCGAATTTATCTGGGTGGGTTTGAGGTGTTTCGGCGGTATAACGGCGTGGGGCTAGTGCTGGAGCGGGAGACGCTGCATGGGATGGATGACCAGCGGCGGATTGCCCTGGTGGAGACGCTGACGTTTGAGATCGAGGATGGCAGGGGCGGCAGGATTGAGAATTCGGTGGGGGTGATCCGCTATCAACTCGATAATCACTTGGGTTCGGCGGCGTTGGAGCTAGACGGGGCGGGGCAGGTGATTTCCTATGAGGAATATTATCCCTACGGCACGACTTCATATCAGGCGGGACGGAGTGTGGCGGAGGTGAGTTTGAAGCGGTATCGGTATACGGGGAAGGAGCGGGATGAGGAAACGGGATTGGCTTATCATAGGGCGCGGTATTATGCATCTTGGTTGGGACGGTGGGTGAGTTGCGATCCAATTGGAATTAAAGATGGACTGAATATTTACAGCTATGTCCGAGGCAATCCAGTCCTCTGGAAAGACCCAACAGGAACAGCAGGAACTTGTAATTCAGCTATCGCTAGTTGCGCGGAACCTAATGCATCAATTAGCACTGAGTCAGTCAATAAACGTTCCAGTGAAAATGACAGAGCTATTGATCAAGTTAATACTGATAATGCGGTGTCTTTCCAGGCTTTAAAGGATGGAAAAACATCATTGCCGAAATTCGATGCTACAGACTGGCTCAAGAATGTTGATGTAAAGCTAAAACAGCACGAAAGAGAGCGTCTTATTGCCGCTGGGAGAGAAGTGGCGCGCTTTGAGGAAAAAGCAAGACAAGAGGAAGAAGCTCAGCTAGAAAAGGAGTTGCCTGGGACACTTGGATCAGTGGTTCCTATTTATGGTTCTGGCAAGAGTAGCTATGTGCACTTTTCCCACGGAAATTATGGACGTGGAGTGCTGTATGGTGCGTTAGCTATTTCAGATGTTTTTTTAGTCAAGTCGCTGATCGTTGGAGGAGGAAAATTAGCCTTAAAAGTTGCTGGTTCCACCGCTTTACGCGAGAGTGAATCGGTTGCTGCCGGATTAGCAGCGAGAGAAGCATCGACACCAGCGATCGCAGAATTACCCGAAGTTACTATTAGGTATACACCTAAAATGGCTTCCAGCCCATCTGATGCAAATTTCTTACGCTTGAGCCTTGAATGGGCGCAGACCGAAGTGGGAAGTCTAACTAAGGGTGAAAGACTGGCGACTGACGCTTCCTACCGCGCTGCAGCGAGGCGGTCATTGGTAACCGAAGGCGTAGATCTTACTGGAACGAATGCCATGCATCCTTTAGACTCAGTTGCCGCAGGAGGATTTCAAGCAGAGGGGCAGGGGACAACTTACTATTTTGGTAATTCAAGTGTTAATCAATCCTTTGGGGCGCAGCTTGGAAAGGGATTAAATAGGGCTGGGGTTGAAGTGGGAGAGAGATTCAGAGTTAATTTCGTAGGATTTCCCTCATATGAACTTGTGCCGCCAATAGCACCGCCAGCTTCAATGCCCAATCTTGCAATCCGCTACCGCTTTTAATTAGTAGTGCGATCGCCCGATCTTGTAGGTTGGGCTGAGAATACGAAACCCAATACCATCTCACATAAGTCCCAAACATATTTCGAGAAGTTTTTACGATGACAAAGCAAGCATTCCCAATCAATGGACGCATTATCGAAGAACTACTGAGTATGCCACCAAAAAACATTGGCGAACCCTTGTGGGTGAGTGCCGATCTCAATTCCGACAGCGTTTGCGATCAGCCTGGGAATTTCCACCATCTTGATGGTCTGGGATATTTACGCTTTTGGAGAGAAGATGCGCGATCGGTTTTGCTGGCTGTCTTCCGCTGGTTTTCTCGCCGGAAGTGTGATCGTTAATCAATTCGACTGCGTTGCCAATAGTTTCAGCTTGATGTGCAGGAAGAAAATTAAATGGATTGCGATCGTATGACTTACTACCCATCAGTATCAGGATTTTCAAACCGTGAAACCTATCAAACCTTCTTTCAAAGTCGTTTTGCTCAAATAGTGCTCGCCCGACATCAACTCAAACTTATTGTTTACGAACCCATAACCGAGGAAGTCATCCAATGGATAAATTAGAGCGTTATCGGTCTTGCATCCAAACCCTGTTGGAAAACCACAGTCAATTCCAATCCCGCAACGAAGATGTAGAAAACGAGCTATTTTTCGATCCTGTACGCGATCGCTATCAACTCATGCGAGTGGGTTGGAAAGGACTAGAGCGAATTTATTACACCGTTCTGCACTTCGATATCAAAGATGAAAAAATCTGGCTTCAGCACAATGCAACTGATGTTGATATCGGTCAAGAATTGATTGAAATGGGCATTGTTAAAGAAGATATTGTCCTTGGACTGCATCCACCTTACAAGCGTCCGTATACAGGCTATGGAGTTGCTTAGGGAATGTGCGATCGCTCATTTCTCTAAAAAAGCATCAACTTAATTTCTCAGTTAATAGGAGATATTTCACATGATTGCTCAAGCTAAATTCCAATTCATGACTCCCCAAGAATATCTAAAATGGGAAGAACAACAACCCATTAAGTATGAATACATGAATGGGGAAGTCTTTGCTATGACTGGGGGAATTCTGCCCCATAACTCTATTGCATTGAACCTAGCCTCTGGACTCAAAAATCACCTGCGGGGTAAAGGCTGTAAAGTCTTTATGGCAGATGCCAAAGTGGGAGTTTCGGAAAACGGACCTTTCCACTATCCTGATGTGATGGTGAGTTGCGATTCGCGCGATCGCACTGCCCGCAAAGTGATTTACCATCCCTGTTTAATTGTCGAAGTGTTGTCTCCCGGTACAGAAGGATTCGATCGCGGCAAAAAATTCAAACATTACCGTCAAATTGAAACCCTAAAAGAATACGTTTTAATTGAAGCCGATCGCATGAATGTGGAATGCTATCGAATCAATGAGAAAGGCAAATGGGAACTCACTGCTTATTCACTTGAAGTAACAACTGCCAACGATACAGAACTAGAAGTTGATTTTCCCAGCGTTGATTTCCGTTGTCCGATTTCTCTGCTGTATGAAGATGTTGTTTTTCCTGAAGATAATCCCGAAGATTCTCTGGAAGGTTAAGCAGATGGCATAAACTTAGTTGCTTAAAAAAAACTTATTTCTTTAACTATAGGTTAGGTAAAAATCATGACATCACAACTTTTCAACCTGGAAACCAGAATCAACGCCCTCAACGCAGTTCTCACCAATAACAAACACCAACAAGCAGTTGAAACAGCACTTCGGGACGCTAGCGGTGACATTTCGGTTGCCTTTGAGAATTTGCAAAAAACCCTACCAAAAGCTGCACTGCAAAAAATTACATTGGCTCAATCCCTGGCAGATTGGTCGGACGATAATATTCCTTTGGTTACAACCCTTACCGAACATCCAGATGTAAATAACCTGCGTGATGTGGCACTGCATTTTAACGTTGAAAGGCTGACTGCACTGGTCAACCCTGAAGTTGTGCCACAAAGTTTTATAGCAGTCAACGACGATGAGAAAAAACAAAATTTCGCTGTAGGATTACGCCATAAACTATTTGCAGCTGAACCCACCGCTGTGCTGCAAAGGATGGTGCAGGATGCGGAAATCTCCATTCCAGATACGACGGTACGCACTGGCGTAGCAAATTTCTTAAACAACCAACCCAATTTCAATATTCGCACAACCTCGGTTTATAGAGCACTGCAAAATCCTGAAGCATTGACAGGTATTGCTGAGGAAAACCGCGCAGGTGTTATTGAGCAGTTAAAAACTCTTCAACGGGTGCAAGCACTTACTCCTATTCCGGAAGCTGTGCCAGTATTAATTAATGCGAATTTGATATCAGCGTTTCAAGTTGCCGAAATGCCAGAATCCACATTTTTGAGTGTACACAGCGCAACACTAGGCGAGGAAACTGCTCGACAAGTGTATACCAATGCTATCAACAATCGCATCCGTAACGAGCAGGCGTTAATCACGATGCGGGAAGCCGTGCGAGGAACGGGCTTAGCTATTATTGACGGCGAGCAACCTCTTGAAACGCGCATGGCGATGATGCAGACTGTTGCTAATCAGCAAGCGGTTCCTCTCAACCTGGAGGCCTTGTTTGGCAGTATGGACTACTGCGAGTGCGAGGAATGCACGTCTGTTTATAGCCCTGCTTCGTACTTTGTTGAAATACTGCAATTTCTGCGGAATAATAACCTCGATTCTAGCAAAACAAAAACAGACCCAAAGGATATCGACGGTACACCATTACAGAAGTTGTTCCGCCGCCGTCCAGATTTAGGATGTCTGGAACTCACCTGCGAAAATACTTTCACAGTCTTACCCTACATCGACCTAGTAAATGAAGTGATGGAAAGCTTCGTGGTGCATCTGGGCGAGTACGAAAAAGATCCAAACGTGCCAAAGCAAGCCAAGCTGGAGACGTTCAATATTGAAGACGAAACCACCAGCGAGTTATTGGCACAGCCACAGCATACTAATTACGAAGCCTACTGCATCCTCAAAAAAGCAGTTTACCCGTTTACTTTACCTTATAATCAGGCGATCGATGCGATTAGAATCTTTCTAAATTACCTCGGTACTAGCCGTTATGAACTGCTTGATGTATATCGTTCAGCCGATGAGAAGTGTACTCATTCATCCTTAACCCCTAGCCAGCAAAATGAACTCAAAAAGCTGCATAATACTGTTCTCGATCGCGCCGTCGATGCCGAATTTCTAGGGCTAACCCAGGAAGAATATATTATCCTCACCAAAGAAGCATTTTGGGTCAAGGACTATTTCGACATCACACTGAAAAAGACTCATTCCGAACACGAATATCAGCATAACATTGGTGTCAAGCCTGTACATGATTACTATGGCTACAAAACGCAAAATGAAATGCTCAGTACGGATGAAACTGAAAAGTTGGGTCTAACATTCGTTAAAAAGCAATTTTTACCGCGTACAGGCATTCAGTATATCGATTTGGTTGAATTGTTAAGAACTCAATTTATCAATCCTAATTATCCCCAAGGGAAAGCCCTGACAATATTGGAAAGCATTCGCTTCAGCTATCGCTTTCTTCAGAAGTTGGTCGATCCAGACAAAGCTAAATCGCCACAAGTCCGTTTTGCCAAACTGATTCAATTTCTAGAAACGTTTCAGCCTTTTGTCCCGTTGCTTGATGCCATGCTGCACCCTGACCCCTGTCAGCAACAAAAACTTAATTGGTGTTTAGAAACTAAAGATTTGCGGCGGTGGGTATACTGTTACTTTGAAAAAATCGGTGAGTTGATTGTGCTGGAATCTGGTGAAGGGCCACAACTACCAATTGAAGGTCAATTGTTCACGCCCTCTAATGGCAACGATGGACAACTTATTGGCACATTACACAAAGACGGAACAATTGTTGACAAGGATGTGGTAGTCGTTATTGGAAACGTCAGAATTACCGGACAGGCTGTCGGAACAGATGGTAAGCCGTTTGTTGATAAATTTGATGTGGATTCGCTGACGATAAAAGACGCAAGTGGTGAGATTATTGGCATTGTTAGAAGAGAATATATTGAGGATATAAGGACAGGGAATGAACTACCGGTGAACTGGACACCAAATCGGGACACTTGTGACTTAAATAAAGTCCGATTGACTCACCTTGACGGAACTGTATTAACGCTTGATGAGTACGATCGCATCCATCGTTTCATCCGACTCTGGCGTAAAATGGGCTGGATGATTGATGAAACTGACAAAGCATTAGTTGGACTGTCTGCCCACTCAACAGGAACTGATGGGGAAACACCGCAAAATCCCGATCGTTGCGATTATGTGGGTTTCGATGATTTCATCGATATTGACTGTAACAGCATCAGCGATGGCGGGGATGATGGAGGCTGTGATGACGAACCAGAAGATAATTGGAATTGTCCCGAAATAGCTCAAGTAACTTACGAAATTACGCCTAATTTACTGCATCAGTTAGTAGCAGTCCATAAATTGCTCGACCAAACGGGATTACCACTACCAAAACTGCTAAGTTTCTGGGCAAACATCAGCACTGTTGGGGAAAAGTCGCTCTATTCACGCTTGTTTTTAACCCATAATCTGCTGGGGATTGACAAGATATTTAAGGCAGATGCAGATGGGAATTACTTAACACAATCAGCCAAAATCACAGATCATTTACCAGTGTTGATGGCTGCGCTGAAGCTGAAAGCTGACGACATAACAACGCTCATGGCTTTTGGTAAACTGCCCGATGCCCTAACAATACCGAACTTGTCGGTGCTATATCGGCATAGTTTGCTAGCTAAAACCCTACATATTAAAGTAGCAGATTTGCCTGATGCGATCGCCTTATTTGGCAACCCGTTCCAAAGTGCCTGGAACACGCTGTCACTACTCGAAACCTGGGGCAAAATGGAGGATGCGGGCTTTACTTTCCGCCAACTCCATTATCTAATCCGCGATCGTGACGATATCCTACGTCCAATAGCCCCAACAAAAAGAACAATTCTGCAAATTACTAAAACACTTTACGATGGATTAAATGGCATCGATCGCGCTCACCAAGATATACCTGAAGACAATAAAGAAGCAGCGACGGCTGAGTTAGTCCGTACAAAAGCTGGATTATTTTTTGAACCATCGGTAGTAGAACAAATAATCGGTTTGCTGGAAGGAACAACCGTTTATTCGACTAATGCTCCTTTGAATCTCACAATTGATATTCCAGAGTCACAAAAGACACTCGCCAAGAAACTCAAATACAGCTACCAGAAAGATGCAACTCCACCCAGCGCGGGACTCCAGGTAACAGGTATTTTGACCGATGAAGAACGCGCACAGGCTAAAGCTCTTTCCAGCAATCCAGAATGGGCAAAGGCGATCGATCGCATTAGCAAACAGCCCAAAAATATCTTTAATGACGCGCTGTTAGGAATTTTTTCCAAACAAAATGCAAGGGAAACAAACAGTAATCTACCTGCTACACAATGTCCTCCCAAACCAGAAGAAAATGAGGCAAAAATTAAGCTATTGGCGGGTGATGATGGAAATACCTCCCTTGACAAACGTTTTTACTTTCTCCACCATTTCCTGCCATTCCTGCGGCAGCGTTTGGCACATCGGTTGATTGTCGATACCCTCGCAGGGGCAATGAGTTTGCCGATCGATGTTACAGACGCACTGTTATCCAATTTACTAAAGGTGGGGACATCCGATCGATCTGCCATTGGTATTTTAGAAGAAATTAAAGTGCGATCGGCAGAAACTACCAGCAACTGGAAAGGCTACCTGATTCCACCGACAGACGAAGCCTATGCGTTTGTGGCAAAAAGTGAAACTCAGCCACTACCTCTGATGCTAGATGGTGAGTCGATTCCATTCAAATACCAACAAGAAGATCCTTCTAATGTTTGGTCAACAGATCCGACTCCGAAGAAGTTGAAAAGTGGGAAATTATACTGGCTGGAAGTAAGTGGTCAACAGCCTCAAGATATTCAGTGGAAAACAGCAACTTTAGCTAAAGCCACTATTCCGACTTCCGCACTATTGCCCGACTACTCAAAAGGGTCAGAAGTCGATAAAGTATTTATCAAACTGTTTAAAGCCGCCTTGTTAGTCAATGGCTTTAAATTGAGCGTTGATGAAGTAACTTACTGGCAAAATTACGCAGATGATTTCGATCGATTTAACATCAATACTGTGACGCTACAACAGTGGCAGCGACTTCAGGCTTATACGAAACTTCGTAACAGCTTGCCCAAAACAAAAACAAATTTGCTGGACTTATTTGAGTGGGCTGCCAAACCAGTTGATGCAACAAAATCAGGCGAAAAAATAGCCGCACTGAGTCAGAAAATAGCTGATGTAACTACTTGGAAGCCAGACAACATTGACAAACTACTCAAAGCCGAACACTTTGACCTGAAACGCCCAGAGGCTTTTCGCAACGAGGTAAATTTAGTTAAGCTACAACACGCATTAGTAGTAGCCGACAAAATAGCTGTTGATATCGATCGACTATTTGAGTGGGCAAAACCAACATCGAAGTTTTGGGTATGCCATCAAATTGCCGAAGACATTCGTAAGGCTATCCGCGCCCGTTACGACCAAGAAGATTGGGAAAAGGTCGTCAAACCGCTTAATGACCAGTTGCGTGAAAACCAGAAACTAGCCTTGATTAGTTACCTACTGGTGCAAGAAGATTTGATTAAATGGGGCGTGGTAGATGCTGACAGCTTGTTCGAGTTTTTCCTAATTGACGTGCAGATGGATGCTTGCATGGAAACTTCCCGCATCAAGCAGGCAATTTCTAGCGTGCAATTGTTTATTCAACGGTGTTTTCTGGGTCTGGAAGACAAATATGGTGTTAAAAATGATGTACTCGATCGCGATCGCTGGGAGTGGATGCAGCGTTACCGCGTTTGGGAAGCCAACCGTAAAGTATTCCTCTACCCTGAAAACTGGATCGAACCCCCACTGCGCGACGATAAAAGCCCGTTCTATAAAGAACTGGAATCGGAATTATTGCAAAAGGATATCAACACGCAAACCGTTCAAGATGCGCTGAAAAGCTACTTATTTAAAGTAGATGAGGTAGCGAATTTGAAAGTCGTGGGGCTATTTGTAGAACAGCAAATCGATAAAGACGGGAAGCTAGTATTTGATAATACCAATCCTGTGTATATCAAACTGCATATCTTCGCCCGAACACGAAATGCACCCTACTTTTTCTATTACCGGTATTTTGATATAACCGAAAAAAACTGGTATCCGTGGGAAAAAGTGCAAGTTGATATCCCCAGTTACGACGTGGAGGGGGTCAAGGAAGATAATGACAAGGGAAAAATTCTTAAGAACGGAACTTATTTAATTCCAGTTGTTTGGAATAAGCGTTTGTTGATTTTCTTTCCGCAGTTTTCTAAAAAAATAGTTCCAGTAAAAGTGCCAGAGGAAATTACTCCCAATGCGGAGACAATACCAGTTAGTAAACCAAAAGAGGGCTGGGAAATCAAGATGGGCTGGAGCGAATATCGGAATGGAAAATGGACACAAAAACAACTTTCATCTGAGGCTATTTACGATATTCCAGATGCCTTACTAGATGTAAGTCATTATGAATTTATTCCTAGAATATTAACCGATCAATCCTTGTTTGATTTGCCGAAAGTTGTGATTACTGTTTTTAAATTCACGACTACGAGCAATAACTCGTCTCAAGGGAATAGCATAGGTGGTTTCGACTTTGTTGGAAGTCAGGTATTCAAAGGTACAGGAATGGGTAATCCAATACCAGGCGCTATAGATTTTCATTACTTTGATAGCAATCCCAAGATTTACTCGCTACAAATTGTTAATGATGGTGGTGCGTCTTTATTTGAAAATGAGCCATATTTTGACGAACAGATAACAAGCGTCAAGGTTCATTACCCGAAAAAACTTAGTAAACCAGACCTGGGTTTTTATCATCCTTTTGCCCATCATTTGTTGGGTACGATTAACACGGGTACTCTCGATACTCTATTCGCTTACTATCTCAACAAAATTCCCGATGACAAAATCACTGGTGAACCTGGCAAGCTAGATGCTTTCGGGGGTGACGAAAAAGCCATTTATCATGAACTGAAACGGAGTTACTCCCTTTATAACTGGGAAGCTGCTTTCCACGCACCAATGCAGTTGGTAGACCGCTTGCTGAAGTCACAGCAGTTTGAACAGGCTTTGAAGATGTGTCATTACGTCTTCAATCCGCTTGCCAAAGATACTGACTCTAAACGCTTTTGGCAATTTGCGCCGTTTAAGGAAGTTAATGCTGAGAATGTGCTGGTAAATTTGTTTACAGGACTGCAACCCGGTCAGCCAAATGATGATATTAACGAATGGCGAGATAAACCCTTCCAGCCTCATGTTATTGCCCGATCGCGCCCATCAGCCTACATGAAATGGGTGGTGATGAAATACATCGAAATCCTGATTGCTTGGGGTGACTATTTATTCCGGCAGGATACCATAGAAACTCTTAACCAAGCTACGCAACTTTATGTTTTGGCAGCTCATATCTATGGACCGAGAGGTCATAAAATTCCGAAACGCGGCAAAGTTCTACCTCAAACCTATATGTCGCTGTTGGACAAATGGGACGCTTTTGGTAACGCGATGGTTGAGTTAGAACTAGCATTTCCCTTTAGTAATCAAACCCCATTTCCAATTGGTGTAAGCAATGGTGTTGTGGGACTTGCTAATGTTTTTGGCTTTGCAACGACTCTATACTTCTATATCCCCGATAATCCAAAATTGCGAGGTCTTCGGGATACGATCGACGATCGCCTGTTCAAAATTCGCCACTGTCAGAACATCGAGGGTGTATTCCGCAAACTACCACTGTTTGAGCCGCCGATCGATCCAGCATTGCTAGTACAAGCTGCTGCCCAGGGACTTAGTTTGGCAAGCGTGTTAAATGACCTGAACAGTCCGATGCCAAACTACCGCTTCTATTACTTGTTGCAAAAAGCTTTAGAAGTCTGTGCGGAACTAAAATCAATGGGCAACGCCTTCCTATCAGCAAAGGAGAAAGGCGACGCGGAAGGCTTATCTAAGCTGCGTGCCAAGCATGAAAGCACAATGCACAATCTGCTAATGGAAGTGAAAAAGCAGCAGTTAGAAGCAGCCACCAAATCATTGGAAGCTTTGCAACAAAGCCGAAAAGAACCAGTCTATCGCTTGCAACACTACCTAAAACTTATTGGCGAGGATTTAGGCAAAGTGCCAGATGGTAATACCGATTTTGGCGAACTACCCGATAAGATCGATCCACCAGTTGAAGAAAGTGGCTTGAAACTAGACCCAATTGAGAAACAGGAAATGGATAAGGCAAGTGCCGCTGCTGATTGGCAAATTGGCATCGGTGCTACGGAAACTCTTGCCAGTATTCTTCATATAATTCCTTCGTTTCAAACAGATGCGAAACCTTTTGGTGTAGGTATGAGTTCTGTTGTTACTTCAGGATGGATGCTGGGAAATGCAGCCCAATCGGTGGCGCGTGGTTTGAAGATATATGCCGATAATTTATCCTACCAATCATCAAGTGCTGGACGAAAAGCTGGATTCCTGCGCCAACTACAAGATCGCGTACAACAAGCGAATGCTGCTGGGTATCAAATCAAAAATATTGATAAACAGGCACTTACCCAGAAAATTCAGATCGATATTGCCAACCAGGAGATTATCAATCAGCAAAACAATATTGATAGCGCCCAAGAAGTAGAGGAGTTTCTGCGTAATAAATACACCAACGAAGAACTTTACACCTGGATGGAAGGGCAAATCCAGACATTGTACTATCAGGCTTATACCCTAGCCTACGAACTAGCTAAAAAAGCCGAAAAAGTCTTCCGTTTCGAGCGGGGAATGACGACATCCAATTTCATCCAGTTTGGCTACTGGGATGCTGCCCGCGACGGATTACTGGCTGGTGAACGGTTATACATCGGCCTCAAACAACTTGAATCTGCCTATCAAGAAAAACGTGGCTATGATTACGAAGTTACAAAGCACGTTTCTCTGCGGCAAATTAATCCGATCGCGCTGATTCACCTAAAAGAAACTGGAAGTTGCGAATTTGGATTACCAGAAGTGCTATTTGACATGGATCATCCCGGTCACTATATGCGCCGAATTAAATCCGTAGCCCTCACAGTTCCCTGTGTTGTCGGCCCCTACACCAGCCTAAATTGTACGCTGCGATTATTGGAACACAAGTTTCGCACAAGTGCGATCGCCAAGGACAAAAACGACTACCTCGAAAAGACAGACGAAACTGACGATCGCTTCAGTACGGTTAACGTGCCTATCACCTCGATCGCCGTTAGTTCGGGACAAAACGACAGTGGCGTATTTGAACTCAATTTCAAAGATGAACGTTACATTCCATTTGAGGGAGCAGGTGTTATCAGTAAATGGCGGCTGGAATTACCAAAAGAGTTCCGACAATTCGACTATGATACGATCTCAGATGCGATCGTACATATACGTTACACAGCCTTAGATGGCGGAGATAAGCTCAAGAAGCCTGCTAATGACTCAGTGATGGCATATATCAAGAGCGTGGAAGAACTAAGCCGTGACGAAGGTTTATTTGCTGCTTTCGACCTCAAACACGACTTTCCTAACGAGTGGTACAAGGCTATGAATCTTCCTGCTGGCAGCACTGAGAGAGTGCTAATGCTTAACAATCTAAACGATCGGTTGCCAATTTTTACTAAAGGAAGAGATCCCAAGCAGATTCAAGCCATTGATGTGTATTTAGTTACACCCACGAAGCTGTCAGCTTCGCTGATGCAGGACACCGAGATAATTCCTTTCACAGATGGATCACCAGTAGGAGAAACAATGAAATCATTCGTGATTAAAGATAATAATCTCCCTATGAATAGCTGGCAATTGAAGATTCAAGATGTAAAAACTGAGATCGATCGGCTGTGGCTACTCGTAAGATATGTGTTGAAGTGAGGGATGAATAGCTGATAATTTTTGTTAAATTCAAGCCCAAGAAGAAGCAATTTTTACTTCCACTTCAACCGGAACTTTCTGCAAATATAGCTCTCCAGATTCTACCATCACTTTTTTGAGAATGCGACTGGTTCTTTTTAAAGTAGTCTGCGGACACTCTAACAGAATCTCGTCATGTACCACACCGATTAATTTTGCTCCAGTCTTGGGTAGGAGTTTGAACAAACGAGCGATCGCCACTTTCAACATATCAGCCGAAGTTCCTTGAACGGGGTGATTTAGCAACTCAGAAAGCCTGGGTTTCTTTGCCCACCGTCTTCTACGTCCACCAATTGTACGAATTTGCTTGATGTCTTTGACGTACACCGTTCTCCTGATGCTGTCGTGCCATCTTCGGACTCCAGAATAAGCTTGGAAAAATCGTTTTCTGAACTCTTTAGCTTCCTCCAAAGTTAAAATAACATCGTACTTTTCCTCAGCATAAGCTTGAAGTTTGGCAGCACCCATCCCATAAATTAATCCAAAATTAACTGATTTAGCTATCCGTCTATCCTCTGCCGTTACCTCCTCTAATGCCTTACCTGTAATCAAAGATGCCGTTAAAGTATGCAAATCTTCGCGTTTAGCGTAGGCATTCAGCATTCGGTGATCGCCAGATATTTCAGCGACAATCCTTAGCTCGATTTGGCTGTAATCCGCTTTAATAATTTGATATCCGGGAGGAGCAATAAAGCAGGCACGCATTCCCTTTGCCGTACAATTTCTGGGAACATTTTGCAGGTTTGGCTGCTTACAACTAAAGCGTCCCGAACGCGCACCGCATTGCCGATAACTGGGATGGATTCTCCCCGTAATCTGGTGAATATGTTTTGGTAATGCCTCAGCAAAATTGGAACATAAAGATGCTAATTTCCGATAATTCAGTAGTAACTGGATAACCCGATATTGGCGAGCTATAGGAATAAGTTCGCTCTTGCTTGTTGAATTAATTGGAATGTTAAGAGCCTGAAGAGTGCTTAAAACTTGTACAGATGAGCGAGGATTTATGGTTTCCACCATATCTGGAAATAGCGAAAGTTGTGCGCTAGGGGCTGGTTTAAGACCGGCGTTCACTAATTCCACCAGCGTAGTCTGCTTTTGAGCTTTCAGTTCCTCACCCACCAAATGCCACTGTTCTACATCCAGCAACATTCCATTTAGTTCCATTTGGGCTACAGCAGGCATCGCTTCAAATTCAATTTGGGCGGTTTCTAGTAACCCAGCATTCTGAAGTTTTGAGATGAGTCGCGCTCTAAGTTTCAGCAGGACAGCAGCATCTAAAGCGGCGTATTCTAACTGAGAAGCTGATAACTTACCTCCGAAATTGCTCGACTGTAGGCTCTTGTCAAGTTTGATTCCTAAAAATTCAAGAGCGAGGGATTGTAGATCGTGGTCTTTCTTGAGTCCAGATCGTAACACCTGGCTCGCTAGCATGACATCAAAAAATGGGCCAGACGGTCTAAGCCCAGCTATTTCTAGTACCTGCCAGTCGAACTTACCATTTTGAAAGGTTTTGAGCGCACGGCTGTTTAGAAGTGCTTTTAAAGGCGATAATTCGCGATCGGCAAAAGCAGCTAGATCGACAATTATCACTGGGCGTTGGGGAACAGCTATTTGGATGAGTCGGATGCGTTCCGTAAGTGGATCTAGCCCTGTGGTTTCTGTGTCTATGGCTATAACACGAGCTTTCATCAGAGGTGATAGAATCTCAGAGAGCCTGGAATAGTTCGCAATCAGCTCGTATTCCACCACAGGCGCTGGGGTATTGTGTGGGGATTTATTCATAATAGTAGAGGAATTTTAAGGCAATAGCTTGAGTTATAAAATTAACCGCGCTAGCGGAGATATTTCTGGATATTTTACATCCATTTCTGTTTTTTTATCTGATTTAATGTAACTTTCAAGGGATTGTGTTTGCTTTATAATTACAAATTAACCGTTGATTCATAATAAACATTTCCTAGTTGTTTTTGAGAAAACTGTCTTTAAAAATCCCGTTATAATTACGAAAATTAGGAACATTCATGCTTACCAAATCTTTACCATTCATGATAGAGAGCGAGGAGGTTGACATTTATGGATGTGCGAGCAATTCCTAAATATTTCCGGTTTAGCTTTACTGTTATGTGTAAATTATAGTAAGATAAAGATAACAGGGAGGTGATATTAAGTGCTACATAAAGCTGTGCAAGTCCGCTTATACCCATCTCAACAACAGCAAACACTACTAGCTCAAGCATTTGGTTGCTCGCGTTGGTGGTGGAATTATGCCTTGAATATATCTATTGAGACATACAAAGAGACAAGCAAAGGGCTTGGACAAGTAGCACTCAATGCCTTATTACCTAAACTTAAAAAAGCTGAAGATACCAAGTGGTTAGCAGATTGTTATAGCCAAGTTTTGCAAGCTACAACGCTCAACTTAACCACAGCTTATAAAAACTTTTTTGAAGGTAGAGCGAGATTTCCTCGGTTCAAATCCAAGCACGGTAGACAGTCGATTCAATACCCTCAAAAAGTCAAAATCGTAAACGGTAATGTCAGGCTTCCTGGCAAGATCGGTGAAGTCAAAGCTAAAATACACAGACCAATTGAGGGGAAAATCAAAACCGTCACCATCAGCAAAACTCCATCGGGTAAATACTTTGCATCCATCTTGACGGAGGTAGATGGAGAAAAACCCAATATTTCAGAAGGCAAGATTTATGGTGTTGACTTGGGACTCAAACACTTTGCAGTTATCACTGATGGCGAGAAAGTTTCCAAATACGACAACCCAAAGCATCTTGCTAAGCATGAGAAAAACCTCAAGCGCAAGCAACAAAAATTAGCACGCAAAGAAAAGGGTAGTAATTCAAGAAATAAATATCGTAAAGTTGTCGCCAAAGTATACGAACGAGTTAGCAACTCACGGCAAGATTTTCTACATAAACTTAGTTACAAGTTGGTCAGCGATAGCCAAGCTGTCATAGTAGAAAGTCTTCATGTCAAGGGCATGGTTCGCAACCCTAATTTGGCTGCATCAATATCTGATTGTGGATGGGGAATGTTCACTAATTTTTTAGCCTACAAGCTAGAACGCAAAGGCGCAAAGTTGGTGGAGATTGATAGATGGTTCCCTAGTTCTAAACTCTGCTCTAATTGTTTTTACGAGATGGATGAGATGCCGCTAGATATCAGGGAATGGACTTGTCCTAATTGCGGTACTCACCATGACCGAGATGGAAATGCAGCCATCAATATTAGAGCGGAAGGTATCAGAATGCTAAAGGCGGATGGTTCAGCCGTCTCTGCTGTAGGAGGGGGAGTAAGACCAAAGAGGGGACGAAAGTCTCATCTTTGGCATTCCCTTGTGAGTACAGAAGCCCCAACTATAACGTCAGTTTAGTTGGGGTAGTTCACAAAGTCACTTCCAACTAGATTGAACCCTTTTTGAAACAGAAGTTGTTGTAGCAGGGGGTTGATCTCAATTACATCAACGATCGCACCCGCTCTAACCATAGCCTGCGCCAATAAGCCGTCTCCTGCTGTTGGTTCTAAGGCGTACATTCCTGAAACAAATTGAGCTTCTTCAATCATAAGCTCAATTAGCTCTGGAGGAGACGGAAACCAGGAATAAGGTGGAGCTTCTCGGATTCGCTCATATAGCATTTCTGCAAGCGATGAAGTATCTTTCATTTTTATTTTGCTGCTATTAGGGCTATAATTCGCGAACATTGCCTTTTTTTCCATGTTAAAATAAAGTCAATTGCCCTTCAATTTTTGACTTATCTTTTGGTGACTTAGCTGTTACCATTTCTGTCGGTAAATCTGCATCAGCGCTTTTATCTTGGGACAATTTACGTTTGCCCCAACCTTGAGATGCTGCATGGCGGACAACGCTTTTCCTAATTGCTCTAGCTAGATGGTAATAATCATTTTGGATGCTGTCAAAGTTCACGGCTGAAAATTCAGCTAATTCGGACAAGTTGTAACCATTTGGTAGCCGATTATGTCTTGTCAATGTGTCTTGTGCTGCCCACATATAGACGTTGTAATAACTGTGGTGCAGAGGAGCTTCAAATGTAGCTCCCATCATATAAGCCACGACTTCTGTGGAAGTGCAGTAATTCCCTACAATTCTGTTGCTGTGCTCCTCTACAATCAAATCGAGCCTATCGGATAAGCAAGCCGTTTTCAACCAGTCAGGTATGCTTTCTGACCAGGGAGTTTTGTGTAAAACTAATGGGCCTGCATAGTAACGTAAAAGGGGAAGGGGAATTCCGGTCAATTCCAGTAGCACGGCTATTAAGTCGCGGTGCATACCCATCTGGGCTAATAGCTTCAGCTTTTCCAAAATGCCGGACTGAGGTTTTACAGGGTGAGTGGTAATTTCTTCAAGTAATTCGGGCGTTAACAGATTTAGCTGAGTCATATCTTTTTGAAGGATAATTATGGGACAAATGAAGGTCAGAAAAATCGCGTAGCGAATTCAGTTACAGGGATTTGCGCTGTCTGTTGGGCAAACAATTCGGCAGAGATACGCGCCTCTATATTTGTGAGTAATTTTTACCCACCTTGCTGGATGGAAGGCGGGCGAAATTAAGAGCAATGCCAGCGCTATATTTTGTTTCGTGCAATAGCAGTAGGTCTTGGTTGTTTGCAGATAGGCTACGTCGATCGCCGTAGCCTATCCGCCGATAGGCGGTAGTTTAATTACGACTATCGGATGAAACCCCCACTCGTTATCCCTAGCTATGCTGAATTGTTGATTCTTACTACTTTGTAGCTACAGGATTTATGAACGAGCCAAACAATATCTATGGCAATGAACCCGGTTACAGCGCTGATGGCTATGCTGTTAGCGGTTATGAAAGTAACCCGTGCGAGTCCTCCCTTAACGGATATCGAAGCAACGGTTATAGCAGTCAGCAAACAGAGGGGTACGGGGTTCCAGACTACTTTGCTGATGGCTATCGAGAGAACGTTTTTGAAGGCGATTTGAATTTAGCAGATACTCCGTGGATGGAGACGGCTGCTAACCCTAACCCTTATTTTGAGGGATGGGTAAATGACGCTAATTCCTCTCAAAATCAAACAGTTACTTTTCATTTCGACGGCGGTGACTTAGAGCTGTAGTGCTTCAGATTGCAGGCTACAAATCGCCTGTATGAAACTTCTCATTTCGGCAGCGATGACTTAGATCTGTAGTGTTTTACGCCGAGGCTGCTCCATGTAAAGCCTCGGTAGGCTGCTTCATTGATTTTAAGAAGCGCAATTGCAGCCTCATCAAGTTCGGTGAGTTCCTTTCTCCCACTTAATTGCTTAACTTTTGTACAGTACCCTCAACCAATAACCCAAGTTTTTTGCACAAACATGAGAAGAATATTATCAACAAGATTCTGGCAATTATCAGTATGGTTATTCTCTCTAGTCTTAATAGTTTCCATTTTGTTTGAGCAACCAATATTTGCTATGGCACGAATTCCTGCTGATACAACTGAAATGCCAACCAAAATTTTAGAAATACCAGGGATGGACAGGCAAGGAAATCCTACTTCAGTTAACGCCCTCTTGCCAGATTGGACGCAAATTTCTTTTTCTCAAATGCCACCCATCAGTCAATCGGGAAGCCTTTCAGCAGGAGAGTACAAGCAGGCAGTTGGCTATGATTTGAGCCGAAGTTGGACAGCAGGACAAACTCCCGATCAGTACATCATGTTGGGCGATATCAGCCAAGCTTTGCAACCAGAATTGTTATCCTTTGGTTTTGTCACGCAGCAAGCTGGTCTGAATTTAGATAGCGTAGCTTTAAGCGCATTTACTTTAGTGGCCAAGCAGTCGTTAAATCAGTTAGTTCAGGCTATCCCTCTTCTCGGTCAATTTAAAGTCGCAGAGATTGCGCCAGTGGCGGGACTGCTAGCAACAAAAGCTGCTGGCATTGATGTAGCCGATCGCACTCTAGACCAGATCCTCATTTCCCATCCACAATTAAGTAATTTAAAACTCGGAGAAATTGACCTCTCTCAGTATTCAATGTCTTCAATTCCGAACTTAAGCAGCGCTCAACTTGGCGCGTTTTCAGATTGGCAAACGACCTTAATTAAAGACGTACCTGGGCTGAATGCTTTACCTCTGTCTAGCTTTCCCAATCCAATAGCAGAATTAGGCAATTTAGTAATGAGAATTGATGCGATTTATGGTCCCGCCGAGCGACGGCGAACTAAGACAATCTCCGGCTCCGACGTTCAGGGATTCTCGGTTAACTGCCAAGAAAATAATTGCGCTTATATCGAACTAGACGATCTGGAGAATTCGGGTCGGAACGCTCGCGGTTCGCTGGAAGGCAAGCAGTGGATTAGCGGTAAGTACCAGGAAGTCGAGGGCGGATCGGGCTGTCTTAAAGGTGTCAACGGCGGCAAGGAACCGACGGGAAGATTGCCTTTTGGCAGCGCTTTTAAGGTAGTGGTCATGGAACCGGACGAGCGAACCGATACCGTTGATACGGCTCTATTTTTCCGATTTTGTTCGCCTTGCGGCTGCTCTCCCTATTTTATTGGCCCGGTGCCCTTTTTCACCTATCGGGTTAATTCTCCCATTTTCGTTGGGGCGCTGGAATCGTCTTCTGGTGGCTCTTCCTCTGTATCAACTGGGGCAGTTCGCGACGGAGTATCTTCTCCTGTTACAAAAGGCGTAACTACAGCAGCTAATATTAATGTTCCTTGCCCTCCGGGTAGCACCGCACCAGCGCCCGTGTCAGTTGGCAATGTTCAAGGAGTAAATATTGCAGCTTTGTCAGAAGCGATCGCCAGTATTGAAAGCAGCGGTTCTTACGAGAATGCCGGCGTTAATGCTTGCGTTGATGGCGGAAATAATTGCGGGGTTCCGTTGGGCAAGTACCAGTTTATAAACTACGACGAGTACGCTGCTAGTTCAATTTCATCTAAACCAGGGGGTACGCAATTTTTAGCCAAACTGCGAGGCGGTTATCAACCCACTCAAGCAGAACTTTTTCAATTTTTTCCGCCTGCCGATCGAGAAGCTGTTTTTGCTCAAAGTCTCGCTTCTAAGCTGAATGCCACCTCTCAAGAAAAAGACCCTACTACTGGGAGTTTTTTTAGTGGCGATCGCCTGATTGAGCGAGTAGCTCAAAAGCATTTCGGGGGCGACTATTCCAAAGTTGACGGTTCTTCAACCGATACATTCGGTCGTTTAACTCTCTCAAGTTACGGACAGGATGTTTTGAGGCGCTATCGAGAGGGAGGTAGGGCGATCGCGAAGTCGAATGCTGCTGCTTGCGTTCCGACTTCCAGTGTGGCGCAATCCTCTAATTCTGCGAGTGCTGCCCCCGGCGGCGGTCAATCCACGAGTCAGTATATCAAGCCTGCGAATGGGCCAGTAACCAGCCGCTTTGGGATGCGGACTCGTCCGGTTTCCGGCGTGCGGAAAATCTATAACGGCATTGGAATTGCCGGCTCAATGGGAAGTCCGGTAAAAGCTGTTGGCGGCGGCGTTGTCAAGACAGTGGTGTCTAACTGCCAGGAAGGGTTACAGAACTGTGGCGGTGGCTACGGCAACTGGATCGAAATCGAGCACGGCAACGGTCGCACAACTCGGTATGCTCATCTGCGCGAGGGTTCAGTGAAACTCAAAGTTGGCGATCGCGTTTCTCAAGGTCAGGTCATAGGCGGACTAGGTAGCACTGGAACAACGACAGACCCTCGTTTGCACTTTGAAACCCGCATTAATGGAACGGCTGTTAACCCATCTCAAGAAGGAATTTGAATTAAACGGAGATGTTCTGCACCATGATTTCCTTGAAAAAACGGACAATTATGTTGAAATTTACCTGGGGCTTGCTAACAGCTTTTTTGGTTTATTTGTTGAGCAGTTTATTTACCTATCCCCCAGCTTTTAGCCAGCCGACTCGGAACGCTGATTTCCCTTCAGCTTGCCTTCCAGTTGGTCTGGGGACTCTCAGGACAGAGTTTGTAACTGAAGTAACAGATGGCAGCACTCAATATCGCTTGTTCGATGCCTATTTGCAGGGAGATGCCGTGCCTTTTTCTGTATTGGTTTCTCTCCAAGGGAAGCAGTGTAGCTTGCTTTATTCCAACCCAACGAACGATTTTTATCCTTACAGCCGTGCGGTCAAGCTATTAGTAGCCAAACAAATCGCTCTGGGAGAATTGCGTTACTCCATCAACAAGGTAGGGAGTATTGATAAGTTTCGCTCTACTTTGCAGCCCAATTTGGGAGATCCCGGTTGGCAATTTTCTGAAGAGGAGCTTTGGGCATTTAATCAGGTTGGCATTACTGTTCCTTTACGTAGTAAAACCAGCAAAGATAAGTGAAATATGTTCGCTTTAATAAGACTCCTAGCAGCAACAATCAAACTTTTGCTAAAAGCGGATTTAGTAAATCTGCACGGTGTTTTTCATAACCCGATTTGAGAGGACATTTACATAGAAATAATTCACGGAGGTCAAAGCAATGTTTAGCAATAACCAACAACTAACTTTAGGTACAGAACAAATAGATAAGCCACCCATTATAGCGGCAAAGAAAAATTTATTACTCTTCTCTCCACCTGCTCATTATCAACTACCAAATCCCGCTTGTAATTCCCTAAATACTTCTCCGCTTAGAGCCTCATCATTTTTATTTATTGGGCGGTGGTTCCGCTTTGGAGTCATCTTGTTCTTACTGTTATCAGTGCTGTTAGGAACTGCTGGTTGCACCACCAGTGCTACAACGATTTCTTGGACACCTGCTACTAGATTCATCCCTGTTGAAACTGTTCAAGCCATAGTTGCTGAAAATTCTGAGCTTAACCGCCAGGATTCAGCATCAAATGTGTTAGCCTGGGCTGTAAATGGACAAGCAGGCAGGTTAGTTATTTTTAATTTTAACAGCCCTGGAGTTTGTGGAACGGAAGGTTGCTTATACGCGGCGTATTTATTCAAGAACAATGCTCCTCCTAATCGTGTATTTGCTAGTTACTTAAATCCCAATTTGCCACCGAAAAGACCGCTAATTCAAGCAGTAAGCGACCCATCAAAAACCTCTGATTTGCCTTGTTTGCAAGTACAGCAGCAGTCAAAGAATGGTATGCGGCAGTTATTTTTTTGCTTCAACGGTCATCAGTACCAGTTAGCTAACAGTTCTTTGATTGAACTGCCAAATCAAAAGAAATAGGCGATTTTAAAGTATTTGAGCTTGAATCTCCCTTAAATATCGCCTGTTTTGTACCAATAAAAAATGCCTCGCTCCTGAACTGGATATGAGGCATTTCTTGAAAAGAAACTAGCCGAAACTGTTAATCATCTTCTTCCACATCAAATTCATCCTCAAACTCATCTTCTTCATCCAAGTCGTCGAAATCATCCTCTTCCTCTATTACTTCAGTAGCAATTTTCCGAGGGTATTTATGATTGGCGGTCTGCTTTTTTCCATTTTCTATTTTACGAGCTGCGGGTGGCAGCACTTGAATTTGCGGTTCGGCTGTACCTGGTAATGCAGGAGTTTCAGTGAATCCGGCAATGATATCGTGCAGCCCCCAAATCGCATTTTTATGCTGCGGGCGTCCCAGATATAGAAACGGGAAATTATCAGCAGTTGGCTTGGTATAGCTGACAGTTTTGCAGCAGTAGCTCTTATTAGAGCCTTCACCTTCTTTAACTCCTTTGAACTCCACATCGAGGATACCGAGGCTCCGCCATTTATCGGTTTTCCCGCTGAAAGGAATTTGGAAATAGTCGGCGAATGCTTTTTCCAACAAACGGTAGAATTCGTCTCTGGCTGCTTTAAAGCTCCAAAGCGCAACATTCTTAAATCTGACGACAATAGGCGTGCTGTGTCTGGGACGATTGTTTTCATCCAAGAAGACAATGGCGTGTTCGCTAACAACATCCATTATCTTTTTATCGAGTTGAGCTTTATACTCTTCATACAGACCGACCATTGCACCGCCTAAATTAGCAACGTCATTCTTGTAACGAATGTATTCAGGGACAAATCCCAGCACGCATAAGTGGCATTTAGAGAGTAGCAGACCTGTAACATCTTCTGTTAGTCCAATTGTAGTCATTTCCTCTTCTGTTGGCATAACGAACCAATTCGCTTTTTCTAGCTGATCCTCTGGAATTAATATTCCTGCCACTTGTTCATTAACAACAATCCCATAGGGCAGAATTGGTCGCCTTACTTGATTGTGACCGGGTTCTAGGAGTTCGGGGTCAATTTCAAAATCAAGGTCTTCTGACTGAAGTGAGATTGTGCTTTCAGTCGTTCCTGCGTTACTTGAGCTTTTTGCTTTAGCTTTACTATTGGTTTTAACCATTCTAAAAGTTTGTGACATTGCAGTTCTTGCAAGGCGGTAGCCTTACCTTTAAAAAGGGTAAGAGGTAGCACAGTTAAGCCTAGTAATTTTGTCAAATAAATTAAACGCTCATAAAAAAAATAACTTGTAGTACAGAACTACCGAATCGTGAGGAAAACTAATTAAGTCTGCAAAAAAGGAACGATTATGAAAGCGCGATCGCAGCTTCAGAAATTGCTCTGCGCTATCAGAATCAAGCACTCACAATGCTTTTAATTTCCTCGCTGCCAATATTGGGCGCGATCGACGCTCGGTAAAGCGTTTATTCCTATTGTCCGCAGTAGAGGTAGCCCTTCAACAAAGTTGATGGCTCCTTTCAAACCCGCGATCGCGTACAAAGAAGCTGCATCTGCTCGTTCAGATAGACTAGCATTGGCTTCTTCTAACAACTTTATTAGATATTCAGGAACCTGTACGAAACCGCCATCAATACAAGCAAGGGGGACAAATTTAGTATCGGGAGCTAGGATTTTTGGTTTCAAAAAAGGCAGTTCGCGCTGGAAAGGTTTTGGAGTGGGGCGACTGTTTGTTACAGGCGATCGTTCTGATTTGCGCCTATGCCACCGCTTCGCTCGGTAAAAACTCCCTTTCAGTAACGGGGGCTGGCTTACCATCAATACAGCTTCGTGAAAGGGGAAATTCATCTGTTCTCCTTCCTGAATTTTCACCTCTTCTAAGTTAGATTTTGTCAACCAGTCAGGCGCCAGCGGACAGTGAGGGTAAGACACGACTTTACAGTTGTAGGTTAAGTCGGAAAGCAATTTGCCCGTTCTGGATAGTCTGGCGTTAAGATAATGCCACTTTAATCCAGGTAAATAGGCTCCTGAATATTTTACTTCAACAGCTCCCATGTAGATCCATTCTGTACGTTCTAAAGTTAGCGAGATGTCGCCTCTTCCTAGTTTGATGGTGCTGCGTTTTAAAAATTCATAGTCCGGGTGTCTCTTCAAAAGCTCTGACAGCCACTCTTTTTGTTTCTTGTTCACGGCAAAAATATATTTCAATAATTTTGATTCCTATCCTGCTGACTGCGTTAGCAGGGATAATATCAAGTGCTGGTTGCTTTATACCGAAAGTTAGAACTGTTGGCTATAATTGCTCGTTCCCAAGACTGAACTAACACTGAGTAATTTTGATTTAAGCTTATTTGTCTACCAACAGTAAGTTGTAGCTACAAGTCAGGTCAGATTTAATTGCTCTTTCGACAAAATCTTGCATTCAGATACATACTTATGAATTTTGAGATTAAATTTTTGATAGCACAGGCTAACTCTACTCCAGTTCTCGCTCAAACCCAGAGGAGAACCCAGCAACCCACACCCTTATCATCAATCGACTTAGGCGGTCTCTTCCAACAATACAATAACCCGGATGGATATCTAACAATAGGAGCGCTGATATTCCTCCTCTTACTGTCTCGGTTTCTGGGAAATGGAAAGGGCAAAATTACCACTGGGAAAGTGTGCGGAACTTCCGAAAAAATGGCAGCCACTCAGCTTGCCTTGAAACAAATTAAGGAGCGCAAACACAATAAAGTCACGCTATGGTGTGGCAGCCCTCGCTATTGGTGGAAAGGCAAAAAACTTAGAGGTTTTGTTACCACTATTCAGACAGCTTTTGGTTCTTCTCCCACTGTTTGGCTCCCTCATGCAGAACGGTCAACTTTAGTAATTGGAGCGCCTGGGTCGGGTAAAACTTTTTCTACAATTGATAGAGCGCTAGAAAGTGCAATGGTGCAAGGATTTCCGATTATTCTCTACGATAAGAAAGGAGATCAGCTCAAACTCCACGCACCGATGGCAGCGCGGTATGGCTATCAAGTGTGGGTATTTGCACCAGGAGAAGCCTATTCAGGCATCATTAATCCCCTCGACTTTATGAAGTCTCCTCAAGATTCGGTCATGGCTGGGGAAATTGGTCAGGTTATTAATAGGAATGCGAGTTCAGGTAATGGAAAAAGTGACGAATTTTTCTCAAAAGCTGGAGACTTATTGGCTAAAGCACTCCTTCAATTAGTCAAGGCTTCTAGGTATCCAGACATGGCAATGCTCTATGCAATTTTGAGGTTGCCAAATTTGGTAAAGCGGATTGACTATGCGGTTCAATCCCGTCAAATTGATGAGTGGGTTGCCACCAGCTTCAACCAGTTTTTGAGTGCTAAAGAAGCAGAAAAAACTATTTCTGGAATTCTGACAACGGCGGCGGGAACCTTCAGCAGTTTTATCCAAGCTGACCTGTTGCGAGCCTTTTTGGGAAAGTCGGACATCCCAACGAAAATACAAGGCCGACAGATGATTGTTTTCAAATTAGATGACGAGCGGCGCTCCGTTGTGGGGCCTCTACTAGCAGCAGCAATTCACCTGCTTGTTGTGTCCAATTTAAGCCGCCCTCGGAAAGATCCACTGGTTATTTCACTCGATGAATTTCCTTCTCTTCGATTGGATCGGATGCCGCAATGGATTAACGAATATCGCTCGAACGGAGCTTGTTTTATTTTAGGAATTCAGAGTTTGGAGCAACTGTACGAAGGGTACGGAGAGAAAATGGGGGCGGCGATCGCGTCTGCTTGTAGCACTCACATTTTATTCAATCCGGGTAACACTGACACTGCCAAAAAATACTCCGATCGCTACGGAGAAAAAGAAGTTTTGCTCAAAAGCAAGTCCACCAGCCGTTCAATGGGCGGCCAATCTCAAAGCAATCAATCTATTAGTTGGAACGAGTCGCTTCAAAAAATGCCGCTGTTTTCGGTGGACGAAATTTTGCGGTTCCCCCAGGGACGGTGTGTAATTACGAACCCCGGCTACAGTTCCGGCGGCGAGGGGTCAATTCCTTATGCGCTGACCATACCCATTCCCAAAGCCGATTTGCAGCGGCAAAGCGAGAGCGAGGCTCTCTGGGATACGGAGGTCAGGTTCCGGCTGGAGAGTCGTATCAAGACGGCCAGCCTCGAACAGTTAACTGCTACTCTGTACGATCGCATTGAGGAAGCAGAACGGATGCTGCCTCTGCCAGACGCCGGAGGTAACGTTCCATCCCAATCGCCGGTGCCGCCAGCTTCAGGCAATAAATTTGGCTCTGACCCGCTAGACTCAGTTGTCCGTAAAACAGGGCGTTCCAGGCGGGTTTTTGCCACTGGCAGTATTGGCAAGCGCTAGCGGGAGTGTGGGAGCCAATGGAAAATTTTCCATTCGCCTTGACCTAGAAGTTGGGATCGATTCGGATTCTTCAGCCGCGATCGCATTCTGAGCGGCTGCGACAATAGTCTAAATCTCTACCTCTGGAATTCCCTCAATGTCGAAATGAGTGAGGGACGCGATCGCAGGCGGTGATGTTCTTCGAGTAGCAACAGGCGAGCTCGCCTGTCCTGCCAGCGCGGACGCGAGCCAGTCTTTGGCTTGTGCGTGTTGCCGGCTGTCCCAACTGAGTTCGCGCCTCGTCCCCGGATGGGCTGGGTGCAGTGCTAACACGGTCAGCTTGATATTTTCTGGCGGCAGCGAGAGAGATTCGGCTGCTGTCCACAATTTTACTCGGTCAGACCAATTTAAGGCTGGATGGCGGATTGCCCATTCAATTAAATGGACGGATTGAGGTTCAAGAAAAGCTGCATTGGCGTTGATTTGCACGCATACATCTTTATTAAGCCTAGCGCTAAACTGAGTATCGACTAAGAATTTAGGAGGTTCCCATTCAAATACCTCTGGAAATAGCAAGCTAACTTCCATAATCCACTTATCCATTTTTTGATTCGCAAGTAGCAGGGGTTCAGTGGGGAGTTTCAAAAAAGTTTGTTTCATTATTAGTTGAAATTCCTCTTGTTTCAATTCAATGGGAACTGCTAGTTGTGTGGGATTGGCTAGAAAACTTAAATCAGTGAGGGTGATTAATTGCATAGGTGGGTAAGGCAGTTACAGCTTACCCAGAGGGCGCGGCGTTAGTCGCGTGCACGCTGTTGATTAATAATGAACATTTGGGTTATAAAAATTTTATAAATAACAGGTTAGTGAGTATATATATCTTGCAAAATCAGAAACTGATTAAAATTTAATGATAACAAATACTTCGATTTTGTGAAAAGTAGCATCGTGGGGCAATGCTAGCACTTGCATCAAAACCCTGACGGGGTTGTCACCCCGTCAGGCAATTCACTCTCCGTTGGGTATCGTTGAGGCTACTGTGCAACAATGGGTAAATAGAAAGCGCAGCGACGGCTCCGCAAACCTGTTCCGGCTTCACTTTCCAATACCGCTGCAACTGTTCTAAGTTAAGGTGTCTGAAGATTTCTTGGGCGATCGCAGTCCCGTTAATTGATCATTTATGACAACTTAAGACTTAATTGTAAGCGTCCTCCTTCCCCTTTTCTCTGCACCTATATGGGTCGTCAAGATACCACTAGTGGAAATTCTTTCGATTAAGTTATGATTGAACGGCTTGGCTATAACTACCAGATGAACTTGCTCATCTAAATGCCGAAATCAGTAGCTTTAGCCATTATTTCTGATAGGGTAGCTGTATCACAGTTTCTAGCACAAAAATGCAATAAAATAGATTGTGGTAAAATTGAAGTGAGCAAGTGCCTACATTTAAAGCGATCATACAGCATAGGATAAACAATCCAATATTCAGGTATGGGTTTGCATTTGACAATTTCTCTGTAAATAATGGCATTGAAAGGAGGTTGGTCGAAGGCATAGTCCCATTTATATCTGTCAATCTCATATTTCCAAGCCTCTATAAAAACTTTTATTAACAGGCTTGGACAACAAAAAAAACCACTATTAGAACCTCGGACATTTTGATGATTAGCAATTCCTTTTTCATCTTCAGTTAAACATTCTCCCATCCACCTTCCAGTAATACTATGGAATTTAGCAGGAAGAGTTGGCAATTCAGAATAAATTAAATGATCTTGGCAATAATCAAAGATATTTTTTATAGGTTTAACGCATATGGTATCAACATCTAGATACATAATCTTTTGATATCTTGATATATCAATCAGACTTAAGCAATCCACCTTCCAGTATTTTGAACATTGAGAATCTTGATAGTTTGCTTGATATAAAGTAACATTTAAACTAGGGTCGAAAGAAATATCATCCGTAACTAGCAAAATATCACCTGTATATTTCCCAGCATTTCTTAAAGATTGAATGCAAAGTTTTGCTAAATTCCAATAAGGTTGCCCAAGAGCAATCAAATATATTAATGTAGCACTCATAATATATCCTCCTGAGATTAAAGATGTTCTAGAGGGGGAATCTGTGGCAAGCCATTTTCTCCCACAATATCTAACCATTGATATATATAGTGTGAATGTAAAATTCGTACATTCTGCCACAAACCTTGTCTTTCCATTTCTTTCCACATTCTCCCCGTTCCATTATATAACGTATTAGGCATGACACCAATAGCTATATCCAAGCTTTTTTTGTGATGCTCATCTCTTATTATCTGATTGAGAATTGTTTGATCATTGAAACCTCCTGCCCAAGACCATTTACCCATATAACGTCTTTCTCCAACAGAGACTTCAGCAAACTTACGCCACCACGTTTGGAAGAATTGACGAGTTACATCGGAAGCTTTAAAAGCAATAACTCCGGAGTTATATACAGAAGGATTAGTTAGCTGAATCAACTTTTCAGGTTTACGTCTTTCTCCTAGAAATTCGGAACTAGAAAATTCTACCTTAGAGTCGTTGGTTAAAACAATATCAGAACAGCTTAAATAATCAAAGACCGGACTAATATCACCTTTTACATAAGTGTCTGCATCCAAATAAAAATTAAATTCATATGGAAAATTCATCTGTCCTAACACATTAGCTTTAATAGCAATCATTCTATCAGTTTCTAAGAAAAAATATTCTATTTCACGTCTATTATTTAAAATAACAACATCATCAAAATCATCAAAACTTGAAAAGGCTGAAGAAATTACTGAATCTGTAAAAAGAGTAGATGGAAACCCTGGACTATTTCGTTTTAGGCTTTTGGCAGAAATAGTAGCCTCATTCAAACTCTTTTCACCATAAGCTATGTAAATAATACCTATTTTGTTCATATAAATATTTTAATTGAAAAACGAGAGTTAATAGATAGATGGATTGTGAATACTAAAGTCCCCAAGTATCTTTAGCATTACACTATTTTATGAGAATATCTTAACTTTTTGGCAAATAAAGCATTTTGTTTACAACAAAAGCATCAATATTTCTAGTTAAGCAAAATTTAACTAAATCACTCATTCTATTTATAAATCCTCTTCTGTTAAAGTTTAATGAAGTATTACATACAACCCCAAATCCTGTTAGCTTTTTGAACTCAACTAGCAGTCTATATATTTCTGGATTATCGCGCTCATTTACGCTTTGTAATCGTGCGCTATTGTCAATATGTGTAATAGCTTTTAGTTTGTCTGTCTTCAATCTCTGAAAATAGAGCATATAGGGACTAGATTCATTCCATTCAAAATACTCGGAAACATATTCCTCTATACAAATGGGAGCTATTGGTCTATATCCTTCCCTCTGTTTTATTTGATTCAGCCTGTCTCTCATCTTTGCATCGAAGGGTGAGGCAAGTATTGATCTGTTTCCCAATGCTCTTGGACCAATTTCATATTTGCCATTTACCCAAGCTATTACCTTGTTTTGTTTTAAAAGTTCTGCGACTTGTTGATACTCTAGTGAAAACATTTCAAATTTATCCAAACAAACCAGATCATCAATAAAATCCTCACCTGCGTAAACATTCCAAGATATTTTAGCTTTTCCTGTGTAATATAATTGAGCGTCTATCGCAGTACCCACAGCAGAACCTGTATCATTGGTACATGGTGGGATAAAAATATCAGAGAACAATCCAGATTCCTTCCATTTGGTATTCCACTCACAATTCAGACCACAACCCCCGCTAATCAAAAGTGGCAGTTTCTTGTTTAGCCTAGCTTTAGCAAAAGAATAAAATTTATCGAATAAAGCATCAGAGAATTTACCTGCTAAATTCTTAAATGCTTGGCTCTCGACACCTATATTAACGTAAGGAGACCATCTAATATCTGCTTTTTCTGTTGAAGAAGAAGTCATTTTACGATTAAAGATAAAATTAATTAATTTCTGTTCATCTTTAGTTAATGGACTTCTATCAGAGAAACTTGCAAGTGCCATTAGTTTTCCCGCGTTCCCATCGTTAGGACGATTCGTAAGCAAAGTAGGATCAGCAATGGAGAAGAGAAAAGCATATTTATTACCAGGCCCATCTAATACTTCTCCACATTTTGTTATTTTAATATTTTTATCTATTTCATAAAAACTACCAATTTTACCTTCCCATACGAGAGCATAACAGGGTTCTCCTTGATCAAAGGGAGACATACCATAGGCACAGAGAAGATGTGATCTTTCGTGAGTTGAGGAAAATAATTCTACCTCTTTTCCAAGAAAACTTATTTTTCTTGTTAGGATTCCAGTTTCATTAAACCCAAAATATCCTGATTCAAGAGAGGTGTCAATCATATCGTTACAACCTTTCCACCATCCACCGATTGCTAGTACATTAGGAATCTCATTAACATAAGACATTGAATTTAATACAAGGCTAGGGGAGATAGAAGCATATCTTAAAAACGAATCCTTTTCAGCTTCTAATGAGAATTTTAGTTTAAAATCCTCAATAAAAGCTATCGTACCATCATGCCCGGGTTTAAATGACAATATTTCCATACCTTAATTACTCTACTATTATTGCTTAACTCGCTCTTGAACCGTAAGTTGGTTAAACTTTTGTAAAATGTTGTGATGTATACTTTTCGCAAAAGTAGGGACAATATGATGAATTACACAGCGCGGAATTACTAAGAAAACTGACATTCTTCTGTAGTATATTGCCAAGGGACTCTTTAGAACCACACCTAAAGACGCTTCCATCAGGCTTCAGTTTTATAAAGTTATAACCCGAACCACATAACCTCCCATGATAATTTAGATTACTGTTTAAAAAACGCTCATCATTAAACATATCAATTGTTGGTGGTTCACCCATTCTAGTAATTATCGAAATATATTTCAGCCTTGCTTCCCTCAAATATTGAACAATTAGGGTTTTTTCGTTTTCAGAGTAAGCTTCAGGGTATCTCATTCCCTGATAATTATCTCGCAATGTTTTAGGGATTAGTGATATACCAAAAGACTCAAAGTATTGCGAAATCTCTGAATAAATCTTTATTATTGCAGGAGTCATTACTAACGATACTAAGACATTAAATTGTTGAGATTGAAGTCTTTGAACACGATTTATAAAAACATTTAATAATGCTTTCTTTTGTCTCTCAAAATAATGTACAGCAGCATTAATATAGTGTACTCGTGCCGGATCAATCTTCTCTGCAAATTCATTAACACACTGATGCGAAAGGTTAGAGTTAAGCGAAACAAAATGATCTTGGGTTAGTTGTTCACACATCTCAACAAATCCTGGATAAATCGTTGGTTCTCCTCCTGTGATATGAAGTAGCCATATCTTGCTAGTCGCATTAAAACTCTCTGCCCATTGTTCTGGTGTAGCATAGATATTCAACATGGCACCTAAAGCATCTGGACGAGAAAAACAGTAGGCACATCGAAAGTTGCAAGTTTTTAGTAATGTCCAATTGGCTTCAATATCGTATTTCATCTCTATCATAAGTTTTAATTCTGAAAGGAACATTACTAATTGTAAAACTTTAGAGTCAAGTTAGATATTCTTTTGCCAAATTCAAAAGCTCTTTCAGCATCTTCAGTTGAAAATAGAGATCCATGCTTCTCTATTCTTTGAGTCTTTACACCTAGACCATTGAAAAAATCGGTATTTATTTTAGTTTTTGCATTGCCGACTATAATCATGCCATGCATCAACATAAAATGATTCAACATATTGAGAGCTAGAACCTTATCACCACAAATACCTCCCGAAACAGTGAAACTGGCTCCTATTTTATTCGATAGAGATTGATTTTCCCAGAAACTAAGGGTTGACTCCATATATGCTTTCATTTTTGAACTGATGTTTGCAAAATAAGTAGGACATCCAATAATGATACTGTGGCAATCAGGTAAAATATCTATACTCACCTGATCTATTGAACCAATAATAGCATCAATATCTTGATAAAATAAAACTCCTCGCTGAATTTCTTGGGCAAGAGCAGCAACATGATTATTCTCTGAATGGTAAACAATCGCAATTCGTAAATTTGACATATACTTATCGAGAGGCACAAACCAATAATCGTTGTCTGTCTTTGCTAACTGCGTTACCTCTTTCATCAGAACTACATTTAACATTAGAAAACCCTATAGCACGAAGTAAATCAGTTATTTCTTTGGGAACGAATGTGCGTTGAACATAATAAAAGTCTTTTTCGCCAGTATGAATTGAAACGTACTTTCGCTTAGTTCTTAGAAGAGAGCTTGCATAATCAAGTTCTGCTGATTCTAGTATTGCAGTTCCATCGTCATACAGCCAACGATCGATTACAGGATGCCCTAAGAAGAAATCACGATTCACTAAATCAAGGAATATTCCTCCATTAGGCTCTAGCTTTTGATATAAAATCCTCAAGTCGTTAACTATATCTCGATCTTCTCCATATCCAAATGCTCCGAAATGTGAGTAAGCAAATTTACAAGAAAAATCAATTTCGGTAAAATCACCGATGATTATTTCAATAGATGACTTATAATATTCTAAACTTTTTTTGGCTTCATATATAGACTGCCGATCGATATCTATTCCGATTAAATTATTAAAATCTCGCTTTGCAAACTCTAGTAAGTGTCTACCAATACCACATCCTAAATCGCATACTCTATCATGTTTTTCTATCTGAAGTAACTTGATGATGTATTCAACTTGATTAGATGAGCGTTCTCGCAGAGAAACTGTATTTTTTCTATTTAAGCGTAAGATACCATCATCAGGATCATTACTTCCATAATATGACAAAATATTGCTCGTTTCCATAACTATTTTCCTAGTTTACAAATTTTCCTTGTTTTCTGCGGTCGTTTCCGATCTAATGCGTAATCTGACTTAACTATCAATGGAATAAAGCTCCATCGACCATCAGATGCGTTCAAGTTAAGACATGAGTCTGGCTCTATATATTGTACACCATGTGGTAGACGAGGACTAAATATTATAATATCGCCAATACCTGTTTGTCCATCTAAGTAAGTCTCATTATCTTGTTTAGGATGTCTAGCATAAAAACCACCAGACTGATAATCTTCTCCATATTCTGAAGCTACCACAGCTATTTGCACTTTAGAAAAAACTGTTAAAGGATCGGTATGTTCTTCTAGGTATCCTCCTCCTCTGGGATACTGAAAGACAACAATACGGGAGATTATATCTTGAAAAGAGTTGGTTTGAGATTGGTTCTCCCCTACGTTTGTAGACAAAATATTCTTAATCTCAAACAATTCTTTAAAAGCGGAAAATAAATACCAATTCTTGTTCCAATTATGAAAGTAGTAGGCTTTGATTAATTTATCAATATTTGCGGTTGGATTACTTGTATGAATTCTCCAATAGTCAGGACATCCATCAACGCAGGAGTATATACCTTGCGCCATTGTTTGAGACAGATTTAAAATTTCATATCTCAGAGACAAAATAAGTTCTTTAGAATAGAAATTTTTAATTATGTAAAGTTCATAATTTTCAATTGAATCAATAAGATAAGTGAGATTCCTCTCCAGATACAAAATAAAACTATTTTTATCAATAATTTTTATCCCTAAATTTTCAATATTTTTTTCTATCAAGACCATAATTTACCTCCGGCTGATGTGATTTGAGATACCTCAAAACATTATACACTATTTTGACTTACTTTCTAGCTAAAGTCTCAATAGCAGAAGCAATGTAATCGATATGTTCATCGGTATAGGCTTCATTACAAGGTAATACCAGCACCTTGTCTAAGCCTTCAAAAGTTCCTGGAAACTTCTCATAGCTATAATTTAAGGCGTCTGGTTTAGCCAAAGTAAAAGGAAAGCGAGAATTACCAAAAGTCCGTTGCTTTTCAAATATTTCACGTTGAAAAGCCGGTTTTTGAATATAACGAGGGGATGAGAAAATTCCTTTTTCTTCTTTCAATTGCTTGGCTAGTCCTACAGCACCGCCTCTAATCAGATCACTATCAACCCGCAGACAGTATTTCCAGTAGACATGAGTATTCCGAGGGTCAATATAGGGGGTTTCAATCCCAGCAATGCCTTGTAATTTATGGGTTAGTTTGGCAGCAGCACTCTGCCGAAGTTTAACGATATCTGGTAGCTTAGACAGTTGCCCACAAGCGACTGCCCCTTGTAGTTCACTCATCCGATAATTTAGGGCTAAGAAGTAATGATCAGGGTTAGGATCTTCATAGCCTAAAGCTTTGTTAATGTAAAGAAAAAGCCGTCGTGCCAAGGCTTCATTATTGGTGATAAGCAGTCCCCCTTCGCCGGTTGTAATATGTTTGCCCTGCTGTAAGCTAAAACAGCCTATCTCTCCCCATGTACCCACATATTGTCCATGATGTTGAGCCAGAAAACTTTGGGCACTATCTTCAATCACGGGCAGATTATAGGCTTTTGCCAGTTTGCAAATTTCTGTCATATTACAGGGATTACCAAACAAATGAGTAACAATAATGCCCTTAGTGCGTTCATTTAAACAGGGTTTGATCGTTTCGGCGGTGACATTCCAAGTTTTTGGATCAACATCGGCAAAGCGAGGGATAGCTCCTTGATAGAGGATAGGGGTTAAAGCCCCCATATCTGTGATGGCAGTAGTGACAATTTCGTCACCAGGCTCCGGATCGATAGCAGCGATCGCCGTATGAATAGCCGCTGTTCCTGAAGAACAAGCATAGGCATATTTAACTCCGAGGAGTTGGGCAAAGTCTTTTTCAAGTTGCTTGACCCAAGTGCCTTTTGTACTGGTGAGAGTGCCACTGACAATAGCGGATATTACTCGGTCAATTTCTTCCTGACCTAGCGTTCGTCCGGTTGCGTCTTGATCGGAGGGGAGTTTAATGATCAATTTATTGGATATATAGGAGTCCATTTAATTTTAAACCTGTGATGAGACTAAAGATTAGCTTTTAATTATAGATTAATTTCGATCTATATCAAAAATATCTTCAAAACACAATAAATTGTAAAAAACGGGATTGTTTTAGCTAAAGCCAGAGTTATCAGGATCTTTATTCCTAAATTCTCATCTTTTTAACTATAAAGACCATAACTTACCTCCGGCTGATCTGATCTGATAATCCTCAATATATTTTTCATTTCTTATTAACGATATCAAATAATAAATTAATCTTTGAGGGTTTTGTGTTTTATGAAACCACTCTATTCCCGCCTTTCTTATTTTAAAGGAAGTATCTACATTCTCTAGCACAAACGTAGATACTTTTAAGAGTTCAGTCATATTGCTAAAGTAAAGAATCTCATGATAATTGATTGGTGGTTTTTCTAGAACAAACATAGATCTTTGCTGACATAAGCATAAACCACCACTTAAAAATATCTCTGAAAAACGATATGTACTATTCTGATTTCCCGGAAAATCTAAACATGCTAGAGAAAATCTAAGTAGAGATGAATAATCTTTTGGATTAAGCCCGCAAGTAACTGTTATACGTTCACCAAGAACTGATTTTAATGCTTCAAGATAGACAAGCCTCTCCCCCCATACAGCCCCAGCGAAACAAATCATATTTGAGTCTTGAAAAGTATTATCATATCGTCTATATGGTTGATTTAAAATATTTAATTGTTCAATGAGTCTATCTGATGGGAAAAATGGTAACGGAAAACATTTGATCTTTGAATTTATCAATGAGATAAAAAAGTCTGAGAATTGCTCTTGCCCTATCATCGGTGAAAGATAGATTACACTAGCAGAAGTTTTTGATTGAATCATCTGAACAGCATCAATTCCCATAGGACCTTTTAAGTCAACCATAAAAATTGAGTTATTGATATTTAAACTCTCATTACGAATTAAATTAATTGCTTTGCCGTAAGGAGGTATAAAAATAATATCATCGGTTTCAACACTATGTAAATATGCAGAAACTTCACTACTAGCGTCATAGAAATCAATATCTGCTTCTTGACACCCTAATTTTAAATATACCTTAAAGCAGCGGTACTGCTCTATGCGAATATCAATTAAGTCTATAAAACGCATTTCTTTTCTTACTTCCTTACTGTATCGCTACTTCAATATCAAATGGTGCTTGTTCATCCATTTTGAAGAGCCATATAAGCTCTTTACTTAATTTATCAATCTTAGCAATATATCCTGAAGAATCAAAATTATTAGTTCTGTCTTTTTCAGCAGTAAATATTATTTGATTACCTAAAGGTTTAGCAGAGCGAGTCCAAGAAGAATATGGAGCTAAGTATTCCCATGTTTGAACTCCTGATTCTTTGGCAAAAACTTTAATCATTGATTCTTGTGAGCTACAAACATATATTTCATTGCCTATGGGATAAGAAGAATGAGTTTGTATTCCTGTTTTACTATATTTTTGTGCTACTTCATTCTTTATTGGATCAACTAAGATGATATCACCTGTATGAAATAGACAGCAAAATAGAACCAGTCTATTTTGGAATAATCCTGGATAAGCACAGTTAATATGAGTCCAATCGTCACTTGCTGATACACGGACAAATGCTCGTCTGTCTTTATATTCTAGTTTCTTCGGTTTCCCGATATAACTAGCTGAATCAAATAAGCGCTCAATAATTAAAGATTGTTTCCTCTCATCCAATCTACAAAAGATTAGTTCATCATATCCAGTATTAGCAATTACGAAATAATCTTTTTCAATTAAATCTACAGAATGAACATTAGATAATCTTTCAAGAGAAAAGCTTGCTATTATCCGAGATAAATTGGGTTCGACAAAATGAACACCATAAGTTGTAGAAATTAAATATTTGTCTTCCAAGGCACGAACAGAGTGGAGAATATCAAACTTATTTATCCCCTCAATCATTAATGTTTTTTCTATACTTTGTGTGTCTTCATTAAAGAGAATTAACTCATTTGTTCTAAGACAAGAAATAATAAATCTCATACTCTCTCCCAATATAGTAAAATAGCAAAATACAGGTGCAAATCAATCTATTTTTGCCCTGTGTTGCCAGGCATGAAAGCTACATCCTGAACATAATGGTGAAAGCACCCATTGTCCTTTTGCATGAAACGAACGATACTGTAACATTATATTGGATATCCACAGGTCTATAAAAGAGCTAACTTTAAGGTCTCCAATAATATATTTTTTGTGAGATTCATACTCAGGATATATGTTGAGACACATCTTCAATAAACCTTGATAACTGATGGCAGCCATTTTTTGTGTAGCATAACAAGGGACTGTTCTATGTTGTCTATAAATATCTGAAATAGTTCCTCCACGATAGTTAAACTCCTTAGTAGTTCGATTGATGACTTCTATAGTAAGTCCCCCTTGTACCGAAATAGCAGCAAATCCCTGCCAAGTTTCAACTATTGTCCACTGAAAAGATTTGTTTATTCCTTTTTGAATTAGCCAATTTAAAATTATTTCAATAGACTTATCTTTTGCACAAGATTCATCATAAGCTTTATTTGGATATAAACTGACCTTTATTAGGTTAAGACCTACTTCTCTAAGATTATTAATGGTTTGACCATTCAAATAATCACCATTCGTAAAAATTTTTTGAAAGCTGTTTGGTAGAAATTCTCTAAGAGCTTTTAGCTCTTCCAAAATTCTAGGATTGGCTAACGGCTCGTTGTAATTGTGAAGTGCCACCTTGCCTTCATATTGAAGAGTCTTTAACTCCGCTAAAATCTTAATAAATAGATGCCAAGGCATTAATTCTTGATTTATGCGTGATTTTGTTGTACTGTTAGGACACCAATCGCATAACCGATTGCAATATCTCGATGTTTCTATTTCAATCGACTCTGGTAACAGAATTAAGCTCATAAAGTAGTCTCTTTTACTAAACTTTCACCTTGATCGCTATGATTTTGCTTACACCCGGAAATCTTTTGAATGCTTTGATCCATATCTGAATTTAAAAAGAATGTGGAAATGGAAGAGTAACGTTCATCACTAAAATCTTCATTAACTTTACCTATCCACGTACATAAATAGTTATCATGAACGCGGATTCCTTCTTCACAGCCAATCTTGGGATCTTTAGGTAGGTTAGGTTCTTTACCATGTTCATTTACATACTCTTGCGGGCAGTAAGGATCTTTAGATTCTAGATTTCCGTAGACCAAAAAAGACCTAGCACTACACCCACCTCGACAAACTTCTAGATACTTACATCCTGATTCTTGACATGCAGAAGGAATGTATTTACGCCTATTTGCAAATGCTTGAAATTCCTGGCTTTCAACAATGTCAAAAATATCATCCTTCAGTAGGTCTCCTGTTTTAAAGTCATGCATATAAACGCATGGGTTTATGGGAACTCGACCATCGGCTGTCTTAGCATTAATTCTGAAAGATGATGTGCCACAAGGACAACCTTTAGACCCAGCTTCTGTGAATGCTGTTAAACATGATTCACCTAGAGTAATGCAATGTGTGCTGTTCATTAAAATTGAGAATCCTTCGTAAAACTGATCTCGGTTTGGCATTTCATCGAGCAACACTTTTTCAACGGGCTTCAATGTATTTACTCTGAACTCGCTACCTAAATGCTTAGTTAAAGCTAGATATGCAGAAAGGTGTTCCTCATTAAAATTCGCACGCATTCCACATGCAATTACACTACAGTCTATCCCAATCTCCACAGAACGTTGTATAGCTTTAATAGTGCTTTTATAAAGTTTAACCCCTCTGTTGAGATCGTGTTCTTTCTCAAAGGGTGAATCAAGAGAAAAATCAATATCATTAATCATACGCAGTTCATTTGGATAGTGCTGATCCAAATATATAAAAGATATTCCATTCGTTGTTAAACCAACAGGAATATCTGCGTCATTAAGGGTTCTAATGATGTAAGGTAATATCGTCTCTTCTATATTAATTCCATGTGTATATATTGGTTCATTCCCCCCAAGATTAACAGTCTTAATACCTAATCGCTTCAATTGCTCTACAATACAATCAACGTCCTCTTTGGTGAGAAACTCTCTACTATCCTTACGGACTTTCCAACTGTAGCAATGCCCACAAGAGGCATTGCAATGATTTCCAACTGTCCAACCAATATTTTCAAACTGATGGCTTTTAATCATTTTTTGACTTGCAATAAGCTCAACAAAGTTTATTCCCCACGTATGTTATCATAGATCATGTATTTTTTAATAGTCCACACCTCAAGCTTGGCAGCCCTACTGGCGCTCTAGCTGAGATTTAGATAATCACGCGCAGGCAAAATAATACAACCGCCCCCTAACTTCTAACAGTTAGCGAAGCGGTTAGTGCCAGTAAACGAGAGCCTCATTATAAAGCCTGTTCGATCGCCCGCCGCGCCAATTCCACCTGTTCCACAGCATCCAGATAAGCTAGCGCTGCTGCATCCCAAACCACTTTTCTCTGCATCCTGTTCAAGACGATTTTCCCAAACTCGTACACCGTGCCGAAGCTTTGCAGCCTGAGAATTCGCTCAGCTATTGAGCAAAAACTCGGCGTTGGGTTCAATATCGCCACTACATCTGAGTGAAGGAGCGACACCACCTCTGGGCCCATATCGACTTTCAAAGTCCCTCCAACCTCCACAATCCGGCCCCAAAATCCATTCCACTTCCTTTGGGCTATTTTTTCAGTAGGAATAAAAGGGATTTTGACAATAACCCACGAAGGAGCGCTGTCTGGACTAAAGCGCGTTTTGACTCCCTCGCCGGTAATTGGTTCGCAAGGAGTGCAAGTTTTACATTCTCCACCGCAATCGCCTTCTTGAACCCCCTCGCTACTAATGCTGCCCTCGGTTTTCTTCGAGGCGGAAGATTTTCTCAAAGCAGCCTTAATCAGAGCTTTAGCTTGTTTGGGGGTTTTCGCGGCTCCCGACGAGAGCGCCGCCAACGCCACTACTCGCTTGTCCTCCTGCATCGAAGCAAGTTGATACCCTACATCTATGCTGTGGTCATTAATAATGTCCAACCACTTTGCAGCCAATTCGGGGCGGTCTCTCTTGAGCTCGTCGGCAGCTTTGACGGCAATGCGCCCTTTCCTGTAGTTCCTGCCGCATCCCAAGCCGACTATAGCCGCCACAATATTTTCCGTTAGTTCCATTTCCCTTGGAGTCAGGCCCAAATCGATCGGGTTCAATGGAAAATTTTCCATCAGCGGTTGCTGGTTGTCCGACGGCGGCTTTGCTGAGCCAGCAGCTTCGTGGCGAGCTTTCTTGGCAGAATGTCTGTTCCTCAGCTCTCTAGCTATAGGCTCCACAACAATTCCTTCCCGAATTCTCTGTACTGGACTTTGGTGGCGGTGGCGGTTTTCTGCCACCAAGACGAAGAGCTCGTCATCTTCAGTCTGGAAGTGGCAGACAATAACTGGGACAGACTTCCAGCCCAGCGCTGCCAGCGCCCTCCACCGCCGATGGCCGCTGACGATCGTGCCATCTGTTTTGACGGTCAGGGGTTGGACGTAGCGTTTGAGTTGGATCAACTCTACCAGGTCAGCAATACTTTCGGTGCTTCCGTAAATTTCCTCATTGCGAGGGTGAGGCTTGAGTTGGTCAAGACCAATATGCTGAATCGCGTCGCTGACTGAGAGCGACACAGTTTCATTTTTATTCATTTGGATAGCCCTGGTTGTTTATTTGGGGATTGGGGCTTTGTACCTTTGCCTGCTAAAACCAATAAGGTTTCCTAACAGAAAGCTGGGGTTATTTTTCTGTCGGGGCTGCGCGGGCTGTATCGGCAGGTCGCCTTCACTGTCAAAAGGTTCGCTGCTTTTACATTCTTAGAATAGCATATTTCTTAAACTAGCAATGCGCTACATTATGGTATAAGAAAAGACTATTATGTTTAAAATCTTTTTTAATAATTATTGATTATTATGATAGCGCTTATGATAAAAATTGTACCAATAATTAAAATAAATTCTACTCGATTAAATAACCGCCATGAAAGTAACAAAGCTGTTTATTAAACCTCAACACGTAGTGCCTCTCAAAGAATGCAATTCGCTTACCCTCCGGCGCGGTTGGGGGAGCGATTTGGAGTAACTTTAGTTTAATTAAGAAGTTTTATAAAATTTTTGACTAAAAAAGATAAACTTTCCCCCGTTTTATTTCAAAATTAGTTAAACGAGGGAATTGACATCCTCTTTTAACCATGTTTCTGAAAGCCAAATTTTCAACCACAATCGTTGGGTTTTCGCGGACCAGTTGAGTTGTGAGCTTGTGCAGAAAATCTTTTCTAGAGTCAGCAAGAGATGCTTGAATTACAGCATTTACTTCAGCAGTTCTTACATTATACCGTATTCAACCTGAAAACTATGCTAAGGAATGAAAAATCAATAAGTTGCACAATTAAACCCCAGAAGCTTTGATCCAAGGTAAACTATTGCTCTATTAGTCACCTTATTTATTTTTCATTCCTAAATACGTTGAAGTTGCAAATTTCGGGGCATCGAACCCCGAAATTTGCCCCCATTCCTTCCACCGCTTCTCTTCGAGTAAGCGGGGGTCTTTTGGGGGTTTAGATGAGCACTCGCGATTGCCCCTACATCGCCCCTAGATCGCTTCTACTTCGCCCCTACATCGCGCTTCTACTTCGCGCTTCCTTACTTTCTTAGGAGAAAATAGTTGGGCGATCGCCAGAATTGCAGGCAACATGGAATCCCCTTTACGCCCAAGCTTCAGCGAACCCTCTAAGTCAAGCAGCAGAGACACCGCAGACGAAAGGGATGTTAGAGAAGCAGCAGCTACTTCTTTTTTCAGAAAGTACACTCGCTTAGGGTTAGCAATTTGACAAATCCGGGCAATTTCAGCGTCTTGTTTAACTCCTCCAACTATCGCCGCTTTCACCCACAACCAAGTTCTAAATTGAGTAATCAGCGTTGCACAAATCGCCAGCGGGAAAGTTCCTATTGCCAAAAGTTCAAGCAGCAAATAAACTGCTCTCTTACAGCTATTTTCCCTAAGCGCTTCGGCAAGCTGAAGGCTATTTTGAGTAGTTGAAGGAACCAGCGCTCTCACTTCCTTTAAAGTGAGGGAAGCGCCACTGCTCAGGGTCGCCAACTTGTGCAGTTCTGATTCAGCGCGAGCAGGATTGTTGCCGATCGCAACCGCCAAGTAATCAATAGCATTTGAGTTCAGCGACAGCCCTATTGCCAAAGCTTGAGTTCGGATCGATCGGGCAATGAGATCCGTTCGCCAGGGGGGAATAAGGTCAAACTCGAACAGCTTAGCTTGAGAAAGCAATAATTTTGCCACCTTCAGGCGTTTGTCAATGGAAGGCGCTATAAAAACCAGGTGCGTCTTTTCCGGTACCTGCGGGAGCAACTGGAGAACCTCCAGCGCCTCTTCAGTAAACTGTTTGAAATTACACCCTTCTACCACCACTAACTTTGCTTTTTCCGTTCCCAAGGCGGGAGTTAAGGCGCAGTCAACCGCCTCATTCAATGCCGAAGCATCAAAGCGGTGATAATTGAAGCCAATCCAAGCAGGGTCGAGGTTCTTTTTAAAGGCAGAAAGCTTTTTGTGAATCGCGTGGAGGTCATCCCCTATCAGCAAGCTAATCATGGGTTCTTCTCCTCGAACGACACAAGATAGCGGACGCCCGTTGCAGCCAGAAATATTTTCTGCACCTTAGCTGCGTTCCGGTTGAACTTGTCCAGGTATTGGGCGGGCACGGCCAGCACCGCTTTCTTTTCCGTCAGTGCTACCAGGGAAGCGGCACAGAGTAAAGCGCGGTTCTTCTCAGAAGTTGCTGAGAGCACTTTTTCCCAAATGGCTCGCTCTTTGGAACGGGGCGATCGCAACTTGGAGGTACTGGGCAGCTTCTGGGTGCGGTCGGGCTGCCAGGGGTTAGCAAGAGCGTTCTCTGCGGCGTAGGGTTTTAATTGTGGTATCCTCGCCAATCCCAGCAAGCAGAGTTCCAGCCACAGCGTTGGGTGAGCGCTCTTGCTGAGCTGCCATTCCGAAGCCTGCAACTGTTCGAGGCCAGCAGCGATCGCATTGCAGTCCCAAGCAGAGGCAATTTCCATCAGGGCCGAGTGCGAAATGCCGCTAACTAGCATCAGCGAACAGTCCGGCACGCTCGTTGCAAGCAACAAGTCCCGGTAGCAGGCTAGCAGCGACGCCAGCAGCATTTTAGGGCTTTTCCCGCTGTCAATGAGTTCGCGGGACAGTTGCAGCAGCTTGAGCGCGTTGCCGGTGCGGGTCGATTTCAAAATTGCAACTAAATCCGACTCCGGTATCCGCCCCGACAGCTCCAATACGTGAGAGCTAGTAATTTCCTCTCCTAATAAGCTCAACTGATCGAGCAACTGCAAGGCGTCCCTCATCCCGCCATTCGCGGCGCGGGCGATCGCAATTTTAGCTTCTTCGGCAATTGCAATTGACTCTTTCTCAGCTATCATTGTTAGCTGTTTGACAATGGCTGGGATTGGCAGCGATCGAAACAGAAACGTTTGGCAGCGGCTGTTAATTGTTGGCAGCACTTTGTGTTGCTCTGTTGTACACAAGATGAACACTACATGATGCGGAGGTTCTTCCAAACATTTTAGAAGAGCGTTAAAAGCTTGGGAACTTAGGCAGTGAACTTCATCTAAAATAAACACTCGGTAGCGGCTGATAACTGGTGCGAAGTGCGATCGCTCAATCAGGGCGCGAGCGTCATCCACGCCGTTGTGGGAAGCCGCGTCAATTTCAGCAACGTCTAAGCTGCTGCCTTTTTCAATCGAGCGGCAGGATTGGCACTTGCCGCACGGTTTTACTGTGGGTTTGTCTGCACTGGTGCAGTTGAGAGATTTAGCTAAAATGCGAGCCGTTGAAGTTTTGCCCGTTCCCCGTTCGCCGGCGAACAAGTAAGCCGGAGCAATTTTATGAGTTTTGACCGCATTGGAAAGTGTCCTTTGGATGTACTCCTGTCCGGCCAGTTCAGACAAGCTACGAGGGCGGTATTTTTGAGGCAATGCTGCGTACATGATTGAATGGTTAGGTGTAATTTTGGACTGAGAAGAAGGGGAAGGGGAAGGAAAAATTCGCAGGATTTATTTATGCAACTGGCACATATCGTAGGGTGCGTCAGAAGCTGAAACCATCGATAGTCCTTGTAAAACTTTGTCTGACGCACCCTATAAGTCAATTTGAGTGTGACAGTTGCGTAAGTCTTAATCAAGATTATTGTTAGCTTTTATTGAATAAAGAAAAGCCCAAATTTCTCCTTTCTTCCCCTTCATTCTTTGAAAATCGGCATTAACAAGTATTTGGCATCCATTAAGATGTTGGGCTTGGAGCGGTTGCCAGCCGGAACTAAGATGGCGGGGCCGTCGCGCTGAGTGAGGTGCATTTGGAGTTGGGAACTAGCGATCGCTTTTGCACCTTCCAACAGGTATTTTATGTTGAATGAAATTGACCAATTGCCGTCTGAATTAACGTGCGCCGCCATCTGTTCCAAGCCGTTTCCAAATTCTCTGAAAAGCGACAGTGACACTTGCTGTGCTTCGCTATTAATGCGGATGCTGAGCGTTTTTTCTTTCTTGTCTGCCAGCACAGCAATTCTCTCTATAGCTTTGATGAAAGGTGCTTTTTCCAGCGTTACCTGATGTTGGAAATCCTGCTGCAATAACTCCTGATAAGTTGGGTATGCGCCTTCTAAACAGCGCGTTACTAAGCGCTGCGCTCCCCACCGGAATTCTATCAAAGCGCTCTCAGTGCTGTAAGAAAGCTCTACTGGGTCAGCGGATGTCCTGCTCGATAAAATTCGCTCCAGTTCGGCGAGCGATTTAGCTGGGACTGTAAGCTCTAGAGGCTGTGTAATTTCCGCTTGTTTCTTCTTAGAAAAACCTTGAATTGAAGTATTGAGGACAACCAAACGGTGGCCGTCTGTGGCAGCAAATTCGAGGCTATCTTGGCAGATTTTGAAGTAAACACCTGTCAGGATGTGCTTGCCTTCATCGGTAGCGGTGGCAAACAGTGACCCTTTCAGCCCTTCTTTCAACGTTTCAGCGGGGATGCAAATTGTTTGCGCTGTTTTTACTTCAGGAATAGCAGGGAATTCTTCACTCGAAATCCCTCGAACTTGATAGCTACCGCAAGCAGCAATTAGGGTAGCAACTGGACTGTTGCTAACAGCCTCTGGCAAGGTGATGTTATTCCCGCTATCTTCGCTATCTTCACCTTCGCGATTCAAGGCTTCGCGACTGACTAAAGTGATATCTCCGGGTGAGAATTTCCCGACAATATCGCTAAGTAGCCCGACTGGAATAGTCATGTCGCCGGGAGATTGAACGTTGGCCTCAAAGGAGGTTTGAATAGCCAATCTCATGTCGAAGACGGTAAGTTGGACTCGCTGCGTTTTTTTGCAAGCAACTAAGAGGACATTTCCTAACACGGGGTGGGTGGGTTTTGCTGGGACAGCTTTGCTGACAAGTTCGAGATGGTTGGCTAAATTTTCTTGCGTGCAGACAAGCTTAATTTCTGCTGGCAAAAGCTGGGGAGAATCGCCTGCGCTATTGGAGGAATTGCGATCGGATTTTTCTTCAACTTTTTGCTCATCTTTGACCAAAGGTTTGGTTCGTTCTAAGGTAACACTTGCCTTGGGTTTTATTTTGGATGAACCGTTTTCTTTATTTCGTCTTTTAGCTGTATCGGTGGGGGTTTTGGTCTGCATCTTTGTGCGTTAAAATAGCTGCTAAGCGGGGGCAGCGTTAGCTGCCTAGAGAATAGCTTGTATTAGCAGCTTGTCACTCAACTTTAGATATAGAATTACTCAAAAAAACCTAATTCAGATAAATCAGCATTCATAGTAGGAATTAACAAAGTGCGATCGAGATATTTATTGCCCCGTTCGCAGGATGTTTCAGGACTAAACAAACAAGCATGACAAGCCGCCCAATGCAAAGAAGTTGTATTTTGTAAAGGGCTATGTTCTGCACATAAAGGGTCAGAAGCACATAAACCAATTTGTTCTAAAGCTTGGTCAATATGACGACCAAAAGTACCTGGTTCACCTAAACTGACTAATCCCCCTAGCGTACCTTCGCTATCGGGTGCGGCCGTATAAATCAAGACACCCGCCATTGGGCCATTATCTTCATTAGGATCTTTTGAGTAAATGCGTTCCCGCAAACTAGCAGCATTGTAACCACATTCTATTACTAATTGCCGCATCAAAGCATGAGCGAAGGAATGAAGTAAAATATAACGAATACCGGGGAAATTAGTCTCAGGATCTAAGGAACGCGCCCTGCGCCAACGACGATGCGCTTCTAAACTTTGTTGTTCGTAAGTTTTTAATCCAGGTGTACTGGATAACCATTTTTGTAGTTTTTCTTCTTGAAACTGCATAAAAATACCTTCGCCGCGCACTTCTGAAGCTGGAACCCATGTAGGTTCAGAACGACTCAAAGGAGCCCAGTATTCTTCGGGTAATTCTCCAGTTTCAGCATAATCACCAGGAGATTCGATGCGGGAAAAACCAACTAAAGCACGAACTTCTCGCAAGCGTTCTACTAATACCACTTTTTCAAAACAAGCTTCGTAACCATCAGGTGCGGCGACAGATGTTAACCGAAAATCAGCGTTATTTAAACTGGTGTTTACGTTAGAAAAAACTTGCCATTCTGGGGTTTTGATATCTTTCACATCCAGAAGGGGGGCTTCACCAGCCCCCTGACGTTTTTGTGCGATTTCTTGCCAAATTTCAGTATCTGAATATTTAGCAAATTCTTTGAGTTGACCGATTTGGCGGAAAGCAGCTAAAATGTCAATTGTAATAGCTTTTTCTAACACCGTCCAATGTTTATCAATTAGTTGCCCCAGTTGATTAATAGTAGTGGGAATCGAGAGTACAGAAAGGGTGATGGGAAACCAGCTATTTGATGCACCGAGTAAGATACTTTTCATTTGTTCGGTACATCCGTCTTCTGCAAAGTTGCGTAAATGGGGATGGCGGCCGCGACACTGAGGCATATTCATTTTACCAAGTTCGCCAAAGGCATCGGACATTCGACGAGATTTACTGCAACGATCGCATTTTACTTCAATATCGGTGGCAGACCCAGAGATGCCATATTCATAGAGACGCAGAGAACCTTTGCAATTACTGTTACCTCTATGAACGAAGTAGTGCCAGGGAAAATCATCTAAGTGTCCGTGTTGACAAGCTACTAAAAATCTCGCAGGGATGGCTGTTGGAGAAAAATTGCGACAATTACTATGAATGTAGCGATTTTGGTCGGGTCGATGGCGATCGCGTTTTAACTCAAATAGTCCCGATTTTAAAGGGGCGAGTAATCGACATTGGGGACAAACTACCCAGGTGGGGAAAGGTGAGACGGGAATTCCTACTTTGGCGCTGTCATCAAATAAGTTAGGGATGGTATTGTTTGATTCAGATATAGGCGGCGTTAGCAGTTTTTTGACTTGATTACCGATTTCTTTTTGCACTGCTGCTAGTAACCGCGCTTCTCCTAATTCTGAGGCGTGAGTGAGTTCCCAATCATCTAATCCCATTACCATTGTTGATAAGTTGGGTAAATCTACAATAGAACCGATGCCTGAAGAGAATAAAATTTGGCTGGGTCGGAGTTCGCCGACTTTGTTTTTAGAAGAGGATTGATTTGTTGTCATTGTATTAACTAATATATGGCGAACCTAAATGATTTGTGCAAATATCTAGCGGTGGTGCCGACGGCGCGCCCGCCCGTCGGCTGACAAGTGAATCGTGGGGGATTGCTTCTACAAGTCTAAATCAATTGGGGTAGTTTCACTCATTGATTGGGTTGGACGATCGTCATCATCGGGAATACGATCGTCTAAAATTAAGCCAATATTCGGTTCAACATTTCGCAACGAATTTAAACAGGTAAATGATTGCCAATTGCTTTGTCCGGGTTGTTCTAATAATCCCATTGTCACCCCATCTTTTTTAGTCTGATATCCTAATAGTTTTCCTCCTGTTGTATTCGCTGCTTCTGCTAACCAATAGTCTAATTTAGCTTCTAATTCCTGTTTTACTAAATCGCGGGTTTTAGTATCTCCTACTGCCAAAGCCCGATCGCAAATCGCATTAATAGCAGCTTCCACATAAGGATGATGGCGAGAAATTCTACCGGCTTTATCATTAGCGTTTAATTCGCTACCTGCCAAACGCACTAAAGAAACGAATAAAGCAGCTAACCCTCGGTCAATGGCGCGGGGAGCAAAAGGAGTAATTGAGAGGGCTTCAACGTGCTGATAGAAGGTAGCATGATAATGTTCAAATTGCTCGTAATGAGATAAATCTCTCGGTCGTGCCCAGTTATAAACAGTAAATACTAAACCGGGGAAAGTTCGCCCTACCCGCGAGGTTGCTTGGATGTATTCAGCAGTGTTTTTGGGTTGACCTGTCACTACCATTACGCCTAAACGTTTTACGTCTACGCCCACAGAAATCATGTTAGTAGCTAGTAAAACATCTAACGGTTTGCGCTTGTTGTTTTTGTTGGATTTGTCTGAGGAAAAAGGAGTCTCTAACCAATTTAATACGATGGGAATATCGGTAGAATTTTTGCGGGAGGTCAATTCTTCTACTTCCAGTCTCAGACGTTTTGCTAACCCTCTGCGGTCGGTTTTTCCTAAGCGAGATTGAATGTCGTCATCCACTAAACGCCGAGTTCCTCCTAATTCCCGCATTGAATTAAAATAACCCACTAAGGTCATCCAAGGGTCAACCAGATCGCCATATTTTTCAAACAAATATTGAGAGGCTGCCAATACTGCCGTATAAACGCGAATTAATGCTGCTTTTAATCGCCTTCCTGTGGCACAAATCCCCAAATATCGCCGACCGGGATAATCCTCTGAAGGCGGACGCTGACAGGAAAAGAAGTTATCTTCAATATCTAATCCTTGAGGTGGAAAAACTTGCACTTGGCGCAAAAATAGGTTATGCACTTGGTCGCGGGCTTGTCTAATTGTGGCAGTAGAAGCGATTACTTTAGGACGGACTATTTTACCGTTGACTTCCCACGATGCCAGTCGATCTACGGCGGTTTCATACAGTCCGACTAGGGTTCCCAAAGCGCCACTAATTAAGTGCAATTCATCTTGAATAATTAAATCTGGCGGCCTCAAGGCATTAGTGGGAATAGTTTTAGCAGTAGGGAGTCCGTATTTACTGGGGTGAGAGTCTGTGTCTTCGATTTCAGGAGAACGAAAACCGTGACGGGTGCAATATCCGTCTACTTGTCCGAATAGCATTTGTACAGCACCATTCCAGGGCATTTGGGCAAATTTGTCAACAGTTGCTATCACTAATGTTGGCAAACGACGGTAGATTTCTTCATCTACAACTACGATGGGTAAACCTTCGGCGGGAGATTGTTTTTGGGTGAATAAACATTTGCCTAAAGCATCACCGCAGTAAATTAAAGTGCGTCCTTGTCCTTTGGCAAAGGATTCTACTTTAATATGTTGTTTGCCGGGGTCAATTTGAGAACCACACCAAGGACAGTTAGTTAATTGATGGGGAGAACCGCTGCTAGTGGGTTGGTATTGTCCGAGTTTTTGTTTGAGAAATTCATTGCTTTGTTCGGTTCGGTTTGGTGTGGTTTTCATCCCTACCCATAACCCAATTCTAAACGGTTCTTTTCCCCATTTATTTTCATCTTGGCGGCGGATTTCTTCGCAGGCACAAATTAAGGTTGTGGCGCGTTGAAATTGTTGTAATGTTAAGAGGCGGAGGGTGTAGCGCATGAGGACAGCAACCCCTGCTGCGCCGGAACGTCCGGCAATATCTCCTTGCAATCTTCTCAGTCCAATAGTATAGGCTGTTAATCCTAGATAGGCTTCGGTTTTACCGCCGCCGGTGGGGAACCAAAGTAAATCTGCGATCGCATCTGTGGGATGACATCGATCTGGGTGGTCTAATTCCGTGATACTGGGAAGATTTAGCAGGATAAAAGCTAACTGAAACGGTCGCCAGGTGCGATTTTTGGGAATATCAATATTATCCCATTCGCTGGCTTCGCCGCGCCGTTTATTTTCGGCATAAATTGAGTGAATCCGCTGTTGCCACATCGCCCGATTCATAAATCGGAAAGCTTCAGTAGCGTTAGAATCTGTTTGTAATAAGTTAATTCCTGCTTGAATGCGATCGCAAGTTATTTGACAATTTGCCATTGCCGATTTTGCGGCCTCCTGATAATCGCCTAAATCAGCGGTGGAATCGGAAATTTTCGCAGTTTGTTGGGTAATCCATTCACTATAAGCAATAGTTAAAGAACTTAAAGCAGTTGATAAATCGGGAATTTCTGCTAGTTCTTTCATATCTAAAATTAATCCCGCCAGTCCCGGTATTTCCTCAATAGTCGGCGGCGTAGTTTGGGGAATTTCGTAGGCGGGAACGACTTTAGTCGCAAGGCGGATAGCCCGATGCCTTTGGCTGGCTTCCCCATCGCACTTTCCGCCTAAAAGTTCTGCGTGTACGCCTATCCCGTGTCCGACGGCAAATTCTATGCAGTCGCGGTACTGCATCGCCATTGCTTGTTCTTCGGCAAATAAGACGGGGTTGAGTTTACCGACTTGGCGTTTCAGCCGCCGTTTAATGAAAATATCGGGATATTTGGGGTCGGCAGATTCAACGCTTAACTCAGGTTGAAATAACCAAGCGCTATCGCGTCTAATTTCCGGTTCTTTTTGTCCATTAACTAAGAAAAGAGTCACGATCCAATCTTGATGCTGTTGGCGAATTTGACCTTGAACAAATACTGCTTTTTCTGGATCGATTTGCCAAGGATTAATCGTACCTACTTTTAAGATAATATCCGGTGAGGTTCCTCGAATGGGGTAGCGTCGCCACAAGGTTTTTGCTTCGCCCGTGGAAGTTTTGGCGCTTTCGCTTTTCCCTCTTTCGTATTGTCCCCACCCTGCTTTTACTTTAATTGCTTTGGCATCTCCAGCTACACAAAAAGTCATGCCAATTGCGGAGGGAAACATTTTCTCGGCGGGGAGAATGTTACTTTCGGTTGTGCCTTCTTCTAAAGTACCGCTACCGGAAATGGCTAGTTCATCCATTTGTTCGGGCGTTTCTTCGAGTTCTTCGGGTACAATATGCCGATCGCTAGGTGCGATTAATCCGACGAGATAGCGATCGCTTACTCGCATTTCGTCTATTTCTTCATAGTCTCCCCCCGCTGGGCCGAGTAAATCATCTAATATTGCTTGTTCTAATTCTGCCCGAATTTGATAATAACTTGGGGTTTCTAAAATAGAAGGAGGATTGTTTTCACTATTTTGATGGTTATTGTTTTCAAGATTTGGATGGGTATTGAAAAAATGTACAACTTTTTGAGCAATGTTATCGGACATGGTAGGATTTTCTAAGTCGATGACATCGCTATTATCTAAGCTAAGACCCTTTAATAGAACTGCTAAATGTTGTTCGTTGGCAGAAATGACGCTACTCCAATCTAATTGAGCAGTCCCATTTTTTAACTGTTCGTTAATCGCTGCGAGGTCTAAGTTTCCAGGTAGTATAGCAGGGAGTTGGATAATATTCATAATATTGCAATATTTCGGAATATTCATAAATTAGCAATTTAGCATTTTAGCATAATACCACATTTGAATACATAGGGTGCGTCACGGCTACGCTTAACGCACCATCTTTCACTAAATGTGATAGTTTTAAATTGCACCTTTATATCAAATCGTCTATTGTGGCTAAGGATCGTTTTCATCAAGTTGTTAAGACTGCTCTTACTAAGGATGGGTGGAATGTTACTCACGATCCACTTAAAATAAAAGTGGGCGGTGTAGATAGGTCAATTGACTTGGGGGCAGAACGATTACTGGCAGCAGAGCGAGGAAATGAGAAAATTGCGGTGGAAGTCAAAAGTTTTTTAGCTAGTGCATCGGCAATTTCTGAGTTTCATACAGCACTGGGGCAGTTTATTAACTATCGGGCTGCATTGCGTCGTGAAGAACCCGATCGCATTCTCTATTTAGCCATACCCGATTTAATCTATAACAGCTTCTTTCAACGTGATTTTCCAGCATCAATGCTGCAAGAAAATTCCGTAAAATTGATTATTTACGACATTGAACTGGAGCAAATTTCACAATGGAAAAACTAACGGATCAATTAACCAACTATCAGCAAATTGTACAGCAATTATTGATGGATTACGCAGAAATTAAGCCAGCTTATGGTGATATTGAAGTTGAAACTATCTTTGATACACAGCGAAATCACTATCAAATTGTGCATCTGGGTTGGCAGCATAAACGCTGGGTGCATGATTGTATAATACATCTTGATATTCGCAATGAGAAAATCTGGATTTTTTACAATTCAACAGAACATGATATTGCAGCAGATTTAGTCAATTTGGGTGTACCAAAACAAGATATTGTGTTAGGTTTTTATCCTCCTTTCATGCGGGAAATGAGTGATTATGCAGTGGGCTAAAAGCAGAATAAAGTTCGTAGTAAGCACTTTAGTGCGATTTGGCGTTAAAACGCCTACTACAAACTTATGCGATTTAACAGGGAAAATCATCCCAAATTTTTCCGTAATCAAGTACAGGATATCTCACCCAAGAATCTCTCAACCATTCCCTTCCTTGAGTTGCTAAATACCAGTGAAGGCTACTTTCCACCCAATCATAAGGAGATTTAACAAAACCATGTTTCACCGGATTGTAATGTATATAATTTAAAGTTGTATAATAATGTCGTTCCGAACGAATAGCCCGATCGCTAAAGCGATACCATACCTTTCGTCCTTTTGTATTATCCTCAATATTCCATTGGTAAGAAGTGGAACCGTGATTTCTCCGAAATAAGTCACTCAAGACATTAAAATCCGTTAAATGTACCAATAAATGATAGTGATTAGGTAAAACTACCCAAGCAAGTATTTCTACACCATTCATCACAAATTTCTCAAAAATCAAATTTAGCATTTGCTGACGGCGAGATTCGGAAAACATGATTTTTTTATGTTCATAACAAGCTGCTGTTAATAAATAAAACTCTCGATCGCGCACTTGATGAGGCGGTTCGTGAGGTGGAAAACCTCGCGCTAAACGTTGTTTAACTAATTCGGCACGTTGTTCTGGTGTAAGATTGCGATATTCGTACATAAATTTACTCCTTGGGTTTAGCACTAAAGTGCTTACTACGAACGTTCGTAGTAAGCACTTTAGTGCTAAAGGGACTGAAGTCCCTACTACGAACATTTGTTTCATTTGCTAATCAAAATAAGCTTAACTGTCCCTCAGATGTTACCTGTTTTTTCGCATTTTTACCTCCACTTTTCCCCTTTTTCTTCCCTTTATCGTGCAACCCTTGTTTATCTTCTTCATCGTAACGTTCGTGATTCAGCAGCAAGAGTCTATCTAGCACTTCCCGGCGTGCGGTTTCGCTGATAGTGTAGCGCAATCCTTGTTTGGTTTGGTGGAAATCATGCCCTAAGTCTATGTCTTGCCAACCGTAGGCGGCGGCGACGGCGTTATCCATTTCGATGTGTAATGAACGCAGTTGTTGAATGTCGGTGGCGGTTTCTTCGGGGTTGTGGAAGCGGTTGTAGGTTTTGGTTAATCCTTCTTGGCGAGTTTGCATGATGCTTTGGCGGTGGGTGTAATATTTTTCGCCAATGTTTTCTAGGTTTGAGGTTGATGTGGGGAAGGGGAAGGTTTCAAAACAGTCGGTAGGAGTATATTGAGGTCTAGTTTCTAGTTTGTTTCCGTATGTTAAAGTCCATTGCCAATGAAGTTCACTTTGAAGCACGGCATAATCTTGCCAATTGTCTATTGCTAATACAACCGTCATGTGACTCAAAACTAATCCTAGCTGATAAAATACTAAATTATGGTGTTTACTTGTTAAGGGATGAACTAACACACGCTTCATATTTGCGATCTCATCATAAAGTCCGGGTCGCTTTTCTGCATAATGCCACCAATTATCGCGGTAAATTTTCCTGTTATTCTTATTTCTCTCAGGCTTAACCTTCTCTTCTAAAATCGCCAAACAATCAGGATAATCAACAGCATAAGGTTTACCCTTTGGCTTTTTCGGATCGTCATGTTCAGCATCCAAAGCCCAATCCTTAAAATTAATCACCCAACGACTCGGAGATTGATCCGGGCGAGAATTCAAATCCTCACCATTCAAATAAGGAAATAAAACATCTTTATTGCGAACATCTTTTTCAATCAATGCTTGTGCTTCTTCTGGAGTCAAAACAAACCCCATCCCCAACACATAGGAACCAATAAAAGATTTATCCTGATTAGCTACTAACCGAGAAGGATTACCAACACTTTTACCCGGCATTGTCAAAAAAGCTGTAATTCCCTCAACAGGTTTTTCATCTAAAATAAATTCACCTTGCCAATCGCCTTTTCGTAACCAAACATGAGCAACTTCTAAACTAGCCGTTCCCTCCCATTTACGACTAGAAACAGCACGAGGAATCACACAATTATTAGCAACTAATTGATCTAAACCCACTTCGCGAGAATCACCTTGAGCAATTGTATTTGTCGCAACTAAACCAAACCCACCCTGAGAATTAAGTAACTGTTGCGCCCTCAAAAAAAAGTAAGCACATAAATCAGCACTTCCTCTTTTTCCATTCGCAACTTTTTCTACTAAAAAATCTCGATAATCCGTCCCCAATACCCCTGTAATCTTTTGCCCTCCCTGAAACGGAGGATTTCCCACCAAAGCATCAAAACCTTTACCCGATAAATCACTTAAAAACACCTCTGGAAACTCCAACGCCCAATGAAAGGTTTTTCTAGGCGATTGTCCCCCAGGATTCCCAATATCTAACATTCTTTGCGCCTTAGCATATAACACCTCAATCTGTCGCTGTCTTTCCTCACCCTTCACTGCCAACACACCCGCCACTTGCTGAGACAAAACCGCCAAATCCTCAACCACCAAATTACCCGTTTTTCCCGCTTGCATCAACGCTTCCCCAACCAGCAAATCCCCAATAAACCGCACCTGATTTAAAGCTTTCTCCGCTTCTTCCAATAACTCATTTTTCCGTTGCAAATCCCGAATATCATTAACCGAAAAACCTTCCAACTCTTGACGTTTAGCAATCGCATCCTTTAACAAAGGTCTACAAATCGTCGAAATAATCGCCAATTGATTCCCCTCTTTCGGGTTAAGATTAAAAAACTCAATTTGCTGGGCATCCGTCACCCCCAACAACGAATCGCCCCATTTCAAAGCATGATTTAAAAACGTAAACGGTCGCCCCTGCGCCAAAGTTATCAACCACAAAGATAACTTCGCCATCTCCACCGCCAAAGGATTTTTATCAACACCATAAAGACAGCGTTCTGCCACAATCCGCCGCGCCACCGTCAACCGTTCATCACTATCTTTGGGAATCGGACATTCATCAGGACGAAACTGAGATAAAGTCCCCTCTGGCGCAATCACCACCTGACCTGGATTTTCCCGTTCTGCGGTTTCCCACGCCTCCACCAAACGTTCAGCCAAATAGCGACAAGTCTGCACCAAAAACGCCCCACTTCCCATCGCCATATCGCAGACTTTCAGTAACAGTAAATCCTTAGCAGATTTGAGTCGCCATTCTGATTTCGGTTTCCCCTCAACCACCCCTTGATAAACCAAAGGTTCCAAAGTATATTGCACAATTGGTTCCGTCAAACTGCGCGGCGTGTAATGCGTCCCCGTTTCCCGACGATTAGTCCCCTGAGTCACATAAACGCTACCCGTCGGAATCACCACCGGATATTCCAAAGTATCCAAGCGAATCAAACCCGCAAACGGCAAAACCCGTTGATATAATTCCCCATCATTATTGCAAGCAATTCGCAACCGTCCTTCTTGTTGTGGCGACAAATCCCGCAGGGGAATCAATTCCCCTGCTAATAGCCCAAGTCGGTTGAAACCGACTAAATTATCTGAAGCATCCTCAGTCCGTTTTAACGGACTTTCGCTATTAGCCAGGGATTTTAATCCCTGGCGGGCTGATTGCTGACGATTTGATTGTTTGCGGCTTGATTCCTTCACCCCATTCTCTAAATTTAAATCTTTCCGCAAAGCAGACTCCGACCTTCCCGTTTCCCCCTTCAAAAACTTAATGAACTCACCTTCACCTTTAGCAAGAGAACCTAGCAAAGTTTCTAAATCAATTTCCGGTTCCTGAGATTTTGACCCCTTCAATCCCAACACCGGAGAACTCGCCCGGACTGCGGTATGGTCAAGCAAACCCTCGTAAACATGACCAATTTGTTCGATATCCAGCGCCCGGAACGAAAGGCGGCGCGGTTCCACCGTTCCCCCGACGCGGATTTGCAAAATTTGCAAAGCTTCCAACAAATGCAAGACAATGCGATTATTCACCGGAATCGGTTCCGCAGAGGCTGACTTCCACTCAGTTCCCAGCGCCCTTCCTTCCAAAAACGGGAATCTATCCGGGTCAAACAAACTCCCCCCATAAGCAGGAACATCCAGCAAATCGTGGCGAATCCCCCCAAAAACGGCGCGAAATGTCGCCAACAACCGACACCAAGCATCGCTGCGACGTTCCAACACCTCCTCGCCAAACTTATCCGCATCGCTGCGTAACTTTGCCGCAATCGTAGAAACCGCATAATATTCCTGATAAAGCGTTTCTCCCCCCGGCGAAGGAATCAACTTGCGTTCCTCAGCAGCAAACAAAAACACCAACCGCATCATCACCGTCAGCGCCGCTTCATAAAGCTGAGTTTCCGAGATATTTTCTAAGAGAGTACGATTTCTATCTTGGTCGATGCGGTCTAACGCCTGTACCAACACTTCCACCGCCCGCCGTACCTGATAACCCAATTGGTCAGTAACTTCTTGCTGGTCGCTAATACTTTGAGTTAGCAAAGTTTCCAAAATTTCGGAGTCATCCACCCCAAAAAACCGCCTCACCCCCAACAAACTGCGAAACGCCCGCAGGGTTAAATGTTCTTCCAACCACAGCGTCCCATACCAAGAAATAAAACCCGTGGTTTCCCCTCTAGGCGCATTAACTAACATCCAATGTTCGCCATTAGTTACTAACCCCAACCGCACATTACCAGCGTGCAATAATTCCATCATCCGAGTCGCGGGACTTGCTTTCCAGCGTTGCCCTGCCAAAGGTTTCTCCAAATCCTGTTCGGCAGGTACAATCTGAACTAATAGCCGAGGTGTCCCTGCATTAGGTGTTTCTTGAGGATTAACAATTACCCAATCTGGCCGGAGAGTTTCCCCATGTTCTGCAACAGTGGTTTGCAACCCAGGCGGAATGCGCTGCCCTTCTAACAATACCTCCTCCGGCAATTCCAAAGTCTGCCGCAAAACAAATTCCACCCAAGCGCGATGAATCGCCTTTTCAGGACGCGCCCCCAGTTGATTATCCTGCCATTCTTCATAGGCTAACCGTAACAGCTTAAAATGTTCCGAGTCATGGGCATCTAACCCACTGGGAAACACTTTCAGCAATACGGGTAAACTTAAAAAAGGCCCGGAAGCTTCAACCAGAGATAACCATTCAGCGTGGTGACGTGCGGTAGACATGATGGGTAATGGGGAATAGGTTTTTATTGCTGTTGAATGGCGCTGACTAAGATACCTAAAATTTTCTTGATATCCTTAATATAGTATTCGCTTAAATCACCAGAGATAACCATTCAGCGTGGTGACGTGCGGTAGACATGATGGGTAATGGGGAATAGGTTTTTATTGCTGTTGAATGGCGCTGACTAAGACACCTAAAATTTTCTTGATATCCTTAATATAATATTCGCTTAAATCGATCGAAATTACTTTATCCTGTAACTTTAAAAATTGCCAAATCGTGCCGATAGTGATTACTCCATAAATACTTTTGATTTCATTTCCTTGTCGTTCATTAAATAACTGTGCTGCTACCATTTCCGCAATACACTGCGCCAACCCCGATTTTAAGTTTTCATTCTTCGTCTCCACCAGCGTAATTACCGGGGCGCGAACAAATAACTGTTCTTTCGATGAACTAATGATAAAATCACAAAAGCCATTTAAACCTTGTTGGACATCAACCGTAAAGTCCACCCCCGAAAACAAGCTAATTTGACCCTTAAATTTGCGCCTAATCTCTAACAAAACTGGACTAATAATCATTTCCGAACGGGCTTTTTCCGTATTAATCGCCACCGCCAAATCAACATTTTCACCTAGAATTGTTACCAGTAAATCGCTACATTCTGCTTCCGGTACATCCGCAAACATTCCCGACGCTTCATTCACCGTCAATCCAAACCGTTGACTTACTTCATTTAACTTAAAATCGCTGTATGCCATTTGTTTTATCTCCGTTTGCACTAAAGTGCTTACTACGAACTGTTTGTAGTAGGCACGCCCGTGCCTTTATTGATATTAATTTACCTCACAAGTTTCTGCGGAACTAAATATGTTACCGCCAAAGGAAACAATCGCGGGGTTGGATTAGCAAATCTCGCCCTAATTACCGCCGTTTCCTGTTCAATCTCGCGAGGAATTTGCTCAATCCTCAACCTTAAACTATTGACATTGCGCTCAAATTGTGATTTTTCCTCCGTATTAAATAACTCCAATTGCTTAAACTCCGGTTCCTCAAACTCTTTTTCAATACTAAGCTTTAACTCAGTTAAAATAGCCGTAATATCCGCCACCTCTTTATCAGCACGGTTCTGCAAAGCCCGTTGTAAACTAGCAGTTCTATCATTCATCCGCGCCTGCAAACTTTTCAGCAATTCATCGGCATAATTCGGCCAAAAATTTGCTAATTTTTGTTGAACGCTATCTGGCGCTGCGTCTGGTAAAACTGCATTTAACGCCCCTTGCAATTGCATCCCTTTTAACCGGGTAAATTTCCCATCCTTCAACATTCCCCCCGCCGCAATCACCTCTTCATGTAACCGCTGTTGGTCGCTTCCTAAAATCACCAATCTACCATAAGCAACCACCGCCGGAGTTTCCAACCCAGAACTAGCAGAAACTAACCTCGCCGTCACGCGATGCAAGCATTTTCTTTCCTCCCCAGACCACACCTCAGCCCGCAACAAGCGCAAACACATTTGTACTAACCGATGATTCAAATGTGCTAACACCACATTATCTTTACCCTGGGCTAATTCCGGGTCAAAAACAATGGGGCGAATCGCCTTGGTATGGGGATGGGCTAAGCCTTCGCTACACATCGCCCAACTGCTTTTTAGGGCTGGTAAATAAAAAGCTTTTCCGTTTAAACCTGCTATCTGAGTTTCTATCAGCGGCGGTTGTTCTGCTAACTCTAACCCAATTTTTACTACTGATTCTATATTATCAGGAGTCAACCGTAAATTTTGGCGAGTTTCGTTTAATTGTTCCCGCAATTTATCAATCTGTTCTCTCACTTTGCGCTCAAACTTTAACATCCGTCGCACAGGTTCCGATTCCCGTTCAGATTTGCTAGTATCTAAAGTAGTCCGATATCCTAACATTGCTTCTTCTACTTGCTGGGCAATCACCATGCCCACTTTACCCAAATCTTCTCTGATATTATTAACTTTTAATGCCGCCCGCATTAAAAATTCTAAATCACCTTCTAAATCACCCGGTTTAGTTCCCGTTACCGAATTTTGTTGATAATCTTTGCCGACAAAATGATAAACTAAAACCTCCTGAGCTTTTTGTCCGTGACGGTCAATTCTGCCATTCCGCTGTTCCATCCGATTCGGATTCCAAGGAATTTCATAATGAATCAACTTAGAACAATAATTCTGTAAATCTAACCCTTCCGAAGCTGCATCAGTTGCCAGTAAAATCCGCACAGGGGAAATATCAGGGTCGGTTTGAAAAGCTGCTTTGACTTTTTCCCTATCTTCCGAAACCATCCCGCCATAAAGAGTCATCAATCTGTCTCCTTCGATTAATCTTTCGGCTGCTAATAAATTATACAACCATTTTTGAGTAGCGCGATATTCGGTGAAAATAATAACCCGTTGTTTTGACCATTTCCCATTAGGTTTGATCTGAGTATGAATCCAATTCAATAACTCTTGAGCTTTGGCATCCGGTCGTTTGGCGGCATCTTCTGCCCATTGTCGCATTTCTTGTAATAATTGTTGTTCTGCTGCCGAAAGTGGGCGAAACAACCTGCTAGTATTAGTAATTGCCTCATCGGTTGCTTCTTCGTAAACCGCATCATCGGCAAATTCTTCTTCAACTTGCTCTAATTGACGGCGTAAAATTCCTTCAGTTGGTCGTGATAAAGTGGTAGCAGTCCGGCGGCGGGCAGAAGTTAAAGATTTTTCGTGCTGGGCTAAGGTAATCGCAAAAGCTTCTGGTGAAGAAAACAAGCGTTTTTTTAACAGTTTCAAAACAAATTCAGTGGCATACTTTTCTGTATTATCTGCCACACCTTTACGACGTAATTCGGTGTAATGTTTTAAAGCTGCGTGCGCCCTCCGTTCTCCGGCGGGATAATCTACTAAAATAGGGGCTAAATTCCTTACGGGAAATAGAGGCGAACCATCCCAGTTTTGCATCTCCTGTTTCAGTCGCCGCACCATGACAACTTGCAGTTGGTTTTTGTCAGGAGAAACACCCCTAGCAAATCTTTGGGAGTCTAACAGTTCTAATAAGGCGGTGAAACTTTCGGGATAACCGTTATGGGGGGTTGCGGTTAAAAATAATTTGTGTTCAAAATGAGGAACTAATAATCTAATTGTAGTCGTTCGGAGCGAGTCAACTGCATATTTTCCGCCGCCGGATGGGGCGACGTTGTGCGCTTCATCGACAATCAGCAAGTCAAAACGGCGGGGATAGAGGGGTTCGCCTTCGGCGGGGAGGAGTTCGCGAAAAAGACGCAGGGGGCGATCGCGCTTGATAAAATCGATCGAAGTAATCAATCTGGGAAAATGTTGCCAAGGATTAACATGAATCCCGCGAGAACGCCGTAACTCCTTCATCAGATTACTATCCACAATCCGAAAATCTAAACCAAATTTATCCCGCATTTGGTCGCGCCATTGAATTTGTAGGGCTGAAGGGCAGATAATCAAAATGCGACGGCAACGATGGCGAATTGTCAACTCCTGCGCGACTAATCCCGCCTCAATGGTTTTCCCTAATCCTACATCATCAGCAATTAGTAAGTTAACGCGGGGCATTTGAATGGCACGCACAACGGGGTCAAGTTGATAATCTTCAATATCAATACCGCTGCGAAAGGGAGATTGTATAGTACGAATATCAGCAGTTGAAGCGCCCCCCCAGCGTACCGCATCCAAAAAAGCGTCTAATTTGGCGGGTTCATCAAAACCTGTAGGTGGCGGTAGTTCCATCCGTTCGCGAATAAAAGCCCCCGGTTCTAATTCCCAGATTACCTGTAATTCTTCTCCCAAAGCATCATCTTCCACAGAGGAAAGCATCACCAGGTTTTGCAACTGCTGTAACCCTGGTAGCATGGGATTAACAGGTATGGCGCTGGGGCGAATGTCGGTGACGACGTACTGGCGCGATCGCACTTTGACTAACTGACCCAGTTCTGGAATTGCTCTAGTTAAACTCATACCATCCTCTGGAAAACTTTGGCACTACTTCCGTCTGTGTGGCACTGTTTTAAGTTGGTGCAACTTTTTTGGTGAGATAAAGAGTGCGATCGCAACCTAACAATTTTCTCAGTTTTTAGTCCCGTATTGGTATTGTACTCCATCCTATTGTTATATAATTATTGTCATCCCCCTTGAGTATGATTAAAAAACTAGCACATTTCAAGGGCGATCGTCTGGTCAGACTGCAAGCAAGTAGGAGTAGCTAGCGTTCGACGGTTTGCGCTCAGCCGGAACCGTCGAAGTCCGCAGGCATCGCCCTTAAACTCTAAAAGTGCCATTCAGCCAATATAAACTAGGCTTACTTAGTAACAAAAACCCGCTGCTTCGCACGACTACAACTCACGTACATAAGCTGATTGTGCGCTCGAATACTGTCGCGGTATTCTTTAACAAATTGATGTTTTTTACAAGGGAAAACTTGAGCAAGATACAGCAATTTAGTAGCAACTTTTCTGCCGATATCACTGCTGTCAATTCCCACCTCCGTGAAAGTAGATCCTTGAGAATTATGCACAGTAATTGCCCAACAATTTCTCATGTCTGCAAAGATTTCACAATGGTTATACCATGCTTTCCATAAGCTTGGATTGCTTTTAGCATTTTGCAGCAACCTAGCATTGTCCTGTTGGAATCGGCAAGCGTCACTTTCGTGGAGGATGTAAATTTGGCGTTGGTCGCCTGCATCGGTTTTAACCTGGAGATTCCAGGCTTTATAGCCAGAGTACCTATCCTCTTGAAATTCGGCAATTTCCACTTCTGCTGATGTGGGCAGGATGACGGTTTTGCCGTCGGGAGCAATAACGGGAGCTTTAGCAATCAACCTCTCTCCAATAATAAATCTGGGAGCATTTTTTCCGTAGATTTTGGCTCTGATTTTGCTATTCCAGTAGGCGACGCGCTCGTTAGTGTAGCAGAGGATGCGAAAGCAATCAGGGTCTTGAGGGAAAGTAGAAGAGAACTTTTTTAAGGCGTATTTCAGCAGCGTTTTTTCTCTGACTAAGAAGGCTCCGTTTTTTTTATCAAGGCTGAATTTGGAGAAGGGTTTGAACGCCTCTTTGCTCTTGACAGCCGTGCGGCAAGCTGTTACGAATTCTAGCAGGGGGCTGCCCGCACCTTGCCTGACGACCTCTGTTAAAACGGCTTTTTCAGGCACGCTGAAGGATTGAGATTTTTTCTCTTCTATTTCGCCATTGTTAACAGGAGGCAATTGTGCGGGGTCGCCCATAACAATAAGCTGCCGATTGCTGCCGATGAGTAAAGCGCTAGCAATTCTTTCTTGAATGATATTCCAGAGTTCTGTTGTCACCATACTGCACTCATCGAGAAAGATGGTGTCGTACAGGTGAAGGAAAGAAGGAGAAACTTGTTTGAGGATTTTATTTTGCCCCTGTTTAACTGGAGCTAATCCTAGTAGTTGGTGGATGGTCATAAAGTCTACTCCTCTCAGTCCTTTTTCAGCAGCCATCCGTCGCAATACGCCTACAGCTTTATTGGTGGGAGCGGTGAAAGCGACTCTCTTTCCGGCGCTGACTAATTGTTCTGCTACCAGGTTGACAAGGGTTGATTTTCCCGTACCTGCATATCCAAATAGCCCGAATACCCGTTTAGAACTTGCTACAAATTGTTCGAGGAGTTGGAGGGCGTTGTTTTGTTGAGAAGTTAATTGAAAATTCGGTTTTACCAGTGTTTGAATCATAGGGTTGGTTTCTTCTACTATCTTTCAAACACTAATCAGCGGTAGCTGAAATTTACACAATAATTAATTCAGGACTTACGCAAGAACAACGTATTTCTGTCATTACGAGGGTCGTGAAGTAATCGCAAAGCCTTGTTACACCGTTACAATGCGTAAGTCCTATAATTGATGGAGACGATAATAATAACTCTAACAGGACTTACGCATAACCTCTATATGTAGGGTGAGCCATAAGCACCTTACCGCTACCAATAGTGTATTTAAACACTTGGGGCGTAAGTCTTGTATAATTTGTTCTGTTGATTTGACTGCTACTCAATTTTTCCATAGTTAGGACTTATGCACCCATCAAAAACTCTCCCAGTTATCAGTTGGATTGATAACTAGGAGAAATTGTGGAGAAGCGGAGTTATTAATCTAATGCAGGTACTTTGACTAATTCGACTTCAAAATAAGTTTTGCCCATCAATCTTGAGGCAAAACAGGCTGTTCTTGACTATCAAAAATAATCACAAATGTGCGATGTTTAACCAACCGTTGCAAAACCCGCAGATGCTCATCTGCATCGTTTCTCTTGCGAAATCGCGCCACAACAATACGCTGGCAATTAGGAAGTAAGCGAATTAAGCACCACGGGTGCAACTTCTCAAAATAGGTCATTTTAACCTCCTGATAACAGTAACAAATTGTGTTGGTGTTTGATTACCTGCCATTACCTTAATTGAAACAATATTGTCGAAGACAGGTCACGGTGATATTGACAATTGACTATATTTGTGCTGAAACCAGCTCAAATTATTTTTTGATGCTGAAAAGGCTTGATGTGTATAAAATCAAAAACAATAGTGGGTTCTCCTGAGTTTGTAGTGATAAGCAAACCGCATATCCTGACTCCGAGGGCATCACAGAATCGCGAACAGTTGTGCCTGATACCGCATCCACCATCAAGTCAGGAGAGCCCAATAGTGGCGCGTCTATTTGGAAATGAGGCATTAGAAATCTCCTCAGAAACTCGCAGGGGAGAAGGGGAGAAGGGGAGAGGGGGAGAAAGAGTTTCTTTGATCCATAACGGGTGCTGGGCCTCCTTGACAACTCCCCAGCCCTTTCATAGACGGGGATTCATAAGACCATAATTTAAGTCTTACGGGTGCTGACAAATCACCCCTACCAACTCCACTTAGATCGAGTCCAAGTATTGTTGCTACTTTACGGCCAATGTTTGCACACCCATTGCAGTCTGCATTGACTAGCCACCCCTTCGCTGTCCGATATAATCCACGTTTAATTCTTGTTCCAGAAGCTTTCCACCCTTCGGGTTTCGCACCGATTGTAGGCAGTTCGTCAGCATCTAGAAAAGAAGTTTTCGAGGTATAGGATTCTTCAGTTTCAACGAATTTGATTCCGTACTGTTCGCACAGTTGAGCAATTCTATCTTTTAACCTACCCGTGGGAATCTGAACAAATTTTTGATTCGTATTTGTACCCAGATTTATCGAATCTTTCTGATTCTTGTTCCATCCAAATATGACTGTACCAATCTTGGACGATACACAATGATTGATGACCTTACGAGCAGCTTTATTGACCGCATCCCGCATTGTTCTATTTCTGCTTTCGGTCAGCCGTTCCAGTCTGTTCGACCAGAATCCATTGTCTTTTCCAGACATCAAGGTTGCCACTCGTTTGTTATAGCCTTGGTTGATGGACTTGAGATGCCTTCCGTCTACGATAAATGAAGTTCCAATATTGCTAACACAAGTTATCCAGTTATCCATCCCATGATCTATCATCAACACAGAATCAAAGTTCACATCGGATTGGACAGCTTCTTTTTGGTAAACCAATTCCAGATAGAAACATCCGTTTCTGGGTAAAATCCTGTACTCTCGAATACAAGAATGCTCTAAATTAGATGGCATGGGCAGATAGAACGCATCTATGCCAAACCAAGCTCTAACTTGCTTCCCTAAAGGAAATCGCAACATTCCATTTTTTAATTTGACCGATCTACCTGTAAATGTAACCAGTGCTAATCCGCCTTGTCTGTATCCAGGAAGTCTTGGACGTTGCGTCACCGTCCCTTCTTTGATTCCCGTCAGTAAGCCCAAATAGGACTTGAAAGACTCAGCAACGCTAGTTAATATCTGTTGTGCGGTATCTGAATAGAAAGCTTTGTAGTGGATGTTCTGATTTTCTGTTCCCAATACCTTGTGTAGCTTAGCTCTATTTGGAACTTTCCCTGTCTTAAAGAAGAGTTGTCGGGAATAGTAAACTCCACAATTGATTAATTTAGATGCTTCACTACACAGGAATTCTAAGACTGCTTTCAAGTCTTTGCCTGGACTGATTAGATTTTGCTGGCATCCATACATTCTGTTTTCCTCCTTGGTTTATATTAGCATAGTAGTCGCAATTCAATGGTAAAATATGCCTACACAACAACCAATAAAAAAAATATTGAAGGCGGTTGAAACCGCTACCGAGTTCCTCCCCATGTCTAAAGCCAGGGGCTTCCCTCTCGTTTTTTGGTGAAACGCTTTGAAGTTTATCAATTTGAGAAAACGCGGGCAATTGTTCAATGCACTAATTTCAAGCAGACGCGCCACTACTAATGCACGCTATTATCTTCAGAAAGCCGACATAGCAAGGTTGCCAGTGCCTCTGGAATTTCCTCAAAATGTTCTAGCAGAAAGTCCATTACTGCCAAATGGCGCAAATCAACAGCAGTAGGAAATCTTCGATTTTTTCCCTTTTTAAACCAACCCCGCACTGTAGAATTAGAACGGGAACAAATAAAAGCGATTTCCTCGTAACTCACCGCCCACTTGCCATAAAACTGCTTCGGCGTCATTCCCAATTGGCATTGGCTGTAAGCTGCAATTAAATTGCGCTCTCTATCTGTCAAAGTCTGCAGCTTTTTCATCCTCAAACCCCTCCAAATCTTCCTCCCACGCCGTATCAAACTGACACCAAGCTGCGCTCTTGGAATTAGCAGCCAGCCAAATTATGTAGCACCACATCCAACAGTACCGGCGCGGTTCGCAGTTGTAAAATTTGCCAATAACTATCCCCCAATCAGCTTCTTCGCCAACACCCGTCCAGCGCACCATCTCCCCGCACTCAAAGCGCGGCGTGTGAATTTTGGCAAAATTAGCAGGCAATTCGATTGAAGGTGGCATCCCCTTCAAATCTCTTAGCAACAGCGCCGAAATCAAATCTCGACTTCCTTTTAAGATTGACATAAGTTCATAGCTGTGAATCGATTGCACCTGACTTTTTTTGACAGGTTTTCCGGCAAATTTCTTGATAAAGAAATTGCAGCGCGATATTCCCCTAAATCAATCAACTGAAATCAAGCTGTGTAAATTCCTTTCTCCGGCATAATTGCCCTGTTTTGAAATTAAATGCTAAGCCGTGACCCGGGCAGGTTCCTAAATTAGGGTGCTTGGTATTTGGCAAAAGTTTATAACCTTTGTGGGGGCAAATATTACCAGGCAGCAAGGAGCAATTCGAGTAAGCTTCCTCCAAGCGTGGCAAGAAGTTGTAGTCGGCTGAAAGGATTGGTATATTGCGGTAGCACAAGCGCACCACTTGTTTTATTTCGATCACTTCACAAGCTAATTGAACTCGTGCTTGCCAATCTTCAGCCGTTTCCCCATCTGTGAAGAATAAGTTGATAAGTCGGTCATGCCAAAAGCGAAAGTCAAAGTGATAGTGGAGCGGTTCAAATTTGAGAATCTCTGCATCAGAGTGCGGTCGCTCAGGAAGTATAGGAATCCATAAAGGGATGACTTTCCCTGGAAATCTTGATTCAAAACTGGGAGGACAACAGCTTTTAACGCATTGTACAAGCGCTCTTTCTCCAATTGCTACTACTTGATTCTGTGTTTTTAATTTTGTTACGGAAATAGGCATAGTTTTTGGTAATTAATTAGTGTTGCTAGAAATTGGCAATAATACCAATTCCTTTCATAGTTACAAGGAAATATTACGTTCGTTTAATGGTAATGATTCTGCTGTCCCCAAAATTTATGAAGGCGTTTCAAAAAATTTTGCCGTACAGAAATCGCTGTCCAATTACCTTTATTAGCAGCTTCGAGATATCGCCGTAGCAACTCTTCAGTTACTTGTTCGCCCTGGCCAATGCGCCAATTCCACTAGCTCCTGCTTTTGTTGTTGATTGTGCCCTGCCAACAACTCAAACATCCCCAACTTCTGGAACGTGGAAATGTCAAAGTTTGCCACTTCTTCCTCAATCCTTCGCCGTTGCTGTTCAACTTCTTCTGGTGACAGAGTGGGCAGCGGTGGGTGCTGGATATTGAGAAATTTCTCTACTAAGCGGGTAATCTCCGACGTACACCTTTCCTTCCAAGCGATCGCACACAATTGCATGGGTGGGAAATTCATCATCTGAACCGAGGTGGTATGGTGACCGATCGAGGGCAAGAGCGGGATGTTCAGTAAGTGGCTCGTACACGGCATAATAACTGAAAGTCCCTAACCTTCTACCATCAGTCCAAGTAGCTTTGCTGCCCATATAAAACATGGCGAAGTATCGGGAATCACCAACGATACCCACCATTTCTGGCAGCATGGGCGGTAGTGGTACTGGCAGTAAATTCAAGTTGTGTCCGTTCATGGCGAGATAGCATCCCTCTTTGAATTTTGTGTGGTTAATTGAAAGGGAGCCAGTTAACTGAAATAGAAGTCAATCATAATTCTTAACAGCTAACTGGCTTTTTTGAGGGCGATCGCCCGTGATGAAGGCTTTCCTAGGTGAATGCGTTCGCTATTGTTAAGAATGGATGAAACTTAAATGAGCAGGTCACTCCCAATAGCGGCGATAGCCGCTCTTTGACCAGCCCGCTGGCTGAGTGCGATCCTCTTCGAGAGCTGCGCTAACGACGTATTTACGTCATCCTAGGTGCTCGCGATCGATAATCAACAAGATTTATTGTCGATCGCGGTTGAAAAAAATCAGATCGAGCGATCCTCTTCTGCAAGCTGCGCTAACGTCGTCAACCAAATTTCTGGTGTTTGAGAGCCTTCTTCACCACGATCCTACTGGGCTGCCGCTCTTTGAGTGCGGCCAAACCTGTCTTGTACTGACAAATTTGTCAGTTCAATCTTCTGACTATCAATGAATATCCCTAGATTTTGACAAGGGCTTTTCGCCAGAAAATAGCTTAATTATTTGAGCTTTTTTTTAGTGATATAGTAGTCGCTACCAACCAAAATTACCCCAAATATCTAACTTTTAAGGGGTAAATATTTTGCAGTTTGTGGGTGTAATGACAATCAGGAGGCCGGTGTATTTACTGCTGGTGTCGCACTGATAAGTACCTTCTGGTTGTTGATTGGTGCAGTCATTTTTAATGATTTGGGCATTTCCTAGCAGTTGCAGCAGTAAGTATAGATCTATCCACCCTTTGACTGGTTCCGTCAGATAGTTTTTCTGGAGTTATGGGAATTACGTCAGTTACAGCTCAAGAGTCAGGAAAGCTTATTCACACCTCACTCTTGAGCAGGCGGCTCAAACCAGTCAGGATTGTCGCGGATAGCAGTTGCCTTTGTTTTAGCTAAAATACATCCGGGAAGAAATGGGTAGCCATCGCGAGCCTTGCGCCTGAATTCAAAGAAGACTTACGGGAGAGCCCTTCAACTGTTGAAACAATCTGGCGAACCAAAGTCGCGATAGCTTCACTTCAGAATCCCGAGTGCCTTGACAAGCTGTTCCGGCTGCACTTCTAAATAGCGCTGGAGGCTCGACAAATTTTTGTGACCTGATATCTCCATAATTACCCGCAGTGGCACCCCAGCATTGCTCAAATTCGTGAGTGCTGTCCGCCTCATCGAATGTGTGGAAGCTCCCTTAATTCTTACCCGTTTGCAAGCTTCTTTAAAAATCAAGTCTGCCTGAGAGCGTGTCAAAGGCTTCGTACCCTCTCGCCCCGGAAACAAAAAACCCGCATCTGGATTGTAAGCCAATAAAAACTTAGCCAACATGGGATGTAGCGGCAGCGTTCGCGTTGCTGACTTGCCCTTAGTTGTCGCTTTCCGCAGCGTCACCACACCGCCAACAATGTCCTGAGTTGTTAAAGCTAACGCCTCTGAAATACGACAGGCACAATAAAAAGTCACAGCAAACAAAAGCCTATCCCTTGCTGTAACAAAACCCCGGTCGAACAGCCTAGAGATTTCGGCGGGCGTCAAAATCTTAGCACGCCCGTTGCCTTGAACCTTCACGGCGCAGCCCTCCAAAATGAAAGCTCCCTTATTATTGGACGAAAGAACTCTTTCGTCAAGTCTGCCGAAAAGCTTTTATCGCTTGATGGGCCACTTGCGGGGCGCTGCGCCGAGGATGCCTCCGCCCGCGTCCTTTATTGCAGTTAGATTGGCTTTTATTGCTACTCAACTGACTTAAATTCTCAGGCAAATTGATAATTGGCAAGGTGGCTATCGCATCTATGAGGTCTAGGAAGGTAACAGGTTTAAGTGCCGCCATAACAGTACGCTCAAATAGAAGTGGCGCTTGTAATAATTAGATTATACTATTTTTTGATTCACTTTGCAAGTTGTTTTGCTAGTTTTGTTCCCCTTTAATAAAAAATTAGGATTTTATTGGAAAATCGCTTATTCAGGTCAAAAGAACTGCCCAAGCCTTACGAAGGCTTGGGCATTGTTATAAGTTTCGGAGGGTAAACGAGTACGCTGGTTGGTTGAGAAACTTTTCGTTCGCTGTTAGGACACTGAACGCGCACTTTCACCTAGTTCGGAAGTAGCAGATGCTAGAGTATTTGCAATCACCGCTTTGGGAGCAAGCTTGAGGATGATAGGCATCACAATTAGGGGAGAATTTTCCAGCCGATTTTTGATTTGAGCCTGCAACCATTCAATAGAGGAATCAGAGCCGTTAACTTTTTGCTTGAACCCCAGTTCTGGCGCAGCAGCTTTGATGGCGCTAGCAATTTTGCGAGCTTGCCTAAGTGAAATTATTGAAGTATTAACGGCAGGAACTGAGGTTGTGCTTGCGCCTGAATGTGCGGCAAAATCAATTGGTTTTGCTGGTTTGTTCGGTGTTTTTTTGCCTGTGGTCTGATGGCGAGTGTGATGGGAGCTGGCTGGTTTCTCAATTTCAATTGTTGCTCCATTTACCTCGCTGTTGGCACTGTCAGATTGCGCTGCGGCTGTTGCCACATTTACTTCAGTTCGATTGTTTGTGAGTTCTTCCGATTGGACTGCTTCAGGCTCGTGCAGGAATGCTGAGGCTAAGCAAAAAAGGGTGGTAAAAAGGAAAGGCGGAAATAGTACATCGTTAATAGTTTCGATAGTCATCTGAACAAAAAACTCCAAATCAAATTTTTCGCGGTAAGCATTGCTAACCTTTTTTAGATTGCAACAGTTGACAACATGGTGCAGCATGGCTACACGGGCTGAAGAACCGGAGAATTAACTTCATCCTTTTGGATGATTAACTGAGGAGAAATCCACCTAATCTGATAATTTATTCAACGGTCCCGGCCTGCTGTACGAGGATCTAAGCGGTTTCAGGAAAGCGAAAAGTTGTGTTTTCTTTCTTTGCGATCGCCTCGCGCGTGACGGGCGCCAATGCGAGGGGACAGTGGCGGGTGAGCGTTCAGTCGCCACAATTAGCACTCTCTGCGGAAAGTGGTTTCAGTAGCTCGCTTTGTTTGTAGGCCGGGTGCGGGAATTGTTAGTTCAGCTGTCTTCCACTCCGCGACGGTAGGCGCGGAGATAAAAGTTAATCAAAAATTAATCGGACATTACTGTCATTTCACCCATAACTTGGCACGCTAGATGGAACCTTGACATCCTCCCCACCCGTATACTTAGCACTGCGTGCCAAGATCTTTGAGGGTGGGGATTCCTCGGAACTTTTGGATCGCTTCCGAGTTTTTACAGCCTCACGACTGTTACTTCCTGCTTCAAGGCACCCGCCGCCATCCTTATAGGAGTTTGGTCTTACAGTCGCTCCACAGGCTATCACCGCAAGTCCTGCGGCTAAAATATTTTTCCCGGCATTTTCATCTCGGTCGTGATGGGTATTGCACTTAGGACAATCCCATTCCCGTATTTTTAAGGGCAATTTATCAATGATATGCCCACAACAATGACACCGTTTTGAACTGGGAAACCACTGGTCAATTTTGATGAAAGTACGACCATACCAATTAGCTTTATACTCTAATTGGCGGATTAATTCTCCCCAACTCGCATCCGAGATCGCTTGAGCCAATTTGTGATTCTTCAACATCCCTTTCACATTTAACGTCTCCGCCACAATTACTTGGTTTTCGGTAATCAGTTGAGACGTTATTTTGTGCAAGTTATTTTTGCGGATGTTGGCAATCTTTTCGTGGATACCCGCTAGTTTCAATCGAGCTTTATGGCGATTATTAGAGCCTTTATGCTTTCGTGCTAAAGCTTTATTTAATCGCCTGAGTTTTTTCTGCGCTTGGAGCAGTGACTTGGGATTGTTAAACTTCATCCCGTCACTGGTCGTCACTAACGCATCAATGCCCAAATCCACTCCATTTTGTTTCATTGAGGTGGGTTTGGGCATTATTTTTGTATCACAGAAAATGGAAATGAACCATTTACCAGAAGGTGTAAGTTTTACCGTCATTGATGACGGATTAGAATTCCTTGGAAGTTGACGCGACCACCGAATATTGAGTGGTTCATCGCATTTTGCTAGGAATACTTTACCTTCTTTAAGGGTAAAAGATGACTTGGTAAAGGTTGCAGAACCGCCATTTCGCTTCTTCTTGAAGTTGGGATATTTCGCCCGACCTTCAAAGAAGTTACTAAAGGCAGATTGTAAGTGTCTCAACGATTGTTGCAAGGGAACCGAGGACACTTCTTTGAGAAAATGCAAATCTTCCTGCTTTTTCCATTGAGTTAAAGCGCCAGAAGTTTCTTTATATCCAATCCGCTTCTGTTCTGTATAGAAAGCATCGGTTCTGAGTGCTAAGGCTCGGTTGTAAACTAACCGCACACACCCTACCGTTCGTCTCAACAAGGTTTCTTGTTGGGGCGTTGGGTAAAATCTGTAACGGTAAGCTTTTTCCATTGACAATTTACTATTTTTTAGACTCTTTACATCTTAATACGGAATCTGTGAATTCGACCAAAAATCCCGAAAAGTTTACATGACATTAACGGGATATTTGACTTACTTTTTGCGCCTTTCATCCCCAACCGAATTCACTCCCCCAAGCGCGGGGCTGTTTCTCCGTTTCGTTGAGGTTGGGGTTTTCCGGCGCATTTGATAAAGTGGCTACTGCCAAGTTATGGGTGAAGTGACAATTACCGAATAAGCAACTTAAAAAGTATGTTGAGCAGCAGGCAACTCCTGAATAAATACTGAGCATCAATCGCGATCGCCATAAATAACTCATCCTGTCCCCTCTTCTGCAAGCTCTAAGCGGTGTGCGTAAGTGTTGACGAATTGCCCCGAAAACAGGGATTTCACCATTACCTGAGCCCCAGAAACAGCTCTAACGACATATTTCTGAACCTCACCGCAGAACCTCACCACCGAGCCAACTTTCAGCTCAGACGGTGCCATTTGGGGTACTTTTGTCTCATAAGTGGGAATGACGTGATTTTCGGGTTCTATCGCCTGATATGAAGCTGCAACTCCCATCCCTTCTGTTGTTAATGCTTCTGCGGGTGCAGCTTCCACTCCGAACACTTGAGTAGCGTGGGACAATTCCTCATCCTGAGAAAACACACCCTCAGATATCTCTATATTATTATCAGACCCTGTGCCAGCAGTTTCCACCTCATTATTTTGTTGAGGGAAATCCTGAGAAAACACACCCTCAGATATCCCTATATTATTATCAGACCCTGTGCCGGCCGAGACCACCTCATTAATCTGTTGAGGCAAATCCTCAGAAAACACACCCTTAGATATCCCCATATTATTATCCGACCCTGTGCCACTAAATACCCCTCCTAAACACTCTCGTGCAGCTTCCGCCGACACTGCCTCTTTATCCCGCTGCTGCCAAACCTCAAAAATCGCCTCCCTGCCATCCTGGGGAAACTCAAACTGGTAAACCCTAATACGTTTGGGCCTACCTAAAGCATCTCGTTCCTCCGACCTTTCTTGGCGAACTCGCTGCAAAGTAAAGCCCAGCTTACCCCTTAAAATATACTGTACCACCTCCATTGGCTTAGCTTTGGCATTGACACTAATGCCTAAAAAGTCCTTCACATCAACAGAACAAAGCTTAACTCGCTCAGCAAAAGCTATCACAAGCGCATCAGTCCCTCGAAACTCTTTGTCTGGGTTTAAGAACTCCATCACTCCCAATTTCTTAAGTGCTTCCACCCTTGCCGTAAGTAAGCGTAAATCTTGGGGACAAACCTTACCTTGACCCTTTTCCTGATGTCCAGCCAAGTGATTTTTATCTCGCAACCTGACAAATTCAGGGTCATAACTTAGATAATAATGCAGGCTAATTTTTGGCAACCAGCCATCATCATCTCTGAGTTTTAGTTCGGGCGTAATAGGCACTCCATAAGTATCCCACAGTTGATATTTACGCTGCTTGTCTAGTTCTGCCTTCGTCTTAGCCCGCTTGTCCTTCAATTTCAGGTATTCAGACAGAGTAATGTTTTCAGCATTGGCAACCCCTGAAGCCTCAGCTACCTTATTCTCTTCCCTGATTACTTTTGCCTCATCACTAAGACAATTAGCTACAGTTTCTAAGTTGTCTAACTCCTCTTCTAATTCTTGCGCTTGCTTAGTTAGCTGTTCCAATAAATCCCAGTCTTGGCAATTGTGAGCCGCCAATTGTTGCATTTGTATAACTTTAATCTCCCGATGTAATTGAGTCTCTCGACACAATGTTATCCGATGCCCTTCAGCCTTCAATCCCTCCAAAATTGCCTCTCTGTAGTTCCACATTCCAACGTTGATTCTAGCTGCCATTAAAGCCCAAGTCCGCAAGTGAATCGGGTCGTGGGCGAAATCTATGTCAAAATCAGCGTCATGCAACAGTTTGATATTGGTTTTAATGACTTTCTGCTGAGATTTGATTATTGCTCGATAACTAGCGCTGCCATTGCCAATTTTGCCGAAACCAAATTGTTGAGTCCAAACAAACCAAGGCACATTTTCATCCCTTACACGGGCTAGAGCTTGCAAAGCGTCATTGACGGCTACCGCCCCTTTAAAGATGCCAAAAACTGCTGTAAAGTAACCTCGGATATCGATGCTGACACCAGTGCCAATCGTGGGGCTGGCGATGATGATATCGTAGTTTTTGATCTGAGCATTGAGTTGCTCAATGCAGCCATAAGCGGGATGGTTTGGGTCGGCTACTGATTCGCTATCAATCCTAAGAATTCGCTGATGGGAAAAGCGGCGTTGCAGTTGCGTTTCCAGGTTGCGACAAGACCATTTTCCTGTTACTTTTTGAGAGTCTTCTACAACCATAATACGCGGTCGGTATTGCTCTTTAGGACAAATTTCTGCACGGCTTTCAATGTCGCAGCAAGTGACTTCTTGAGAGAGAATTTGCTCCATTTGAACATACAGAGAAGCCGGGTTAGAAGTCGCAAAAAAAGTCACGTCTCGCCCTCGTTTTGGCTGCCACTCGTTAACAGCAACCCAAGGCGAAATAGGCATACCTGCTATGGCTATTAAGTAGTCAATGCTGTAATCCGATAAATCTGCATCTTGGGCAACAACTAAGCCGCCAGTTGTCAAGACGTTGTGGATGAGTTCTTGCAGAGTTTGCAAGATGGTGACTCGGTTTTCGCGGCAAGTTGAACTGTTTAAGGCGTGCCAGATGACTTGTTCGCACTCATCGATGATGACGATCGCGCCTTCCCAATCTTCAGGATTAAAATTAGCTTGAGACAATGGGTGGAGGCTGTCTATGCACAAGCCGTATCCGAACAGTTTACCAAAGGCTGAGTCTCTGGTTTCGTCGATGTAGTTGATTCCTAAGCTGGCGCAGATCGCCCTACCCAGTTGAATCCTGTGGGTAATTATCAGCACGCGGCGATCGCCTGTGGAAAGGGATTGTGAGACTAAGTTGGTGAGGGCTTGGGTTTTGCCGGTGCCTTTGGGGGCTTTGATGCAGGCTAACCCGGACTCTGGATAGGGGAGTTTTCCCAGATAGCGAGAATTTAGCTTTAAAGAGGCGGGATAGGTTAAAATCCATGATTCCCTAGCAAGCCAGAATTGGAAGCCTTGCGCTTCATTTTTGAGGGCGCTGAAGGCATCTTCGCCCTTCGATACCACGAAATCGTCAACGCCTTTTTCTGGCCCTGGCAGGTTGATGACTTTGACGGGGCAATGGGCGGCTGTGAACAGGCGACCGAGTTTGCCAATTTCCCGGTTGACGTTTTGGATGGTTTGGCGTTTGCTGTCGCGGTCGAAGCAGATGTAGATGGAGCGTTCCGGGGTGGCGAAGTGTTGGAGTTCGGGGATGAGGTAGGGGTCGCATTTCTCCCCTTGAGGGGTTTTGGTTCTGACACCGCCTGTGACACCGGGGAGGGCGATGGCGGCGTAGCCCAGTGTGAGTAGGCATCCGGCTTTTTTTGCGCCTTCGACGATGATGACGGGGATGTTGTTGTCCCACACCCATTGCCAGAACTGAGGCTGGTTTGGGGATGAGGTAGGGGTCGCAGAGGGGCTGCACGGGCTAGGGGCAGAGGAGAGATTTTCGTCTTTCCTCTCCCCCTCTCCCCCTCTCCCCTGCTCAAGAGCTCCCCTGCTCAAGAGCTCCAAATCCTCTGGGTCGATGGGGACACCGTAGCGTTCTGCGACTTTGGCCCAGATGTGGTCTGGGACTTGCAGGAAGAAGGCTCTGGTGGGGGTTTTGGGGGGGTGTTCGTATTTGACGGGTTTGATTTTGCCTTTGGGGTCAAAGGCATTTCGGGGCTGGTGAGGTTTGAAGCAGCCCCAATACATGGGTTGCCAGTTGTTGAGGGGGTCTATGCCATTGCACCACCAGCCACCGTGTTCGATGTGGCTGTAGAGCTTTCTGGCCCACCGCCATTGTGCGTCGGGGTGGACTCTGCCGGAGGCGGCGTTGATTTCGTACAGGAGGTATTGGTAAGGGGTGTCGCCTGAGAGGGTTTGGACGTTGAGGGCGATGAGGTCGGGGTCTATGGCCGAAGCTAGCCATTCGGACAGGGGGGAGATGGGTGATGTCATTGGACACCCCCGGTGTTGGTCAGATGGAAGGGCAGCCAGAAGGGGTCAGGCGGGGTTGAGGGGGCTTTTCGTAGGGGTAGGGGTGTTTCTCTGGTGTCAGCAAGGCTGCGGGCAATTCCCGTGCGTTTGGTTTGACGGCAATGCTTCCAGCACCTCAGATAAATTTCTCTCGTCACGTTTTATATGGGGCAGAATTTGAAATCAATCCTTAGCCTGTCTGACTCGGCTGCTGTGGTTAGTGACACTCCGTTAAACTACTCAAACTACTCAGGAGATTTTTAGGCGCTGAAAGCTATACAGGACAAAGGTTTCAAATTTACAACTTTTCCGAATACCCCCTAAACTTTTCCGAATACCCCCTAAACTTTTCCGAATACCCCCAAAGTGTTTAGGCGCTAAAACCATTGTCAGATAAGAGATTCAAGCAAATTTGCCAATTTTTTAGGTGTTTAGCGGTTTAAACACTCTGCTGCTCAAAAAGCTAAAAAGACCCCCTGAATTGGGAGTCTTTCCGCTGGATGCAAGATGCCTTTTGGTTGGCTAGTTACTCATTTAAGCCAAGGTGACGAATTATCTTGGTTTTCAGGCTGGGCTTGATGGTATGTGGATAGCAGCCGTTTTCAATCTGAGATAGCTGGGATGCTGAAATCCCCAGCTCTTTTGCCATTGTTCTCAGGCTTTCTCCCAGAGCTTTCCGAGCTTCTCTCACCCACTGACCAAAAGCTATGGGTTCGGTTAGGTTGGCTGCTGGCTGAGCTGACTTCCGCTTGCGGGCGGGTCTTTTTGGCGGTTGCGGTTGCTCTGGTTTTGGCTCTGGTTGTGGTGGGTGTTTGGGTAGCGCTTCTGGCTGGCGTAAAGTCCCGTTAAGCTGTAGCCAGGTTTCAAACCAGTGATTAGGCTTTTTGACTTTGCTGTTTGGATGCGCCCAGTCAGGGACATCGGGATCGTAGTCAAAGAGGTAGGGGTATTCAAAATTTCCCAGTGTTTTCAGCCCTCGATCGAAGCTGCGCTTTAAATTCGAGGCAGTAACTCCGTTTCTCTTGGCTGTCTCTATGTCGTTCTTATACCCGATTCGCGTCAGCAGTGTTTCTATTTGATACCGACCGCTTTTGTGCTGTTGCAGGGCAAATAGGGCAAAATAAGCCAGTCTGAGAGCCATTTTTTCCTGGTAATTATCTAGTTTTAGCGCCTCGCTGGTAATGTAGCCAAATTCCCGCAAGTATTCGTGACCTGCAAATTTGTCAAACCATTTGCCAGGGCGATAAGTGATTTCAATATCGATCAAGGTGTTTTTGTCTTGTTGATGAAACACCTCGGTAATTTGAAAAATCTCCCAGAGATTGGAGTGTTCAATAGTAAATATTTTATTGCGTATCCGCCAAGCTTTAACGGAAACTTCTAATCGTTTTAGCAGATATCCATGATAGGCTAAGGCTCTTAGTTTTTCTTCTTTAGAAAGGTATCGGGCTGGCTGGCTATTGGCGTCTCGTTCGGCTTTTGGGATGTAGTGTTTCTTTTTGTTATTCTCACCAAAGTCAGCTAGGAGTTTAGATGCTGATACTGTAATTTGCTCTCTCCCGACTTCGGGCTTGCGGAAGGCAATCATTGCCAGTGCATAGTGCAGTTTGAGGGTTTCTTCTCCGAAGTTCTGGGCGATAATTTCCTTGGCTTGATAGGCAATTTCAGCAAAGTCTGTTAGGTCGAAACGATCGCGGATTTGCAATTCAACTCGACCTTTGGAAAAATCTTTTCGACCATTCAAACTGGTTTCGCTTATTTCCCAGAAATCCATACCAGTGACTCCAGCCGTATAGATTGTATCTGTGATTGCACTACTGGGGCATTCTTCGTAGAATTTTCTTTGGCAGAGGCGGGGTTCTGTAGATGACTTATGTGACCGTTGCGATTGCTTTGGCTCCGCGTAGGAGCTGTTGCTAAGGTTATTAGAGTCTATATTAACCTCAAGGTTTTGATTATCGCAGATTTTCTTGCCAGACATGGGGGTGATCTGTCTCCACCTGTTATGGTCGGTCCATCGTGCTTGTCAGGTTGATGGGTTTGCTAATTACAAAGTTTTCTCGCATTACGAAGTAAATCGCTCTTCTGTGGGGCCGTTGCGATCACTCACCCAGTAGCGGCGGTGGCAGGGCTGGGGGTAAATGTCAGCGATCGCTATCAACTCTCCTCCGTCTTCGCGGTTTCTGAGTTCTTTTGCTTTTGCCAGTCTTTGATTGCCCTAATGACTACGTAAGCAGCGCCGTTGGCGGCAATTGGCGTACCGGTGATCAGTCCGTAGCCTTTGGGGTAGCAGCGGTATTGAGTGCCGTCGGCTCTATCTACCATTTGGCCAAGAGTTACAGCTTCTTTCATTTGGGCGGGACTGAGCGGTTTTTGCTGCCAGCCCGTGCCTTGAGGGACTTTCTTGCCGTCGAGCAAGCAGAGTTGCTAGTCTTGAGGAATCCGGGATAAGCCTTGAAAAAGACGAATATTTAGATCGCTAGCGGATGAGTTGTTAGGCATGGAAAGCTCCTACACTAAAGGGTTTGCGGGAGCCGGAGTTTCAAGCAAAAAGGGTTTAGATGTTAGAGTTACCAGAACATATCTGTTGATTCAGAGCTTCTGATTTGGTATTATTGAAGGACTAACACTAAAATTTTTGGCTCCCAAAGGGGCTAAAAATTTCGGCAAGGACTAACACTAAAATTTTTGGCTCCCAAAAGGGCTAAAAACTCCGGCTCTGAAAAGGGTTAAAAGCTTCAACTCCAAAAAGGGTTAAAAGCTCCGGCTCTGAGAAGGGTTAAAAACTCCAGCTCTGAGAAGGGTTAAAAGCTCCGACTATGACTAGGATCGGTGGTCATAACTGTCAAAAGACCCCGGTTATTTGATTTGTAAGAAGCGTTCTGGTTAAAGAAAAACGTTCAGAATGGGGATTCTAAGGTTGTTTTTCTGACTAACTGTTCGCTTTGAGTCATCCAACAGCCTCACTTGCGACTCGGCTAGAGTTTAGAGTGAGGCAATATTTTTATCAGAAAGGGTATACTCTCAGAAAAGCCAATTATTGGCTTGTATTGGAATGATGGTCATAAGGTTGACCATAAACTATCCTACAGCGGTTCCCGCTGTATAATGGTACAATAAATAATAACAAAATATCATCTTGTATTAAAAATTAATGAAAGCATATTCTCTCGATCTCCGCCAAAAAATAGTAATAGCACATTTGGTTCAAAAG
>JAHREW010000013.1:0-2112 GCA_020883125.1 Microcoleus sp. CAWBG506
TTTGAACCAAATGTGCTATTACTATTTTTTGGCGGAGATCGAGAGAATATGCTTTCATTAATTTTTAATACAAGATGATATTTTGTTATTATTTATTGTACCATTATACAGCGGGAACCGCTGTATCTGATTGCTACTATCTCTATCCTTGGGCTTAATTCTGCGAGTCAACCGCCAAGTACCAAAGCCAAAGCCTGCGCCGAATAACAAACTGAAGAAAAGCGATAACACAAAAGGATGCGGTGGTAAAGATGTAGAAAAAGGTGCAATAGGAACTTGCGTTATCAGAGGATAACTGCTAGCAATGATTCCTGCCACACCGATGCCCGCACCGATACCTGCACCTACCGATTGAATCGTGTTTTGCAATTCGGTATCGCTCTTTCTTTCCGCTATTTCAAACTTTGCTTGTTGTTTTTGACCGTCCAATTCCACAATTATTCGCATAGTTTCAATCATCTGTTGAAACAATTGCCGTCCTGCGGTAAGATAACTCATGTTGACTTTAATCTGTTTCTGAAATACTCGGCAACTCCCAGTCAAGAAATCTCGGATAAAATCTAAGTTATCTGTTTCTTCGAGGCTGCAACTGACAAGTTGTTTGCGGTAGTAACGATAGTTGTCAGCATTCGTTTCAATTGTAGTCAGGTGAAGTTCTATATCTCGCAAATAGCGGGCATACTCAAACCCGATTTGGGGAAGCTGAATTAGCCAATTTTCCAGTTGTTGCAATCGCTCTTTGGGATCAGATTTTAAATTGCTAAACTCTTTCACCTTGTCTTCTAATTTGCTGTACAGTTTCCTCGCTTCCTCGTTGCAGCGCTGCGCTTGGTAATAGGCGTAAATGATTTTATTCCGACAGCATAACAAATTCAGCAGCGGACGATAATAATCACCTTTATCCTCTAACTCTGAAGTTTTTTCATCTGTGTTGAACCAGACTAGGATATGGCAGTTTAAACTCGGATTTTCTTGAGGATTGTCAAATTCAAAAATAGGACTGCCGAGAAGTTTTCCCTCTTTAATAAAATAGGGTTTAGGCTGGTTTTGTACATCTTGAAACAAAGCTTCTACACAAGCTGCTGCTAATTCTTTATAATCACCGGAAAAATCAACTGGTTTGGCAAAGAATACCAGGGTTTGTCCCAGTGATGCTTGGATTTTATTCGGTAGCAGACAACCTTGAAAATTTAGATTGTTTAGTTGATTGATTTCTAGTGTATCTGCGGCCAGCGTCAAGTCAAGGGCGTAAGTATCGTGCAGTTGCACCGGATAAATTGCGCCTTCTAGGGGTACTTTGTCCGGTTGGCTGAGAGTCGTAAATGATAGGATTTTATCACCATCTGACTCATAAAGTTCTAAATAGTCGCTTTGTTGCCTATTTTGGCTCTTTTTGTTAGCAAGGTGTTCGGGTAAAGCATCGAGTTTTGGATTAGTTTGCAGCAGGTTTCCCAAAGCAACGCATTGATGCCATAAATTATCAGAATTGTCTACAGTTTGTTGGTCGCCTTGGGCAAGGTTGTTGCACAATTGAAAGGCAAACAACGTTATTTTAGGGTTGGCAAGTTTGCCTGTCAATTGATTGCTATTCATCACCTAGAGCCTAATATGGTTCAGATCAAACACATTATATTATAATAAACCAAATTTGTAGGGGCGGGTTCACCAAAAATATATGGCAAAAACAAATAATATTATAAACCCGCCCCCACCCAACCGACCATCAAAATGTACCATGAATTTATCGGTAAGATGTTCATGTGAATAATGGCGGGGATGGGGCGGGTTTATGAGATTTCCTGTCTGTTTTATAGATGGTTGGTGAACCCGCCCCTACAGGATTTTGGGATTTTTTTTGTGGATTCATTGGTTAAATGTTGATGTAATTTCATTGTCTGTAGGGGCGGGTTCACCAAAAATATATGGCAAAAACAAATAATATTATAAACCCGCCCCCACCCAACCGACCATCAAAATGTACCATGAATTTATCGGTAAGATGTTCATGTGAATAATGGCGGGGATGGGGCGGGTTTATGAGATTTCCTGTCTGTTTTATAGATGGTTGGTGAACCCGCCCCTACAGGATTTTGGGATTTTTTTTGTGGATTC
>JAHREW010000013.1:2212-80659 GCA_020883125.1 Microcoleus sp. CAWBG506
GTGGATTCATTGGTTAAATGTTGATGTAATTTCATTGTCTGTAGGGGCGGGTTCACCAAAAATATATGGCAAAAACAAATAATATTATAAACCCGCCCCCACCCAACCGACCATCAAAATGTACCATAAATTTATCGGTAAGATGTTCATGTGAATAATGGCGGGGATGGGGCGGGTTTATGAGATTTCCTGTCTGTTTTATAGATGGTTGGTGAACCCGCCCCTACAGGATTTTGGGATTTTTTTATGAATTATACGCACCCTCAATAAAAATGTACGAACCATAAAATTTATCTCATCGCCTTGGCGGTTGCTATTATTTCAACCGCCGATTTTTCTATTTTGACTGGTTGGGAAAACTTTCTTGAATGGCATTTAATAGCGTTTCTTTGGCAGCTTTGGGAGGTGGAGGCGGTGGTGGAGCCTTCAAGTTAGTTGTTCCTGGTATGCGATTGCGCTCCCCTGCGATTTCTCCCGACGCATCTAATTCTTGGCGAGTCTGGGATAATGCGTCGTCAATGTCGGTATACTTTTCACACCATTCCAGGATATTCTCAGCAATATCATCCTCTGTTTCTCCGAAATTAGCACTGGCTTTTCTGAGGTCTTCATGTCTATTTTCAATCAAAAACAGGTGGGACTGATTTTTGACTAGGTATATAAAGGCGTGGATTTGTTTAAGATTATCTTCCAGCATAATTCTCAGATTCCTATTGACCAACTGAACAAAATGCAGCCGAATAGTAGGGCGATTGAAAAGGTCGTATTTCTTTAGAGGATATCTTCTCAAGCATATCGTACAGCGTTGCTCTTGCGACGCGACGTAGGGGAAGTGTCTTTGTCCATGCCTGCAATTCTATTCTAGTCGCATCCCGCAGCCAAAGTTGAGCTTTGTTGAGGGCAAGAGCGACACTTAACCCGGCTTTGAGATTCTGATAAAATTCTATCATCAGCAATGAAGTAGACAAATCATTAACAGCCCAAAGTGTCGGTACTACACTGGAACTGCCGGCCACCAGGAAACCGCTAGGTAAGCTGATATATTCATCGCTGATGCTGCTAAAGTCGCTGATGCCGGTTTCGCAGGCGGAGAGGACTACTAGGCGACATTCTCGGAAGTCGAGGGCAAAGATGTCTGCTAATGTGAGGCATTTGTCAAGGTCGAGAATGTTGCCATTTTTTAAGGGTTGATAACGGTTGGGATTTGATTCTGCGGGCACTGGCGGGAGTAATTCGCTGTCGGCTAGCAGCAATGCTGATAGCAAAGGTTGCTGAAAGTTAAAGTAGCCGTGACAGCTAAAGTGCGCGCAGTGGGCGATGCTGAGGCGGCTGTCGTCTATGGCTGATTTTTGGGCATTATTTTGGATGAGAATATCTTGATTTTCGGGTCGGAAATTCTGACGAATAGCTTGTACTTCTATATCGGTAAATTGCAGGTCTTTGGTGGGATTTTGGACGGCAAATAGGTGTGTGAAATTGGGGCGCTCTCGCCTTTGTGCTTGTTGCAGCAGTTGGCAACTGGGGGCGTAGCGGACACCTTGTTTGAAGCAATCTAGCAGGCAAGGATTAGTGGGCTCTGGAGACGGGGTTTCTGAATTAAACCGCAGCCAGGTTTCACGGCTAATTGGCAAGGCGTGAAGGGGGAACAGGTGGAGGCCGCGATGGGGAATTAGAATTAGTTGACTGCACTGTTTTGGAACTCTTTCCACAAGATCGTTGAGATGCAAAATATCAGCTAGACTTTGGAGGCGGTTGGCTAGGTTTTGCTGCCATTTAGTTTTGTTTTTTTGGTAGTCTTTCAGATACTTGTTAAACCAATTGTCCAAGGCTTTCAAGTCTGTTTTTGAAGATTGCCAGACAATAGGAGTTGGGGATTCTGGAGTGATGATGAAAGCAAGAAGTCTGTCGTTTGTAATGTACCACTGAAGGATAGCGGTGTTTTCTGCTGTGAGGGATTGAATCTCGTTGTAGGAGATGCCTTTAACTTCTTGAGTGAGTACGAAGTTGCGGTCGATGGGTGTGATGTCGCGGGCAATCAATTCATTTAGTTGTTGCCGTAATTGGGTTAGATTAGTTTGATCGCGAATGGTAGTTTGTAGGTTGTCGATTTGGTGGCTGCGTTCTCCCGATATCGTGCCACCGTTGCTGTTACGATTTGTCTGTTCGATGTCCACTCGTCGCTGTTCGGCATCAATTTCTCGACGCAGGCGTGAGAGTTCGTTGATAACGGTTTCGGGAATGTCACCTTTGGGGTATAAATCGCGGGTGGCAAGGAGTTCGACTAAGTTGCGGGCTTTGCTGCGTTCGGCGTATTCTATGGCTGCGGTGTAGTTTTTTAGTTCTATGCAAACTTCCACCATATTTCGATAAAGTTCATTCCATTCTTCGGCTAATTTCTGCTTGCTTTCATCTCCCGAATGAATCTGACTCCGTAAAAATTCTACGGTGTTAATGGCATCAGCAAAAGTATCATGAGCTAACTGTAAGTTGGGAACTTCTCGATAGGCAAGTCCTAAATTAAATAAGGTGTCAGCATAGCTTTGCGGGAAAGCCTTGCGAGTGTAGACTTCGAGTGCGGCAGAGAAATATGAGATCGCAATTTCAATATTATCGGCCCTCTCTCCCCTGATTCTGCGACTGTAGAAAATTGCCAGAGAATGTTGCGTTGTTGCCCAATCTTGGGGAAGAGCATCACGGTTGCGGACTTCTAGCGCACTGGTACAGCAGGCGATCGCGCTTTCTATATTGTCTGCCCTGTCTTCCATGATTCTGTCACTGTAGGCAAGTGCCAGATTATTTTGCGTCATTGCCCATTGTTCAGGAAAGGCTTCGCGGGTGTAGACTTCGAGTGCGACAGTGTAAGATCCGATCGTCCTTTCTATATTGTCTGCCCTATCTCCTCTGACTCTATTCTCGTAGGCAATTGCCAGATTATTTTGCGTCATTGCCCATTGTTCGGGAAAGGCTTCGCGGATGTAGACTTCGAGTGCGGCAGACAAATATGAGATCGCCCTTTCTATATTGTCTGCGCTATCTCCTCTGATTCTGACACGGTAGGCATTTCCCAGATTATTTTGCGTCATTGCCCTTTGTTTGGGAAAGGCATCGCGGCTGTAAACTTCGAGTGCGGCGGTGTAAGATGCGATCGCTCTTTCTATATTCTCAGCCCTCTCTCCCCTGATTCTGGAATAGTAGGCACTTCCCAGATTATTTTGTGTCCCTGCCCAATCCTCGGGCAAAGCATCACGGGTGCGGACTTCCAGTGCAGCAGTGTAAGATGTGATCGCCATTTCTATATTGTCTGCCCTATCTCCTCTGACTCTATTCTTGTAGGCAACTGCCAGATTATTTTGCGTCATTGCCCATTGTTCGGGAAAGGCATCGCAGATGCAGACTTCCAGTGCGGCGGTGTAAAATGCGATCGCCATTTCTATATTGTCTGCCCAATCTCCTTTGATTCTGTGACTGTAGGCAACTGCCAGATTATTTTGCGTCCCTGCCCAATTTTTGGGAAAGGCATCGCGGGTGTAGACTTCCAGTGCAGCAGTGTAAGATGCGATCGCCCTTTCTATATTGTCTGCCCTCTCTTCCTTAATTCTGGAATAGTAGGCATTTCCCAGATGATTTTGCGTCATTGCCCATTGTTCGGGAAAGGCATTGCGGGTGTAGACTTTGAGTGCAGCAGTGTAAGATGTGATCGCCCTTTCGATATTATTAGCCTTCTCTCCCCTGATTCTGTCAAGGTAGGCATTTCCCAGATGATTCTGCGTCTTCGCCCATCCTTCAGGGTTAATTTCAAAGCTGCGAACTGAAAGCACAATTTCGTAGGTAGCGATCGAAATTTCTATGTTTTCAGCCCTACTGCTTTTAGGATATTTTCTAATTTTAATAGCAATATTTTCAATATAAGCAGCAAATCTTTCGGCTTGTTTTGGATGTATTATACCCAGGAATGCACTCATCGTTTGTTGGATAACTGGAATAAAATTAAGATTTAGCTTATCTATATTTGCTTGCAATACTGCATAAATGTGTCGTGAATCACTACCAAAATTCTCCTCTTCTGTCAACAATAGCAACTCCAAAAATTCTAAATAATCATCTGAAGATATATTCTCTACATCATTATCCTCAAAGGATGTAAAGCCCAATAATTCCCCTACCTGACTGGCAATATTTCGCAAAAAATCAGCCCCATTCTCCTCTCCTTGCTGTGTCAAATTTACCGCTACAGCCTCGCAAGCTTGCAGAAACCCCCGCTCCAGGAATTCCGAGTTATCCTGTAAAATCTGCGATTCCTCACCGTTAGGACAACTCAGCAGCGAATTAATCAATTGCAGATAAGCAGAATTGCGATCTGCATCTCCTCCCTGCATCCTTTCCGCCAAAGCTTCACTAATTTGCCCCGCCAATTGCTGCAAAAAACCCGCATTTTGTTCGCCATCCGCCGCCATCCGACTCGCTTCTTGCTGCATCACTTCAATCAAGCCTGAGTCAACAAACTCAGAGTGTTCCTGCAACAGTTCTCCTTCTTCCCCAGCCGGACAACTCAGCAGCAATTGAATCAGATTCAGGTAAGCTCGGACGCGGTTTTCATCCATGAGGCGTGACTTTCAACATTTTTTATTCCCTCATTTGTAGCACAAATACAAGCAACCCCAGCTAAACTGCAAGAATTATTTAATTTTCTAATCTGGCAACCGAGTTGCTCAAGTTTTGTTGACAAATTAGTGAATTTGTGGTACTCAGACTAATTAGGTTTGTCTGAGGTTTGTGGTTTCTCATTTTTGACGAGAAATGCAGGACACGGCAGTGCCGTTTCCCTACCCCATCATTTGTGTTTCAGAGGAAATACAGGACACGGCAGTGCCGTTTCCCTACCCGATTATCTGTACTTCACTAGGCTAAAAACCGCTATATTCTCATCTTTTGATTGGCTTAACGCTTTCAGATTAACCATATATTTACCCGCCATTAAAAATTTGCTGCGCTGTCAAAGTTAACTCTGGAAATACCACCGACTCAATTCTCTCATCTCCCCGAAATAACTTAACCTGATACTCACCATCTACCAATTGACAAACCGATAAAGTAGGCTGTTTAGGAGAACCAATATAACGCCTACCTCCCAAACCCAAATAATCGACAATCCAGTATTCAGGAATACCTAATGCTTCATAGTCGATCATCTTGTGTGCATAATCATCGCGCCAATTTGTGCTGACAACTTCAACAACTAACTTAACAGAATCTCCCTGAGTAATAACTGATTCTCGTTCCCATCGAGACTCATTGGCTTCTACGGCTTGTTTATCTAATACAATCACATCTGGATCGTAGCCTAAGTTATCGCTGAATTTAAGTGTACATTCCTTGGGAATAAAATAAGGAAGTTGTAAACGCCTAATTTCAAAACCAAATTCTAGCGCCTGGAAACCTGCGACTACTGAATGTTTACCAGTTGGATTAGGCATCTCAACAATAACTCCGTTACGTAGTTCATAGCGTCCGTTTTCTGGTTTCCACTCCAAAAAGTCATCGAAAGTCATTAACTTGGGTATAGCTTGAATCATGGGAAAACCTCCAATGTTCTAAGATTATTTTAACAAAATTTAAGAATAATTTGAAATGGTTTTAGAAACTTTGACTAGGATAAATCTGATCTACATTTTCATCAATGAGATACTTTAATGCCATTTTTCTGTCTTTCCATCTTGATTTTTTGTAGTCTAATCGAAGCTGGATGGGGATTTAATTCTTGGGCTTTTCTTTGTTGATGCGACCATTCTAACCAGTCTGCGATATATTTATTTACAGCTTCTTTATTGGTTAAATAATAAAGGATTGTCGCGTAACTCTGATCTAGGGTCAGAGTGGAAAAGTGTTTTAAGATTTCTTCGGGTGAACGTTGCCGATAAATATATTCATAAAGGATGCTTTCAATTCCCACTCTTGTCCCTTTTACTCGGATGTCATCTGATGCAAAAAAATCAAAGTATTCTTCTATCATCATGGTTGATTACTCCATTTGTTGATTGAATTGTTAAGCTAAATTATTTTATTTACCCTAGTCATAGTTAGATTATATCACCCACCGAGAAACCGGGTTTCTTTAGCTTAGTCAGATGATTGTCAAACTTTCAATTTGGCGATCGCCCACAATTGTGACATCTTAGATTTACTGTACACAATTCCGTCACTCTTGCAGAATCAGTCACAGGATACGGCAGTGCCGTTTCCCTATTATTTCAGAGGACACGGCAGTGCCGTTTCCCTACCATGTTTTAGAGGACACGGCAGTGCCGTTTCCCTACCATGTTTTAGAGGACACGGCAGTGCCGTTTCCTATGTTTCAGATCGCACTTTAATTTAAAAAGGCGGCACCCAGATTTGAACTGGGGGTGGAGGTTTTGCAGACCTCTGCCTTACCACTTGGCTATGCCGCCGTTACGTCATAAATTTGACGTTATTTTATATTACACCAAATCTTGATTATTTCAACATATTTGTCAAAAATTCCGTGAAGCGAAGCTATCCCGTAGGGAATCGCCCTTTTTCCCACATCCCCAAAACCCTTCACAGGAGGCTACTCTAGAACTAGATCGATCGCCCGCAACACCAGCCATGACACCAGCTTCTCCCCTACTCGTCGCCCAAATCACCGACACTCACCTGTTTGCAGAGCCCGATCGACAATGGAAAGGGATCTCAACAACCCACACCCTGCAAACAGTTCTCGATCGCCTGCAACAGATACAGCCGCCGCCCGACTTACTTTTGCTAACAGGCGACTTATCCCAAGACGAAACACCCGAATCCTACCAGCGCCTCGTCTCCCTCATCGCCCCCCTGGGAATTCCCGCCTACTGGATACCGGGAAACCACGATAACATCCCAGTCATGACAGAAATCTTAAATCAGCCACCGATATCCCCAGAAAAATCGTGGATGCTGGGAAACTGGCAGTTTTTGCTGCTTTCGAGTGTCGAAGCCGGATGCGATGGCGGGCGACTTTCCCCAGACAGCTTGCAGTGGCTCGACTCTCAACTGCAACAAACGGGCGATCGAGCTGTTATGATCGCCTTGCACCATCATCCATTAGCGATCGCAAGTGAGATCATGGACAGCATGATGCTGCATAATGCCGGTGAATTTTTCGCAATTGTCGATCGATACCCTCAAATCAAAATAATCCTTTGCGGGCACATTCACCAAGAATTCTACCAACAGAGAGGCTCAGTTACCTACTTGGGGACACCCAGCACCTGCATCCAACTTTTACCGAAAAGCTCTCCCATTATACTTGACCAAATTCCCCCAGGATTTAGATTGCTCGAATTGGCGATCGATGGCACTTGGGATACTAGAATTGAGCGAGTAGCCCAAGAATCACCACCCTATTAATAATTTTTGATATCCTCAAAATAATTATTATCAAACTTACATTATTTTGTAAATCTATCTATTGATAGATACTTTTAATCAGCCAATTTTTTTATAATATCTATTGACCAGAGATTGCAGGCATAGCTATACTAACAAGTAACAAAAAAATATCGCCCGCATCTTTACCAATCAGGAGAAACTAAATTTATGTCTGAAGTCAATGGCGTCATGATGCAGTATTTCCACTGGTACAACCCCGCTGACGGCAACCTGTGGAATCAGCTAGCCGAATCTGCCAAAGATTTAGCCAAAATAGGCGTTACATCCCTGTGGTTGCCACCAGCATATAAAGGAACGGGCGGTGGAATGGATGTGGGTTACGGCGTCTATGATATATTCGATTTAGGCGAGTTCGATCAAAAAGGGTCGGTGCGGACGAAATACGGGACAAAAGATGAGTATTTGCGGGCGATTAAAGCTGCACAAGATGCAGGAATTCGGATTTATGCCGATGTTGTCTTCAACCACAAATTAGGAGCTGATGCCGAAGAAGAAGTTGAAGCAACACCCTTCAATCCCGACAACCGCAATGACACCGTAGGCGAGTATCAAAACATTAAAGCTTGGACTCATTTTACCTTCCCTGGTCGTGGCCAAACCTATTCCAGCATGGAATGGCATTGGTGGCATTTTGATGCCATTGATTACAATGCTTACGACACAAATACTAATGCCGTTTACTTGCTCAAAGGCAAAGAATTTGACCAAAATGTAGACTTAGAAAAAGGCAATTTTGACTACCTGATGGGTTGCGACTTAGATATGGATAACCCAGAAGTCACCGGGGAATTAAAATACTGGGGGGAATGGTATGTCGATACAACCAACGTTGATGGATTTAGGTTCGATGCTGTCAAACACGTATCAGCAAAATTTTTCCAAGAATGGTTAGAACACGTTCGCAATTATGCCAAACGTGAGCTATTTGCCGTCGGCGAATATTGGTCCTATGAAGTCGAAGCTTTGCACCACTTCATTACAGTAACTGATGGTAAAGTATCCTTATTTGATGCACCTCTTCATTACAACTTCTATGCAGCCAGCAAAGCCGGTAATAATTATGACTTGAGAACAATTTTTGACGGTAGCCTCGTCCAGCACCAACCAACCCTCGCCGTTACTCTAGTAGATAACCATGATTCCCAACCTTTACAATCCCTAGAGTCAGTTGTCGAGTCTTGGTTTAAACCCCTTGCTTATGCTTTAATTCTGCTGCGTCGTGAAGGATATCCCTGTATTTTTTACCCCGATTATTACGGCGATCATTATAAGGATACAGCAAACGATGGCAACGAATACGAGATTTGGTTAGATAAACATCAGTGGATTATTGATAAATTCCTGTTCGCCCGCCAAACTTATTCCTACGGTAATCAATACGATTACTTTGACCACGCCAATACAATTGGCTGGACGCGACTCGGAGATGAAGAACATCCAGGTGGCATGGCTGTTGTGTTGAGTAACGGGGGTGATGGTACTAAGTTTATGGAAGTCGGACAACCGAATCGCACCTATATTGATATCACCGAAAACATCAAAGAATTTATCACAACTAATGACGAAGGTTGGGCTGATTTTAGGTGTAATGCTGGTTCAGTTTCTGTCTGGGTTCCAGAATCCTAAATACCCTATAACAACTAACAAGATGTATTTCTTGTTAGTTGTTAGTTGTTAGTTGTTAGTTGTTAGTTGTTATTTTAATTATTAGAATTATTCAAATATTTTATATATAAAAATTATGAATCTTTTAGATAAAGTTGCCGTTATTACTGGTGGCGGGTCTGGGATTGGTCGTGCAGCAGCAATTTTAATGGCCAAGGAAGGGGCAAAAGTTGCTATTATCGATCGCATTATTGATAGCGGGCAAGAAACCGTCCGCCAGTTGGTGAATCAAGGAGGCAGTGGACTGGCACTTGTCGCAGATGTAGCAAATTCTGAACAAATGGAACAGGCATTTCAAACAATTTTTGAACAATATAAAAAAATAGATACTGTGTTTGTGAATGCGGGGATTAATGGTGTCTGGTCGCCCATAGAAGACCTCGAACCGGATGAGTGGGATAGGACAATTAATACTAACCTCAGAGGTACTTTTTTGACTGTCAAGTATGCTGTTCCTTATTTAAAAAAACAAGGAGGTTCTATTGTCATTACCTCATCGATTAATGGCACTAGAAATTTCAGTAAAGTTGGTGCCACGGCCTATGCTTGTTCTAAAGCTGCTCAAGTAGCCTTTGCCAAAATGCTGGCCCTAGAACTTGCTCCTAGCAAAATCCGAGTTAATGTCATTTGTCCGGGTGGAATCCTGACTGCGATTGAGGAAAGTACCACTAAGCGACATCTCGATCGCATTCGAGGATCGGCGGATTTCATTCACGATCTGATTCCTTTGACGGATAATACGGCCGGTTCTAGTGAAGAAGTTGCCCAATTAGTTTTATTTTTAGTATCAGATGCCTCCATCTTCATCACAGGTACTGAAGTCTGGATTGATGGTGGTGGTTCTTTGATTTGAAATTTTAATAGCTAGGCGGTTGAAACCGCTTCTACACAAACCAAGTCCGCCTGCGCGGACTAAGAAATAAGCATAACTAAGGACAACTAACAACTGACAACTGACAACTAACAACTAACTCTCAATTGTGTTACAGCAGTTTGTAATGTCTGGGGCAGCCAATTGTCGTACTGAGGATAAACTGGCAAACGCTGCACGAGTTGCCATCCCGCTGCTGCTAAAATTTCAGTTAAAGTTTGGTGTTGGAGGTGAGGATAATCGGGATTAACTTCATCCACTGGCCCAATTCCTCCTAAATCTCTAGCACCTGCTTCTAAACAAGCAATTAATATTTCTGGCTGTGTAACTAAATTGGGCGGAATCTGTAGGGCGATTTGATCAGGTAAAATGCTGCGGGCGATCGCAATTAATTCCGGCATTTTTGTAGTATCAAAAACTTCACCGTCCCAACTTTGTTTATTTCCCGGACTGTGAGGTTGAAGGATAACTTCTTGAATATGATGATAACAGGAATGAATTCGGGCGATCGCCTCTAATGTCTCCACCCAATCGGCCTCACTTTCCCCGATTCCCAGCAGCAAACCAGTGGTAAACGGAATCTGCAACTTTCCAGCCCATTCTAACTGTTGCAGTCGTAGCGCCGGCACTTTACTCGGTGCGTGTCGGTGAACAGTTTGTAACAAATCTGGCGCAAGCTGTTCCAACATCAGCCCCATTGAGACATTTACCTGTTTTAACTTAGCCATCTCCTCAAAACTGAGCGGGCCTACATTAGTATGGGGCAAAAATCCTAGAGCAAGTGCGAGTTCGCAGAGATCGTAAATCCGCTGAAACCAAGCTTTGCGCCGTTGACTTTGGGGATGTACCTCGCCACTGAGGATGAGAATTTCAATCACACCTTGAGTTTGCAGTAGCTGGAGCCGTTTTTCGGCTTGTGGTAGCGTCAGCCAAGGACTTTCCAGCGGTTCAGCTCGAAAATTGCAATAGGTGCAGCGGTTAAAACACTCGTAAGTGGGAACCAGGGTATAAGCGGGGCTGTAGGTGACGGTGCGGGACATTCCTTGGGACTTTATGCGATCGGACTTACGGCGTATTCCAGGTTTATAGGTACTATCAATATCCTCGTAGGGACACGGCACTGCCGTGTCCTTGTAGGGACACGGCACTGCCGTGTCCCTATGTACCTCGCATACCTGAAAAATTCTGTATCTATTTAGTATAGTTGCGAGTTTTGCTAGTGGCGATCGCCACCTGTTACTTATCTTAACCTTGGCTCTAGTCCAAAATCTCGTTGTGCAACTAGATTATGAGATTTATGTGACTGGGCGATTCTTAAATAATTTCCAATTTTGCTTTTGTAATCCTGATACAGCAAGCGTTCCAAGCTTGAATCAGCTTTGCTTATATTCGACATAAGTTAATCTGTTGTTAGAATACTTTACAAACCTTAGAATATGCTTTATGTTTATACACATGGCGGAACAAACAACCGCCACGAACATTGAAAACCAAATAAAGCAATCATAAAGCCATGACAACAACCTTACAGCAGCGCGAAAGCGCCAATGTCTGGGAACGCTTTTGTGAATGGGTCACAAGCACAGACAACCGTATTTATATCGGTTGGTTCGGCGTCTTGATGATTCCAACACTACTAAGCGCCACCATCTGCTACATCGTCGCCTTCATTGGTGCACCTCCTGTAGACATCGATGGTATTCGCGAACCAGTTGCAGGTTCCTTGATGTTCGGTAACAACATCATCACAGGTGCTGTTGTTCCTTCATCCAACGCGATCGGTCTTCACTTCTACCCAATCTGGGAAGCAGCTTCCCTCGATGAGTGGTTGTACAACGGCGGCCCTTACCAACTGGTAATCTTTCACTTCCTGATCGGCATTTTCTGCTACATGGGTCGTGAATGGGAACTGTCCTACCGCTTAGGTATGCGTCCTTGGATTTGCGTAGCCTACTCTGCACCAGTTGCAGCAGCTACCGCAGTATTCTTGATCTACCCAATCGGTCAAGGTTCATTCTCCGACGGTATGCCTTTGGGTATCTCCGGCACATTCAACTTCATGATCGTGTTCCAAGCTGAGCACAACATCCTGATGCACCCCTTCCATATGTTGGGAGTTGCCGGTGTCTTCGGTGGTTCTTTGTTCTCCGCCATGCACGGTTCCTTGGTAACATCTTCCTTGGTTCGTGAAACAACCGAAACCGAATCGCAAAACTACGGTTACAAATTCGGTCAAGAAGAAGAAACCTACAACATCGTTGCAGCCCACGGCTACTTCGGTCGTTTGATTTTCCAATACGCGAGTTTCAACAACAGCCGTTCCTTGCACTTCTTGTTAGGCGCATGGCCAGTTGTCGGCATCTGGTTTACCGCTTTGGGTATTTCCACAATGGCTTTCAACTTGAACGGTTTCAACTTCAACCAATCGATTATCGACTCACAAGGTCGCGTAATCAATACATGGGCTGATGTCATCAACCGCGCTAACTTGGGTATGGAAGTCATGCACGAGCGCAACGCTCACAACTTCCCACTCGACTTGGCCGCTGGTGAAACAACTCCTGTGGCTTTGGTTGCTCCTTCTATCAACGGTTAATTTTTAACTCTTGATAATCAAAAAGCGCTCCTAGAAATAGGGGCGCTTTTTGTTTGGGGAAAATTCTGTGTTTGTGCTAGGACTTATATCGTGTTCGATCGATTAACACACTCTTTTCGCCCTCTGGGTCGTTTCATCAGCTTTCCTGATGAGCCTCATCAGTTCTACTGTCGTTACACCCCTTTACAAACCAGAGTAGTAGCCGTAATAATAGAGACATCATCTGAACATTGACAACCAAATACAGCAATCATAAAACCATGACAACCACCTTACAACAGCGCGATCGCGCCAATGTCTGGGAACGCTTTTGTGAATGGGTCACAAGCACAGACAACCGTATTTATATCGGTTGGTTCGGCGTCTTGATGATTCCAACACTACTAAGCGCCACCATCTGCTACATCGTCGCCTTCATTGGTGCACCTCCTGTAGACATCGATGGTATTCGCGAACCAGTTGCAGGTTCCTTGATGTTCGGTAACAACATCATCACAGGTGCTGTTGTTCCTTCATCCAACGCGATCGGTCTTCACTTCTACCCAATCTGGGAAGCAGCTTCCCTCGATGAGTGGTTGTACAACGGCGGCCCTTACCAACTGGTAATCTTTCACTTCCTGATCGGCATTTTCTGCTACATGGGTCGTGAATGGGAACTGTCCTACCGCTTAGGTATGCGTCCTTGGATTTGCGTAGCCTACTCTGCACCAGTTGCAGCAGCTACCGCAGTATTCTTGATCTACCCAATCGGTCAAGGTTCATTCTCCGACGGTATGCCTTTGGGTATCTCCGGCACATTCAACTTCATGATCGTGTTCCAAGCTGAGCACAACATCCTGATGCACCCCTTCCATATGTTGGGAGTTGCCGGTGTCTTCGGTGGTTCTTTGTTCTCCGCCATGCACGGTTCCTTGGTAACATCTTCCTTGGTTCGTGAAACAACCGAAACCGAATCGCAAAACTACGGTTACAAATTCGGTCAAGAAGAAGAAACCTACAACATCGTTGCAGCCCACGGCTACTTCGGTCGTTTGATTTTCCAATACGCGAGTTTCAACAACAGCCGTTCCTTGCACTTCTTGTTAGGCGCATGGCCAGTTGTCGGCATCTGGTTTACCGCTTTGGGTATTTCCACAATGGCTTTCAACTTGAACGGTTTCAACTTCAACCAATCGATTATCGACTCACAAGGTCGCGTAATCAATACATGGGCTGATGTCATCAACCGCGCTAACTTGGGTATGGAAGTCATGCACGAGCGCAACGCTCACAACTTCCCACTCGACTTGGCCGCTGGCGAAACCACACCAGTTGCTTTGGTTGCTCCTTCTATCAACGGTTAATTTTTAACTCTTGATTAACAAAAAGCGCTCCTAGAAATAGGGGCGCTTTTTGTTTGGGAAAATATATTCAGGACTAGGGATATAGTTGTGTTTGTTTAGATGTTACAGCAGAGATAGTAAACAACAGATGAGAATTACCATGATTCAAGGTGGTGAAGCATTACCGCTCTCAACTTGCAGAGAAGATCTAAATTTGCCCCAAAATCCTTAGTTATAGCGAATCGCCATCATACCAGCGACCAACTTTAATTTAGACACTGCCATAAGTAGTGCCTTCAGACTTCTAAGGTGTTTCTGAGCGGGATGGTGTCAAAATTAAATATGGCTCCTAAGCTGTTAAAGATGCCAGGATTGTTTCAGTTTAGCTGTTGGCAGTTCCAGAATCTCAGCAAAAACAAATGTAGCCGATCGGGAGTAGCTCCTCACTGTCCCAAGCGATATATATGTAAGGAGGATTTGTATTATGAAAGATGGACAAGAAGCACGCAGCGTACCCACAGCCGTGGTTGCCGGTGTTTGCGGGTTGGCTTTATTAACTGGAGGGAGCATTGCTTTGTGGACTGCCAACCGTTCCTCAACGTCAGCAGACACTCAGTCTACGGCTCCGACTTCTCCGGCACTTTCCCCCACTCCTGGGGAATCGCCTGCTGTAATTATCCCCGTACCTGCTCCAACTCCTGTTGATACACCCCAGGCTCAGACACCATCAGCTCAGACACCCCAGGCTCAGACGCCAGCAGCTCAGACACCCCAGGCTCAGACACCATCAGCTCCAACACCCCAGGCTTTGACACCGCAGGTGATCAAGCCACAACAGTATCAGCCTAAGTCTGTATCGCCGACGGCTACCCAGACAGTTCAAGTCTACTGGGTTAAAGATGGGGGTGGCAAGTTTGAGGCAGTTCCTAGCAAAGTAGCTCTCAAAGAAGTCGATCGACCTGATGCCGCTCTACAGGCTGCTTTTAACAGTTTGTTGGCTGGACCGAAGGATACAAAGGTTTTTAGCGAAATTCCCAAGGGGACAAAACTCAGGAGTTTGAGTGTCAATAATCAAGGAGTTTACGTCGATTTGTCTGCCGAATTTACTTCGGGAGGAGGCAGCAGTTCGATGAGCAGTCGTTTGGGGCAAGTGATCTATACGGCCACGAGTTTAAAACCGAATGCCAAAGTTTGGATTTCGGTGGAAGGTAAGCCCTTAGAGCTTTTGGGTGGCGAAGGGTTGGAGGTTGCTCAACCGAGTACCCGTCAAACTTTCGATAAAAATTTTCCGATCCCGTAATTTTTAGTCATGAGTCATTAGTCATTAGTCATTAGTCAGAAGGCGGGGAATAGGGACTGCTCGCTGATGGCTGATGACTTTTGACCTGAGACTGGGGAATTAAAAATTAGGGCTTGGTATTCAGACTCAAGGATCTAAATTGTTGGGCTTGTTGTTCGACTCTAGTCGCAAGCCGATCGCACACCATAGTAGACAACTCGAAAATCAACTCATCCTCTACCTTGTAATAGGCTGAAGTTCCTTCACTCCTGCGAGTGAGGATACCAGCTTGGAGCATGAGTTTTAGGTGTTTAGAAACATTGGCTTGACTGGTTTGAGTAGCTTCCACCAACTCTTGCACGCATTTTTCGCCGTCGCGAAGCAAGTTCAGAATTCGCAAACGCATCGGCTCGCTCAAAATACTGAAATACTCAGCAACTTGTGGCACAACCTCTTGAGGAACAGACTGGGATAACTTCATCAAGCTCACCTGCCAGAAGCGATCGGGAAATAGGAGGATTAATTCTGTATATAACAATCAAGTAATCCTTCAATCCGGATTAATCCTCATCAAAACTTGACCGTACTCCACAGGTTCCCCATTTTGAACTAAGATTTCCATCACTTGACCCGATACCTCATCGGCATCGATTTCATTCATGAGCTTCATCGCTTCAATAATGCACACTGTCTGGCCCACCTTAATGCGATCGCCCAGTGCCACAAAAGGCGGTTCATCGGGAGCAGCAGCGCGATAAAAAGTTCCTACCATCGGGGAAATAATTGACACCCATTTGGTATCTACAGGAGCAGGCACGGAGGCCAGCACGGGAGCAGGAGCCGAGGGTGCTGGGCTAGTGATATTTGCTCCTGAATTTTGGTCTACAGCAGGAGGTGACGCTAAGGTGGGGCTAGCAAAAGTTTCTGCGATCGGCGCGAGAGTCGTAACTGCTGGATGACCAACAGCGACGGTTCTTGGTTCGTTGGCTTGAATGCCTTTGCGTACAGTCAGTTCAAGTTCTCCACTTTTTAACGTCAGCTCCGAAATGCCGGTTTGGTCTAAAACAGTTAGCAGTTCGCAGAGCTGGTTTAAGTCTAGTTGCACAGCAGATTCAAGGGTAATTGATAATTGAGAATTGAAAATTGAAAATCGGGAATGGGGAATTGGATCTATGCCACCACATGAGGAGGTAAAGAGATAGTTTTAAGCTTTGAGTAGTAAATTTTGAGTTAATTCCCAACTCAAAACTCAAAATTCACCACTCAAAACAGTTTTTTTATCCCTAGTCCTAGTTGCTAGTCTCTCGCCCAAGATACTTGTCTTCGCGAGTATCGATCCGAATCCGTTCTCCAACGGAAATAAATAGAGGCACCATGATCTGAGCTCCGGTGGAAAGGATTGCGGGTTTGCTACCGCCCGTGGCAGTATCTCCTTTAACTCCGGGATCGGTTTGGGTCACTTCTAAGACAACGGAGTTGGGCAGTTCTACTTCGAGGATTTGGTCGTTCCAGCGCAGGATGTTAACTTCCATGCCTTCATTGAGGTATTTGACCCGATCGCCTATTTCCTGAGAACTGAGGCGACTTTCCTCGTAAGTTTCCATATCCATAAAGACGAACTGATCGCCCTCTTTATAGGTATATTGCATGGCGCTCTTTTCGAGGTTGGCTTGAGGCATAGTCTCCCCAGCCCTGAAGGTTCGTTCTACTACGTTGCCGGTTTTGACATTTTTAAGTTTTGTCCGCACGAAAGCCGAGCCTTTTCCTGGCTTGACATGGAGGAATTCAATTACCCGCCACACGCCGTCATTGACTACAATTGAAACACCTGGTCGAAAGTCGTTACTGGAAATCATATAAATTTTTGCAGGCAATCCCGTCGCCCAAGGGCACGGGGGAACTACTGTCAGCTTCAAACCGCAGTCTAGCTGACGGCATCAAAAAACAATTGGCATTTTATTTTACCGTTCAAAGGGAGCAAGTGCTTGACTAATCTGTTAATCGCTGTGGGGAGTTGTCACTTGATTCTCCCTAGACGCAAGAACAGACACTTCAGCTTAGAGGGCGGACAGTGCTGTGGGAAGATGATAGAGACCATAAAAGTTAAAGTTATGTTGCATTGGTCTAATTTCTCGATCGATAGGTGCAAGCGCTGGCTCAAAACCACTGTCTTAGCACTCCTGCTATTCACTTTTTCCCTCAGTTTCAGTTCGGTATCCCATGCCAAACGCCCTAGCAGCAGTATGCCTGCGGGGAATGCGATTACAGACGGCCGGGCGCTGCTGCGCTACGCTCTACCTATTGACAATCAGACGGTGCGAGAGTTGCAAATCAGTCTCGAAGACATTGGGAACCACATACGCTCTAAACGTTGGGGCCCAATTAGTAGCGATGTCAGCAAGGCTTCCAGAATTCTCAGCATTCGCGAGTCTGATATTTTAAAGAGTATTCCCGACGCGAAAAAGCCCGAAGCCGAAACTCTAGTGGCAAAAGTCAAAGAAGGAGTTTCGCAACTATCTGAGGCTGTTGAGGCCAAAGACAGAGAAAAAGTGATTGACTTGAAAGCCAAAATACTCCGTTCGGTTGGTGACATCGAAGAGTTGATGGTGACCAAGTTTCCCTTTGAAGTTCCTTCAGAATATGCTAATTTGCCTCAACTGAAGGGTCGCGCTACGGTGGCTGTAGAAACCGAGAAGGGGACAATTAATGTTGTGGTTGATGGTTACAGTGCGCCGGTGACTGCTGGTAATTTTGTAGATTTAGTCGATCGAGGTTTTTATGATGGTTTGCCATTTATTCGATCGGAAGAATCCTACGTGCTACAAACAGGAGACCCCGAAGGTAAGGAAGTAGGTTTTATAGACCCAGCTACTGGTAAATACCGGAATATTCCACTCGAAGTCCTCGTCAGGGACGAAAAAGAACCCATCTACGGAATTACTTTAGAAGATGCGGGGCGTTATCGCGACGAACCTGTCTTACCTTTTTCTGCCTATGGTACTGTGGCCATGGCTCGTGCGGAAGCTGAACCAGATAGCGCTTCTTCGCAGTTTTTCTTTTTCTTGTTTGAACCGGAACTGACCCCTGCTGGTCTGAATTTGTTAGACGGTCGGTATACTGTTTTTGGTTACATGATTGAGGGAAAAGAAGTTTTGGATCAACTGAAGCAGGGAGACAAGATTGTATCTGCTAAGGTAATTAAAGGAATGGAAAATTTGTTGCGACCTCAAGTTTAATGGGAGCATCCCGATTTTGCATAGGCGAAGCATAACCGCAGACAATTTATTAGCGATCGCCAGAGATTTACAGCGGTCATGCTTCGCCTCTACGAATATATTTGCCAAACACAGATGCACCCAGTTTTATCAATGACGGCGATTGCAATCGCTTTGACACAAAAGTGAAGGCGCATTAAATCGCTTGTTATCAAACCAAGCCCGCCCCGGCGGGCTATAAGATGTAAATGATGTTTATATCTGGGTTATTAAAATTATAAATCAGCACAAAAATATGGCATTATTAGAATTTTTATTGGTAATTGGAATGGGTGGATTTGTAGGTTTATTACTGATTAATAATGTGAATGAAAACAAACAAAAACGACGCTTAGATGAGGCTTTTTATCAGTTATTGGAAAACCAAAATAGTCAAATTTCGCTGATTCAATTGGCGGCTAGCGCTAGGGTGGAGGCTCAAGTTGCACAGCAATACTTAGATGCACAAGTTAAGATTTTTTCAGCGATTTTAGAAGTGGATGATGAAGGAGATACTTTTTACAGATTTCCTAGGTTGCGATTGCCGCCGAGTTCGGTGCAGGAATGGTGATATCGTTTCCGGTTGTATCGGAATGATTAAACCACAGAGAACACAGAGGACACAGAGAAAGAGAAGATAGAAATCATAATTCCGATGTCAACGGATTTGATATGATTAACGCAGGTGAAAAATTTCGTTCCCAAACTAACAACTCGCCGTTATTGCCACCTGCTGCGAGGAATTGACCTTGGGGATGCCAAGAAAGACAGGAAAAACCGGCATCGACACCCTCAAGAATTTGCAGCAATTCTTGTGCTTCGTACCACAAACAAAGTTGACCGTCTTCCGATGCCGAAGCTAATAACAATGTATTTGGTTGAAAGCCGATCGCCTGAACTACTTTTTCATGTACTTCTAATCCCCAAGCTTCCCAACCGACACTTTCATCAGCTTGTCTTTCCCACACAGAAATGCCTTCTGAACTCGCAGCAGCTAATAAAGGATCGCCCAATGAATTAGTTCGATCGGACCAAGCCAAATGTCTAACTTTGCCTGGAAAACCCTGCATTACCCAAGGTTCCGAGTTACCCCATTCATTAACAATTAAGGTGTTATCCATATTGCCACAGGCTAGATATTTGCCGGAAGGAGACCAGGAAATTGCACCTGTTACGGATGGTACGGATAAGATGTCTGGGTCATCATTCCAATCTGCCGCGTTCCAAACTTTTACACCTTGATAGCCGCTAATTGCCAGATATTTATCAACAGGATGCCATGCTAAATCGAGGATTGAAGATGAATCAAAATTCAGGGTTACTTCTACTGTATTTTCATCAGCATTCCAAACTTGAACTGAACGACCCATACTGAAAGCTAATTGATGACCATGAGGACTCCAAGCTAACTTATCAACCCACACACGCTGGTTATCCAAACTAGCAATTAATTGCCCAGAATTTAGTTGCCAAATTAGCACTTTTCCATCTTGTCCACCAGCAGCTAATAGTTGACTATCTGAAGAAAAAGACAAGCAATCTACTGATTTACCAGTTGCTGTTTGCAGGGGTTGTAAGGACAATTTATTGATTTTTCCGAGAATCCCTAACATAATTTCACCGGCGGCGGAACTGACTGCTAAAGTTTGGCCGTCGGGCGACCAAGTAACAGCAGTCACGTAGTCTGACAGCATTTCTTTGGCGTGAATTTTCAGGGTGAGTTCGCTTTTATTTTTGTCGTTGTTACCCATATTTATTTAATCTGAGATGTTCCAGTATTCTCAATAACGGGCTTTCTGGTCCGTTCCACAACTGATGAATTTGTGTGTGGAACAGGCCGGAAAGCGTATGCTTAAAAAGCTGATTTAAAATGCGGCTAGGTGTCAGTTAAACCAGACACTGACGAAAATCAGCTTTTAATTGACTTTCATTTAAGTTGCGACCAATGAATACGAGTTCGTTTTTGGGAGTTTCATTGGTTTTCCAAGCTCTATCTGGTCTACCATCAAATAACATATGCACGCCTTGAAATACAAATCTCCTGTCTTCTCCAGCAATATTTAAAATTCCTTTTGTCCGAAAGATATCCGGGCCTTTTGTCTGCAACAATTGGGAGATCCAGTCGCTAAATTTGTTCCCATCAACAGCGCCGGATTCTTGGATTGCGATGGAAGTTACTGTGTCATCGTGTTCGTGTTCGTGTTCGCCTAAAAAATCGGGTTCAATTTCTAAGGCTCGATTCAAATCAAATGCTTTTACTCCTAACAATGCTGACATTTCTATTTCTGCATTGCGGGTGCGATGAATTTTTGCCATTACATTCATGCTGCGAATCCGCGTTTCTAATTCTGCCAATTCTGCTGGGGTGACTAAATCGGTTTTGTTGAGCAAAATGACATCAGCAAAGGCAATTTGTTCTTGAGCTTCGTCGGAGTCCCAGTGCTGCCAGATGTGCTTGGCATCTACTACGGTGACAACGGCATCTAGCAGTAATTTATCCCGCATATCTTCGTCTACGAAGAATGTCTGAATTACAGGTGCGGGGTCGGCTAAACCGGTGGTTTCAATGACTAGGTGGTCGAATTTGTCCCGCCGCTTCATGAGGTTGCCGATAATCCGAATTAAGTCGCCTCGGACTGTGCAGCAAATGCAGCCGTTGTTCATTTCAAAAATTTCTTCGTCGGCATCGATAATGAGTTGGTTGTCGATGCCTACTTCGCCAAATTCGTTGACGATGACTGCAACTTTTTTGCCGTGTTCGTGGGTTAAAATGCGGTTGAGTAGGGTGGTTTTTCCTGCACCTAGATAGCCTGTGAGAACTGTCACGGGAACTGATTCGATCGCAGCAGCAGTCACCATATTTTACCTCACTTGTTTTATGATACCTGTCATTGATATTTTACACCAGACTTGTTGGTAGTAATAAAAATATTACGCATGGGGCTAGAAACCGGGTTGCTACGAGTTTTGCCCACAGGAATGAGAAATATAGGAAGAAACCGGGTTTCTGAAGTCAGCAGCCATGGGGCTAGAAACCGGGTTGCTACGAGTTTTGCCCACAGGAACGAGAAATATAGCAAGAAACCCGGTTTCTGAGGTCAGCGTGGGTGATTAATTGCTCATTATCGCTACAATGCGATCGCGATCGAGTTCTCTACCGATAAACACCAATTTGGTTTGGCGAAGTTCCGAAGGTGTCCAAGGGCGATCGTAAAAATGTTCGATGCGCGAGCCCACACCCTGCAACACCATCCTCATGGGCTTCTTGGGAACCGCCACAAACCCTTTAATCCGATAAATCTCTTGACTTTGCATCAACGATTGCAGTTTTTTGACCAAAGCTTCTGGTTCAAATTCGCGATCGGCAATAAAGTAAGTTGAGGTAATATCATCATCATGGTCGTGTTCTTCCTCAGTGTCGTGATGGCTGGGACGAGACTCCAAATTATCCTCAACAGCCGCATTAAATCCTAATAACACATTAGGGTTAATTTCGCCACCCTTACAAGGGACAATCTTCACACTAGGACGCAATTCTTGCTGTAACCAAGTTTGGACTTTTTTCTGAGTTTCAACATCCACGCGATCGACCTTAGTCAAAAGTACCATATCAGCACAAGCCAACTGGTCTTCAAACAATTCCTCGATCGGCGTCTCATGATCTAAACTATCATCAGCCTGTCGCTGCGCCATCAAAGCATCAATATCACCCACAAAATTACCACTAGCAAGGGCTTCGCAATCGACAACAGCAACCACACCATCTACGGTAGCACCGGTACGAATTTCCGGCCAGCGAAAAGCTTGAATTAAGGGTTTAGGGAGTGCGAGTCCAGAAGTCTCAATCAAGATACAATCAATTTGTGCGCGACGCTTCAATAATTCTTGCATTGTGGGCAAAAATTCCTCTTGAACCGTGCAGCAAAGACAGCCATTTGTGAGTTCTAAAATATTGCTGCTGACATCTTCTTCTTCATCGCAAACTTGACAATCACGCAACAGTTCGCCGTCGATTCCGACTTCGCCAAATTCATTAACAATAACCGCGATGCGGCGGCCTTGATTGTTTTGCAATAAGTGGCGAATGGCGGTTGTTTTACCACTACCGAGAAAGCCCGTAATGACTGTAACAGGAATTTTGTGCATTGGTGTAATTTTGTTGTTGTTTTGTGAAGGCAATGTAGAGGAGACGGCAGTGCCGTGTCCCTACCTACCCAAAAAATATTGTAGGGACACGGCATTGCCGTCTCCTAATTTATTAATTTCGCAGCGGTGGAATTTTAGCTATAACGCCTTTTTTAAGAGCTTGAGGACGTTCTGACCAAGGCAACAAACCATCTGGTTTAGCATAGTATTGACTCGCGCATTCCAGCACAGCCTCGACACTTTCTGATTCATTGGGAGGCAAGTCACCAAACAGATAAGTGTACTTTCCAGCAGCAGCAAAAGATACAGCACAAGAGTGACTGCAAGCACTCATGCACTCAACTTCTTGAATCTCAAATTGATCCGAAAATTCCCAATCCTTAGCCAGTTGCGACAAGTCTTCCAAGAATTGTTGGCCGCCACTTTTGCCTTCTCGCTTGCCGTTTTTCCAAACACTAGCGCAAGCAGTGCAAACAAGTAGACTGTGCTTGGTGCGTACAGTCTTATTAATTCCATTCATCATCCGTACCTCGCAGATGCGTTCCAAAGTGAGTTAGATATCGGCGGGCATTCTGACTTTAGAAACAACCTGTGTTTCATTACAGTTGCGGGACAGCGCCGGACTTGCACCGAACTTTCCCCGTTTCCTCTAGCGGCTGCTCCCCGCTAGAACCGATCGCAACTTCACATCATAGCGCACTTGTCGCCATTTTGGGAAAAAGTTAAGTTGCTAATGTCGATCGCTTAATATTTAGTAGCATAAATTCACAGCCAGTTCTTAATATAAATTTTAGTCTTAATTTTGCCATCTTTTAATGACTGAAGTCCTATATAATTGTAAGTACGATCGTCCGAGGATGTACTATGACGGCATTAACAGAAATCCGCGAAGATGTTGAAAACCAAGTTGAGGATAAAGTACAGATTTATTACTCTCCTGAAGAGTATTTAAAGCTGGAAGAGGTGGCAGAATTTAGAAGTGAATATCAGGATGGCAGGATAATCCCTATGACAGGCGGAACACCGAATCACAATCAAATAGCTGTTAATTTTGGCGGATCGCTAAATTTTGCGACGAAAGGGCAACCGTACCGAGTATTTATCAACGATTTGCGTCTGTGGATACCTTCCAAGCGGGTTTATACTTATCCTGATGTAATGTTGGTGGCGGGGAAGTTGGAGTTAGCTGAGGGTAGGAAAGATACGATTACTAATGCGGTGATTATAGTTGAGGTTTTATCGCCATCGACGGCGGATTATGACAGGGGTGGCAAGTTTAAACTTTTTCGTTCTATTCCTAGTTTTCGGGAGTATGTTTTGATCGATCGAGACGAGATGCACGTTGAACATTTTTTTAAGACGGATGATAATAAGTGGGTTTTGTCTGAGTATGATGGTGCTGATGCGGTATTGAGATTGAGTTGTGTGGAGTTTGAGATGCGGTTAGGTGATATTTACGATCGCGTCGATTTTGAATCTGAATCTGAGTCTGAGGAATGAGGGTGAAATCACCAATTTCGGGGCGATTGGAAATCGCGTCTACACAATAAAGTGGGCAAGTTTGTTGATACTAATTCGATCGCGGATATGCTATTTATTTTGAGGAAATTTTTACTTCAGCACGTCTGAATAACCAGAAGGACATTGTATGTCAGGAGAATTAGTAGCTGTTGGTGTTCCTGGAAGCTCTTTTGATGGTTGAGTGCTTTCGCAAAGTCTAGATTGTGTAGATGTATATTGATCATCAGAGGTTTTAGTTAAAAAAACTATGCCTGTATAGTTTTTTAATCCATCTATTTTGGCTAAAGCCATTGATTGAGCAAAACGCTTATCGTTGCTCAAAACAATGCTATATGAGTAATTTTCTGTTTCTGACTTGATACCTATTCCCAATTTTTGTAGGGTAGCTGAAAAAGTGGCATACTCAGCGTAAAAAGCTTGTTGTCCTTTATTCATAGCGCTAATATACTGTTTTGCTTCTGTCTGTCTCGCCTTGTTTTGTTGATTTTGGAGATTAACTACTTGAACATTAGCGGGAAGTGTCGTTTGCTCAGATATTTTCTGAAAAGTTTTTACATTGGAACCAAAAGATGTCGGTCGAGATTCTCCAATATTATCTAATTCTAAACGCAACTGACCATCTGCTGTGAAATCAAAAATTGTCCTCGTGGTAATTTTACCTCCTACTAATATATCCAGGTCTTTTTGTTGAGGATTTACGTTAGTCTGATACTCCATTTCGGTAGCTGAAGTGGGTGTCTCCAAAATAAATAACTTGCCTTCCTGGGTAAATATTAATGTTACAGACTGACCAGAAATTTGCCCTTGCCATTGACCTATCAATTGTTTAGCAACAGAATTATCAGGAGTTGCATTAGCTACAGAAGTTGACGTTGACGTTGACGTTGAAGTTGAAGAAGTTTTAGGATTCAGTAGATTATATAATCCAAAGCCAGCTAAGCCTAACACTAAAGTTGAGCCAGCACCAATTAAAGCCCATTTCCAAGGCGCAAGATTAGAGTTATTTTGAGGATTAGTCATAGTAATTACTTTGTGGTAGCTAGAGCATAAACTGCCGATTATAGAGAAATTTAATAATTAACTAAGGAGCAGACATAGTAAGAGTGTAATTGGTGTCTCTAAGTTTTGACCGCACAAGAACAATGTAATTACCTACTCTTAAATTGCTTTTAATTATTCCGGGCTTTGAGTTAAAAGCAGATATATTTTCAAGTTGATATTGAATTACTCCTGTTCCATTCTTATCTGAATATAAAACCATTTCTACTTCGCTATTAACGCCACCCAAAGACAGACTAATGCTGCTAGGATTTGCTAGTTGAAAACTGTAAAATCGCTCTCGATTATTTAAAGTAATAGTGCCATTTTTTGAGATTGTTTTTTCTTCTAAATAACCAAGTTTTTGGATTTGACTTGTATTATTGATTATTTGAAGTGAATATGGGGTGTCTCTGGCTTTCATTTTCACAACAATAATGTAGCTACCCACATTCAATTCTTGTTTGATTATTCCTGTCCTTAACTTAATAGCAGATGTATTTTCAAGTTGATATTGAATTATTCCATTCCCATCTTTGTCTGAATATAAAAACATTTCTACTTCGCTATTTACGCCATCTAAAAACAGGCTGATATTACTGGGGTTATCTATTTTAAAACGGTAACGATTCTCTAAATTATTAGAGCTAACATTACCAGCGAAGGGGCAAGAACCCTCCAAAGAACCAAGATTTACGGTACTGCCATTTTGCTCTACTGTGCAGGGCTTTTCGTCAGCAGATAATTTTACTGGAGTTGGCGATGGCGAGACTGGCGCTGGAGTTTGTGGCGCTGGAGAAGAAGTGGATGTCGGTGATGAAGAAGGAATAATATCTTGTTTAATAGGCTCAGATGAAGGGGGAAATTTGGGGGAGAACGGTGGGGCTGGAGTCACAACTTTAGTATCTTCCTCACATTTCAGAAAGCCAACGTCCACGCCTTTTAAATTACATAGTAATTTATTTCCGAAAAGTAAGTCTGCTGCTGTGAAAAATATTGGCAAGGCTACGACAATACCCCCTAGTATTACGGGCAAAGGTATGCCGCTGCCACTACCACCACTACCGTTACCACCAGATGACATTAATAATTTCCTCTTCTACTAATAATTGTTGTTCAGTCACATTACTTTCTCAGTCCTGGACGCATCAAGACCAAAGAAACCGGGTTTTTCACCTAATCTGCGGGCTGCAAGGTAATTAAACTGAATGTTAGCAAATTTTTACTTAACATGAAGCTTCCTGTTACTCAATTAATGAGCGGCAATTTTTTACCGAGGCTGGTTTCTTTTATAAGACTCCAACACAAACACTGTTTATGTTGATTACATTCCATATTATCAAATCCACATCAGTCTTAAGGATTAAAAAAGTAATATAAAAGTATTTCAAAAGTAGTATAAAAGTAATAACCAAGTCTAGAGACCAAGTGGTGGGAGTGTTATGCTAAAATCTGGTATGAGGTAGAAATTTTAGCTGTGGGAGGACTTTAACACATGACTGTTGACGAAGCTTTAACGATCGCAGAATCCGCCCTCAACTACCAAAACCTCAACAAAATTCAAGAGATAGTGTTTCGTCAATCCTGGGAAGGACGGTCTTATAAAGAAATTGCAGCCAGCACTGAATATGAATATGATTATATCAAAGATGCTGGTGCTAAATTATGGAAATTACTTTCCAAAGCACTTGAAGAAAAGGTTAAAAAAGATAATCTCAAGTCGGTTATGAAGCGATACTTACGGCGAAATCAAGTGAACGTACAGCGAAATCTGACGATCGAAGTTAATCTCAGCGGTGCAAATCTCAGTGGCGCAAACCTCAGCGGCGCTAGATTATTCGCAAATTTAAATGAAGCTGATTATGGTCAAGCTCATTTAGATGAAACTATAACCGCTGAAACTGAATTATCTGACTCTGAAAACACAATTGACTGGAATGGTTTTTGCTTCCACTCCGATGCACAAGTGAAAATTGCCGAAACCCTCGATCGCACTTCCGCCCTTTTTATGCCCAATTCTCAACTGCGACTGACAACACCCGCCGGGAGACAAAACCAAACAGCTCAGTTTCTCGTCTTCCACCAAGGCAAATTAGGGATTCTTCAGGTTGACGAGCCCGAAGATGCAGCAGAAGGTGAAGCGGTAGATGTTTTGGCGATCGATTCTGGTATCTGTCTTGTCAAACATTACGATGCTACCCGATGCAGCGAACAACCGGATCTGGTTGTACAAGAGTTTTTGGAAATATTGAGTCAAGCGCAGGCATGAAGGTTTAATTCTGCTTTTAACTGTTGTAAGTCTATTGTTTCTCCTTTCTGGGCTTGTTGGATACCCGATCGCAACTGTGTCATAAATTCGGAATCGGACAGAATTTCTATGGTTTCTAATAGAGATTCAAATTGTTTGAAACTGAGGGCAATGATTGCCGGCTTCCCATCTTTAGTGATGATAGCTGGCTCTGCCGCTAAGTCATCGGGCCACTTTGGCAGTTGTTGTTGCGCTTCTGTTATTGTCAAATATTTTGGCATATTTGCAGTGGTTGAGTTTTATACTTATTATAGCACGGTTAATTCAGCACAATATCTTCGTTGATAAAGATTACATCCTCATATATAGAATCCATGCTCGTGCGAAAGTCCACGCTAGCCAAGTGGATTAGGATTGCTATAGTAGCGATTTCAATCGCCGAATAGTGACTTGAAAAAACAAGGTGGGCATTGCCCACCAACAAATTATGCAGTTTCGTGTTGTTTGTGCCATGCGGGATGCCACAGCAATTCGGCAGTCGATCGCTTCTCGACCATTTCCTTGGTAATCGTACAGTTAGCTACATCCTTGCGAGAAGGCAACTCATACATAACATCGAGCATTAATTCCTCTAAAATGCTGCGCAGGGCTCTGGCACCAGTTTTGCGGCGACAGGCTTCCTGGGCGATCGCCCGCAGCGCCTCTGGTTCAAATTCCAACTGCACACTATCCATATTTAACAACTTTTGATACTGCTTCACTAGGGCATTGCGAGGTTCAGTCAATATCTGTATCAAAGCTGCTTCATCCAGGGGTGAAATTACTGTCACCACTGGTATGCGCCCGACAAATTCAGGAATTAAACCAAACTTCACTAAATCATCAGCTTGTACCTGTTGTAAAATATCCGCAGCCCGCTTATCTTTTGGTAGCAAAGTCGAGTTGGTGTCACTTTCGACTGGCTGAATAAACCCTAAAGATTTTTTACCAAGACGCTGTTCAACTATTTTTTCCAAACCCACAAAAGCACCGCCGCAAATAAATAAAATTTTGCTCGTGTCAATTTGAATAAAATCTTGGTAAGGATGTTTGCGGCCGCCTTGGGGTGGCACGTTAACCACCGTTCCTTCCAACATTTTCAGTAGGGCTTGCTGCACCCCTTCTCCTGATACATCTCGCGTGATTGAAGTGTTTTCACTTTTGCGAGCAATCTTGTCAATTTCATCAATATAAATAATGCCGCGCTGGGCTGCTTCGACATCAAAATCTGACATTTGCAACAGTCGCAACAAGATATTTTCTACATCGTCACCGACATAGCCGGCTTCTGTCAGGGTTGTGGCATCGGCTACTGCAAAGGGGACTTCTAGCATTTGTGCCAAACTTTGGGCTAGGAGGGTTTTGCCACAACCTGTCGGCCCGACTAGCATGATGTTAGACTTTTGTAGTTCTACATCGCTGTCTGGCGCTGGTTTGCTACTATCTTTTGCTTGGTCAACGCTTAACCTTTTGTAGTGGTTATAAACTGCTACTGACAGAACTTTTTTGGCTGAGTGTTGACCGATGACGTGGCCGTCTAAATGTTGCTTAATGTCTGTTGGTTTGGGAATTTTAGCTAAAGTAATTTTGGATTTGTTCGATCGACCTGGGCGTCGCGTTTTTTGTCCTTGAGGCTCTTTAATTTCTGACTGGGGCGCTTGTTGAGCGACTAATTTGCCAGAGTCAAAGAATTCCTCTTCTAAAATTTCATTGCATAGCTCCACACATTCATCGCAAATGTAGACGCCTGGCCCAGCTATTAACTTGCGGACGTACTCCTGGGACTTGCCACAAAAGGAGCATCTGAGATGGGAGTCATATTTTGGCATTATTTTCCTCTTAATTTACAGTTGCGTTTGGCTGTGGGGATTTAGGGAGTTTTTCCCCGCTCGAACATTGTGCTGTTCTCAGGAAGGTTTGGCTCTAGCATACCCAAACCACTCCAGCTTCGCGCTCTCTGTCTCTAAGTTAACACTTTTGAGGTCTCAGTCATTAGTCATTATTCATTAGTTACAAATCAAAATACCAATTTCTGATACAGACATTGGCAAAATTATACACTCAAAAAAGTTTCCTTCTACCTTGAAAAGCTGACTTACCATTTTTTGTATTCCAGAAATTTTCCTGACATGATTATTTTGACCCGATCGCCTTTAGGGTCTGCTTCTTTCTCCACATCCAAAGTAAAGTCGATCGCACTCATAATTCCGTCCCCGAATTTTTCGTGAATCACTGCTTTAAGAGGCATTCCATAGACCTGCATAATTTCATAAAACCGATAAATCAGAGGATCTACCGGAACTGTGGCATCTAAGGAACCTTTGAGGTTCGGTTCTGATAGAACCTGAGCCATCTCGCCATCGAGTCCCAAAGCAGACACAATTTTTTGTGCTTCATCTGCTGATGCAGTTGCTTGACGGTAAATCACCGCTGCAATCCAAACTTCATCGCGACCGAGCAATTTTTCCAAATCTGCAAAGCTAATTCCCTGAGCTTTTTTAGCTGCCAAAATTTTTTCTGTAATATTTGAAATTGCCATTAAATTTTCTCCTTTTCGCTGCGGTGTAAGATGTGAAATGTATCTCATATTTTTGATATTTTGTCAATAGCAAATCCCGCAAATATGATAAATTGATAACTCGTTGCCAGACCAATAGCCAATCTCGTCATTATGATCGACAACTGGCGATTGAGAGATCCGCGATCGCTTCTCAACAAAAATGGTAAAGTTAGCAGTACGTGTAATCAAAATTACATCCTCTCTGCTGTGCGCTCGCCAGTACCCAGGGAGGGTCTCGTACCCGATCGCGCTGCCAAAACCCCTTTACCGCTAACAACTGACAACTGAACAAAAATATGGAGATTAACACCCCAGATTACAGCATCCTGTACGATACCGCTACTGATACAGTGACGTGCTGTGGCTCTTTCCGGCTCAGCCAAATGGAAGAATACGCCCCGATCGTACAGTTGCTCAATGATGTGGCTGACGGCGAGCAGAAGACAATTACTCTCGATTTGCGAAAACTAGAATTTTTAAATAGTTCAGGGATTAATATTATATCAAAATTTGTGATCAAAGTGCGACAGCAAAAAAATATTCAGATCGCAGTCAAAGGCTCCAAGCAAATACCCTGGCAGGGAAAGTCCCTCAAGAACTTGCAACGACTGATGCCTTCCTTGCGATTGGAATTGGAATAGTTAATCCTTTAAGGTAAACGTGAGATCTAAGCTAAGTTGGGGAAGCATAATTAGGGATTTGCAATACATGGAAATAAGTCATAGTTAAGTTAGCAGCAAAAATTAAAAAACTGCGGAACTGACTACATACAAGTTACCAATTTTCAAGTGCTATGCAGGAAGAACCATCGAAAGAACAGTTATTTTTGGAAGTTCAGTCTCTGCGTGCGGAACTGGAAAACTTGAAGCGCGAAAAAGCCGATCTAGAAATTTTGCTGGAGACGACAACGGAACACTCCGATACCATAGAAGCTGACTTGCTATCAAAAGCTGAGTTGGCAGTGCGTTCAAGCGAAGAGCAGTTTCGGGCGATCGCCTCAGCAACTCCCGTTCCTGTACTGGTTTCTCGCCTCTGTGACGGTTTAATTCTGTATGCAAACGCTCAAATGGCTTCTCTCCTGGACACACCCTTAGCAGAATTGATCGGGTGTCATACCCCAGACTTTTACTTCAATCCCGCAGAACGCTCAAAGGTACTCGAAACCCTTGCCACAAATGGGTACATCAAAAATTACGAACTGCACTGCAAAAAGGCAGATGGTAGCAGTTTTTGGGCCATGATGTCCGTTCAGTCCCTGTTGTTCAATGGTCAGCCCACAGCGTTGTGTGCGTTGTACGACCTTACCCAGCGCAAGGAAGCAGAACAAGCACTCCAAGAGAGCGAACAACGACGGCGCCGCCAAAGTCTGGCCCTATTGCAGCTAGGTAGGCAGAGGACGATCAACAACGGGGCGCTGAATTTGGGAGTTCGGGAAATTACCGAGGCGGCGGCGCGTACTTTGGATGTGGAAAAAGTGAGCGTTTGGCTGTACAATCATGTCAGATTTGGAACTCGCTACGCCACAGATACTCAGGCAAATTTGGCTGCAAGAGCGATCGCCCACAACCAAAGTTGGGTCATCAATCGAGAGGCGATCGAGCTCCCAGTAGAGCATTTGGTCAATCATTCTAAGTTGACAACCCAAAACCTCAAATTAGTTTGTCTCGATTTGTACCATCGGACCAGTAAAAGCCATTTGAATCGTACAAAAAACAATATAAAATTTTCCAATTTAGATGGGGAATGCGATGCAGGCGACGAAAACAATTCATCCCCCAATCCTTTAGACTCGCCATTGACAAATCAAAACCCTGTAACAACATTATCTTTAGAAGCAGAACATACCCCAATCCTAAACAAGGAAAGCAGTCCAAATTCATCCATGTTAAATCTAGCCATTAGGCTCGGCGGCCAGATAGTCGGCATCCTCTCTGTCGAACATATCGGATCACCCCGCCAATGGGCGTTGGAAGAACGAACCTTCGCCGATTCTTTGGCAAATTTAGTCGCACTGGCGATCGAAGGATTTGAACGCCAGCGAGCCCAAGAAGCCCTCTCCAAAGCCAAGTCCGAACTAGAAATCACTGTCAAGCAACGCACCGCTCAACTCACCGCCACCAATAAACTCCTCCGTATCGAAATTGCAGAGCGCAAAAAAACCGAAATAGCTTTACAAGAAGCATTACACAAAGCCGAAGCAGCTTCCAGAGCTAAAAGCACTTTTTTAGCCAACATGAGCCACGAACTGCGGACCCCACTCAACGCCATTATCGGTTACAGCGAAATCCTAGAAGAAGAAGCCTTAGAAACAGGGTTCGAGGACTTAATTCCCGATACTAAAAAAATTCAGACCGCTGGTAAACATTTATTGAATTTAATTAATGATATTCTCGACCTTTCTAAGATAGAATCTGGTCGAATGGAGCTTTATTTAGAAGAATTTCATCTAGGTAATTTAGTAGAAGAAGTGGTAGCAATTTTGTACCCTTTGGTTGAAAAAAATCGCAATCAATTACAAGTTTGTTCCTCTCCTGATTTGGGAGTAATGTATGCTGACTTGACTAAAGTCCGGCAAATTTTGTTGAATTTACTCTCAAATGCCCTGAAGTTTACCCAAGAGGGAACCGTAGTCATCAGCGCGACTCGCCAATTAACAGACGACACTGAATGGATTTATTTGCGAGTAGCTGATACGGGCATTGGAATGTCTCCTCAACAACAGGACAGTTTATTTGAACCTTTTATTCAAGGAGATGCTTCTACCACTCGCAAGTATGGAGGAACTGGTTTAGGATTAGCAATTAGCCGTCTGTTTTGCCAGATGATGGGAGGTGATATTACCATTGAGAGCGAGTTAGGTGTCGGCTCAACTTTTACTGTGCAATTGAAAGCAAAGGTTGAGGCTAGTTGTTGAGCATAAATCAAAAATTAGCAGAAAGTGTCAAAAAGTGATATACTGCAACATACATTCTGTAACCCCCGCTGTCTAGATAACTATTCATGAAGAATTTGCTAGATCGCTTCTTACAAGTTGTATGGAAAAGCAGACCCATTCGCCAGCGGGGGACAGTCATCGTAGCTATCCCCGTAATCAGTCTGTTTGCTTCGCTGAGCGTCATAGCAGGACTGCGAAACAGAGCGATACAAACAAGAAAGGAACTAGATAGCAATAAGGAAATGCTTCAGGAAACAAACCGTTTGTTAAAAACGGTGGTGGATGCGGAGACTGGTCTTCGAGGTTACGGGCTAACCAAGCGGCGGGCATTTTTAGTACCATATTTTGAAGCAAAGAAAACTTTGCCTGAACAACTTTCTGAACTCAAGACTATCACTAAAAAAAATCAGATTCAAAGTCAGCGATTTGCCGAAATTAAAAAAATCACGGAACAGCAAATAGATTTTTTGGAACAGACTCTAAAAAAGATTGACAATTCAGAGATAAAAGTCCAGTCCCCGGAAATCACTCAGGCATTCACTGAAGGCAAATTCAAGATGGATAGGCTGCGGGAAAAATTTGATGCCTTTGCAGACACAGGTGAAGCCTACAATAACGTTCTAGACCCAAAAATTCAGCAGTTAGTGGGTCTAATTAATTCCGTCCAATTTACGGCTTTAGCGGTGGGCTTTTTTGGTGCCACAGCTTCTTGGTATTTATTTGATAGTTTAGAGAAAGAATTGAATCAGCGGGAAGCGAGTTTGCAAGAGAGTAAAACTCGCATTCAATCTGTAGTCGATCGTGCAGCGGACGGCATTATTACTTTGGACGAAACCGGCACTATTGAGTCTTTTAATGCTGCTGCTGAACGAATTTTTGGCTGGAGTGCCGATCGCATCATTGGCTCAAATCTCCGAAAACTGATCGCCAAACCTCAACCAGACAAAAGCACAGGCGATTATTGCATTGAATATTTTTTGCTAAATCCTGGTGCTAAACTAAATATTTATCAGCAAGAAACAGCCGGAATTCGCCGGGACGGAAAAATTTTTCCAATGGAGGTGGCAATCAGCGAAATGCCGTTGAAAAATCAACGTTTATTCATTGCAATTTGCCGTGATTTGGGACAGCGAAAACAAGCTGAAGAAACTCTACGCAAGCAAGCAAAAATGCTTGATTTAGCCAACGATACGATCGCCCTACTGGACTTGAACGGCAAAATCTCTTATTGGAACTTGGGGGCGAAGCGACTCTACGGGTGGCGAAATTCCGAAGCAACGGGAAAAAATATTCACGAACTTTTGCAAACAGAATGGACTGAGCCCTTTGAGGCAATTCAAGAGGAGTTTTTCTCTACAGGAGATTGGCAAGGCGAACTGGTGCGTACTAAGCGAGATGGCACAAAAATCACCGTAGCAAGTCGCTGGAGTTTGCAGCGGGATGAAGAAAGCGAACCCCAGGCTATTTTGGAAATTAGCAACAATATTAGCGATCGCAAATTGTCCGAAATTGCCGCTTCTGAAAGCGCCTCGCGGTTTCGCGCCACCTTCGATCAAGCCGCCGTTGGGATGGCCCAAGCAAATCTCGAAGGCAAGTTGCTGCTAGTCAATCAAAAACTTTGCGAAATTTTGGATTACAGTCGAGCCGAACTGATCCAGAAAAATTTTCAAGAAATTACTTTCCCCGAAGATTTGGAACCAGAACTGCATCATTTGCAACGGTTATTAGCAGGAGAAATTGAAACTTACTCTATGGAAAAGCGCTATATCCGCAAAAATGGAGATTTGATCTGGGCAAACTTGAGTGTTTCCCTGCTGCAAGAACAAAATGGCAATAAATATTTAATGGGTGCTGTAGAAAATATTATGGCACGCAAACAAGCTGAGGAATCTTCGCGCTTGCAACAAGCAGAATTGAGGTGGATGGCGGACACCCTCGCTAAACTCAGCCAGGATTTAAGAAAGCAGAATCAAGAACTAGACCAGTTTGCCTATGTAGTTTCTCACGATTTGAAAGCGCCATTGCGGGCGATCGCCAATCTCAGCAGTTGGATAGAAGAAGACCTCAGCGAGTCCATGACAGAGGATACTCTACACCAAATGAACCTACTGCGCGGCAGAGTGCACAGAATGGAAGGTTTGATTGAAGGACTGCTGCAATATTCCCGCGTCGGACGGATGCAAGTGGCTTCCGAAACAGTGAAAGTAGATAAGTTATTAGCAGAAATAATTGATTCCCTAGCACCCCCACCAGAGTTTGTGGTGGAAGTGCAACCAGGAATGCCAACTTTTGTAGCCCAAAGACTGCTCTTCCAACAGGTTTTTTCTAATTTAATTAGCAACGCCATCAAACATCACAGAGGTTCAACCGGTCACATCACCATCTCTGTCGAAGACATCGGTGATTTTTATAAATTTGCTGTAGCAGATGACGGGTCGGGAATTGCGGCTCAGTATCACGAGAAAGTTTTTGTGATTTTTCAAACTTTGGAAGCTCGCGATCGAGTAGAAAATACTGGTATTGGTTTGTCCCTGGTTAAGAAAATTGTGGAAAATCAAGGTGGAATTATTTCTTTGGAATCGGCAGAAGGTGAAGGGGCAACCTTTCGCTTTACTTGGCCTAAGCAGCCTATTAAGTAGAAGCAAGAAGTCACCCCCCACTACCAAGAATCAAACCGCCTTACCCCCCTACCCCCCCTGACAGGTGTAGGTTTTTTACGATAGGGTAGTATAAATTGATACTCCCCAGCCCTTTCATAGACGGGGATTCTTGAAGAGTCCAGAGTCTGACTTGTCTTCGGCCCTATCAAGTCGCCACTACTCACTCCATTTGAATTTCTTCAAACATTGCGTATACTTTTTTTTGCTTTCGCCCTGCCATCGATCGCCAACAGATACGGTACGCTCTACATCCTGCTATTGTTTGCCCTTTAACTATTCCGAATCTGAGTCGGAGCTGTCCGTTGCCGGAATTGCTCGCCCTCTAGGATGTTTCAACACGTAGATGGTTATTCTTACTCGATCGTCTTTCATGGTAACATCATTTCCTGATTAACCACGTAAAGAAATATTGAAGGCGGTTTCAACCGCTACCGACTAGGACCCGTGTCTAAAGCCAGGGGCTTGTATCTCGTTCTTCGGTCAATTAGCACCAGGCTCGAAAAGATGGACAATCAAAGTCTCAGGAAGTAGTTTGCTTTAAAACGAACCCTCTGGCTTGTACGCTCCTAGCTCGTTGGGATTCAGGCTACAAAGACCCCTGGCTGATTTTGACAGACCTCAAACCGAAAGAAGCAGACATCCTGTGGTATGGGCTACGTTCTTGTAATGAAACAGCCCTGCGGCGGCCAGCGGGTTAAAAATTTACTTGGCATCAGCCCAGTTATTCTTACTTGGTTAAACCGTGTTCGAGGGCGTAACGAACTAATTCTGTGCGACTGTTAGTACCTGTTTTGCTAAACAAACGACTGACATATTTTTCCACATTACGCACGCTAGTTTCTAAGCGGCGGGCAATTTCTTTGTTCATCAAACCTTGAGCAACTAAGTCTAAAACACTTTGTTCTCGCGGAGTCAAATCTATTTTAATCAGGGAAGGACTTTGGGGTATCGAACTCCGTCCACTCAGCAAAGACTCAATTCTCGCCATCTGATTGGCTAAAGCTGCAATATCGGGATTTTCCCCATTCTCGCTCATCTGCTTAGCCGCCGCGCGACGAGCCAGCAAATTGGTGACAATGGCCACTAATTCATCGGGATCGAAGGGTTTAGAAAGATAAGCATCGCAACCTGCTGTATAGCCTTGAATACGATCGCTCGTCATGCCCTTAGCCGTCAAAAACACTACGGGTAAAGCCTTATAGCGAGGATCTTCCCGCACTTGTTTGAGAAACTGATAGCCGTCCACCTGGGGCATCATAATGTCGGAAATGAGCAAATCAGGATTTTGCTTTTGCAAGATTTCCCAGCCATCGCGAGCATTACTGGCAACCTCAACCACAAAATTACTATCTTCTAAATAAGCTTGTACTGCTTCCCGCAAGCCCGGTTCATCATCTACCAGTAATAATCGTGCTGACATTTCTGTTACCTTTGTCCTTTATTACTATTATCTTAAAATTTTGCCAAATTTAACTATTATTATGTTGACTAATGAAGGCAAATATTGTATGTTGAGCTCTTCGACTCCGCGGCTGTTGGTATCTGTGCAGCCCAAGGACTGCGAAGTCGAAGAGTAAACCAATCTAGACCATCAAAACTTGAGGTTAAAACTCCAAAATCTTTAAACTTTAGAGCGATCGGTCAAAATTTCATAGCCGGTTTCGGTCACCAACACAGTATGCTCAAATTGAGCAGACATGGCATTGTCTACCGTTACAGCAGTCCATTTATCAGCCAGTGTCCGAGTATACTTAGAACCTGCATTCAAAATTGGTTCGATCGCCAATGTCATACCCGATCGCAATTTTACATTCGGCATTTCGCGAGTACGGAAATTGAAAACCGACGGTTCCTCGTGCAAATTGCGCCCAACACCGTGGCCTGTAAACTCCTCAACGATGCTAAAACCATTACTTTTGACATGATCTTCGATCGCACCAGCCAGATCCAGCAAATAAGCACCAGCCCTTACCTGTTCAATGCCTTTATAGAGAGCCTCTTCAGCAACTCTAATTAACTTAGCTGATTCCGGTGTCACCTCCACAACAGGAATTGTAATACAAGAATCGCCGTGAAAACCTTGATAATACGCTCCCGTATCCACCTTGAGAACATCTCCGGCCCGAATCACTTTTTTCTTACTAGGAATACCGTGAACTACTTCATTATTAATACTAGAGCAAATCGAGCCTGTGAAGCCGTGATAGCCTTTAAAACTCGGAGTTGCACCCATAGAACGAATGCGTTTTTCCGCATAAGCATCTAAATCCGCCGTAGTCATTCCCGGCTGCACCATTTGGGAAATTTCCTTGAGGACAGTAGCCACAATTTTGGCTGCTTGCCGCATAATTTCGATTTCGCGTTCCGATTTAATTTCAATGCCTCGGCGCTGTTTTTTGACTTGGGGTTGTTGAGTTGGGCTAGAAAGGAGACTGCTAAAAATATTCATGTATTAATCGAGTAATTTTCTACTTTGACACTCTGAGATATTCAGAGACTGAGATTCTTGAATAGGTCGATGTCGCACTTAAAAAGCCATTATCAATGAGCTCTTTTCGCTGACAACAACTACCCATGCTAGGGGTGTTGCAATGGCGCTTACTTTTGTGTTTAAGCCACTTTTCGACTCCATCACCCTTGCCTGTTAGGTAGGCTCAACAATTACTATTGCTTGTTTGACCAGGCTAAGGTCATGCCGAGAATAGCTAAATCAGGAGTTATACAAGATTGAAATTGCTGGAACACGAGATGGTTATTTTTACTTGCAAACTAGATTGTACCAAATCTTGACAGGGATTGAAATCGTTTCCGGTTGCTGACCTGTGAGATGGAAAAACACGATCGCTCGTGCTTTAAACTAGCTTAATATTTTTCTCAGTAATTGGCAGGGGATTGGGGGTAAAAAAAGCGGTTTCAACCGCCGAGGGCCTTTCAACAGCATTATTTCCGAGCCTTCCTGCGAGGTTAGCAATTCCGTCAATTAACTTATTTATTTCCACCGGTTTAGATAAGTGCATTTGGTAACCAGCTTTCAGGGCTTGTTGGCGCTCTTCCTCTCTGGCGTAAGCAGTCAGGGCGATCGCAGGCATATTTCCACCCCCGATCGCCTCCATTTCTCTCACCCGCGCGATCAAGTGATAGCCGTCTGCTCCGGGCATTCCAATGTCGCTGAGCAGCACATCCGGCCAAAAATTCTCCAGTGCAGCTAAAGCCTCCGCCACCGATGTCGCCGATCGCACCATAGCTCCTTCATCTTCGAGTAAAGCAATCAAAAACTCCCGCGAGTCATCGTCATCATCCACCACCAGCAATTGCAAATTCACCAGATGTCGCGGGGCGTCTGCCACGTCAGGGATCTCCGACAAACCCAGCCCTGCTTCTTGCCCGTTGAGCTCAACAACTGGCAGAGAAACCGTAAATTTCGCACCCTGGCCCGGATTATTCTCTGCCGCCACTTTACCGCCGTGCAGTTGGGCCAAGTGACGGACGATCGCCAATCCCAGTCCCAAGCCCCCGTAAGATCTAGTTGTGCTGCTATCAGCTTGGCGGAAGCGATCGAAAACATAAGGGAGAAAATCAGGAGCGATACCAATGCCACTATCAATTATGTGAATTTGTGCTCGATCCCCAAGGGACTCCAAGCGCACCTCTACCTTACCGGCTTCGGGAGTAAACTTAATGGCATTTGACAGCAAATTCCAGACTATTTGCTGCAACCGAGCCGGATCGCCCATCGCTTCACCGACATCTGGACTGCAAGTCACTTCTATGACTATTGATTTGTCCTGGGCCAGCGGTTGCAAAGAATCAATTGCCATCTGAATGATAGATTCCAAATTAAGCCGATGGAAATTGAGATTTAGTTTGCCCCGCAGAATCCGCGAAACATCCAAAATATCTTCAATGAGTTGCGCTTGAGATTTTGCATTACGCTCAATTGTTTCTAGGGCTTTCTCAATAGTTTCTTGGTCAAATTCTCTAGTCCGAAGCAGCTTAGACCAGCCGAGAATTGAATTTAAAGGAGTACGAAGTTCGTGAGAAAGAATCGCGATAAATTCATCCTTCATCTGGTTAGATCTCTCAGCTTCCTGACGCGCCACCTGCTCGTGAATTAGCCTCCCCCGCTCTTCCTCTGCTTGCTTGCGGCTAGTGACATCTCTCACCGTACCAACGTGACCGATGGGTGTTCCCAAATCCGAAAACATCGGCGATGACTGCACGTTAATCCAACGCACTGTTTCGCCAACAGCTAATCGAAACTCGTTAGAATATTCCTGCCCTTGTTGAAGCCATGCTGACCAATGTGCCACTACACGATCGCGATCGTCTGGATGAACTACCCGCCCCCAAGCCACCGCCAAATCTTCCTCTAACTTTAACCCCGAAATTTCTAGACAGCGCGGATTCATGTAAGTACAGCGACCTGCAACATCAGCTAAATAAATTCCCAGTGGCGAACAAGCACACAAAATGCGAAACCGCTCTTCACTTTTACTGAGTTCATGATTAACAGCAGCTAACTGTGTTGCTTGTCGCTTCACCTCGACTGTTTTTTGGAACAATTCCACAAATACCTGCACCTTCGAGGTTAATATTTCCGGTTTCAAGGGTTTGAATAAGTAATCCACAGCTCCGAGAGAATAACCTTTAAACACATGGGTGTCATTACTGCTAAATGCTGTGACAAAAATAATCGGAGTCGAGCGCGATCGATCTCTAGATCGAATCAATGTTGCCGTCTCAAATCCATCCATTCCCGGCATTTGCACGTCCAGCAAAATCACTGCAAAATCTTCATTCAGCAGACACCTGAGAGCTTCGGAACCGGAATTTGCTGTGACTAAATTGTAAGACGACTTGTTCAAAATAGCTTCCAGAGCCATCAAATTTTCTGGACGATCATCAACTAGAAGCACATTGACTCGATCGGAGGGGTGCACATCCATAATTTTTTTTTAAACTTTAATGGTTAGCAAGTTGACTAAACACGGAGCGATTTGAGACAGGGGTAAAATCCAGTCTACTTCAACATTTGCGATCGCGGCATTAGGCATGATCCCGCATTGAGCAGAAGCTGGTTCCTGTACAAATGTCAATCCTCCTTCAGCTTGAATTTTTCCCAGCCCTTGACTACCATCAGAGTTAGCTCATGATAGTGTTTTTCATAAGGTGTAAAATGCAGAGACTCCTGATGTCCTAGCCCTAAAACCCCAAACATTCCCAGACTTTCATGAAAAAGCTTGTGTACTCTTTCCTGGAGGTATGAATTGAAATAAATCATCACATTTCGGCACAAAATAACATTGAATTCATTAAAAGAATTATCCGTGGCTAAGTTGTGGTGAGCAAAGACAATATTATCTTTTATAGAAGAGCGAAAAATAGCATTATCATAGGCAGCAGTGTAATATTCAGAAAATGCTTTTTTTCCTCCAGCTAGGTGGTATAATTGCGTATATTCTTGCATTTGCTTCAGCGGAAATATGCCTGTTTTTGCTTTTTTTAGCACTACTTCATTCATGTCAGTTGCATAAATCCGACAGCAGTCATAAAGTCCTTCTTCTTGCAGTAAAATTGCCATGGAATAGACTTCTTCTCCTGTAGAACATCCAGCGTGCCAAATCCGAATAAAAGGATAAGTACGCAGCAATGGCACCACTTTATTTCGGAAACTAATGTAAAAGCTCGGATCGCGAAACATGGTGGTAACATTCACCGAAACGCCCAGCAGGAAACGCTCTAGGTAAGCCGGATTGTGCAGTACCTTTTCCTGAAGTGCAGAGACAGTAGTCAGGCGTTCCGATTGAATAGTTTTCCAGATGCGACGCTTGAGAGAGGCAAGAGCATAATTGCGAAAATCAAATCCGTAATAACGAAATATCCCTTCTAGAAAGAGTTGAATTTCGATTGTTTCCAGTTCATGAGCACTGTTCATTGTTAATTTTTAATTTTTCAGTAAATCCACTTAATTAAACGTAAAATACGGATGACCGAAAAGCTGACTGCATAAGTCTTCTTCACATCGATCTTCTTCACATCGATCTTCTTCACATCGATCTTCTAACCATTATCGATAAAGCCAAACACGCAGCAGCGAGAGCAACTGTTCCGTATCCACAGGTTTGGTAATGTAGTCAGAGGCTCCAGCTTCGATACATTTTTCCCGATCGCCCTTCATCGCTTTCGCAGTCAGAGCAATCATCGGTAGCGAAGTGAACTGAGGCAAATTGCGAATTGCTTGCATTGTCTCGTAACCGTCCATCTCTGGCATCATCACATCCATCAACACAATATTGATGTCCGGCGTATTTTGCAACATCGCAATTCCATCCCTGCCGTTTTCAGCATAGACAATTTGCATTTGATGGCGCTCCAACATACTCGTCAGCGCGAAAATATTTCGCATATCGTCGTCTACAATCAAGACTTTTTTGCCCGCCAGCGTCGAATCTGTTTGATACAATTGCTCTAGGATTTGGCGCTTGTGTGCTGGCAAATTTGCTTGCACTCGATGCAAAAACAAAGCAGTTTCATCTAGCAGGCGTTCCGGCGATCGCACATCTTTAAGAATGATCGTTTCCGCCATCCGCTTCAGTTGAGTTTCTTCAGCTCTCGTCAACTCTTTTCCTGTATAAATAATAATCGGCATATTTTTCAAAATAGCATCCTGCTTAATCTGCTCGATCAGCTCAAAACCAGTCATATCTGGCAGTCCCAAATCGAGTACGATGCAGTCAAAATGCCCCGATCGCAAACTTGCTAGGGCTTCTGCACCGCTTCCCACCGCCGTGGTAGAAACATCGTGATTGCCGATTAAATCCACAATGCTCAAACGCTGTATTTCGTCGTCTTCCACCACTAGCAAATTCTTGACTCGCCGCTCGACAAAACCCTTAATATCAGTTAAAGCCTTGCTCAAGGCTTCGCTGCTAACAGGTTTTTGCAAATAGGCGATCGCCCCTAACTGCAAACTGCGCTGCCGCCCTTCTTCAACTGATACAATGTGAACGGGAATGTGGCGCGTATTCGGATGATGCTTGAGGCGATCGAGTACAGTCCAACCATCCATCACAGGCAAATTTAGATCCAGCATAATCGCAGTCGGCTTAAACTCTTGCGCCATCGCCAAACCGATATCGCTGCGCAAAGCCACCACACCTTTAAAACCCTGTTCCCGCGCCATATCCAACAGAATGCGAGCGAAGTTGACATCATCCTCGATAATCAACAGGAGGCGATCGCCTGGTTGGACATTTTCGCGATCGTCAGCGACGATAGGTGATGGATAAGGGGCGATCGGCAATGGCAAAGAAGGAGTCGCCACAGCAGCAATAGCAGGCCGCAATTGTGCTATTTCCTGGCTGGTTCCCGATGGTAACTCATGGACGCTTCCCAACTCTTGATAAGTTTGTGGCAGATAAAGCGTGAACTTACTCCCAGCACCAGGGCGACTCGTCAATTTAATTTCTCCCCCTAACAAATTAGCGATTTCTCTACTAATCGACAAACCCAAACCAGTGCCCCCATATTTGCGGCTAGTGCTCCCATCAGCTTGCTGGAAGGCATCAAAAATCACCCTGTGTTTTTCAGGAGAAATCCCAATCCCCGTATCCGTGACAGAAAAAGCCAAAACAGTAGCAGAACTCGTTAAAGTTTCTATCTCTAAACTCCACCCAGAGCGCGCCACTTCCACTACCAATTTCACATCACCATGCTCGGTAAACTTAAACGCATTAGAGAGCAGATTCTTCAAAACTTGTTGCAACCGCTTAGCATCAGTATAAACACTTTTCGGAATCCCAGCGCTCAACTCAATCAGAAAATGCAACTTTTTATCTTGTGCAAGTTGGCGGAAAGTGCGATCCAAATGCTCTCGCAAGTCAGTAAACAACACTTGCTCAATTTCCACCGACATCGTGCCCGACTCAATCTTAGCCAAATCCAAAATATCATTAATCAGCCCCAACAAATCGTTACCAGCAGAATAAATAGTCCGCGTATATTCAACTTGTTTCACAGTCAAATTACCCTCACTATTCTCCGAAAGCAAGCGAGCTAAAATCAACAAAGAATTCAGCGGAGTCCGCAACTCGTGAGACATATTCGCCAAAAACTCCGACTTATATTTAGAAGTAATAGACAACTGCTTCGCTTTTTCTTCCAGCGACATCCTCGCCTGTTCAATTTCGCTATTTTTCTGCTCTACTTCCTGATTTTGCAGCGCTAGCAATTCCGCTTTTTCTTCTAATTCTTCATTTGTCTGCTGCAACTCTTCTTGCTGATTTTTCAACAGTTCCTCAGAGGCGCGCAAAGATTGGGCTTGCTGTTCCAACCGCTTATTAGTTTCCGTCAATTCCTTTTGCTGGGATTGCAACTCTTCCGCTAAAGACTGCGACTGTTTCAGCAACTCTTCCGTCCGCATACTCGCCGCAATTGTATTTAAAACAATTGCGATACTTTCCGTGAGTTGGTCGAGAAAAGTCAAGTGAATTTCGCTGAAGCGACGGAAAGAAGCTAACTCAATCACCGCCGTGACTTGTCCCTCAAAAAGTACAGGTAAAACCACAACATTTAGGGGTGTAGATTCTCCCAATCCAGAACTAATTTTAACGTAGTTATCCGGCACTTCTGTGAGCAAAATTCGCTCTTTTTCCAAGGCGCACTGTCCAACTAAACCTTCGCCTAAATTAAATTTATTACCTAAGTTTTTACGTTCCCGGTAAGCATAGGTACTTAACAGTTTCAGGAACGGGTCATATTCGACAGATTCCATCATAAAAAATACCCCATGCTGAGCAGAAACCAGCGGTGTCAATTCCGATAAAATCAATTTAGAAACAGTTTCTAAATCCCGCTGACCTTGCAGCATACGAGTAAACTTAGCCAGGTTTGTTTTCAGCCAATCTTGCTCGGTATTCTTCTGCGTTGTCTCCCGGAGATTAGCAATCATCTGGTTAATGTTATCTTTCAGAATAGCGACTTCCCCTTCAGCAGCGACGGAAATTGACCTCGTTAAATCGCCTTTAGTAACAGCAATTGCCACTTCCGCAATCGCCCTTACCTGAGTAGTCAAATTAGCAGCCAATTCATTCACATTATCCGTCAAATCCCGCCAGGTTCCCGCCGCCCCAGGCACCTTCGCCTGACCGCCTAATTTCCCTTCAATTCCCACCTCTCGTGCCACGCTAGTAACCTGATCCGCAAACGTTGCCAGAGTATCGATCATCTCATTAATCGTATCTGCGAGAGTCGCAATTTCGCCCTTAGCTTCCAGCATCAATTTCCGCTTCAAATCGCCATTCGCCACCGCCGTCACCACCTTCGCAATCCCCCGCACTTGCGCCGTCAAATTCCCCGCCATCGAGTTAACATTATCAGTTAAATCTTTCCAAGTTCCCGCCACTCCTTTCACCTCAGCTTGACCGCCCAATTTCCCTTCAGTACCCACCTCTCGCGCCACCCGCGTCACTTCCGAAGCAAAGGAATTAAGCTGATCCACCATCACATTAATAGTATCTTTCAGTTCCAGAATTTCCCCTTTCACATCCACGGTAATTTTCTTAGACAAATCACCATTAGCCACCGCCTTCGTCACTTCCGCAATATTCCGCACCTGCGCCGTCAAATTCCCGGCCATCAAGTTAACATTATCGGTTAAATCTTTCCAAGTTCCGCCCACACCGCGCACGTAAGCTTGCACGCCTAATTTACCTTCGGTTCCCACTTCCCGCGCCACCCGCGTTACTTCCGAAGCAAAGGAACTCAACTGATCCACCATGATATTAATCGTGTTTTTCAGTTCCAGAATTTCACCTTTGACATCAACAGTAATTTTCTTAGATAAATCACCATTAGCCACCGCCGTTGTCACCTCAGCAATGTTACGAACTTGGGCGGTCAAATTCCCCGCCATGGAGTTAACTGAATCGGTTAAATCCTTCCAAGTTCCTGCTACTCCCCGCACTTCTGCTTGCACGCCTAATTTACCTTCGGTTCCCACTTCCCGCGCCACCCGCGTTACTTCGGAAGCAAAGGAATTTAACTGGTCTACCATCGTATTGACAGTGTTTTTCAACTCCAGAATTTCACCTTTGACATCCACCGTAATTTTCTTAGATAAATCGCCATTTGCCACCGCCGTTGTCACCGCAGCAATATTCCGTACTTGCGCCGTCAAACTCCCCGCCATAAAATTAACTGAATCCGTTAAATCCTTCCAAGTTCCTGCTACGCCTCGCACATCTGCTTGACCGCCCAGTTTGCCTTCGGAACCCACTTCCCTAGCCACCCGCGTGACTTCTGAGGCGAAGGAATTGAGCTGATCCACCATCACGTTAATCGTATTTTTTAGTTCTAAAATTTCGCCTTTAACTTGGACTGTAATTTTCTTAGATAAATCGCCATTAGCCACCGCCGTTGTCACTTCCGCAATGTTGCGAACTTGGGCGGTCAAATTCCCCGCCATGGAGTTAACTGAATCGGTTAAATCTTTCCAAGTTCCTGCCACTCCCTGCACATCAGCTTGTACGCCTAACTTCCCTTCGGTTCCTACTTCCCGCGCCACCCGCGTTACTTCGGAAGCAAAGGAATTTAACTGGTCTACCATCGTATTGACAGTGTTTTTCAACTCCAGAATTTCACCTTTGACATCCACCGTAATTTTCTTAGATAAATCGCCATTTGCCACCGCCGTTGTCACTTCCGCAATGTTACGAACTTGGGCCGTCAAACTGCCAGCCATAAAATTAACTGAATCGGTTAAATCCTTCCAAGTTCCAGCTACTCCTTTAACTTGGGCTTGGCCGCCGAGTTTGCCTTCGGAACCCACTTCTCTCGCCACCCGTGTTACCTCAGATGCGAAGGAATTTAACTGATCCACCATGATGTTAATCGTGTTTTTTAACTCCAGAATTTCTCCTTTAACATCCACGGTAATTTTCTTAGATAAATCGCCATTTGCTACTGCCGTCGTCACTTCAGCAATGTTGCGAACTTGGGCGGTCAAATTCCCCGCCATCGAGTTAACTGAATCGGTTAAATCCTTCCAAGTTCCTGCTACTCCTTTAACTTCTGCTTGCACGCCTAATTTGCCTTCATTTCCTACATCTCGTGCCACCCGCGTTACTTCCGAAGCAAAGGAACTCAACTGATCCACCATGATATTAATCGTGTTTTTCAGTTCCAGAATTTCCCCTTTAACATCCACGGTAATTTTCTTAGATAAATCGCCATTTGCTACCGCCGTCGTCACCTCAGCAATGTTGCGAACTTGGGCGGTCAAATTTCCCGCCATCGAGTTAACTGAATCTGTTAAATCCTTCCAAGTTCCTGCTACTCCTTTAACTTCTGCTTGCACGCCTAATTTGCCTTCGGTTCCTACTTCCCGCGCCACCCGCGTTACTTCTGATGCGAAGGAACTCAACTGGTCTACCATTGTGTTAACAATTTGAGCAGTTTGGAGGAATTCTCCTTTGAGGGGTCTGTCTTCTATTTCTAAGGCAATGGTTTGGGATAAGTCTCCCTTGGCGACGGCGCGAATTACTCTGGCAGTTTCGGAGGTGGGCTGGACTAAATCTGTGATTAGGGTATTGACAGAATCAACGCTAGCTGACCAGGAACCCTCGACGTTGCCGATGGTGGCCCGCTGGGAGATTTTACCTTCTTTGCCGACAACTGTGGTGATGCGATCGAGCTCGGCTGCCATTCTCTGATTGAGTTCGATAATATCGTTGAGGGTATCGGCAATTTTCCCTCCCATGCCGGTCTGGTCTATGGGCATCCGAACTGAAAAGTCTCCTTTTTTGACAGCTACGAGGGTTCTCAGTAGCTGTTTGGCATAAAGTTTGTTTGGACTTTCCTGTGTGTTCTGTGCAGTTGGCATGACCGTTTCCTTTGGTGATTTGTAATGGGGAGGGGAAATATTTTTAAGTTTTGATATTATTGCTATTATCTGACTAAAGTAGTGGCTGATTGCTTCTGCCTAAAGATAGATGACAAATTGCTGGTTATTAGTTATTGGTTATTTGTTTGACGATTAGACCTGCGATCGATTTCAAAAACCTGTAGGGGCGGATTAGCCAACAGCTTGAAAGGGTATCGACAGATTAAATCAACCCGCCCCCACCACTGGGTTATCGAGTATCGGAATAATTAATAGAGTGATACAATATCAAACTCGCAGCTCATATCCAAATTCGCTGACTATAACGATGAATTGTTAAACTCTGCTGCATCAAGAATATCCGTTTCTTTATCGAGCCAGACTGTAGCTTCTGCTTGCTCCCAATCAAGAGTCTAGCCTGTAATTTCGAGTTGCAAAGATTTAAGATTTGGCATGGTTTTTACAAGATGAATATCCGATTTTTAGGAAACAAAATACGGAAAAATACTCGGAATTTAGCAATTGTACTTCAGAAATTGTCATCATTCTAGATACTACTTTCTTGACTCTCCATTATACACCATGCAAAAAACCCGGTTTCTCCTAAAAATAGTTGCTCTCTCTGAGGAATATTGACACAGAAACCGGGTTTTTGACCCCGCGCGTGTAAGTCTTGGTAAAGTCAACGGGATGGTAGGTAAGGTGTGCAGTGCGACCCTACGGGATGGCGATTACTTCCAGTTTTGCCAGGAACTATTAAAAATAGAAGTACCCGGAAATGCGATGGGATTGGCATTTTGTTGCAACCGCAACTGCAACACTTCTAAATTAGGCTCGCGGGACGGCAATTCGTCCACCAATTCATAAGGTATAATCCCATTTTCTAGGGAAAAAGCAGCCGTAATTCCGGCCGCCGCACCAGCGGACCATTCAAAAGAATGCACCCGATAAGCAGCCGCCGCTGTGTGGCTGACAGCAATACTTTTACCCGCCACCAACATATTATCAATTTTCTGAGGAATCATTGCCCGCAGCGGAATTTGGAAGGGATAAGCTTGACCTTGACCTTTGCGAGTTCCTTCGCGTTCGGTGTTTCCTGGTGCTTCTGGGGGACTGTTGGTCATGCAGGGGTGAAAGTCGATCGCATAATGACCAATACCCACAGCATCTGGATAAATAGTAGCGCGCGATCGCGATTTTGTATTCTCAACAGATTGACTACCCACAGCCAAAGCCGGCGCATTCAAACCACCCAAATTTAGCCACAAATTCCGGTAATCTTCTGCCGACAAATTCTGACGATAAAAACTATCCTTAAAATTAGTGCGAGACATATCAACTTCCCACACCGTAAAACCTTGAGACTGACTCAAACTTGGTCTGCCAATAATTCGTCTGCCCTCCCGCATATAAGGATATTTAGAAAGTCCGTGAACTGTCCCCATCGGCGAATCTAGTCCGCTCAAAAATCGATTATTTGGATAAGGCTTTTTCACTCCATTACCGAGTTGTGAGTCAGTGGTTCCTGCTACCAACCAGTAGAAAAAGCCTTTAGCATTTTCTTCCCCACGCCGCAAAGTTTCTGTTCGCAAACCACCCATCCAGCCACCGGGTTGCAGTTGACCGTTCGCTGCGAGTTGCTCGCGGGAATAAATTAAATTATCCTGGGAAGAACCAGGGCGATAGTCATTACCCCAAGTCCAGTTTTGCATAGAAATATCCCCAGGGTAAATTGGGAATTGCTTGGGGTCGGCAGGGCGCGGTTCATCGGGTTTCATACTCCTGATTTGGCGGTAGCTGAAAACCAAAGGAAAACTAGCTAATCTCTGCAATTCGTAACTGTAATAAGGAGCATATTGCTGATAGAAAGATGGCTGTTGCTGCTGTTGGGGTTCCTTCGTTGCCTCCATGGCAAAGGTGTAGGTAAAACCTTGAGTACAATAAGCATCACCCCTAGGACTTCCAGAGGAAGGTTCTAGGGGAGAACGGGGGTCAATTCCCAGGCGGTAGGGTACGTCGGCTAGTCCGATTAATTCGCCGGTTTCTGTGGCATCGACAACGTACCAATCAGCACCTTTTTTAGTTTGTGAAGGGGGGGTCTGACGTGGTTTGGGAATAAACCGGATAATGGTTTTGTTAAATCGCGCCGAATTTTCGTAGCGATAGGCATCTTCGATGGTTTTGGAAAGGGTTTCGGTGTTGATTGGTGGGGTATTGGGGGCTGGTTTGTGCGAAATGGCGATCGCACTTTTAATTTGTTGACCACCCACCGCATTTCCCGCCACAGCCGGAGTAATTTCTAGTTCTTTAATTACTGTATTGGGAAACCATTTCAGCTTACCATTCCCTATTTTAGCAGCATCCTGTAACACTTCAAATAAAATTTTGTGACCGTCGTAGGGCATGAAACAGGAATAGCTAACCCAACAGCCGCCGGGATTGAGACGGCCGTAATGTTCCTTGATGCGCCGTCGCAATTCTAGGTAGCCGCGGGGGTAAAATAAGAGCGATCGCTGAGTCTCTCTTTCATCCAGTGCAGAGGTTCCCTGGGAGGAGATTTGGCCGCCTACCCAGTCCGTAATTTCCGTCATACAAACCGTGCGACCAGCCCGCAAACCTTCGTAGGCGGTAGCAGCACCGGCCAGTCCGCCACCTGCTACCAGAATATCACAAGTTTCCTCGCGATCTAGATTGCGATTCGGCGCGGAAAATACGGGTGAAATAGTTGATATTACTGAAATTAGACCGAGAGATAGGCTCAAGAGCGATCGACTTTTGAGCCACAATAAATAGGTTGGCAGTTTCATCGCAGATTGTTGGCTAAATTTTGACATAACTCCAGACAGTTATTGCGTCCAAATCTTTATTTTGCACTATACTGACATTTAAGTGTACAGTCAGATCAACTTTTTTGTTTTTCTGACGCATTAGTAGGGAGCATCCCGATTTTGTAAGTAAGGGCGAAGCATGACCGCAGACAATTTATTCGCGATAACCAGAGATTTACAGCCTTCAGGCGAAAGCCCCTAGGAATATATTTGCCAAACACAGATGCACCCCATTAGTACCTATAACAACTATTTAATATCCCCAGGAACCCGATGAGCAACATTCTTAGATTTATTCGATTTTTGCTCCCTTTTGAAAAATTTAAAATTACCACAACTTTAAGTTTTTCTAAGGTTCTGCAAAGATTAGATGAAGTTGTCGATACTCCCCAAATTTTTAGAATAGTGATACCCTTTGGGACACCACCGCCTAAACCTTATGAGGGAACAATTTATGGCAAGACTTTTAAAATTAGTCGGATTATCAGCGGCCGCAATTCCTTCCTGCCATTGATTCAAGGAGAAATACATCCTCAAGCCTTCGGTTGTGTCATCGACATTAACATGAGTTTGCATAAAGTTGTGATGATATTTATGATTTTTTGGTTGTGGTTCACAGGTAGTATTGGCATTTTCGCTTTATTTGCTTGGTTGGCAGAACCGTCTGTGGGACCTATATTTCTTCCCTTGTTAGGTATGTTTATATTTGGGTGGATTTTGTTCATAGTTCCGTTTAAAATAGAAGCAAAAATCGCTACTAAGTTTTTATCTACATTGTTTAATTAAGTAGAAGGAAGAAGAACGGGGTGCATCTGTGTTTTGCAAATATATTCGTAGGGGCGAAGCATTTCGGCTGTAAATCTCTGATTATCACTAATAAATTGTCTGCCGAAATGCTTCGCCCTTACAACATCGGGATGCTCCCGAAGAACCCCCCCGTGACTACCCTCTCGGTCTTGAAATCACCTTTTGTTAAACTTTACTTTCAAATCGTTAACGGTGGGCGCTCTTTGCGGTAAACTGATGTTGCGATCGCTCTTTGCTTGCTCTGGCGATCGCATTGTCAAACTAATTCGCTTCAACTTCTCATTCACCTCCAAAACTCGGACTTTCACCACTTGTCCGACTTTCACAATCAGTTTCGGATCTTCGACAAATCTGTCGGCTAATTGAGAAATATGCACTAAACCATCTTGGTGTACTCCCACATCGACAAAAGCCCCAAAGTTAGCTACATTCGTGATTATTCCTTCCAATTCCATCCCCGCTGTCAAGTCAGACATTCCTTTGATTCCTTCTTTAAAAGTAGCGTATTTGAACTCAGCTCGCGGGTCTCGGCCCGGCTTTTCTAGTTCAGAAATAATGTCTCGCAGGGTTGGTTCGCCCACTTTTTCTGTGACATATTTCTTAATATTTACACCCTTGAGTTTTTCGGCTATTTGTGTTACTTGGGTCAGCGGTATGTTCAAATCCTTGGCGATCGCCTGAACTACCGCATAACTTTCGGGATGGACTGCGGTATTATCTAACAGGTTTTCGCCGTTGCGAATGCGGAGAAATCCGGCTGCTTGTTCAAAGGCTTTGGGACCTAGTTTGGGGACTTTCAGGAGTTGGCGACGATTTTTAAACGCGCCGTTTTCGTTGCGGTAATTGACTATATTTTTGGCTACTGTTGGACTCATTCCTGACACAAAAGTTAGCAATTCTTTGGAGGCTGTGTTTAAATCTACTCCTACATAGTTGACACAGCTTTCGACTGTTTCATCTAGTTTCTTTTTCAGCAGTTTTTGGTCAACATCGTGCTGATATTGTCCAACTCCAATGGATTTGGGGTCGATTTTGACCAGTTCGGCTAAGGGATCTTGTAAACGTCTTCCAATGCTGACTGCGCCCCTGACGGTGATGTCGAGATCGGGAAATTCGGCGATCGCCACTTCACTGGCTGAATAAACCGATGCACCGGATTCATTCACCATCACTTTGATTGGCTTGGTGTCTAATTCTGCCAAAACTTCCCCCACAAATTCATCGGTTTCGCGGGAAGCGGTGCCATTACCGATCGCAATTAATTCAATTTTATATTTTTCAATTAAATGGTTGACAATTTTAGCAGCTTGCTGTCTCTGACTGGCTGCTTGGTGTGGAAAAATCGCTTGATATTCCAAAAATTGTCCTGTTTCATCCAGGGCGGAAACTTTGCAGCCGGTGCGAAATCCCGGATCGATCGCCAATGTCGGCTTCATTCCCGCCGGCGCAGACAGCAGCAACTCCCGGAAATTGGTTTCAAAAGTGGCGATCGACTCAATATCCGCATTAGTTTTATTGTTCGATCGCACTTCCGTCATCAAAGAAGTCTTCATCAGTCGGTTAAACGCATCCTTCAACATCGATCGATAAAACTCCTTAACAAAAGGTATCTTAGTTTGAATTTCCTGAAATTCCAGATAAGCCATCACCGCTGCTTCATCAAAAGTCAAGTCTAAATCCAATATTCCTTCACTTTCCCCCCGAAACAGTGCTAACATATTGTGTGAATTAACACTTCTGGCAGCCACTTGGTAATTGCGGTACATTTCAAACTTGGTACTTCCTTCAGGAAAATCCTCTTTAATCTTCGAGACAAACAATGCTGTTTCCATCAAAAACTCTCGCAAATATGACCGCAACTCTGCTTTTTCCGAAACACCTTCTGCTAAAATATCCGCAGCACCTTTAAGAGCATCTTCTGCTGTTTTCACTCCCTTTTCTTCCGAAATGTATTTAGCTGCTTCCGCTGCGACATCTGCTGGTTGAGCTTCCCGTTGATTCAAAGACTGGATCAACTCCGCGAGGGCTTCTAAACCTTTTTCTCTGGCAATTGTTGCTCGCGTCCGCCGCTTTTGTTTATAAGGTAAATAAAGGTCTTCTAATTCATTCTTTTGCAAACAAGATTGAATTTTGGCTTCCAGTTCTTCCGTGAGTTTTCCTTGGGTAGAAATAGTCGCTAAAATAGATTTTTTGCGGTCTTCGATTTCCGTCAGATAGGTAAAGCGATCGGAGATATCGCGTAACTGAATTTCATTAAGAGAATCGGTTTTTTCTTTTCGGTAGCGGGCTATAAATGGAATTGTTGCTCCCTCAGAGAAGAGTTCCAGAGCATTGTTTACTTGAGCAAGATTGATGGACAGTTCTTGAGCTATTAGTTGAGGAATGTTGAGCATAGTGCAGATTTTATGGTCAATTGCTGGCGATTAAGTAATTATTTAGGAGTGGCGGGGATTAATCACAAAAATTAACCCCAGAGGAGAAGAGATTAAGAAGAGTTGGGTGCATCTGTGTTTGGCAAATATATTCGTAGGGGCGAAGCATGACCGCTGTAAATCTCTGGTTATTACTAATAAATTGTCTGCGGTCATGCTTCGCCTATACAAAATCGGGATGCTCCCGAAGAGTTTGAGAAACTTTTGATGATATCCCTGTGAGTATTAAAGTGATGTTAGCACAAATGCAGTCATTTCTCAAATTCTGACTCTTCTGTCATTTGAATGTTTCTGCATAGGGAGATTGGTGCAAGTAGGCTTTGTTGGCGGAACCGAAAAGCTTGAGTTTGCCAGCCACCACCGATCGCATGGCATCGATCGCCTTTGTCATCACTTCCAGTAAATCAGGATCTGACAAAGAACTGCTAGTTTTCAACACCTCCATATAAGCTTCCCGAACTTCGGTATTGACATTGAATTTAGAGACACCTAATTTAATAGATTCACTAATCATTGATTCTGGTAAACCGCTAGCACCATGCAGCACTAAGGGCACTGAAACCAAAGCCCGGATTTTTGCCAACCGGGGAAAATCGAGTTGTGGTTCGCTCAAATATTGACCATGAACATTACCAATTGTTACAGCCAAAAAATCCACTTTAGTTGCTTGAATAAACTCAACTGCTTGTAAAGGATCGGTCATTTTTGCAGCTTTTGCTTCAATAGTCAAACCATCTTCCGTGCCACTAATTCTGCCAATTTCCGCCTCAACTACCGCGCCGTTAGCGTGGGATAATAGAGTCATTTCGCGGGTAAAAGTCAAGTTTTTTTCGTAGGGTAAAGGAGAACCATCTGCCATAATTGATTTGATACCGGTGGCTAGGGCTAGATGGATGTCTTTTTCTGAGGTACTGTGATCTAAATGTACGGCGATGGGTACTAAGGATTTGCGGGCTGCTTCCATGCAAAGGGCAACTAAAGGCGATTTTCCGTATTTAAGGGCGCTGGGGTGAAGTTGAAGCATGGCTGGACTTTGAAGCGCTTCGGCTGCATCAATCACGGCTTTAACTCCTTCGAGGTTATAAACATTAAAAGCCCCGATCGCATAAGCATTTCTCCGGGCTGTTTCCAGCAATTCGCTAGTTGATGTCAGCATAAGTACCAGGCTCAAAACGGTTCTGAATACTTACAATTTTATCGGTGAATGTACAAAATGTATAAAATGTACGGAATTGTGGCAAAATATCGCCTAAAAACTCCAGTGTTTTGAACTTTCAGACACCGGAGTTCCTATCCCCAAATTCTCCATCGCGCTTTCAGGATTCATATCAATTCCTCTCTTCATCGAAATTATTTATTTCTCTCTGTGTTCTCTGTGTTCTCTGTGGTTAAATCACCTGACAATACAAGCAGAAACGATATCAACCGTCAGTCTCAGAAACAGTCTCAGTAACAATATCTGCCATCTTGAGCTTTTTTTTGTCTTTGGGCGATGCGTTTATGTCCTAAAATTGTGGAGATAATCACACATCGATCGCCCTTTGGGAGATGAGGATGAGATAATGTAAGGGTTGCTTTTGCTCGAATACTGGTTAAGCCGCAGTCGTCAGTGCTTTTATACACGGGGCAACCTTGGAAATTGAACATGGCTCGTCGAATAGCTCCATTTTTGTCATATTCATTTTGCTCATTAAACAGAACAAATGTTGTTTCATTTGGATTTATTTGAATATCCGGTTCTAAACTTTTCCATTCCCCTGGGGGTACTGTGGCTGGGGGAGTATCGGATTTGTGAATGGCTACTTGTACGATGTTTCCTACTTGTTTGAAGCTGGCTTGCCATGCAATTTTATCACGTTTGGCGTTGCTGCGGGCTGTTACCATGGCCTGATAAGCGCGATCGACTGATGTTTTGATACGGTAGTGGTTGATGAACATTTGCCAAGCGGGAGCGCTAACTGCGCTGACAATGCCTAAAATTAATACTATGGTTAGTAATTCAACCACTGTAAAACCCGCAGCAGAGGCTGTTGCTCTGCTTGTGAAACTTTTATGAATTGACATTTAGATGCACTCCTAAATGGCTTTAAGAAAAGTTATCTAATTGAATTAGGTTTATATTAATTGCTGAATTTGGTGTATGTGTAGATCGGTATTTACGGAAATTTAAGGAAATGTACGATCGCACTTTGGATGTGCAGCGTGTTTGTGAAATATCGATCGCATTTGGCATCCTCCGCGATCTATCCAAGCTGAGCAGACGAAGAGGGTAGGCACGCACCATCCACTACCCCTACAAAACCATGATTTGTCTGAGAATGAAACAGCCCTGCCCCTAGGGCGTGTTTTCTCTCCCCGGAGATCCCCCCCAACCCCCCTTAAAAAGGGGGGAGAAAGAAGCTCAAAGTCCCCCTTCTTAAGGGGGATGCGAGGGGGATCGGGATCTGATGGATCAGGCAAGAAAACACGCCCTAGCCCCCCCTAGGGGGGAAGGGGGGATGGGAGAAGGGGGACGAAAGATCGTACTCTTATCCCCCCCTTCTTAAGGGGGGCTAGGGGGGATCTAGATTTAATAGTCTTGCCAGCAATCTGATATTACCTTGGATATCAAATCCCCTCTTCATGGTTTTGTATTCATCTCTCTGTTGTCTCTCTGCGTGTGCTGGAGCGCTCTAGTAATAGGATTTCTCTAAAATCGTGCAACATTTTTCGACCCCCCCTAGCCCCCCCTTGCAAAGGGGGGGGGACAAGAATACTGTCCCCCCTAGCCCCCCTTGCAAAGGGGGGGGCAAGAATTAGGACGTTAAGACAAAGCGCCTTGGTGGTTGTTATATAATTTGAGTCGAAATAGGAATTAATTTAATTTAAAATATCTTAACAATTTAGGAGTGACGCGGAATTGATGTGAGAGATTAAAAAATATCTACGGGGCTACGAGGCAAGTCGCCCCTTCTTCAGTTCTCATTCCGCCTAGGAATGTTTCCACAATTACGCACTTTTTGGGGCCGCCAACAACACCGCTAACAACAGGAGCAACTGTGACTACAAAAGGTAGTTTTGGATTGTTTAAATTTGTTGGATCGACTACACCGTTATAATTAAAAGTAAGTTGTGTAGCAGCAGTGCAGGGAACAGTAGAACAGCTAGCAGCAGAAAGTTTAATCTGTCCTTTTTTGATTTCGCCTCCGCCGTCGAAAGTCACTGTTTGTAGCGGAGAGGTTTGGGCTGGAACTGTGTCAAATTTAGCTTGTGGAGGATCGGCAGATGGATTAAATGTAACTGTGATATCCCGCTTACTTCGCTTTGCTTCGCTTTGTGCATTTCGCAAGGTTTGCAAAACGCGATCGTTGACTGTGCGCACCCTTTGATTATTGATGAAAGCCAGCCAACCGGGAGCGGCGATGGAACTGAGGATACCTACGATCAGGGCGATTACCAGGACTTCTAGAAGGGTGAAACCCTCATCGCCTTTTCTCGGTTTAGTATGTGGGAAATTGCCGATTTTTTGGGTGTTATAAATATGCAAAAATTTGAATAAAATTGGAATTTTCATGTTTTTTTCCTGTTTTATGTGCTATATATGCGATTCCTAAATATGTTTCATCAATCAGTTATTTTCCTAACGCACCGAGACCTTGTACTTGGACGGTTGCTGTGGGGAAAAATGCCGAACTGGTGGTTTTAAATTCAGCATCGTTGGCTTGAAGGCGGCGCAGGCTATTTCCTCTGATTGTGACTCTGGCTATGTTTTTAGCTGTATCTACACAAGCGTAGAAGCTGTGGGTTGGGTTGGATGATCTGTCTGTTATTAGTAAATCATTGGGATTGAATGCTGCTGGTGCTGGTGGAGGGGTGACACCAAGAAGAGTTTGACACTGAACTCCGGTAGGTACTGGAACATTAGCTGTACTGTGGTCGATGTAGTTAACCAATACTTCTGGATTAGGAAAACCGGCTCCCATCGTCACATTTACTGTGGGCTTACTAAAGTCAAAGTCTTTATTAAAAGCATCACTGCCTTGTTGAGCATCAGTTAAATCCGTCTTATCGTAATAAGGTTTTGTGGCATCTGTTGTGTAGGGATTTCTAATTGGCTCCCTAATTTCATAGCGGGCTATACGGGTAGGACAAGTGCCTCCTGAAGGCTGACACCAAGTAGGGTTAGGTGTAGTATCTTGAATCTGGTAGTAGGCAACTAATGATAGTACATAGGTGTCGTTGCATTCGGTAGGTTTATTTTTGCACTCGCTTGGTTTTTTTGTACTAACAGTGGAATTAATAGGAAGAGAATTTTTCATCTGCTGTCGTTTCCACAATACTATAATTGGAGTACCAGTAGTATTTGCAGGAGCAGGAGGAAGTTTAGTTTTGATATCGGTGATTCCTTTGCCATCGTAAATATAAATAGCTTGGCTCAAATCTTGGGCGATGAAATCAACGGTGGCCTGAAGGTCTTGCTCGGTGTTTGATTTGACTTGTTCCCTTCTGTCGGTATTCAGCATATCGACTACAAAACCGAGCATGGGCGTGATGATGAGAAATGCCATGATTGCTCCGACTAATAGCTCGACCAGAGTCATTCCCTTTTCTGTTTTAGCTAGTCCAGAATGGTTTTGGTGGTGTTGAGTTTTCAGAAGCAATTTGAGTAAAGTTTTCATTTTGACTTCTTCCTTTGCCAAATGGTACGAAACATTTTTGATTCACAATGATTTTGATTGATTACTTACAGGCAGTGGTGCTAGGAGCATTGGTTGTACGATCTAGGATGCGTGTACAGAGCGATTGATAGGCGGAACCTCCTGTAGAAGGGGGAATTTCTGTAGACATTTCTACTACTGGTAGTGTCAGATTGCCCAAACCAGAACCCACAATTGATTGTTTTGTCGTAGTCGGTGGATTTTTCAAAGTTACACCTGAAGCAAAGGAATCAGCCCTGTAAACCCGCACTAAAAGCTGGTAGCCTTTTGATGTCGGATCGTCAGCAGTAATAGAGGCATCGGAATTTAGCCAAGCACCCTGAACGTAAAAGTCCTTGTTGCTACTCGTTTGACAACCTCCTCCATCCGTGTCAACGCAGTATAAATTGCTTGGATTTTGATTCGGTGGCGCTGGTGCTTCCGCCAACTTCCCTGATCTTTTTATTGGGAATCCTGGTATGGTTCCACCTTTTTTGAGCGCCCCCGTCCTGAGAGCGTCGATGTAAGTTCTCGCCGCCTGGGTGGCTAGTTCCATCCGTTTGGCTTGGACGCGAGTGGCTACTGAATAAGCCATAACAGGGGCGATCGCAATCATTAGCACCGAAACTACAATCATCGCTACCAAGGACTCGATAATCGTGTAGCCGGCGTCTTGAGATTTGTCTAAACTTTGGGTCTTTTGGTGTTTGATCATAGTAAGCACTCCGCATTTGGAACTCACGAATTTGAGAGTTTAAAGGTCAGGAAAGGTTAGGACACTCTGTTAGTGGTTTTGTAGCGCTGTCATTGGCAGCATAGTTACCAGAGAGAGTGCGATCATATTTCAATTTTTCAGCACACAATAAAGCTTTTACCCAATCATCATCCCGGCTGATTTCTCTGAAGTATTCGTCAGGTTTTTTCCCAGAAGCAGGGAGTGTGAATTTCTGGGCGAACAAGTCGGCGGACTGTGAAAGTAAACCTACATCAAATCCCCATTCCCTAGTGGGTGGAACGAAATAGCCGATCGTACCTTGACCTGTTTCTATTTTGTAAGTGATGCCATTGGGGTCATTGTTGAATAGGTTGGCATTACCAATAACTGATAGATAGGGAGCTGTGGCGTAAGCACTGCGCTTGAATTGGATAAAGGAACCTGCGATCGAGTTAGTTTGACCTTTCCAATCTTCTATAAAGCGCGGTAAATTTTGCATACCACCATTTGTTTCGCCAACGGTGGCAGAGATAGCCCGTGAAGGAACATCATTTGATGCGACTATCAGGTTAAACTCTGTAGTTAGTGCTTTTTGTATCCATCGCGTTGTATCGTTGACGTTGTCGCCTATAACTGGGTTAACACCATTCTCCGGATTAGAATCTGTCGCCTGAATCTGCAAAGTAGGTCTTAGCTGTGGCTGCTCAACTGTATTAGCAAATCCGCCAGTACCTGTTGGTAGTTTGGCGTAAAACAGAGGTTTATCATTGTTATAGTCTCTTCCTCCCGTTGGAGTGGCTGGAGTCGTGCTTGTCGCATACCAAAGAGCGTTGGCTTTGGGCTGAGGCTGATCAGAGACAGTAGTTATGCTGGGATTTGGTGTTCTCCCGTCCACAGATACAGTACCTGTCCCAGCATAAAAATCTACTTGGTCACCAGCTTTAATTCCCAATGCCACAGGGATAGTGCCATTCAGTACCAGCTTACTTTGGTTAGCACCTGAGAGGTTTCGCACAAAAGCTACGCGACGGGGATATCTGCGATCGTCTGGATCTAGGGCTGGTGTAGCTGTTGTACCCGACAATAGTTTAGCAAGAGCCGTGTTTTGTGGGACAGCGCCCGCCGGCTGATCTTCACCAGAATCAAGTTGCTGATTGTTATTTGCGTCAATACCAACTACCCAGTCACTAGGCCCGCAAGCTGAAACAGGCAACTTCCGGCAGATTTCCATGACATACTCTGGAAAACTAGCCCGTCGCTGAACTGGCGTAACAAAATTGTTGAAGTATGAACTGTTGGGATCATCACCTTTGCCGGTACTGCTGTAGTTTTCGTCTTTTGGTGTAACGGTAGTCCCCGCGCTTTGCCCGAACTTTTCTTCCTTTGTAATGTCAAAATCAGCACCGCTAGTCAGACCATTAGTGATGTAGTTGTTAGCACCAAAACCGTTAATCCGCCTCGCTGCTTTGGCTGTTACTTCTGTCTCTTTAACAGTCGTATCGGTCTTATTCCCATTTCCATTTAGGTCGAAATCGAAGACTGTTTCATTAGCAACTGGATCGGTATCAATAATATTATTCTTGCCATTGAAGTCATAGCCCACGATCGTAGTACCTGCATTATTTCTCAGGTCAAAATCTCCGTGATTGCGGAAACCGTACCGGAAGCCTTGCTGTAAATTACCTGACACTGGCTCCGAAAGCAGCGTGATCGCATCGGAGAGCACTGTTGCCGCTCGCCAATTATCGCTGCCTCCGCATTTACCTGGGTATCGGGGGTCGCCATTCCGACAAGCAAAATCGGGATCGAGGTTGGTACCGAGTCTGCCATAGAAATCGCTTTCAGTCCAACTAAAAGCCCCTTTAAATTCCCTCTTGGTGTGTTGGTTAAATGTGCCTTGGATATACACCGGCAAGTTAGAAGTCAACAGCAAACCCTTCTCTTTGAATACGTCTGGCAAGGTTGTGACAGTTGTTGGTCTACCCAAGCTAGATCCGTTAATCAGCATAATTCCGTGGGGACGACGGCTGGGGTCTAGCCGAGAATCCGTTGAGCTACTTAGCTGGCTGCGGGTTGCATCGATCGCAGTGCCACTACTATTGGGACTACGATCGCTGAGATCGGGTGCTGCATCGTCGCGGCTGGCATATATGATGCCGCTATAAGGCAGCATATACTCTGGATTAAGGCTGTTGATGGCGGGAGTTCGCTTGTAGGGGATGGTTTTGTTCCTGAGCTGATTGATATCTAATTGCGTCACCCGAATTTCTAGGGGTTGTCGTTCTGCTAGGGGCTGGTCGTAATTTCCTGTTAGGTTCGCGCTCTGAGTTGCAGCCATCAAGCCCGTAGCAGTGGAAGAACTTAAGGGACTGCTGAGGCTATAAGTCTCGTCCACCGCAGTAGCTGGATCGTCCTGGTCGATCGCCTTAATTTCCCTAGGATTGAGAAAAGCAACTTCTCGAATTGTCCCGTGAGCCAGATAGGTATTATCAAAGCCTGAAGTCGGATTTGCCAAAATTTTAAAAGAGCAAAGGGTAGAGTCGATCGCAGCTTTTTCCGCCAAGCTGCGATCTGCGTCAGCCTTCTGCAAAGCATTCCTTAAGCTCTCGTTGACAAACCGACCGTCAGGAAAGACGATACTGGCTTGATAATTCAAGCGTTCCTCTGTTGTTGCTGCTGCTGGCTTGAGAAGCGATGGGTCAGTCAGGAGAGCAGGCGTCAGAGTTGCACCGCTTGGTCTGGCTGCGGGAGAGCCGTAGACGATGCCGTTATTGGATTTACCATTGTTGTCTTTTCCCGATGGCAAATCTGGACGATTGAGACTGGAATCAAATAGAGTTGTACCCTTCTTGTATCGGTAGCTGGGATCGTAATAGCTGCTCACACAAGCCAGGGGTGAATCAGCTAATTTAGCAGTTTCAGTGTTTTGATCGCTTGTGTTGTCTGCATAGTGATAAATTGCAGTGGCGCGCATCCGCAGGTCGCCCTTAGCATATTTGGGAGTTCTGGGGTCAATGGTGTTGGTCAATACGGGTGTAGCAGTATTGGGCAAATCATTCCAAATTGCGGTCGTCAAAGGTGTCCAGCCAGTTCCAACAGGATTATTATTATAAACTTGAGAATTCGGGCCAGGTGACATCGGCATCGAATCTGGCCAAACAACCGGGAACTTTTCTACAACAGCAGTAGTTGCCGGGTCGTCATAGAACTCCGATACTGAATTTGTCTTTGGATTGAAGACTTTGGGAGGTGGCAGAAAAGAATTGGTGCGCTCGTAAACACCGGCACCCGTGATTACCCGCAGTCCACCAATGCCATCAACTGCTGTTTTCGGTGCTTGGGCTGCACTTTTTTCCCAGAATCCGTCCCGCTCAGATCCCCCGACATCAGCGAACTGCTTGACTTGGGGTTCCCGGTAGCGATATTCTGCATCTGAAGTAGGCGTAGTCTTATCGAGCCATGTAACAGGTTTTAATGTGTCTCTTCCTTCCTGACCCTCACCCACAAATTTGTTCAGTGTGGCACTCCATCTCAATGCTGGCAGGTTGTTGCCTACGACTATGCGATCGCCTAACTCGGATTCTTTATTATTTTCCTGTACAGAATCTGGGCTGTTGGATGTCAGCCTGACACTTGTTGTATCGAGTTTAGTATTGGTATCAGAAGGTATAACCCAAGCATCCACAGGTCTTAGAGCTTCCCCTGTACCGCCGAATGGAGATGTAGTCACCACTTTTGTTGTAGGGTTAACATAGCCAGCCAATGCGTTTCCACCTGCTGCCACTTCTGCAAACGGCACTTTCCGCGTCCGCAATCTAAAGTAAGATTCCAGTTTTTGTTCGCGAATTTCCTGTTGACGAGCAGCGCTGGGTTTTGTGGGGTCTGTTTCCTCTAGAACTTGTTTGGCAATGGCGTTCTTAACTTCCTGGGGATCGGAAGTATTTTTTAGTTGTTCGGAAACTAACAGACCGATGCGATCGGAATAAGCCTTGTTATTGTACATAACCCCCAAAGCACCATCTTTGTAGGCTACCGATTGAGCGCTTGGGCCTTTGATTGCTTTGGTGAGGACTGGATCTGTAGCTGTTTTTCCAAATAGATGAACTGCTATATCTTTTCCCTGGTTGTCATTACTGCCAGACCAGCCATTAACGACATTACCGCTAACTACTATTTTGCTATTTTCTAGGTTGTAGAAACAAGATTCTTTGCTGCTAACGAGATAGAAAGCCACCGGGCCTGTACTCGTATTTGTGACCATCAAGTTACTGTTAGTAAATATCCGTCCGTTCAGACGCAGGGCAGGACCAGGAGATACTTCTAAATCATCTTCATAAACCACCGCATTATTTTGTAGGGGAATGCGTTTTTGGTCTTGTTGATACTCCAAAGCTGAGAAACTTGGAGTTCCTTTAAATATTTCGTATTTGTCTGCTGGATCCAGGCCCGTAATATTATTAGTAATCGGCACGTTCACTGTGTAGACAAAGAAGCTTTTTTTAAGTATGCCCTCTGCTTTGAACCAGTCGGAAGCGCCTACCAAACTTGAACTCGTACCTGCTGCGGCCTTGCAGATCGCATTAGTAGAACTTTGGCCTATGGACATCGGAGGAGTTCTGGCTTCTAAACCCTTTCTAGATCTCTGAAACTCTCCTGTGTTGATATCGCGAGGTGGGCTGCGAAAATAGATCCCGTACAGGGTGTAGGTGTCATATTTACCATCGTTGTTAGTATCTACAGGGAACCTCCAAGCGGTATTTATCCTCTCACTTTCATTGATTTTAGTTTGGTCTGGGGGAGTAGTAATTACCTTTGAATTATCAATATCAAACTTAATCTGTAGAACATCCTCATCTCCAAATTGAAAGCGAGTTGAATCCATCGCTTGATAGATAGTCAAGTCCGATGGTGTCTCAAGTGTTCCGCTTCCTCCAGGGGATAAGGCATACTGAATTTTCGCCTTAGCCCGATCGATCGCCGGAGTTGCCGCCGCCAATACCTGCTGATTCACCCGCACATTCCGAGCATTATTCGCCCGATCGAACGATCGCAGGGTAATCGCCACCGTCAGCAAAATCACCACCAACAATACCATCGTCACCGTCGGCAACACAAACCCCGCCACCGGCAAATTTGCCCGTCGGCCCATTGCCATGAGCGATCGCAACATTGCTCTCATTAGCCGCTTCGCACCCGATCGCGTCACACCGAGAACCCGCCGCAGCAGCGATACGATAACTTTAGATAATTTGCTTTTATACATTGACGCCTTCCTGAATAGTTTCAGAGATGGTATTGCAGGTAGTTACTGCTCGACAGTACGATCCCATTTTTATAATTCCCATTATATTCAACATTCATATCAACCTGTTGCAAAAATTCACAAAATGTGTTATTTGGCTCAAAAATAAAATCTCCCAGCCCACAACCCGCGATTTGCCCTTGGGTGGGGCGGGTTTAGGAGATTATTGGTCAAAGGCCGAGATAGTTGGTAAAACCCGCCCCTACAAGCCTTGGTGGGGGCGATATATTTGATCCAGAAAGATTTGCCCCGCAAGGATTTGGGCTTAGGGAAATCCAATCTAACCTAATTCAATCCTATTGTCATTGCCCCCGATCGGATTAAGAATTAGCCCCCAGCCCGCCAGGGGTTAAAAACCCCTGTCTCATAGCTAAAGTCCTCTCAAGAGGACTAATGAAATATTAAGATGTTAGAGGAATTTTTCATGAAGTCCCGTAGCATCCGATCCCTCGTAACCGCAGGAGGGCGGGCACGCACCATCCACCGCCCCTACTAAGACAAGAGGGTAGTCAAATTCCTCATTCCCTCCTCCTCCCTTGGGGAGGTGGGGATGCGAGGGCGATCGGATTCTATGCAACAACATAAACAGTCGGTGCAAATAGAAAATATTAACTAACAACCAATGAACCAAACCCCAAAACCCCCCGACTTCATCATCATCGGCGTCCAAAAAGGTGGCACAACATCCCTGTACAACTATCTGATCCAACATCCCCAAATCGCCCCCGCCGCCGAAAAAGAAGTACATTATTTTGACTTTAACTTCGACAAAGGTGCAGACTGGTACTGTTCCCAATTTCCCCAGCCCAAAAGCGGCGAAAATCTACTCACAGGAGAAGCCAGCCCCTACTACATCTGTCATCCCCGCGTACCAGAGCGAATTTCCGATTTATGCCCGAAAGTTAAAATCATCGCCTTGCTCAGAAACCCAGTAGAACGCGCAATTTCCCACTATTATTACTATATCAAAATTGGCTACGAATCGCTATCATTAGAAAGTGCGATCGCCTCCGAGCCCGAAAGACTCAAAGGCGAAATTGAAAAACTGATCGCCAACCCCAACTACTACAGTTACGAACACCAACACCACAGCTATTTAACTCGCGGCATTTACGCGGATCAACTCCCAGCCTGGATGAAACTATTTCCCCAAGAACAAATCTTAATCATCAAAAGCGAAGACTTGTACACCAATCCCAGCCCTACCTTCAACACCGTCTTAGAGTTCTTAAACTTACCACCCCATCAGCTACAAACCTACGAAAAATACAACTCCACCGAATATCCCCCCATCAGCGAGGCTATCTACGAGCAATTGAGAGCATATTTTCGATCGCACAATCAAAGACTAGCCCAAATGTGCGATCGAGATTTCGGCTGGGATTAATCAAATTTCCCTCAACTTCTAGGGGCTGGTGATACCAAAAATAATTGCCCAAAAACAACAATTTCGTGAGGACTCAAGCGCCCTTACTCGCGGACGAGAGGCAGAAATTAGACTAAAATAAAACAACAGTCAACTACCAAATATCCCTTAATTATGCCCATACTATTTAACGTCCCTTCCATCGCCTGTGCCGGCTGCGGAGACACAATTACCAAAGCGATCCAAACAGTGGAACCAGAAGCGAAAATCAATGTAGATATCGCCGCTAAGACTGTGACTGTCGAGGCTAAAGCCGCTGAAGAATCAATCAAACAGGCGATTGTTGCTACAGGCCACACCGTCGAAGATTAAGGAGGGTAGGCACGCACCATCCACTACCCCTACAAAACTCTCATTTTTTTGAGAATGAAACAGCCCTGGGGGCTGGGGCGGTTGGCCCATTCCCATAGGTGTCAACTTAAGGTATAACCCATAGTCCGGCAGTCCGGCAGGGGTTGAAACCCCTGCCTCAAAGCGAAAGTCCTCTAAAGAGGACTGAATAGAAGAATTTTCAACTCATTAGTCCTCTTTGAGAGGACTTTAGCTATTAGACAGGGGTTTCAACCCCGCTTAGGACTCGCGGGATGACCAACGAACTTGGCGGGCTGACAGCTAAAGAGGACTGAATAGAAGAATTTTCAACTCATTAGTCCTCTTTGAGAGGACTTTAGCTATGAGACAGGGGTTTCAACCCCGCTTAGGACTCGCGGGATGACCAACGAACTTGGCGGGCTGACAGCTTAAGTTGACACTCCTTGGCCCATTCCCCATTCCCGATTCCCCATTCCCAATTCCCAATTCCCCATTCTCAAAAGCTTAATCGGCTTCATCTAAGTGTTCCGCCACTGCATTATAAAGTTCCAAAACATGGCGATCGAGTAAACTATAAAAAACCTGTCTCCCCACCTTGCGATAACGTACCAATCGCATCGCCCGCAACGCCCGCAACTGGTGCGACACAGCCGATTCGCTCATCCCCAAAGTTGTCGCCAAATCACACACGCAGAGTTCTTGTTTTGCCAAAACCGACAACAGCCGCAGGCGGTTCGCATCTCCCAAAAGACTGAAAAATTCTGCCATACGCTGAGCTTTGGCGGTGTTGAGAATTTGTGTTTGAATATCCTGGACTCGCAAACTGTCAACTAGGTGCGGTCGATCGCAGATTGGTGTATCATTTTGGGCGATCGGTCCATTTACCGCCCCATTCACAGCAGAGTTAGATAACATTCTTTCAAGATTTATTTTGGTTCTGATTGTCATTTTAATGCGATTTGAGATTTGAGGATTTCTACATAGTCCCTCCGCCCACTTTCACAAATATTTGCTTTCCCCTTGACTTATCTCTGAATATATGTTCATATATAAATATAAGCAAAGGAACCTACCGGGAAAAAAAACCATGACCACTGCAACCCAAACAAAATGTGCCTGTCCATCTTGCTTGTGCGCTGTCAACCTGAGTGCAGCCATTGAAAAAGACGGCAAACAATACTGTTCCACTGCTTGCGCCGACGGACACCCCAACGGCACTGGCTGTGGCCGCACAGGCTGCGAATGCCACAAGTAAGTGCTGAGCTTGCACACAAGTTAAGAAAAACCTGTAAACTGTATCAAAAGGGAGTTGCGGTATCCGCAGCTCCCAATTTTGGTGAAATAAGGTTAAAAAAAAGTTAAAATAACGGTAACATAAGGTTAAAATTAGATTAATAAAGTAAGTACAAGACAAAATAAAGCATTTGCTACTTGCGCCCTACAATGGAAGCAAGCGATCGCCATTACATTAGATCCAAATAGTGCCAATCAACAGCAGAAACCGAATCAAAACAGGAATTAGGAGGGGGCAATGACCGAGCGCGAAGACTTTTTACATCCTCGCCATCGCTACTACGGCGATTTTACGCCAGAAAACTTGGCGTTCAATGCCAATTTGCAAGAATTTGCTCAAAAAATAACTTACATTTGTTCCCTGGAAACAGGCGGCAAAATTAGCGCTGAGAAAGCTTATAAAGATATTAAAGCGCTGTGGAAAGAATTAAAATTATCCAAGAAACAATTGGGCATAGGGCAAAAACCTCCCAGTACCGATGAGCAATCCTAGGTAAGCCAGTTCCTAGGGTGGCAATTGATAAGGTGCGTCAGTTCCCGAACCCCTAAAAATTGTTCAAAAACTCTCCTGACGCACCCTAGGCACTTCATTTACGCCTCAGAAACAACCGAAAATCCATCAAGGAGTGCAATTTCCCCCAAGCCCAGAAACAATCGCACAAGTATTACTTTTCAGCATCCCCTCATAGGTATCAGCACCGCTACCAGGGGCACCCAACTCGTCGCTGTAGAGTTCCTTGTCGGAAATTTTGACATTAGCCTCCCTCGCCACAGTCTCCATCAACTTGGGATTAGTCGTAGTTTCCACAAAAATTGTCGGTACTCCCGCCCTCTTAATTTCTGATGACAATTCGGCGATTCTAGCCGCTGTGGGCTGTTCTTCTGTAGTCACACCCTGCAAAGCACCAGCTACCTGGAAACCGTAAGCATCAGCATAGTAACTCAGAGCATCGTGAGTAGTGACTAACCTGCGTTTAGCTTGGGGAATAGTCGCAATTTGAGCTTTAATCCAAGTATCTATTTTTTTTAAATCCGTTGTTAATTTGGCAGAATTTTTAGTATAAATCTCAGAGTTATTAGGAGCAATTTTTTTTAATTCATCGCGAATTACTTCCACCATCCGAATCCCATTTTGAGGATTATGCCACACATGAGGGTCAGGAACTTTTTCCCCTACTTCATGGGGTTTAGCTTTTGTTTTGTGTTCTCCTTGGTTCTCGTGTTCGCCCATCAGTGGTTTGGGCACTGCGATTTGGTGGACGGCGATTTTGGGGGCTGAATTGGTAGTAGATTCTATGAGTTTAATGATACTTGGTTCGTGGTCGTAACCGGCGTATAAAATCAGATTGCCCGTTTCAATGGCCTTGCGGTCTTCGGGCTTGATTTGATAGGCGTGGGGGTCATCTCCGGGTTTAATTAAACAAATAGTGTCGATCGAACTTGCGGCAATTTCTTTAGTGATGTCGCAAATAACACCAGTAGTGGCCACTACTTTTGGCAAATTGGTCGCCCGACTCTCAGATACGGGATTGCTGGCTTGGGGCTTTTCACTGCATCCAGCTAATCCTAGCGCGATCGCCAAAACTGTCACAACGCTGACTCTGCTGGTTTTGTCCGTCAACTTCTGGAACATAAGACTTCAGAAACGATAATCATTATTGGTTTTTTGAGTTATTCTATTGTAGTAGATGGAAACAAGAATCGTTCTCAAAATCTCAAATTATGCTAGAAGTTCAAGACTTGGCTGTCAATTATCGAGGAATTTCGGCCCTGAACAACATCAATTTTCATTTAGCATCAGGACAGTTAACGGGAGTCTTCGGGCCCAACGGGGCGGGGAAAAGCACGATGGTGAAAGCCATGTTGGGATTGATTCCAGCCTGTCGGGGTAGGGTAAAATATGAGGGGCGGTTGTTGAAGGAACAGTTGGGACGGGTGGCTTATGTGCCGCAGCGATCGCAAATTGACTGGGATTATCCGATTACGGTGTGGAATGCGGTGATGATGGCGCGCACTGTCCAGACTGGTTGGTTTCGCAGTCCCTCCCGTCAGTCACAGGAATTGGTCAAAACTGCTTTGTTGCGGGTGGGAATGTGGGATTTGCGCGATCGGCAAATTGGCGAACTTTCAGGGGGTCAACAGCAGCGAATTTTCTTAGCAAGGGCGATCGCCCAACAAGCCGATTTATTCTTCTTTGATGAGCCTTTTAATGCCATTGACAAAGCAACAGAAGAGATTGTTTTTGATATTTTTGCTGAACTCAAAGCCGCCAATAAAACTTTGCTAGTAATTAGTCACGACTTAGGAGAAACTTTAAAACAGTATGATAATTTATTGTTATTGAACAAACAGTTAATTGCGATAGGTTCCTGTAAAGAAGTGCTGACAGTGGCTAATATTCATAAAGCCTATGGTTATGATTTAAGTTTGGTTTCGGTTTGAGGTCGATGGAAATTTATTTTTACCTGTAAAATTCATGGTAGCACGGGCATCCGGCCTGTGCAGGGTTGTACCATTGATTATGGCTGCATTGTTTCCTGCTGCGTTGTTCCTTGTCCAAATGTTAAACTTGCTAATTGAGCCTTTGAAATTTGAGTTTATGCGTAACGCGATCGCGATCGGCGTATTACTCGGAATACTCTGCGCGGTGGTCGGCTCCTATTTAATTGTACAGCAAATGGGCATGATGGTTGACATGATTGCCCATTCCGTGCTAGCTGGATTGCCGGTGGCTTTTGCTTTGGGTTTCCCTATGGCGATCGGCGCGTTTATATCAGGGATAATCAGTGCTGGCATCATGGTTTGGATTCAGTCACAATCCCGAATCAAAATAGATGCAATTATGGCATTAATTTTGTCTACATTTTTAGCTATTAGCATCACGCTGATTAGTTTGTTGCGAACCACCAAGTTAGACCTGGACGGCTTTTTATTTGGCAATATTTTGTCCGTTGCACCAGCAGACGTGCAGCAAACTTTTGTCACCACATTGATAATTTTGGTGGCGGTGAAAATTTGTTATAAGGAACTGCTGTTTTATACCTTTGACCCCCTGGGGTCTCAGGCCAGCGGTTTGCCTGTAAACTGGATTTATTTGGGGATGATTTCAGCGATTACCTTGACGATTGTTGCGAGTTTGCAAACCGTGGGGGCGCTGTTGGTGATTGCGCTGTTAATCGGGCCGGGAATTACTGCGTATTTGTTGGTGAAAGAGTTACATTTAATGATGGGATTGGGAGCAATTATTGGGATGACAGCTAGTGTGACTGGTATGTATCTCAGCTATTATTTGAATATGCCCTCCGGTGCGGCGATCGTGTTGGTTATTTTTGGGTTATTTTTGCTAGCTTTTTTGTTAAGTCCCAGTCAAGGAATTTTGACCCGAAAGAGAGCAAATTAATAGCAACATCCAAGCTTCTTAAGGCGCTTTGGCGAATTTTATACCGATTCCTTCTTCCTTCTTCCTTCCCCCCTTGGGGGGTGACTTCTCCCAGAATTTCCCCCCAAGGGGGGGTTCTTGCTTGGGGCCGGCTGTTTCATTCCCCCCTTGGGGGGGCTGGGGGGGTTCTTCCTTGGGGGCCGTAAGGCTGTTTCATTCTGCCCTTGGGGGGGGCTGGGGGGAGTTCTTTGCACCTTCGCGGTTCAATTAATCTTACTTAGCTTCTAAACGCTGCCGCCATTTACTACTAATCACATCTATAACCGTCACCACAACTAACAAAACTAACATCATAGTTGTGGCTTTATTATATTCAAAAGCTCGAATATAATTAACTAATTCAAAACCAATACCACCAGCACCAACTACTCCCAAAACGGAAGCAGCGCGGATGTTATATTCAAACATCCACAGGGTATAACCCAACCCTAGGGGCAATACTTGGGGGAAAATTCCATATTGGGCAACTTGCAGCCAAGATGCACCTCCTACTTGCAAAGATTCGATCGATCGCACTTCTACAGATTCGATCGCCTCCTGGTAAAATTTAGCCAAATAGCCGATCGTATAAATGCCCAAAGCCAAAGTACCCGCCGGTGCCCCCAAACCAGTAGCAGATACAAACAACAATCCTAACACAATCGAAGGCACGGATCGCACCGCATTTTGGATAAAATTAGCAGGCCATTGCAACCACTTTGGTGCTATATTATGGGCGCTACAAATAGCGATCGGTACAGAAAAAACTGCCCCGATAGTGGTTCCCCATAAAGACATTTGAATAGTCTCAATCAAAGCCTTGATTGCTACATCTATAATTTCCAGATTCGGAGGCCACAAACGGGAAATAAAATCGGTCATGTAAGGCCAACTGCTAGCCAAGGTTTCTGAGTCAATTTCTAATCCCTTGAGCGCCCAACCATAAATTATAATTAAACCTGCTATAATCCCTAGGTTTTTCACCAAACCAGAATTTTTTGATAAATAATTTAGTCTTTTTTCGGTCATTTGTGTTTGTTTATAGTTTTATTTACAGCGATATTTTGTGTTTGGTGATTTTTTTTATTAACCGCAGAGGGCGCTCTTGGCGCAGAGGAAGAGTGGAGAAGGGTAGAATTTAGACTGCAATTTTGGAATCTTTTAATCTGCTGAATTTTTCTGACAAGTTTTGACATTTGCCATCATAGATTATTTGACCGGCATCGAGGACGATCGCCCTTTCTGGATAATTGCTCGCCATGGCTAAGTCGTGCAATACTACCACTACTGTCATCTCCTGTTCTTTGTGGAGTTTGGCCAGAATTTCCATGACTTGTCGGGCGGCGATGACATCTAATCCGGTGGTAGGTTCGTCGGCTAATAAAATCCGTGGAGATTGAATTAAGGCGCGGGCGATGGCTACTTTTTGCTGTTGTCCGCCACTGAGTAGTCCTGTTTTTTGATATGCTAGGTCTTGGAGTCCGAAATCTGCGAGTAATTCCAAAGCTCGATCGCGCTTTGGTTTCGGAAAACCCCACAGTGTCTGCCAAGTATTTAAGCTTCCTAAACAACCGCACAACACATTCTCGATCGCCATGGACTGCTTCACCAAACCGCCACCTTGAAAAATCAAGCCGATATCCCGACGAATTCGGGCGATCGTGCGCGTATTCATCACCATATCATTAATCCGCATCTCACCGGTTTTGACGGGGACTAAGCCAACAAAGGAGCGCAATAGGGTTGATTTTCCCGCACCGTTCAAACCGAGTAAGGCGACAAATTCTCCTTGTTCGATCTTACAATCAATTCCGTTGAGAATTGACCGATTTAGCGAGGGGGAATAAGCTGTTTTTATTTGAGAACATTCGATGGTCATCGTCAGTATTTATTGATAGATTTTGGAACAGCAAATTACCAGTTTAAGGCAATTTTTAGGCTGAGGCAGAGGGTGCATCTCAGTTTTGTAAATATATTCGTAGGGGCGAAGCATGACCGCAGACAATTTATTAGTTATAACCAGAGATTTACGGAGGTCATGCTTCGCCCTTACACAATCGGGATGCTCCCGAGGCGGAGCCTCTGGAACTGCATTCCCAGGCAGAGCCTGGGAACGAGGTATTGCTCTCTGAGCGTGGTCGAAGAGAGCAATGACTCACAGTCAACAGTAAACAATAAACCTCATCAAATTACGGGTCTAATTTAGCGCGTTTCAAAGCTTGACTTAACGTTGCTAAATGGGTGTTGTGATCGACTTTTACTAATTTTTGGGAATTGTACAAACTGCGGAACAATGAATTATTTGTAGGCTCATTCATAGTCAAGAAAGCATTAATTAGCTTTTCTCGCATTGGCGCAGGAATGCTATCGTCAATCACAATTCCATGGGCGGGGACTCCCGGAACTTGTTGCAACACTCGCAATTGTTTACCTTCTGCTGCTGTAATCCAAGGTGGTAGCAAAGCATATTCTGATACCGCAGCAACTTCTGCTTGACCTTTTAACACTGCTTGTAAAGCGCTACCATAACCATCACCATAGGTGACATTTCCGAAGAAACTTTCTAATCTATCTGGTCCTGACACCAATCCTTGACCAACCAACTCTCCCACTGGAAAAATAAATCCCGAACCGGAAGTTCGAGAGGTGAAAGCCATTTTTTTGCCTTTCAATTGTTCTAGCGTTTGCTTTGCACTACCTTTCGGGCGTAGGGGGCTGTCTTGACGCACGACAAATACAGAATCGTAGGTATTTCCGCCGGAATAATCGCTGCGAACTTCGGCTAAATACATCCGCGCTTTGGCTAATTGCTCAGCTTTCAAGGCGGCGCGCCCTGCGACAAAAGCTACATCAGCTCTATTTGCTCTCAAAGCTTCGACGGCTGCGGTTTCGTCCCCGATGACTGCTTCGACGGGAATTCCCATCGCTTTTGAGAGTATGGCAGCTACTTGATTAGCTTTGTTTTGCAAATCTGTGGCATCTCTACGATTAGCAAACACAATTCTAATGCGATTTATTGGAGCCTGTACTCGCAAATCTCGATCGCCTTGGGGAGTCTGTTGGGCGATCGCCTTTTGCCCAATTCCCATGGTATTCGCAGCCAAACTCCCTAGCAGCAACAATCCTGCGCTAGCACCAGCCAGCACTTTTAAACTTAAATTCATTAATCTCTCTCCTGTTTTAGCCCCAATGCTAGTTTACATTTTGACAATTTATTGCAATTAATAAATCATCTTAAAGGTTTTTTGACAATTAACTGCAACAATGAACGATAGATATTTTTTATAAAGCTTATAATAAAAAATTATCAGTTTACGGTGCAATATCTGCCTAGGATTGGCTGTAGGGGCGGGTTTTACCAAAAATAAGGGAAACTGACAAAAAATCGACATCAACCCGCCCCCACCCAACAAATCAACCAAAATTCAACGGCAATATCTGCCTAGAATTGGCTGTAGGGGCGGGTTTTACCAAAAATAAGGGAAACTGACAAAAAATCTAAATCAACCCGCCCCCACCCAACAAATCAACCAAAATTCAACGGCAATATCTGCCTAGAATTGGCTGTAGGGGCGGGTTTTACCAAAAATAAGGGAAACTGACAAAAAATCGACATCAACCCGCCCCCACCCAACAAATCAACCAAAATTCAACGGATCGACATCAATAGTTAAACTAACAGAACGAGGAATGCGATCGCGCAATCCGATCAAATCCGACAAATCCACCGACTCATCCAAAGGTAACTTCAGCAAAATCTGCCACCGATACCGATTTGCTACCCGCATAATCGCCGCCGGTGCCGGTCCCAACAACTCACAACCCGGTAAAGACAATCCCTCAATATACTCCTGACAAACAGACGCCAATTGTACCGCCGTCACCGCAACTTCCGCCGCCTCCAAACTACTTAATCGCAACAAAACCAGCCGCGCCGAAGGAGGATAATTCAGGGCTGCCCTTGCTGCTAATTCTGTTTCCACAAAACCTGCATATTCATGGTGCTTAACTGCTTGAATTACCCGATGTTCTGGAGTATAAGTTTGCATAATTACCCTTCCCGGATCGTCACCTCTACCAGCACGCCCCGCCACTTGAGTTAAAGTTTGAAATGCCCGTTCGCTGGCCCGATAATCCGACAAATTTAGCAACCCATCAGCCGAGACAACCCCTACCAATGTCACCCCAGCTAAATCTAACCCTTTAGTCAGCATTTGTGTTCCCAACAAAATATCAGCTTCCCCCTGGGCAAATTGGGTTAACAATCTCCGGTGGTCGCCCTTATTTCGAGTCGTATCACTATCAAACCTAATTGCCCGCAATTGGGGAAACAATCTGGTTAATTCCTGTTCGACTCGCTGAGTACCACTCCCAAAATTTTTGAAGTAAGGAGACCTGCATTCTGGACAATTTTGAGGGTGTCTTTCTGTATGGTTGCAGTAGTGACAGCGCAACATTTCTGATGTCCCTTCGCCGATTTGGTGATAAGAAAGCGACACATCACAATTTGGGCATTCCATCACATAACCACAACTCCGACAAGACACAAAGGTACTGTGTCCTCTTCTGTGAATAAATAGAATACCTTGCTGTTTTCTAGCTTGCAATTCTTCCAGAGCATTTTGCAGATCCACGCTAAAAATGGAGCGATTTCCTTGTCGCAATTCTTGGCGCATATCGACTATTTGAATTGGTGGCATCGGTCGCGCATAAATGCGTTCGGGCAATGATAAATAATGAATAGTTGGCAATGAATAATTATTAATTTGAGTGGCAAAAAAAGTCTCTAAAGCTGGGGTAGCAGAACCTAAAATTAGGGGACAATTTTCTAATTCGGCGCGCCATTTGGCTACGGTGCGGGCGTGGTAGCAAGGGGCTGGTTGTTCTTGTTTGAAGCTGGTGTCATGTTCTTCATCGAGGATAATTAAGCCTAATTGAGGTAAAGGTGCAAAAATAGCCGATCGCGTGCCGATGACAATTTGTGGGGTTCCAGTGAGCATCTGACGCCATGTATCGTAACGTTCGCCGTCGGAGAGAGCGCTGTGATATACGCAAATTTGCTCGCCAAAACGGGCGCGGAATCTGTCGGTAAGTTGTGGTGTCAGGCCGATTTCTGGGACGAGTACGAGGGCGGATTTGCCACTAGCTAAGATTGGGGCGATCGCCTGTAAGTACACTTCAGTTTTCCCAGAACCTGTCACACCATGTAGCAGCACTTGACGAAAACCCAAAAAACTGTTAATAAATGCTAAAGCTTCAGCCTGAAAATCAGTTAAAGTTTTGGGCGAGTCGGCAATTTGGGGAATTGGGCGATCGCCCCTGAGCACTTCCCTTTGGTCAATTACCACACTACCTTTCTGTTCCAAAGCTTTGACAACCGAGGAACTAGCACTGCAAATTTTTAATAAATCATTCACCCACATTTCACCGCCACCGCGCCGCAAAACCTCCAAGACTTCTTGTTGACGCTGGGTCAAATCCGTCACAAAAGCATTGACAATTAATGTGACTGCCGGTTTGAGTTTGGGTTTGGGAGGATGAGGAGGTTCTAAATAACTTTCTACCCAACCCCGTTTTAATAAATCGCGCAATCCCCGATAAGCCCCCTTCACTTGCCGTTGGAGGTATTGCCAAGTATAATCGCCGTTTTTTTGAGCTTGCAATAATTGTAAAATTTGACTAGCTGCGGGATTCAGAAATAATTCCGCATTAGGAGCAATAGCATTTTTATCTAACCGAATGCGACGCACAGAACGGCTTAACAATCCCGGTGGTAAAGAAGCTCTAATTACTTGAATTAAAGGCGTGCAATAATAGATAGAAGTGCGTTCGAGCAATTCCCAGTAAGTAGGAACAAAAAATCCAGTGCTGACCACATCTTCAACATCTTTAACCTGTGCGGGGTCTAAGTTTAGCGGTAGTTGAGAAACAAAACGAATGGCGATCGCCCCCACTTGTTGACTGCCAAATGGTACACTGAGAATATCTCCTGGTTGCACCGTCAGTTGGGCCGGCAACCGATAGGTAAATAACTTGTTTTCCTCCCCTGGGGGGTCCCCCGCACCCCTGAAAGGAAAATCTACCAAAACTTCGATCCACTGTGCCGGCACGGTGGGGCGACTTGGCGGTTGATTGCTGCCGTAAAAGGCCCCAGACTCAGCAGCGGAGGGCGTTGACAAACCAAAAGTGAGAGTAGACATAGCATTACACACCAAACTAGAAACAGCCGCAGTCATGAAATGTTAGATTTGAGATTTTAGATGCCCCCAGTCAGCCTGCTTTCAGAATGAATCCGGGATCGTGGGACTAAAGAGCTTTCAATCAAAGAGAGTTTTTATTATCGCTCAATTTTTCCAAATTAAACATAAAATACTCTGCTATTGTATCCCTGACTTTTTAAATAAGTTGGGCATTTTTACTAAGCTTATTTTTGGCTAATTTATCTTAATATTAACTATCTGAAAAAGGCTATATAAGCTGTTTGTGTCGATCGCACTTACATCCGATCGCCATTTTGTGCTATGAATTACTACTTAAGTAATTTACACTGGGAGAGTATTGGATGTCAGGTAGCGAAGTCCGTGCAGATTTTTGGATGAGCGAGTACATTACCCCTTGGGATATCTACGTTCACGGCATCATACGGGTGCTGGCTTACAAAAAAACAGCCTTTCAAGAAATGTACGTCGTTGAAACCGGCACCTACGGCAAAGGGTTAGTTTTGGATGGCAAATGGCAATCTTGTACAGGCGACGAGTTTTTGTACCACGAACCCCTAGTCCACCCAGCCATGACTATGCACGGTTCACCAAAAAAAGTCCTGGTTCTCGGTGGCGGCGAAGGAGCTACAATTAGAGAAGTGCTGCGCTGGAAAAGTGTTGAAAAAGTAGTGATGGTTGATATCGACGGCGAAGTAGTAGATGCTTGTCGCGAACATCTTCCAGAAATGCACCAAAATGCCTTTGATGACCCTCGTTGCGAAGTAGTAATCGGCGATGCTTTAGACTATTTAGATAACAGTGACAGCGATTGGGATGTTGTCATTTCTGACTTGTCAGATCCCATCGAAGAAGGCCCTTCTTTCCAGTTGTTTACAAAAGAGTATTTTGAGAAAGTTCGCCGCGTCATGTCACCTACAGGATATTTCGTCGTCCAAGCCGGACCTGTTTCTCCAGCAGAAATGAAAATGCACGCCCGGATTGTGAATACGCTGAAATCGGTTTTCCCCAACGTTCAATCTTGCACCAGCTTTATTTCTACCTATGGAGCACCTTGGGGTTTTGCAGTAGCTTCAACTCAGGAAATCAACACCCGTCCCGAACCAGAAGTTACGGACAAATTACTCGCTGAAAAAACCATAGGTGGGTTCCGAATGTTTGACGGAATTACACTGTTGGGATTAATGCAGGTTGCTGGACACTTGCGACAAGTAATCGCCGCGGAAACCGAAGTTTACACTATGGCAGCACCACCTAAGTTTTTCGGTAAAGGTTCTGTCGGTCAGTAAAATTACCATATTTCCCGTAGGGGCGGGTTTTACCAACAATATGGATGACCAAAAAAAGGGATAAATAAACCCGCCCCCACCCACAAAAAATCTGCATATATTTCCCGTAGGGGCGGGTTTTACCAACAATATGGATGACCAACAAAAGGGATAAATAAACCCGCCCCCACCCACAAAAAATCTGCATATATTTCCCGTAGGGGCGGGTTTTACCAACAATATGGATGACCAAAAAAAGGGATAAATAAACCCGCCCCCACCCACAAAAAA
>JAHREW010000013.1:80759-83193 GCA_020883125.1 Microcoleus sp. CAWBG506
AAAAGGGATAAATAAACCCGCCCCCACCCACAAAAAATCTGCATATATTTCCCGTAGGGGCGGGTTTTACCAACAATATGGATGACCAAAAAAAGGGATAAATAAACCCGCCCCCACCCACAAAAAATCTGCATATATTTCCCGTAGGGGCGGGTTTTACCAACAATATGGATGACCAAAAAAAGGAATAAATAAACCCGCCCCCACCCACTAACAATCTGCATCTACCTTTATTTATAAAATACTGGAATAATGCGGATTCAGATTTACCGTTGGGTGGAGGAGGGTTTATTTAGATAGTCGATTACAGTCAGAGATTGTTGGTGAACCAGCCCCTGGTATCTTAAAAAAGTGAGTTAGTCGATCGCCATATCAAGTGGGCGATCGTACCGACTTTCAGGCAATCGAACCGACTTGCAAAGTGAATCTAAAGAAACAACGTGACCTCTTGACATCAATCCCAGGAATTGGTGAACAGACAGCATCCGTATTATTAGCTGAAATCCGTGATTTTTCCGATTACAATAATGCCAGTCAATTAGCAGCTTATGCAGGTTTAACACCCTGTGAACGCAGTTCTGGAACTTCGGTTAAAAGCAAAACTCGTTTGTCTTGTACGCGCAATGTCCGACTGCGAAAAGCCTTGTATCTGCCTGGGGTAGTGGCGATGCGTCACAATCCGTTACTCAAGGCTATGAGTGACCGATTATTGGGTCGTGGCTGGCGTCAAAATGCAGGTGATTGGCGCTTTGATGAGGAAGTTGGTGCATTTGGCTTTTGGGATTTTAAAATTCCAAAAGCCTTTCGATCCCAATTATTTACTTGCTACCCCTTGACAGGTCAAGACAGTATCTACAATTTGGATAAATTCTCTTCCCTAAAATCATGTCTACTTCACTGTTAATTAATTTGTCATTTTTAACTCCCCAACCAACGGGAATTGGCACCTATGCAGCAAATCTGTTTCCCCAACTTGAAAAGCTAGAACCAACCTTACTTAGTTCCCAACAGATTGAGGATTATACTTGCTATCAAATTCCCGGAAATCTCACCCCGGATAGCGGCAGCAAAGGACAAATCAACAGAATATTGTGGACTCAATTTAACTTACCTAAAATTTACAAAAAATTGCACTCAAGCCTGATATTTTCTCCAATTCCCGAAGCACCTTTGTATTCAGGCTGCCGCTATATAGTCACAGTACACGATTTAATCCCTTTGCGATTTCCCCAAAAATTTTCGCGTTTGACAGCTTATTTCCGCTACTATATACCCCAGGTTTTGCGACAAGCAGAACACATTATTTGCGATTCTCAAGCTACGGTGGAGGATGTGGCTAAATTTTATCAAATTCCGACTCAAAAAATGACGGCAATTCCCCTAGCTTGCGATCGCCTTAATTTTAGATATTTAGACTTACCAGTCAAAAATTATTTTCTTTATACAGGGAGACACGATCCTTATAAAAACCTGGAAAGGTTAATTGCGGCCTTTGCGAGTTTAGACGATCGCGCAAATTACGAACTTTGGCTATCGGGGCCAAGCAATGCGTACACACCACAATTGGTAGCACAAGTTGCAGAATTAGGACTAGAATCTGCCATCAAATTTTTGGGTTACGTTCCCTACGATCGATTACCCATACTAATGAATCAAGCCATCGCCCTAGTTTTCCCCACACTTTGGGAAGGATTCGGCTTACCAATCTTAGAAGCAATGGCTTGCGGCACTCCTGTGATTACATCCAACCTGTCATCAATGCCAGAAGTGAGCTCAGATGCGGCATTATTAGTAAATCCTTACAACATTGGAGAAATCGCCACAGCGATGAAAGCCTTAGCCACAGATTCAAAATTGCGATCGCACTTAAAGACTGCTAGTTTAGCTAGAGCAGAGCAATTTAGCTGGAACAAAACCGGAGAAGCCACTACCAATATTTTACAAAAATACCTTTAAATCTTCTCTCTTAATCTCTCCTCTCTGCGCCCTCTGCGCCCTCTGCGGTAAAAAAATCTTACAACAATATTTGTAGTGGTGGGTTTCACCAATAATCTGGAATTCCCACAAACAATTCATAGAAACCCGCCCCCCACAATAGATAACCTGCATCAACCTTTTCTTTGATTAAAAGCGAAAAATGTACATTCTGATTCTACCTGGGGCGGGGGCGGGTTTACGAGATAATTGGTTTGAGGCCGAGATGGTTGGTAAAACCCGCCCCTACGATCGCCCCTACAGGCGGGTTTCACCAACCATCTATGTGAAAAACTAACAATCTGTAAAACCCGCCCCACCCAACTGTGTAGGGGCGGGTTGATCTAGATTGCTTGTATTCATCAAATATTCCTGGTAAAACCCGCCCCTACGATCGCCCCTACAGGCGGGTTTCACCAACCATCTATGTGAAAAACTAACAATCTGTAAAACCCGCCCC
>JAHREW010000013.1:83293-141650 GCA_020883125.1 Microcoleus sp. CAWBG506
TATTCATCAAATATTCCTGGTAAAACCCGCCCCTACGATCGCCCCTACAGGCGGGTTTCACCAACCATCTATGTGAAAAACTAACAATCTGTAAAACCCGCCCCACCCAACTGTGTAGGGGCGGGTTGATCTAGATTGCTTGTATTCATCAAATATTCCTCGTAAAACCCGCCCCTATAGGAATTATGGTTAATTAAATCGAATATATTATCCCATGACAAATCCCCAATCCAACTTACTAATCAACCTCTCCTTCCTAATTTCCAAACCAACAGGCTTAGCAATCTACGCCAAAAACCTCTTTCCTCACCTAAAATCCCTCAACCCAACATTACTAAGCGCCACGGAAATTCCCAATTATAGCTGCTATAAAATCCCATCAAACTTAACTCCAGAACAAGGAACCAAAGGACACATCAACCGATTGCTGTGGACACAAACCCAGCTTCCTAAAATTTACAAACAGTTAAAATCAAACTTAATATTTTCCCCAATTCCCGAAGCTCCGGTATTTGCAGGTTGTCGCTATATAATTACAGTACACGATTTAATTGCACTCCGATTTCCCCGCCGTTTCGATCCTCTCACGCCCTACCACCGCTACTATATTCCCCAAGTGCTGCGACAGGCTCAACACGTTATTTGCGATTCGGAAGCAACGGCTAAAGATATTGGTAATTATTGTAAAATTCCGAGGGATTTAATTACGTCAATTTCCCCTGGATATGATAGCAGTTTTTTCCGCTTTTTAGACTTGCCAACTAGCAATTATTTTCTTTATATTGGTCGCCACAATCCTTATAAAAATTTGCAGCGAGTTGTAGCAGGATTTGCTGCTTTACCCAGCAGTTGTGAGTATGAATTGTGGATAGCTGGATCGGAAGATAAACGCTATACCCCGCTGCTGAAAGCGCAGGTGCAAGAATTGGGATTGGTCGATCGCGTAAAATTCTTAGACTACATTCCCCCCGGTGATTTACCGAAAGTCATCAATCAGGCGATCGCCCTAGTTTTTCCTAGTCTTTGGGAAGGATTCGGCCTCCCGGTGCTCGAAGGAATGGCTTGTGGCACTCCTGTCATCACCTCTAACCTGTCTTCTCTGCCAGAGGTAGGGGGGGATGCAGTGCTGTTAGTGAATCCTTACAGCGTGCAGGAAATTACCGCTGCTATGCACCAGCTTGTAACGGATGTTCGAGTGCGATCGCACTTACGGGAACTAGGTTTGGCGAGAGCAAAACAATTTAGCTGGGAAAAAACAGGTAGGGAAACTGCTGCTATTCTCGATCGCTACATTTAAGGAAGGAAGAGGGAAGAAGGAAGAGGGGAAAATTCTCCCCATCTCCCCATCTCCCCAAGACTCTACAAGCCGATTTACTTGTTGATACCCAACTGATCGCCACGCTTGTACTGCTGATAAGCAGCAAAAAATAGCCCCGACAGAGTAACAAAGATGAGGCCGAGAACAATACCTGAAAGCAACGGTTCTACCATGAGAGCTCCTTATCGTTAAGATTTAACAACCTATTTTTAATATTACCAGCACTTACACAGATGAATTTTCGCAAAACAACGATAACAGTGGTCTGAGATCTTGATCTCCCCGCGGGGAAGGATTAAGCTATGTTATGAGAAATAAATTTTCTTGTAGATACTTTTTTTAATAGAACTCCTTTGAATAACCAAATTGCCAAAAATGAAACTGAAAACCCGATCGAGCGAATTGGCATATTTGTGCTAGCGTTCTTACTCGCGATCGTGTTATCAAGCTTAGCAATACGCCACTTTCAAGCGGTCGATCCCTACGTCAGCAGCGTACTCTCCTTGACTGGAGACCCCATTCAGGGTGCCGCCATCTTTCAAATGAACTGTGCCGGGTGTCACATATCCCTGTCCGACAGTCAAGTGGGCCCAAACTTACATTTAGTATCTGAGCGCAAATCCGAATTCGCTTTAATCCGCCAAGTCACCAGCGGACAAACCCCCCCAATGCCACAGTTTCAGCCAAGTCCCCAAGAAATGGCAGACTTGCTCAAATATTTGGAACAAATGTGAACCAGAAACCGGAGTCGGACACGGCAGTGCCGTATCCCTACCCCAAAATAATCATGTAGGGACACGGCAGTGCCGTCTCCTGATTTCTTTGAGAAACCGGAGTCGGACACGGCAGTGCCGTATCCCTACCCCAAAATAATCATGTAGGGACACGGCACTGCCGTCTCCTGATTTCTTTGAGTCGGACACGGCACTGCCGTGTCCCTACTAAACCAATACGTTGAAATCCTGAGCTGTTAGCAAGCTCGATCGCACGCCATTGAGAATAGCCAAAACTTCACCAGTAGCAGTAAGGCTAATTGATGCCGATCCATTAGTTTGACTAAACGACAATTGACTGAAATCCAAGCCACCAGTCAAAACCAGAGAATCAACTCCTTGGGTGAAGTCAATAATCGTGTCCAAACCACTGCCATCAGTCAACAAGAAACTGTTGCTACCGTCGCCACCAATCAGAGTATCGTTGCCAAGGCCACCAAACAGCAAGTCATCGCCAGTGTCGCCAAACAAGACATCATCGCCACTGCCACCAAGTAAGGTATCGTTATCGTCGCCACCACACAGAGTGTCATTACCTTGATCGCCAAAGAGCGCATCGTTACCAGTGACACCCAAGATGACATCATCGCCTTTGCCACCGTAGGATAAATCATCACCTTCATCGCCAGAGATGGAATCATTGCCACGATTACCATAAAGGACATCGTTGCCGCGATCGCCAAATATCACGTCAAAGCCTTTGCCGCCAAGCAGAGTATCGTTATCGACACCTCCGTAGATACTATCGTTGCCGGTATTGCCATTGATATAGTCACCGCCCTGACGCCCAAAGATCAAATCACTGCCACCCAATCCGAAGATAGAGTCACGGGCTGCACTACCGAAGATCGTATCATCACCATTAGGGCCATTAATCACAGTACCCGCGATCGGGATGCCCGACTGATTAGGAGTATCCACCCTGGCGAAGTTCTCAGGAAAAACCAAATCCGTGGTTTGCGAGCTCAGAGGAGTGTCTGGAGTCGGAGTGGGAGTCGGTGCCGGAGTCGGTGCTGGAGTCGGAGTCGGAGTCGGTGCCGGAGTCGGTGCCGGAGTCGGTGCTGGAGTCGGTGCTGGAGTCGGTGCTGGAGTAGGTGCCGGAGTAGGTACCGGAGTAGGCCTCGGAGTCGGAGTAGGAGTCGGAGTCGGAGTCGGAGTCGGTGCCGGGAAGTTACCAAAATTGACGTTATTGACAATAGCCCCAGAAGCCAGCACAATGTCGGCGGGGTCGGGGGTGCTTTGGGTGAACCCAGTTTGCGCGATTTCCCGGACGCGGTAGGTTCCCGGTGTCAGGTTCGTGAACAGGTAGTTACCACTGTTGTCTGTAGTGGTGTTAACAGGAGTAGGAGCAACTACCCCAGTCGTAACATTAGTTAACTGAATTTGGAAACCGGGCAAACCCACTTCTCCGCTGTCTTGAGTGCCATTATTATTAGAGTCTCGGAACTTCAGACCTCGGATCGTAGCCGGTTGGGGCAGAAAGTTGCCGAAGTCAACACCCGTAATGCTATTACCACCAACAATCGTCACCGCGGCCGGATTAGGAGTAGTCTGCGTCCAGCCATTTTGCTGTACTTCCCTTACCTGGTAAGTGCCTGCGGGAATATTGACCAGAGTGTAGTTACCGTTGGTATCGGTAATAGTCGTGGGTTCGGTCTGTTGAAAGACGCCATCCTGGTTGATATCCAGGAAGATTTGCCAGTTTTGCAGCCCCAATTCTCCGGTATCCTTAATGCCGTTGTTGTTAGCGTCGCTGAATTTTTGCCCGCTAATTGTACTCGACTTGAAGTTGCCGAAGTTAATGTTAGGGATGTCTTGACCGCTACTGACAGTAATATCTGCCGGGTTGGGGGTAGTTTGTGTCCAACCGGTTTGCGGTACTTCCCGCACCTTGTAAGTACCTGCGGGCAAATTGAGGAATTTGTAGTTGCCGGCGGGATCGGTGTCTGCCTTGGGTTCGTTTGTGTCGAGAGTGCCGTTGTTGTTGGTATCAAGGAAAAATTGCCAGTTGGCTAGTCCGGCTTCCCCTGCATCCAGAAAGCCACTCTTGTTGATGTCGTTGAACTTGATACCGCTAATCGAGTTGGGCTTGAAGTTGCCGAAGTTGTTGTTTTGGGAGTCTGTGCCACTGCTGACGGCGATCGTAAACGCACCTGGGGCAGCCGGTACCGTTTGCGTCCAGCCCGGTTGCAGCACTTCCCGGACGTTGTAGGTGCCGGCTGTCAGGTTGATGAACTGGTACTTACCGGCACTATCAGTAACAGTGGCAGTTTCTCCTGGTTCTTGGATACTGTTGTTGTTGGCATCCAGGTAGATTGTCCAGCCTCCTAGGGCTGGTTCTGCTGGATCTTGGCCACCATTTTTATTGAAGTCATTAAATTTGAGCCCGCCGATTTTGCCTAGCTGGAAGTTACCGAAGTTGGTGGGATTGGCTGCGGTGTTGGTGATGTTGACACCACTGGTGGCAGTGATGCTGCCAGTAGGGGCAAGAGTTTGCCGCCAACCGGTCTGTGCCACTTCCTTTAGGGTGTAGGTGCCTGGCCCAACATCGGTAAAGGTGTAGTTGCCTGTGGTAGCTGTCGTTTGGGTTTTGACCACTGCACCGGCGGCGTTGAGTAACTGAATATCAAAAGGAGTTGGCGGTGCAACTTCTCCCGCATCTAGGACACTGTTGCCGTTTTTGTCATCGAATTTGGTGCCGCTAATGGTGATGTTTGTGAAGTTGCCGAAGTTTCCGCCAGCGACAGTTGCAGCGCTTTGGAGGGGGATGTCGGCGGGATCGACTGTGGTTTTTGTGGAACCTGTCGGCACTACTTCCCGGACTCGGTAGGTAGCACCGCCAGTCAGCGGACCCAGGTTGGGGAAACTATAAGCGCCTGTGCTAGTTGTGTTTTGGGTGGTGATAGTTGCTCCGGTGACGGAGTTGATTAAGTTGACTGGGATGTTTGCTAATCCCGTATCTCCTGAGTCTTGGGCTCCGTTGCCATTTTTATCATCAAAGATGAGACCATTAATGGTCATGGACTGGAAGTTGCCAAAGTCTTTGCTGTTAGAGTCAGCAATACCTGTGTTGTAGGGAGTAGCGGTAGCTGTAGGGAAAGTTTGCTGCCAATTAGTTACTGCCTGTTCTCGAACGGGGCTATTACTCTTGGTGTCGAGGAGGGTGTAAGTCCCACCCGTTGCGACAGTCACCCGTTTTTCAGCACTATCTAGGGTGCTGTTATTGTTGTCATCTACATAAACAACAAAGTTTTGGACTGGAGTTGTGACAGTTGCTTCCGTCCCGTCTTTGGCCGCATTGCCGTTGCTGTCGTTGAAAACTTGACCCTGGACGACTAGGCCGTACTCGTAAGCACCAATGTCAACATTGGGTTTACTGACAAGAGTGTTGTCAATTTTTCGAGGGAAACCCGTGCCGCGTTGGTCTGTAGTACCAGTAGCCGCAGTATTGTCGCCACCGCCAATGGCAGGGTTAGTGCTAGTGGTAACGGGGCTGTTGTCAACTAGGGCAAGGGTAAAAGGAGCGGGAGCAGTGGCGCCATTCAATCCGGCAGAGCCCACTGGTGCTAATACATTGGCGATGGTCAGAGGAGCGGTTAGTTGTTGAGCTAATGTCAAACCAGTGCTAGTGCCCAGAGCCCCTATCAGGTTGTTGTTCCCGACGAATGCTCCAGTAAGGTCGGGGTTAGTGGTGGCAGTATTGCCAGCCACGATCGTGTTTTTGACCGTAACTGTACCGCCGTTGTTGTAAATGCCACCTGTAGTTCCCGCTGTGGCACGGTTGTAGGCGATCGTGTTGTTAGTGAGAGTGGCTGTAGCACCAGTGTTGACAAAAATTGCACCGCCAGCAGCTTGACCTGGAACTGCGGTACCACCACCGGAAGCACCCCCCGTCACGGTGTTGCTATACAGGGTGCTATTGGTCATGGTGAATGTGCCACCGTTGATAAAAATTGCGCCGCCTAAACCAGCACCGCCGCCACCGAAACCAATCGCACTTGCACCGCCAAAAGTCCCGCCAGCGATCGCAGCATTACCGCTACCGCCACCACCGCCGAAGCCACCTAGGCCGCCTGGGCCGTTAGTCCCAGCGGCCACACCTGTACCAAAAGCACCACCAGCACCGCCGCCGCCACCAAAAGTGCCAGCACCGCCAGTACCACCATTACCACCATTACCTTGAGTACCACTACCAGCAGCACCGCCAACACCACCGGCACCACCACCACCGCCGCCACTACCGACAACGCTACCAGCACCACCAGTACCACCAATACCTCCAGCACCACCGTTTGTGCCGCCAACACCAGTACCGCCAGTGCCGCCAATACCGCCAGTACCGCCAGCAGTACCAGCACCGCCCGCCTCGCCCGCCTCGCCAACCCCACCGGCCGCGCCATTACTTGCTAGACCAGTTCTACCATCTCTACCATTTGTCCCTGCTGTGCCTCCAAAGACAGTAGCCAGATCCGCGCTACCACCGTTTCCACCATTCCCAGCAGCACCTGCACCGCCGACTGCCTGGTTACTGGAGAAAGTTACTTTGTCAACAATTACAGTCCCACCGTTGATAAAAAGTGCGCCTCCTAAACCCGCAGCCCCACCACCACCAGTGATTCCTGGGTTGCCTACTGCTTTTGCAGAATCTATGGTGAGGTTCGAGAGGTTAAATGTTGTGTTATCAACTACGAAGGCACGGTTATTATTGCCACTGATCTTGAAACCGGCACCAACAATTGTGGTGCTGTCGGTAATTCTCGGTAATAGCCCTGCGAGGGTGATATTGCCAGTGAGACTGATCGTGTCAATCCCAGTGTTGGTGTTGGCAACATTGATGGCATTTACCAGTTCGTTAAAGTTAGCAACCTTTTGTTGCAAGTCAGCAAGCACACCGCTGTAAGCCTCTCTCGCCTCTGCGGAAAATGCCACAGCCGTCTCTATTTTGCCTGTAGTGACTTCCAGTTCCCAGTCTCCACCCAAGGCTGCATTCCCTGTCAAGTTATCGGAAGCGGCAACTTCCGCTCCGGTGAGCTGGCTCAGCCTTTGCACAAAAGCGACACCGGCTTCTGTGGCGGCGACGTTGCAAGCGTAAAGTAGAATTTCGGGTTTAGCTGTAATTCGAGAGTTCGAGTTTTCCTCTGCCGGTAAAGCAAACCATGTTTCTAGGCGATCGCGATAAGTTTCAATATTACTTAGATTCAGTTCTGTTGCACCTATTTGCACGCACGCCGCGGCACCGTGAGACAGAATGTGAACTGCTCCTATATTTTGCCGTTGTTTGAGTGTTGCTGCTATTTGCTCGATGCCGTCGCGATCGCCCTTGAGAACAATAACTTCTGTATGGAAATCAGTGCTTTTTGTTAAAATTTCGCAATTTTTAACTTTGGGATCTACAAAAACTATCTGTTGGTTTGGTACTTTGTCAAATTCCATGATTTAATTCCTCTGGTACACGCACACATCAAATTGATAACACAAACCAGCCCTAGCAGCGATCGCCTTTTGTGTCTCCATAAAGTCGATCGCCCGTGCTTCCACATATGCTTTTTCATGTATTGACAGCAACCTTTTTTTGTGCATTGCTACAATAAATTATTTAATTTGATTGCTTAGAAGTGTCCCCTAGCAATTTTGTTCCAGCTTTTACAAACATCTTTTTATATACTTTTATATACTTACGCGCCTCTTTTGCTCTATATAGATAGCAAATTACTTACCACAATTAATGAAAACTGTCAATACTAAAATAGGTAAATAACTGTCGCAAAAAACAGAATACCCAGATCCCCGACTCATTGAACAGGTCGGGTATCTCACAGCCCTTGGTCCTTAGTGATGGTTCATTAGTCCTAGAGTATCAGTTCTGGGTGATTACTTATCGTGAGTTACCAACTTTCCTCAACGGGATTATTAGAATTGCTCCAGATTTCCACATCCAAATCGTTGAGATAAATCAGAGCACTTTCAATCTGTTGAGCAGTACCGTTCAGTTCCAAATCAAACCAACCGTCATCGGAAGTTTTGACACCCAACAAAGCAGCATTAAAATTCACCGTCAAACCGTATTCAGAAATCAGGTTAGAGATGACAGGTTCCTGATGGTATTCTTTGGGAACACGAATGCGAATCCGGGTTTGAGTTTGTCTGGTGTCGCCGCTGTCGGATTTGGGAATGTCTGAGTCTTGCGTTTTGTGAAAATTGTCGATCGGCTCAAATTCAGATTCGCTAATATTCTGATCTAACATTTTAGCCTCCTAATGTTTGTTTCATCTTACATTTTGCACCAATATCAATCTTCAGGACTCTCGCATTGTTTTAGCCATTTACCAGATTTAACAACTAGGTTTTTTTGGTATTAGTGCGTAAGTTCTGTTGACTAATGACTAATGACCCTTCGACTACGCGAGCGGGCACCGCTAATGACTACTGACTGCTGACTACTGACTACTGACTACTGACTACTGACTATTCTTCAACTTCTTTGATGCTAGTTTTTCGTTCCAAAATCTCCTTAAGTACGAGAGTAACAACTGCTAAAAGACCCAGAACTACCGCCGCTGAAAAAGCCGCTTGCGTCGCATACTGCTTGTAAGCATCCTCTACAAACAAAGGCAAAGTTTGCGTTTTTTTAGCAATATTTCCCGACACCACAGAAACAGCTCCAAATTCTCCCATGGCTCTAGCATTGGTCAAAATTACTCCGTAAAGCAATCCCCAGCGAATACTGGGAAGAGTGACATTCCAGAAAATTTGCCAATCATTTGCACCCAAAGTTTTCGCCGCCTCTTCTTGATCGGTTCCGACTTCTTCCAACACCGGAATTACTTCGCGAGCCACAAAAGGTAGGGTGACAAAAGCAGTAGCCAGCACCATTCCCGGAAAGGCAAAAATTACCTTAATATTAGCAGCTTCCAGCCACGGACCGAACCATCCCAACCTACCGTAAAGCAGTACAATCATTAAGCCTGCAACTACGGGAGATATGGCAAATGGGACATCTAAAATGCTGATTAATAGCGTGCGACCCGGAAATTTATTGCGGCCGATTACCCAGGCTGCGCACAAACCGAATACGGTATTAATAGGCACAACAATTAAAGAAATAACCAGGGTAAGTTGGGCTGCGTGCAGAAAATCGGGCGAGGTTAAGTTAGCAAAAAATGGCTCTACTCCTTTTTTGAAAGCTTGGTAAAAAACGTTGAGAGTGGGGATAAATAAGACGAGAGCCAGATAGGCGATCGCAATGGTGATTAAAGTTGGCTTAACCCATGGTTTTTCCTGACTCTGTGTCGAACTACCGCCCGGAAGTTTGTAATCGGTGGATGAATTGATATTAGCCGTCATAGCGTCTTCTCCATGCTTGTAAAAGATTAATTGCAAACAGCATACTTAGGGAAATAGCTAACATGACAGTACCGATAACTGTGGCTCCTGCATAGTCATACTGTTCCAATCTTTGAAAAATTAAAACAGGCGCGATTAAATCTTTGAACGGTATGTTAGAGGCGACAATTACAGTAGAACCGTACTCGCCAACCGCTCGCGAAAATCCCAGGGCAACTCCGGTTAAAATAGACGGAAATAGGGGCGGTAAAACTACTCGCCAAAAGGTTTGAAATTGAGAAGCACCTAGACACCAAGCTGCTTCTTCGATGTCTTTTTCCATCTCGTTTAAAACTGGCTGTACAGTTCTGACGATAAATGGCAAGGAAATAAATATCATGGCTATACCTACGCCCAAGCGAGTAAAGGATATCTTGATTCCCAAGGGTGCAAACAGCGAACCAATCCAGCCGTTGTCGCTGTAAACTGTGGCGAGAGTTAAACCTGCAACGGAAGTGGGCAGTGCAAAGGGCAAATCGACGATCGCATCGACAATCCTTTTTAACGGAAAATTGTAACGGACTAAAACCCAGGCAATTAATGTGCCGAACAATCCGTTAATTAATGCTGCAATTAATGCCGTAACGAAAGTGACATCGTAGGCGGAAAGGGCGATGGGACTTGTGGCAATTTTCCAAAATTCGGCGGGGTTTGCGGTGCTGGCTTTCAAGAGCATGGCGGCCACTGGGAGCAATAGCATGAGGCTGAGGTAGCCGAGGGTGATTCCCCAAGGTAGTGTGATTTTGCCGATCGCCCTTTTGATCTGCTCGATCGGAGATTGAGGGTTATTGGTTGGAGAAGATACAGTCATATAAGAATTGTTTTGAGTTGGGAAGAATTGCCGTAGGGGCGGGTTTTACCGATCGTATTTGACTAAAACCAATCATCTCGTAAACCCGCCCCTGCCATTGGTGACAACTTAAGACTGAACCCACAATAAATGTCGCTTTTAGGCGAAGTCTAGATCCCCCTAAATCCCCCTTAATAAGGGGGAATTTGAAAAATACTCTTGTCCCCCCCTTATTAAGGGGGGTTAGGGGGGATCTGGCAGTTCGATACAAACAAGAGAGACTGTCGGTTTGACGTTAAGTTGTCACCAATGCGCCCCGGCCACTACTGTTTAATTGAACCTTGGATTTTGTCAAAAACAGCTCCGTCATCGAAGAATTTCTTCTGAATTTCTCCCCAACCTCCTAAATCTTGAGCTGTAAATAGGGTTTTGATGGGGGGATATTTTTGGACAAATTCTGGTTCCGCCGCTACTGTTGCATCTACTGGGCGGAATCCGGCTTTGGCAAATTCTCGTTGAGCTTCTGGGGTGTACAGAAATTTGACGAAGGCTTCGGCTACTTCCAGGGTGCCGTGTTTGGTGACATTTTTATCAACAATCGCGATGGGATTGTCGATGGAAACATTGACTTCGGGAATAGTATAAGTCGGTTTTTCCCCTTTCTGACCAGCCAAAATAATCTCGTTTTCGTAGTTGATTAAGGCGTCGCCTTGGCCTTGTTTGAAAAATACGTCGGTGGCTTCGCGGGCATCTTTAGTTAGGATGGGGACATTTTTGTAGACTTTGCTAGTAAAGTCTAAGGCTTTGGTATCGTCACCTCCGGTTTTGATCACTGAGCCCCAAAGTGCGAGAAAATTCCAGCGAGCCACTCCCGATGTTTTGGGATCGGCGGTAATCAGTTTCACTCCATCTTTGGCTAAATCTTCCCAGTTTTTGATGCCTTTAGGATTCCCATCGCGGGTGACTATGGCTGCTACAGATTTGCTGACTATGGCTTCGTTAGGGACTTCTTTTTCCCACCCAGGCTCAATTAGTCCGGCTTTTTCGATTTTTTTGGTGTCGAGGGCGAGGGCTAGGTGTACGATGTCTGCTTCTAAGCCGTCAATTACGGCTCTGGTTTGGGAACCGGAACCGCCGTAGCTTTGGTTGAAGGTGACGGTTTGGCTATGTTCTTTTTGCCACTTTTCTACGAATTTGGGAATTATGGCTTCGTGGGCGGCTTTGGTGACGGCGAAGGAAACGAGGGTTAATTCTACGCTTTTGTTGGCGCTTGGGCTAGCAGCCCCGCCGGGATTGGCTCCGGGATTGTTGTTGCTGCTGGGGCCGCAGGAGGCGATCGCAAAACTTAATGTGATTCCCAGTAAAAATAGCGACACAAAGCTTTTAAGCGAAGTCAATAATTGACTTTTGCCCACTGGCTGCGGTTGTGACTGGCGAAGACTTTGACTTAGGCGTTGCCACGGACTCATTATATTGGTTCCTTTACTTAAACTACGGTTATTACGTCGGAATACCGTAAATTTTGTCATGAGTTCAAATCATATACGAGAGCGAGTAAAATGGCAATAGGAAAATTAGTAAGCAGCAGGTCGGGGCGATCGAATATGCCTGAGTCTCTTTTATCAGTGCTTTGTAGGCAGATCTACGGTAAAATGTAAAGAATATACAAACTATTAATTTAAGGTGTGGGTAACTAGGTGGGGGTGTGCGATCGGTTAAATCCCAAGGCGACGCTAATAAATCCCCACCCAGTCACAAAAAATTTTAACTTTTAAGCGGTGGTGCATTTCTTAATTCATTTTAAACGGGAACTAAAAAAATTCCGATCTACAAGCAAAATACCAAAGGTAAAAGGCATCAGAAAAAGGGTCACACTCTTCTATTTCCAAACTCATACAACACGAATCGTTGCGATTGATGAACCAATTTTACCAACAGACAACTATACTAAGTAAATCCATCTAATTAAACGTAAGATACAGGACGCAAAAAAGCTTGCTGTATGAGCATTCTTCACCTCGATCTTCTTCCTTCTACTTATTTACCTATTTCCTCTGTCCCTCTTCCTGGCCATCATTTTATATGTGTAGCAACTTATGTCCTTATTACGCCCCATTTCAGACGCGCTAATTGAACTGTTGAAGCCGATTGCCAACGAATTGGGAGAAAGATTGGGAGCAAGCGCTGTCAACGAACGTTTTGCAGAAATTGAACCATCGGCTTCTTCAACTTTAAATCAACAAATCAAAAAAGACCCGCGCTGGATTAAAGCACAGGTTAAATATTTGCAGCGACACCAGGCTAGAGAAGAAGAATTAATGGAGATAGCCAATATAAATGAAGAATGGGTCAAAGAAGAACGCGCTAATCGAATTAAGGCAGAAGAATTGAGAGATAGACGGGCAATTAGTCGGCTATGTCGCGAATTAATGCGCGAGTTTCAAGCAGAAGCAATTCGAGTTAAGCTGAGCGAAATCCAAATTGTTTGGGACCGAGACAACTGGTTTTCTAATTTGAGCCGACAGGAAACGGAACAAATTTTGCAGCAGCAGCAACACCGATTGCTATTATTAGTTGCTCCTGCCAAAATTAGCCAAGATTGCCCTGATTCCTTTCGCCACAATCTGAATATCGAACTTCCTGGTAAGTTGAGAGCTTTTTTGAACCAACACTATCCTCAGTACGGAGATTTGTGTCCTGTTCAGTTTTACGGAGATTATTTCAAAAAGCCCATTTCTGATATTGATGTGGAGCGGTTACAGACTGTGTTGTCTCCAGTGCCTACAGCTATATTGTATAGCGATATCAGCGACTATGAAGTGAATTTTCATGTCGGTTTTTGGGGAGTGATTAATCAAAGTGTTTCTTTAGTGGCGATGCAGCCTTGGAATTGGGAAGAAGTTTACCATCAGTTGGAAGCAGAGGGTAAAGATTCAAAAATGAGCCTGCGGATTATTCGGCAGATTATTGTGACTATTCACAAATTATTGGCTGCATTTTTAGCAGATTTGTATTATCTTAATATCGATTTTACCCACGAACCTCAGTTATTCAATTTAAAGGAAGAATTCGCTCAAGAATGGTTTTCTCAAGATTGGGAATTGCCATACATTGAAACTCTCAAAGAAATTCAGAAACAGCAGCGAATAGCCTATGAGGGGGAAATGCGACGGCTGGCACTTCGAGAAGCCAAAGCTAAGGCGGAACGCAAGCGTTTGGAGGAGACTGAACTCAAACGTAGAGAAGAAGCCAAGGCGGTATCGCAACGGGCAAAGGAATTAGCTTATAAGTTAAAAAATCATCAATGGCGCTGCGTACACACGCTACCGGGACATTCATCTTTTGTTAATTCTTTGGCGATTAGTCCTGATGGTCTAACTTTGGCTAGCGGTAGTTGGGATAAAACTATTAAGATTTGGAATTTAGAAACTGGGGAATTAATTGGTACTCTGACTGGACATTCCGATCGAGTAAATTCTGTGGCTATTAGTTCGGATGGGCAAATTTTAGCCAGCGGTAGTTCGGACGAGACTATTAAATTTTGGAATTTGTATAATGGCGAGTTGCTGTGTACTTTTTCTGGACATTCTATGGAGGTGAATTCCGTGGCGATTAGCCCCAACGGGCAAGTAATTGCTAGCTGTGGTGGGGCGGATAATATGATTAAACTTTGGAATTTGCGTAGTGGGGAGTTGGTGCGGACTTTGAAGGGTCATTCTGATAATGTGAATGCGGTGGTTTTTAGCCCGGATGGTAAAATTTTGGCTAGTGGGAGTTCTGATGCCACGAGTAAGATTTGGGATGTGGAAAGTGGTAAATTGTTGCGGACTCTTTCAGGGTTGAATGTTGGGGTGAATTCTGTGGCGATCGGACCTGATGGCAAGATTCTGGCTAGTGTTAGTAATGATTATACGATTAAGTTGCGGAATTTGCAGACTGGCAGTTTGTTGCGGATTTTAAATTTTAATTATGACAAAGATAATGGTGTGCAGACTTTAGGAAGTAATGAGGGTGTGCATATTTTGCAGAATTATGTGAGTCGGGGCGATTCGGTGATGATTAGTGCGGATGGTTTGACTTTGGCTAGTGGCTGCGATGATAATACGGTGAAAATTTGGAATTTGCAGACTGGGGAGTTGTTGAGCACTCTTAAGGGTCATGTGGGTACGGTGTATTCGGTGGCGATCGCACCTTTGGGCAATATACTGGTCAGTGGAAGTGCCGATGAGACGATTAAGATTTGGCGGTGTGATTAGTGAGTGGGCAGTTGGTGGACAGTTTGTGGTAGCTTCTGAGAAAGATAATTTTGGTTCAGCCTTTGTGGGGAGGGCTTTTGGGCGAATTTGAAAAAAACTTGGCTGGGGGGGTTGCGCTAATGGCGATCGGTTTGCTATATTAGTTTATGTTGCTGGTGTAACTCAGTTGGTAGAGTAGCTGATTTGTAATCAGCCTGTCGCAGGTTCAAATCCTGTCACCAGCTTTAAAAAATAATTCGTGAAAGCCTTGTGCGTTCGCGATTTTTTAATTTTAAGTAGCCCTAAACTGTATTTTGTTTTTATATTAATTCCGGTTGTATCGGAATGATTTAACCGCGAAGGCGCTAAGGACGCGAAGTTCGAGAAGAGAGAGTTTAATACAGGAGGATGAAAAGAGGATTTGATATTATATCAATTCTGGTGGCATCCGAAGAGAATTGGTAATTGGTAATTGGTAATTGGTAATTGGTAATGCCCTTCCCCCCCAGGGGGGGTCAGGGGGGGTTCCCCATTACCCATTACCCATTACGCACCTAACTGACAAAGGCTATAGTCAGCGCTGGCTAGAGTCTCGGAAGATTTTTTTAGTTATTGGTTATGAGTTCTGAGAAACAAGAATCAACAACCAATAAACAACAAACAACAACTAAAAACCAACTAAATTATACTGGTTTTTAGCTCCACATTCCTACACTATGACGGTTGTTATTGCGATACCTATACCTAGGAAAAGTCATATTTTGTGGGGAATCCTGGAGAGTTGAGCCGTTATTTTCCGTAACTGGAGACGTGATATTTTGGGTGTTTTCTGGTGCGGTATCTGAGTCCTCGGAAGCAGCCGGAAGAGATTTTTGTTCTATTTCCTGTTCGTCGGCGTAAAACTCCAGGCGCACTCTGACTTTTCCTTTTGTCCAGGCTTTACCTGCACTCAAAAGTTCGCAATCCATACCGTCTAAAAACAATCTTTCTTCTAGGATTTTTGACTGCATAATAGTCAAAAATTCGCTAACTTTGAAAGTACATTGATACATCAAAGCGCTGGCGGGAGTAGACAAAACATCGTCTTCTCTTAGAAAAAGTTTTGAGGGTTTCATATCTATTGTAATTTCAGGAATTGTAATTTCAGGAAATAGTTGAGTGTTCGATGTTGATTTTCTGCTGTTTCTAGTGGTGTTTTGTTAGCAGTTATTAACCTAACAAAAATGACAATAATTAACTGTCTAATTTGGATTTATAGGTGTTGTTATTAGTTATTTGTTAACAGATATTAATCAAAATAACTAATAACAAATAACTCAGCAATCCCTAACTATTCATGGTTTTTTTTAGAAAAACCAACCGTAGGAATGTAAACCCTTGCCTAACAAATTAACGCCTAGATAACAAATCCAAACCACCACAAAACCTGTGGCTGCTAAGATGGCTGGGCGTCTTCCCTGCCAGCCGCGGGTGATGCGGGCGTGGAGGTAGGCTGCAAACACTAACCAAGTAATTAATGCCCAGGTTTCTTTCGGGTCCCAACTCCAGTAAGAACCCCAAGCTTCGTTGGCCCAAACACCGCCGGCAATAATGCCAATAGTCAGTAAAGGAAATCCTAAACCGATGATGCGATAGCTAATGTTATCAAGAGTTGATGCGAGATTCAAGCGCTGGGGCGAGAGAATTTCTGCGGTTTGAGATTGATGGTGGGAAGAGGTTTGAACTGGTGCTAGTTCTAGGACTGCGGTGGTTGCGGAACCGTTATTGCTGGAATTGAAAGAGGGTTCGCTGAATGCTAATCCGCTGTCGGCTGCGGTGGTGCTAATTTGAGGTTCGGGGTTTTGAGGGCGTTGGAGGCGGTAGTTGCTCTGGCGATTGCCGTTGGTACCGAAGGAACTGCCGGTGAGTTCGATTTTTTGACCGCGGGTGACGACTAAAAAGGCGATCGCCAGTAGCGCTCCTACCATTAAAGTTGAATAACTCAGCATCATGACGCTGACGTGCATCATCAGCCAGTTGGATTTGAGGGCTGGTACTAGGGGTTCCGCCGACTGCATGGTTGCGGGTAGGGTGAGGGCTGCAAAGGCGGAAATTGCCATGGCTACAGGGGATGTGGCTACTCCTACTAAGCGCGATCGACTCATGTTTTCCGCGACTAGATGGATGGCGGTGATTCCCCAAGTGAGGAAAAATAGTGATTCGTAAAGGTTGCTCAGAGGGAAGTAGCCGGCTTCTATCCATCGAGCACCGAGTAGGGCGGCGATGGATAGATTGGCGATCGCCATTCCGGCGGTGCCGAGGGCTGACAAATAGGGAATGCCGGGAAAAGCAGCCCCAACCCAATAAACGAGCATTGTTGAGAGGAGAACGGCAAAGGAGATATTGTCCAGCCAGTTCTGGAGTACAACCAGATCCATAAAAATTACCCCGGTAAAGTTTTCATTTGATACTAACTAGATCGATCGTACTGGGATTCGGGAGTTTTGGGTGATGGAGACGGGCTTTAGATCCCCGACTTTTTTCAGAAGTGGGGACTGTGAGTGTGCTGTGGTGTTAGCGGTTGCTTGGGAGAGTCGATCGACTAATATTGACTTGACTACCAAGGATTGCCAATAATTCTAAAAGCCGACCAATAATAGGGATGAGAAAAATTCCCACTGCCTGTGTTGGACATGGAAGGTGGCAGAGTCAAGCTTCCAGAAGAAGTGTGGAGCACTCCCCCTTCAATGCCGACGGTTTGGCGCAACATCGCTAATTGTGCTTGCCGTAGAGCTTCTGCCTTAATCGGAGCATTTTTTAACTGGCTGTAAAACTCCGACATCAATCCCAAACTCCCCTCATCGCTCACATACCAGAGAGTAGCCAGAGCCGATTTAACACCTGCTTGCACCGCTAACCCGCCAAAGCCCAACTCTGCATCCCGATCGCCCACAGCAGTCCTGCAAGCACTCAAAACCAACAGTTCAACTTGGGGGCTGTGCCAGTTCATTTGTCGCAACTGATCTAAGCGCAATTTAGTATCCCACAATTGAATGAAAGAATTGCTGGGGTCTCCCGATCTAAATTCGGCGTGGGTAGCCTGGTGAATCATGCCAAAGGGTTGCTGCTGGCGCTGGGATTTCAAATTTGCCAGAGTGAAAGCTTGGTTCAAGAAAGACTTCCCTGGCCACTCCTGCCGAGGGATGGTGGATACCTCTATTTCCACCGCAGGTAAAGGACTCATATCCGCAAATTGCGAGGCCCCCATTGCCAGAAGTTGGGTGTTTTTGAAATTGCTAATGCTGGTATCGGTCAAACTGAGACTGGGCATGGAGGCGACACTGTAACGTTCGATCAGAAAACCTTTCCCGTCGTGGAGGGCGGCCATGGGCACCGATCGCAGCCCCACATCTGAGATAAAAGATAAATTGTTAATGCCTCGCGCTTGGAGTTGGCGAAATAACAGAATTAGTAATGTTAATTCGTGTCGGCTGTACTATCTGAGGGCCAGGGTTGCTGTAACTTCCGTTAGCAATCACATTTCCCTTAGAAGGTCCTCCCGTAGCAATGATGCCAGCGGTACCATTGACTCGGTTATAGTCCGGGCCGACGGTGAACAGAGTGCTAGAGGCTCCCCCACCGTGCCGAATTGTGATATCCCCAGCGTTAGCACTGGTGCTTGTGGAAGCGGAAAGGCTGCAACCGGGCGCGCAGTTGGGTTCTGATTTGAAAGTGCCTGTGGCTCGGAAATAACGGCCGGCGGTAAGGTCAATATTTCCTCCGGCTGTTGAGCCTTCGGTGTTGATGGAGGTGACTTGAATATCGTTGCGGGCGCTGAGGGTGACTGAGCCGCCTTGTTTGTCTTGTGAATGGGCGTCTATGTTCCCTGTTTGAATGCTTAACTCTGCTGCAATGGTAATGTTTGCGCCGTTGCCGTTTTTGTCGGTGGAGGCGGAATTGATGTTGCCTGTCTCTACTTTTCCTGTACGGCTGGTGATGGTGATTTTGCCGCCACTGCTGTTGCTGGAGTTGGAGTTGAGATTGCCAGTCTGAATGTCGCCCTTGGCTTCGATCCCGATCGCACTTGCTTGGGAACTGGTCAAATTGCCAGTTGTCAGGTTGTTGGCTGCTTGCACGGCGATCGCCCCAGTATTTATACCTTGTACAGCCACATCGCCCCCTGCTACTACTTGGCTGGAGGCTGTGAGTACCACTTGACCGCTGGCATTGACTCGGACTCCTGTAGCGTTCGCCGGACCGATGCCTGTGAGCAATTGTGGTAAGGATGCGATCGGCAATATTGAAGTGGCTGGCCCTGTTCCTGATGCGGGCTGGATTTCCAAACTGAGTAAATTGCCTTGCTGGGTCAGACGAACTAGATTTTGCCCAGGCACCGAAGCTATAGTAATTTGACCGTTTGGGGCCGACACAGTGCCAGTGCTGACCACCGTGCCGCCTAGCAAGGTTAAGTTTTGGCCTGACTTGACTGCTAAGTTAGCCGTGTTGATGATTGCTCCTGGTTGACCCGTGGCGAAGGTGAAAGAGTTCGGTGTCCCTGTGAGGGAGGTGTAATTGTTTGTGCCTGTGGCGTTAAAAGAATTAGAACCAAATCCAATGGATGTGGCCGTGGTTGCGGTGAAAGCCACCGGCACGTTTAAGCTGGCATTGTTGCCGAATATAATTCCGGAGGGGTTCATCAACAACAGATTAGAATTGCCACCGGTCACTTGAATTAACCCATTAATCAGAGAGGGGCTACCGCCACCGATGCGAGCCAATATGTTGCGAATGTTGGGGGGTGTGAAATAAAATTGGCAATCTGATTTTGTGACAGTCCGAATTGTTGAAAACTATGGAAGAGATTTTGTCGATCGCCCGATAATTGTCCGCCTTGGATGTCGAAGCGAGTTGGCGCGGAGCTTCCGGTTACGGGCGTGACGGTAGTGCCGGCACCGTCGGTGGCTGGAACAATTGTTTGGGCTTGTGTTTTGGCAGATAAAAAGTAAAAATTAAACAGGATGATTAGCAGAAAAATTGCCATTTTAGTTAGATGTTTTTTTGAGTTTTGTTCAGTTTTTTGGGGCAGATTTTTTGTGGTTTTCATTTTCTGTTAACAACTCACTTATAGAAGTTTTGATTAAAATTACTGTTAGCATTTGCAGTTAACCTGTTACATCTTTTCTATTATTTAAATTCTAACTCGTACTTGGTCGTAGATGTATCTACCAGGTGACGTATTTACAAGGGTTTAACCCAAAAGTAAGTTAAAAATTATTGCATTTTATCTTAAAAAAGACAAAAATATGTTTTGGCTATTTCCGGCGTTGGCTTTTCGCAACACAAAAAAGCCGGCAATTCTAACAGCCGACTTGAAAAATTGCTCTCCAATTATCAGAAAATCCGGGTTAAAAACCCCCTTTATTAGTGTATTGGGGGAGAAGGAGAGAAGCAGACAGAGGGAGAAGGGGAAAAATTAGCCACCAAAATCAAACAGGGGGGTGATTGACCCTGATTTATATAAAATCCTCTCTTCATCGTCCTGTATTAGACTCTCTCTTCTCTTGCTTCGCGTACTTCGCGCCTTCGCGGTTAAATCATTCCGATACAACCGGAATTGATATTAGTACGATCGGACTTACAGCAGTTCCCGCTGTTATGAAACACGGTAGGGACACGGCATTGCCGTGTCCCTACGAGGATTGAACGATAAGTGGGTGTACCTCATAACAGCGGTTTTCGCTGTAGCAAAAAAATCGGTCTAAAGCGTGGTCAGGTGCACGCATAAGTCCAATCCTATGCCCTAGGACCTATGCTAGCTAAGGAGGGTTTTTCAGGGGGATGCCGATGGCGATGCCGATGGGGATGCCGATGGGGATGCCGATGGGGATGCCGAGGGAGTTGGAGAAGAAGAACTACCAGACAAAGGAGTGGGAGAGGGATTCGGGGAAGGACTAGATTGGTCTGATTTTTTGAGGTTGACAAAAGCGTCATAACGGGTAGTACGATCGCCTATGACGGCCGCTGTAATCCCGATCGACCGTATCGCATCGATCCAGATTTTTTGATTGGGGGGAAATTCCGGCAAAGCTAGGTTTTTCGGGTTAAATGCACTCTCTGTGTCGATGAAGAAATTACCGTTGTGGGGCTTAAGTTGCGATCGCACTGTTTTTTGGAACAATTCGCTGCTTAATAGCGGACTTTTCGGGGCCGGGACGATCGCATCCACCACGGGAGCTCCTACTGTTAAAAATAGTACATCGTTCATCCAGCCGCGAGTAACTGTGATTCCTCCAAAGGGTGATGTCCATTTAGTTGTAGGTTGACCCCCAACTTTAATTTCCTCGACTCTAAACCCTTTCATTTTCATGGTATCGTCAAGCTGTTTGAGAGCTTTGTCCGCCCCGCGACGGTTGTTGCTTTCCACCATAAATACAAATCCCGCAGCAAATTTGTCTTTGGGATTTGGCGCGGGCGCTGGTATTAAGGATACGGAAAATTCTCCGGCCATCCACTCCATTAAGTCTTTGTCTAAATCCAGGCCAGTAGTGGATTTTAAGGCGGTTCGCAAAATTTGGGGATTCACCGGGGCGATCGGATTAGCATCGGCCCCCGATACATAATCTTCCCACAAACGCCGTAAGTTGCCACCAGATACCATCATGATTGTATTATTTGGTAAGCGGTTCGACATTTTGAGAGCGTTGTTTTCTACTGCGATCCTTTTTTGAGAGTCTGGTTTCAGCCAAGAAATAGATTTGAATCCCATGCCATCTGTATCTAGGCTAACTGTGGTGGCAAATCCCTGATTTTGTTGTAATTTTTCCAGGTTTTCCGGTGATAATTCGCGGGCGGAGTTAGCTGCGGTAAAGGCTGCTGCCACGGGCATATTCACGTAGATTTGACCGAAAGCACCGGAACTTTTTATTTGTTCTAGGGCATCTTCGTACCCTGGTGTTTTTGCTAGGGAAGGTTCCCCTTTGTAGGTATCAATTATTCTATCGGTGGCTGTGGGTTCTGTGCTCACTACCAGATAGTTGGTCCCCAGTACCGCCACCGAAAAATTGCGATCGGGTATGCCTTGAGTTTCTGTAACTTGGACTCCTTTATAATTACGCTCAACCATTTTTCCTTGGTTGAGGGGTCTGGGTTTTGCTAATAGTTCTTTGGCTTTAATCGGGTTAGCAATGGGCAAGATAATAGCTACTGATTGTTGGGCTGGGGGAGGTGGTGGTGCATTGGGTGTGCGCGGTGCTACTGGTATGGCAATTTTGTTTCGCAAAAAGGCAACCATTGCTGTGTCACCTACCCAGGGTTGAATGTCTTGTTGGTAGCTGTAGCCGTTGGTTGTCAGGAGGCGATCGCGCAATTCTGTTAAAAGTCTTTCAAAAGAGGCTTTTGAGTCGCCAGTGCCAAACTCTCGCAGCCTTTTCCACTGCGATTCATCGGTACTGATGGATACAGCCATCATCGTATCTTGAGGTACAACCGTAGCCCCTGCGGGCAAATCTTTGCTTGGTCCGCGGGAGATGACGATCAAATAGGTGATGAAGCCTAAACTAATCAGGAGGGTAGCTGCTCCGATCGTAAACAGGAGAGAAGATTTATCTTTCTTAAACATTATTAGTCAAGTTGGGTTGCTCGCAACATCCTAAATTATATGGGCATCGGGCATGGGGCCACCCCCCTGCCCCCCCTCTTAGGGGGAGGGGGGATGGGGGAATGCCTAAAAGCATGGGGCATTATCCCCTAATTTCAATTCCTGGCTTTAAAGTCTTTAAAAATCGTTTGAAATGAATACATCAGTCTATGCACATCATTTGTCGCTCTGGGAAATATGTTTAACTCCCATTTTTTGCGGGCGATAGTTAGCAACTTGGCTACGGCTTCCGAGTAAGTATTAGAAATAAAATAGCTGCCACCTTCGTAGCGAATATCTGACGCTAATCCAATAAAAGCACCAGCCGTTTCTAGTTTTAGTTCCGAAGTGTTGTGCTGAGATTTCACTGCTAAAATTACTTGGGAGTGGCGGGGTTCTCGCTGGAGCAAGCGACAGATATTCGCTTCTTTTTGGTATAACATTAACAGGTTGCAATTGTGGAGAACTCCGGCTCTACCTTGGACTTTTACTGCTAGATGAACTTCCAGGGCTGGTTTGTCGGGAAATTCCACTATTGCGTAGGTATAGGGATGAGTATTACCGTGAATTTTGCCTGGGGTCTTTCTAAATGTTAAATATTTGGGTGTTTCGTCTAAAACATTGTTATAATATATAGTTCCTCCTTCATTGGCAATAGCTTTTAACAAAATGGTGAATAGGTAAACATCAAAAATGTTTGCTTGTTCTATGGCTCCGTTAAAATCGGGATTAATCGCTACGCTTAATTTGCTTTTAATTTCGGCATTAGTGATGTAGTTGCTCGGTTCTGATGGCAGTTTTTCGAGCAAGTATTTCAGGGCGATCGCCTGTTTGTTGCGAGGGGATGTCAGATGAGAAGTAAACTCGATAGTTTTTACCTCTTGGGCACTGGATGAGGCAAAGCTAATTTTAGTACCGAGGGGAGAAGTTTCTGATTCTACTTTTAAGAAATAAGCAATTTCATCTTCCATTTCGGAAGTATGAACTGTCGCTTGTTCCACAGCATCAATCAACATCAAAAGTTGTTCTTTTGGTGTATAGTCTTCTATCTTGAGTAACGGGGTTTTTCTTTTGAGCGATCGCTCCTCAATAGTTTTACCTATCTCTACATTATCTGCTACTTGTTGAGCTACCCAACCCAAATTAAATTCATGCAACATTGCCGCCAGTTGTTGATAGACTCTGGCATACTCGATATCATCCATAATCGTTTTGGAATAGCAAACTATTCTAATTATATAAGCTGGTTGATTTTTTTGTCAATTGTCTGTGGGCCTCAACAGCCCACAGTTAACGACCAATTCGCAGTAAGCTATTCTACGACTCTCAAGCGATCGAAAATATGGCAACTATCAACGACAACTACCTCAAACTCAAAGCTGGCTACCTGTTTCCAGAGATAGGACGCCGAGTCAAGGCTTATGCAGAAGCCAATCCGGGCGCACCAATCATCCGCCTAGGGATTGGCGACGTCACAGAGCCCCTACCCGAAGCTTGTCGCCTCGCGATGGTGGCTGCGGTGGAAGAAATGGGCTCGCGGGATACCTTCAAAGGATACGGCCCGGAACAAGGTTATGAATGGCTACGGGAGAAAATTGCCGAGCACGACTTCAAGTCACGGGGATGCGATATTGATGCTTCAGAAATCTTTATTTCTGATGGTTCTAAATGCGATTGTGGTAATATTCTCGATATCTTTGGGAACGATAACACCATCGCAGTTACAGACCCAGTTTATCCCGTGTATGTAGACACCAACGTGATGGCAGGGCACACGGGAGAGGCAAACGAAAAAGGCGAATACGACGGCTTCATTTACCTGCCAATTACAGCAGAAAACAACTTTACTGCCGAAATTCCCACAGACAAAAAAGTCGATTTAATTTATTTATGTTTTCCCAACAATCCCACGGGAGCGACTGCAACCAAGGAACACTTGCAAGCTTGGGTAAAATATGCTAAGGCGAACGGTTCGATTATTTTCTTCGATGCAGCCTACGAGGCATATATTACCGATCCCAGTTTACCGCATTCTATCTACGAAATTGAAGGTGCGCGCGATTGTGCGATCGAATTTCGTTCTTTCTCCAAAAATGCCGGTTTCACAGGTACTCGCTGTGCCTTAACCGTTGTACCAAAGACTTTGACTGGAAAAGCCGCAGATGGTTCCGATGTCGAAATTTGGAAGTTGTGGAATCGTCGTCAATCTACTAAATTTAACGGCGTTTCTTACATCGTCCAACGCGGTGCTGAGGCGGTTTATTCCGATGCTGGCAAGGCACAAATTCAGACATTAGTCAATTTTTACATGGAAAATGCTGCGATTATTCGCGAGAAATTGACAGCGGCTGGTATTGAGGTTTTTGGTGGCGAAAATGCACCCTACGTGTGGGTGAAAACGCCTCATGGTTTGTCGAGTTGGGATTTCTTTCAGAAGTTGCTGGAAACTTGCAATGTGGTGGGAACACCCGGTTCTGGTTTTGGTGCGGCGGGCGAGGGTTATTTCCGCATTTCGGCATTTAATAGTCGGGAGAATGTAGAGGAAGCCATGAGACGGATTGTGGAGAAGTTTAAGGTTTAGTATCCTACTAGCCCGCCAGGGAATGAATTCCCTGGCTGATAGCGAAAGTCCTCTGAAAGAGGACTGAAGAGTTATTTAGGACTTACGCATTAACAAGGGAATTATGTCATTCTGAGTGAAGCGAAGAATCTCAAGCCCTTGCAAAACAATCAAAATGCGCAATTCTTTTTCTTCAGTCCTCTTAAGAGGACTTTAGCTATGAGACAGGGGTTTCAACCCCTGTCGGATCTCCTAGTTTACGATTAAAAAAAATACATAAGGAGGGAAAGTCAATGATACAGTTTGACATAGGTCATTACACCGATTTTAAGTTGCCCAACAATTCAGATATTCCAGAGCAATTACAACAAACACTGCACACAGTTTGGGACAGAAAGTATCGCGATTTATACGAAAGAGGCGGAAATAGCGATGTAGAAGAAGCCTTTGTAGAAGTAATGACGGCCTTTGGAATGCCTAATGATGCAATATCCCATCAGCGATATGTTTACATGGCCTATGGAATAGCATTAGCAGCTAAACCGACCATTAAACATTACTTTCCTGAAGAACACAAGGCTGATATCGTTCAAGGAATTGTATCTTGCTGGCTGAAGGATGGTTGTGAAATCCCAGAAACTTGGGCTGATACCTTGTTTCCTAATATCAACAAAATCGGAAAATATCAAGCTGCGGATGAAGCTTATAATATCTTCTACGGCTTGCTGCAAACACTCAACACGAAAACAGCCTATAATGCCATCTTAGATATTCTGTATGATACCATTACCGGCGATGCTATTTCTGGTTTTGCTGTGGCCAAACGAGATATGTTTAATTGGTGGTTGATTGAGGTGATTCCTGCTGCCTATTGTTTAAAGTTGCCATCTACTTTATATTCAGGAAAATGGGGATTTCCGCCGTTGAGTAAGCTTGCGTAATCGATCTAAGCAAATCGATCGAATAATTAATCAGGAACCATCAAACCCTTCAAAATTATCCCCTTCTCCTTCAACCCCTTAGACTGTACCAAAACCCCAAAACCTCCCAAACCCATCGGATCGATCAATTTATGTAAAGCTTCCCTGCGCCGCAATAAAGTTGCCACATCCCATACATTTGTTGATAGAGCAGCAATGCGATCGCCCAAACCCAACGCCATCAAAAATAAAGCCTGCTGAGTAAACCCTAGCACATCCAAACCGCACAATTCCCCATACTTTTCCAAGGCTGTAAAATTAACATGAGCTGTTAAATCCTGTCGCCCCACATTAATATAAGGATTATTGTGATATCGATGGCGATAATAACACTGTAGCGTCCCCTCCCTGCGCCTCGGATTGTAATAGCGGTGCGCCGGATGGCCGTAATCAATTGTCAACAAGTATCCCCGCTGCAACTTTTGAGCAACTGTATTCATCCAGTCCCCAGCGACTAAATTCACCTCACTGCGATATCCATCCCCGTAAACACTCGCCGACAAATCAATTCCCAATAACTCAAAATATTCGGTAATTTTTGGTGTAGAAACTTTGTCAGCTACCTCAACAAAATTTATTTCTAGTTGTTGATTTTTTGGTGTTTCTGTGGTAATGTATATTTCCCTAAGTTCCTCTTGTTCGAGAATGAATTGATGCACGGGCAGAGCATCGATTAATTCATTGGAAAAGAAACAACCGACAATTGAGTTATCAACAATCTCATCCCAATTACACCATTTAATACACTGGAAGTTACCTAAAATTTGCTGTTGTTCTGCTTGCAGTATTGGTGAAATTTCAACAATTATATATGTTAAACTTTTAAATAAGTCTGGATGTTGCCGTTGCAGATATTGCTGGAGATTTTCGGCAAAGATTCCTCGCCCAGCGCCCATTTCGACGATCGCGAAATTTTGAGGGCGATCGAGTAATTCCCACATTTCCACAAATTGCTCTGCCAAAACCTCGGCAAAATCTGCGCCCCAATCAGAGGATGTGATAAAATCGCCTTGTTTGCCGATCGACGGGCGATCGCTATTATAGTAACCATACTGCGGGTGATATAATGCTAAATCCATATATTCAGCAAAGGTAATTCGCTGCTGGGGATTTGTGGCAATTGTTTCGCGGATTAAATCACAGAGTTCCGGGTTGCTGTGATTGATATCTGATTGTTTAAATGTCATAATTTAGGGCATCAAAGATGAAATAAAGATTTTTTTAACCGCAGAGGGCGCAGAGGACACAGAGGAAGAGATAAGAGAGCAATATTGATGTTTATTAATAAAAAAAACGATCGCACTTTTTAGCAAACAGCCTAAAAATGCGATCGCCTTTTTTTCTACCTATCTACTGAACCCATAATAATGTCGATACTACCCAAGATTGCTACCAAATCCGCAATCTTCACACCGCGCACAATGTGAGGCAAAATCTGCAAATTATTAAAGTCCGCAGCCCTAATTTTCCAGCGCCAAGGGAATGTACTATCATCGCCGATAATATAAATCCCTAACTCACCTTTGCCACTTTCAACGCGGACATAATGTTCGCCCTTGGGAATTTTAAAAGTCGGGGCGACTTTTTTCCCAATAAACTGATATTCAAAACTATTCCATTCAGATTTTGGCCCGCTTTCTAGGCGCTTCGCTTCCAAATTCTCGTAAGGACCGCCGGGGAGTCCTTTCAAGGCTTGATAGAGAATCTTCACCGACTCGCGCATTTCCCGAATTCGTACTAAATACCGCGCTAAACAATCGCCAGCAGCTTCTGTACAAACATCCCAGTCGAAGTCGTCATAACATTCGTAATGGTCAACTTTCCGCAAATCCCAATTTACGCCGGAACCGCGCAACATGGGGCCGGATAGTCCCCAGTTAATGGCTTCGGCGCGGGAAATGGTACCGAGTCCTTCAATCCGGCGGCGGAAGATAGGGTTGTTGGTGATTAAGCGTTCGTATTCGTCAATTTTGGGTAGGAAGTAATCGCAGAAATCTTCGCATTTGTCTACCCAGCCGTAGGGTAAATCTGCTGCGACTCCGCCGATGCGGAAGTAGTTGTTGTTTACCATGCGATAGCCTGTGGCTGCTTCCCACAAGTCGAGAATTGGTTCGCGATCGCGCATAGTATAGAAAAAAGGTGTTTGGGCACCTACGTCTGCCAAAAACGGCCCCACCCACATCAAGTGGTTGGCAATCCGGTTCAATTCCAGCATAATTACCCGAATATAACTAGCCCGTTTGGGGACAACAATATTCGCCAATTTTTCCGGTGCATTGACTGTCACGGCTTCGTTAAACATCCCCGCAGCGTAGTCCCAGCGGCTCACGTAGGGGACGTACATCACGTTGGTTCGGTTTTCGGCAATTTTTTCCATTCCGCGGTGTAGATAGCCTAATACAGGCTCACAGTCCACTACATCTTCACCATCTAGCGTGACAATTAGGCGAAGTACCCCGTGCATGGATGGGTGGTGCGGTCCCATGTTGAGCACCATTGGTTCGGTTCTAGTCTCAATTCTTGACATAATTGGTAATTGGGGATTGGTAATTGGTAATTGGTAATTGGTAATTGGTCATTAGTCATTGGTAATTAGCAAAAAAGTTTCTAACTGCTGACTGCTGACTGCTGACTGCTGACTGCTGACTGCTGACTAATGACTACTGACTATTATTGATTTTTGTTTCGCTTTTATAGATTATGAAGGATATCGAGCTCTCTGAGAAGGACACCCCTGGATTAGATGTCAGTATTGACACCTATCACGTTCCAGTTTTGGGTCCTGAGTTAATTGCGGGTTTGGGCGTGCGCCCCGGTGGCCGCTATTTGGACGCGACTTTAGGAGGTGGCGGACACACTGGTTTGATTTTAGCGGCGGCGACTGATGTGACAGTGGTGGCGATCGACCGCGATGAACAGGCTATCCGTTTTTGCCAAACTCGATTTGCTCATGCTCCCGTAGAGTTTTGGCATGGCAATTTTGCGGAATATCAGTCGCCTGATGCCACATTTGATGGTATCATAGCAGACTTAGGCGTTAGCTCGGCTCAGTTCGATACACCTGAACGTGGCTTTAGTTTTCGCCATCCAGCTCAGTTAGATATGCGTATGAACCAGCAGCAATCTTTGACCGCAGAAGAGATTATCAATCACTGGGACGAAGTTAAGCTAGCAGATATTATTTATAAATATGGCGAGGAGCGACTGTCGCGGCGCATCGCGCGACGGATTGTGCAGGGGCGTCCCTTTGAAAGTACCACCGAACTTGCTAGTGCGATCGCTAGCAGTTTCCCACCCAAGCAGCGGAATGGCAGAATCCATCCAGCTACTCGTACTTTCCAAGCTTTAAGGATAGCTGTTAACTCCGAACTCGCGGCTCTAGACACTTTCCTCTATCAAGCGCCCAGGTGGTTAAAACCCGGTGGAAGGCTGGGAATTATTACTTTTCACAGTCTCGAAGATAGACCGGTCAAGCACCAACTCCGAGGTACAGACTGTTTGCAGGTACTGACAAAAAAGCCGATCGGACCACAATCTGAAGAAATCTCTAGAAATCCCCGCTCTCGTTCTGCTAAGCTCAGACTGGCAGAAAAATTAACTTGATACGGCAGTAAGGGGCGTGCACAACGCGAATAAGTAATGGTTAAACAAGAGCCAACAGCTTCACAAACAATAGTTAAATAGTGAGACTGGCTGGAAAAATAGGGCGCTGCTGGGCCCGAATTTACGCCTGTGGACAAGTTGCGAGCCGACTCCCTTGGTTGAAGCAGGAAGCAGACCCTCTAGAATTTACTTCTAGTTGAATGGTGAAGCTGAGATAAGTTTAACCAGGTTTTGTATAGCAGTAGATGACAATTTCCAAACTAAGGCGAGGTCAGGTAAGACCACGACCGGATTTAAGTTCCGAATATCCTTGTGGTATCACTAACATGGCACTGACCTATCAAAACCGAAGCCCTCTAACTGATTCGCCTCCGTCGCATCAGCCTAGGGTATTTCACAGACAGCTAGTTTTAGACCTGATTAATTCGCCTAGGAGTAGGGAATAGCATGAGTCGGGGAGATGGAAGCAAACTGAAACTAATGGTAGTCGATGACGAACCCGACAACTTGGATTTGCTGTACCGGACGTTTCGACGCGACTTTCAGGTTTACAAAGCAGATAGCGCCCTCACCGCCCTGGAAGTTTTAGACGCACAGGGCGAAATGGCGGTGATTATCTCAGACCAAAGGATGCCAGAAATGAATGGCACCGAGTTTTTGGGCAAAACAGTCGAGCGTTTTCCTGATACAATTCGGATTCTGCTGACGGGATACACGGATGTTGAAGACTTGGTAGAGGCAATCAACTCAGGTCAAGTTTTCAAATACATCACCAAACCTTGGAATCCTGAAGAGCTCAAATTAGTCATCAATCAAGCCTCGGAAACTTACAAATACTATAAGCAACGAAGCGTCGAACTCCGTCGCGCTTTACGCAAAGAATCTCTGTTCAATGAGGTGATGAGCGTGATTCGTGGGTCGCTAGATTACTCTAGTATGGTACAAACTATTGTCCAAACTGTTGGTCAAACTTTTGAGGCAAACTACTGTATGCTACGGCCGGTAGAGGGCGATCGGCTATTGCCGAGCACCTTCCCCTACCAATCCCAAACAGCCGAACCCAACATTTTTTCTTTTGATGAAAATTTGCTGGTCCAAGCCGTAGCCAGCCGTCAAACTCAACTGCACCAAAGCAGTCAAAATCCGGGCAATTCAGTTCAGATGGCTGTGCCACTGACTTACCAGCAAGAAATCTTGGCGGTACTGGCCCTGTGCCAGCAAGGTGGTACTAATCCTTGGTCGTCGGAAGATATAGAGTTAATAGAAGGTGTGGCGGCTCAAGCTGCTCTTGCCCTGTCTCAAGCCAAACTATATCAGCGGACTCTAGATTTGGCCAAGCAGATGCAAAATGAGTTGGAGGTGGCTCGCCAAATCCAAACAAATTTATTGCGTCAGAGTTGGCCGGATTTTGAAACTGTCAGGGTGCAAGCTTGTTGCTATCCCGCCCGCGAAGTAGGAGGTGACTTTTTTGAGGTCTACGTCCACTCTCAAGGGGATATTTGGATAGCTGTGGGAGATGTTTCCGGTAAGGGTGTTCCGGCGGCTCTATTCATGGCTAGTGCGATTTCGGTGATGCGGCGGGAACTCAGCCAAGAAATTTCTCCTGAACCTTGCCAAGTCATGACGAACATGAACAGTAGTATGGCAGATGATCTAATTGGCAACAACCATTTTATTACAATGGTTGTGGCTCGTTACACACCCTCGACGGGACACATGGCTTTTGCTAATGCCGGTCACATCTATCCGATAGTTTGGTCTCACTCTGAGGTGAAAGCTCAAGCCGCTAGCGGTTCCACACCAGTAGAACCCAATTTCCTGAAAGCTCGTGGCATCCCCTTGGGGATACTGCCAGTTTGGAAGGGTAAAGGGGGTACGATCCAATTAAAGTCAGGAGATGTATTTCTGCTGACGAGTGATGGGATTACTGAAGCTACTGTCATGACTGAGGCTGTTCCTGGGGGAGAACAAACTCGTTCTATGCTACAACAAGAGGGGCTTTGGGAACTCTTGATTCAGGAGCCTGGTTCCTTTAACTTGGACAATTTGTTGGCTTACATCCGAGCGGACAATCCTGTTCAGGAAGATGACCAAACTATACTCTCTCTGGAGGTTCTGTGAATCGGTCAACTACCCCGACCATCAGTCGGGGACTTCAGGTATCAACAACTGAAGCCCTTTGTTGACAGCTCACAGATTACAGACTCTTTACTGGGCCAGAGGCGAGAGTTATAGAAGTAGTGCGTCAACGCCTAACTCTTAACTGATACTTTTGATGAATGTTTTCAGAGAAAGTGTATTGCCTCGATCGCCCGGTATCTAGTATCCTCCGTGTACCAGCAAATATTCACGCCAAATAAATCAGGCGCGTCGTATTTCATCCCTGGTCTGAAGACACAGGATTTCTAAACTTACAGGATTTTTGTATGAATACTGAGCTTCACGTACCAAGCGACTTGCGGTTTTTGACAATTGTTGAAAACTGGCTGCTGAGCAGTTTGGAAGTTGAGCTAGGTGAGCACGTCGATTGGCCGCGTCAATCGAATCGTTTGCGCTTGGTGCTAGCAGAAGCCTATTCCAACGTCATCCGCCATGCTCACAAAGACCAACCTGAGTTGCCAGTGTTAATTCGCTTAAATTTAAAAAATCGAGACATTGGTTTAGAAATTTGGGATTACGGTAAAGGTTACGCCATGAATACTTACAATCCCCCACGTCCTGAAGCTAAACAGGAAAGCGGCTACGGCTGGCTGATTATGAGCAGACTGATGGACCGGGTGGACTACACTTTGCAAATAGATGGTCGCAACTGTTTGAAATTGGAAGCGAGTTTACCCGACAAATCTTAATTGGTTTCATTGGTAACAGGTTATCGATCGTAAGTTATTGATAACAGGTTATTGATAATAATCAAGAACTAACGAGTAACACAGCACAACTAGGAACCAACAATCAACAAGTAAAAAATCAAACTAACCAGTAACAAATGATTAGTGACTACTACTTTTTACATTAGTAGGTCAGCAAAATACCCAGAACCCGGACTTCTTAAAAAGGTCTGGGTTCTAAGGTTTTGGGCGATCTGTAAATTAGGCTTAATTAAGTGGATTTAGTTAGGATATGCAGCCTAAAACTTGGTGAGGGGGCGCAGGTTTAGCAATTCTTGAGGAGAAGCTAAGAGCTTGACAGTCGCAGAAACAATAGCTGGTTGAGAATTCAATATAAACAACCATTTTACATTGACGCTAAATACAGCAGTTTGTACCAGCCCGTTAACTTGAACTTGAATGTTGCCGTCCTCTAAGGTTTGACTCAGGCCCTGCTGCGGATTGAGCTTCATTCCTAGGGCTTCGGTTTTTAAGTAGGTGGCGATCGCACTTTGACCGACAATCGGATCTGCAAACGGTGCATGGAGAACGCCCTCAGCGTCAAAAAAACTAGCCGTTGCTTCAAAATCTCCGCTGTTGAAAGTTTCAAAATATCCCAGAACCGCTGGCTCAGGAATACCGTTAAACCCGATCGCTTCAGTTAAAATAAATGGAGTGGTTGCCATCATAAAAATCAGAATTTTAGATGAATTTATCTAATATACTCATTCTGTTTGTGGCAGCAACTCCATCAAAAGATGTGACATATCTCCGACCCATAATACGGATATACGAAAAATCACTTCCCCCCAAAGGGGGAAAGTGCCATAGAAGTCGGAAGAATGGGATGGAAGTGCGATGGGGTTTCAGTTTTGACTAACAAAACTGAAATATTCTACTTACGCATCAAGTTCAGCAATTCTTTCGGAGATGCCAACAAATCGATCGCCACAAAGAAAATTTGACCTTGGGGATCGAGCAAAAAGCGCCACGCAATGTTCATACCGACATTCGAGCCAAACCAGGGAGTTTCGACTTTACCAGTCACTTTCACTTGGCGGTAGCCATCTTCGGCTGGTTCTGATACACCTTGCTGTGGCATCATTTTGAGTCCGACACACTCTTCCCGCATATAATTGAGGATAGCTTCGCGACCCACAATCGGCTTTTGGAAAGGTGGTTGCAGAGCGCCTTCTTCGGCAAATAAACCCACAGCAGGGGTAAAGTCGAAGGCATTCATGTTATCAATGTAGCTCAGCACCGTCTGCTCGCTGATGCCTTCAATCTGGGTTTTGACGCGCTGTTCAACAGACGTCGGAGTGCTGCGGGGAGCAGAGCGTTTGCCGTACTCTTGGCTGAAATCCGGGTCATAGCCCATGTGAACTACGGTATTACGCAGTACGGTAATTTGCTGACCGGGATCGAGTTGTTTGAGGGTTTCAAGGACTTTGGTGGCTTCGGGAGACATTTGATAGCCAGCGGGAATCGGAGCGACAAGGCCTTGTTTCATCAATTGTCCTAGTTCGTACCAGAAACCGAGTTTGGTGTTGACGCGCAAGGATGTGTAGATGCGCCCGATGGTGGTGTCAGCATTGCTAGCCAGGTCAAACATGGTTTTGCTTTGAGCCGCTGGCGACATTTGCTTAATTTCAGTCAGTATGCCTTCGACAAGCGCCATACTGGCTACTCCGGGAGCGGCTGCGGTGATGGTAGTACCCATTTCGGTGTAGGCATACCACAATAGTGCCAGTTGGTCTTCAACGCTGAGCTTGTAGAACGATTCCGTGGTAGCCGGAACAACGCTCGCAATCTCGGTGTTGGAAAAAATAGATTGAGCCGATTGAATACTAACTGCCATAGGTATTTTTTGAGATTCGCGATTTTAGTGAGGAGGGGTCCCAAGCGAACCTTGATCCCCTTCCTTAGAATTATGTAACGTTTTTGACCAATTACAAATCAAATTTTTGAATATCAAGATTATGAAACTATTATAATTCTCGATCCTAAACTGGTTGATATTACTAGACTAATTGCACAAATTGTGATATCTTACTTTTTCTTATGAATGCATTAATAAATAGCAATCTAATTAAGCAAAAATGCTTAGATTTGGGATTTAATAAGGTGGGGATAGCCTTGGTAAACCAGGGGAATGATGAGGAGTCTCAAAGATTGCAGGCATGGTTGGATCGAGGCTATCAAGCTGATATGGGATGGATGGCAAACCCTAAACGACAGGATATTCGCACTCTGATGCCAGAAGTAAAGTCCTTAATATGTGTCGCCATCAACTACTACACGCCTCATCAACGTCCCGAAAGCCCGGAATATGCGAAAATTTCTCGCTACGGCTGGGGACGGGATTATCATAAAATTCTGCACAAAAAACTGAAGGTGTTGGCAGATTGGGTGCGATCGCAAGGTGAAGGCATCGAAGCGCGGTATTATGCTGACACCGGGCCAATTCAGGATAAGGTGTGGGCGCAACGGGCTGGGATTGGCTGGATTGCTAAAAATGGCAATGTAATTTCGCGGGAATACGGTTCTTGGGTATTTTTGGGCGAAGTTTTGACCAATTTGGAGTTAGTACCAGATGCGGGTCATACTCAACATTGCGGTACTTGCACTCGCTGCATAGATGCCTGTCCTACGGAGGCAATTACTCAGCCTTTTGTCGTTAATGCCGATCGATGTATAGCGTATCATACGATCGAGAATCGATCCGAAAAATTGCCAGACAAAATAGCCTCTAATTTACAAGGTTGGGTAGCAGGTTGTGACATTTGTCAAGATGTTTGTCCTTGGAATCAGCGTTTTGCAAAACCAACAGATCTGGCAGAATTTGAGCCTTATCCTGAAAATATAGCGCCGACACTTACGGAATTAGCAGAAATTTCTGATGAAGAATGGAACCGGAGATTTACCGCTTCGGCATTGCGAAGAATTAAACCAGAAATGCTGCGACGCAATGCTAAGGCAAACCAAATAAATAGTTAGTTGTTATTGGTTAGTTGTTATTTGTTATTTGTTGGTTTCAATTACTAATATCAAATTTTCCAGCCCGATGCCCCATGCCATGCCCACAAAGTATTTTAAATGCTGAAAGTAATTATTTTTGATTTTGACGGTACTTTAGCAGATACAATCGATGTTCTGCTGAGTATTACCAACCGTTTGTCAGTGGAATTTGGCTTTAAGTCCGTCACAAAAGAAGAACTCGCTCAACTGAGCAATTTAAATTCTTGGCAAATCTTGAATTATTCGGGAATTTCTCTGTTAAAATTACCGCTGGTGATTAGAAAATTAAAAGCAAATTTACGGAATGAAATTCCCAATATACAACTTTTTCCTGAAATCAAAGAAGTTTTATTAGACTTAAAAAAAAGAAATATTATTCTAGGAATAATCACTTCTAATTCTATAGAAAATGTTGTAGCTTCTCTGAAAACAAATGGTTTGGAAGACACTTTCAATTTTATTGATTCTGGCACAACTTTTGGAAAACACAAAGTTATTTATAGGTGGTTAAAAAGACAAAAAGTTAATCTCGATCAAGTGGTTTATGTCGGAGATGAAGTTAGAGATATAGAAGCGGCTAAAAGAACGGGAATTAAAGTAATTGCTGTAAGTTGGGGTTTTAATTCTCAGTCAGCTTTGGCTGGAAGCGGTCCAGATTTTTTGATTGAACATCCAGCAGAATTGATAGCAATCATCGATAACTGGGAATAATGTAACGCTATTTTTCAGAATGTTACAGAAAGTTAAGTAGTGAGAATTTTGTGGGCGATCGCTTGAAAAGCTGGATGGAGCCTGATATAAAAATGAAGAGCAACACTTGCTTTATTCATTGACAAAATTGGAGCAGCCTTATGTCAGCTTTAGAAACTTTCTTGACTTTTAGTTTGGCTTCAACCTGTGCAGTCGCAGCTTTAGCAACTTGGTTGCGCTTCACCAACCCTCCTTCCGATGTTAAACGTGGCTAGAAACTACGCATGGGCCCCAGAAACCGGGTTTTTTTACTAATACTTAGCTGTAACCGTCAGATTCTGTAAAAAACCCGGTTTCTTTGATTGGAGTGCGTCCAAGACTGTTTAATTTTCTAGCACAAGAATTCACGCGGATCAGTGACATACCCCGTCAAAGCAGAAGCTGCGGCTGTATAAGGCGAAGCGAGATAAACTTGGGCTTCCTTGTTCCCCATTCGGCCGGGAAAATTTCGGTTAGTTGTAGACACGCAAATTTCGGGTTGATTCATCCGCCCAAAGGTATCTTTTGGTCCACCCAAACAAGCGGCGCAAGAAGGTGCGGCTGGTTCAATACAACCGGCGGTTAAGAAGATTTCCGACAGGGTTTGACCGTCGTATTTTGTGGTAAACATATCTTCGTAAACTTTCTGAGTTGCCGGCACTAAATAAGTCGGAACTTTGACTTTATTTCCTTTGATAATTCTGGCTGCATTCAGAAAATCGGATGTTTTGCCGCCGGTGCAGGAACCGATGTAAACTCGATCGATCTTGACATCACGACAATTCCGTGCTAGGTCTCGATTGTCGGGAGAATGCGGTTTGGCGACGACTGGTTCTAATTGGCTGACATCATAGGTGCGATCGCTATAAAATTTCGCATCCTCATCGGTGTAAAATGCCTCAAAGGGCACATTAGTCCGAGCACTGACGTAATCCAAGGTTGTTTTGTCCGCGGCCACCGTGCCGTTTTTGCCACCACCTTCTATCACCATATTGCACAGCGTCATCCGTTCTTCCATCGTCAAACGGTCAACTGTATCGCCGGCAAATTCCATCGCCCGATAGTTAGCACCGGCCACGCCAATATCACCAATAATTTGCAAAATTAGGTCTTTTGCTAGCAAATAATCTGGTAATTCACCGTTGAATATAAACCGCATGGTGGCCGGAACTTTGATTAACAGTTTACCGGTTCCCAAGATAAAAGCCGCGTCCGTGTTGCCAATTCCGGTGGCAAATTGTCCGAAAGCGCCGGCATTGCAGGTGTGAGAATCGGTACCGAATAACACTTCGCCTGGTCGTGTGTGGCCTTCTTGGGCTAGGGCGATGTGGCAAACGCCTTTGTAGTCGGGATTTGCTTTAAAGTTCGATCGATCCGTGATGTCGTAAAAGTATTTTATCCCTTGTTCCTGTGCAAAATCCCGCAGAATATCGACGTTGCGGTTAGCGCGTTCATCGTTGGTGAAAATGTAGTGGTCGGGAATTAGCACGATTTTGTCTGGATTCCAGACTTTAGCGTTGTCGCCGAATTCCTTCTTGAATACGCCAATGGTACCGGGGCCGCAGACATCGTGGGTCATCAACACATCTGTTTCCACCCAAATATTTTCTCCAGGCTCAACTTTACTGCGCCCTGATGCTTTGGCTAAGATTTTTTCGGTGAGAGTCATTCCCATAGTGCGATCGCCTTTTTTTTTGATTAGATGCTACATATTGTAATTGTAAGCGAAACATTCCCAGTTACTGAAAATATAGCAACCGCCAGGGTGGTTAAGTCGTGGGGTGGGGGCGGGTTTATAGAATTTGTCTATACCGATGAAAGATATCGGTGAACCCGCCCCTACAAAATCTGCCCTAATCGCCTTGGCAGTTGCTATACAAGTTAAAGAAATAGCAAAATCTCCGGTTTGACACTAAACGGCTGTGTAGTCTCGCTTATCTCTGCAATTAGAGGGCTTTATATGAATTTGTCAAAATTGTTATTGGGAACCAGCCTCAGTTTAGCAACATTTACTGGTGTCAGTGGAAAGGCGATCGCCACGAATCATCATAATTTTACCAAAACCTATGTAGCACAGCAACCTAATTGCAAAAATCCCCAAACTCAAACCGAGTTAAACATTTGTTCGGGACTAGACTATCAGCGCGCCGACAAACAACTGAATCTAGTTTACAATCAAGTCCGCAATCTTGTTTCTGCAAATCATCGCTCACAACTAATTATAGCACAAAAAGCCTGGATTTCCTTTCGCGATGTCGATTGTCAATTCGCCCAAAGTGCAGTTGCAGGTGGCACCATGGCACCGTTAATTACTAATAGCTGTCGGACAGATTTAACTAAAAAGCGGGTTTCAGAATTGAACAGTTATCTACAAAATCAGATGCCTCAGCCGAAAAGTCGCAATTATCAAACAGTCGATCGCAAATTAAATCAAGTTTATCAAAGTACGATTAACAATCTTTCTGTCTCCCGTCAATCTCAACTCAAAATAGCACAAAGAGCCTGGATTAGTTTCCGTGATGCTAACAGCAAATTTGAGAGTTATCTATCTAATGGTGACAGCAAACTTTCCTTGATTCGGATGACAGAAGATAGAACTCAAGATTTAGTTAATTTTTCCCAGGAAGGTCGTTAGAATATTGGGAATTGGGCCGAGGACATAGGGCAGCGCTAATCATTAGTGATAACTTAACATCAAACCAACAGTACCTCTTGTTTGTATTTAAGTCTAGATCCCCCCTAGCCGAGGGCGGGATCAAGTCGGGGGGGACAATAAATCTTCTCTTTCGTCCTCCTTATTAAGGGGGATGCGAGGGGGATCTAGACTGGGTGCATCTGTGTTTTGCAAATATATTCGTAGGGGCGAAGCATGACCGCTGTAAATCTCTGGTTATCACTAATAAATTGTCTGCGGTCATGCTTCGCCCTTAGTTACAAAATCTAGATGGTTCCTCTAGACTAGACTGAAAGCGACATTTATTATGAGTTTCAGTTTTAAGTTATCACCATTCCCAATTCGCTATTCTCCTAGCTTCAATTTTGCCAATCCCAAATAGCGAATACCTTCCGGTGTCACATCAAACCGACAAGGCAAAATCTCTACACCTACATTTATAGCCTGTCTTAATAATTCTCCGTAAAGGCGATCGGCACTATCCCCAGGAGCAAAATCTGTACAATCTCCACGATTAATAAAATACAGCATGACAGCCCTCGAACCCAGACGCACTATTTCAATCAATTCCCTTAAATGTTTCTGTCCCCTCTCAGTAACTGTATCAGGAAATAGAGCCAATTGTCCTTTTGCCCAAGTTGTATTTTTGACTTCTAAAAAAACAGGACTTTGCTCACCAGTTAACCAAAAATCCACTCGACTTTTTTTGTCCTTACCATACACAACTTCAGGTTGAATAACACTGTAATTACCCAACTCAGGAAACAATCGCAATTGCAAAGCTAACTTAATTACTCGATTGGGCAATCCTGTATTAACTCCAACCCAAGTCGGTACAGTATCGCACAGTTTAATTAATTCCCAGGTATAAGCTAATTTGCGTTTAGGATTATCGCTGGGAGATACAAACACGGGATTACCGGGAAGATAAACATCAGTCATCGGGCCAGTATTGGGACAGTGGGCGGTGATAATTTCTCCCGAATCTAGTTCAATGTCTGCAAAAAATCGCTTGTATCGTTTAATTAAAATACCGTGTAACAGAGGTGGATATGTGTAAATAAAATCGCTCATCATTTATCGCTAATTAGTGATTTGTTAGCAGTCATCAATATACCAGTCATCAGCAAAATGTGTAAGTCCTAGGTAATTGATCAGAGAATTTTTATGAATTCATGCTACTATAGTCAACATTTCCGATTAAACTAAGTGAAACCTTTCACTGCGTTAGCATTTTTAACCATTTGTGTCCCAACTACAGAAGCCCTCTCGTTCCCTAGCTGGAATTGCCGGCATTGTCGCAGTCGCCACTTTGATTAGCAAAGTCTTCGGCTTAGTGCGCCAAATCGCGATCGCCGCAGCCTTTGGAGTCGGTGTCGCCGTCGATGCTTACAACTACGCCTACGTCATCCCCGGTTTCTTATTTATTTTACTCGGAGGTATAAACGGGCCGTTTCACAGCGCGATCGTCAGCGTTTTAGCCCGTCTGGATAAAAAAGAAGCAGCACCTCTAGTTGAAACTATCACCACTTTAGTCGGTGGTTTGCTACTGTTAGTAACAATCGGTTTAATTATTTTTGCCGATCCAATGATCGATTTGGTAGCACCGGGATTAAGTAGAACAGCACAAGGTTTAGAAATAAAAGCGATCGCCATTCAACAATTTCGGATCATGGCACCGATGGCATTACTTTCAGGCTTGATCGGCATTGGTTTTGGCACTCTTAATGCTGCCGATATGTACTGGCTTCCTTCCATCAGCCCCTTATTTTCCAGCGTTGCACTAATCGGCGGTTTAGGACTTCTGGCGATACAACTCGGAAACAACATTATTCAACCAGAATACGCATTAATGGGTGGTTTAGTGTTAGCTTGGGGCACTCTCGCCGGAGCAATTTTGCAGTGGTTAGTGCAACTGGTAGCCCAGTGGCGTGCAGGTTTGGGACAATTGCGTTTGCGGTTTAATTTTAAACGTCCTGGAGTGCAAGAAGTAGTTAAGGTAATGGTTCCTGCTACTCTATCATCAGGAATGTTGCAAATCAACGTCTACACTGACCTATTTTTCGCATCCTACATCCCTCAAGCTGCATCTGCGATGGGGTATGCGGGCTTGTTGGTAATGACACCTTTAGGCATCATTTCTAATGTAATTCTCGTGCCATTTTTGCCAATATTTTCTCGCCTCACACAACCAGCAGATTTGCCGGAATTAAAAGATAAAATTCGTCAAGCTTTAATTTTAACTGCCCTGACAATGATGCCCTTGAGCGCTTTAATGGTGACACTGGCTAAGCCGATTGTGCGGGTTGTTTATGAACGCTATGCTTTTAGTCAATCAGCTTCTGAGTTTGTCACACCGATATTGATTGCTTACAGTATTGGAATGTTTGTGTATTTAGGGCGCGATGTTTTGGTGAGGGTATTTTATGCTTTGGGAGATGGAGAAACGCCTTTTCGCATCAGTATTATAAATATTTTTTTGAATGGCTTGTTGGATTATTTGTTAGTAGGAGCTTTTGGTGCGCCGGGATTAGTTTTGGCCACAGTGTCAGTGAATCTGGTTTCGATGATTATGTTTTTGTACTTATTAGATAAAAAGTTGGGTGGGCTACCTTGGCGACAGTGGAGTTTGCCATTTTTGGGATTAGCTTCTGGGAGTTCTCTCACGGCTTTTGTGGCTTTGGCGACTCTGCAAGGATGTCAAAGAGTTTTGGGTACAGAAGGTTTGGTAATTCAATTGGTGGAGTTGGGTGTCGCAAGTTTGGCTGGGCTAGGAGTTTTTGCGGTGTTTGTTAGTCAGATGAAATTGCCGGAAGTTGATATGTTTGTCGATCGCCTTCGGGGACGTTTTTTTGGCAAATAGATCTCCGAAAATTATCTGGTTTCTTTAGCAAAATCAGACACGGCAATGCCGTTTCCCTACCCCAAAATAATTATCAGCACTCGATAAGAGATTTCACCATCGCCCGATTAATTGTAGGGACATTCCAAGATCCCATTAGTGTCAACAAACACGTTAAACCGACAGTCCGCCAGGGGTTAAAACCTCTGTCTCATAGCGAAAGTCGTTGGTCGCCGACTGAAGAGGTAATCGAATCAAAGGCTTTGCAGTCGGTTGAAACCGACTTAAGCTCTCTCGACGGGGGTTTTAACCCCCGGCGGACTTCGAGACAAAAACAAAGAACCTGATCGCAACCAATTTCTCAGTCAACTCCACCAACTCACAGGTGCCAAAATAGCCGCCAACTCCCAACCTACAGGCAACAGCAAACTCGGCGGCAACTGGAACATCTCCCAAATCATCCCACCATCAAGCCGAAAGCCCAAACTTGCGATCGCCCTTTCGATCAAAAAAGATTACAAAGGGCGATCGCACTTAAATCCAAATCAACAATAGATATCACATCTTCCGCTGAAATTCTTCCAAAACATCCATCAACTGAACTTGACACTGCATCGGAATCAAATCAGCTAACGGCAATTCCCGCTTCCCAGCACCTAACTTAACCGGAATACTTTGCAAAACTTGTGCAACTCTGTCGGCATCTAAATTGCCATCTTCCAGCAAGGAATAAAGTTGTTCAGCCACCACCAGATCGAGGTGGGCATCTTTCAGATATAAATGCCACTTAGCAATGTCAATATAGACATTTTCGCCGATTTCGGCTGCTAAAGATTCGATCGCCCTTGTCGTAGTATTAGCCATATTAAAAACCAAAAACTTAATTTGTTATCATTCACAACAGTTAACAAATCGCCGACAACTCCCTTCAACCAGAATCCTTGGTGAGGGGGGAATAATCGGCGATCGCAAAAATGTAAATTCCGTGGGCTAAGACTAACAGTGTCCACCCACCCGTTACCGAAACCGCCCAAGGCCAATCAGCCTTCTGCAAATTGTGAACAAACCACAAACCAGAATTTAAAGCCGAAAAAAGACCTACATGAATCGCAAAATTCATCCGGTCATCTAAACGGCGGTATTCTGGGTCTTTGCGATCGGGTTTGCGGGGCCAACGAGGAGGCATAGTTTTTTACTTTATGTTAGTAGTTCTGTGCCTATTTTAAGCATAAATGCAGCATTTTGAATGCTGCATCCCTCTCCCGACAGAAAATTTATGCCTCTAAATTCTGATAATCGCCAGATTTGCCACCAGTTTTACTCACGAGTCGAATAGATTCAATGACGATCGACTTTTCTAACCCTTTCGCCATATCATACAAAGTCAGCGCCGCCACCGAAACCGCCGTCAGCGCCTCCATTTCCACCCCAGTTTCCGCCTTAATTTTCACCGTAGCCCGAATTTCATACCCCGGTAACTCAGCATCCGGTATCACCACCACCTCCACACTACTTAGCGGTAGAGGATGACATAGAGGAATCAAATTCGCCGTCTGCTTCGCCGCCATAATTCCAGCCAACCGCGCAGTACCCAACACATCACCTTTGGGCGCATTCCCAGCTTCAATCGCCGCGAAAGTCTCCGGTAACATCCGCACCCTCCCAGCCGCCACAGCTTGACGCGCTGTAGCCATCTTGGCTGAAACGTCCACCATTTGGGCTTCACCGCTGTTGTTGAGGTGAGTTAGCTGTGGGCGATCGGGCAATTTAGAAAAAGTTGGCGAAAGGTCTTGCATTATTTTGAAAATGGTGTTACTGTTAGATTCTGTGGGAAAAGAACTTAATCAATCTTAGATTAAATCTGGACTCAACAGGGGCTTGTAGCTTAGTTGGATAGAGTGCATGGCTACGAACCATGAGGTCGGGGGTTCGAATCCCTCCAAGCCCATCATCAAAAGTTATGAGTTTTGAATTCCAAATCAGGATTCAAAACTCATAACTTTTTTAATTTCTTCATTCACCCATTCAAAGCATAAACATCTTTGCCTCGACCGATCGCAAACCGGACGGAATGAGATAAATCTTTACTACACTGAGTAACAAAAATCACCAAAGCCAAACAGGCAAGTCCAGCCGCGAAACCAAACATATTTCTATAGCCAACTTGTTCAGCCACAAAACCTAAAGTCGGCCCTGCAATCGCGATTCCCAAATCAAACCCGCCAATACAAAGCGAAAACAATCGGCCCCTTTCTTGAGGTTCGCACCTGTCAGACATCAACGTTACCATCATCGGTAAAACCGTACCACCGGCACAACCTTCAACCAAAGCTGCGATTAAAAAAGCACTGCTGTTGTTAGCTAAATACAATAAAAACATAGAAAAGCAGTAACAGATTAAGCCACCAGAAATAAACAAGCCCCGTCCGTATTTATCGGAAGCCCTTCCCGTGACTAATCGCATACCAAAACTAGCAATTGCCGCCGTTGAGTAAAACAATCCAGGATTAAAATTAGCCTGAGTTTCTTGCACAAACAAAGGCATAAAAGTGCTTAAAGTTCCGAAAACTAAACCTACCAACAATAAGACTAAAGCGGGAATCCGAACGCGAGGATTCCACAGCATTTGCCAATAATTTTTTTGGTCTTTCTCCTCAGATAATAAATTTGGCTTTGCTAAATCTCCCCAACTAGGTTCCGTAATTTGAAAAGTACAAATTACCGCCATTGTAGCGAAAGATGCAGACATTAAAAACAAAGGAGTATACCCCACCCATGCTTGCAAAAATCCGCCCATCGCCGGGCCAAAGGCCATCCCAATCGGACTTACTAAACTCATGTAACCAATTAATTCGCCTCGCTTTCCTGGTGGCGACAAATCTGTTACCAAAGCACTGTAAGCTGTGGTAAAAGCTGCGATACTAATGCCGTGAAAAGCGCGGATACATAACAGTAAAGGAATTGATTTCGTCAACAGGTAGCACAGAGGAGCCATAGTAGCTACTAAGGTACCTAAAAGCAAAACTTGTTTTCGCCCCCTAGCATCAGCCATTTTGCCCAACTGCGGCCTCGACAGCAAAAGCCCGATCGCAAATGCACCCATGACAAAGCCAATTTGCTGTTTTGTACCGCCTACGGATTGGACGTACAGGGGCAAAGTTGGCAAAAGTGAGGCTAAACTCGACCAGAACACCAAGCCTGTGGTGAATAAAGTCAGCAAATTGCGTCTGGGCTGAGGTTCGATATCCCTAAAAATATTCAAGATGCTAATTCCTGTGAAGTCAATCTTCCGAGTTCACTCAAGCTAAGGTCGAGTGTATCTATACATTGTGTTACAAGTTTTTAACATCTGCAACTAAAAAAGTTAATATTTGACTCACAGTCAACTCTCAACATTCTTACCAATCAACCTCGGCTCTTTCTGCCATCACCCGTTCATAAACCCACTCTGTTTCCATGGCCAACTTCGGCCAGCTAAATCGGCGTTCCAAGTCTGAATAAGCATTATCAACTAACCACTGTCCATAACCCGGATTTTTCAACACCTCCAAAATCCCCCAGGCTAAAGAATCAGAATTATTTGCCTGAGTAACAACACCGGTTTTCGTGTGTTGTACCACTTCTGGCAATCCACCGGCATCAGAAACTACCACAGGCACTCTGGCTGCAAAACTTTCTAAAGCTACAATCCCAAAAGGTTCGTAAAGACTAGGAAAAACAGCACAGTCAGCCACCGTTTGAAATTTATCGAGGTCGTCTTCAAACATGAACCCAGTAAAATAACATTTATTCCAAATTCCTAAGTTCCAAGCCTGATCTTTCAGATAGTCAGTATTGCCACCACCCACAATTATAATCTTGGTCTTTCCCCCCATTTCCCAAATTACTTTCGGTGCAGCATTCAAAAATACAGCTATGCCCTTTTCGTAGCTGATTCTGCCCACATAATAGACAATTTTTTCATCATCGGCGGCAAATTTTCGCCGAAAATTTATGGCACCTAATTCGTGCAAGCGTGGTTTTTTTTCCGCTCTAATTCCGTTATAAATTACTTCTATTTTGTTCCAAGGGGTAGATAGTACCCGTTCGGCTTCTCGGCGCATATAATCGCTACACACAATTACCCGCCAAGCATTGTAAGCGAGGCTATTTTCTTTGGCGTTGATGTACCGCTGTCCGTCATTGTGGAGACCGTTGAAGCGTCCGTATTCGGTGGCGTGGATGGTAGCAATTAGGGGTACTTTAAAAGTATTCTTAAGAGCGATCGCTGCATCTCCCACTAGCCAATCGTGAGCGTGAATCAGATCGAAACGCCCTTCTTCTAGCATCAGTTTGCCACCTTGATGGCCCATGCTTTGGTTGAGGTTGGCTACCCAGTGGAAAAAGTCGCGGGCGTGTCCCACCACTACCCGATGTACCTGTATTCCTTCCACCACTTCATACATCGGCGCGTTGCCGAACTCTACAGTAATTAAGTGAATGGAGTGGCCCAGCTTCACCAATTCTGGATACAATTCGGATACGTGGCGGGCGATGCCACCTACGATTCTGGGAGGAAACTCCCACGCCAATACCAAAATTTTCATTTCTCTTCCCTCCACATACTTTATAGATCTTAATGTTTATTGTTGACAACTTTATTGTATAATTTTAAGCTTTGATTGGTTAGTCGATCGCCACCTCCATGACCTGAACAATCATCCTGGACTCAAAAACCTGGTTTTTTACGGAAATACTGCTTTTAAGCCTTTAATGTTTGTGAAAAACCAGGTTTATTTGGTGTTTATGGGTCCAGGACTCAAATACAGGTTGATTCAAGATTTTTGCCACAGACACAGCCATGGCGATCGCCACTCCCTGCCTACTTTTGGTTCAAAATCGGCTCCAATTGGCGACGAAAACTAGCCCAAGCCGTCGCCGATGCAGAGTTAGAAACAGCACCCTTTTGCATCAAAATCGTGCCGTCTTCAAAGCCAATAATGCCGTACTCTCCAGAGTTGGACATTCGATCGATTTGAGGGACGATCGCCTGCAACTGTCCCCGTTCCGCGCGAAATGCCGCCTGATACTGTTGTAACTGCCACATATCCGCGATCGCATATTCCATCTTCACTATCTCCCTGGCATCATTCCGCAATTCCAACATCGGAAACCTAAGAATTTCCCGACGGCTTGACAAAATCGGCACAATCGTGTTAGTCGCTGACACACTAGCATCCGCAGGAATTTGAGCCAACAGAGGGCGCACCTGAAAAACGTGTTGCCACTGTCTGAACAAAGGAACCTGCACCCAAGGAGCGATCGCATCGGGCAAAATAAACGAAAAAGTCCGATTTGGGTTAGATGTGAAGGTGAAAAATAGTGACAAAGAGATACAAAACGCCCAAAATCGGCGAAATTTTGCAGAAGAAGGGAAAGGCAACACCGCAGAAGGAAAACGCAAGATGGTTTGTTCTCCCCTTCTAATTTTATCTTCTTCCTGTTGGCGACTAGCCCACCAGAGGATCGTCCCATAAAACAGCCCAGGCACCACAGTCATCGCATAGCGAATATTGATCGCCAATACCGACTCTCCTTTAGCTAAAAATAGCTTCAGGAGGGGGAATCCAGCGATCGTCCAAGAAGCGGGTGCGAAAGCAGGAACCAAAGCTAAGGGCAACCACTGACCAAGCAGGTATTTGATTTTACCAAAAAACGGCGTAAATAATTGTTCAACCAACCGCCAAGGATTGCTCACCATTCCCCAAATAATATCGAGAGTCGAAGCTTCTTCTCCATCGGCATATTGACCGAAGCGTTCTATCATAAACCGCTGGGAGATATCAGCAGAAAATAAGGGCATAATCGCATTGGTCAACACAATCATGTAACCAAAACTCAGAAGGCAGACAGCCAAGCCAGTCCGAGGGTAGCGCCGACTCAAAATCAAGTAAACTCCCACCCCAAATAACACCACACCCCCATCTTCCCGCACGGCCAAAATTAAAGTTGCCAAAATCCCAAACAGCGACCACCAGCGCTTTTCCATCGCCAGCAGCAAGGTAAAAACATAAAGCGGAATTTGGCAAACATCGTGAAAATTGCCCAAAGTCGGGCCAATTACCGCATTAGCACAGTAATAGCTGACCACAATTGCAGCCGATAGCCGCCGCTCTAGATAGTGTCTGGCAAGAGGGTAGAGCACTAAACCAGCCGCCGTAATCAAAGTCACCTGCAACACCGTCAAAGTCACAGGAGAGGGAAACAGGGAGTAAATTGGCAGCCACAGCATCAGCGCCGGAGTGAAGTGCTGCCCTAACCGGTAGTAAAATACTTCTGGGACCTGATTTTGGTGAACCACGTTAGTAGACAAAGCCGAAGAGAGAGAACTCTCAAACAAGCGACCGTGACTACCATTCCAAAACAGTTGATTAAAAATGCCTTGGTCGTAAGTGGCATAAAAGCTGTAGTAGCGGTGCAGCGTCAGCAATAAGCACAGCACAAAAAACCCCGCCGCCACCTTCATCACCTCATGCAGCGACGAATTTTGCTTGCCACTCAAAAATATCATCCATCCGCCCTCATCAAATTATCGGAGATTAGCATAAATCTAAAGGAGGTATTAAATTAAAGTAGAAGTGAAATAACTCGGCTCGGCAATGGTCAATTATTTTCACCCGATTAAAAAAATCCATAGCGTTCCTCCGACCATCGGCACAAGTGACACAGACTCTTCTCGTGAACAGTCTGCCACTTCCGAATCGGTGCTACAGCTTCTGCTGTTCGTAGACAAGCGTCCATCTTCCAAGGAACAAACCAGACACATCCGCAAATCCCTAACAGATTTGAAGGCCGAGTGGGACTTTGAACTTCAAATCATCGACGTCGGGGAACAGCCTGATTTGGCGGAACACTTTAAACTCCTAGCCACTCCTTCCCTGCTCAAAATCCATCCCGCTCCACGACAAACCCTCACCGGCAGCAATTTGAGCGCCCAATTGGAACACTGGTGGCCCCGTTGGTTGTTGTCTGTAGAAGAATACACCGATCAACAACAGTCTCCGACATCTCCGGCTGACACTGGGGCAGAGCCAAAACCGATTTATTCGGTTGCTTGCGCCGTGGAACTGGTGCAACTTTCTGATGAAGTTTTTCGCCTCAAACAGGAAACAGAACACCTGCAAGAACAGTTGCAGTTGAAAGACCGCATTATTGCCATGCTCGCCCACGATCTCCGCAATCCTTTGACGGCTGCTTCTTTGGCTTTGGAAACTTTGGAGTCACATCAGAAGGTGAAAAAGGGGGAAACATCACGTTTGACACCCACTCTGGCGAATCATTTGATGAAACAAGCTCGGCGGCAAATTCGGATTGTCGATCGCATGATTACAGATATCCTGCAAGCAGCTAGGGGTACAAACGCCCAACTGCACATGGCACCAAAAAAAATCGAACTGGGGAAAATTTGTCAAGATGTACTGCTTCAGTTTCAAGACAAATTTCAAGCTAAAAGTCTCAACTTGGAGACAGACATTCCCCCAGATTTGCCCTTGGTTTATGCCGATCCCGATCGCATCAAACAAGTGATAGCCAACCTCCTCGACAACGCCAGCAAGTATACCCCAGAGCAAGGAACTGTGACTATTTCCATGCTCCACCGCACTGCTTACAAAGTCCAAGTCAGCATTGGTAACAGCGGGCCGGGAATTCCTGAAGAAAATTGCGAAAGCATTTTTGAAGACAGCTTCCGCTTGCAGCGAGACAAATCACAAGACGGTTATGGGATTGGACTGTCTCTTTGTCAGGGCATCATCCGCGCCCACTACGGTCAAATTTGGGTAGATTCAGTCCCCGACAAAGGCAGTTGTTTTCACTTTACTTTGCCCGTTCAAAAATAAAAGTTAGTTAACAGTTATTAGTTATCAGTTAACACCATAATTTTTACGCAGAACAGCAATAATTTGTTCGTTGGCTTTGGGGAAAGTAAATTGGTCAATCTCCTCTAGTGTCACCCAGCGAATTTCATCACATTCGAGGGTTTGCGGTTCACCGCTGAGGTAGCGGCAGTTGTGTACGCAAAGCGTCACTGTAAAATTAGTGTAGTCGTGTTCGATCGTCATCAAGCTCGCACCAACTGCGATGACGATCCCCAACTCCTCCATAATTTCCCGTTCAATACAAGCTTCCATGGTTTCCCCAGGCTCTATTTTACCGCCGGGAAACTCCCAAAAACCGCCGTGTAGTCCTTGTGGGCGTCTTTTGTCAATCAAAATTTTTCCTTGTTCGTTCCAGATGACAGCAACGCCGATGACTTTGTGAGGTAAAGAAGAAAGAGACATATTAATTTAATGGTTATTGGTTAATGGTTATTAGTTATTGGTTATTAGTTATTAGTTATTGGTTATTAGTTATTAGTTATTGGTTATTGGTTATTAGTTATGGTTATTGGTTATTGGTTATGGGTTATGGGTTATGGGTTATGGGTTATGGATTATTCATCCTTCCCGTAACAACAACTAACAACTAACAACTAACAACTAACAACTAACAACTAACAACTAACAACTAACAACTAACAACAGCCCCCCATCTGGTGATGGGGGGCTTGAGTATTCGACTATTTAACTGTTAACAATTTAATCATCAGAACCGTTTATTTCACTAGCTTGCATAGACTTTTCAAAAGTCATTCGTTGTTCGGCATTCTTGAGAAAATAGCCGCTAATCATCGCCGAAGCCAACAATCTACCCAAATGCTCGCGACTGGTAGTGACTGTCACCCCGAAGTGTTCCGAAGGTAAATTACCCAATAGTCCGACAATATTTCGCTCCATTACTTGAAAAACTTCGTGAGAATTTGGCTTAGACAACTGAGAAACGGTGTCTGGAGCCATTGACTGCACGTACTGCCACAGTAAATTAGAATTTTCTCCGTCTTCTTCAAAAAATTCTGGGGATTTGTTAGATGAATTACTCACGAGAACCTCCGTTTCAGAGACAGTTGTTGATTTTACAGACAGCCCGGTTAATTTCAATAACCTTATTTACTGGCTGCTTATCTTTCTTACCAAGTAATTACTAATGTAGCAGGATGGTGATAACAACGAAGTGGGCACAACCGAATTCAAGGAGACGGTTTTTACGATGTTAGATTGGGGATGGCGAAAGTCTAAACCGATCGCCAGTCCCCAATCTACCTAGCTGGCTAGATAATCGTTGATATCTTGCTTTCGTTTGCGGAGTTTAGTCAAAGCTTCCCGTTCTATTTGCCGCACTCGTTCCCGGCTGATGTTAAGCCGATCGCCTATTTTTGCCAAGGTGAGAGTTTGCCCATCTTCCAAACCAAATCGCAAAGCCAACACTTCCCGCTGTTGGGGAGTCAATTCTGCCATCAGATGATCCAAATCCGTCCGCAGGGAAGATTGCAGAGCAAAATCTTCCGGGGAAGTACCAGTATCTTCCAATAAATCGCCCAACTCAGTATCTTGATTATCTCCCACGCGCAAATCTAGGGAAAGTGGCAAACGAGCTCGTTCGAGATATTCCCGAATTTGCTTGGGAGTTAAATCTAACTCCTGGGACAACTCCGCAGCAGTTGCAGCCCGGCCTAGCTGTTGAGCAAGTTGGCGTTGGGCTTTTTTAATTTTGTTGAGCTTTTCGGTGATGTGAATTGGTAAGCGGATGGTGCGGCCTTTTTCGGCGATCGCCCGCGTAATCGCCTGACGAATCCACCAATAAGCATAAGTAGAAAATCTATAACCCTTAGTCGGGTCAAATTTTTCGACTCCTCGCTGCATTCCAATAGTGCCTTCCTGAATTAGATCCAGTAAGTCTACGTTGCGCTTGATATATTTCTTAGCAACCGACACCACCAGCCGCAGATTGGCTTCCACCATTTGCCGCTTGGCTCTTTCCCCGTGTTCGATCGTCCGCTGCAACTGTGCCTCAGACAGCCCAACTGCCTGTGCCCATTCGGCCGTCGTTGGGTCGCGGCCTAACTCTTCGGCGAGAATATATTTCTCCTGATTCAGTGCAGTCGATCGCTGTACCTGTTTCCCATAGAGTATTTCTTGCTCATGGGTCAACAGGGGAACGCGGCCAATTTCTCGCAAGTAAGCGCGAACAGAATCTGTATCTGAGGACTTAAGAGTTTTCATGAGCTTTTCCCGCTGAGGATCAGTGCCTCTAAAGGTTTGCTGTGTGGCAAACCCCTAGCTTCTTCTGGTAAGGAAAGCGGGCGGGGACTTGCGCTTTCCTTGCATTTAAAGAGGCTTCATTTTATGGTAGCTAGCTGCTACTCCCTGTCGCCCCCGTCTCAGGTTGGGTTTTGCTTGGGGGGTTAACAATGCTACTTATGTTAAGAATCTTAACATTTCTGAGAGTGGTTGGCTATATTTCTTTACATTTATTTTCTATGAGCATGAGTTGCAATGCTAGGAGAGTATCCGCTTTCCTAGCGGAAAAATTGCATCAAAGTGTACAAAATGGCAGAATTTGTGGACTGATGACGGTTGAGAGTGGACTGTGGGGGGTTGACAGTTGACAAATCACAAAGATAGCAACCGCCAAGGCGATTAAGGCAGTAGGGGATCTGGCATTCGGGCGGAAAATCCTTGAGTAAAACCCATAAATTATCTGCCCGAATGCCAGATCCCTTACCCCAAAGTTATGCCTTAACCACCAAGGCGGTTGCTATAACCAACAACCAACCACCCTTCGACGAAGCTGAGCCAACAACCAACAACCAACAACCAACAACCAATCACTAATAACTTCTTTGTCTTTGAGCTTCGTACAAAATCAGGGCGCTGGCGATCGACACATTCAAGGATTCTACGCCCCGACTCAAAGGAATTTGGATTTGTCGATCGGCCAAATTCCTCAATTGGCCCGACAAACCAGAGCCTTCATTGCCCAAAACGATCAGAGTCGGCAATCGCAAATCTACTTCCCAATAAGTTAAAGTCGCATCAGGGACTGTGGCTAAAATTTGCATCCCTCGATTTTTCGATCGAGAAACTTCCGCCATTAAATCGGGACTAACTGTCATGGGTAGTTTAAACCAGGCTCCTGCGGAAGCTCGCAGCACCTTTGGATGATCCAGATCCGCACTATCTGCACTCAGCAACAAACCGTCGGCATTAGCAGCCGCAGCCGTGCGGACGATCGCCCCCAAGTTACCAGGATCTTGAATGGTTTCTAAAGCTATCCCCAAAGTGGAGAATTCTGCTGGTGGAGTAGCGGTGCGACGTGCGGTGGCGACAATACCATCGGGTTGGACTGTAGTGGCGATCGACTCCAACACCTTCATATTGACTAACTCTGCGCGATCGGCCAAACTACAAGCCTGCTCCCACAATTTCCCATGTTGCTCAACCCACTCAGGAGTGCTGCAAACCGTAGCCAGGGGGTAATTCACCCCACAAGCTTCCTCCAGCAAATGAGTCCCTTCCAGTAAAAATAATTGTTGTTCCCTGCGTCCCTTCGAGCTATGGAGCTTGCGGATTTCCTTGACTAGGGGATTTTGAATACTTGTCAGCATTGTTTAATTTAGCAGAGTGGATGGGGTTATTGCCTGCCTCGGCATCGCCCCAAACTACTGCCTGCCTTGAGAATGCGGAACCCGGGACTTGAACCCGGAAGGCTTGCACCACATGAACCTGAATCATGCGCGTCTACCAATTCCGCCAGTTCCGCATCAACCACGATTTACTAATTTATGGTATATGCGTCACTTTGTCAAGTGTTTAGAGGAAAATTATTTTTTGGTGTCTAGGTCGTGAGCATAGGTACTAGCTCAAACACTTGACCCATCATTCTCCACCACCGTACTGAAATTTGTAATAATACATACTTAACAATAATATACTTATGTCTCTAATAAAATGACATAACTCAGTTCGCTAAAAAGCTTTGTTAACTTAGGGTTATGGTGAAGTCAGTCAGGACAATAGAGCAAAACCTCTAATAAAGCAATGGATTTTGAAGAAACCCTCAAACTTATGGATATAGTGGTTTTTGCGGAAACCGAAAGACACCTCAGCGACCCGGAAGTAACGATTCTGCGCGGGGCCTGTCTGGGGATGACCTACGAGCAAATGGCTGAAAATTCTCAATATAAGATGAATTACCTGATGCGAGATGTCGGGCCCAAGTTCTGGAAATTGCTTTCGGAAATTTTTCGAGAAGAAGTCAGCAAAACCAATTTCCGTGCGGCTTTGGGGCGACATTTACGATCGCCCTTCGTCAAACTACCACCCCAGATGATGTCACCTCCAGCACAACTGCTGTCTGACTCTCGATCGATGTCTGGGGGAATTCCTCAGAGTACCCTGGTTGATTGGGGTGAAGCTCCAGATATTCCCGTTTTTTGCGGCCGCACTAAAGAGTTCAACTCCCTGGCGACGTGGATTGTCGCAGAACAATGTCGGTTGGTAGTTTTGAGTGGAGTCGGCGGGATTGGGAAGACGACTCTCTCGGTAAAGTTAGCCCAACAAATTCAGGGAAAATTTGATTTAGTGATTTGGCGATCGCTCCGTCAAGCACCAACCATCGCCAATTTCTTAACTTACTTGATGCAAAATTTCGAGCGATCGCCCCAAATTAACTTACCCGTTGATGTAGATCAAAGAATCTCCCAACTCATAGAAAAGTTGCGAGAGTTCCGATGTCTGATGGTGTTTGATGGGTGGGAAACAATCTTAGAACCGACTAAGTTAGCCGGACATTATCGAGAAGGCTATGAGAAGTATGGGGAATTAATCCAAAGAATTGCAGAACAACAGCATCAAAGCTGCTTAGTCGTCGTCACGCGGGAAGTACCGGAGGCGATCGATCTGCTCGTGGGCGATCGTTCGCCGGTGCGAGCTTTAAAACTGCCTGGTTTGAACGAGATAGAAGCACGAGAACTGTTTAAAGCTCAAGGCTTATCTGATGAGAACAAATGGACAGAACTCATTAAGATATATCAAGGAAATCCCTTGGAGTTAAAACTTGTAGCTCCCGCCATTCGGGAATTGTTTAACGGTAAAGTTTCCGACTTTCTCAAACGCCAAACTTTTGTATTTGGAGGAATCAAGGCTTTATTAAACGACCAGTTTGAACGATTGGAAGATTTAGAAAAAGCAATTCTGTATTGGTTGGCGATCCAAGCTTCCCCGGTTTCTTTAGAACAGTTAGTGGAATATCTGTTATTCCCGGTAAGTAGGTCGGAAATTTTAGAATCCCTATCTTCCCTGTTGCGCCGGGAGTTGATTGATAAAAATGCCGGCAAAGGTCAAACTGAGTTTGTGCTGCACCAAGTCTTAATGCAGTACGTCACGGAGCAATTGACAACTAAGGCTTGCAGGGAAATTTTGGGGATGCTCAAAACTCAAAAACCAGATGGAAATAAAATTGAAATACTCAAAAGTCATCTGGTGTTTAAAAATCCGCAGCTAAATCCAAATAGCAAAGCTGCTAGGGAAGAAGACTCGATTGCTATTACTCTCAAAGAGCATTTGACCAAGTTGTTTAAAACTAATAGCAAAGCTTACGATCAGTTAAATAAAGTTTATTCTACGATCCAAAATCAGGATTGGCTAGAAAGAGGATACACTGAAGAGAATTTCCAAAATTTGCTAGCAGTGATGCAACCAGAGGAAAAAAATCTCGCAGCGGGCGATCGCAAACAAGAGGAAAACTTACCTGTGTAATACCAATTTCATAAAGTAGCGCTACATATCTACCCCCCCAACCCCCCCTTACTAAGGGGGGGCTTTGAACTACATCTGTAAGAACTTTATGAAAATGGTATAATATAGCCTTTCTCAGTTAGGTGGGTAATGGGTAATGGTTGCAAACTACAAACTGCTAAAAATGAGTTGTAAATTAATGACCAATTACCAATTACCCATTACCTAAGATTTAGGCAGTGTCTAATACCAATTTTAAAAAAGAATGCAACAGTAGTCTTCTCCCTCCCCTTTGTAAGGGGGGGTTAGGGGGGGTCAAAGATTGTTGCAGGATTTTAGAGAAATGGTATAAGTCTTAGTTTAGTTATTTTAACCAAATTCATGATGAGGCAAAAATGAACAGTTTTGATGAACCAATGTTGGGAGAAGAGAGTGTTAACTACTGCATCAATCCTAGGTGCAAACATCGTCAAAACCCTTATGGATTGGATAATTGTCTTGGTTGCAACACCTCATTGTTAATCAACAATCGCTATCGAGCCGTGAGAAAGCTACAACACCGAAGCGATAGCACCGAAATTTTTGAATTACAAGACTTGGAAGATGGCGAGTATGGTTTTTATATTCCCAAAATTTTGAAAGTGCTAACCCACAATAGCGATCCCAATGTAATTCGCTTGTTTCGGGAAGAAGCAATGATATTATGGTCTCTGAAATCTATCGCAGTACCTCAAGTTTTTCCGGAAACTTACTTTACTTTTGAAACCAGTAAGCGTAATAATCTCCACTGTTTAGCAATGGAGCAAATTCCAGGTAAAAATCTCGAAGAATGGCTGAAAGAAAACGGCACAATTTCTGAAGAACGAGGGATCGATTGGCTGAGACAAACCGCTAAAATTTTAGAAGCAGTTCACAGAAAAGGTTTTTTTCACCGAGACATTAAACCGAGTAATATTATGTGCCGTCCTGACGGTAGTCTAGTATTGATTGACTTTGGTACTGCCAGCAAAATAAATTCTGATACCTATATCGATAAATATGAAAATAGAGAGACTACGCTGATTTTATCATTAGGTTATACAGCTCCAGAACAAGAAAATGGCGCTGCAATTCCCAAATCTGACTTATTTGCCTTGGGGCGGACTTTTGTATATTTACTAACTGGAAATAAGCCAGATAATTTAGCGATAACAGCAACAGGAAAGTTAATCTGGCGAGACTTAGCACCGCAAATTTCAGTAAAGTTTGCCAAATTAATTGATGAGATGATGGCCGTTGAATCTCACCGTCGCCCTCAAAATCCCAGCACGGTTTTGCAGCGTTTAGCTGAAATTGAGTGCAGTCATTTAACTGTTGCTAATTTGTTTGGTCAAGCTGGAAGTAAACTTAATTTTTTTAAGCGTTATATTATATCGACTCGCATTAATTATCGTCTGGCTGGGTTGGGGCTAAGTGTATCGCTATTTTTTGCTCTCGGTTTTAAATCATTTGCCCCTCAGTGGGCTGTTTCTTTGAATAATTGCGCTCATGATAGTTATACAGCCGATAGGTTAGGAGACGCTCAGTTTTATCTAAATTTAGCACTTTTTTTAGAACCGAACTTGGGGGAAGCTCATTATACTCAAGGCTTAATTTTTGAAATAAATAGGAACTTTGATTCAGCGCGAAATAGCTATAAAAAATCTCTCAAAGATTTGCCTGACAAATCTCTGAATAATTTGGCAAGGTTGGATATTTTGGATAAACAATATGCCGCTGCTATTCCCCAATTGCAAACAGGATTGCAACTTGTTAAAGAAGTGGATTTAAAGTCGGTTTTGCACAAGAATATGGGCTGGGCTTTGTTGGAATTGGGGGATTATGAACAAGCGGAAATACAACTAAATGCCGCGATCGCACTTTTGGGCGATCGGGCTGCTGCGTACTGTCTGTTGGGGCGGGTGCGAGAAGCTAAACAAGATAACAGCGGCGCATTAAGGGCTTGGCGCAACTGTCTGAGATATGCTCCCAAGGAAAAATATCAGCCCGAAGTGGAAAATTGGCTGATTGAAACGAAAAAGCGCTTGGAAGTTCAGGGAAACGATCGGGTGACAAGTACCCAAAAACCTTGAGAGACAAAGATTTGTATCGATTATAGACGGAAAAATCAGGGCGCGAGGCTCATCTTTGCATAAAAAACTCCAAACACTCCCGATAAATAAACAGAGGGAAGCAAAACCTCAAGCTTGTTTACCCCTGTTGAAGTAGGAGTCAATTATGCAAAGGTCATTTACCGTCTTAGAAACAGCCTTGATTTCGCTGTTAGTTGCCAATTTGATCGGCAGTATCTACTTAGAGCCGAAAACGAGCGCTGCTTTGGCCGCACCGGGCGATCGACTTCTCATCGCCACCACAGCCCAATGCGAATGTCCCAAAACTCCACCAGGCAAATAACAGCAATCAATTGCATAATTCTTGATTGCTTGAGCGATATACAAATAGCAGCGGAAAAAGGCGCTGCTATCTACCCGAAAATCTACTATAAATTAGGAACCAGAAACTCATGGCTACCACCCTTGCTTTTATTGCCCACTGTCTGGAACAACGCGGCTGGAAATACAATTTCGATGCTGATAAATGTCGGATTATTACTGGTGTCAAAGCTGAAAATATCGATGATTTTGGCATCTGCATCCAGCTTAGCGAAAATGGCGAATTTCTGCAATTTGTTGCGCCACAATTGCTGGCGGTGAAAGATTGCCTTCATAAGGGTGTATTGTTTCAAACTATGCTAGCTATTAGTTGGGAAGTCAAGATGCTACGGTTTGAATATGACCCTACAGATGGCGAAGTTCGTGCTTCTATTGAGTTGCCGATCGAGGATTCTCAGTTAACGGAATGTTTGTTTAATCGGTGTTTGAGTGGTTTGATTGAGTTGGTAGACTCGAACGCCATGCCTAGATTAAAGGCGGTGTTAACCACGGGAGTCGATCCTGGGCCCAAAAGCTTAGCCGCACAGTTGTTAGATGGGATGCCAGATGAATTATTGAATTTGCTGGGAGAGGCGATCGCCCATCGCCAAAAACTCGATACTTAGGGCTTGTTTTCTGGAGTTTCCCGTTAAATTCCGAGCCCCCTTCAGAATCTTACTCCCCCCTTTTTAAGGCTATGCCTTACTCACATATTTCTTAACAAAATCCGGCTTGACATCAGGGGGGGAATGGGTAGAAACTAATTTCCATGTAGCAGCAATGTCATGCAAACGTTGCCATCCTCGCCTTCTTGGTCTTGACACCCGGTTCACCATCTCCCTTGCGTCCCAAAAATCCACTGAGAATT
>JAHREW010000014.1:0-39861 GCA_020883125.1 Microcoleus sp. CAWBG506
AAGTCGGGATAGGGCATTGCCACGACTCTAAATGGGCGCAGAGAGAGAGTAAGACTAGCAACGGTTAGCATCACCCAATGAAGCGTCAAGAATCACCGCACTTGTGACGGGCGGTGAGTATGTCAAAATTGTCCACCCATCAACTAAGAGTAACAGCAGGGTACATAAGAGCAAAATCAAATACATCCAAGGCTGAGACAAAGGGCGGACATCTGTAGTATCAATGCCTGTTTTTGCTTCAACTAAACGGACTAATTTGGCAAATCCAGCCACTCGCATGGGTAACAAATAACCCTCTCCCGAATGACTCAAAAAATAATAAACTAAACCACCTTGACCAGTCGATCGAGGTTTAAGAGCTTTGACCTCTGTCCAAGCTAGAGACCAACCTCTGCGAAATACTTTGGGAAACCAGTTGGGATAAGTTACTTGAATTTCCTCGTCATTCACAATTACCCTTTCGCTAAGTACGCCATACAAACCCACAGCACCGACTACAATTCCCGCCCAAATAATATTAGCAGGCACCGGTGCTGCCGTTGCTGCGGACAAAAAAGGTAAGGGAATTGTTAAGGCTGCATACAAACTCAAAAGGGTGATTCTAATTAAAGGAGAAAGCCGGAATACCGCAGGTTCAAATAGGGGAGTAGAGGATAATGGCGATTCCATCGGTGGTACTGACATGGTTGAAGTAAGAACGGGTTTTATAGAAAGATTATCCGCGATCGGGCGAAGGTCTGCACAAAAAACTGCTCTTACCAATTTCAGATCGAGTAAGAGCAGATTTTGTACAAGGTTTATTTGTTAAATGAAAAATTTATTAACTTCCGATCCCTGAGAAGTCCCCAATCCGAGAACTAGCTTAATCGACGGCTGTTAACGCCGGTACTGTTAAAGGCTCTGAGGTTTCTCTAGATTTGGGACGGGCTGTAGTTGAGGGGCGATCGAGCTTACTTTCCGGTCTCGATCTGGTAGCATTGATAGGAGAATAGGGTCCTTCGTTAATCTGCAAGCGATCGCAAGGGATGGTATCAGACAAAATTGCACTCGCCATCATCCCAGTGTGAATTTCCAACATTGCTGCTGTCATTGCTTCAAACACTAAGCGCTGTCCGGGAAACACCACTCGTTCAAAATACCAGTTAGGAATGTTGGTGATGCGGGAAATTTGAATTTGACTGGTGGCGTTGACGTAGCAGCACAGAATTTTGCTGTCGGCGTCTGAGGGTAGTGGATCAAGAATTTGAGCCATAACTGGTAGGGAGCCTTGGATAAAAGTTTTCGTTATCTTATAAAATTAACACTTTGCGATCCCGGATTGTTGTAATGCGGACTACCAATTCCCTAGCACCTTAAGAGACCATAGTGCCGATAAAGGCAGAAAAAACGCGATATTAAGTGCGATCGTCAATTTTCTGTCAACCTTAGCTGTAATTAATTTAAAAATTCCCTATTTTATCGTCCTCCTACTCAGCCACGCCAACAGGCTCAGCTTTACTCCGATTCGGAAAATTTTAAAATATTTAATCTTAAATTACCAAAATTAGAGAGATTGTAAAGTTATATTAAAAGAATATTAACACAGTCAAAAAACTAGCAATTTAGGATGTGGCAATCATGGAAAACCCAGAAAACCGAGAAAACCGAGTCCTGTATGTTCGCCTCCCTTGTAATCCCATTTTCCCGATCGGAGTTGTGTATCTTTCCGATCACATCCACAAGCTGTTTCCCGATGTCCAACAACGGATTTTCGATGTAGGTGCCGTACCGCCCTTAGATTACGCCAAGGCTCTCGACGCCGCCGTCGATGAATTTCAACCAACCCTCCTAGTTTTCTCTTGGCGAGACATTCAAATTTACGCACCTGTGGGCGGTAGAGGCGGCAATCCCCTGCAAAATGCCTTTGAGTTTTACTACGCCAACAATCCCCTAATTAAAATGCGGGGAGCATTGGGAGGATTGCGTTTGGCAGTTTCTTATTACACCGAACTCTGGCGCAATCAGGGGCTGATTAAGCGTGGATTGAAGCGCGCCCGGAAATACCGTCCCGAAGCTCGTGCAGTGGTAGGCGGCGGTGCTGTGAGTGTGTTTTACGAGCAGTTGGGACGCAGTTTACCCAAGGGGACTGTGGTTTCGGTGGGGGAAGGTGAGGCGCTGTTGGAGAAGTTGATTAAAGGCGAGGATTTAGCCCAGGAAAGGTGTTATGTGGTAGGTGAGACAGTCCCGCGCGATCGACTAATTCACGAAAAGCCAGCCAACATCGAGAAAACTGCTTGTAATTATCAGTACATCGAGACCATTTGGCCGGAATTTTCCTATTATCTACAGGATAGGGACTTCTACATCGGCGTCCAAACCAAGCGCGGCTGTCCTCACAACTGCTGTTACTGCATTTACACGGTGATTGAAGGTAAGCAAGTGCGGATCAATCCAGCGCATGAGGTGGTGGCGGAGATTAGACAATTGTACGATCGAGGTATCCGCAACTTCTGGTTTACCGACGCTCAATTTATCCCCGCCCGCAAATTCATTGATGACGCCGTTGAACTCTTGCAAAAAATCATCGCCGCCGGCATGACAGACATCCACTGGGCTGCTTACATCCGTGCGGACAATCTCACACCAGAATTGTGCGATTTGATGGTAAAAACGGGAATGAATTACTTTGAAATCGGCATCACCAGCGGTTCCCAAGAATTAGTTCGCAAAATGCGTATGGGTTATAACTTACGAGTCGTTTTGGAAAATTGCCGCGATTTAAAAGCCGCCGGTTTCAACGATGTTGTTTCCGTAAACTACTCCTTTAATGTGATGGATGAAACCTTTGAAACCATCCGCCAAACCATTGCCTATCACCGGGAATTGGAGCGGATTTTTGGAGCGGATAAAGTAGAGCCAGCGATTTTCTTTATCGGGTTACAGCCCCACACAATTTTGGAAGAATACGCCTTTAAACAGGAGATTTTGCAACCTGGTTATGACCCGATGAGTTTGATGCCTTGGACAGCCAGGAAATTGCTGTGGAATCCTGAGCCTTTGGGTTCATTTTTCGGTCAAATTTGTTTGGAAGCTTGGCAGCGAAATTCCAATGATTTCGGTAGAGAAGTGATGGCTATTTTGGAGGAAAAATTGGGTTGTGCTGATTTGGAAGAGGCTTTGAGTGCCCCGGTAGAAGTTAAACAAAAACAGCTAACATCGGTTAGTTAATCACAGGTTATTAGTCAGGAGTTTAGTCCTGAAAATGGGGGAAAGGGAATCAAATATATTTTCTCTTTTCCCTATTTTTTGATATATAGGAACCGCCAAGGCTGTGACACAGGAATTATACGAAATTTCTCATAAACCCACGCCTGGGCAAATTACCGGGAGCATCCCGATTTTGCATAGGCGAAGCCCCTAGGAATATATTTGCACTCATTGAGATGCACCCAATGAAAACATAGTATCCCAAGCTTTCGGAATTAATGTATGGGTTGCGTAAGTCCAGTCTGATTCAAATACCGTTCAATCAGGACGATCGCCACTATATCATCTACGGGTCGCGGTGGAGTCCGCATCCCCAGCGGAATCAAGCGATTAAGTCCCGTCGCAGGGTACATTTGCCAGTAACGTTCCTTTGCTTCTAAACTGCTGTATCTCTCGTCAATCTGAGTAATTACGATGGAGGGTGACAAACTCAGAGTAAGTTTTTGTTTCCATTTTTTAGAAGTTGTTTGATCTCCCATCACCAATAAGTCAATGGGAAACTGTTCGCACAGAGATTGAATAGTTGAAATTGCACTTTCGGAGGGCACAACTTGATGGTAGGAGATATTATTATCTGTAGTACCCATGACGGCGACACCGCACTTGTCTTTACCTGGATCGAAACCTAAAATCATAGTTATTAGTTATGGGTTAGCAATTAGAGCTATTCCGGTTGATTTGTCCTTGTTTTGTTTATAAAAATTTGCAGATTATGACAGCAATTTTACTTGACTTTTTTGTGATATTGACCTATTATAGCCTTAATTCTGCGGTAGGGGCGGGTTTTACCTACCATCTATGTTGGAAACCAACAACATCATAAACCCGCCCCGGCTCGTCACACAACGTGAATATACATTATTTTTTGGGTGGCACATCGTGTTAATCTGGGTGATTGGTTTGGTGGGGGCGGGTTTATAGAACCCATTTGAGATCTTTTGACGATCGACAGACAACGGGCGATCGACAGACAACGGGCGATCGAGTACAATCGACAAAGTTGAGGTAATGCCAGTCGATCGCTCATCACAGTCGATCGCTTAATATTTCTTTATACCACACTGTTTATTTATGTCCTACTACTTAACAGCGCTCAATGAAGTTCCAGAATCGGGTGTATTGAAAGTAAAAGTTGAGGGAATTTCCCTCATTTTAAACCGTCAAGGCATGAATGTATCTTGCTACCGCAATGCTTGCACTCATTTGGAATATCCCATCGACATGGGTAAGGTAAGCGGCGGTATCATTACTTGTCCGTTTCATAAATATCAGTACAAGTTGGATAGCGGTAAATGTTTGAATGCACCTGCGGATTCTCTCGAATCATATCCGATCAAGATTGAGGGCGATCGCGTTTTTGTAGAAATAAATTAGTTATATATAGCAATCCTAAATCATTTGTGAATTTCTTACTCCCGGACCTTATGAAGGTCCGGGTTGGGGTGGGGTAAAAAACTTTACGACTCCTGCAAGGACTGCTATAGCTGGTCTAAATGAGTTGTGAAAAAAAAGTTTTAAACTGAGATATTGCACCATTCTCAACAAGCTTTTTATGGATGGGCATCCTGCCCATCCTACAAGAAATTCACTCTTTGTGGAACAGGCATCTTGCCTGTTGCTGAGAATGGTGCAAGATGTGATTTTAAACGAACCGCGAAGGCGCGAAGAACGCGAAGAACGGAAAGAGAAGAGAGTTTTAGGGCTTATTTAGACTCACGATAGAAGAGGGAAGTAAGAAAATGCCACAATAGCAATAGTTTCAGTAATTACAGGATTTACGCACTCCGACAAAGAAACCGGGTTTTTTACGAAATAGTTGGTTACACACCTCTAAATTAGGTGAAAAACCCGGTTTCTGGGATCGTGCGTAGTTTATACTATTTTCGATCGCCATTGACGGTATAAAATCGCCAAAAGCCCGATCGCACCAAACCCCAAAAGCAGCCATTCTTCCGGTTCAGGAACCCCCGAAACATTCAAAGGATTATTCGGTTTAGTCAACTCCTCTTTACCGGATTCTACCTCGCGTTCAAATCGATCTGTTTTCGCTTCTGCTTGTTTTAGCTGCTCTCTTTGGTCATCATTCACTAACACAATCATGGAAGAATAAGGTGTCACTACATTAAAGGTTTTTGCCAGGGAGTGCATCGCATCTAACTGAGTCAATTGATTGGAAGTTTTCTGTTTGCTAAGTGCCATAATTAACTGTCGCGCTGCTATGGGTTTAAAACCTTGATTTTTGTCATTTTTTAACTCTGTAGCAGCCGATTTCTGAGTTTTTTCCGATTTCGGCTTTTTGGCATAACTCCAAGCATAGCCATCAACAACACTAATGACAGACTTGCCAGATGCTGCTGTGGTCGCCACTCGCTGCATCGCTTCTTTAAGATCCGTAGCAACTCCCCCACCGCTATCTTGAATCACCTTTAACGTAGCGTCGTCATAACCCGGTGGTAAACCTCCTAAATGCACTGTCCACAACGGTGCTGCCATGGAAACGGTGTTTTTGCGATCGTCTGATAATTCGTAACTATGCCGATCGCTCACCAAGAATACACTATCATAAGTGCGATCGCCACGCAACTTGGCAAACTGTTGCAAGATATCCTTCAATTGAATCGAACCATAAAACGTTAACTTTTTTACATCAAAACTACGGAAATTTTCTACCAACTTCGGGGACATACCGGCCGCACTCGACACATATAAATCCACCTTGTTTGTGGTTAAAATATTCTTTTTCAACCACTCAAAATTATCCTTAAGTTCTTTAGTTTCCGTCGCCATACTGCGAGAAGTATCTAAGACTAAGGCTAATTTTTTCACCTGTGGCAAAAAGTAATTTACATCAATCAGTGGCTGAGCAAAAATAGTATTTCCTCCCGGGAAATTCGCTATGTGTGGTATAATTTGTGGCGGTGCAACTGCGGGCAAAAATGCTGGAACCCAAATTTCTTTTGCCTCTTTTTCATTGTAGTTTACCTGTTTCCCCGCCATAGTGCGACGAGTCTTTTTGTCCCAGAAAATATTGCGTTTTTCTGCTAAATTAGGCATCGCCCAACCCTGGGCTTGTCGCATGACTTTGTAAGTAAGCCAGAGGTGCATTTCCGTTGGCCCATTAGTTTGTGTAAATTCTCGTTTAGCAGGGATGGGAAAAGCCCGCAAGCGATATTGTTTCGGGCCAATTTGTTCTAGCAAAGCCGGATCTACACTTTCTCTCACCTGCTGATTGTAGACTTGCTGAGCGGCACCTCGTGGCGATACAGTAAATGGAAAACGTTTTTTCAAATCCCCCGTATCACCTAGCCAAATTCCTGTGACTGCGGCGCTTTCTGGCAGCGAAAAGTAGTAAAATACTTCTTGCAAGTTGGGTGTTTGATTTTTGTAAACTTCGTAGAGTTGAATATCAGCCCAATCACCATGTTCTTTGACTGTTACTTCTTGGGATTGCAACCATACTTTTTCTTGATTGACATTCAGCAAACCTGCTTTAGCTTCTTCCCGATTTGAAGTGGATTGTACGGCGTGTTTGACTGCTTCGGCATCACCTTTTTGCAATTCGGTATCAAAGAATTCACCGTAGAGTTTTTCGGCTTTCTTCACATCCGCATCAGAGCCTTGATACAAAAAGGGAGACATTAAAAAATTATAGCTGTTCTGGACAGCCTTAGCCGCACTTTCATTCAAATTTAAAGTGCTTTTGTACATCTCATAAATGTGGTTGTTTTCTTCCACTGTGCTGAGATAGCGGTAAGGGGACAAATAAGCGTTGACTAATCCCGCTCGAATCCTATCAGATTTAGCTAATATAGTTTGCCTGCTGCTGTCATTAATCGGTGGAGTCGCCAGCATTTTCAGTGCTTGAATTTGTGGCTGTTGCTGCAAAGTTGCAAAAATAGCTACCCATGTTGCGATTACTGCTAAACTTCCGAAAATTGCCTGATTTTTACCATATTGAGTAGCAAAGCTCCGAAATATTTTGTAACCTGACTGAAGATATAGAAATCCGTAAAGTGAAGGCATTACCACGAACAAGCTGGAGCTAAAACCAAACATTATTAAGGATAATGGCAGCCACCAAATTGTATAGAATGAAATGTATTTAAAAGATTCTATAAGTGGTTGCACCCAAGCAAAACTCAAAAATCCCACGATGGTCACAATGGCGACAGGTAAAGCGTAAAACATCAGCAGCGTGGCAGCCCAAGTACCAACCAACAGCATTAAACTATGAAATACTAATTGAATTATGGCACTATTTTCTTTTCCTATTAATCTAGTTAATATAAACGGTTTTGGTTGATGTGGGACTGCCGATAATTCTGAGCTACTATTTTCGGTTTTTCCCAGGTATCCGTAAAGAATTTCTACTAAAAATGCTCCGATACACAAGGCTATAGTATCGATAATTTGAGAGCTGGCAGGAGTAAGTTCTCGCAGTACAAATAACCGAAGTAAGCAAAGCAAAAATAACGGCACTTCCACTCCGTAAAACAGTCGCATTAACTGCAATGGTTGCTTTATTAAATACCTGGCTCCGATGATGGTTGAGATTGTAGGTACTGCAATTAGGGTTGTGAGGGTTAAGGAAAATTCCAGGGGGATAATTCTGTCTATGGTGGCTTGAAATAAGGGTATAGCCAGAACTGGTAAAATACCTAGATAGACAATTGACAAAAATGTCAGGTTCCACAGCCAAAATATTGACTGAAATATTATATTAAGTGCGAGTTTTAGTTTTTTCATTTTTTTGAACCTTTTAAGCTAATATTGATGGTATTGTGGACAGCGGTAATGAAGTTTTTTATTTCTGAATCTTCCGGTTTTACATAACTGTCAAAGAGCATGGATACTAATACCCAAGTTTGATTTTTGTGACGAATATCGCTGCTGATGCGTGACAAGAAGTTATCTGTTGTTCCTTGGGTGGATTGGAGCCAGTATGCGGCGGAGAGTTGGTTGTTTTTGAGAGACAGCCAGCGGGCTATCACATCTGATGTTAGCTGTTTTCTTTCGATGCGATCGACTGGAATGCCACTAGCGAAAAAACATAACTCCGGTGCGTGATATGTCTGCCAAGATGTGCTAGCAACTGTCAGCAGGGAACCGCGCAATTTTCCTGAGACAAATCTGATTTTTTCTGTCTGTGTTCCGGGATAATTACCAAAGAATTCTTGTTCCCTGGGGTTGAGGGGTATGGACTGGGAGAGAATTTGTGGTGGGATGTTTAGGGGGGCGATCGCCACTTTGGCACTTTCTACATGATATAATTGAGAAACCAGCCCCATAACCGCCACTAATACAATTAGTCCGAGTTTGGCTAAAGGCTGATTGCTGAATATTTCTGCTTCGTCTTTTGTGGAAAAATTACTTGCTGGTAATTCGGGAAATTTGGGGATTTTCTGCAACATCAACCAAGTGAAAAAACAAGTAAAAATTAATCCCACAATTCCTAAAGGTACGTGCAAAATTTTAGCATAAATTGGTTGTTTCAAAACTTGGATAACTAATACTAGCACTGCAACTCGTATGGCATTAGCAGAAACTAACATTAAGAAGTTAACGGTGCATAAAGCCAGCCATTTTAAACCCAATTTACGACTTTCGATCCAAGTCGCACTCAGCAAAAATAGCGTCCCCACAAATAAGGTCTTAATGCCGCTGCAAGGTACGTCAACATGGGCGATGCCGTTTTCCAACACGATGATATCGTAGGAGGAAATAGCTCCGATTTGCAACGCCGAGAGTAATTGTTCTACTACTTGTGCAGTTATCACTCGCGCTGGTAAACCTAAACCGCTACTCAACTGACTGTTGAATGGTAAAATACAAGCCAATAAGCCTGCAACGGGCAAGTTTTTTTGCCAAAAATGGGGTTCGGAAAACAACCCGTATAATCCGTAGGTTCCTAGGATAAACAGCAGTACGGTGATATGTTGGATCTCAATTATGGACTGAAGTGCGATCGAGCAAATGCTGGCACCCAACATCAGCAGCAGGGGATAGCGCCTCAAAACAAATTTTGGCATCGATGGGCGCGATCGCCCCGAAGTTCCAATCGATCGCACGACTAATGCTACAATCAATAAACCAATTAGTATCTTGTAGAGAGTTGGTATCTCGACCAACGAGGATAACAGCCACTTAACAGCCGAGATGTTTGCCAAAAACCAAGTGAGTGCGAGCACATAAGGAGCTAGCAAAACCAAATTAACCACAGGATGGGGACTGACAGAATCTGGGATACCAGAATCACGAATCTTGGTGCGCTGCATGATACCGCTTGACATTCACGTTGGTGACATCTTAGCTCAGCAAAATTGGTAATGCCTAGACTTGTAATTTAAGTTTTGTCAAGCTTCTGTTTTCTCTACAGAGAAGCTAGAGTTATAATAATTTTAAGGGAGATAAAGGGAAGATAACAATGAGCGAAAAAAGTCCAGGATACAAAATTCTTAGTGATAACCGACAAGCGCGGCATCTCTATGAAATTATAGATACATATCAAGTGGGAATCGAGTTGAAGGGAACCGAAGTCAAATCAATTCGGGAAGGTAAAGCTAATTTGCGAGACGGATATGCTTTAGTTCGCAATGGTGAACTGTGGCTGATTAACGTTCATATTTCCCCTTGGAGAAGTGCTAGCAACTATTTTAATCACGAACCACGTCGCACCCGGAAACTGCTGATGCACAAGCAGGAAATCCGTAAATTAATTGGTAAAGTGGAAGAAAAAGGTTTGACTTTAGTGCCGTTAAAAATGTATTTGAAAGGCGGATGGGTAAAACTGGATATCGGTTTGGGGAAAGGCAAAAAACTGTTTGACAAGCGGGAAGATATGAAGAAACGCGACGACAAGCGGGATATGGAACGCGCGATGAAGCAGTTTTAATGATAACCGAAGGAAGAAGTCATCCGCCCAGCCCCCCCAAGGGGGGAATCGGGGAAATTTAGGAATAAGGAAGAAGGCTTAGGTGTCTACTTACAGCAGTTACCGCTGTTATGAAACACGGTAGGGACACGGCATTGCCGTGTCCCTACGAGGATTGAACGATAAGTGGGTGTACCTCATAACAGCGGTTTTCGCTGTAAGTCTAAAAGCCTTGGTATCTATCGTTCATAGCCAAGTCTAGTGATTGATTTTCTGCAACTCTCCTGATAGTCCCTCGGAACCCATGAAGGATTAATCTATGGTCGCATACATATACGTAGTGTCAACATTACGCCATATGGCAAATTAAATATCTCTCTAGTTCCGAGTTAAAATATGCTAAACACAAAACCATTAGCTAACATTTCTAATGCTATAAAACAGCCACCTAAAAAGCATCATAACTCTAAGTGGGCTGCCTTGCTCTTAATGCTGACAGTAGGGTTTGGTGGCTGGCAAATAGGGTTGCCGGAACTCGCATCCCTGTTTAATAATAGAGGATTTGAAAACTATAAGGCAGACCGATTGGCTGATACTCAAGAATCCTATCAATTAGCCCTGTCTCTAGATTCCAAAAACAGAACTGCTCTTTATAATTTAGGATGGCTTTGCGAAGAGGTACAGGATTTGGGATGTGCGCGAGGAAAATATCGCGAAGCTGCTAAATTGGGTTTACCTGCTGCCTACAGTAACCTAGCCCGGCTATATATTCTTCACGATAAAAACTATCCTGCTGCTGTTCATTTGCTTTTGCAAGGTTTAAAATTAGCTAAGGACGATCAAGTCAAGTATTCTTTGCTCAAAAATTTGGGTTGGGCTCGCTTGAAACAGGGTCGATATCCAGAAGCGCTGCAACATCTGGACGCAGCGAGCAAGATAGATAGCGAAAGAGCGGATACTTACTGTTTAAAAGCACAAGTTCTAGAAGGGATGAAAAAGACGAAAGAAGCTCAACCTTTGTGGAAAAATTGTCTTAAGTATGCGGATTCTCAAGAATTGGATGAGGATATATGGATAGGAATGGCACGTCAAAGCTTAAAAGAGGAAAAAACAAAGAAATGAAACCTACTGTTTTGATTTCATCAACAATACTGGCAATTATAACTCTACTGGAGCTAAGTCCAGCTTCTAAAGCACTGCCCAGTCCTGTGACTGCTAAGTCCACGGTTAATCACGAAGTTGAGTTGTTTACGTCGAATTATTCGAGGAGGCCTTGTAAGGATACTGATGGTGGGCAATACGTGTGTCCCAGACTAATTATACCCCAGGATAGTGCAGAATAAAAGTTAGTTTAAAACAGTTTTTTTAGGTGTGTACTTTGAATTTTATATCAACAGGTATGTAGTATGAGGTAGTATGGGATGTTGTCTGTGGGTAGTTTGCTAAATAGTTAAGCAAGCCTCAAAAACATAATACCGAGAGCCCTGACTTCTTAAAAAAGTCGGGGCTTTAACATAACTAGGGAAGCAGGAAAATACTGTCATATCAAATATTCTATAAGCTCGCCTTTATTCAAATCTTTATTCTCTCGCTATGTGTCCTCTGTGTTCTAGAAAGGTTAAATCATGACCATGGTACAGGAAACCCTATCCTATCAAATCTGTTAGTATCAGTGCACCGTGCATCTAGTCTTTTCGGTCCAAGTCTTCGGTTTTGGGAGTTTCTGAAGTTGAGGGAAATTCTAGTCTAATGTTGATGTCAATTGATACTGTACTTTCTTTAAAGCCTATATTAACTATTTTTACTAATGCTTCTGTTGGTAAAGAATTATTCATTTTAAATTCAGAAGAAGACAGAGTTTTAAATCCTGCTTCCTGTAGCCGATCGCACACATTTCTCCAATTTCCCACTGATTCGTTCGGTAAATCTGCGAGTTTTTTCACATATTGGTATAAAGTTTTACATAGATAAACCTCTGCACTTTTGGGAGTCTGAAACATTTTTTTAGCTATTTCGGCGGGACTGCAACCAGAAAGTAGTCCTCGGAGATAAAGCTTTTCAGTGTCTGTGAGTCCTCTGCGCGATCGGGGAGAGATTTGCCGTTTAGCTTCTGCGAAAGCTTGGTAGAGTCTTTCTAAGTCCCAGTTTTGGGCGGCTTCGGCAAATAAGTCTTCTTTTGAGGCCATTGTCGGTTTTGTGAAATGTGGCTAACGTCAGCATAACCGAAATTGCTAACGTTTGTTAGTTGTTAGCTAACAATAGGTAGTGTAGTATTAAATTAACTACCTTCTGTCTAAGTGTAAATACTTAGAAAAAAGGGAAATGGGATAGCGATTTTTCAAATTTTGCCTGTTTAATTAATTTTCGTTAGTCAAAGAGTTAGTTTTTGTCTTTTACACAGAGGTATTCCAATGGCTAAAGGTGATGAAATTGCGAAAGCTGCGGGTTCCGCTGTCGCAGGTGGTGCTGTGGGTGCAGGCGTGGTAGCTGCTTCTGGTTTTACAGCAATTGGTGCAATTGGCGGAGGTGCTGGTATGGGTGCTGCTGCTGGCCCCGTTGGTGTAGCCGTAGGTGCGTTGGCTGGCTTGGCATTTTACGGGATCAGCAAGGCTTTTTCTGATTAAAGCTTGACTCACGCCAGGGACTTAAGTCCCTGGCTAATAACTAAAGTCGGTTTCAACCGACTGTAGTGATCGGGCAATTATCTTTGTGTCATTTTTTTTATTCACCATTATTAATTTATGTCTTCTCAAGAATTCCAAGCAGCCTACAACAGCATCAACGACACAGGCGATCGCTTCTTACAATATCTTAAAGAATTCCGAGAGGGGCTCGGCATTCAGGGAAATGAAAGTCAAGGGCTACAAAGCATTGAAAATGAAATCAACAAAGCTTTAAACGGTTTGCAAGATCAGAAGTATCAAGTAGCCGTCATAGCAGCAATGAAAGCAGGCAAAAGCACCTTTTTGAATTCTATCATCGGTGCTGACATTCTGGCGAGTGAAACGGCCGCCTGTACCATCTGCCGTACAGATGTTCGACACATTAAACCTGGCGAAACTCCTAAACTTTTAGAGTATCGAGAAGGACAAAAGAAACCAGTCATTCTTGTTGAGGGTGACGCTGGCGAAATTCAGAAAAAATTCCTGCTGCGTACCCGTGAAATTAGAGAACAAGGCAATCCTGATAACACTACACGCTTTGAGATAGAGCATCCGATTGAAGCAATTAGCCAATTATCTTCTCTGACAGGCTTTACCCTAGTTGATACTCCCGGCCCTAATGAGTGGGAGTCTGCAAACTTCAACATAAATGCACTGAAGCAGACAGCACTAGAAGCACTACGAAACTGCAATGCCATCCTCTTTATTTTAAACTACGCATCCTACAAAGATAATGCAGTTGCCGATTTGTTTAAGGATGTTGTTGAAAATCGTAAGGATTTTATAGAGGAAAACAGCGGTAAAATTTACTTTATCTTGAATAAAGTTGACCAAAAAACAGAGAGAGATAAAGAAATTGCTGATGTCATCAAAGATTTAGAGCGAGAGTTAGCTGGCTTTGGCTTTCGCAATCCAGTTATTTACCCTGCTAGTTCTCGACAAGGACTTTTAGCGAAACTGATTCAGCAAGAAAAAGCCACTGAAAGCGAAATTAAAGACTTTAAAAAATTCTTTAGTGCTAGGTATGCCACGGAAGATGAGGAAGGAAACCAGATTATTCCTGCACCTCGTAAAATTGCACCGCAAGCACTAGCAGATAGCGGTATCCTAACCATTCAAGAAACAGTCATTCAAAGGATTACGCAAAATTCTGGCTGGAATTTATTGAGTGAGGTTTTGGCAGAACTTGATAAAGCTGCTAAGGCAATGGAAGATACTCTAAATACAGAAATCAAAGGTTGGAAAATGGGGATTGAAGCCCTCAAAGAAAAAGTAGAAGACTACAGAAGACGTTCAGAGAATGCGAGGGCTAACATTGAATCTGTAAAAACATCTGTAGAGCAACAGAAGAAAATATTAATTTCAGGATTTAGTCAAGGCCTTGACAGATTTGCCGATGGCGCTAAAGCTCAGATAGCCAATGAGATAGATAAGATTGCCGATTCTCGAAAGCCAACAAAAAAAACTGAACTTATTCCGCGAAAAATGCAAATTCTCCAACAACTGCCAAAAGTTGAAAAAAGTGGCTTCGGACAAATAGTGGGAGAAATTGGAGAAGCTCTATTAGGATTAATGCCTGTTTTTGGTAAAGGATTAGGCACAGCATTCAAATTTAGCGCATCTCTCTGGGATAAACTTAGTGAAACTGTTCCTGAAACTTTCAATGGTTCCGTCTATCCACCAGATTATAACCCTAAAAAGTTCGATCCGTACATTATCCGTTGCAAGACTCAGACTGAAGCTCAAAAAATTCTAAAAACTATTAATGATGTCTGTGCGCCAAGTATTGAAAGTTGGTGGATAGATACTCAAGATCAGCTAGTTCGAGAGGGTACTAGCATCAGACAGCAGTTAGCCACGAAGATTCAAGAAGATATTCAAAAAATATCTGATGAGTTGTCTAATTATTTGGGTGATGCTTTACAGGTTAAACTGAACATTAATCCGATTCAGTTTCCGAGTTTTGATTTCCCCGGAATTGATGCAGGGATTAAACGTCAAGTAGAGGTATTTACCAGGATTAAAAATATAAATGAGGTTCAAAAGGAAAGCAGAAAAAAGAAATCAAATAGTTTATGTAAGGGCGATCAAACTTACACGGTAGACGTTCCTATTGAAAAAACAATAGAAGTTCAAGACCAGCGTACTATTTATCAAGTTGACTTGCGCCAAACTCTAGAGCAAATCAAACAAAAAATTGATGACAATGTTTCGGGAAGCCAATTTCTCCTAGAGCGGGTGATTGAACAACAAGTTGATAATGACTTCCGAAGTGCAGAACGGCAAATCAATGATTACATCAACAGGTTTCAAAATGACTTCGATCGCGTGCTGAAGGAACGGAAAACTAAGGAAGCAGAAGCGCCGGAAATTCTGGATCGTCTTGAGGCTCAAAAAGCCAAACTTAATCAGTACCTTCGTGAATTGATTTCGATTCGAGAATCTCTGAAGACTTGGAAGCCTTCGCAGATAATTAGGTGATTTGCAAAGTGAGCGATCGCCCTTTCATTCCAAAAGCGCGCCCCTATCCCATCCTAAATCTCACGCGGGCGAGATCCCTTTCATTCCCAAAGTGCGATCGCCCGTCTCCCATCCCAAATCTCACGCGATCGATCGCCCTTTCATTCCAAAAGCGCGATCGCCCCTAAAAGCTCAACTACTCACCCGTAGCATTAACAGAACTAGAATTTATCGCACGTTTAAGAATTTGACCGACAATTCCATACCTGTCGCCTGTCAATCCATCCAGTTCGTGTTCAATATCTTCCAACCAGCCAAGTTTACTTGTCCACTTACCATTAGGTAATTGTCTGGCTGCATGAGTTGGAATGCTGCTAGAGTCAACATATATTGCTATTTTCTGATATCCAGCTTCTAATGTATCGCCATTACAAATTTCATATCCCAGCGTTTGATAAGCCTGAATATACGCTTCTAAATTCTCCTCTTGCGGCACGCCTTCTGGCCAATAAAATTGCTCTCCGGGTATAGGTTGCCACCAGCGATCGTCTTCCTCAGCAGCCCACGCAAAGCAGTTATATTCCTCTGATTTTCGGCTAGTAACTTGATAATCAGTGCGAGACAAATTTTGCCATTTAATTTCAAGTTCAGGTCTTCTATACATTCCCTTCAATCGCGTAGCCTTGATTTCTACCCCACTCAATCCAAGCTGATGCCATCTGTTTTACCCTTCCCCTTTGTTCTGGTTTAACCGGATTTTCACCCGTAATTGCACTCAAAGCAGCTAACCAGTAAAGAGGATTTTTTTTCAACTCCGATAGCAACAGCGGCACGATTTTAGTTCCCATACTAATAATTTCCTGATATGCAGGATGCAGAGACATTTGAGCTGTCGAAGACATTCCGGCAACTTCACTCTGCCATTCCGCAGCAAGAGCATAAAATTTGTCAACTACCTCAGTCGAGATTTCCGCATTTTCCTTGAGGATATCTGGAGCAGTATTTGGTGGGGAAACTTCTCGTTGTGCGATCGAGCTTTCAATGCTCATCAACACCAACTCTTCGATCGATACATTCAGCTCCGCAGCGATTTGTTGTAATTTCAGCAGGCGCTCATCTGAAATGGCGATCGCGATCGTGTTCATCAGGGTTACAAACTAGGATGATGTCTTCAGTGTAGCAAATAAATTATCGATACAGGGTTGACAAAACGCGATCGCCCCTATCCCATCCCAAATCTCACGCGGGCGAGATCCCTTTCATTCCAAAAGCGCGATCGGCATTCAGATCCATCCAACGCCGATTAATCTTCCCCTAACTCTGAAAACAATAATACCAAATCTCGATCGCCACGCACCACGCGAGCAATATCAATCCCGTCCGATCTGGGGTAGTAAAAAATTAAGTAATCCCTAACAATAAATCCGCGCAAATTGGGGGCAAACATCTCATAACGTTTGCCCATATTTGGAAATTCTGCCACAAGTTTACATTTTTGACGGATGGCATCAAAAAGCTCGCTGGCTGCTTTGGAACTATTTCTAGCAATGTACTCGCAAATATCATTCAAGTCTCGGACAGCTTCATCAGAAAATGTGTAACTGTTCATACACCTGACTGTTCTATGCGATCGATCTTTTCTTGCAGTCTGGTAAAAACAAGTTCCCCATCTGTCACTTGTCCCTTAGCAATTTGTGCACTTCCCACTGCTATTTTCTCGCGCAATTCTTCGATGTGCCGTTTTCGTTCTCTTAAAAGTGCGATCGCCTCTCCAATAATTTCTTCAACACTGCCATATTTCCCGCTTTGCATTTGCGCTTGAATAAACTCTTCGTATTCTGGTTTGAGGACAATATTCATCTAATTGCTCCTTATAAAGCTATCTTTAGCTAATTGTTTGCTATCCGATTGAGTTAGCATTCCCTGTTCGCTCGTTGTCGTCACATCAAAACCCCTAGCCCGCAACAAAGTGGCTACAAGCTTAGAAACATCTTCATCTGTATAGATACTTGCAAACAATTTCACAGTTTTTCCATTGCAGATTTAACCGCAGGATGAATCAATTCTTCAGGAATTCGATTGCGCTCAATATAAGTATTTATTTCTTCCTGATTATCCAAATAAAAGCTCAGTGCATCAAAAACTTGAGCTAATTTCAGATGAGGTAAGTGCATCGGAATTTCTTCAGGAGTAATACCCAAACGCCACAATTCTACGATCGCACGAACAGAAGTTCTCGTTTCTGCGATAATTGGTTCGCCTTGCAATATTTCAGGGTGACGTGCGACATAACGCGAAACAGATTGTGTAGTCATCGGAGATTAACAGGACAGATCTATCTTTATTATAGCTTACCCTAAAACTCGGTAAAAGATTCAGAAAGATTCAGGGCGGTGGTCATCCCAAATACCAGATAACGATCGCCCCTATCCCATCTTAAATCTCACGCGAGCGATCGCCCTTTCTTCCAAAAGTGCGATCGCGCCCTACAAATAATTTCTGCTGTATAAAACTTGTCAAACGCCACCCAGCAATTAGTATAATTGAATAATCAACATCAAAGCAGATCAAATACAGTCAATTAATGCCATGATTGCTAATATTTGCCCCTCAAGCTGCCTCACTTACCCAACAGCTTGCCCAGCGAAGGTTCTGTCCGCATTGAGTTAGTCAACGGACTTTTAATATTTAGCGCTTCTATCAAAACCCAGGAGAGAATCAAAAGTTTAACTGCTCAACAACAAGCATCAAGTCTAACTTCCGAAGAACAAACAGAATTGGATGGATATCGAGAATTCATTAACTATCTTAGTTTAGTTAATGAAACCATGAACAATGCTTTTCTATATCCTTTACGCGGCACAGTCATTCGCTATGATGACCCCTGTGAACCAGCAGTTTCGTTGGAAGATTGGGAAGTGTTACAATGATTGTACTAGATACTCATATATGGATTTGGTGGGTTGACGATAACACACGACTGACTCAGAAACATCGGGACTGGATACAACAATACAGCGGAAACCGCTGTTATGAGGTACACCCACTTATCGTTCAATCCTCGTAGGGACACGGCAATGCCGTGTCCCTACCGTGTTTCATAACAGCGGGAACTGCTGTATCAATCTCAAGGTTTAGGAATCAGCATCATTTCTTGTTGGGAGGTTTCTAAATTAGTAGAAATGGGAAGACTTACTTTGTCCGTTACAGTTGATGAGTGGTTAACACAAGCTTTGGCTTATCACGGAGTGCAGCTACTCGATCTCACCATTCCCATCATTGTCGAGTCAACTAAACTCACAGGTTTTCACCGCGATCCCGCAGATCAAATCATCGTCGCAACGGCGAGGATTTGCTCGTGTCCGTTACTAACTGCTGATGCTAAAATCCTAGCATATTCTGATGTACAGACTCTTCAGTGAAAGGTAAAAAATGCCTTTTTATTTTATAACTTTTGCTGCCGCCTTGAGGAAACAGCGAGGACGAGATCCCTTTCCTTCCACAAGTACGCGCAAGCGAAGCTATCCCGTAGGGAATCGCTCTTATTTAAATAATGTTAATATCGAAGCATGGATAGTCTGTACAGACTGCAAGGCGTTGAGTTTGAATGGGACACAAACAAATTCCAGAGCAACCTAGAAAAGCATGGCGTTAGCTTTGAAGAAGCCGCAGAAGTCTTCTTCGATCCATTCTATCAAGAGGGAGATGCAACTGCCAATGACGAACAGCGTAACTTTATCCTCGGTTACTCCCACACTCAACGCCTATTACTGGTTGTTTATGTAGAGCGCAGCTTGCGAATACGCATCATTTCTTCCCGTCCTGCTACCCGCACAGAAAGGAAATTATATGAACAATTCTGAAGAACAAATAAAATTGCAATTGCGACCTCGTACAGCGGAAACAGTCTCGCTAAACATCCCCATAGATACTTTAGCATCACTTGAGAAAATAGCCGCCAATCGAGATATGTCTGTCGAAGCATTGCTTAAGTTTTATATAGGGCAATGTTTACGGGAAGACTTAGCGAAAGTCTTTTCAGAACGCTTGCTGGACAAAACTGCTCAAGTTCTCGCTAGACACCTTGAGTCAGCAGACGAAATCTCAACTATTCTTCGAGAAATTCAAGCTGAAACTGCACGTTAAATTATGGGCAATTTCAGTACACAGCTAAAAGTAAGCGCCGTAGCTATCCCGATCATGAATCGCCCTTTCATTCCTAAAGTGCGCCCGTCTCCCATCCTAAATCTCACGCGGGCGAGATCCATTTTTCTAATAAGCGATCGCTTTACACATACAAAAGCTGATTAGCAATTTCATCAGCCGTGAGCGTATTTAACAGAATACCAACCCGTTGGGCAATCTCATAGGCGTTCTTTTGAGGAATCACAATAATGCCAGAATGCGATCGTCCTGCCGTCATATATTCTAGATATAATCGCTCAATATCTACGCGATTATGAGTAAGCAAACATCATTCAATAGATGCAGCATAAGCTAATTGTTTGCTATCCGGCTGGGTCAGCATTCCCTGTTCGCTCGTTGTCGTCACATCAAAACCCCTAGCCCGTAATAAAGTGGCTACAAGCTTAGAAACATCTTCATCTGTATAGGCGGTATTTTGTGAAGAAACTTCTTCCTGTGTGAGTAAGTTTTCTATGCATATTAAAACTAACTCTTCTATCGAGACATTTAAGTTGTTCGCGACTTTTTGTAATTTTAGTAGGCGTTCATCTGAAAGGGCGATCGCGATCGTGTTCATCTGACTTACAAACTAGCATTATGCCTAAAGTATAACAAATAAATTATAGTTTCACGGTTTTTTCATGGCAGCTTTCACCGCAGGATGAATCAATTCTTCAGGAATTCGATTGCGCTCAATATTAGCTTGCGTCACTTCGATAAATATTGACTCCTGGTTTCGACACTTCGGCTACGCGATCGTGGGACGCTGGGTTCAACCACCAGGGGTTTTTGACCTCCCGTGCGTCCAGGACTGAATTTACTAGAATTGCCAGTGGTTCAATTCACAAGAATTAAACAGCACTGGACTGAGGGGGCGATCGCACCTAACCTATAAAACATGATTGCAAATATATGTTGCGACTTGGCGGGCGATCGGCTATTTTCTGAGATACTAGAATAATTTGCCAGCACTAAGCATAATTGAACATGGATCGCGAAAATTTAGAGTTAATCGAAAACATTCGCCAGCAATTCGACAATACTCCTTTTCCCAGAATCCCACTGGAACAATCTCCCAAAGACAACAGTGAATTGCTCTACCTTCATAATCTGGTAACTGCTTACTACTTCAGAAATAGAAAAGTCATCAATACCTCTGGTAAAGTTATCCTCGACGCGGGATGTGGCACCGGTTATAAATCCTTAATGTTAGCTCTCGCAAATCCGGGAGCGAAAATAGTAGGCATCGATTTATCAGCAGAATCTGTGAAACTAGCAGAGCAACGTTTGCAATATCATGGGGTTGCTAATGCAGAGTTTTATGCTTTGAAGATAGAAGATTTACCAACTTTAGGTTTACAGTTTGACTATATCAATGCTGACGAAGTTCTGTATCTATTGCCCGATGCTATTGCTGGTTTGCAAGCGATGAAGTCAGTTCTGGTATCAGATGGTATCATCCGCACAAACCTACATAGTGCAAATGGTAGGGCGGGAGTATTTCGCGCTCAAGCTGTTTTCAAAGCAATGGGATTAATGGATGGAAGTCCGGGAGAAGTGGAGATAGAAATAGTTCGGGAAACAATGGAAGCATTACAAGATGAAGTAGGGATCAAGGCATTTACCTGGAACTCCGATCGCGCGCAGAATGAGTCATGGATTATGGCTAACTATTTATTGGTGGGTGATAAAGGTTGTAGCATTCCTGAAGTGTTTGCAATGTTGAGAGGTGCCGATCTAGAGTTTATCAGTATGGTGGCTTGGCGCAGGTGGGAGTTGATGGATTTGTTCAAAGATGCAGATGATTTGCCTCCGTTTTTGGCGATGAGTCTGCCAGAAGCTTCTGTGGAAGAGCGGCTGCATTTATTTGACTTGTTGCATCCCCTGCACCGTTTGTTTGATTTCTGGTGCGGCAATCCCGATCGAACTCAGGCTTTTGTGCCAGTTGCGGAATGGACCCAGGCTCAATGGCGGGAAGCACGGGTGCACCTGCATCCTCAACTGAGGACTTCCCAGATTAGGAAAGATTTGACTAATTGTATTGACAGCCAGACTCCGTTTGAGATTAGTCGTTATATTATTGTGCCAACTCTAGCACCGGTGGCGATCGACAGTACAATGGCGGCTTGCTTGTTACCTCTGTGCGATGGGCCACAGTCTGCCGTGTCGCTAGCCCAAAAGTGGTTGCAGAGCCGAGCCGAGCCTGCTGTTAATCTAGAACCCGCAGATCTGGAGACAGCGTTTGAGGAAGTCAAGGAACTGTTGACTAGGCTGGAAGTCTTTCTGTATGTGCTTTTGGAGCATTAGAGCTAGGAGTTGAAAAAAAAATTGCTCCGGGGTGATATTAAAGCGCCGATAACTGGGTAAGTTACATATAAGAGTTAGAAACGAGCATCCCACCCCTCAAGGAGAAAAGACTTATGAAGACCGAATTTAAAGCCAAGTTCCTGCAACACATCAACAAAAGAAGACAGGATCAAGGTTTCACCCTGATTGAACTGCTGGTTGTTATCATCATCATCGGTATTTTGTCTGCGATCGCTTTGCCCTCGTTCCTCAGCCAAGCAAACAAAGCCAAGCAATCAGAAGCTAAGCAATACCTCTCTTCAGTTAACAAAGGTCAGCAAGCAGTGTACGCAGAGAAAAGCTCCTTTGCAAGCGATATGACTGAATTGGGTCTGGGTATCAAATCTGGAACCAATAACTATACCTACACGCTAGGAAGTAGCGCAAATGGAGCTACAGCTCTTGGAACTCCCATCGGTGGTGCTGCTTCTGCCCTCAAAGGCTATGCAGCAACTGTGGGATTAGTTCCAAGTGGAGAGGCAAAAGGTACGCAGTCTATACTTTGTGAAACTGTCACTGCTGGTGCTGGTCTGCCTACAGCCGTGGCTCCCGATGGCACCGCAGCTACTATTGCTTGTACCGCCACCACCATGACAGCAGTTACCAAGTAGTTGCTGAGTGCAATAACTCTTCCTTGTTAAAAAATACCTGAAAGCGGATAGTAGGCTGTGTGCTACCCGCTTTCAGGTTTTTACTCGACCTCTTACAAAGTTAAATAAACTGCTACTGAGAACTGTATTTATCTGCTTGTAACATGATTTCTAAAGATTTATCGGCCGTTATATCCGATGGGCAAGACCAAGCCTATCAGGCTATGCTTAAAGGCAATTATATTCAAGCTGCGATGCTTTATGAACTGGCGATTGAAACCGAACCAGATACTAAGTCTTACTACTGGCACTTGGGATTGATGTTGCTGTTGCAAGAACAAGAGGCGGAAGCTCAGACAACTTGGCTGCTGGGAATGGCGGAGGGAGATCCTGAAGAAATAGATTTGTGGACAGAAGAATTGATACAGGTACTTCAGGCGGAAGCAGAGCGAAGAAGATTAGAGGTGGGCGATCATAGAACCGCTTGGGCAATTCGGCAGCACATAAGAGAAATTCAACCTAGAGATATTAATAACCTGTTGCATTTGATAGGACTCTCGACTCTGCTGAAGACATACACAGGAGAGGAACTGACAGATTTAGGCGTCTTAGAGCTTCTTAAGCCTGAAGAAGGGAGTGGGGTAGACTCTGAACTATTGATGCAAGTGTGGAAGGACGTTTTAGATCAAGCTCCTTTGCATCCGTCAACCTTTGAGTTCACAGAAGCGTGTTTAGCCTATGTCAAGGAACCTCTAGCCTTTGTGGACGCTTTGATCCCATTTGTTTATCATATTTCTTACTCAGCAAAGGACTTTCCTTTGGCAGCTCACTTCACTGAATTAGGCTTGCGCCTGATTCCTGAACACCCAGAATTACTACGGGCTGTATCTTGTTTTTATCAAGATATTGGTGAATTTTATAAGGGAATAGAGGCTGCTAAGTTGTGCTATTCTCTCATGGAAAGCTTGGCAGATAAAATTTATGCAAATTTGTTAGTAATGCGTGGTTTTATGAGTGCAGGAGGTTATTGGGATGATGTTTGTTCGGCGTTGGAAATGCAGAGAACTTTGCTGGCGTCTTTGATTGCGACGCCACCGAGTTCTCTGGATTCCAGTGCTGCAATCCGCTTATTTAACTCTACCTTCTTCTTTCCTTATTTTGAAGATAGGGGGGACGAAAATGGACGAATTCGTAGTCAAGTATCTCACATTGCTCAGTTAAACGTAGAAAATTGCAATCAGGAGCGAGTGGAGCGATATCGCCAGGGGCGATCCCGTATTCGGAAAATTGAAGCTCCTACTAGACGTTTAAAGATTGGATATCTTTCTTATTGCCTGCGCGGTCATTCTGTAGGGTGGCTAGCGCGATGGCTTTTTCAGTACCATGACCGTGAGCGCTTTGAAATCAATGCCTACTTGATGGGTGCTGAACTGACCGACAATCCATTGCAGGAATGGTACATCAGCCAAGTTTCTAAAGCCCATAAATTCGGACTAAGTGGGGCAGAAGCTGCTGATAAAATTTACGAGGATGAGATTGATATTTTGATCGATGTAGATAGTATTACCCTGACTGCTACTTGTGAAACAATGGCAATGAAACCAGCACCTGTTCAGGTGACTTGGCTGGGTTGGGATGCTTCAGGAATTCCAGCTATTGACTACTTCATGGCTGACCCCTATGTTTTACCGGACTCTGCTCAAGAACACTACACAGAAAAAATCTGGCGTTTGCCTCAAACTTATATAGCAGTGGATGGGTTTGAAGTCGCTGTGCCAACTCTGCGGCGAGATCAGTTGAATATCCCCAGCGATGCTATTATCTATCTTAGCGCTCAGAGAGGATACAAATATAATCCGAATACCACGCGATTGCAAATTCAAATTCTTAAAGAAGTAAATAATAGCTACTTCATAATTAAAGGTTTAGCGGATCAAGAATCACTTAAAAACTTCTTTATAGAGATTGCACAATCGGAGGGGATAAATTCTGATCGCTTGCGATTTTTGCCATTGGCTCCTTCAGAAGCCAAGCATCGAGCTAACCTGGCTATTGCAGATGTGGTACTGGATACTTACCCCTACAATGGAGCCACCACAACTATGGAAACATTGTGGATGTGTGTTCCAATGGTGACACGGGTAGGTGAGCAGTTTTCTAGTCGCAATAGCTACACGATGATGATGAATGCAGGCATAACTGAGGGAATTGCTTGGACTGATGAAGAGTATGTCGAGTGGGGAATTCGCTTAGGAAAAGATGCGACTCTGCGGCAACAAATATCGTGGAAACTGCGACAGTCGCGGCAGACTGCTCCCCTGTGGAATGGCAAGCAATTTACGCGAGAGATAGAGAAAGCTTACGAGCAAATGTGGCAGATATATCTGGACAAAAATCATTGAGGGTGCTAATCCCGAATGAGTAGTTGGTGCAGCGAGTTGCTGCACCAACTCGCTAGATTCATCGGTTACTATCCTGCATAAAGTGGTCTAGTTTAAAGGAGGAAATGTTCTCGGCTTTTGCCTGAGCGATCGCCTCTTTATTCTCATTTTCCAATACAATTCGACCATGCAGGCGAGGCCTCAGAACTGACCACTGAATCTGACTCAACCTTCCAATAAGTGAAATTTCCGGCCCGTCGGTAACGTCTAAGTCCTCTTCCATCAAAAGATTCATCGCCACACTAGATAAAGCGAGATTGGCATCTTCGTCAGAAATATTGCTCGTGTCTACCAACAGAGTCATCGTGCCTCTCTCTGGGTGAGTTGCGATCGCCCTGACAACTCCCTGTAATTCTAAACCCAAAGACTCTTCTGGTTGCGACCACTGTGGGAAAATAATTAAATTGATATCTCTCAGTTGCACTGGCAGTAAGACATTTCTTTGATTCCCTGGAATCCCTGGGTGATTTTGGATCTCTGAAGAGTTGCAACCGAGGTTCTCCAGAAAACGCAAAGCTGTAGGAACTGGCCCATAGTTATCCATTGCCCACCCCCTACCTTCTATAGAGATTTTTTCTAAAATTTCTGGGTCATCAGCAATCCGATCTACCGTAGCCTGAATGTTATCGAGATCAATTCCTATATAATGTCGCCAGTTTTCTGGCATGGATGGCAGTTGAATTCCATACTTGTCAAAGTCTACGTGAAACGTCACGCAACCAGCGGCTAACGACTCCCAAAACCGCCAGCTATCCCACCATTCCACTAGAGGTTCTCCTGTAGCATAGCTTGGGGTAATTAAGCCGCCAAAGCACGCACAAGCCACCGATTCTTGCAAGCGTTTATAGTAAGTCGGGTAGTGACGCTGACCCGTTTGCTGCCACTGTAAGTAGTGGTAGCTGTCGGCGGGGGGAATGTCGAAATCGTCAACGAGGTCGTCCAGTAGCAGAATCTCCTGAATCAGCGGGAGGAACTGTGCGCGAGCAATCCGCCTCAGAGGACGATCAGTTATGAGGGTCGCACTATCAACTTCTATGAACCCCGAACCAATTTGTAGCAAGCAGTTGGTAAACTTACATAGCTGTTGGTCTACTCTGAAGTTAGCAGTCAAATGTCTTCTTCTTTCTTGAAATTTAGGGATGCGGCTGGTTTCTCGGAGGATGCGATTAGAAAGCCCGAAAGCCCAAGGCTTACAATTTGAAGGATATTGAGCCTTGCTGTTGTAGTGAGTTTTCAATCTGAAGTCAAAACGATTATAGACTTGGTTCCAAACAGTAAGACCGTCCCAATCGTCTAGATAGATCGTGATATATTTTCGCTCTGGGTGAAATAGGTTTTGCCCTGGTGCGGCTGCGGATAATCCACCTTTAGATACCACAACTATAGAGCAATCGTTATGAGTCACACTTGGATGGTAACAGAAGAGATACTCTTCCCGATCGGGGGCGATCTGCCAGTGGTTGATATTTGCATAAAAGGGTATCTCCAGTTGCAGAAAGCCTTCAGCTAGACACAAGGCTAAATGGCAGAATTCTCCCTCTCCTAAATAAAAAAACACCTGCTCTTCAAAGGTAAATTCAGGAGTTGATTGTGCGGTGAACATATTATTCTTATCAACAAGGTATTGTATTGTCAAGACAATCGACTTGGCAGTAGGGGATATCATCGGCTTTGACTTGAGCAATCGCCTGTTTATTCTCGTGTTCCAAGACAATTCTACACTGTAAGCGAGGCTTCAGAACTGACCACTGAATTTCGCTCAACTGTCTAATGAGTGAAATTGCTGGCCCGTCGGAGACATCTAAATCTTCTGCCATTAACAGATTAATCGCCACACTAGATAAAGCGAGATTAGCATCTTCGTCAGAAATATTGCTTGTCTCTACCAGAAGAGTCATTTTATTTTTGTGTGGGTGAGTGGCAATCGCCCTGACAACTCCCTCTAGCTCTAAACCTAAAGACTCTTCTGGTTGCGACCAATCTGGGAAAACTATCAAATTAATATCTCTCAGGTTAAGAGGTAAGAGAGTCGCATTAATCAATGCAGCACTCATAGTTTGCGCCATTTTTAACCAAGAAAACTTTTGCGCCTGTTGCAAACCAGCCGCAATCAGTGAATTACGAATTTTAGGTTTTTGTACCTCACAAAGTGCATCGGCTAAACCATCAACATCCTCATCATTCACATATAAAGCTGCTTCCCCCACGACTTCAGGTATAGAGGCATTAGGACAAGTGATGACGGGACAACCGCAGGACATTGCCTCCAACAGAGGCATCCCAAAACCTTCATACTTTGAGGGATAAATCAGAGCTACAGCACCGGCATAAGCTAATCTCAATTCCTCATCGCTGAGTTGTAGCTTATGCACAACACTTCCCAAAGTATAATTTCTCAACTCTCCTTCTAATAAAATTCCCGTCCCTGTAGAAACAATCTCAAATCCTTGTTTACTGGCAAGTTTTCCAAAAGCCTGAAAGAACAAGATGGCATTTTTATAATCTCCACCACTACCGACTAAGAGAAAATAGGGTTTTGAGATTCCATACTTAGTTTTAAAACTATTAATATCCTCTTGACTTGCTGGCGAAAAAAGACTGTCCACTCCACAATGAGCTACCGTTACAGAGTCTAAAGTAATTTCTGGGAAAAATATTGTCAAGTCCCGCGCTGTATTGTCTGAAATCGAAAAATATCCCGAAGCATGGCGGATAGCATAATGCTTTTCCTTCCACATTGGTTCATTCAAATTTGCCTGTAAAACTTCGGGAATCATGTCATAAGCCATGAATACAGACGGAGTTGATAGGGGTGTTGTGTAGTAAGTTGAGATAAATAGGTCAGCACCCTCTCCATCGCAGACTTGCTGTAGCATTTCCCGGTCAGCGTCGGTTGTCTCGTAGTTGTAAGCTGGAATAGTAAGGTATCTAACTCCCGCAATTTTGGGAGCGGTTCCAGCTCTATCAAGAATGATAAGATGTTGAGAAAAACCATCTTTTGCCCATTCTTCTAGCAAGGAGTTCCAGACACGAGCAATTCCTGTTCTGTAAAGCTGGAAAAACACGCCATCAATAATAATCGTTGGACTTGCTCTTGGAATAGTTATTACTGTTTTCCTTGGTAATTCCTCTGGTGAGCAAAACTCCCAGATATCAGTATGTTTTTCTCTTTTCGCCATTGGTGTTACACCACAGGAATTAGCAGTATCAACCATTGTGCCATCTTGAACCCATGAAAAATACTGGCTCAGGCGAACAGGGAATTTAGTCTGAGCTTGCAATACGCTCCATTCTGAAACTGCATTTGCATAGCCATAATATTGCTCTTTAAATTGCAACTGTTTTGCCATCGCATAGGCAAAGTGTTGAAATACCAAACCCCGCGTTTCTGTCTCTTCATGTAAAAAAGGGTTTACTGCGGCAACATCCCTCCAGTCAGCATTAGGTAAAGGTTCAGTTAATACTGGAGGTTCGTGGGCCGTCCAGACACAGCCCGGTTTAAACCTCCAGGTTCGCAACCATTCTTGTGCTGGATTCTGAGCATAACAGTTGCGAGTGCTAATAACCAGATTCTCTCCGACAAAATACCAACACCAATAAAAAGCAGCCGTTTTTTCAGGATTATTGATGAACATATGTCTGACCGTACACAGTTGCTCGACAGTCCACAATTCATCCACATCGACTTGCCACAGCAAACATTCCTCATTAATATTTTCCAATGGTGCATTAACCATTTCACGTTTGCCTTCCCAAAAAATACCCTTCGGTTTACGATAAACCGTGACATTTTCTGGATATAGTTGTACCAGTTCGTCTAGGTATTCTCTTGTCCCATCATTACTGCGTCCATTGCAGTGAATTTCATCGGTAATTCGTCCCCCATTTCCTAAAGACCAAGCAGTATCATGCTTTAATTCGGCTACACCCTCAATAATATGCCAATGCCATTTATAGGGGAGTTGTTGGAATACTTCTATGTGATATTCAATGAATGGTTCACCATTAAGGACAATCGTAAAGAAGTGAATCGGCAATTCTGGTGATGAAGTAGAGGATAAAAAAGTAGAATTTTTTTGACCGCAGGCCAGAGTTGAGGAATACTCATGATTGAGCAAGCGATATTTGGCAATATTGTGCCATACACGTTCAGAACCAGGCCAAGTGGGTACAACGTCGTGAAACGCTATCCATCCACCCTCTTTTACAAGGGGGAGTGACAGTTCATAATCTTTCAAAACGTCTAAAAATTGATGAGAACCATCAATAAAAATAAGATCGATAGTTTTGCCTCCTGTTAATTCTTCCCACTGGCTTAATATTTGATGCGAATAACCCCGCAATGGTACTACGTATTGAGATAATCCATTCTTTCCTACATTTTCTTGCCAAATATCAAAAAAGTTTCTGTCTGAAAAGTCCGTATCATTGCCGTCCCATGTATCTATGCAATAAATTTTTCGATTACTTCCTGTGCAGCCATAGGCCATGGCAACGGTGGATCGTCCTTTGTACGATCCTATTTCAACGATTACAGCATCATTGGGCAGAGACTTTACTTTATGAAAAAGGTACTCTTCTTGTCCGGGAACCATAAAACCGTCAATAGCTTCAACAGCCAACTGAATAGTTGTATAGCTGACTGGTTGAACAGCCATTTTTTTAAAAATCGCAAACCCATTGCGTACACTATTGTTTACCGCGATCGCAGTATAATCGGAATCGCGATACATCCGCTGCAAATTTTGATAATTTTTAAATATATTTATATCATCTAAAATAATATACTTTGCCCCATAAACCTCCTCTAGTTCTGCACTTGCCGTAAATTCAGACCCATCTATTAGTACAACGTCAAAAAAATCTATATTATTTTGTTGTTTAATTTGAGCGATGCCACTCTCTGATACCCCAGCTTGTTTTATATATTCAATATCCTGGTGCAGCCAGCTTATAACCTGTTCCAGTGGATAGTAGTTTAGATTAGTCTGTTTGCCTTTGTAAAATTTAATAACTTCTTCTTCATCAGCAAACTGTTCTAGTGAAACAGACGAGACATTGTAGCACTTTACAAAAGGATCGTCCTTGTAAGTATTTTGGAGTTCTGCAAACCGAGGCTTTGAAATTTCTAGGCAGAATAATGTTGGGTGATTGCGGTTTTCTCGTAGCCCGGTTACAAATGCTTCCGTGCTACCTTGTCCTGAAGATGATCCTATTTCTAAAACTGTTTGAATATCTTCTTCTTTGGCAAGATTTTGGATGGCTCTGTAAAATTCATCGTTTTTAATTTCAGGAGGAATCAGACGGTTGAGTTCATAATTAAAAAAACTATTTTCCATTATTTTCCATACCCTGTTTTCAACTTGTTTATTAGGTTATCGTTGTCCATTACTTCTTCCCCTTCACCTGCCCCAACAGCGCCTGATAATCAGCCCGATCGCCATGCAACCTAACCAACGTCTCCAAAGGCTCGATCGCCCCCAGCTTATTATTCATCTGCAACCGCACATTTGCCAACCCCTCCAGAGCCGTCTGATTCTGAGGTTCCCGCCGCAAAACCGTCTCATATCCCCGTTCCTGCGCCGCCAGCAGAGACTCCTGAGAAACAGCAGCCGCGACAGGTTTTTGTTGGTGCTGGCTGCTCAAACCGCTGCTGAACAGACTCACCATACCAAAAAGCGTAGAACCAGCAAACCCAACCATCGATACAAACGCAAAAATCTGCTTAATGCGTGAAGCGTAGCTATCCCGTAGGGAATCGCCCTTCCGAACCTGACTCTCACTAGATTTTGTCTGTATACTTTCCATTGCTAACCCTTAGCGTGGCTGTTTTCTAGGTACTCGCACTCGTACCTATCTCTAGATTGCCCAAGTTCGATCGCAAAACGATCGCCCCTACCCTAAAAATTCGTGAAGCGTTGGCGTAGCCTGTGTTTTAAGTTGCTCTTAATTCTATGACAATTTTCCAAACTGCTCTCGATAACGCGCTAGCAAAGATTCGAGTTCAGTAGCACGTTGACTTTCCGCTTCCGCACGTTGACTTTCCGCTTCCGCACGTTGACTTTCCGCTTCCGCACGCTGACTTTCCGCTTCCGCACGCTGACTTTCCGCTTCCGCACGTTGCCGTTCCGCTTCTGCCCGTTGACGTTCCGCTTTTAAAGCTGAAGCCAATTCATCAGGAATCAATAATTTCTCGACCTTATCTTCCCGATAAAACCCAATCAGTTTTCCTTCTATTTCTAACCGCAGTTGCAATACCTCGCTGCGACTATCTGTAATTATTTGATAACCATCTACCCCCAGTCTATATCCGCGCAATTTTTCAGAAATCCATTCACCCCTAGGGTCAAACAACCAATATTCCTCAACTTCTATCCTTTCGTACAAGTCTTTTTTAATGACTCGATCTTCCGACTGCGTGCCTGGTGATGTCATTTCAAAAATTACTTTCGGCACTTGGCCTTCTTCCCAAATTTTATAATTATCTCTGCCGCCTGGTTCTACATCAAAAATCACCATCACATCAGGTGCTATGCGGACTTTTGGCAAGCCTTGAGCGTAGTACAAAAATTGGTTGGCTAAAACAGTAGCTCGACGGTCTGCGAGGTATTGTTTCAAGACTTCTAAAGTGGTTAAAATTGCGTAAAGATGGTCGTAAGTTTCTGCCACTGGTTCTCCATCAGCGCTTGGGTATACGATTTCAGAAGTTTTGAGGGTGGGAACGACTGCTGTCACGATCGTGATTCCTGTGAGTTATAGATATATTATAAACTTTTTTCCTTCAACTGTATCCACAAACAGTTAACTTGCCTTCAAAGCCTGAATAAACTCCGTAACAGCATCGTATTGGTCGAAGTAAGTCACGTATTTTACTAACAAAGCAATATCCAACTCCGGCAACAACTCGCTGCGAATGACTTTTTCGTACTCGTTTTTTAAATAATAAATACTCAATACTCCATCTTCCCAAAACCAAACTTCAGGGATCCCCAACCGCTTGTACAATTCTAGTTTATCGATGCCGCCGCTGGTGAATATAACTTCAATCGCCAAATCGGGAATTGCCTTTTTAGTTTGCAAATTATACGACTCATCAGGCTCTTTTCTCGCCCCCTGTTCTTTACTACCCAAAGTCGGGCCACCCTTAACATAAAATCTGATGCTTTTTTCTCTCAGGTATGCTTCTAACAAAAGACCCAGCGTACTTTTTGTCTCTTCATGTTCGGGGCTAACTATCATAATTTCTAAAATTCCATCTAAGTAAGCAAATTTGATACCACCGAAGGACTCAAAAGCGGCTTCTAGCGATTCAAACTGATCCCAACTCACTCCTTTCAGAGTCAAGCAGCTATCGGTAATTGAGTTTTTTACTGCTGTTTGGATCATAATTTTCTCCCGCGCTATTTTTGAGTTTAATTTTTTGATAGCCCAACTGCTTTCTCAATTTTACTAAATTTTACAAGACTTACGCAATGTAGTAATTCCTGATCGATAAAAGTGCGATCGGCTTGGTGAAGGGCGATCGCACTCCTGTATCTTTAGCCATTATCCTGCGATAATTCTCCAAACCGATCTCGATAACGGTCTAACAAAGCTTCGAGTTCAGCAGCCCGTTGACTTTCCGCTTCAGCCCGTTGACTTTCCGCTTCAGCCCGTTGCCGTTCCGCTTTTAAAGCTGAAGCCAATTCATCGGGAATCAATAATTTCTCGACCTTATCTTCCCGATAAAACCCAATCAGTTTGCCTTCTATTTCTAACCGCAGTTGTAATACTTCGCTGCGACTATCTCTAATTAATTCATACCCTTCTACCCCCAATCTATACCCGCGCAATTGTTCAGGAATCCATTCACCTCTAGGGTCAAACAACCAATATTCCTGAACTTCTATCCCCTCGTACAAGTCTTTTTTATTGATTATGTCTTCCGACTTTGTGCCTGGTGATGTCATTTCAAAAATCACTTTCGGCACTTCCCCTTCTTCCCAGATTTTGTAATTATCTCTGCCACCAGGTTCTACATCAAAAATCACCATCACATCAGGTGCTACACGCAACTTGGGAAAACCTTGGGCGTAGTACAAAAATTGATTTGCTAATACCGTAGCTCTACGGTCTGTGAGGTATTGTTTTAAGACTGCTAAAGTGGTTAAAATAGCATAAACATGGTCGTAAGTTTCTGCCACTGGTTCTCCATCAGCGCTAGGGTATACGGTATCAAAAGTTTTGAGGGTGGTAACGACTGTTGTCATGGTCGTGCTTCCTGTGAGTTGTAGATATATTATAAACTTTTTTCCTGCCAATAAACAAGTTTATTTAATTAATCTTTTCACGTTCAACTGTTTCTGATCTTTTAATATTTTCGGATGAAGAAGCCGCAGGTTTTGGTTTATTTGGTAAAATCAAAACCCTCGGTTTAGCAGGTGGAACTACCGTTGTTGCACTAGGATTCAAATTGGTATTCAATTGACTAGAAAGTGGAGCCAATGTTTGAGCTACTTTCACTTGCTGTTGCAATTGTTCCGTGGAACTGAACAAACCTCCTAGTCCGTTTAATAACTTGCGAATATTGTTGCGAAAAGCTGGATCTCCTGTAACTTCGTCTACATCGGCAGTGATTTTATGGACATTCTGAAGTGTCGCGCGGGCTGCATCTAAAGTTTGCTGTAATAACTGGAATGTTGCTGGATTATTCAGATTGGTAGATAAATCTCGCAAGTTAGCAGCAGCTTGGGCTGCATTTGCTGATAAATTTTCCAGATTGTTCAGTAATTGTCCTTGGTTAATTCGATTGATAGTCGGACTCAAACTGCTGACGGTGACACGGATTTCTTGACTGGCTTGATTGAGATTATTCAGAGTTGCAACTAAACTCGATCGGTTGCTGATAACTAGGGAATTGAGTTCGTTAGCTGTTAAAGTAATTTGATTAGCAGCTTTAGTGACTGAGTTAGCTGAATCGATCGCAGCGGCAGATACCGCTTTTGTGGAACTGTCCGCCGTCTTTGCTACTTTAGATACATCGGCTGCTACTCCTGATAATTCTCCTTTCAGTGATTGATTTAAACTGCTCGCTTCTCCCTTCAGTGATTGATTTAAGCTGCCAAATTCTCCTTTTATTGACTGATTAAAAGTTCCCAATTCTCCTTTTACTGATTGAGTTAAGTTGTTAACATCTCCTTTGACAGACTGACTTAAACTTTTAATCTCTCCTTTAGCAGAGATTGTCAAGCTTGATAATTCTTGAGTTAATTTGGCCGCACCTTTGGCTGTATTAGATGTATTTTCAGTGAGGGCTTTAATATTATTAAATAGGGCGGGGTCTGTGTATAAGTTAGCTAGGCGGACGGTGGAGCGAATTAGTTCATCGAGGCTGACTCCAGCTTGACCTTTTAAGCGCGAATTTTTGCAGATAATTGCATCCGGACATTCGGTACTCAAAGGATTGGCGCTAATGAAAGATTCGGGTAAAATTGAATTGGGTGTAATGTCGATCGATGCTTCCCCAATTAAACCAGATTTATTTGCTTCGATCGCCACATCGCGGGGAATGACTAAATTACCAGGGGAAATTTCCACGCTGACGTCTACTCCGTTGGGGCCAGCTTTGAGGGCGGTAATTTTACCGACACTAACCCCGCGATACCTGACTGGTGTGCCGATTTGCATCCCTTGGGCGCTGGCAAATTCTACGACAAATTTATAGCTGCGGTTCCCTAGTTGTACTCCTCGCAGCCAGAGGACTAAGCCTCCAAATAAGCCGATTCCTACTAAAATTAAAAACCCGACAGAACCTTCTCTAACAGTTCGCGATCGCATAGGGTCTCCTTAGACATTGGTCATTGGTCATTAGTCATTAGTCATTAGTCATTAGTCATTAGTCATTAGTCATTAGTCATTAGTCATTAGTCATTAGTCATTGGTTATTGGTCATTGGTTATTGGTTATTGGTCATTGGTCATTGGTTATTGGTCATTAGTCATTGGTTATTGGTCATTGGTTATTGGTTATTGGTTATTGGTTATTGGTCATTGGTCATTGGTTATTGGTTATTGGTTATTGGTTATTGGTTATTGGTTATTGGTTATTGGTCATTGGTCATTGGTCATTGGTCATTGGTTATTGGTCATTGGTCATTGGTCATTGGTTATTGGTTATTGGTCATTGGTTATTAGTCATTGGTCATTGGTCATTGGTTATTAGTCATTGGTTATTGGTTATTGGTCATTGGTCATTGGTTATTAGTCATTGGTTATTGGTTATTAGTCATTGGTCATTGGTTATTGGTTATTAGTCATTGGTTATTGGTCATTGGTCATTGGTCATTGGTTATTAGTCATTGGTTATTGGTTATTGGTCATTGGTTATTGGTCATTGGTTATTGGTCATTGGTTATTGGTCATTGGTCATTGGTCATTGGTCATTGGTTATTAGTCATTGGTTATTGGTCATTGGTTATTGGTCATTGGTCATTGGTTATTGGTCATTGGTTATTGGTCATTGGTTATTGGTCATTGGTTATTAGTCATTGGTTATTGGTTATTGGTCATTGGTTATTGGTCATTGGTTATTAGTCATTGGTTATTGGTCATTGGTTATTGGTCATTGGTCATTGGTCATTGGTTATTAGTCATTGGTTATTGGTTATTGGTTATTGGTCATTGGTTATTGGTCATTGGTTATGATTTTTTGGGGATGACCCGATAGATTGTAGGTATGAGTTTAATTGAGGGGCTAAGTCATTAATAATTACTGTGAATATATTGACTTGTTCAACAGTTAAAAGGTTTCGAGTGTAAGCTCGTCTCAACCAGTGTTGAGTTTCATATAAAGAACCTCTAGCTATCTTGACAAAACGTCTATTGTCTTGATAGCTGCCTCGTCCGACTCCTTCTGCTATGTTAGCACCGACGCTATCGGCTGAACGGACAATTTGTTGGCCGATCGTATTTTTGGCAAATGGCTCCCAAGTGTTAACAGTTGTCCAAATTTCATCAGCTAGTCGTTCTGATAATTTATAAACTCGCAATTCCTGAAAACTTTTTGTTGCCATATTACCCTCGCTCCTAATAACTAATGACTGCTGACTAATGACTGCTGACTAATGACTAATGACTGATGACTAATGACAATTGACTATCCAATGACTTGAATCGGTCCAGTAACGCTGCCACTAAAAAATTGTTGAATTAATAAATTATCTGTCGTTGCAATGTCGCTGACTTGGCCCTCCCACTGCACCTTACCTCGATACAGAAACACGATGCGATCGGCTGTGCGACGGATGGTACTGTCTTGGTGAGTGACGATCGCATAAGTGCTGCACACACCCTGAGCCCTCTGCAAATCGCGGATTAAATCTTCAATTACCGTCGAAGCAATGGGATCTAAACCCGCCGTCGGTTCGTCGTACAACAAAACCTCTGGATTATCCCTAGCACGATCGGGATTAGCCATAATGGCACGGGCAAAACTGACCCGCTTTCGCATTCCCCCAGACAACTGGGCTGGATAGCGATCGCCAATTTTTGGCAAACCCACCATCTCCAGCTTTTCCTCCACCAATTCCCGAATCCGGCGGCGCGACAGCTTAGAATGCTGGTAAAGTAAAAAACCAACGTTCTCCTCCACCGTCAGCGAATCAAACAAAGCCGCTTGCTGAAACACCATCCCAATCCCGATCGGATCGGTCACGTCGTCCACCCATCCTATCCTGCGCTGTCCCTGAACAAAAACCTCACCGGCATCTGGAACCAGCAAACCCGCAATTATCCGCAAAATCGTAGATTTTCCAGTCCCGGAAGGGCCAATAATTGCCAGGGCCTCTCCCCGATAAATCTTCAGATCGACTCCATCAAGGATTGGAGTCTGATTGAAGGACTTACTTATCCCCTTGAGTTCGATTAACGGCTCAGCCATAAAATGCGATTAAAGTGTTATTATTCCCCATTCATCAGTCTAGCTATTGACTAAAGAGTCTTGACTAATGATTAATAACTTAAATTGACTGTCAAAATGAAAACTCTCTTGTATTCTAAATTTGTCAGGTTTAGCTGTTCCGATACCCTTAAGACTAATTAACCATGTCAATTAGTTCATTTCCCAAAGCCCTCCGTGTTTGGGCTAAAACGAGACAGGTTGTCACCAAATCCAGAAATCCTTACCCTTCCTCTTTACGAAACGGGCGAGTTCACCAATGGTTTAAGTGGTTATCCCCTGGACTGTTGGTGAAACGCTGGCTGCTGATCAGTGCTAGCGGTGTGGTACTTGCCAGTTTGGGTTTAGCAATTTGGACTGGGATGACTCCCATCTTCTTTTTGTTGCAATTATTGAGAAATTTTTTGGCCTGGATTGCGGAAGTTCTTCCCAATTACATATCGGGTCCCCTAGTCATCGCCACCGGGATTTTGTTGATTCTGTGGGGACAAACCCGCAGTTTGAACTCAATTACTCAAGTGCTCATGCCCGAAGGAAACGAGGAATTGGTCGATCGACTCCTCAACCACCGCAGGTTGCACCGCGGACCGAAAATAGTCGCCCTCGGTGGCGGTACGGGTCTGTCCAATTTGCTGAGAGGATTGAAGGACTATAGTGCCAAAATCACTGCTATTGTCACGGTGGCCGATGACGGCGGGTCTTCGGGACGCCTGCGCCGAGAAATTGGGGTGCTACCACCGGGTGATATTCGCAATTGTTTGGCTGCTTTGGCTGATGAGGAAAAGTTATTGACGGAGTTGTTTCAATATCGTTTTCGGGCGGGTGACGGTTTGGTTGGTCACAGTTTTGGGAATTTGTTTTTGACGGCGATGAGTGATATTGCTGGAGACTTGGAACAGGCGATCGCCGCTAGTTCTAAAGTTTTAGCCGTGAGGGGGGAAGTGCTGCCGGCTACTCTGAGCGATGTTTCTTTGTGGGCAGAACTGGCTGACGGCCGGAGAATCGAGGGGGAGTCCAGCATTACCAAAGCTAACGGGCAAATCCTCAAAATAGGCTGCACTCCTGCTAATCCTCCGGCTTTGCCGAGGGCTGTGGAAGGGCTTCAGGAAGCAGATTTTATGATTATTGGGCCAGGGAGTCTATATACGAGTGTAATTCCGAATTTATTGGTGCCAGAAATTGCTGAGGCGATCGCCAATAGTCAAGTTCCGCGCATTTATGTCTGCAATATTATGACTCAGCCGGGGGAAACTGATGGATATACGGTAGCAGATCATATTCGGGCGATCGACCGTGCTTGCGGCCGGCCACTATTTGATGCTGTAGTAGTTCAAGGAAAAGTCCCTTCTGCAAAGGCTTTGATCCGTTATTCTCAGGAGAATTCCTATCCTGTGGTACTCGATCGAGAAGCAGTAACGCAATTGGGGAGGCGAATTGTGATTGCCAATGTCATGGATGAAGATGAAAATACCGGTTTAATTCGTCACAATTCTCAGAGATTAGCTGGGATGTTGCTGCGTTGGTACAGTCGCGCCCAAAATATTTAAGTTAATGACTAAAATCATACTTTCTCTTCCCGATGCGGAAGCTACGCGCCAGTTGGGTGTAACATTAGGGCGATCGCAGCCCCCCGGCACAGTCATCTTATTAGAAGGAGATTTGGGTGCTGGCAAAACTACTTTAGTGCAAGGCATCGCTGAAGGTTTAGAAATTCAAGACTCCATTGAAAGTCCTACTTTTACCCTCATTAACGAGTATTTAACAGGGAGAATTCCTCTTTATCATTTAGACTTGTATCGCTTAGAAACAGACGAAGTGGAGGCTTTGCACTTAGAAAGTTATTGGGACGGATTAGAAATGGATTTGGGAATTGTAGCGATTGAATGGGCGGAAAAATTGCCCTACAAACCAGATAATTATTTGGAAATTCGTTTAAATTATTGCGAGAGTGGGCGACAAATTGAATTGATTGGTGATTGTCAATTACAGGATTTGCCATTATACAATCATGATTCATTTCATCACCCGTAGGGGCGAAGCATTTGGGCCATTATTCACCTATACCATATAGGATTTTTCGCCCAAATGCTTCGCCCAAACCCCACAGGTAAACCACGATGGGGAATTCTGAATCTGGATTTTTGGTTGGGGCCAGGCGTTGCATTCGAGTACAATACTTTGTATATTTTTCATTGATTGTCTCCCGAATGCTTCTCCCCTACCTGATTTTATGAATTACTTGATTTTTTGAATCGGGATTTTTGGTTGGGGCCAGGCGTTGCATTCGGGTACCATACTTTGCGTATCTTTCATGGATTGTCTCCCGAATGCTTCTCCCCTACGTGATTTTGGGTAATTAATTTATTTTTAGGGAATAGAATGGGGATCTTGCTATTGCGATCGCAATTTTGGAGCGTATAATTTTCGTCATCATGCCATGTTAAAGGATTTTGAACTATATATTTTCTGATGTTATCATAAGCTCGTTCATCGCGGATAATTTCTTCATAATAGCCCTCTTGCCATATTGTACCACAATTCCTAGTTAGGCGATTGACTCGACGGGTTACTATTGATTTAAAGTTTTGTACTAACGCCCCTAATGAACCTGATTCTGTTCCTTTGGGCAATTTAGGTATCCGATCAGATGATACAGGTTGAATTATCGGCTGTTTGAATAATTGACTTTTGTTAGTATTGCTGTCAGCTATCAAAATAATTCCGTGCAGATGGTTTGGCATAATCACAAAAGCATCTAATTCTATAAAAGCAAAATGTTCTGGCAAACGATGCCAACAATATTGAATGGTTTCACTAATTAAATTCAGGTTCATGATTCCTGCTACAACTTCACCAAACAAACATTGCCTTTGGTAAGTGCAGATAGTAATATAGTAAGCCCCTGGTTGTGTATAATCATAACCTTTGATGCGAATAGATTTCCGGTGGTGGATTTCGGGGTTATATTTCATAGCTTTGTTAATTTTGTAAATTTTAACAATTCCGGATTCCATCACCCGTAGGGGCGAAGCATTTGGGCGAAAAATCCTATATGGTATAAGTGAATAACGGCCCAAATGCTTCGCCCAAACCCCACAGGTAAGAGGATTTTATCAAACTATTTT
>JAHREW010000014.1:39961-134409 GCA_020883125.1 Microcoleus sp. CAWBG506
GATGATGTCAATTGCCAAGTATCAATTCCGGATTCCATCACCCGTAGGGGCGAAGCATTTGGGCGAAAAATCCTATATGGTATAAGTGAATAACGGCCCAAATGCTTCGCCCAAACCCCACAGGTAAGAGGATTTTATCAAACTATTTTAGATGATGTCAATTGCCAAGTATCAATTCCGGATTCCATCACCCGTAGGGGCGAAGCATTTGGGCGAAAAATCCTATATGGTATAAGTGAATAACGGCCCAAATGCTTCGCCCAAACCCCACAGGTAAACCACGATGGGGAATTCTGAATCGCGATTTTTCCTTGGGGCCAGGCGTTGCATTCGGGTACCATACTTTGCGTATCTTTCATTGATTGTCTCCCGAATGCTTATCCCCTACATATCTGCGTCAAATGTCAAGGCTTTTCCCCTCACATTTGTATCCAATTTCCCATTATCAAAAACCACTTTTCCTCCCACAACAGTCACGACTGGCCAGCCAGTCAAGTTCCAACCTTCAAAGGGACTCCAGCCACATTTACTCGCCATTTGTTCTCGCACAACCGGGCGATATTTATCCAAATCTACTAATACCAAATCCGCATCTAAACCAGGGGCTATTTTACCCTTATTCGGAATCTTGTAAGCCTTAGCAACCGCCGTTGACATCCAATTAGCAACTTGAGCAACCGTACACCTTCCCTTCATAGCTTGGGTCAGCATCAAAGGCAAAGAAGTTTCAACACCGGGCATTCCTGATGGCGTATTTGGATAAGTTTGAGCTTTTTCGGCTAGGGTGTGTGGCGCGTGATCCGTAGCGATAAAATCAATTACGCCGTCGAGTAAAGCTTGCCACAGTATTTCGTTATCGCGGGGCTCGCGCAAAGGGGGATTCATTTGAGCTAAACTGCCAATAGTTTCATAGGCACTGGTATTTAACAACAAATGCTGTGGTGTCACTTCTGCTGTCACCCAACTCGGTTTTTCTTGGCGCAAAAACTCCGCTTCTTCTCCGGTAGATAGATGCAGAATATGCAGACGACGCTGATATTTATTAGAAAGTTTTAATGCTAGCTGAGTAGCTAACAAAGCAGCTTGATTGTCTTGAATTTGTGAGTGAATCGCTACATCGGTAATCCCAGCAAATTCCTGACGACGCTGATTAATTCTAGCTTGGTCTTCGGCGTGTACCGCAATTAGCCGATCGCCTTTAGCAAAAATCGCCTCTAAAACTGCTGCGTCATCCATCAATAAGTCGCCGTGCATCGAACCCATGAAAACTTTAATTCCCGATGTCGGATTGGCGCTCAATAAATCTGGTAAAATTTCAGACGTTGCTCCAATAAAAAAGCCATAATTCACCAAACACTTCTCGGCCGCGCGGCGCAATTTATCATCTAAAGCAGCTTGAGTGGTGGTCAGAGGTCGCGTATTCGGCATTTCCAAAAACGAGGTGACACCGCCTTTAGCGCAAGCACAGCTAGCCGTAAACAGATCTTCCTTGTGTTCCAAACCCGGTTCGCGGAAGTGTACCTGGGGGTCAATTACTCCCGGTAACAAAGTTAAACCGCTCGCGTCTATTTCTCGATCGCCCGATGCGACAATTTCAGCAGAAACTCCGACTATTTTGCCATCGCTGATTTGCACGTCCCCTAGCAAAAACTTACCATTGGGCAAAAGAATACGAGCGTGGCGGATCAACAAACTTGATGTGGGAGCCATAAGATACAATTAATTGAGTAAACAGCTTGCTAGCTGGGAAACATTTTATACTTAAAATAGTTGACTGAATACTAAGAAACATAAATTTACTTAAAAAATATTAGTTGTTTAGTTCTTTGATTCTAATTGTTGATATTAGTAAATTTATACTGTAAAATTATTGAATAATCCCTGTCTATTGACGGACAGGGAGTGTCAAAATTGGTATCCAGCTCAGTCACTACAATACTCTATGACTCGTTTAGACAAGTCAGGCGACGAAAAACCCCCCCAGGACACCGAAAACCCTTGGATAGAAGGAATTAAGACCATCGGGTTAGCAGCAGTCTTAGCCTTTGGCATCCGCACTCTGGTTGCCGAAGCTCGTTACATTCCAACAGGTTCGATGCTCCCCACTTTGCAAATTAACGATCGCTTAATTATCGATAAGGTGAGCTATCGATTTCAAGATCCTCACCGAGGAGATATTATCGTATTTACACCTCCAGACTCGGCCAGCTTGTGTACAGGACAGCCACCGCCGATCAAAGATGCCTATATTAAGCGAGTAATTGGACTTCCAGGAGACAGCGTCGAAGTCAGAGAGGGAAAAGTTTATATCAACAAGCAGCCCCTACAGGAAAAATATATAGAAGAAATTCCCCATTATCCCTATGGGCCAGCAGTAGTACCTCAAAACTCTTACTTGGTGCTCGGCGACAACCGCAACCAAAGCTGCGACAGTCACTATTGGGGCTATGTACCCAAGCCAAATATTATTGGTAGGGCAATTGTGCGTTTTTGGCCTCTAAATCGCACAGGTTCCATCGACTCTTCGCCCCTTTATCCCCCTACAAATTAGCCAACTCCGAGTTAGATTAAATGCCCGATGTTCTAAAAAATGAGGGCATTTAAGCTGACTGACTGGAACCCCGTTCAAATCTCAAATCCGATGCAGTTTCTCGATCGAGAACTTTCACAACTTTATTATAAATTTCCTCTGCCTCTTGGGAAGAATTGCCAATACTTGTCAATCCCAATTTACCAAATTCCGACAAACAACCCATTAAATGAAACACCGTACCAGTTTCAGTACCGCTGTCAAAATGTAGTTGATTATCCGCAATAATATCCATCAAATCATTCGGCAACAATCCCCGATAGCGCTCTTTTTTTAAATTATCAGAAGCCACATAATATTTCGGACGGCCCTGCTGACTGTAAAATGCACCCGTAGCACCCTCATAACGACCATTTGTTAACAGCTTCAGCGCCATAAAAGGATGAGTTGTGCCACCTTTTCGTAAGTTAATTTCAATTGCTTGAATATCCCATAGACCGTCATCTTGCCGCACAGCCACATAATCTATACCAAATTGCTCTAAAGCACCTTTTTCTGCCAAGTTACGCCCTATTTTTCTGCCGAATTCTTGCAACGCTATGCGATAGGATTCGTCCGCAGGAAATCTGCAACCCAAGAAAATTTGACGGTCTTGACCTCCTAAAATTTGGTCATGGGTTGAAAGAATTTCTACTTCGCCACTGGGTACAATTCTACCTTGAACGCTTGGCGATCGCTTTTCTTTTCCTTCTATAAATGCTTCGGCAATCGCCCCTAGTTCGGGGATGCGACTGCTGAAATTTTCCCAATTTTCTCCCGCTGCTTGAAAGCGCAAATTTGGGAAACAATCCTGGATTACTTTGGCTTTTTCCGCAAGTGCTGTAGGGGCGATGGACTTCAGTTCTAAAATCGCATTTCCCTCCCCGGAAAAGCCCTCATTTAGCTTAATTACGATTCTCTGTAAATGGGGCTGGCGTTCCCACAGTTGAGCTGCTGCTGCTGCCAAATCTGCCACATTCCAAACTAGCTCAGAACCGTCAGGATAAGGTACACCAGCTTCTTCAAAAATCTGCCTGCTACCACTTTTTGTTCCCCAGTAGAGCAAATCTGGATCACTTGCCCACAAAGGAATTCCCAACTTGACAGATAACTCCCGCTCTAAGGGGGTGGAGTTGTAACAAACCATATAAGATTGTCTCGGCCGCACTGAAGAGCGAATCCGTTCCATCAACCGGGGTCGCTCTAAAATTTTCTGGGTGAGGGATTTGGCAGAAGCATCGTAAGTCGAAAATAGCAAAAGTCGATCGCGCGCGTGTGAAAAAGGAATTCCGGGGAGTAATTGCAAGTAATAATCAACGATCATTGGATGCAGCGGCTCGGAAGTAATATAAATCAGGCGCGTGCGAGGATTTCGCAGACGAATCAACGAAAACAAATGCCGTTCTTCGTAGTGGTAAGCACCGGGAACTTTCTGCATTTCTTGCTGATCTAAACTGATAGAAGGAATGACGATGATGTCACAATCTCCGCCGTCGAATTCTTCGTTTATGTGCCAATTTTCTCGCAATTCTTTCTGAAGATTACGAAATTGCTGGCCATATTCTGACGCAACATCTTTTAACTCTTGCATAGGTTTGATTCCGCTAATCTATATAACTATTTATGTCTATTGATACTGTCGAAATCCTAGGCGGAACGTCGCACTCGAAAAAGTCTAGCGTAGGCTAATACAGGCTCTAACCGCAGTTGATTTCGCTTAAAGGCCGATCGCAATTTTTCTGAAGGGCGAAACACCAGGGGAGCCGAATATTTGTTCAGCATCTCCAGGTCTGGTGACTGACTCATTAACATCAGCCGCACGTCTTTGTCAAGCAAATAGCTCAGAGAAAGCAAATCGCCCATATTCGTAAAATCGTTGCCGCGATCGCTAATTACAATTGTATCTTTGATTGACCGATTAGCGATCGCCTCTTGATTAATCTTCTGGGCGACTTCAGCATTAAAATAGCTCACGTCTTTGCTCCACCAAGTATCAGCAAAAGCGCTAACAACGCAAGATACTATACTTGCTGTAAATACCCCAGCTAAAATGAATTCCCAGAACCGCTGCCGATTTTGGACGCTATTTGCGAGGAAATAAGCCACCACTAGCTGCACTCCCGGAAAGCAGGAAATCAGATAACGACTCACAGCAGAGCGTTTACCGCCGATGATTATATCCGGCAATGCTAGCATCAAAAAAGGCACAAAAATTGATAGTAAAATAAATAACCTATGGCTACTGGTGGTGCGGTGAAATATTTGGTAAATACCTGCTACAATTATCATCAAAAATGGCAATCGAGCCAGAAAAGTCCAAATACTATAAAAACCGAAATCTAAATCAAAAAAGAGCGCCGTAAAAGTCAAAATCCACAATTTTACCAAATAAAGCAATCCGGGAGCAACTCGCGTCCAATCAGTAGTATCTGAAGCTCTTTGCAGATTACTTCCTAGGACGTAAATCCAAGGAGTATAAAGAATCAAGCCACCTATTACTGACAAGAAAAAATGCGAATTAATTACATGACCTCGCAATTTAGTCTTGGCAAAAAACAGGCAGTAACACATCACAAATATGCCCTGTGCAATTAGTGTTAAGATGAAAAAAGGATGGGTGTATAAACCAACAGCGATCGACAATCCATACAACACCCAATTTTTCCAACGCTGCAACCGCAAGGCTCTCAGCACCAGCCAACTACTGCCAATAACTGTTACTGTCAGTAAACTATACTGCCTAGCTGTCTGAGCAAATAAGATATCAAAGGGAGATAAGGCTAACAGTGCTGTCGCTAATAACGACGTTAAACGTGAGGCAAAAAGTTCTTGAGCTAAAGCGTACATTAAAGGCAGGGACAGCAAACTTAATAGTGCTGGTAAAGTACGGGATGCTGTCAGAGAACTGCCAAATTCCTGCATCCAAAGGCGAGCCATCAGAAAGTATAAAGGCGGATGCTGTGGGTCTTCAAGTGCTAAAGAATGGATTGTATCTGCTGCTGTACTTCCTGGTTGAATGCGCTGATATTTTTGTAATTCCGGCGCGGGAATAATCCGGTTTTGGAATAGTTCGTCGTCGATTTCTTGTCTGGTGAAACCAGCAGCCCGCAGCGAGGTGTAGGCTTCGTCGTGCCAGTAAAGTTTACGATCGAGCTCAAACCCTCGAAATCCGATGCCTAGTAAAATAGCGATCGCTAATAAACCCAGCAGCCAGCGGGAATTAGTGCGATCGACAGATTGGTCTTGACGTATTGTAGATGCCATGCTAGCTGTTCTCTAACCTTCTCATTCTCTTGTAGGGACAGCAAAGAGTGGCTGCCCCAGGATCTGAAACGCCCACAAATCATCTATGGGCCCGGCGGGCACTCTTGAGACCGCCCCTACTGATTTTCGTGACAATGAAGCAGCCCTAGCTGCTGCCGGACTTCAGCAAAATCAAGAATCGTGAATCAAATCTTCCCAGAACCTCCCCACCCCCAAAATAACTGCTAACATACGTGTTGTACAGTTAATCAACAAGCTCCGCAAGGGCCCTACCTGTGTACCGCAAATGGCAAAAAAAGATACGTCTACAAAAATTACTGAAAGCCCCGAAAAGCAAAAAGCCCTGACTGCGGTACTATCCCAGATCGAGCGCAGCTTTGGCAAAGGGGCGATCGTCCGATTGGGAGACGCCACTCGCATGAGGGTAGAAACCATTCCCAGCGGAGCCCTGACACTTGACATCGCCTTGGGTGGCGGTTTGCCAAAAGGCCGAGTCATTGAAATTTATGGCCCAGAAAGTTCCGGTAAAACCACTCTAGCGCTACACGCGATCGCCGAAGTCCAAAAATCCGGCGGTATCGCCGCCTTCGTCGATGCCGAACACGCCCTAGATCCCACCTACGCCTCAGCCTTGGGTGTCGATATTGAAAATCTCCTAGTATCCCAACCAGACACCGGAGAGATGGGGCTAGAAATAGTCGATCAACTCGTCCGTTCCGTCGCCGTCGATATCGTAGTCATTGACTCCGTAGCAGCCCTAGTCCCCCGCGCCGAAATTGAAGGCGACATGGGCGACTCCCACATGGGTTTGCAAGCCCGGTTGATGAGCCAAGCTTTGCGAAAAATCACCGGCAACATCGGCAAATCTGGCTGTACCGTCATTTTTCTCAACCAATTGCGCCAAAAAATCGGTGTCACTTACGGCAATCCCGAAACTACAACAGGCGGTAACGCTCTCAAATTCTACGCCAGCGTCCGACTCGATATTCGCCGGATTCAAACCTTGAAAAAAGGCACAGAAGAGTACGGGAACCGCACCAAAGTTAAAGTTGCTAAAAATAAAGTTGCTCCACCCTTCCGCATTGCCGAATTTGACATTGTATTTGGCAAAGGCATTTCTACTTTAGGCTGTTTGACAGACTTGGCCGACGAAATGGGAGTAATTACGAAAAAAGGTTCTTGGTATAGCTATAACGGCGATAACATTGCTCAAGGACGAGACAAAGTAATCCAACACATGGAGAAAAATATCGATTTCAAAAATGAAATTGAGAAATTAGTCAGAGAAAAACTTGCTACTGGTGCTGTGGTTTCTGCTAATTCCGTCGCTCCTGTGGACGATGAGGATCTAGAAGATCTAGAAGATATGGAAGATGTTGAAGATTTGGAAGAAATCTAAATCTTTTAACTGTGAGTACAGCAGCTCCCGCGATACCTGGTACTCGAGGTTAGCGGTGAGTAGTTCACTATTCTGCGGTTAGATCCCTGATTTGTTAAACAAGTCGGGGCTCTTGTTTGGCTGTGTCTCCAGGACTCTTTTCAACTGATTGATTGCAGGGGCTAATTATTTGCCGTCAAAAAACCAAAGAAGAAGAATTTCTCAGAAAACTGAGCAATTCTCGATTCACCGTTTGCGGAACTTCTTGCTGAATCCAGTGGCCACAATTCGGAACTAACTTTAGCTTAAAAGGAGCAGAAATTAATCGGTCTAAACCTTCCACCAGTTTGTGGCTCAAAAACGCATCCTCTTCTCCCCAAAGCACCAAAGTAGGAACCTTCACCGTTTCCCATGGATGACCCAAATTCCACAGCCTCTGCGGATGAAACATCTGCCGGTAATAATTCACCGCAGCCCCCAATACTCCCGGCTTTTCCAAAGCTGTCTGATAAATCTTAGTTTCTTCGGCGCTAAAAGAGCCTTTGCGAATAGCTTGTCCTTGAAACACATTTTGCACAAAATCTTTCAAGTTTTGCTGAATCAACCATTCGGGAATACCAGGAACCTGAAAAGCAAAAACATACCAACTGCGACGCAGTTGATCTAAGTTACTCGCCATTTCTTGCACGAAGCGCTGCGGGTGAGGAGCGTTTAAAATTGCCAAACGGTTGAGCTTTTCGGGGAATTTTTGAGCTAAATGCCACGCGATCACCCCTCCCCAATCATGACCGACAATGTGAGCTTTTGTATAGCCGAGGCGATCGATCAAACCGCGAATATCTGCACTCAGCGTATCCAAATCATAGCCACTTGCCGGCTTGTCCGAATCGTTGTAGCCGCGCAAATCCGGGACTACAACCTTGAAATGACGCGCCAAGGCAGGAATTTGGTGACGCCAAGAATACCAAAACTCTGGAAACCCGTGTAAGAGCAAGACAAGTTCGCCTTCACCTTGGGAAACGCAGTGCAAGCGGATTTTGTTGGTTTCGACAAAGATATGCTGTTGTTCGGAATCTAAAATTTTCATATTGTGAAACTTATACTTACCTTTTGGTTATACAAACACCGGAAACGGGCTGCCTACTCCAGCAACCTACTGGTTTTAATTTTTCTTATTTCATTGTAGCCGATCGCACTTAATGTGTAAAATTTTCCTGCTATAATTTATTTTTTTTAACAGCGGCTGAGGCGATTTAATAACAGCACAATTTCGTCGATCGCCGATCGTACTTTGGCAGTAGACAGATCCGATTGATTCACCATAATGCTAAACACCAGTGGCTCGTAATTCGGAACTTCCACATATCCCGACAGCGCTGCAACAGAGCTCAAAGTTCCAGTTTTTGCTTGCAAAATGACTCGATTTGGTGTATTGAAACGATTTTTCAAAGTCCCGCTTTCCCCAGCCACAGGTAAAGACGCACGGTAAACAGATCCCGAAGGTGAATTCGCCATTAATCTCAAAGTTTGCACCAAGGCTTCTGGACTAATTAAATTGTGGCGAGACAATCCAGAACCATCAACTAATATATAGCTCTGGGGATTTACCCCTAATTGAGTTAAAGTTGTTTTTAACTCTTTCAAACCAACTTCCATTGTATCCTCTTGTGGTCCAGGCATCTTACCTGTAACTTTCCCCAACAATCTCAATAAAACCTCTGCATAAACATTGTTACTTTCCCGATTAGTTTCTTTCACCAATTCTGCCATTGGTGGCGATTCAATTGTTGCTAACTTTTGAGTTAAATTGCGATAATTAGATGCCACTAAAGCCTGTTTAACCGCAATTCCTTCCGCCTCCAGAGATTGCTGAAACTGTTGCATAAAATGATGAGCAGGATGCACCACTGCCACGTAAGCTGACTCAGACTCTGCACCAACTCTCAACTGTCCGCGAACTTGCAGCATAGGTTGCCCAAAATCTCTGCCAACCTCAATAAATTCTGATTCATTTTCTCCGACTGTCACAGACTTATTTTCAATTTGCCACTGATTTGTCAGCTTTGGTTGGGCAAAAGTAACTTTCAATGGTTGCCCGATCGCCTGGGGTGATAAAATTAGCTCGATCGCATTTTGATTGAACATTAAACTATTAATTGGCGCGCCGTAGCCAGCTTGGGCATCTTCCCATTCCCAATTCGGATTGACTGCATTACCTTGAAAATAGCTGTCATCGCCAATCAATGCGTTAACTCCACTAATTCCCCGTCGCTTCAACTGCTGAGCCAAATCCTGCAACTGAGCCTCAGCAATACTCGGATCGCCCCTACCTGCAATATATAAATTACCATTTTCACCGCTGTAAACCGAGGTCTCGATCCGAAAATCAGCACCCAGTTTTTGTAAAGCAGCGGCGGTGGTTAATAGCTTGACATTTGATGCGGGAATAAAGTATTTTTGAGCATCACGACTGTAGAGAGTCGTAGTAGAAGATAGGGGTTGAATCAAAATGCCCCAGCGCGATCGACTAAATTCAGCACGATTGGCGATCGCATCTATTTTTGCACCTAAGTCTACCGCACAAATATTCCCAGAAACTGCTGGAATTTGCGCCACAACCGCCGATGCAGTACCCAGCAGCGTTAATAAACCAATCATAATTCCTTGGATGCTCAAGAATAATAAAGATGAATTCTCGGATTGAAAAGCGCCTTGACAGGCTTTCCCTCCTGGAGGTGCTCTTCCACAATCCGGGGCACATCGCTGACTTTAACTCGACAATACCAAATTTCGTCTGGCGTTACTCGCACCGTCGGGCCGATGTTACACTGTCCCTGACAACCGCTAGCCTCAACTTTAACTCCTGAAACCGGATGGGCTTCAAAAGCAGCTAGCACGGAGGCTGAACCATTTCTCAGACAAGATTGATGCTGACAAACTAATACACAGCGCACTTCGGGTGGGGATTCTGGTTTTTTAGCGTCGGATTCTGGCATTGATCGGAAGCGGTTTTTAATATATCTTAACAATTTTGAAAGCGATCGACCGATTTTAGATTTTAGATTTTAGATTTTAGATTGGAGATTGGATATATGATCGATCGAGAGAAACAATTAAATTAAACGCCAATCATGCCCAAAACAGTAGCCGATTTAATGACTCGCGAACCCCTGACAGCGCGAGCAGAAATGTCCGTGAAGGAAGCGATTAAAATTTTAGCGGCTCGCCGGATTAGCGGCCTTCCGGTTGTAGATACCAATGATTTGTTGATCGGTGTCATATCCGAAACCGACTTGATGTGGCAGGAAACAGGTGCAACTCCCCCCACTTACATCATGATACTCGACAGCGTGATTTACTTAGAAAATCCATCTCGTTACGAGCAAGAACTCCACAAAGCTTTAGGACAAACAGTAGGAGAAGTTATGAGCCGACAACCCATTAGCATCACCCCAGAAAAATCAGTCCAAGAAGCAGCCAAACTTCTGCACGAGCGCAAGATCCACCGATTACCGGTGATTGATGCGAATGGTAAAGTAATTGGTATCCTCACTAGGGGAGATATTGTCCGAGCAATGGTATCCGAGTTTTAAGTAGCTCCCATATTAACACGAATTGACCAGAAAATCAGCCCCTCTCATCTTGAATCTGTGAACTTTTGGCAATTACCAATTACCAATTAGCAAATTTAAAAACCCATGAGCCTTAACCCTGAATCTGTCGAACAATTGCTGAATTCCGAGGATTTTGGCGATCGCCTCCGTGCTGTCAATCAACTGCGTCAACTAGAACCAGCCATCGCCTATAAACTGATTCAAACTGCGATCGGCGACAAAAACGTCCGCGTTCGTTACGCCGCCGTCAGCCAAATGTCAACCCTCGGTACAGAGAATCTCTCCAACGCCCTAGAGGTACTGCTTCACAGCTTGAACAACGACCCCGAACCCGATGTCCAAGCCGCCGCAGCCGATGCTTTAGGTGCTTTGAAATTAACCGATGCTCTAGCAGATTTACAGCAAGTTTACGACAAGACATCCGAGTGGCTAGTTCAACTCAGCATCGTCGCAGCCTTGGGAGAAATGGGAGATCCCAAAGCATTTCCCATGTTAGAAAATGCCTTAGCTTCCGATAATGAATTGATCCAAACCATTGCGATCAGTGCATTAGGAGAATTGAGAGATCCGCGAGCCATTCCCCTACTCCTCCCCTACGCTACCAACGCAGATTGGCAAATCCGTTACCGAGTCGCCCAAGCTCTCAGACGACTAGGCGGTGCAGAAGCAGAAGCAGCTCTAGAAATTCTCACCAAAGATGAAGTTGAGCAAGTTGCATTGGAAGCAAAAGGAGCCTAGGAAAAGTTTAGATTTTAGATTTGAGATTCATTGATAATTTTAATCTCAAATCTAAATGGGAATTGGCAGCATAATTATTCATCTCTCTATTCTCTTTCTCTGTGTGCTCTGTGTCCTCTGCGGTTAAATCATTCCCAGATGAATTTAAAATGATAAATTCGGTTTTTAAAGCTAAAATCCAAAAATGACAATCGATTGAAATTAAAATTGTGCGGGAAGATATACGGAAAACAAGTACAGCAGTTGTAGATCCGAAGTAAGCCAATCAAAATTTTTATCACTCACCATGTTTGAACAAATCAATAATTCCGCCACTCAACCTTTAGACATCTTAAACGAAGGGGGTTTGGCCCCTGAACGTTTTGCCAGTGCAACCAATCAATCTTTTGTTGATAAAGTTCTAGAACTTACCAACATAGAACGAACTAAATTTGGTTTGTCACCCCTGACTTTCAATGCTCAGTTGCTGAATGCGGCGGCAAATCACACCGAAAACATGGCCCTGCAAGACTTCTTTTCTCATACCGGAAAAGATGGTTCTTCCATCAGCAGTCGGATTACTGCAACGGGCTATAAATTCTCAGCGGCGGCGGAAAACATTGCTGCGGGTTCTTCTACACCCGAACAAGTTGTAACTTCCTGGATGAACAGTGCTGGCCACCGTGCTAATATTCTCGATCCTAAGCTCAAAGAAATTGGCATTGGTTACTATTTTTTAGCCAATGATACTGGTACTGAAAATTGGAATCACTATTGGACTCAAGTGTTTGCTACTTCTCTTGACGGTACTACTACACCCATATCTACTCCCACTCCTACTCCCACTCCCACTCCTACTCCCACTCCTACTCCCACTCCTACCCCAAATTTATCTGCATCTATCACCACACCGATCGCCAATGCTACAGGCGATGGCAGCCCCACGACAGCCCCCAAAAATACAGTCAGCGGTGGCAATTATTTCTTATCTGACAGTGCGGATGCTCAGTTACCTACAAGTCCTGGGGGATTGCCAATTTTTGCCCTTTCTGGGAAAGACAATCTCACCGGAGGAGAAGGTGCAGATACTATTAATGGAATGCAAGGTGCGGATACTATTAACGGTGGTGGGGGTAATGACAGTTTATCCGGTGGCAAAGAATCCGATCTAATTGATGGGGGTGTTGGTAATGATTTTATCAGCGGTAACAATGATAACGATCGCCTGATTGGAGGAGACGGTAACGACACTCTTCGTGGTGGCAAAGAAGATGATATCTTGATTGGCGGTAATGGCGATGATTTGTTAGGGGGCGATCGCGGTCAAGATATTCTGACTGGCGGTACTGGCAATGATACCTTTATTCTAGCCGGTGGTTTGTCTGCGGTCACTACTTTAGCAAATGCAGATGTAATCGTCGATTTTGTGGCTGGGGATAAAATTGGTTTGACTGACGGTATTGTGTTTACCAACTTGACTTTTGAAGCTGTGAATTTGCAGTTGGATGGAAGTCCAAGCGTTGCTTCTACGGCGATTAAATCTGGTAGCAATTATTTGGGAATTGTGCAAGGTGTAAACCAAAGTCAACTTACGGCGATCGTTTTTGTGAACGGGTAGCATAAAATTTGATTTATGCAGCTTTTAAGGTGCGTCAGTTGGTAAAGATGGGATGGGTAGCCCAGATTGTCCAAGCTGACGCACCCTAATACTTCGGAGGTTTTTATGCAAAAAGTAGCCGTGTTTGGCAATACTGGAGGCGGTAAATCAACTCTCAGCAAGAGATTATCAGAAATCACTGGTTTGCCACTTTACATTTTGGATAAGATTCAATATCAATCGGGCGGCGCTGAAGTTCCCTATGAAGAATTTAAGCGCAATCACGATCGCATTTTGGCAACGGACCGATGGATTATTGAGGGGTTTGGTTCTATGGAAACCCTCTGGCCACGACTCAATGAGGCCGATAGTCTAGTTTTTGTCGATCTACCGCTATACGTGCATTTCTGGTGGGTGACTAAACTAATGATCTCAGGTAGCTTTAAACCGCCAGAAGGCTGGCCGGAAAAAAGTCCGATTTTGAAAAGTTCCCTTAATAGTTACCGCGTTCTTTGGTTGTGTTACAAGTATTTGACTCCCAAATATCGCGAATATGTCGATCGCGCTCAAAGTACCAAAAGCGTTTATCACCTCAGATCCACTGAAGAGATTTCACAATTTTTGGAAGGGGATAGGGGATAGGGCATCGGGCATGGGGCATCGGGCATGGGGCATCGGGGATAGGGCATCGGGCATCGGGTATTGGAAGTCGAAAATTAGGAATGAAAATTTAATAACTTCACTATCTACTCAATTGTCGGAACAGCACGGTAATTCCATTTTGGCAAATATTCATCAAAAATAATTTTCATTGTCTCCTTTGACCATAAAGATGAAATGTTAAGTACATTGATATTCACTCATTTGTTTATTATACCTTGCTTGTGTTATTAAATTTTCATTCCTTATTCAGTGGAATGTCGATCACAAACTCTGCACCTTTTCCAGGAGCAGAAAAACACTGCAAATTGCCATTGTGTTGCTCAGTCATAATCTGATAACTAATTGATAGCCCTAATCCAGTACCTTTACCTTCTTGTTTGGTGGTGAAGAAAGGAGAAAACAATTTTTGTCGAACCTCTTCTTTCATTCCCACACCATTATCGACGATCCGAACCCTTACTTGGTTGGAGTTTAGGCTGGTACAAATAGTAATTGTGTTCGGATTTATTTCTAATTGGGCATAGGATTTACCTTGATTAGATTCTTCCAAGGCATCGATCGCATTTGCCAGCAGATTCATAAATACTTGATTGATTTGTCCCACATAACATTCTACCAAAGGCAATTCCCCATATTCCTTCACAACTTTGATGGCTGGACGCCTAGGGTTTGCTTTGAGGCGATGGGAAAGAATAATCAACGTTGTGTCTATCCCTTCATGTATATCTATGTTGCCCTTTCCTTTATTCTCAATCCGTGAATAATTACGCAGGGAATTCATAATATCAGAAATGCGATCGATACCCAGTTTCATAGACTTAATCATATTCGGCGTATCTTCGAGCAAAAATTCTAGATCTATTTGTTCACTATGACTGAAAACTTCTGTATTAGGCTGGGGAAGATATTGCTGATAAAGAGATAGATGTTTGACTATTTCTGTGAAATTTTGATTGATATGAAATAGGTTTCCAGAAATGAAGCTGATGGGATTATTCACTTCATGGGCGATACCTGCAACCAGTTGTCCCAGTTGGGATATTTTTTCAGTGTGTACCAGTTGCTGTTGAGTAGATTGAAGTTTTTGTACAAGTTCATTTAACTGCTGAGATTTTTCTTTTTCAAGGCTGTAAAGTCTAATATTTTCAACATATAGCTGTTGAATTCTTTCGGTTTTTCGCATTCGTTCTATTTCCATCGATGCTCTCGCTGCGAATATCTTGAGGATGTCTTCATAGAGTTCTGGATCGAGCATCGGTTGATTGTCGAGGAGACAAATAGTGCCTATATATTTACCTGTTGAATCTTGCAATGCAACTCCCAGATAACTTTCAGCATTCAGTTCTACTAAATTTGGATCGTCTGGGAATACGCTTTGTAACTCACAAGGGCAGTGATATATAGTTGTTTCGGAGGAAGAATTTATGAAAATGCCACAGGGCGCTGGTTTAGGGTCAAAAGTTATATTTTGTTGCAACTGATTCTTCGTCCAAATCGCGAGGGTGTGGAGTTGCTCGCCGATCAATTCTGAGATGAAAACATGAGGAATATTCAGTGTGAGAGCTAAGTCAGTTGCTAAAGATAGAAAAAAATCTTCTCCTGTGAGAGTAGCCATATTCAGCGCTAAACGCTTTAAGGCGGTGGCGATAAATTCTGTTCTCTGGATATCTCTTGGTAAACTGACCAAGGATATTGGCTCTGAACCGTCAATATTTTGGGGAACGTTCATCATCTGTGATCTGTTGAAAAAATTGGACTCAGACCTATTCTAAATCAAGGAGCTAATTCAGAGCGGTATGAGGATTATGTCCTTGATTTTATTGGTGTTTGGTGCAACTTGATTACTTGGGAACGATTGATGCCACAGCCGATCGCAAATTCCCTTGAAATTCACCCAAAATGCGATCGCACTCCTCCTTCTCCAAACCAGTCCAGTGCATCATCAAAGCCAACTTCACAGACTTACCACTTTTGTCGAGCAAAAAACTGGCTTCATCCCGCTTTAAATCAGTCAAATCTTGTAGCATCCGCACAGCCCGATCGCGTAACTTCTGATTAGTTACGGCCACATCAACCATCCGATTGCCATAAACCTTACCCAGATTCACCATTACCCCAGTTGAAATAATATTCAAAGCCATTTTTGTCACCGTACCCGCTTTTAAGCGCGTCGAACCAGCCACGACTTCCGGGCCAACCAACAAGCGAATATTCACATCAGCCTCAAAACTCACTTGTTCCAGAGGTACACAGGCTATAAAAATAGTCTTTGCTCCCCGCTGGCGGGCCGCCTGCAAAGCACCAGCCACAAAGGGCGTAGTCCCCCCAGCAGTAATCCCGATCGCGACATCTAGATTGGTAATCTGACGGTGGGCGATCGCATCTGCCCCATCCTGAGCCCGATCCTCCAAATCCTCCGAACTCCGCACCAGAGCCCCGGCACCCCCAGCAAGAATCCCCTGTACCAGCTCTGGTGGCGTGCAGAAGGTGGGTGGACACTCGGCCGCGTCCAGTACCCCCAAACGCCCAGAAGTACCCGCACCGACGTAAAACAAGCGGCCTCCTTGGCGCAGAGACTCAGTAGCGATGTCAATCGTTTGGGCTAAATGCTCGCGGGATTGGGCGATCGCCTTTAAGGTTTGAGCGTCTTCCCGGTTGAACAAGTCCACCAATTCGATCGAACTTAGCTGATCTAAATTCTCACTGTGGGCATTCACCTGTTCCGTCAGCAGATGCCCCCGTTCTTCCAAATTCTTCATTTTGTGTCAAGTGTGAATATTATAAAAGTCCTTCGAGTCGGCGGCGAATAGAGTCTAGTTCGCTTTGGGAGACATCAGTATCAGGCTTGGGTTGGGGCTGAGAGCTCCACTCTGTCTGTGCTACATTGTTTTCGGGCGGAATTTCCAGCGCCCCTGCAGGCACCAGTTCCCAGTCATAATCGACACTATCGCAGAAATCCTTAATTTCTTCCTCGTCGATGGCCTCGACAGTAGGTTCAGGAAAATCCTGAGCTTCCAACATCACGCCAAAGCGGATGGCGTCGTCTTCTGACTCAAACATGAGAACCTTATTGCGATCGCCCAGTTGAATGGTATGAATTCCTTCATTCTCCGTGCGGGCATTGAAGAGTAAGACGAACACTCGCATAAGTTTACAAACTTTCCTAACCAGCGTTTTTTTATCTTAAGATCGATCGGTCGATTTTTGATTTTTGATTTTTGACCTGAGACTTACTCCCGCGAGAAAGTAGCACTCTAGAATGTTGAATATGGCCCAGCATGGGGCAGTGCTGTCACCATCCCTGTGGTTGGCGACTTACTTGCTGATGAGAGGGATATCTTTTAGGCTGCTGAAAGCCAGCGCTGTATGGGATAGCATTAGCATCGGGGAGTGTCATATAAAATTCTCTCTTCATCGTCCTGTATTAAACTCTCTCTTCTCTTGCTTCGCGTACTTCGCGCCTTCGCGGTTAAATCACCTGACGATACAACCGGAATTGATATCAATTCCTGAATTCTCCGAATCTCTCTCAGAGACAACCATGACTAACTCTCCCGATGACAAAAATCCACACGCACCCCCTCACACTGTTCGCTGGTGGCGTCCTCTACTGCTTAGCGGTACGGGATTGGGGATTGTCGCCCTGGTGGGGGCGGCCGCTGCTGCTGCTTGGTGGATTCCCGAAAAATTAGCTCCTGTGGTGGAAACTGAAGTTACTAAGCTAGTGAAACGCCCGGTGCACATTGGACGTTTGGAGCGATTTTCTCCCACAAGTTTGCGATTTGGTCCATCGAGCCTACCTGCAACTGCTACCGATCCTGATTATGCCTCTACCGAAGCAGTTGAAGTGCAATTTTCACTTTGGCAACTGTTGTTGAACCGCACTCTTAAGTTAGATATTACCTTAGTCAAACCCAACGCTTATATCGAACAGGACGAAGGAGGAGTTTGGGTTAATATTCCCACTCTCGACCAGCCCAAATCTCCCAGTTTATTTAAAACCGAAATTGGTGCAATTAGAGTTGAAAATGTCGGTGCAGTCTTGGCTCCTGCTCCAGCATTGGGATTAAAAAAACCTCTGCCCATTTCTGTAATTATTAAAACAGGTAGCGCTCAATTTCCGCAGCAAAACCAGCGAGTTATTTATGAATTAAATGGTAATTTTACCAATAGTGACAATTTTATTATTAAGGCTGATTCTATGTTGAGTACAGATCAGACTAATATACAGATGCAAGGTCAAAAATTGCCTTTGTCTTACCTAGTCCAGTTGCTAAGAGTTCCTGATGTTTATTTCGACAAAGGTCTAGCCAATGGTAATTTGACTGTACAATTGCGAGACAATAAAGTATTTGGCATTACCGGAACTTCTGATTTTCAAGGAGTTGATTTAGCCATTAAACCGCTGAGACAGCCAATCTTAAATAGTAGCGGTCAATTGCGGTTTCAGGGGACTAATATTATAGTTGATAGTCTCACTGCTAATTACGGTTTGATACCTCTAAAAGTAGCAGGGACAGTGGCAACGGGAGCTAATTTCAATCTGGAGCAATCTAAGTTCGATCTGGTAGCAAATGTGCCACCAGTGACAGCGACAAACATTATCAGCGCACTAGAACAAGAATTAGGTCAAAAAGTAGTATTGCCCTTGGTGGCTGCGGGAGAAGTCAAGCTAGATGCTAAATTGACTGGGAGTGTTTCGCAGCCAGTTATGGTAGGTGCGATCGCATCCACCAAACCAGCTATAGTCGATCGCCTACAATTCAAAAATATTAGCACCAACTTTAAACTAGAACGAGGTAGAACAGCCCCAGCCCCAACTCCCAATTCTGTATCTTCAATTCCCCCATTTTCATCCTTAGCTTTAACGTTGAGCGATATTCTGGTGGAGCCTGCTGTTGGTGGTAAAGTTGGTGGTAAAGGTCAAATTGATATCGCCTTGGCAAATAACAATTCACCATCGGGTTTGGTGTTTGATTTGCAAGCCGAAAACTTGCCCGCCGACGCGATCGCCCAAATTTACAGTCTCCCAATTCCTGCTACAGTTAAACTTGGGAGTGTCTCAGCTAAAACTCAAATTTTTGGTCCTTTAAACAACATTCAAGCTAGGGTACAATGGCAAGCACCCCAGGGGAACTTTCCGGCTAGTGGCGAAGTTCGCGCCGGAGGAAATGCGGTGGATTTGCCAAATACCGTTATTAAAATTGGCGATGCTGCTGTGAATGTGAATGCGGCCATCGTCGGCCGTCGATGGCAAGCTGTGATTAAAGGCGATCGAGTTAATCTCAACAGTTTACAGCCACTTGTACCCGGACTTTCGTTACCTGCTGAATTAGCAAGTTTCTTCAGCGGAACTGCCGAAGCAGCAGGCACTCTCGACAATTTTAGTTTAAATGCGATCGATGCTATAGCTAAAGGACAATTAAATATAGCTGACAGTATTGTGAATGTTAATGGCGAACTAGCCTCCGGCAGTTGGCAAGCTTTTGGTAATACGAAAAAAGTGGCTTTCAATCGAATAATCGATATTGGATTGCCGTTTATGAGTCTGGGTACTCCTAACACTTCAAACCCCGAAAATATCAATAATATCAACAATCTAAAATCGAAAATTGCCAATCTGAAATCGTTAGATGGACAGTTAGCCGGGGAATTTCAAGCTAGGGGAAATATTGACAATTTAACCGCGAAAGGCATCAATGTTAGATGTAGTGGTAAACTCAATATTGCTGAGAGTAATCTCAATTTTAAGGGAGAATTAGTAGAGGGAAATTGGCAAGGAATCGCAGCAACCGAACGGGTAGCTATCAGTCGCTTAGTAGATTTAGGATTGCCACTGTTAGATGTAGCTTCAGCATTTAATACTGACAACCAGCCTACGGCAAATCTCAATAATCTCAAATCCAAAATAGCTAATCTCAAATCAATTAATGGACAACTATCAAGTCAATTTAAAGCTACAGGTAATTTGGACGATTTGACGGCAAAGGGCATTAATGTTGCAGGCCGTGGCCAACTGAATCTGGGTTCAGGCAATGTTAATTTTCAAGGAGAATTAGTAGAGGGAAATTGGCAAGGACTGGCGGAAACCGATCGCACTGCCATCCGCAACTTGGTAGATTTAGGGTTGCCCTTGTTAGATGTAGCCTCAGCGTTTAATACCGACCCTCAGCAAACGGCAAATCTCAACAACCTCAAATCCAAAATAGGTAATCTCAAATCCATTGACGGACAAGTATCCAATCAAATCAAAGTCAGTGGCAGTCTGGAGAAATCAAGCGCAGTTGAGATTGCAGCCAACAGCAGTGGCAAATTAAATATTGCTGATGGTACGGTAGATTTTAAGGCCAAATTAGTCGCCGGACGGTGGCAAGCTGTCGCTAATCTCGATCGCCCTATTCTCAGTCGTTTAGAACAAACAGTCCGCAATCTCCAACTGTTTCCCCTAACGGCGACTTTGCCCACAGGATTTGACGGCAGAATAAACGGCCAACTCCAAGCCGCCGGCAGTTTAGATAACTTGACAGCAAAGGGAATTAGTGCTAGGGGAGAAACGCGGATTTTGGCCAATGGACTTGGGGCGATCGACACTACAGCCCAATTAGAAAACGGCAACTGGCAAGCATTCCTCGAAACTAACGACATCGCCCTAGCCAATCTCCAGCAAACCCTCAAACAAACCGGTTTACTGACAGCAGATTTACCACCAGAAATTGATGGCAATCTCGACGGCAAAGTCCGCCTTTTGGGAACAGTAGATAACTTAACCGCCAACGGCATCACCGCCCAGGGCGAAGGACAAATTAGACTTGCCAACGGTGGAGGTACTGTCAACGCCAAAGCCCAAGCCGAATCGGGGAATTGGCGCGCATCAATTAACGGCGGACAAATTGCCCTAAGTCGCTTCCAGAAAGCCTTGGAAGCCCAGCGCCAAAACTTGCAATCCCCCGGTTTAGTCTCCCAAGCCCAAAATCTGCCCCTACTCCGAGGACTATTTAACGGTAATCTAAATTTATCAGGTCCGATCGCAGCGGGCACGGGGACACCGCCCCTACAAAATGTCCGCGCCGGTGGCAGTTTTCGCATCTGGGAATTGCCATTTCTCAAACAACCTCTTGACGCTATATTTAATTGGGATGGCAAACGGGTGGAAATTGAGAACGCTACAATTCCCGGTTTGACAGCCAACGGCATTGTTAACGTCGAACTTGCAGGTAAAGGATTGCCTTCAATTTCTAATCTAGATTTGAATGTCCAACTCTCCAACTTTAACCTGGAAGCCTTACCGACAGAACAACTAGCATTTTTGAGACCCATGGGTCTCAAAAAGTCTTCAGAGAATAATTCAGCCTTGGGCGGCAACGTCGATTTTGTCGGCCGCCTCACCGGTACCCTCAGCGCCCTCAGCTTAGTTGGCGATGTGGCGGTGCGAAATTTAGTCGTAAATCAGGTAGCTTTTGACCCCCTACTGGCGGGTACTGTGAATGCAGGTTCGGGCAAAAGTGTAGATTTGCGTCTAGCTGGCGCCAGCGACAAAATCGAAGTAGCCTTAAATCCATCTTTCCTACCGACATCTTTCTTAGTCAAACGTGGGGAATCGGTGGCTAGCGGCCAAACTGAGGGCGAAACTCTGCGAGTCAATTTAAGCGATTTCCCCCTCGCAGCTTTGAATCTGTCACCAGGTAAAGATGCTGGTTTGGGGCCGATAACTGGTACGGTTTCGGGACAAGTTAACGTGCCCGGTTGGAAAATGCCACTGAATCCGGCGACTCTGCAAGCAAGTGGACAAATTGCGATCGCCCAACCTGCGATCGGCTATATTAAAGGTGACAGTTTCCAGGCAGAATTTAGCTACGCTAACGGTAGCGCCACTCTCAACAACGGCATTTTCCGCCAAGGCAACGATCAATACCTAATTTCTGGCAATGTGAAAGCAGGCGCTAACCCGGAATTTGCCGGAAAAGTTAACATCCAACAGGGAAGCCTCCAACAAGTTTTAGCCGCCCTGCAATATTTCAATTTAGGAGATTTCGCCAGAAGTTTAAAACCTCCCCTTTACGGTAGGGCCGCCGATGTCCAAACCGTAGCAGTGGGAGTCCCCGAAGCCCCTTTAATCGAACAGTTGCAGCGCTTGGTAGAAATTGAAGAAATTCTCAAACAGCAGCAAGCAGTCACAGCATCGGAACCCTTGCCTCCCTTGGATCAATTGCAAGGCACTTTTGGTGGAGAAATTGCCGTAGCTGGTTCTTTGCAAACCGGAATTCAAGCTAAATTTAATGTCAAAGGTGATAACTGGCGCTGGGGTAAATATGTCGCCCAACAATTCAGCATTGAGGCAGGTTTCCAGGACGGGATTCTAACTATCTTACCTCTGGAAATTCGATCGGGCAAAAGTGCGATCGGCTTTTCTGGACAACTAGGCCAAAAAGCTCAATCCGGCCAGTTGCGGGTGGAAAATTTACCAGTCGAAGAGTTAGCAAAACTGGTGGAATTGCCCTTGGTCGATGTCACGGGCAATTTGAATCTGCGGGCGAACTTGGCCGGCACTTTAGCCAATCCGCAACTAGCCGGGGAATTGAGTTTGCAAGACGGTACTCTCAACAGAGAACCAATTAAAAAAGCCGATGGTAGTTTCAGTTACAGCAATGCCCGTCTGAATTTTGGCGGCAGCGCTTTGGTGACTCAAACCGAACCGATTGAAGTCCAGGGAAGTTTACCCTTTGAGTTGCCTTTTGCCACTGTCAAAGCTGATAGCAATCAAATCGATTTGCGGGCCAATTTGCAAAATGAAGGATTGGCTATTATTAATGTCTTGACTCCCCAACTTACTTGGGTTAGTGGCAAGGGACAGGTGCAAATTCGCGTGGGAGGAACCCTGGAACGCCCTGTAGCTCAAGGAATTGCAAATTTTGAAAATGCAACCGTCCGCGCCAAGGCATTCCCAGAACCGCTCACAGGGCTGACTGGGGCGGTGCGCTTTGAGGGCGATCGCATTCGGGTAGAGGGAATTCGGGGACAGTTGAAGCAGGGAGAAATTGTCGCCCAAGGTGTGATTCCGCTGTCAGTACCTTTTGTTGAGGGTGATGTGGATGGGGCGAGTCCCTTAGCTGTAAATTTAGATAAGTTGGGTTTGGACCTTAAAGGATTGTACCGTGGCAAGGTAATTGGTCAAGTGCAGGCGATCGGCACTGCTTTGCGGCCGCAGTTGAGTGGCAAGATTGAACTGTATGAGGGCGAGGTATTTTTACCCAGCGCAGGTGGTGCGACAAAGTTAGTCTCTGCTGCTTCTTCCCCTCAAACTCCTTCTGCTTCGGTTGAGGTTTCTCCTGCGGTTGCGACTCCAACTGCGACTTCCTCTTCTGGTTCCTTTGAAGTCCGTTTAAATGATTTGCGGTTAAACTTGGGGCGTGGAATTCAAGTTAAAAGCGCGCCCCTATTGAGTTTTGGGGCGACTGGGGGTTTGACTGTCAACGGTACTCTTGACGATCTGCGCCCCGAAGGTACAATTAGATTGACAAACGGTGCGGTGAATTTGTTTACAACCCAGTTTAGGCTCGATCGAGGATATCCCCAAACTGCTACTTTTGTACCATCCCAAGGATTAGACCCAACCCTAGATGTGAGATTAGCAACTTCGGTACAGGAAGTAACCAGATTTCGGACTCCGGGAAATTCTGTCGCATCGGAAATAGCAGATGAACCGAATCTGTTTGGGAATGTGCGGAGTGTACGAGTTCAAGCCTTGGTAAGGGGAAAAGCTTCTCAGTTGGCTGATAGTTTGGAGTTGAGAAGTTCTCCGAATCGATCGCAAATAGAAATTGTCGCACTGTTAGGTGGCAGTTTTATCCAAACTTTAGGTAAGGGAGATAGTACCCTGGCGATCGCCAATTTAGCAGGTGCTGGCTTATTTGGCAACATTCAATCTGTAATTACAAATGCCACGGGATTAACTGAATTCCGGCTATTTCCCACTAGGATTGGTAGTGGCGAAGGGCGAACTGCTAGTGCGGGTTCCACAAGTGGTGGTGCCGGTTCCCTCGGTGTCGGATTAGAAATTGGAGGCGATATTACCCGCAATCTTTCGGCTACTATCATCCGGGTGTTGTCTGCTAATCAGCTAACAGAATTCAATTTACGCTATCGTTTGAGTGACAAAGTTTTGCTACGCGGTTCCACTGATTTTCAAGGGGATAATCGAGCAACTGTGGAGTATGAATTAAGATTTTAAAATGAAATAAGCTCTTGAAACGCAGAAAAACGAAGGATTTAACCACAGAGAACACAGAGGACACAGAGGGAGATAAGAGAGATGAATATAGGACTATGCTAGCGGATTGGATCTAACCAACTAACAACTAACAACTAACAACTAACAACTAACAAACAACAAATAACCAATAACTAAATTGTAATTTCATCCAAAGATGCGATCGCCACATCAGCCTTTTCCAAATGACTAACCTCCGCTTTCCCCCAACAGATCCCTATACAGCCCGCGGCACCAGCATCTCTACCCATCTGAATATCACCCGCCGAATCTCCCACCATCAAAGTTGCTGCGGGGTTTACTCCAAGTCTCTGACAAGCTAGCAAAAATAGTTTAGGATCGGGCTTATTGAGTTGAACCGAATCGACACCCATTTCTAACTGAATGTAATCACTTAATTGGTAAGTTTTGACAAAGTTTTCCACCGCTTCTGTTGTCGCAGCCGAAAGAATTCCCAGTTTCAAACCCGCGTCTGAGAGAGATTTCAACACTTCCAAACTGCCCACAAATAGAGGAGAAGGTGGACTATTTTTTAACATTTGGTCGGCTTCATCAAAAGCGCGTCGGGCAATAGCTAAAGATTCTATCCATCCTCTGCCAGTTTCCGCGATATATCCCGCCGCTACAATTTCGTTTTCCTTGCGGCTACCCACTGCCATCAAGCCCGTGGGGTCGATTTTACCAGCTTCGATACCGAAAGCCATTTGTAAAGGCTCTCCAACGCCGGGAATTTGAGCATCTACCAAGCGCGATCGCTTCAGCCCCAAATGTCTCAAAAATTCTTGAGAATCCTCTAGAGTGCCGTCTTTGTCAAAGATTACGGCTTCGATATTTGAGAAGGTAATGCCCCGACATTTAATAGTTACCAAGAATCATAACTCCAGAGTTTATATATTTTTTCTATTGTCTCATGTTGTGTTCTTTTTGGCAATTGTTTTGAGTCAAAATCATACTCTTGTCCCCCCCTTAAGAAGGGGGGTTAGGGGGGATCTGGCCTCGGCTATTACGATCGCGAGATGACACTCTTGTCCCCCCCTTAAGAAGGGGGGTTAGGGGGGATCTGGCCTCGGCTATTACGATCGCTAAACAATACTCTTGTCCCCTGCTTCTTAAGGGGGGATCTGGCCTCGGCTATTACGATCGCCCACCGCCCACAACTCCTGACAAACTCCCTCAAAACACTGCAACACATCAACATTTGTAAACCTGACAACTTTCAGCCCATACCCCTCTAAAATTCCTGTTCTTTCTGCATCATGTTGTTTCCCCTGTTCGGTAAAATGACTCTCTCCATCAACCTCAATTACCAATCTTAAAGCAGCACAATAAAAATCTACAATAAAATTGTCAATCGGCCGCTGTCTCAAAACTCGAAAAGGGAAATTTCTCAGAAAATCTTGCCAAAGTTTCTTTTCCGCTGGAGTTTGATTTTTCCGAATTTCCTTGGCGATTGGGATAAGTTTTGGGTTGTAAGGTAGGTGGAAATTGGAGTCGTTTAATTTGGTCATCATCCTCCTAATCTCGATCCGGAGATCCCCCCTAGCCCCCCTTCTTAAGGGGGGGGACATGAAGCACTCAAAGTCCCCCTTCTTAAGGGGGGGACAAGAGACTTCTCAAAGTCCCCCTTCTTAAGGGGGATTTAGGGGGATCTCCGGGCTATAAAATTGTTAAATGAACTTATTTTATCATAATTCTCGTAATCTCGATCCGGAGATCCCCCCTAACCCCCCTTCTTAAGGGGGGGACAAGAGAATATTCAAAATCTCCCTGCTAAATTGGCGACAGTTAATGCTAATTGAATAGGCTTCATAGGCTTAGCAATATGTGCTTGAAAACCAGCATTTATCGCCCTTTCGCGTTCTTTATCCCCAGCATACGCAGTCAGCGCCACCGCTGGGATTTCCCCTCCGGCTGACGCAGCAAGGGTTCGCACCTCCCGAATCAAAGAATACCCATCTTCTTCTGGCATCCCGATATCCGAGATTAGCACGTCATATCTGCCAGGATTCTCAGTCAAAGCGGAGATCGCACTTCTAGCAGATGCAACTGCCAAAACCTCCGCCCCGTAGCCTTCCAACACAAATTCTAAGAGCTCTCGCGTATCGATTAAATCGTCCACAACTAAAACGTGCAAACCCTCCAAAGATGGGACATTATTACTCGGTATATTCACAGACGCAGCCAATACAATTGGCTGTAAATCGATCGCAAGAGTCAACACTTCAGTCAACTCTCCCAACGGCAATCTCATCGTAATTGTAGTTCCTTGTCCCTCACCCGGACTTTCTGCTTCCACCCTTCCTCCGTGCAATTCTACTAGATGACGGACGATCGACAAACCCAATCCCAGCCCTTGATTAGTCTTCGTACTGCTAGAATCGCCTTGATGGAAACGATTGAAAATATACGGTAAAAATTCGGCACTAATCCCTTTTCCTGTGTCCTTGACTTGGAGTTGAGCGCGATCGTCGATCGACTCCAACCCAATTTCCACTCGTCCCCCCGCAGGAGTAAACTTAATCGCATTAGTTAGAAGATTCCACACAACTTGTTGCAAGCGAGCAGCATCGCCTAGAACAGCCGTAGAACTCAACTGCGAAACAATTTTAATGTTTTTAGCATCCGCTGATAATTGCACCCCATCAATCGCACCTTGCACCACTAACCGCAGATCGATAAAACTGCTATCGAGATCCAGTTTGCCGCTCGTAATCCTGGCAATATCCAGCATATCTTCGATTAACTGAGATTGCGCCTTCGCACTTCGTTCGATCACCTCTATAGCGCGACTAACGGCTACTTCATTCAGGTTGCCGGATTGCAGCAGTTGCGCCCACCCCAGGATCGGAGTCAGGGGATTGCGGAGCTCGTGGGAGAGATTCGCCAGAAATTCATCCTTAGCACGGTTGGCATTTTCTGCCTGTTGGCGGGCTAACTTTTCCTGATCCAATAACTGCGCTCGCTCTATTTCAAACTGCTTGCGATCGCTGATATCCTCGATCGACAACAGAATCATTAAAGCTTGGTCTTCTCCTTCAAGTTTACAAGCATTCAGCAGCATAGTTTTCTGCCCAATCTGCTCAAATACGTGATCCAACTCAAAGTTCAGTAGCTCAACATCACTCACCAGAATATCTTGCAGAATCGATCGCAATTTCGGAATATTCCACTGCCCGTTTCCCAACTCAAACAGCGAACATTTCGCCGTTTCTGACTGTGAAACCTCAAACGTTATATAGAACGATCGATTTGCTGTGTTCACTCGGAAATCAGCATCTAGCGCGACTAAAGGCGTTTGCACCGTTTCTACGATGATTTCAGCGTAGTTTCGCGCCTGCTCTAAAATTATGGCACTGCGTTTAAGAGCATCAATATCAATTAGAACCATAACCACACCGTCAATCTGGTTTTCCGTAGTGCGGTAAGGACAAATACGCAGATTATACCAATATCCCGCTTGAGTTTGAACTTCTTTTTCTTGCGTATTCAGAGTCTGAATTACCTGCAAAATCATCTGTTCCAAGTCAGGAATATTCAGAGTCGTGCGAATATCGCTAAAGGGTCGTCCCACATCTGTGGGAATCAGATTAAATAGTCGCTGCGCGGTTGGTGTAAAGCGTCGAATCTGTAAATCGTTTGCCAGCATTAAGACTGGAATATTGATACTAGACAGCAAATTTGTGAGATCGTTATTGATCAGGCTTTGTTCGGCATTTCGGTTGCAAAGTTCATCGTTGGTAGTGATCAGTTCCTCATTAGTCGCTTGAATCTCTTCTTTCGCAGTTTCCAATTCCTCGTTAGTGCTTTGCAATTCCTCGTTACTCGATAGGATTTCTTCATTGGCAACTTTGAGGTCTTGGTTGAGATTTTCGTAATCCTGAATCACCGCTTGCAGGTGCGCTTGAGCCGCACTTTTTTCTTGGTTAGCGGTGGCTAGTGCTTGGCTCAGCCGATCGATTTCGCGCTGGAAATCACTTTGCTCTAAACTGTCAGAAGTGACGGTGCTGAAGTTGATGGCGGCGGGTACAGCTTCTTCAAATAGCACAAAAAAGTAGCGTATTCCCATCGCCTGTACCTCGAATGGAATCACCTCAATATTGACGATACTCGATCGCCCGCCCGGTTCAACCGATACCCTTTCTTTCCTGACGCTGACATTGTGGGTTTGTGCATGATAAATCGCGGTGCGAAGATCTACCAGCAAGCCTTTCCTGACCATTGTCAGCAAGTTTAAGTCTGGTGTTCCCGATGTCAGTCTCAAGTAAGGATTAATGTCTCCCCGCACTTGCAGGATGTTCATCTCCTCGTTGACAACCACACCTGCTGGGCCGTAGCGATGCAAAATCAGTTGGTCAATTTCTCGCTGTAAATTCAAGGTACTCAGAAAACTTTGATTCAGTCGCTGCGGTTCAACGATTTGAACGACAGGATAGGAACTCGGAGTAAACGAAAAAGTTGGACGAGTCGCACTCAACTTTTTAGTATAAATTTTAGACTTTTTATGAACAGAAGTAAACAAGTACGAAAATTTTCCGGTACTCTCAGAAGTGCCCAACAGCAGAAAGCCTGTTGCGTTAAGACTGTAATGAAAAATCGGCATTACTTTTTTTTGCAATGACTCTCCCAAGTAGATCAGCACATTGCGACAGCTAATCAAATCGATCTTGGAAAAAGGCGGATCGCTACCTAAGTCTTGTCGCGCAAATACACACAATTCGCGGACTGCCTTACTGATTCTATAGCTACCTCCTTCTTGGGGAATAAAGAAGCGAGTACGTCTCTCTGGTGAAACGTCTACCATCTGGTTTTCTAAGTAAACGCCAGACCTCGCTTTGCCGATCGCCCCTTCACTAATATCCGTGGCAAAAATCTGGATCGGCGGCGGAATAACTCGATCGCTCAAAAACTCTAACAAACAAATGGCGATCGAATAAACCTCTTCACCAGTCGAACATCCCGCCACCCAAATCCGAATTGGCACCTTTGCCGATTTATTTTCGGTAATCGTGGGAAAAACCAGCTTTTTCAACTTATTAAAGACTTCGGAATCGCGAAAGAAACTGGTAACATGAATCAGAATTTCTTCATATAGGGCTTTGACTTCAGCCGAATTCTCTCGCAGATATTGAGCGTAAGCATCCAAACTCTCTAGCTTGTACAACACCATCCGGCGCTGGATGCGTCGAGCGATAGTAGTGCGTTTGTAGTGAGTAAAATCAACGCCTGTCGTCGATTTCAGCACCCCAAAAATAGTAGCCAGGACATCTTCCTGTGCGGGGGCTTCCTCAACTATTGTCAGGGGAACCGAGCAAATGATCGGGGGATTGCGACTATAGTTTGTCAATTCCTCGGCAATTTTTTCCGGTGTCAGAACAAAATCGACATTCCCTGTAGCCACAGCCGTATTCGGCATACTATCGAATTTTGCCGTGTCTTGACATTGAGCAAAAGTCATGCCTCCGGCTGCTTTGATTGCCTTGATCCCCAGTGAACCGTCTCCGTCTCCCCCGGATAATACTACGGCGATCGCCTTATGTCCGCGATCGATCGCCAATGAGGTAAAAAACGCATCTCCCGGCATATATTTGCCATAAATCTTCTCGCGGGGTGATAGTCGCAGCACGCCTTGAGATAGCACCATCTTGGTGTTGGGCGGAATGACGTAGACTTGATTGGGTTCTACAGCCATGCCGTCTTGTGCCTCACTAACAGGCATTTGCGTCTTTCTGGCGAGAATCTGGGTGAGCAAACTCTTGTGTTCGGGGTCTAAATGCTGAATCAGCACAAACGCCATACCTGTATCTATTGGTAAATGGCTGAGTAACTCGCTGAATGCTTCCAACCCTCCTGCTGAGGCGGCAATCCCGACAATCGGAAACGGGGCATCGGTTGTCACTAATTGTTCGCTGTCTAGGGTGGCTGGGGCGATCGATTCTGGTGTATTTTCGGGAGACGATTGATTAGAAGTCATGGTTTTAAATCCTGTACCCCAGCTATTTCGCAGCAAATGTATCTGTTGAGTGCGCGGCTGAGTAATTCGGACGATTTTTAGTAGAGCTTAAGTTAGTGCAATTACGCAAGTAGCTTAAGGATGAGGTTTAGCTTTGGAGCGATCGGATTAGGGCGATCGAACAACTCTATCTGCTGTTGCCCAGATTACAACGAGAGGCTGGCAACAATCAGGTATATTTGCTTACCTAATTATTTTTTTTTCAGTGGCGCGATCGGTAGACAGCGCGATTACAGATTCCGTGTTAATTCTAGCAGTAAAAACGACTTGTGGCTTTTATATTCCCTTTACAGATACAATTGGTAATACCAATTTTGAAAATCAATGCAACAGCGATCGGGCCGGTGTGTCGCCACGAACAATCCCGATCGTACCTATCAACAATTTAACAGCGACGCACCCTACTAATATTGTTACTCAAAGTCCCCCTTGCTTTCGGAGAATTTAGGGGAATCTCCGGGGCATAAATAGTGTTAATTTAACGTCAAACGTAGTCATAGACCAATACGCGATTGTTAACGCTATTTGTCATTGCGCTACGGGAGAGCAATCGCAGAGACTAGGTTAATTCTCAATCTTTGTGAGGTGCGCGCTCTCGCAATTACCTTGTTAACCCAAGCATATTGTGTCAAACTGATGAATGCTCACCACCGCCTTCTATGTAGCGACGCAAAACCGAGTTGATTAAAGCTCTATGTTCTCCGGTTTGATCTTGGAACCACTTCAAAACATCTGGATCAATTTGAACTAATCGCTGTGCTTGAGGCGCAGGAATTCTTAAAGTAGCGCGATCAAAAAACTCTGCCGTCAACGGTGGAATGTCAGAGTAATCAATCCCTTCATCTTCCATCTCCTCCAATGCTTCCCAATTAGTACCAGAGGTATTGCTCAAGTTTTTGGCGCTCATATCGATTTGCCCTTCGTGCTGAAATGATCCGAATCACGTCATTCTGCCGTTCTGTCCAAACAACAACCGCAATGCCGTTACCGAGGAAACCGATACCGAACCAACGGTCTTCGTCGTAATCAAAACGGTTGTCTAGCTCAATTAGCATTGGACTATCAAACATCTCAGGGACATCTACGAAATCAATGTCATGTTTGCGAATATTGTCTAGATTCTTCGCTTCATTCCACTCAAACTGCATGAAAATCTGGCAACGCTAATTAGGCTGCCTTTATTCTAGCCCAATACGCTTGGGTTGACAAGCTAATTGCTCAGACCGCACCTTGGGCATTGCCGTATCCATAATCCCCCTAGGAAAACAACATTTTTGTGTCAACAATCCCCGCAAAACAATGGCAGTGCCGTTTCCATACAGATGCTCACTTTTCAGAATTGGTATTAATTAATAATTGGTAATTAATAATGGGTAATTGAGACATTAAAGACAAAAAAAAGAGGGGATTTCCCCTCTTTTAATCACAGTGATTGCGATGTTATTCGACCGTCGCAGGAGGGACTTCTTCCTCTACTACTAATACTGCTTCGGGTGCGGCTTCTGCTGCTACTTCGGGTGCGGCTTCTGCTGCTACTTCGGGTTCATCCTCTTCCATTGCTGAGGGCACATCTTCGAGTATTTCGTCGGATATGTCATCAGTATCAGTCGATTCTACAGGAACTTCTATGCCTGCTTTAGCTTGCTTTTGAGCGAGCATTTTCTCCCTGAACTTAGCTGCCATTTCTTCAGCTTTTTCATAAACCAATTCGCGATTTTTGACCATCGCGCCCGGTTCCGGTTCCAACTGCTTGGTGGAGAGAGAAATCCGGCCTCTTTCGGCATCCAAGTCAATGATCATCACTTTCACTTCGTCGTTGACATTAAACACGCTATGAGGCGTATCGATGTGATCGTGCGAAATTTCTGAGATGTGCAGCAAACCGCTGACGCCACCGATGTCGATAAACGCACCGTAGGGCTTGATACCACGGACAGTACCGATGACCACTTCCCCAACTTCGAGGCGGTTCATCTTGCGTTCCACTAAGGCGCGACGGTGACTCAACACTAGGCGATTGCGGTCTTCGTCTACCTCTAAGAATTTTAATGGCAATTCTTCGGCGACTAATTCTTCCTTCGGTTTGCGGGTGCTGATGTGAGAACCGGGAATAAAGCCTCGCAAGCCTTCAATTCTGACAAGTGCGCCGCCACGGTTGGTAGCGAATACTTGCGATCGAACGGTAGCATCTTCTGCTTGCAGTTGTCGCACTCTTTCCCAGGCCCGCATATACTCGATGCGTCGGATGGACAGGGTTAATTGTCCGTCTTCGTTTTCATCAGTGAGGATGAAAAATTCTCTGGTTTCGTTTGATTGCAATACTTCTTCAGGGCTTTCCACTCGATTGATGGACATTTCCTGAATAGGAATGTACGCTGCTGTTTTAGCACCGATATCAATCAGAGCGCCCCTCGGTTCTATACTAAAAACTGTACCCGCTACTACGTCGCCGGGGCTAAAGTGATAGTCATACTTATCAAGTAAGGCCGCAAAATCTTCGTGAGTAAAGCCGATGTCTTTGACTGTGGTTTTGGTATTGACCATGCGAATAGTTTCCTAGGATTTCTCTCCTTCATGTTTTTCGTTTGCAGGCAGATACTAGAGATTTTGCGAAAAAAGTGGTTAGCTTTTTGCAAAATCTGTTACGAAAGTCAGTGTTTGCTAACTTTTGCCCGGTGCAACCGTACACCGGCGCTTGCCATTGCTCTTAATTTCAACTCTGGGTGAAAACTTTTAATTTTAACATTCAGAGTCCAGTCGATTATTATACCCGATCGGCATACTGCTTTCAAATTAATTTAGACCAGTAGGGAAACGGCATTGCCGTGTCCAAAGGATTATTGTGGGGTAGGGACACGGCTGTGCCTTTCGGAGTGTCAACTTAACGTCAAACCCTATCAGAGACTGTTGTTTGACTATTAAATCTAGATCCCCCTAGCCCCCCGAACCAAGGGGGGGACAGGAGTCGGATCAAAGTCCCCCTTGCTTTCGGGGGATGCGAGGGGGATCTAGACTTAATGTAAAAACGAGATTTATCAAGGCTTTCAGGCGATTGTTGACACCAATGGGCTGTGCCTTTCGGAGTGTCAACTTAAGCAGTTGACCCCCAGAAAGTAGAGTGCGTCGCTGGCAAATTTTTAGGTAATCTCTCATACTCTCATGGCGACGCACTGCCCTGATTGTCAGGTGCGTCGCCATCAGATTGTCGCTGTGAGTTCAGACATCTCCTAAAAAGCAGGTTTTGAACAGGCAGGATGCCTGTTCCACAATAAATATGGTCGATGTCTAATTAGTCGATCGCGACGCACCCCACACAAACTCCTTGGGCATTGCGGTGTCCTAAGTTACCTGACAGTCAACCGTCAACTCATCCACTTCCGACAAATCTGGGTCATTTTCGGACGGACTTTCTGGACACAAAGCTGCATCGAGGGGACTCTGAAGGTGATTGAGGGTATCGACAAAATCTCGGATGCCTCGAAATTGACGATATACAGAGGCGAAACGGACGTAAGCGACTTCGCTCAGCGGGCCGAGGTTTAACAATACTAATTCTCCAATATCGGAACTGACGACTTCCCGGAGCGATCGAGCTTGGAGTTGGGCTTCAATTTCTTCTGCCAGAGTTTCTAGTTGCCCGGAAGACAAACCGGTTTTTTCACAGGCTCGAACCAGTCCCCGGACTAATTTTGAGCGATCGAAAGATTCGCGTTTACCATCCCGTTTAATTACTGTTATCGGCACAAATTCTATACGTTCGTAAGTTGTGAACCGATGCTGGCAATTGAGACACTCGCGTCGCCGCCGAATACTTTGACCCGATTCGGCTGAGCGCGATTCCAGAACGCGACTATTGGTGTGTTGACAGGAGGAACAGCGCATGATTGCTGATTTTTACAGGCTTAGCCAGAAAATTGCAATTCATCTGACCCTGTAGGGATCGGATGAATTGCTGGACTAGAAATATCGATCGGCTTATTTGCCAATCCGGGGAGGTTCCCGGAAGGCGATCGCAAAAAATAGTACACCTAATGCCAAAGCCAGAATCAAAATGTAAGCAACGCTTTCCATGTTTAAAGTTTCCTTCTCTTCCCTTTTGATATTATTTTATCTCAATTGTTGCTTTCTGATTTGACAGATATTTCCCCAGGAATCGGTTGGATTTTCGGTAGGGGCAATCCCCCTGTGGTTGCCCTGTGGGGGCTACCCATCCAGAATTCTTGTTTTAGTGCCTTAATTAACTCAAAAAACCCGGTTTCTCAAAGAAACCGGGTTCTTGCAGCACCAGGAAAAATTCCCGATGCGCGATGATGGTAAGACGAACCTAGATAGATTCTTCTCTTCTGGTGGTGACGTCGCCCAACTTTTGGAACAAGCCCCATTCGACTTGTTCTTCCATGTCAGCTTCAACTCCAGCAAACACGTCGCGGAAGATTGTCCGAGAACCGTGCCAAATGTGGCCGAAGAAGAACAGCAAAGCAAAGCAAGCGTGTCCAAAAGTGAACCAACCACGAGTAGAAGTACGGAAAACCCCGTCAGAATTCAAAGTTTCGCGATCGAATTCAAATACCTCACCCTTTTGGGCGGCGCGAGCAAACTTCTTAACATCCAAAGGACTGCTAAAGGTTTGACCGTTATATTCACCACCGTAGAAAGTGACAGTAACTCCACTTTGTTCAAAGCTGTATTTAGATTCAGCACGACGGAAGGGAATGTCAGCGCGAACGATGCCATCTTTGTCGGTCAAAATCACAGGGAAAGTTTCAAAGAAGTTGGGGAGACGGCGAACCGACAATACCCGACCTTCGCTGTCAGTAAATACTGGATGGCCCAGCCAAGATTTAGCAATACCGTCGCCATTAACCATCGCGCCGGCGCGGAACAAACCACCTTTAGCAGGAGAGTTGCCCACGTAGTCGTAGAAAGCCAATTTTTCAGGAATTTGCTCGTAAGCTTCTTGGAAACTAGCGCCACCGGCCAAACTAGCTTGAGCTCTGCGATCGATCTCTTGTTGGAAATAGCCGCCATCCCATTGATAGCGAGTCGGGCCAAAAAGTTCGATCGGAGTAGCAGCAGAACCGTACCACATCGTACCCGCAACCACAAAAGCTGCAAAGAACACAGCAGCGATACTGCTAGAAAGTACAGTTTCGATATTCCCCATCCGCAGAGCTTTGTAAAGCCGTTCCGGTGGGCGCACGGTCAAGTGGAACAAACCAGCAATTACGCCGACTACGCCCGCTGCAATATGGTGAGCCACGATGCCACCTGGATTGAACGGATCGAAGCCTTCAGGGCCCCAGGAAGGAGCCACTGCCTGGACGTGACCGGTCAACCCGTAGGGGTCAGAAACCCACATTCCAGGCCCAAAGAGTCCAGAAAGGTGAAAAGCACCAAAGCCGAAGCAAAGTAAGCCAGAGAGGAACAAGTGAATGCCAAACATTTTTGGCAAATCGAGGGCTGGTTCGCCAGTGCGGGGGTCTCTGAAGAGTTCCAAGTCCCAAAATACCCAGTGCCAGACTGCTGCTAAGAACAGCAAGCCAGAGAGGACGATGTGGGCAGCGGCGACGCCTTCAAAGGACCAGTAGCCCGGATCGACGTTACCTTCGCCCGTGATGCTCCAACCACCCCAAGAACCGGTGACTCCCAAACGAGTCATGAAGGGTAGTACGAACATCCCTTGACGCCACATCGGGTTCAGAACTGGATCTGTGTGGTCAAAAATTGCTAGTTCGTAAAGGGCCATTGAGCCGGCCCAGCCTGCCACGAGGGCTGTGTGCATTAAGTGTACAGAAATCAATCGGCCTGGGTCATTTAAGACGACTGTGTGTACGCGATACCAGGGTAATCCCATTGACTGCGTTGCTCCAAGGTGTAAGTGATGATGTCTATTTTGAATCAAAAATCAGACTTTAATTCCTGAGCAGTTACCTGCGGGCTTTAAATCCTGCTTTTTGCCTTCTGCTTTCTGCCTTCGAGAATGGAGGCCTAAAAATGAAAGTTATTTAACGAAGTGTATCGAGTCTTAGAACCGATTGCAATATGTCGGACTCACATTAGTTGGGGGTTGCCGATTTGACAGTGGGCGGAAATAGTCCCAAGGCGATCGATTACTTGCTCGGCATCGATGAGTCTGGTCAGTACGACACTGCCGATATTTTTGGCAGGATCGCTATTGTCTGGGGGGACTGTCGGTTTAACCTCTACCATGAGTACGGCATCTTCTACGCGGTAGAGCCACATTTTTTCCTTTTGGTCCCAGAGGCAGACGTTAAGTTGTGTAATGTCTGGTTGGCGTCTCCAGCCGGCATCTGTCCACAAACCACCTACTCCCCAGACGCGCCCGATCGTCCAACCGTCGGATAAGAAGAAATATTTCACTTGTGTACGCTTGAGATTTTGTTGTCTAACATAGCGCAAAATTGCCACAGTACGGAATTGTTGAACCGCGAAGACGCGAAGGACGCGAAGGAAGAGTAGAGAAGATGTAGGTAATCTGGTAGCAGTTGGGGATAAATCTACAGAATTATCAGATAAGTTGCGATCGGGAAGCTTGGAGGAGGCGATCGCACTTATTTACCTCTATCACTCTTTTCTAAATATCTAGTTCTAACTGTTTCGCTTTAACTTCCATTTGTTTTTCGGCTGACTTCACCACTTCAAAACTTAGGCGAACATCTAGGCGTTTTTTCTGTTCTAAAATCTCCTTAATAGTAACAATTTGTATTTTGTCGGAACTTTGACTCATATATCTGCTTTGATATATTCCTGCTGACTTAGCAGTTTTAATCATGTCCTTAGTTGGGTCTTTTAAACTGATGAAAATACCCAGGGCTGCTTGTTCCAGCGTAATTGTTCCTTGCAAATCGCGGATGTCTCCTGATTGCACCTTCCCTGACTTGACTTGCACGATAATCTTTTCTGGTTCATCTTTGTCACCTTGAAAGTAAGCAATGCCATCTATGCCTCGATCTGCACCTTTCTTGGCGTTAATAGTTGCCCGATTATTAGTATAGGTAAGCACAGCCCATTTTTCAAATTCTTTGCGAGTGCGATCGTCTTTTTTGTTAGCAAGGGCAACTGCTGCTTCCATATCTTTAGGAATGCCATTTAACTTAAGTTGCTCAAGTACACCTTTCCCAAAAGAATCCTCAAGGCGTTTGAGAATTAAACTAATACTTTGATAAGTAATGTCAATTCCTATCCATTGACGGTTGAGGCGTTGAGATACAGCGACAGTAGTACCACAACCGCAGTAAGCATCTAAAACTACATCGCCTTCATTGCTACTGACTTTGATAATGCGTTCTAATAAAGCTTCAGGTTTTTGTGTGGGATAGCCAAGACGTTCTCTAGCTTGGGAATTTATAACTGGTATATTCCAAACATCATCAGCGGGTGTGCCAATTGAATCTTCGTCTGTCATTTGAGTAACTAATCTAGTCTTACCTTCAAATTCTACTTTACTCTTTTTACCCTTCCATCTTTTTTGAGTACCTACTGATAAGTTTTCATAAAATGTATTGAATGTATTAGTTAACGAATTTTTAGAGTAGAAAAATATGATATCGTGCATTCGCTGAAAATTATTTTGTTTAGCTGGCCAGCGTTTGTAGTGCCAGACAATTTCATTTCTGAATTGACCTCCCAAAGAGCAAAATATGGCATCTAAAATTAATTTTAAATAATGGCTGGCTGTCGGGTCACAATGTAAATAAAAGCTCCCCGTAGGTTTTAATACTCGATGAATTTCTGCTACTCGTAAAGTCATGTGAACCAAATATGCTAATAAACTGCCTTTGCTTAAAACATTTGTTAAACCAGCGATTAAATCAATACTTTGTGAGGTAAATTTACCTTGGTAATTTTCCAGAATTTCAGCTAAACCTTGATTTGCAAAATCATCCCAAGTCCAAGTGTCGATAAAAGCTTGTGCTTGGGCTTGGTCTTCCTTGCCAATGTTATTATAGATTTGGTTGTAGTTGCGTTTTGAGTTAAAAGGCGGGTCAATGTAGCACAAATCTACTGATTCGTCTTTGATGTGTCTGCGTAAGACTTCGAGATTGTCACCGTAAAATAGTTGATTTACCATTTTCGCTATTTCCTTTAAATTGCCGGTATAACTCGTGGTTATGTCTGTATTTGACGACATATTTTGAATTATACTATATAATGGTATCCAATAAACAAGCTCTTGGATTAATTACTTCCCAGACTCAAGAGGGAATTAATCCTTCAATCTAAAATCTAAAATCTAAAATCTAAAATCGAATGACCGCACAAACTTCTGTACAATTCCAAGACAGTTTCGACATCATCGTAGTTGGTGCCGGACACTCCGGCTGCGAAGCCGCCCTCGCCACTTCTCGCCTCGGTTGTCGCACTCTTCTACTCACCCTCAACCTTGACAAAATAGCATGGCAACCATGCAATCCGGCTGTCGGCGGCCCGGCTAAAACTCAACTGACTAATGAAGTGGATGCGTTAGGTGGTGAAATTGGCAAAATGGCCGATCGCACTTATCTACAAAAACGCATCCTCAACTCTTCACGAGGCCCGGCTGTGTGGGCGCTCAGAGCACAAACAGACAAGCGGGAATACGCCGCTGTGATGAACAATATTGTCGAAAATCAAGAGAATTTGACCATCCGGGAAGCGATGGTGACAGACTTAGTTTTGGGCAAAAACGAAGAAGTGATCGGAGTTGAAACATATTTCGGTGTTGCCTTTGAATGCAAAGCCGTAATTATGACAACAGGCACTTTTTTAGGTGGCACAATTTGGGTGGGCAATAAGTCGATGCCAGCCGGACGCGCCGGAGAATTTGCTGCCGTTGGTTTGACGGAAACTCTCAATCGCTTGGGCTTTGAAACTGGTAGGTTAAAAACTGGAACTCCGGCAAGAGTTGACAAACGGACTCTCGATTATACTAACCTGGAACCGCAGCCCGGAGATGCAGATGTCCGCTGGTTTAGTTTCGATCCAGAAGTTTGGGTGGAACGCGAACAAATGCCTTGTTATTTAACTCGAACTACGCCAGAAACTCATCAATTGATTAGAGACAATTTGCACCTTTCTCCAGTTTATGGCGGCTGGGTTGATGCGAAGGGGCCGCGCTATTGTCCGAGTATTGAAGATAAAATCGTGCGCTTTGCGGATAAGGAAAGTCACCAGATTTTTATTGAACCGGAAGGTAGAGATATTCCTGAACTTTATATCCAAGGTTTTTCGACTGGTTTACCGGAAACTTTGCAATTGCAAATGTTGCGGACTTTGCCTGGTTTGGAAAAGTGCGAGATGATGCGCCCAGCTTATGCTGTGGAGTATGATTATTTGCCGGCGACTCAGTGTTTCCCAACGCTGATGACTAAGAAGATTGAAGGGCTATTTTGCGCGGGTCAGGTGAACGGTACGACTGGATATGAGGAGGCGGCTGCACAGGGGATTGTCGCGGGGATTAATGCGGCTAGATTCGCGAAGAATCAGGAGATGATTGTGTTTCCTCGCGAGCAAAGTTATTTGGGGACTTTGATTGATGATTTGTGTACGAAGGATTTGCGGGAACCTTATCGGATGTTGACTTCGCGATCGGAATATCGGTTATTGTTGCGATCGGACAATGCTGACCAACGCTTGACGACCCTAGGTCGGGAAATTGGCTTGATTGGCGATCGACGTTGGGAGTTATTTGAGCGCAAACAAGCTAATATTGTGGCGGAGAAGAAACGCTTGTATTCGACGCGGGTGAAGGAGCATGAGGAGCTTGGTCAGCAGATTTTGGCTGAGACTCAACAATCGATTAAAGGTTCGATTACTCTAGCTGATTTGTTGCGTCGTCCTGGTTTTCATTATGTTGATTTGGAACGTTATAATTTAGGCGATGCTAGTCTGAAGTTGGCTGAGAAAGAGGGTGCGGAAATTGACATCAAATATTCTGGCTATCTGCAAAAACAGCAAAATCAAATTGATGAAATTGTGAGACACGAACGCCGACAATTGCCTGCGGATTTGGATTATATGGCAATTGGAACTCTCTCGAAGGAGTCGCGGGAAAAGTTGACCAGAATCCGGCCGTTGACTATTGGTCAAGCCGCGAGAATTGGTGGGGTGAATCCGGCTGATGTTAATGCTTTGTTGATTTTTCTGGAAGTGCGAAACCGTCAGCAGCCGGCTGGTGTGGGAAAATAATTTGATTTGATAGGTGGCAAGCAGCGGGACTGGTGAAACCGGGTTTCTTCCTAAAATCTCGTGAGGATGCGTAAATTATCGCAGAAACCCGGTTTCTTGGACATCGCGACACGAGAAATCGATGTTGTCCATACAGGGACTCAGCTTTTTGGTTAGGACATACACTTAAAAATCTAGAATTTCTCTGATAACACTCTTTAGATCCGCATCAGCAGGGCGTTTGGCAAACTGTTCGTGACTGTAAATCCAAACCAGTCTAATTGTACAAGTAGTTGCGTTAACCAAGTACATCAATCTAATTTGCCCGGAAGCCCCTTTTTAAAACCTGATTTCCAGCTTATGAAACGTCCAGTCTTCCGGTAACTGAGTTTTTCCGGGTAGAGGTTCATTACGAGAGTTGTTGGGGTATTGATCGTCTATCAAATCTTCCAAAGTTTTTCCAATCAGCGCCACAAAGCTATCTCTGTGAACTTTTGCAAGTTTCTTGAAAGAACGCTTGAAATTATCGGATGCTTCAATCGAGAAGGGAGTTGAGCCAGTCATGCACTTCTCCTTTACCAATACGATTTAAGGATTCCGAAGCAAACGCATTATTCACAGTTTCAGACATTGCTAGTTCGTATGCAGGGCGATCGCGTTCAATGCGATCGAGCTTTTGATAACCTAATTCTTTCATATCATTCAGCAGAATTGGCTCCGTTGAACTTGCTTGAGGTGGTAAACCTTTACGAGCTTTTTTCCAAGGAAATTCTCCGTGAGTCATATCGCTCAGTCGATAAGCATGGTAGCCACCGAAGTATTCCCAAATTTCTTCTAAAAGTTCCTTCTTCTGGGATGGAAGCTGCAACAAGGATTGTTGCTGAGGAATTGGTAGTTGTTTGGCCTCAAACTCACTGTAGAACTTATAAGCAGGAGGACAAACTGGGCCGTAGCGCCATGCTTGGATTTCTGCTTCAAATAATGGTTCATTGTAGAGCGCCAAATGCAAGCTCTGAGCGTAATATAGAAGCTTCTGAACTTTCATGTTCGTCATTTCAGCTTCTAGACCATCTTCATAAGCTCTCATAATGAAGTAGCGAGCAGCATTGAGACAGTTAATCATGGCTCAATCCACATCCTTAAATAAAGGTTTTTTATTTTAACAAATTTGCAAAATCTCAACACATAATTATTATAGATGAAGGCTGCAAATAGAAATCAGGACACGGCAGTGCCGTGTCCCTACCCAAAAAATATTGTAGGGACACGGCACTGCCGTGTCCTCTATATCTACCCAAAAAATATTGTAGGGACACGGCACTGCCGTGTCCTCTATATCTACCCAAAATAATATTGTAGGGACACGGCACTGCCGTGTCCTCTATATCATTCCGGCACAACCGGAATTGATATCGCCCAAAAATCACCTCATCCATTTCCCGCGGGTATCCGCACAGTAAAAATAGACCCTTTCCCCTCCTCACTTTCCACCACAATCTCGCCACCCATCATCTGACAGTAATACCGGCTAATCGTCAGCCCTAATCCAGTGCCGCCGTACTGTCGTGACACCGAAGAATCGGCTTGCACAAAAGCTTCAAAAAACTTGTGCTGTTGTGCTTCCGACATTCCAATTCCCGTATCCTTAACCGATAAACAAATCCAATCTGACTCGATCGCCCCAGCATCAGTTTTACCGATCGCGATCGCACTGTCAACACCCGATTCTCCCAGATGCAATTGGCGACTTCCTGCAATGCGGCTGACACTCAGTTTCACGAGGCCGTTTTTGGTGAACTTACCAGCATTACTCAGCAGGTGCATCAAAACTTGCCGCAATTTCCCTAAATCTGCGTGCACAATACCCGCAGTTCGATCGCACTCAACCTCCAAAACATTACCATTTTTGCCTACCAAAGGTTTCGCGGTACTCGCCACTTTCTCTACCAGCGATGCGATGTCAAACTCCTCAATTTCCAGTTTCATCCCCCCCGCTTCAATCTTTGAGAAATCGAGGATATCGTTAACCAAAGATAGCAGGTGTATCCCCGCCTTCTCAATCTTGTCCAAGTCTGGTACAAACTCCTTGCACCCCGCATCCCGCGCCTCTTCTAAAAGTAGTTGACTGTAGCCGATAATCGCGTGTAAAGGTGTCCGCAATTCGTGGGTCATGTTTGCTAAAAACTGGCTTTTAGCAGTGTTAGCGGCGACAGCAACTTCCTTAGCTTGTTCCAATTCTTTTGTATGTCCCGAAACCCGCTCGATTAGGTGATTGAGAGACACAGCCAGAGAGCCGATTTCGCATTGAGAAGTAACAGGGACTCGCAAGTCAAAATTTGACTCGGCGGCTACTTGTTCGGCCACCTGGGTGACGCTGATGACAGGTTTGGCGATCGCCCTACTCGTCCGACAAGCCACAATTCCCGCCACCGCTACCGACAACAACATACTAATGATAATTATGCCTTTTTCAATGCCTTGGGCATTCTCCATCACTACACCGCCTTGCCTTTCCTGTTGCTGGGCTATGTCGAGAATTTTGCTCAATTCCTGAAAGTGGTTGTCGAGTTGCTGTGCACCATATCCACTTTCAATTGCCAAGATTTTTCGGGCTGATTCTATCTGTTGCGGTGATAATTGGGATCGCTCGATTTGCTGCAAGCTAGACTGGAGAGTAGTGGCGTAGGAGTCTAAATCTGCTGTGCAATCTTGCAATAAAGCCTTGAGAATCGCAGGTTCTGCGGCCAGCCAAGTTGGTTTACTGTCGGCAAATGTTTCTATTTGCGATCGCAGTTTTTTAACTTGAGTAATACTCGCGGTAAACTGCTCTTTTTGGAATTGCAATTTTACCGAATTGTCTACAAAAGAATCTAGCTGTGTTCCCTGCAAATGTGCAGCGAGAGTTGCATCTTTAAAATTGCCTAGCAATTGGGCTTGTTGGTGAGCATCATTGAGTTGTTTTACTCCTTGTCCTTGGTGGTAGTCGGCAATTACCAATCCACTCATTGAACCGAAAAACCCGATACCGATTGACAACAAATATCCCCTACCAATTTTTTGATGGATGCCCCAACTTCCGATTTGATTTTGCCAAGTTTCGAGGATTTCAAAACATGAATTTATGAAATTTTTATCTCTGATTTTTTTTGGGCAATTTATTTCCCCAGCCCAGGCTTTTTTAGGAATATGCCCAGACTTCAATTCAGAGAAATCTAGATTTCGTTCATCGCTGACAACAGGCTTACAAACAGGTGTTTTAGGAGGCTTTACTCGTGCTAATTCCTCCTGATTCGTCAAACAATCAACCGATTCATTGGTGCTATCACCTGCTTGTTTGGGTAAGTTAAGTTTAGAAATATGCAACCGCTGTATTCTGCTAGTATCTATCACTTTTTTTCACTCTCCACAACGGACATTTTTTTCTGTATCCTAATATATACAGCAGCCAAATAATCTAATTTTTTGTTTGATAAAAACCGCCAATTGAATTCGGTGGATGTCTCAGAAATAATTAGATGTTTGATGACTCTTCACCAATTATTTTTCAACTCCTAAAAGTCTTATTCAGGTAAAAAGAGATAAAGATTGATGCAGACAGTGTGTTTTATTCCCATAACACATTACAAGCACAGACTTGTACCTTTTTATTTTTGTTCAAACAGTGACAGGCAAATTGGGAATTTTAGATAACCTCCAAAGGATTATTTGCAGGTACTGGCACATACTTTTAATGCTTGTCATAAATCCCAAGTGAAAAAGTTGCCCAGTCCACTGACGAACCCGAAAGGGTCTAAAATTTGCAAGTTTTTGCTTTGATGCGTGGGGAGAATCCCAAATCCCAAACCGAAAATCGTTTGATCCAAAGCTGATTTTGTCTTTTCGACAATGCACCCGATCCCTCAGCTTTGGAATTTGACTACCAATTCGATCGCAATAGTTGAAACTTCCGGTTTCAGCAGCCGACGAGTTGGTATTACCTGACATCACAAATATAGCAGGCGATCGACTGGAGAGGCAACCATTCCACCCTCCGTAAACTTAGTAAAATTTTAAAAATAATATATCAGTGAAAGTACGGATTATTTTTCAAAGATTTAGCTAAAGCATCGTGATTATCGCGCAAAGCTTCATAAAAAAACAAAACTTCTCCGTGAATACCACAAGAACGGTGGTAAGCAATCACCTCTAACAACAGTTCGGGAGTTATGCAATAAGAACTACCTCGATTCGCCAACAGAATACCGGGGGAGACGTACTGTAATTGTTCGCTGCTAAACTGTTGTCTAACGAGTCGATCGACTAATTGCTGATAACTGTTAAAATCACGGCGGTAGAATTGCGGATGAATCATATCCACCAACTTTCTGTCAACCCAACTTTTAGAATCCTGCAAATATTCCACCAGTCCCCATTCATAAGGACTAGGCGACATCGACAGCAATAAATCTGGATTAATCGCTTTCAATTCTCGGTACAAACGAGCCACAAATTCAGTAATAATATCAGCGCGCCAGTGCAGCCAATGTTGCTCCCTAGGATTGGCTGGCGGTTCTCTCCCGCACTGTTGGCGATAGTTTTCGACAGTTTTAGCATCATAACCACCTTCACAGGGAAGCGCAATGCGATCGTCTCCTTGAACGCCATGGACAGGATAATTTTTCGCAACTTCCAGCATCAAACTTAGCAGAAAGTCTTGCACTTCGGGGTCTAGAGAGTTCATCCACTCGAAATTATTCTTTTTCAGCAACTTTCCAGTGCGATCGCGCGCCGCCCACTCTGGTTTTTTCGCCAGCAAATGACCGCCATTGAGATTATAAGAACTCACAAAACCATATTCAAACCAAGGAATAACTTTTAAACCGACTCTATTTGCTTCAACAATTAACTCTGCTAAGGGGTCACGCCCTTGATACCGGGAGTCAATTTCCACCCCAAATTGTTCGCGCATAATTTGAGAACGATAAGCCGTAAAACCTCGGTTCCAGACTACAGGAAATACTGTATTAAATCCCGTATCGGCTAGGAAATCCATTGCAGTCGCAATTCGCTGTTTTGAGGTGAGAACTTTGCAGTCTGTGCTTGGTATCCAGACACCGCGCATTATAATTTGTTATTTGTTATTAGTTATTAATTAATATCAAATGAACCGCGAAGACGCTAAGGACACGAAGGAAGAGAAAGAAGGAGATGTAGTTCTTCCTTCGCGCTCTTCGCGTCTTCGCGGTTCGTTCAAATAAATAAAATTTCTTGTGGGGCCTTAGCAACGAGCTAGAAGCCCGTTCCACAAGAAGTTTTACTAGCCCGCCACGGCTGACAACTGCTCACTCAAAGCTGATTTCAACAGTTCCACCTTATCAGTTTGCTCCCAAGGCAACTCTAAATCAGTGCGTCCAAAGTGACCGTAAGCTGCCACATCTTGATAGAAACGCCCACCCCTTTCCGCAGGCAAATTCTGCAAATTGAATGCTTGAATAATCCCCGCTGGACGCAGTTCAAACAACTGCTTCACAACTTCCAAAAGGCGATCGTCATCCACTTTTCCAGTGCCAAAAGTTTCGATCATCATGCTGACGGGCCGCGCGACACCGATCGCATAACTCAACTGCACTTCACACTTTTCGGCCAAACCTGCCGCTACGATATTTTTAGCCACGTAGCGACTAGCATAAGCCGCGCTGCGGTCTACTTTGGTGGGGTCTTTTCCAGAAAAAGCACCACCACCGTGACGGGAATAACCGCCGTAGGTATCCACAATAATTTTGCGCCCAGTCAAACCTGAATCTCCTTGAGGTCCGCCGATCACAAATTTGCCGGTGGGGTTGACAAGGAAGCGAGTTTCTGCATCTGGTTTGATGGCAATATCCGCAAACACCGGTTCGACCACAGCAGCCCAAAGGTCTTCTTTAATTTTGGCTTGAACAGCGACTGTTTCGGTAATGTCCCCGATCGCCTCAGTGTGCTGGGTAGAAATTAAGATCGTATCTATGCCCACAGGTTTGCCGTCTTCGTAAACCACGGTAACTTGGCTTTTGCCATCGGGACGTAGATAAGATAACTGACCGGTTTTTCTGACTGCTGCGAGTTGGCGACAAATCCGGTGGGCTAGGCTAATCGGTAGTGGCATCAATTCCGGCGTTTCGTTGCAAGCAAAGCCGAACATCAAGCCTTGGTCGCCTGCTCCAATGGCATCCAATTGTTCTTCGCTAGATTGTTCCCGAGTTTCCTGGGCTGTATTCACCCCTTGAGCAATATCGGGAGACTGAGCGTCAAGAGCCACCAATACCGAACAGCTATTGGCGGAAAAACCGTTATCTGCGTGGATGTAGCCAATGTCGGCTATTTTTTTCCGCGCTAATTCTATGTAATTTACCTGGGCTTTGGTAGTAATTTCTCCCGTCAGCAGCATCAAGCCTGTGTTGACAACAACTTCAGCAGCGACGCGACTTTTAGGGTCTTCGGTCAGTAAGGCATCTAAAATCGTATCTGAAATTTGATCGCAGATTTTATCGGGATGGCCTTCGGTAACAGATTCAGAGGTGAACAGGTAGCGGCGTGACAATGATTATTTCTCCTTGTGATGTTTTCTAGTTTAGTGGAAGCAGAGTTTGATTTTGAGTAAAGTGACACTACTATAGCAAATTCATACTCCAAGCTCGATCGACAGATCCAAATCTTTAAAGATTTGCCAATTTCTTTTTATACTATTGAATAATTTTAACCTCTCAAATCTCAAACTTAAAATCGGTTGACTGGTATATTTTGGAAGACAGCCGGCTCTCTCGGATGTTGGGTGTAAAATGTAGCAAATAATACTAAATTCCTGAATAAGGAAAGCTGAAACCCTAGATTTTGCTAGCTCATAATCATTACTTATCACCATAATTACGAGAGAGCCTCCATATTCTAAAATCTACAATCGGATGGCGACACCAGTTGACTTTCCAAAATATCTGCAATTTCTGGTTGAGTCTTATCAAAAACAACACCATCTCTACACGCTGACGGATTTACAGGTAGAGGCGCGGGTGGAAATGCCACCGGAAGAGCGATCCAACAGCGTAATGTCAAGTTTTGAAGCAAAAAAACTTGACATCACGCCCAGCGCCAAGAACAATAGAAGTGACGCTAAATATTGGATTCAAGTCAGGAATTACCCAGGCATATATACAGGACTAAAGAAACCTGGTTTTTCAGAAATATTAAGGGTTTGAATCAAATATTTTAGTAAAAAAACCCGGTTTCTGAACACCCTTGCCTCCTGGACTATTTCATACATTCAACCATCTGCTGTTCCAACTTAGCCAACAATGTATCAACATCTGTTGCCGCTTCCTCAAAACAAACAGGAGGTTCCGGCTTTGGTTCAAAAAAAATCAACTTAATTTGACCTTCTCCTATAGCCAAAATAGCCACTTCCTTCTCAGGCTTATGAGCGTTCAACACCCCTATAACTTCCTGAATATGACTTCTAACTTGACGGTTCAACTCCTCAACCGCCTCTTTTTTACAATACACAAAACGTGCTGTTTCTGCAATATCAATTGCCAAAATTTCCTCGCTTTCCTCACCCCTTTCCAGAAATAGCCCCCAAGCCAAAGCAGCCAATTCATGTTGATGAGCTTTCACAAACTTATCTAATTTGCGACTCCAGCTATTTTCGTTGGGTTTAGACTCAGGGCTATCAAATAGAAACATTTTCTCTTCTTGCTTGTAGAAATTAATATTTTACGGTTATTTGTTACTGGTTATTTGTGATTCGTTACTGGTTATTTGTGATTCGTTATTGGTTCTTGGTTCTTGGTTATTTGTGATTCGTTATTCTTTATTAGCAAACTGTGAATAACTCATTACCAATACCCTATTCCCAATGCCCTATGCTCAATTCCCAATTCCCAATTCCCAATTACCAATTCCCAATTACCCAAAACCGCTGCGTTCTTATTTTATACCAGATTGGACGCGCCAGAGCGACGCATAAACCCCATCATTTTCGATCAGTTGTTCGTGGTGCCCCGATTCTACCACTAGCCCCTCATCCATCACAAAAATGCAGTCAGCATTGCGCACTGTGGAAAGACGGTGGGCGATCGCAATTGTAGTCCGATTTTTAGTAATTCGTTCGAGCGATCGCTGAATAGCCACCTCCGTTTCATTATCCACCGCCGAAGTAGCCTCATCCAGAATCAAAATCGGCGGATTCTTCAAAACAGCCCTAGCAATAGCAATCCGCTGTTTTTGTCCCCCCGACAATTTTTGACCCCGTTCCCCCACAATTGTCTCATAACCATCCGGCAATTGCACAATAAACTCATGCGCCTCAGCAATTTTTGCTGCATCTATGATATCAGAATTAGTTGCATCAAAACTACCATAAGCAATATTTTCTGCCACCGTACCATGAAATAAAAATATATCTTGACTCACCAATCCAATCGCCCGACGCAAATCTTTTAAATTGAGCTGAGTTAATTCAATACCATCCAAAGTAATTTGACCATATTGTACCTCATAAAGCCGCAAAATCAACTTCACCAAGGTACTTTTTCCAGAACCAGTAGGACCAACAATCGCCGTAGTTTTTCCCGCCATTAGCGTCAAGGAAAAATATTGTAAAATCGGTCTTCTTTGATTGTAATAAAAAGTCACATTTTTAAATTCCAGCGCCCCCTTAATCGAACTGATTGGCAACCGAATATCTCCTGTCCGAATTGCGATCGGAGTATCCAGCAAATCCATAGCCCGATTAGTAGAAGCCATCGCCCGTTGATACTGATCCAAAGTGTCACCAAGCCTAGTCAGAGGCCACAGCAACCGCTGAGTCAAAAACACCAAAACACTGTAAGTTCCCACCGACAGTCTGCCCGCCACCACCTCCAAACCACCCAGAAATAGCGTGGCGATAAAACCCAAGAAAATGATAATCCGAATCAACGGAATAAAAGCAGCAGAAATGACGATCGCCCGTCGGTTACTTTGGCGATAAGCTTCGCTTTGGTTCGCGATACGCTGAGTCTCATAATCCTCAGAAGTGAAACTTTTAATAGTAGTAATTCCGCTCAAATTATTCGATAATTGACCGTTCAAAAAGCTCACCTTTTCCCGCACATCCGCATAGAGAGGAGCGAGGCGGTTCTGAAAGGCGATCGAACCCCAAATAATCACAGGTATTGGCAACATTGACAGCACAGCAACAGTAGGAGATGCTGCAAAAAAAGCCGCACCAATAATAATTACCGTGGTAATTACCTGAATTACATCATTAGCACCACCGTCTAAAAAACGCTCCAGTTGATTAATATCATCATTCAAAATAGAAATCAAACCACCAGTGCTGCGTTCTTCAAAATAAGCTAATTCTAATTCTTGCAAATGACTGTAAGCTTCCAGGCGCAAATCATGCTGAATATTCTGAGCCAAATTCCGCCATAAGTAATCGTAAGCATATTCAAAAATAGACTCCAAAGCCCAAACAACCGCGCTCAAAATAGTAATAATTGCCAGTTGCCAAAAAACATCTTTTACGCCCCACTGAGCGATAATTGAATCTTGATTTTTCACCACCACATCAACCGCAATTCCGATTAATGCGGGCGGCGCTAAGTCGAAGAGTTTATTCAGAAACGAACAGATAGTTGCCAGCCAAGTTTGAAGGCGGTAGCGGCGCCCGTATTTCAGCAACCGCTGTAAAGGATGGGTAGATTTAGGGGGATTTGGTAACAATTGAGGATGGGGGGTAATATCAATTCCGATCGCATCGGAATGATTGTTGACAGTTGACCTGTGACAGTTGACCTGTGACCTGTGACAGTTCGCGGTTAACTGTGAAACCATTGCTATTATTGCATTTGCTTGATTCCTGATTCCTGATTCCTGATTACCTCTATCCGTGACATCCGTTAACTGGTACCTTCGCGGGGGCGGGGGCGGGTTTTGAGTCTTTGGGTATCCTTTAAAGCTCTTGGTGAACCCGCCCCAACAGGTTCTGGCAACTAATAGACCTCTCCCATAATTATCGTGGAACAGGCATCCTGCCTGTTCAAAATCTGCTTTTTAGGAGAAGTCTAATACTGAACCCTACGCTTTAAAGGTTAACACAGGCTTCATTTTAGCGACTACATCAACCATTTGCGCCTCTACTTGAGCGTCAATTACTGGTTGAATAGGCTTGTAAGCAGCCGGTGCTTCTTCTATTCTGCGCTCTTGGCGTAAGGTAATACAATCTATGCCAGTTAAACCCAAAGCCGTGTCACTTTTGTCAACACCTTCGCGACTCATATCGAAGCGCGATCGCGCTCTACCCGCACCGTGAGCAGCCGATCGCAAAAATCGATCGTTTCCCTTACCAACTAGCAGATAAGACGGCGCACCCATCGAACCAGGTATGATTAATGGCTGTTCGAGATAGGCGGGACAAGCACCTTTGCGAGTCACCCAGCCAGCACCTTCAGCTAAGGTAATATTGTGAGGTAAATCGTAGACTAAAGGAGCTTCGATATCGCCGAAAACTTGTCGTAAACGCAGCCGCAAAAGTTCTGCTAGCAACAAACGATTCACAAAACCATAGTTAGCCGCTGTTGCTTCCGCTTGGAGATAGCTGTGGACAAGTTCGGGATTTGCCGAGAGAGAGAGGGGGAAAAGCTCTGATTCCGGGTATTTGAGGCTTTTTGGCCAAGCGTCGCGCGATCGATCGCGCCACATTCCACCTATATATTTACCCACATTCCGAGAACCGGAGTGAATCATGAAAGCCATTTGTCCCGATCGCACACCCCAAGTATAGGCCCTAGCTTTATCCACAACTTCATCAACCACTTGAATTTCCACAAAGTGATTCCCGCCGCCGATAGTACCTAAGCCACCATCCCTGACTAAGCCGTCGTTTGGGACTAATTCTGCAGGTGCCCATTGGATATCACCATTCATAGAACCGCCACAAAAAGTGAGATCGGACTCTTTGGCAAACTGCTCGAAATCGGAATTTACCACACTGCCGGTTGCCTTGTCCAGCATAGCATCCAGCCATCCAGGAATTCCGTATTGGAACATCGCGCGAGCAGTTTTTGCCGTCATGGTGACATCGCGAGTACCGAAGAAATAATCGCCTTTCATCAATTCGACAAATCGATCGCGTTTTGCTAAGAATTGGGCGATCGACAAATCAGCAACGTGTAACCGCATCCCGCAGTTAATATCCGAACCGAGAGCCGCCGGAATCACCATTCCTGCTGTTTCTACAATAGAGCCGATCGCCACCCCCGAATCACCCGGATGGAAATCAGGAGTAGCGCAGGTGCGACAAACACAACCACCTTGAGGGTGACTAACATTAGCCAGATTTGCTAACTGTTTCAGCGCCTTTGCTTCCACCGGAAAACCCTCTGGGAGCAAAACTTCTGCTGTTGTACAACTCTCATCTTGCCAGGGTTCTTGCACAGAACTATTGAGAGAAATCGAGTAGACTTTGTTGTCGTAACTAACATCAAGACCTTGCCGAGACAAAGCTCGCAAAAGCCGATTCATTTTTTTTGGCTGCTGCATAAGTATTCTGTTGTGGGCTGCATAGCAACCCCCACAAATTGAAGAGATGTTGTAGGTAATAAAAGACTTTGGTTCAGCAGCCGCAATCTTTTTAAACACAAGTTGAAAGGCAACTTGTCTAATTACTACAATTCTGACACATCATTTTTGATATGTCAAGTATAGCAGATACATTTAACCCGGTAAATCTAGGACTAAGCCCAAACTTACTGTGTATGGCAAGATAGAGAAAGCTGCAAGCTCTCCTGTCTTGGAGGTATCTCTCAAAGCTTTCAATATTTTATTGAAAGCGCCATTTATATCTCTGTCCAGAGTGTGTCCGCATTCTGGACATTTAAATTTCTTAGACCCACCTAATTTAGTGTGAATATGCCCGCACTTTGAACAAGTCTTGGATGTGTATTCTTCGGTCACGTCTACTACAATACAACCAGATTTGGATGCTTGATGCTTCAACATTTGTTTGAACCTGTAATGGCTCAAAGTGACCAGAGATCTAGCTGTTTTTGTCGTTAACTTTCTGTTGACTTTCTTGACCATTTGCTGTGTCTCAAAAGTCGGCAAGAAAATCATCTTGTAATTTGTTACCAAGTATAGCAACCGCCAGGGTGGTTAAGTCGTGGGGTGGGGGCGGGTTTATAGAATTTGTCTATACCGATGAAAGATATCGGTGAACCCGCCCCTACAAAATCTGCCCTAATCGCCTTGGCAGTTGCTATATTTAGCCGCTTTTTTGTGTAATTCATTGACTAAATTTTTAATCTTGATCCGAATTTTTGTGGCTGACTTTCTTAAGCAGCAGGAAAAAGGAACTTCGGCAACAAACAGATTTTGTAACCGATGTCAGAAAAAATGGGAGAATCTCGAATTTGCAAATATATATGTAGGGGCGAAGCATGACCTCCGTAAATCCCTCGTTTTAACCAATAACTTATCTGCGGTCATGCTTCGCCTATGCAAAATCGGGATGCTCCCGAAAAAATGCCCTTCGACTAGGTAATTCCCTATTCCCGATTCCCCATTCCCCATTCCCTATTACAGAAAATACCTAACAGTCGTCACCACCCGACTTCTCTTAGCCCGCAAAGCCGCCTTCAAAAAGAAAGCTGTTTGATTATGCAGAAATCCCTCCCACCAATTGCGCGTCACAAAAGCCGGAATAATTAGCGTTAAGAAAACTCCCGGCCGCTGTTCTTCAAACAAAGTCAAAAAGTGAGTCAAAGCCTCGCCCACAGAACGATAAGGAGATTCTAAAATTTCCAAAGGAATATCAGACTGCAAATCTTGCCAAGATGCTTCTAATTTGGCTCTATCTGTCAAACCAATATCAACGTGAACTGCCACAACTTCATCAGCAATTAAACGAGCATAATCAAGAGCCTCTAAAGTTCCCCGATGCAACTGTCCAACCAATACCACCGCCGGATGTGTTGCCACCTTAACTGTAGGTCTGGGAGGATAAAACTTCGGTTCTACTCCCTGAATGCTCAAACGAGCAGCTACATAGCGATAGTGCCGCCGAACAGCTAAAAATAAACTAACCACGATCGGAATAGTCACTACCACCACCCAAGCCCCCAACAGGAATTTGGTGGCGACAATTACACCCAAAACTAACAATGTTGCCAATGCACCGACACCGTTCATCGCAGCACTAGCTTGCCATCCTTTCCCCCGCTCTTTCAGCCAGTGAATTACCATCCCCGACTGGGAGAGAGTAAAAGAAGTAAAAACTCCCACTGCATAGAGAGGAATCACCGCCGTAGTCTCGCCTCGGAAGATGACAATTAACAATGCAGCGCAGAGACTCAGCAGGGTAATTCCATTAGAATAAACTAGGCGATCGCCCAAAAGCGACAACTGTCTGGGCAAAAAACCATCTCGCGCCAAAAAATAACAAAGTCGCGGAAAATCTGCATAACTGGTATTCGCCGCCAACAGCAAAATCAACAAAGTTGCTGCCTGCAAATAATAGTAAAATACACCTACTCCAAAAATATCTTTTCCTAACACAGAAAGTAGGGTTTCATGTTCGCTAGGAATCACTTGATAAATATGAGCCAAGTAACTAATTCCCAAAAACATTACTCCCAGAATTACCCCCAAATAGGTCAAAGTCAGCCGTGCATTTTTCCATTCAGGAGGCTTGAAAGCCAACACTCCATCGGAGATAGCTTCCACTCCAGTCAGGGCAGTACAACCAGCAGCAAAGGCGCGGGCGATCAGAAATAATCCTAAAGGTTCAGAGGCGGGAATATTTTCTAATTTTGGCAAAACGTGACCTGTGGCTTGTTGATATAAACCACAGAAAATTAAGATAAAAATGCCTAGGATAAAGGCATAAGTAGGAACCATAAATATTTTGCCAGATTCCCGCAATCCCCTGAGATTGGCAAACATGATCAGGACAATAAAAAACAAGCACATTTCCACCGTGTAGGATTGCAATCCCGGCACTGCGGAAGTCAAGGCTGCCACCCCAGCCGAAATACTCACAGTTACAGTTAAAATGTAGTCAATCATCAGGGAAGCCGCTGCGATTAAACCTGGATAAATACCCAAGTTTTCTCGCGCTACAATGTATGCACCACCGCCGTTTGGGTAAGCTTTAATCGTCTGTCGATAGGAAAGTGCTACTATCCCCAAGAGTAAAATAATAATTGCAGAGATAGGTAAGGATAAGCTCAAACTGCTGCTACCTGCTAGTAATAATACCAGCAAAGTTTCTTGAGTAGCGTAGGCAACAGACGAAAGTGCATCGGAAGCAAGAACAGCTAATCCAGTAGCGTTGCTCAACCGTTCGTGAACAGATGCACTGGTAGGTAGAGATTCACCCAGTAAAACTCGCTTGAGTCGAGAATAAGTATACATTGAAAGCCAATATATAGACGTTGACAATCATAATCTAGACTGCGACCTTAGCAAGTAAATTTTTACGTAGGTTTTGAATTTTTAACTTTTTAGTTGGAATTGCTTAACCCGTAGCTGCTTCTGGTGTCTTGAGTCAGGTTCAGCTTGTTTTCCAGAGTGGCCCAATCTTCAGCTTCGATATCGCCAATCAATTGGTCGAGACAGTCGCGGTATATGGAGAGCGATCGCAATAATTCCACTCGATTGTACTTGGCCACCATCACTCCCAACTCAGGATTGCCACCACCAACCCTACTGGTGTCTCGAAAGCCTGAACTGGCCAAATGTTGCGCTAGCTTAATAATATCCCCATCGCTCTCCTTGGCGCAGGCCGCCAGCAGTGTCGCGCTCGCCATGATTGGCAAATGAGAAATCCAAGCCACAGCTCGATCGTGTTCTGCAGGTCCACAGCGGTAAATTTTAGCACCTAGCGATCGGGCAATCTCCTCCACCCTCTCCACCGCAGCCACGGGCGTTTGAGCAGTGGGAGTCACCACATAGGGCCGATCCACAAATAAATCCGACACCGCCGCCTCAATCCCGCTCTCGGCAGTCCCTGCCATTGGGTGTCCCCCCACAAAATTTGGCCATAGAGACGATACGGACTGGACTATGGGTGTTTTTACCGAACCCACATCAGTTACAATAGTATCAGGGGAAAGAAGAGGTACTAACTTTTGGGCGATCGACTCGATCGACCCCAAGGGCGTGCATATAAAAACCACATCGGCTACTGCCATGTCAGACAGATGGACACTGGCTCTATCCACAACACCGCGGGCGATCGCCCTGTGGCAAGTTTGCTCCCGGCTAGAAACCCCAAAAACCGAAAAACCGCGCGATCGTAAATCCAGCCCGATCGAGCCACCAATCAAACCGAGTCCTACAATACCAATATTCATAACTATAAAATGGAGATATTTGTTCGGTGTTCGACGCACTCTTGACTATACAACCCCGTTTCCTGTCTATTGTCAAACTCAGGATTTTGGTAAAGCGTAGTTTCTGGGCGGATTGCGGATTTACGTAGAAAATCTTGTTTTTTTAAACGCTGTGGGTAGCAACTTTTTGTCTTTTATTGATTTTAGCAACAATGATTCAAACTCAATCTTATCAAAAATGAGCGATCGCCACTCTAATTGTATTATAATCATTTGATTACTTTTTCGGCAAAAGTAAATATTTTAAATCCGACTACTTCCTTGAGGATCAAATGCGGCGAAAAACACAGACAGATGGTTGAAGAATAAATTTATTCCAGAAAGGTCAGAAATGGTGAGCTAGTACCTAGCTACCGATTAAATAGACAAGATGGTACACTTATAGACAAATCTACGATTGGTTTCCGTCAAGTAAAACCTGTTCAAATTGTGGACATATCCAAGATATGCCACTAAAAGAAAGAACTTACAACTGTGGAAGTTGCGGTCATTCGATAGACAGGGATTTGAATGCAGCAATTAATTTAAGCCAGTGCGGTCTTGGGGTTTCCCCAAGTGGAGCAACTGGCGTATCGCGGTTGGCTAAACCGTGAAAGCTTGCCCAGGGATAGCCGCTCCCATGCTCCCGATGAAGCAAGAAGCAAGTGTCGAGACAAGTCTAGTATTTGCATAGCATTTCCACCAAGATTGCCTGTGGAGCGGATCGACAAGAGTACCAGTAATTCTTAGACCGCCATGAAGCAGCAAGTTAAAACCAAAACTAGCTTTGTCCAGTTAAGTCTAGACTTAAATAGCTTTGGATAAATTTAACAGAACGGTTTTCAGTCTTCCATCTTTTTTCTATAGGGTGCCGTCCCCATGACAGTCGAGGAACTCCTTACAAAATATGCCACCGGAGAGAGAAACTTTGCCGGTATCAACCTGACTGAGGCAAACCTCAGCGGAGTCAACTTGAGCGGAGCAAACCTCAAGGGTGCGAATCTGAGTGTAGCAAACCTCAGCGGAGCAAACCTCAGCAAAACTAACCTCACCGGGGCAAAACTCAACATCGCCAGACTCAGCGGAGCCCATCTCGGTGGAGCAAACCTCACCGATGCCGACCTCAACGTCGCCTACCTAGTGCGAGTTGACCTCAAAAGAGCCACACTCACAGGAGCAAAACTGATCAGAGCCGAACTGATTAGAGCCGAACTCAGTGGTGCCAACCTTAGTGGAGCCAACCTCAGCGGTGCCACCCTCACCGAAGCCACCCTACGGGGAGCTAACCTCAGCCAAGCAAACCTTAGAGGTGCAAACCTCAGTGGCACATCCTTGACTGGGGCAAACCTGGAACAAGCAAACTTACAAGGGGCAGACCTCAGCCGAGCCGACCTCAGCGGTGCGGACTTGCGAGGTACAGAACTCCGACAAGCCAACCTGACTCAAGCTATACTCAGCGGGGCAGACCTGAGCGGAGTCAACCTTCGTTGGGCGATTCTCAGTGGCTGCAACCTCCGCTGGGCAGATCTAAGCGATGCCAAATTGAGCGGAGCCGACCTCAGCCGGGCCGACCTCTGCCAAGCTAACTTGCTCAACGCCAGCTTAGTCCACGCCGACCTCTCCAATGCTTATCTGATTCGCGCCGACTGGATTGGGGCAGACTTAACCGGTGCCACTTTAACGGGTGCTAAACTCCACGCTGTTTCCCGGCTGGGCATCAAAACCGAAGGCATGATTTGCAAGTGGGTTGACCTCAGTCCCAACGGCGATCACAGCCAAATTTACTGGCTCAATCCCGGAGGAGGCACCCAGGAGTTTTTTCACTCGTCCTTGCCCACAGTTCGGATTGTGATTGATGCCCCCCTAGACCAAGGCGCTCATTTTGCACTAGCTGCAACATATTACCAAATTACTCAACAATACCCAGGTTTAAGCGAGCCACCAACCATCGAAGTCAACTCCAGGCGCACCACACTTGCTTTTAAAATGGACAGCGATGATAAGTTATTCGCCACCGCTTACGTCGCTATAATTCCCTTTAACGATGCGGCCATCACTCAAAAAAATCTGATAGCCTTGATGAAAATGATTCAATCCCATGATGCAGGCAATCTCAATGTCAAAGAATCCAAACACGTCCAACATTCCAGCAAAGCCCTCAACCAAGCTATCAGCAAAGTCGATCAAATCAAAATATCTAATTCTTTTCCCAAAATAGGGGCAAGTATCAATTTTTTTCAGATACCTACACAAATGATATTAATTAATTCCCGCGACCAAAGGCTCAGTGTATATCACCACCAAGCTTTTGGCAAGCGCCTGATTAAAAAATATGACCCCAATAACTCAACAGCAGGCAAGCTAGTGGAAAGTAGCAAATTATCTCAGACTAATCTCAGTAATGTTTTAGATTTTATCAAAGGATTCCACAACATAGATGTCTAAGCATATTGCCTCAAGTTCCAAAAATTGCTTATTCTAAAGCTTTGTGAACCCTAAAAAAATCAAGGAGATCGATAAGCATGGACGCCGCAGAACTCCAAGCCAAATATGCAGCAGGAGAAAGAGATTTTACTGCCATCCTGCTTTGCGAAGCCAATCTCAGCAGAATTGATCTGAGCGGGGCTAATTTCACCGAAGCAATCTTAAGCCTCACTAACTTGAGCGGAGCTAATCTCGTTGGCACCAATCTCAGAAAAGCCAAGCTCAATGTAGCTAGACTCAGCGGTGCTAATCTCAACAAAGCTAATCTGTGTGGTGCAATCCTCAACGTAGCTAATTTGATTCGAGCTGACCTCCGGGAGGCTCAACTGGTCGAAGCTACACTGATCAGAGCTGAACTGATTCGAGCCGACTTTAGTAATGCCAATCTCAGCGGTGCTAACCTCAGCGAAGCCGATTTGAGAGAAGCAACTCTCAGAGAAGCCAATTTAGAACAAGCAGACCTTAACGGAGCTCATCTCAGAGGTGCTTGTCTCACGGGGGCTAACTTGGAACGGGCAAATTTGCACAGGGCTGACCTCAGCAGGGCAGACTTGCGAGGAGTTAATCTCTGCAATGCCGAACTCAGACAAGCTAATCTGTCTCAGGCTAACCTCAGTGGTGCCGACTTGCGAGGTGCTAATCTCCGCTGGACTGACCTCAGTGGGACTAACCTGACGGGCGCGGATCTCGGTGAAGCGAGGTTGAGCGGGGCTAATTTATACGGTGCCAATTTGAGTAATGTCAACTTGTTGAACGCTACTCTGGTACACGCGGATTTGACCCAAGCCAATTTGATTCATGCTGATTGGGTAGGTGCTGATTTGACAGGTGCTGCTTTGACGGGGGCAAAAATTTACGCTGTATCGAGATTTGGTTTGAAAGCAGATGATATTACTTGCGATTGGGTTGACCTTAGTCCCAATGGCGATCGCAGTCATATTCAGCGCTTCACTGCCGAAGAAGCTCAAAAGTATTTTAATGCTACCCCACCTACGGTGCAAATTATTGTCGATCGACCCCTAGACCCCAACGCTAACTTTATCCTGGCAGCTACCTACCGCCAAATTGCCCGCCAATACCCAGGCTTGAGCAATCCTCCCAGTATCGAAGTTAACTCCCGACGCACAATCATATCCTTTAGAATTGACCAAGACGAACAACTATTTCCCACAGCCTTTGTTGCCATCATTCCCTTTAGCGACGCGGCATTTACTCAGAAAAATATTATCACTCTAGTCAGGATGATTCAACCACAAACCGGCAATAACCTTGGGGTCAGAGTTTCCAACTTGGTATCGCAATTGAGCGTGGCTTTGACCCAAACTATTAGAAAAATAGGAGAGATGAAAATTCAGCCTGTGCGCCTGGATAATGAAACTGTATCGACTTTTTTTCAGTCTCCGACCCAAACTATACTTTCCAATTCCATTGCCGAAAGTTTAATGATCCACTATCACCCAGATTTTGGCAGACATTTGATAAACTTGCCAGGGGTAAATAAAAGTGCAATTAATCCCGCAATTAAAGCTCAAAGACTTACTACTCCACCGATAAACATGGTAATTGAGTTTATTAAAGGCTTTTATCAACTCGGTGATTAGATTTAATTAATTCAGCATCTAGTATTTTTATCTATTCGTATATGCCAAGTAAAAGAGAGCGAAACAAAGGTAAAAACGATGGAAATAGCAGCACTTCTGAATAGATTTGAACTGGTTAAGAAATACACAGAAGGTAACAGAGATTTTACGGAAATCAACCTGAAAGAAGCAAATCTTACTCGCATCAATCTCAGTCAATCTGTTTTGAGAAAAGCGAATTTATTTGTCACAAACTTCGGCGGTGCTAACTTGAGTGAATGTGACCTGACAGAAGCTAATCTTAATGTGGCAAGACTCAGCAGTACAAATCTGACGCGAGCAATCTTAAACGGCGCTACTATTAATGTTGCTAACTTTGTGCAAGCTAACTTGACAGAAGCTCAATTAATTGGAGCATCTCTGATTAGAAGTGAATTAATCAGAGCCGAACTCAGCAAAGCTAACTTCACCGGAGCTAACCTGAGTCAAGCAGATTTAAGAGAGGTACAAATTACCGGTACTAACCTCAGTGGTGCTAATCTTTCTGGTGCAAACCTCCGAGGTGCCTCTGGTTCATCAGCTAACTTTGAAGAAGCTAACTTACACGGGGCAGATTTAACTAAAGCAGAGCTTAAAGAAGTTAATTTTAGCAATGCGGATATGAGACAAGCTTCTTTACATGAGGTAGATCTTAGCGGCGCGGATTTAAGCGGGGCCAACCTCACCTGGGCAGATTTGAGCGGTGCTAATCTCAACGGCGCTGATTTGAGCGATGCTCAATTGAATGGTGCTAACTTGAATTTAGCAGATTTAAGCAATGCTAATTTAGCAAATGCTAGTTTGGTTCACGCTGATTTGACCGAAACAAATTTGATTCACGCCGATTGGGTAGGTGCTGATTTGACGGGAGCAAATTTAACAGGGGTAAAAATTTATTTGCTGCCGCGATTTGGGGTGAAAGTAGATGACATTACGTGCGAATGGGTCGATCTCAGCCCTAGGGGCGATCGCACTCAGATTCAAAAATTTAATTCCCCCTCAGAATCGATAAAATTTTTAAATCACAAACCGGCGTTAGTACAAATTGTAGTTGATGCCCTGTTAGACCCGTCAGCAAACACCGCTTTAGCAACAGCTTACTACGAAATAGCTCGGTATTATCCGACAATGAGTTCTTCTCCCAATATTGAAATTGACTATCGTCGGACAACTATCACTTTTAGATTAGAGAGTGATGAGCATTTATTACCCTCAGCTTTTTTAGCAGTTCTTCCTTTTGACGACTCTATAGAAATTCATAAAAATATTGTAGAAATTGGCAAAAAAATCCTCAATCAAGATCTTGGTAAAAAACGGATAGTGCAGTTATGTAAAGAATTGAATGCTGCTATAAATAATATCAGAGAGGTCAAGAAATTGGTGTTAGCTAAAAAAGCTGAATATGAAACCAAATTTTTTGATTCACCTACCAAAACTATTTTAATAAGTTCGGGAATGCAGAGTTTGATTGTACATCATAACCAAAATTTTGGTAAGCGAGGTCAAAATAATCGCAGCAGTAAGTTCAGTGTGTCTGTGGGTCAATCATTAGTTGATTTTATGGCAAGTTTTGATTATGTTGATTGAGGAATCTCAACTGCAAAATCAATTGATTGAGGTAGACGTCCACAACTCGCTGCTCCGTTTCCTGCGATCGCACTCCGAGCCACACTGGCCACATCATTTAACGATGGCGCGTCTGGTGGCGCGGGCTTTACGTTTGGGGCGCAGCGCTCTGATTCAAACAGGGCTCCCCGCAGGAGCTCACCAACAACGGTATCGAGTCAGTTATTTGATGCCGATTTTGATGTGGCTCGAACCTGTAATTTTAGTCGCTCCGCCACGGGCGATCGAGTATTTGAAAGCAGTGGAAATCCCTCGATTGCAAGAGTGGCTGGAAACCGATCGCCCGTTAGCGAAGCCCTCGAAGAGGATCGCCACTAATGACCAAAATACCGATTTTCCAGGACTAATGCTACTAGATCCGCAATCTTGGCTAGCATCGCGCTTGGCGGCGAGTGATGCGCAACCACAGAGCCAAATTCCGACAATTATTGACGGTGTAGATGACTTGGAAGTTTGGACGCGCCAGCAATTGACGGTGTGTTTGCATCCGGGAGATTGGAATGACTTAATGTTGGCTGTACCCAGCCAAGCCGATGCTATCCTGCAAGGGCGGGTGTTGTTAACACGAGCTTGCTTTCAGCATCCAGCTAAGCCGGATGAGTGCTATTTGCTCGAAACCGCAGAGCAAAATATCTTGGAAGGGCTGTTTGAAAAGATTAATCAAAGTTCGATCGAGTCTTCCAGCCGGATTCCTGCTGCTTGGAGCAATTTTTGGCACCGATGGAAAAGCAACGGAAAACTGAGGTGGGCCCAAATCAATCGTGAGGCTGGGTCATTTTCTCTGTACTGCGCGCCGGTGCAGGTGGCGGAGGTTTTGCGCAAAATTTGGCAGGATCGGCCGGTGGTGTTGATTGGTGGGGCGGTGGATTTGGAACCAAAGGCACCGATTTTTCGGCAAATGCTGGGACTTCCAGAATTGACAACCGTTAAATTTTCGCCCGATCGACAAAGCGAATTAATTCAACTTTACATCCCCGACGGATTGCCGCTACCGAATACGCCGGAATTTCAGGGAGTTTTAATTCAGGAAATTCGGACTTTGCTATGTATGAGTTTGTCGGTTGCGGGTTTAACGGTGCTGATTGTGGGAGATGTACCGCTGAAGGCGAGACTGGCGGCGAGGCTGGCTTCTGAGTTCGGTTCGAGGGTGCGGGTAGAAACCACAGATGTGGGGGACAATGGGATTTTGGTGACTGGGTGGGAATTTTGGCGGGAAAATCAGGGGGAATTGAGCGCCCCTCATTTGCTGGCGATCGCCACTTTACCACTTCCTTCGATGGAAAACCCTTTGGTGATGGCGCGGGTGGCTTATTATAAAGAACGGCGTCAGGATTGGTTTCGGTTGTATTTGTTGCCGGCGGCCTTGAATGAGTTACAAAGGGCGATCGCACCTGTGCGAGAAAGACAGGGCGTAGTGGCGATTTTCGACAACCGAGTGATTTACCGTAGTTATGGACAGCAAATTTTAGTGGCGATGAGTCCCTTTGCGAGGATTGATTATTTGGATACTACTTGGTTAACTCAGGCGTAATAAAGCCTGCCTTAAGATGATTGATATCAATTCCGGTTGTATCGGAATGATTTAACCGCGAAGGCGCTAAGGACGCGAAGTTCGAGAAGAGAGTGTTTAATACGGGACTATGAAGAGAGGATTTTATATGATTAGTTGACACTCACCGCGCCCAAGCGACGGTGATTCTTAGATCCTAAACCAGACTTAAATCAAGAACATTGCTGCACTTAACCCAGAGATCCAATCTCCCTAAGCGTTTACTGTATCGAGTACAGAAGTTCCGACGGGGCACGTCGTATAGCAACTGCCAAGGCGATTAGGGCAGATTTTGTAGGGGCGGGTTCACCGATATCTTTCATCGGTATAGACAAATTCTCTAAACCCGCCCCCACCCCACGACTTAACCACCCTGGCGGTTGCTATACCTATCCCACGATTAAGGATATTAATTGCGGCATTACGATCCCTATCCATTTCACATCCACACTGACAAATGTGGGTGCGAGTGGATAGAATTTTTTTAACGACTTCCCCGCAATTACTGCATTCTTGACTGGTGTATGCAGGATTTACCGCGATGGTAATCCGACCAAACACTTTCCCAAAGTATTCTAAGAACACTCTGAACTGATACCAAGAAGCATCGCTGATTGACTTAGCCAGACAATGATTTTTCACTAGGTTAGATATTCTCAAATCGACCTAAACTACTACATCGTTTGATGTGATTACGCACCTTGCCAATTTGATAGCATGGTCTTTACGCTGTCTACTTATTTTGAGATGTCGCTTACCTAAAATCACTTTGGCTTTGCGGCGATTTGACCCACCTTTGACCTTCCGATTTACAAGACGCCCGGCCTGTTTCAATCGTGCTTCACCTCTACGCAGAAATCTAGGATTAGGAGCCATGAAGCCATTTGAATCGGTGTAAAACTCTTTTAGTCCTACATCTAATCCAATTGTTTTACCTGTCATTGGAGCGGTTTCTAGTCGTTCTACAGAGATGCAAAACTGGACGTAATATCCATCTGCTCGTTTAACCAACCGCACCCGCTTAATTTGGTCTGGTTGATAGAAATTCAGATCGCGAGTCCCTTTTAACTTTAGTCTGCCAATTCCACACTGCTATCGGTAAAGGTGATTGATTTTCTATCGAATGAAAGCTTCCAAGAATTAGTTTTGTACTCAACAGAACGACTATCTTTCTGGAATTTAGGAAACCCAACTCTTTTACCTTTAATGCCTTTTTTGACACGATCGTAAAAGCGGGAAATACTAGCCCATGCTCTTTCTGCACTAGCCTGCCTGGCCATCGCACCTAACTTATTTGCCAAGTCAAATTCTTTTGCCCAAATCGCACAATACTTAGAAAGATCGAACCAAGATTTAGCGCCACCATCCATCCACAGTCGGATTGATTTGTTGCGAATGAATTGACAAATTCTAATTGCTTCATCGATCGCCTGGAACTGGTCTGGTTTTGCGTAAGCCTTGAATTCGAGAACGAGCATTTTTTTTCCTCCTGCTCCTATGATACGATGCTTGTCACAGGAATATGGAATTTGTCCAAGAACATGGAGAAATTCCCCCTAGAAGGGGGAGGCTCTAACCCCAATTTTCTGGTAGGCTAATGTAGCCTTGAATCCACTGTTTTGATTGGTGGCAAATTTTTATGGATGAAGGAGTCGTTAAGTACCACTGTGACTGGACTTTTGCAGAACCTGTAGCTGTCGAGACCATAGTAGATTTGATGGCATGGCGCGATCGCCTCCACTCTTGGGGACTAATAGGGGTCTACGACAATGGCATCGGCTTTGGTAACGTGAGCGTCAGACTCGGTAATTCTTGCCAGTTCATAATTTCAGGTACCCAGACAGCACACTTGTCAACTCTAGGGCCTGAATTATACTGTACTGTCACCGAATTTAACTTGGAAAAAAATTTCCTGGGCTGTCGCGGGCCGGTACCAGCTTCTTCTGAGTCTCTGACTCACGCGGCGCTGTACCTTCATCGGGATGATGTCGGTGGTATCATTCACGTTCATAACCCTCAACTGTGGCAGCAACTGCTGTTCCAGATTCCGACTACTAAAAAAGAGGTACCTTACGGGACTCCTGGGATGGCATGGGAAATGTTTAGGCTGTTTGAGGAAGAGAATTTGGGCGATCGCAAAATTCTGGCGATGGCGGGCCATGAGGATGGGATTATTTGTTTTGGGGGCTGCTTGGATGAAGCAGGGCTGGTGCTTTCGGCTGTAATTAACTAGATCGGCTTGATTGGTAGAGCTTTGATGGGCCGATCGGATCTTGGAAGCAGAAAATACAATAAAATTAGATACTTTGTTAAAAAAAACTCAGGTCTGGTTTAGTGTGGTGACCGAAAATCAGCGGGACTGCTGCATTTCACAGTCTCAGTGACTTAAATAATTCTGTAAACTATTTGATTTATTGGCAAATGTTAGCCCAAAAGGATTGGTGATGATGAACCCCAGTAAACTTGTAAGCACCAAAGAACTGCAATCGGAAGTGTCTCGTCTCAACGAAGAACTGCAAATGCGCGACCAATTGGTGCAGCAGTTGTCTCAAGAGCTGTTCAGACTGGTGAAGGGAAATACCAGTTTTGTGCCGGCGCCGTCGGTTTCCGATCGCCAAAGCGCTCAAGTGCAGGCGATGCGGGAACAACTGCAAGCTGTTGAAGAACAGGTCGGTTTTTATCAAGAACAAATCGCCGAGCGGGATGCTGAAGTTTACCAACTGCGGCAGTCGGTGCAAGAATTGACCGATCGCTCTCGGATGCTGGAACAGGTAGTTCAGGAATTACCCGGAGTTTACCGCCAGAAGTTTGCCGAGCGGATCGAGCCGATTAAGGAAAAATTGGAACAACTACAAAAGGAAAACCGCCAACTGCATACTGAATTGCAGAGCGTAACTTACCGTCTCGCCGTGCGGAGCCGCAAGGCTAAAGGTTTGGATTTGCCAACTGTAGAGTCTGATGAAAATCAGGGCATTCAGATGCCGAGCTTTGGCAATGTCTAGGGTTTTGATTGTGGCGGATGCCAATAGGGCCCCGGCCTTGGCTCTGTCGGCTGCGATCGCCCATGTTAATTCTGCCACTGATGTGAAGATCTGTGGAGTTGCGGACCTTGACGGTGGGGCGATCGCTCACAAAGATGCCATGATTTGTGCTTTGACACTGGATGTGCCCTCTCATCTGGTGTTTCCCGCTCAAGATTTGTTTAAATTTTGTCGCGATGTCTCGGCGGCGCGGGTGCGGGTACAACAGGAGTTGCAAGCGGAGACTGGGGAGGGCGATTTGTGGTTGCCTGTGGTGTGGACGGCGAAGGGCCCTCTGTATGCTGAGGCGATCGGTGCCGAGGCTCACCAGCAGTCTGGGGAGTTGAGCTACTTTCAACCGCTGCATTTGTCGGATGTTTGGCGACAAGAGTTGTATGACTTGGCTTACCGTTTGCTGACTCTGTTAAATGCACCGCCAGCAACTTATTTGATGCAGTTCGGGTTGGCTGGGGACAGGATTTGTTTCGATCGACTTTGGCCTTTTCCCGCTGCACCGGCGATCGCTTCTGTGGGGGTTCAACTGCCGGATTTATTTGTTTGTCATTGGTTGTGCTTGACAAATATGCCAATTTATGATATCCAAATTAGCTGTCGATCGATCAAAACAGTCGCAGATTTCAAAAAGTTGGTGTAGGTAATATGGTTTACGGTGGGATCGGATTTGCTGCGATCTCAAAGATCTGCCCGACTGTTTTGCCCATCGGCTGCTGCGATCGACTCAGGATCTGTGAAGGGATAGTTTGTTTTGAGCGATCGCTAATCTCCTGTATTTGTCAACACAACGAAAGATTGCACTATTGGCTGAATCAAGCCAATATATAAAAGTATCGCAGCTTTGCAAAAGTTTACGAAGGCAGTATCGAATGTCTTTTGAGTTTTTATCGTTAGAGACTATTCAGAAATTTGCTCACGATTACGGCTACTGGGCAATATTTCTGGGAATTTTACTGGAAAATCTGGGAATTCCTCTCCCTGGGGAGACGATTACGATTGCTGGTGGCTTTTTAGCCGGCAGTGGGGAACTGAATTACTGGTTTGTGCTCGCAAGTGCGATCGCGGGTGCTACATTGGGGGGGAATTTTGGTTATGCGATCGGCAGATACGGCGGCTGGCCACTGTTGCTGAAGCTAGGAAAAATCTTTCGTTTTCGAGAAGAACAACTGTTTGACTTGAAAGAAAAGTTTGGTGAAAATGCAGCTAAGGCTGTTTTTTTAGGCAGGTTCATCGCACTGCTGAGAATTTTTGCCAGCCCCCTAGCAGGAATAGCCGAAATGCCTTTTTGGAAATTTTCGCTGTTCAACATTCTCGGTGCCGCCAGTTGGGCCTCTGTAATGGTAAGTTTATCCTACTTTTTAGGACAAGTTGTGTCTTTAGAGAAATTGGTAGCTTGGGCTGCTCAATTTGCGGTAGTGGCTTTACTGTTAGCAGTGGCTTGGATTGCAATTCCTATTTGGTTGGAGTCGCGGAATTTGGATAAGACTAAGTAGGCTGGGAATCCGTTCCGCAAAAAATCAATATTCTTGTGGAACGGGAATCTATTTGGTTGTGGAAATGGCAGTTATATCAAATCCGCTAGCATCTAATTATTCAGAACTCTATTCTCTCCCTCTGTGTCCTCTGTGTTCTCTGCGGTTAAATCATTCCGATGTAACCGGAAACAATATTATTTATCTATTTATGAAGCTTAGGCTATCTTAGACAAGACGCTATCCACCAAACAGCAGACAAGAGTGGACAACCACTTCCAACGCTGGAGAGATAGCCAGCCTCAGTTACAAACTACGTTTCGAGGGCAATTAGAGGCGTAGCGATCGCCGGCACTGTCATGGTACCTCCACCTAATCCCAATCAATCGGATTCATCGATGAAACAGTCTCTAGATGCTGGTTTGGCTGCTTTGAAACAACAGGATTACGATCGAGCGATCGCCCTTTTAGAATCTGTTGCTGAATCCGCCACCAATCAGCCACTGGGTACGCGGGCAGAAATGGGGTTGGTGATGGCCTATAAAGCGACTGGTAATCTTCAAAAATCCATCGCCCTGTGCACTTCCCTCACCAAACATCCCCATACTCAAGTCAAAACTTGGGCCGATCGCACTTTAACCACATTGAGTGATCGTCGCCCCCCAAAACCACCGGAAAATCCACCAAAAATCCCAGCAACTCCCCCCGAAACTGGCTTCGTCCCCTTTGATGTTGGCAATTCCCCACCGAAAATATCGCCCACAGGCGATCGACCATCAACCGACCAAAAAACAGATTTGGTGGGTTTTGAGCAGACTAGCAGGGAAAAAAACGTTAAATCGCCACAGATTCCGCCAGTACCTGCACCCCCCAAACCACCTCTGGTCAAGACTTCAGAACCAGAAACATCCACCACCACCGTCGCCAACTCAGATGCTCCCACAGATGTCCCCGGAGTCGTAACTCCAGATGCTTACGAACTGATTTGGCGAAATTCGGGGCGTGCTGCTTCCGGGTGGCGCAAGCTCAAACTGCTGAAATTGGCGCGTTTTCGGGTGGAGACACTCGCCTGTACGATCACACTATTTTTGATGGTGCGATTCATCCTGGAATTCCTGCTCACCAATGTTAATGCTCTGTTGGTTCAGTTATACATATTTACTAGATTGCCGGTGTTTGCGCCGATTCAGATTTTTTATCGCGATCCGACTGCTTTTGTACAATTTATGTTCGGATTGCTACTAGCTTCGTCTCCGTGGTTGATAGATGCAGTGTTGAAACTGATTTGTGGGATGGAACCTCTGGGGGGGATAACTTTATTGAAGTCCAGCAAAGAAGCTAATCGGGTAGTGCGAAATTTTTGCAAGCAGCAGAATATGCCGCCCCCGGTGCTCCAATTGTTACCGATTGATGTACCAGTAGCTTTCAGTTATGGCTGTTTACCCAGATTTGCTCGGATTGCTGTGAGTCAGGGACTTTTGGATCAATTGACGGAGGATGAAATTGCGACTATTTTGGCGCGGGAATTGGGGCATATCGCTCACTGGGATTTTGCGCCGATGTCCTTGGCGGTTTTGGTAATTCAGATTCCTTACCTGATTTATGGGCTGGTGGTGCACTGGGAGGAGCGGTTATCTGGTTTAATTTCGATCGAGTTTTTTCGTTCTGTTGTCAAAGTTTTGGCGGCTGGGATTTCTGCTGGAAGTTACGGGATTTATAAGTTGCTGAGATGGCCGATGTTGTGGGTGTCGCGCCGTCGAGTATATTTTAGCGATCGCACCGCAGCAGAAATTACGGGGAATCCCAATGGTTTGACGCGGGCTGTGGCTAAAATTGCGATCGGGATGGCGAAAAATATTGAGCAGCAGCAGCAAACTAGCTTTTTCCTCGAAGGTTTCGAGCTGCTATTTCCTGTGGGGTTGGGACAAGCTGTAACTATTGGTTCGGCTGGATTACACGCGCCTCTGGAACAGATTTTGCTGTGGGATGTCAGCAATCCTTGTCGCAATTGGTTGACGGTTAACAGCACGCATCCTTTAATGGGTGAACGTTTAAAGTTGTTGGCTCTTTATGCTCAATTCTGGCAACTCGAAACTGAGTTGGATTTGGCGAATCTCGGAACTTTGGAGTCTACTAAGGGCAAATTCCAGGTTTCTGATCTATTTAATTCAAAATTTTGGGCGCACTATCGACAGCCTCTACTTTTACAAGGTGCACCTTTTTTTGGAATTCCGATGAGTTTGGCGATTGTGGGGGTGCTATGGCTGATTGGGGGGATTTTGTCCAGGACGAGTATCTGGTGGTTGGATTGGCTTTGGGGCGATCGCTCGATTCTGTGGGGCTGTTTGCCGATCGGGTTTTGTCTTGGTACTTTGATGCGGATTAATGATTTTTTCCCTGATATTGTGCCGAGAGCAGTCACTGCACCGAGTTTACCTCAAATTTTGTCAAATTCCGATAGTTTGCCCTTGGATGCTCAACCAGTGGGGTTGCAGGGGAAACTTTTGGGGCGATCGGGTATGGCTAATTGGCTGGGACAGGATTTGATTTTGCAGACGGAGACTGGGTTGGTGAGGTTACACTATGTTTCGAGGTTGGGTCCGATCGGCTCTTTGTGGACACAACCTACTCGCCCTGGTGATTTGGTAGGACAATCGGTGGTGGCGACTGGTTGGCTGCGACGGGGAGCTACTGTGGCGATCGATCTCGAAACCCTCCGCAGTCAAGGTGGCAGAGTTAGCAACAGCGGACATCCTATCTGGTCTGCGATTTTAGCCTTTGCTGCTGCTGTTTGGGGAGCATACATCATTTTTCAGGGAGAAATGTATCGATAGGGGGTTCTTCTTCGTAAAGAAAAGTTGCTTTTTTACCGACATCCTGTTACATTTAGTTACATAAATTTGATTGGCCGACCGATCGCAATCACTTCAGTGACTAAAACCGCAAAGGTATTGCGTAAAAGTTGTCAACCTCCCAACACAGCAAATTGGGGCCAGCCGCTTGTCGGCTGTTTTTTTCTACAGCCACTTTCGCTATAGGAGATGAATTCAGAAAAGTGATTCAAAGATGGTTTCGGTTAAATCGATCGTGAATCTTCCTAAATAACTAGCGAGCGTTGCCAAGGCTGTGATACCTTTAAATGATGGTCAGAAACTCCCCAGCCCGATTCAAGGGAGATTGGGGTAAATAGTCCTCAGCATTAGGAGCGAGGTAAAATTACTGGCTGAAAAAATGTTAGGGATTTTACCCATCACCGTATTAAACTGAATACTGGCATTCCGATCGCTTACAATTGACATCCTGGGAAATAAATTTCTACACGCCGCTGGCTATAAACATTCTGAATCAAAACCGGAAGCAAATAATACAGAATAGCCAAAAGCCTCAACATTTGAGTGATGACTAAAAGTTTACAGAACAACCTTAGATTTAAGATCTCTCTGCATAGGCTGCCAAGTTGCGGCTTCAGGAGAGTAGATGATCTTTTTCTAAAAGGTGGCGGAAGCTGTCAAGGTTGGTCGGAAGAACGCGCAGATTCTGCGGTAATGTCGTCTTTCCCTGGGGTCAATATTCAGTTGACTTCGGGTAATGCTGTTCGATCAAACTAATTAGAATCCAAGTCTGGAGGACTTTTTCATGTCTATTCGTCTATATGTTGGTAATCTACCAAAAGAACTCGATCGCCAAGAACTGCAAGATGTTTTTGCACCAGAGGGTGAATCTGTCACCACCAAGGTAATTACAGACCGTAAAACTGGCAAATGCAGAGGATTCGGTTTTGTAACGGTGTTGACTGATGAACAAGCAGACCAAGTTATTGAAAAATACAATGGCTTGATGTTCAAGGAAAACCCGCTAAAAATAGAAAAAGCACTACCACGCTCTAAGGGTAAATCTGACAAGGGTGATGAAGATCAACAACAGTCACCGCAATCGCCCCAGTTAGCCTCGGCACCTTCCCAAGGTCAGCCTCCGCAACAGCGGCGCGATGCTTCCCCTAGCACTGGTGGCGGAGGTTCTGGTAAAAGCAGTCGCCGTCGGGATAACAACAAGTCGCGTCGCAATCCTGCAACCACAACTTCGTCTAGCGCTGATTCCGGTTCCGTGCAGCCAGATCCACGCTGGGCCAGTGCTCTGGAAGAACTCAAGCAAAGGTTGCAGGAAGCTCAGACTACTAACTAGGAGACTATGTTACCTCAGAGTGTGGCTTATTGCTGCTGTCGATCGAGTTTGGTTGACTAGAAAAATCTGGAAGTGCGATCGAGAACTGGTTTTTTTAGCCAATGCTCGATCGTGCAAATTTATACTGGTTCCGCAAATTCGATAGTCTCAATAAAGTCTAAAATTTTGTCCATAATTACCTCTACTTCAGACTCCAGAGAACGCTCTTCATCCGCTTCCCGATCAACTATCTGAGAACTGATCGTGTAACAAACACCCTGAGCGATAAAAGACAAAAATCCTCGATAGACATTCATCCGAGTCACTGGACTCAAGTTTTTCGGGACGCTGATAGTTGCACCACCAGGTATATCAACAACCGCAAAATAAGCTTCTTCATTTTCTAAAGATTCAGCGTGTAGTAACTTGGAGTGAGGAAAAGTACCAAGAATTGCGCCATCAATAAAATTGTTGAGAAACGAACTAAGATAAGCTGCTTCTCCAACAGACTCGATGAATTCTGCCACTTCATCACCACCAATCGGGAAATAATCAATTTTCAGCAAAACGCCAAAGTCATCAGAAAAAGTAACACTGCCTTCTTGCTCATCAATTTTACCACCCTGTTGGGGGTCAACTGGAATAGGGACAGTAAAATTGCCTTCTGGAGACTGGTACAATGCCGCATCAAAATCCGAAACTTCCTCATCAGATTCTGAATAAGCAACAATTACCTCCTCAATAATTTCTTGAGCTTCCTCATCTTCCAAACCTAATGCTTGCTGGAACTCCTGCAAAAAATGCTGGTATTTGTCAGAGACTTCGCCATCTACGACAAACATAGCTACGCTGACAGCAAAAGCATCTAAGACTAATTCATCTGGAATGGACTTGCAAGCGGTATTAAATAATGCTCCCACACCATCTTGGCTAGAAATGCCTGAGAGTTTTTTAAGCATGGCTGACATATCATCTTCGGAATATTCAGCAAAGATTTCCGATTCCCAAAGTACGCTTTCTAAGATATCTGCATCAGTGTCAGGAGAATTTGACTGAGCTGCGACAAATGCTACTGCTGCTAAAGATTCCTCGGAACTCAAACTTACTTCAGACGTATCTTCGGAATTGAATATTTGATCTAACTGGCCCACAGGTTTTGCTCCAATAGAGTTGAGTTTTGCCATTTATAGCAAATTTATTCTTCAGCCGTGAGATGTAATCATGATTTCTCCGTGGCTGGTAGAGCACCCACTGAACATTTTATACTTTGCTGTAGAGTTCTGATTGGTTTTTTCGGAAAAATTAGTTAGTCAGCTATCGCAGGGATTCTGGATCGTTTCCGGCAAGCACGCGAGAGTCAATGCGGTCGCCGAGATATGCCATCTCTATTTGAACAATAAGAGATATGATATAATTAAAGCAAACGGAGCTAGGAAAAAGATCTATGGTTTCCGCGATCGATACAGGCGTCCTAAGCTTTGAGGCATTCATTGCTAACTATCTAGATGAAGTCTGCTACGAATTAATCGATGGAGAATTAATCGATTTGGAACCGACTGGCCCCCACGAACAAGTTACGGGATTAATCAATCGCAAGCTTAACGTGGCAATTGATTTGCTCAATTTACCTTGGTTCATTCCGATGAAATGCTTGATTAAACCATTAGGTGGTAATTCAGCTTTTAGGCCAGATATTGCAATTCTCGATCGCGCTGCTTTGATAAATGAACCGTTATGGAAAACCGAGCCAGTCATTACTCTCGGTAATTCTGTTAAATTAGTAGTAGAAGTAGTCAGTACCAATTGGCAAAATGACTACGCGCGGAAAGTGGAAGACTACGAAGCTTTAGGCATTCCTGAATATTGGATTGCGGATTATTTAGGTCTGGGAGGCAAGCGCTATATCGGTTCGCCCAAACAGCCTGTAGTTACAGTTTATCAGTTAATTGAAGGAGTTTATCAAAGAGAACAATTTCGAGCAAGCGAGCCGATAATTTCGCCAACATTTCCCAATTTAAATTTGCGGGCAGAACAGGTATTTGCTGCCGGTGAGTAATTGAGTACCGCGAAAAGCAAAACAGCAGTAATTTAGGGTCGATGATGTCGATCGCGAAATCCAAATTTTGCCGATCGCTGGTTTCAAATATCGACGCGATATAATTGAATCAAACGAGTAAATGAATATTATGAGCATTACGCTGACAAAAACCCAAGAGATATTCATTCAGAATAAACTGCAAACTGGTAAATATGGCTCTGCCGAAGAAGTGCTGGAAGTTGCTTTGCGATTGTTAGATGAATACGATCGCGCCGATCGCGAATGGATCGATTCTGTACGAGTTAAGATAGATGCTGCGGTTGCCATGTCCGAACATACTCCACCAGTTGATGGCGAAACTTTTATTGCAGGGATTTTGGATCGTTTCCGGCAAGAAGCGCGCGAGACTCAACAATGAAACGCTATCTCATCAACGTTCTGGCAAGCCTTGACCTCAACGAAATTGCTAATTATTATTTCAGTACCAACAACATCGAAGCAGGTGAGCGCTTTTTTCAAGATTTTTCCCGTCGCTGCCAACAATTAGTCAACTTTCCTAATTTAGGCAGGAGTTATATAGAAATACGCCCGAATTTGCGAGGTTTGCCTTTAGATGGCTACATCATCTTCTACCAACTTTTAGATGATGGCATTGAGATTCTTCGTGTAGTTAGCGGTCGCCGAGATATCCCATCTCTATTTCAGGAACAAGAACCGTGACATTGAGATTGCAAATAGCACAGACTTACTCCTCCAATTCCACCTGTTTAACCTGCTCTAAAGGTATATCTAGCACCTCTGCAATTTGCTCATCGCTCAAGCCAAAGTGCCGTAGTTTACCAATTTTTTCAATATTAGCTTGATTATTGCCATGCAAGTCAGGAGTTTCGGGCTGACTTTTCTCTGGGGTAGGAGTAGAGCTATCAGGGCAACTGTTGATAGAAGCTATACTTACACTATTTTTAGTATGAGTGTTTTTATTACCTAAAGTTATATTTACATTTATTTGCCGTTCTAAAACAGATTCAAGATTACTTTTTTTAACTTGTTCGCCAAAGATATCGGATAGCATTTGCAAAAGCTCGTGACTGACTTTTTTAACGTGCTTATCGCTATAACCGTGAGTTTCTGCAACATCAGCATATTTTTGATTCTTCAGTATTCCCGCGATAATTCTGCGCTGCAAGTCATTTAGACGTTTACCTGTCTTGGTGCAGACAGCTTCATCGACAAATTGGACTGTTTGAGGAATGTCCATAGGTGGGCTGGTGGGATAATTTTAGTTACTATAACCAACTTTTACCACCTTTTTGCAACTTTTTTTTCTCGCATCCGACTTCTCGATCGCCATTCTAGGAAGATCCAACTTTTTCCAACTTTTTCTGCTGTTCAGTTTGACTATATCGGTCTACTGTATGGAATATTGGCTTCTTACAAAAAAAGTCAAGATGTTGCTATTCTCCCTGTCTCAGAGATGGGTTTATAAACAACCGGCGATCCAAACGTTAGCTGACTTAGCAATAAATTATTATGTCAAACAGAAAGAAAGCCCGACTTGCAGCAATTATATCATTGTTTACAATTTCTGGATTTCATCGATTTTATATAGGAGATAATATAGGTGCCATATTAGTAATTCTGTCTAGTCTTATCTTTATCGGGTGGCTCATCACATTGTGGGATATTATCTGGATGAGTCGTATGTCTGACCAAGATTTTGATGCTCAATATACTTTAGGTTTCAGAATAGAAGCAGAGAAACTACCACAATTATTTACTTTTCTTGCAGTAATATTCATCATTATAGGCGGAGCTGGTCTCTTCTTTAAAGAGCGAGTTTTATGTTTCCCAGAAGCGCTTTTAAAATCTTGTATCTGGGTAACAGAGGGTGACAATATCTTCAACGCAAAAGGAATAGAAATCAGTCGAGAGATTGCTTTGGTTATTCAAAACTTCCCTCCTTACATATTGGGTTTGGGCGGTATTTTTCTTTTGGGTGCAATACTTAAATCTAGCAACCGGAATGCTTGATTTTACCAGGCTATTTTCAAGTTTATAAGATTTCCGACCGCTGCAATTCGCGAGCTTTGTATGTTTGCCCGATCGCCCTTACGAACAAAAACTAAGTGCGATCGCCCGAAATACCAAAACCTGACAACTGGGCAAGCTATAATTAGCAGTATCTCTTATACAAAACGGCGACTATGACTGAATTGCTCGAACGTGCGATCGCCCAATTGAAAACTTTATCTGCTGAGGAGCAAGATGCGATCGCTGCTCGTCTCCTTGCCGAATTAGAAGATGAACGAGCATGGAAAGCTCAATTTGAAGCTACAACAGATGCTCAGTGGGATAGTCTAGCTGAGATGGTACGTCAAGAAATCGCTGCTTCGTATCGATTAGTTAGGTAACTTGCATCGGCTCATCAAAATCATCAGCAATCACCAGTGGCATCCCGCGCAGAGGATAATGCTTTTGTACTGTCAATCCAGCAGTCGAAATCTCAGTAAAGTCGATCGCCCGAAAACCCTCCGATTTAGACAAGCGCCTCTGACGCAAAAAACTCAATAGCACCTCAAGTACGTCATCTGAGGCTTGCTCAATCTCGCTGATTAGTTCTTCCCGGAGTGTCATAATCTCGCATTTTCCTTGCTAGACTCCTTTACTGATTGTAATTCCAGATGCGACGTTTTGGTCGATCGCCCTTACGAACAAAAACTAAGTACGCGCGAGCAAAGCTATCCCGAAGGGAATCGCACGTCAAGTTCGATCGAAGTTCTGATACCATTAAGAAAGTAAGCGTTAAGGTTGCCATGACATTAGCAGTTGTAGCTGAACCAGCCCCACTCAATACCAATGCTGACGGCGTAGTGCGAGTCGGTAACACTCGCGTGACTTTAGATACCGTGATTGGAGTGTTTAAGCAGGGAACAACCGCAGAGGAAATCGTTTATCGTTATCCGTCGTTGAGATTGGCTGACGTGTATGCCACCATCGGTTTTTACCTCAATCATCAGCAGGAAGTCGAAACGTATTTGCAGCAAAGACAGCAACAAGCACAAGAGATTCGCAAAATGAATGAGGCAAGGTTTGATCCGCAGGGATTGCGTGACAGATTGCTGGCCCGCAAGGCAGAGAAATCGGCATGAAGTTCTTGGCTGACGAAAACTTTGATAATACAATTGTTAGAGGTTTGATACGTCGCAAACCTGACATCGATCTGATTCGTGTCCAAGATGTTGGCTTATCCGGTGAAGACGATCCAATAGTCCTGGAATGGCCTGCACAAGAAGATCGAATATTACTAACCCATGATGTTGCTACGATTACCCGCTATGCCTATGAACGTATGGCGGCAGGTAAGTCAATGCCAGGAGTTTGTGAAATTACCTTCGATGCACCAATTGGCAGGGTTATTGAGGATATTCTAATCCTTCTGGAGTGCAGTCTTGAGGGAGAATTGGCAGGACAAATTCAGTATCTCCCTTTATGAAAAGTTGCAACAGTTTAATTTTGTTTTCGCACACCTTAAACAATAAATCGCTTAAACTTTAGCCATTACTGCACAGGGTTACAATCATGACATTCATCAACCCCAAAACCGACTACGCCTTCAAAAAAATCTTTGGTTCCCTAGATAGCAAAGGCATACTCATCAGCTTTCTCAACGCCATGATTTACGATGGCAATCCTACCATAGAAGACTTAGAAATTATTAATCCTAATTTGCCGCCCAAAATCACAGGATTAAAAGATACTTACTTAGATGTCAAAGCCCGACTCGCCGACGGTACTCTAGTCATTATTGAAATGCAGGTATTAAACGTAGAGTTTTTCGGAAAGAGAGTTTTGTACAACGCTGCCAAAACCTATGCCTCTCAATTACAGAAAGGACAAGGCTACCGAATGCTGCAACCTGTGATTGCACTGACATTGACTGATTTTGAGATGTTTGAAAATAGCGATCGCGTAATTTCTAGATTTGTTTATAAAGAAGAAACGACTAATCTGAGATATACCGACAATAACATGGAGTTAGTGTTTATAGAACTTCCGAAATTTACCAAAGAATTATCACAGCTAGAAACTCTGGTGGACAAATGGATTTATTTCATGAAATATGCTAATACGCTAACACAAATTCCGCAAACAATGGATATTGTTCCAGAGATTCATCAAGCCTTTGACATAGCAAATCAAGTTAATTTAAGTGCCGATCAACTAGAGGATCTCGAACGGCAAGAAATGTTTATTTATGACCAACAAGGAGCTTTACTCAAAGCAGTTAAAGACGAAAAACTGGCGATCGCACGACAGTTACTCGATCGCCTAGATGACGAAACCATCAGTCAAACAACCGGACTCAGCATCGAAGAAATCAGGAATTTGCGATCGCCCAGAATTTAGAACCATGAAAGATTCACAAACGTGCGATCGCCACTATCTGGGCAATGACTAAGCCACGCCAAACCCCGTGTACTCACGCATATAAGGCGCTTGAAAGCCCAAGATAATATCCTCCTTCGCCACACCCATTGCTACCAACTCATGGGCGACGTGCATCTCCGTTGTATTTTGCTCCACCCAAATTTTGCCATCCTTAATATCTAAATGGATCACACACCCATGCACCCGCCGATGCCCATTCCAACCAACATTCATCACCTGATAACGATCTTGCTCCGTATCAAAAATTGTTTGCGATTTGATCGCACCATTAGAGATAGGAGTGGCCACATATTCTGTCAATAGTGCTTGAATTGACTGACGATATATAGCAACCGCCAGGGTGGTTAAGTCGTGGGGTGGGGGCGGGTTTAGAGAATTTGTCTATACCGATGAAAGATATCGGTGAACCCGCCCCTACAAAATCTGCCCTAATCGCCTTGGCAGTTGCTATAACTCTAGTTTATCCATTGCACAATCACCTCATGTACTGGATCGTAAACAATACGACTAACTTGATGCCGCTCTACCGAAATTTGCAAAAATTCCCGCTGAAAAAAAGCTTCATGGACTATTACCGGAACAGCTAAATAGACATCTCCAATAATTACTGTGGAACAGGCATCCTGCCTGTTCTTGACCAGCTTTTTAGGAGATGTCTAATAAAGCTGGCGATCGCGTGCTGCCATTTTTTTCTTCTATAACTCTCAACTTTATTATACTATCGATCGCACTTTATCCTCCTATCCCCAAAAACCTTAGCCTAAAAACAGGTCTAATCTTAAAAATCTCGGCACCGACGGGCGATCGCACATCAAGTTCGATCGCAGTTCTGATACAATTCAGACAGTGATGTTGGCCGATCCGGTGAAGACGATCCAATAGTGCTGGAATGGGCTGCCGCAGAAGATCGGATATTACTAACCCATGATGCTGCTACTGTCTGCGATCGTTCTCATTCCATCACATCATCTGTTGCAGGTTCACCAGGATAAAAGCGATCGCTAAAAATGTCTTCTGAGGTATATGGGCAATTCTCTGGGAAAGTTTTTAGTGGCAAGTTAGTTTCTCCTGTTGCCAAATCTCTACCGCTTTCATATATTTTTTGCAATGCTTCCTGAAGATAGGGTTTAAGACTAGGATTTTCTGACAGCAATTCTTGAGTATCGCGACGCTGAATGCGAATCGTCATTAACCAGCTACGGCTGCGTCGTTCTACTTGATATTCCCATTTTAATAAATGCCCAAGTAACACCTTTAAGCGATTTCTTAGTTCGGCACGTTGTTGTTTTCCCAATGACTCAATCTCCTCGATTAAATTCGGTAAATCTAGTTTATTCCATTCTCGATGTTTGAGGAGTTGTGCTTGTTCCTGAGTCCAAGCAAAAAAATCAGTTTCATAGAGACTTTGTATTAAGGTTCCCGGTGTTTGTTCGACTTGTGGTGCTTGCATAAATATATCAAAATTTAGGATTTTTCCATTGTATAACTTTGAAAAAAACATTGCCACATTTTTGGGCAATCGCGGTTGCCACCCCAAAGCCCCCGTACTCCCGGATATAATGATTTGTTTATCAAAAAACCTGGCCCTATTTCATCGTACTGCGGCGCGATCTCTCCGTCAAAGGATATTTGTCCTTTTCTCTCATTCCATCACATCATCCATTGCCGGTTCACCTGGATAAAAGCGATCGCTCAAAATTTCTTCCAACTCATAGAGACAATTCTCTGGAAAGGTTTTTCGAGGCAGGTTTGTCTCTCCCGAAGCTAATGCGATTCCTTTGTTGTAAGCTGTCTTGAGAGCTTCTTCTAGGTAAGGTTTGAGACTGGGATTCTCTTTTAGTAGCTCTAATATATCGATACGCTGGATGCAAATTGTATTTACCCAACTACGACTTCGTTTTGACACTTGATATTCCCATTTAAGCAAATGTCCAATCAAAATACTCAAAGGATTTCTTAATTCAGCGCGTTGTTGTTTTCCCAAGGACTCAATCTCCTCAATTAAATTAGGTAGGTCAAGTTGACTCCATTCTCGATGTTTGAGGAGTTTTGCTTGTTCCTGAGTCCAAGCATAAAAATCAGTTTCATAAAGACTTTGTATTAAGTCTTCTGGTGTTTGTTCGATTTGTGATGTTTGCATGAAATATCAAAATCTAGTGTTATTTACTTAATTATAAAACATCAAAGCGAATTGGGGTAAAATAGCTTTATCCAAAAACAAATAGCAACTTAAAAATCTCTCCTGGACGCAGGTGGGGTCAAAAACCCGGTTTCTCTGAATAATCGTGAATCGAACCGAGATATTAACGCAGAAACTGGGTTTTTTTCGTAAGTCCTTAAATCTTGGCATGGACAGGCGATCGCACCGATGATACAATCGACACAGCGATCGTTATTCCCGATTCCAACCATGACATTCATCAACCCCAAAACCGACTACGCCTTCAAAAAAATATTCGGTTCCCTAGATAGCAAAGGCATACTCATCAGCTTTCTCAACGCCATGATTTACGATGGCAATCCTACCATTCAAGACTTAGAAATTATTAATCCTAATTTGCCCCCCAAAATCACAGGATTAAAAGATACTTACTTAGATGTCAAAGCCCGACTCGCCGACGGTACTCTAGTCATTATTGAAATGCAGGTATTAAATGTAGAGTCTTTCGGAAAGAGAGTTTTGTACAACGCTGCAAAAACTTATGTTTCTCAATTACAGAAAGGACAAGGCTACGGAATGCTGCAACCTGTGATTGCACTGACACTGACAGATTTCGAGATGTTTACAAATAGCGATCGAGTAATTTCTAGGTTTGTTTATAAAGAAGAAACGACTAATCTGAGATATACCGACAATAACATGGAGTTAGTGTTTATCGAACTTCCGAAATTTACCAAAGAATTATCACAGCTAGAAACTCTGGTGGATAAATGGATTTATTTCATGAAATATGCTAATACGCTGACACAAATTCCACCAACAATGGATATGGTTCCAGAGATTCATCAAGCCTTTGATATAGCAAATCAAGTTAATTTAAATCCTGAAGAACTGGACGCTATCGAACGGCAAGAAATGTTTATTTATGACCAACAAGGAGTTATAATCTATGCTAAGCGAGAAGCTGTAGAAGAAGCAATGCAGGTGGTGGCACGACAGTTACTCGATCGCCTGGATGACGAAACCATCAGCCAAACAACCGGACTCAGCATCCAAGAAATCAGGAATTTGCGATCGCCCAAAATTTAGAACCATGAAAGATTCACAAACGTGCGATCGCCCTTTCCCGCAAACCCACCCCCAAACCTACGCCAAAAACAGCTTATACGCCGGATTCTGACTCTCATCCCCATACTGATAGCCCAAAGTATCAAGAAAAGCCTGCCATTCCTGCATCTCATCCGGCGGTACTTGAATTCCCACCACAATTCGCCCGTAATCAGCCCCATTATTCCGATAGTGAAAAACGCTGATATTCCAATTAGGACTCATCGAACCTACAAACTTCATCAACGCACCCGGACGTTCGGGAAATTCAAAGCGATAAAACAGTTCGTGATTTGCTAGCATAGAACGACCACCAACCATATGCCGCAAGTGCAATTTAGTTAATTCATCATCAGTTAAATCCAAAGTTTTAAAGCCACAATCTTCAAAACTTGCCGCAATCTTCACTGCATCAGCGCGGTTTTGAATTTGCACGCCGATAAAAATGTGTGCTGCTGTTTCATCCGCAATTCGATAGCTAAATTCCGTTAAATTGCGCTTACCCAAACATTCGCAAAACCTGCGGAGACTTCCCGGTTGTTCGGGAATTGTCACTGCAAAAATCGCTTCGCGGCGTTCGCCAAACTCGGCCCTTTCTGCTACAAAACGCAGGCGATCGAAATTCATGTTCGCGCCGCAAGCCACCGCAATTAACGTTTCTCCTGCTATTTGTTCCCGTTCCACGTAAGCTTTCGCACCTGCGATCGCCAAAGCGCCGGCCGGTTCTAAGATCGATCGCGTATCCTCAAACACATCCTTAATCGCCGCACAGATATCATCCGTATCCACCAAAATAATCTCGTCCACATACTCCTGACACAGCCGAAAAGTTTCCTCCCCAACTTCCCGCACCGCAACGCCATCAGCAAACAAACCCACTTGCGACAAACGCACCCGTTTCCCCGCTTTCAAAGACTGATTCATCGCATCGGAATCCACAGGTTCCACACCAATAATTTTAATTTCCGGGCGCAATCGTTTCACATAAGCCGCAATACCAGAAATCAATCCACCGCCGCCAATAGCCACAAAAATTGCATGAATTGGTTTCTGATGTTGTCGCAAAATTTCCATGCCGATCGTACCCTGTCCCGCAATCACATGGGGGTCATCAAAAGGGTGAACAAAAGTCATGCCTGTTTCCGCCTCTAATTGGCGCGCAAAAGCGTAAGCATCGTCGTAAGTATCCCCATGCAAAACCACCTCTCCACCACGGGCTATGACCGCATTTACCTTGACCTGGGGCGTAGTTACGGGCATGACTATGACCGCGCGAGTTCCCAGATGGCGGGCGGCGAGGGCTACTCCTTGGGCGTGATTGCCAGCAGAAGCTGCGATCGCACCTTTGGCCAGTAACTCCGGCGAAAGTTGCGCCATTTTGTTATACGCACCGCGCAGTTTGAACGAAAACACAGACTGCATATCCTCTCGCTTCAACAGGAGTTGATTGTTGAGTCGCGCCGATAGATTGGGTGCGGCTTCTAGGGGGGATTCTTGGGCCACATCGTAGACGCGGGCGGTGAGGATTTGTACTAAGTAATCGCAAAGCATGGGATGAGGGCTTGGTAGATGCGGGATGGTGGGATTATTGTATGGTATTTGTGCGATCGTTGTGTGGGATTTTTGGGGAGATTGTTTGTGCGATCGCAAGTTGTCGATCGAAAAGTTTACCTGGTGAGAATCAAATGGGGAAAACGCGCGATCGGCCTTGGAGAAAAACTTTACGTTAAAACTATACTTCAGCAGCTATAATATTAAGTGCAGTTGAGTTAAAACCGTGCAGTAGATGAGACTTATGCCAGACAAAACTCTTTTACTCGATCGCATTACTCAAACTCCGGGTAAATGTGGAGGTCGTCCCTGTATCCGAGGAATGAGAATCCGAGTTAGTGACATTCTAGAAACTCTAGCGGATAACGTGCCTGCTAGTGAAATCCTGGCAGATTTTCCCGATTTAGAACCTGAAGATATCCAAGCTTGCTTGCTGTTTGCTGCACTCCGAATTGACTTTCCGAGGATTGCTGTATGATTTTTTGGCTAAATGCTCAACTTCCTCCCAGTCTGGCAGAGTGGTTGAGTATTACATTTGGTGTGAGTGCATTAACTCTACAGGATATTGGGTTGTCAGACGCTCAGGATATTGAGATATTTAATGCAGCTCGCGCTAACGGTTATGGCACTGTTGTTATCACTAAAGATCGAGATTTTATTGATTTAGTAGTTCGTTTGGGAAGCCCACCACAAATTCTTTGGTTAACCTGTGGGAATATTACCAATAGAGACTTACAACGCATTTTTACCCGCGCTTTTCCTGAAGCTTTGGAGTTGCTGCAAAATGGTGAAAATATTGTAGAAATCGGTAGAGCTTAACAAGATAAGGTGATCGGGATAGTGGGATCACCAAAATCACCCTAATTCAATTCTTTGAAAGCAGTATCTCGGTTAGTTTTAGCGTCTTCATAATCTGGCTTTATTTCTAATGCCTTATCAAAACTGGCAATTGACTCTTCATAGCGCCCTAGTTGCAGTAGAGCAATACCGCGTAAATTCCACGCTTCGCATGAATCAGGATTGAGTCTAATAGCTACTTCATATCGTTTTATGGCTTCTTCATAACGCTTGACTCCAAGAAGCACGTTCCCTCGTTTAATCCAAGATTCAGATTCATCTAATTCATTAGAACTAATTTCTTCGGCTCCCTGGGGGATTATCGCATATTTTTGATCCTCTTTTATCGGCGTTTTCCACTTGGATTTTTCATTATTCATAGCAAATCCTCCAATTGCAAGACCAATACTATTAGAAAAATCCACGATATTATAACCCTTTCTATTGATAGAAATAAATTTGTCGAAACTATTAATAGATAACTCAAACACGCCTGAGCCCCAATCAAAAAAATCTGGAGCCCGACGCATGATATATTTAATAGCAAAAAGAGGCAGTATAAAAACAAAGCAAATATTACTCAGGCGATCGCGAAAATTTTCCCGTCGTTGATTGAGGTGACTAAGGATTGGAGGTACTGTATCTAAATTATAATAATCACCATCACCACCATATCCAGGTTTGATATAAGGTTCGAGTGACTTTTCTAGTCCTTCAATGAAGAGAATGTTTAGGTCGTTGCGATCGCCACGATTGGCAACAATATCATACAGATTATCAATTGGTTCTGTCAATTCTAAAATTGCAATTTTTTTCTCAGACAAATCTTCTTGCACTCTATCAGTTAACTGATTACCTACGTCAGGAGAGCATTGCACGAACACAATACCAAATCCTTTTGTTCGTTTTAGGCATCGCAATAAAGCCCGATAAACTCCCTCTGGGCTAGTGTCGAGTGACTGAGTAGAAGAAGATTGACTCATAATGGTAATTGCCGAATTTTGGCAACTGTAGCTTGAAACTGCTCGATTTCTTCAATCAGAGGATGGACGTTGTACCAGCGTTTGAGCTTGCCATTATCATAATAGCGATATTCTAACAAACAGCGAGTGAGCAACAGGCGTAAACATTGTTCGTTATTGTTTGCTTGCTTTGTGCAATAAACATCAGCCAAAATTTCCCATTGATGTTCTTGAATTGCATTCAGATAGGTTTCTCGCGTTTCTGCAATTGCTCTTTGAACTGCTTCAGCGCTAATTGGTAACTCGTCAGTCCAATTGACAGCAATTCGGATCATCTGCATCAAATTCCTGGCGTGTCCGCCACTCATGATGCAAAGATTGTTCAACGTATCTGAACTATCGAACACAGCGGGAATATCTAAACCTGCCACACTACCATCCATAGTTTGAGTCAGTCTGGAGTCGATCGCCTCTAGCCGCCGACAGATAATTTCCCGCAATTTACCCAGTCCATTTGAGTTGACTGTACCATCGGGATTTTTCACCATCACCATCGGTAAAATATTGGTTTTTTCGTAGTTATCTTCAAGCTGTGTTGCCCGTCCCGAATATACCATTGCGATCGGAACCGTATAGATTACATGACAAGCCAAGCCCCGCAGAATTTCACTCCTATTTAAGTAAATTTCGTCATAATTGCTGGGAGTTCCTTCTTCTTTAGTTTCTGCGATTCTATCCAAATCATCAGCAATCATCACAATACCGCGACAGTCTGCTGGTAGGGATTTCTCAGCTTCTTTGATGAAGTCATTCAGCGCCTCTACCAAAGACGGAGTATTAGCATTAATTTTCTGTCGCAGTTCCCGCCGCATATCTGGATTTGCTCGTAAATTTGCCGTAATTTTGGCAAACTGAGCAACTTGTCCCTCTAAATTTAAACCTTCAAGTGATACTTCTGTCAGTGCCAAATCTCTGAGAGATTCGCCTCGATTTTTCATCCAATCTAGTAAAGGGTTATGGTTTTGTAGCTTAATCGCTTCTACTAAATGCCGAGTGCAAGCAAACAATATGTCCGCATATTCTGCATCCTGGGGTTCAATATCCTCATCATTTGCTGCAAAGTAAACCACAAAATAATTCTGTTGTTCTAGGTATTCCTTCAATCGCAGAAGTTCTGTGGATTTTCCTACTCCTCGATGGCCAGAGTAAAGCTGGCAAGTTGGTTTCTTGGATCGGGTAATCTTTCGGCCTAACTCCCGTACTACTTCCCAACCACCCCGGACATCCTGACAATCGACATAAGCCTCTTTTGAGGGAGGCTGAAATGGTTCAAAGGAACTGTAGATTTCAGTTAGCAAATCTAGTGTCACAAGCTACCTCAAGTAAAAAAAAATCACAACAAGTATAGTGTACAAGATATTTATCAATATCCTTGCATTTAATGCGATCGCCTATTTTTTGACATTGAATCAACCCATAATACCCACCACTTCAAACTCTCCACATATCTAATCCGGCCGTGCAAATCCAGTTCTAGGGTCGCTAATAAACAACCCTAAAACCAACGTTTCCATCACCGTATCCCAGACAGGAGTCAAACGTTCAGCATCATCAACCCAGTAATCAAAAGTAATCAAACACTGAACATTAGAACCCAATCCCACACAGATTCGCGAATAAGCCGCCCGCTGTTCTGGAGGATCGATAAATTTGAATTCCGTCCAAACAATCCGAGCAGTTTGCCGCTTCAGTTGGATAATTTCTCCCATATCGAACGGATTCCGACTGTCCTCCTCCGCCACCTGCTTCAATACCGGAGCCAAGGGAAAATCTGCCCAATTTCCGGGGGGAAGTAAATTAAAAGAAACTTCCAAACAACAATCATCATCCGGCGGCTTTTTGTCCGTAAACCGGAATGACTTTGTATCGGGTTCAAAATGCCAATCATCGGGGACATCAAAACGGACGGCTCCTCTTCCTGCGACAAAGATGCGAGTTCCTGGCTTTGATTTCCAGTTATGATTCTCTTTGAGCTCTAGGGTTTCCTTGAGCCATTCTTGTTTTTTGCGCTTAGACATAAACAGAATACAAAAATGCTGCTAAGGTGTAGTTTTAGACTTAGTAAACACATATTAACCCTTTTTTGCACGCGCTTTGCTCAAATATAACAATCCTTACAAAAATTATAACTCCCACTCTTCTCCATTCCTCTGTGTTCTCTGCGCCTCTGCGGTTTTAAAAAAAATCCCTTTCACACTTTACTAAATTTTATTTTTCACTCTTTGGAATCACATATCTAATGCCACCTTTATTTCCAGTCGCATCACCTCGGTAGCGGGGAATAATATGAATCGCAGCATGACTTCGACTTTGACCCGCATCTTTATGAATATTTATTCCCACATTAAAACCGTCCGGGTGAAATTCTTTGTTTAAAATATCTTGCACTATATTCGCCATGAACCAACAAGCTGATTGTTCTCGAAACGGCAGTTCAAAATAATTGGCAATATGACGCTTCGGGATAATTAAAACATGACCTTTGCTGGCCGGATAACCATCAAATATGGCATAGGCGGTTGCAGATTCAGTTAGTAGAGTGAGCTGTTTATGTGGATTGCAAAAAACACAATGATTAGTTGAATTTCTTTGATGATTATAATGCACATATTCATATATTTCACAATACTCGTCTAAGTGTGCTGACTTAAACGGAAGTTTTACTATACACTGATAGGTAGGCTTTTTGTGGATATAATGTTCTCGAAAACCTTCTTTTTTGAGGTCTCTTCTCACAGCAAAATATGCTTTACCTCCTGGTTTCAGCAAATGGGATACTTCCATAATAACCTTAGCTTGTTCTTCAGGAAACAAAACATTCAAAACATAAAAACAAAGGATTGTATCGAATTTATTTTCGGGATATACTGGGAAATAGTAAGGGTCATAACCTGCAATATCAAATCCTTTTTGATGCAATAATTTCACATCGTTGCCAAAGCCACAACCAAAGTCTAAAATTTTACCTTGCAGCAGGTTTTGCTCCCATAAATATTTCGCCGGAAATGACAGGTAAATTCTTTCCATCGCCGTGAGGTGACTGAATTTGTTTTGCTTTTTTTTCATGGTGATAGTAATTTGTTTTGAATAACTTTAAACTTTCAATATTTAAAATATAACAGCGACAACTGCCTGGTGTTTGAGTTATATTATAGATTGTGTTTACCGAATATTTTTATGAATTTTTGTAGCGACAATACAACGGGTGTTTCCCCAGAAATCATGGCGGCGATCGCAGCAGCTAATTATGGTAGTGTTTCATCCTATGGCGATGATGAATATACAAAAGGTTTGCAAGTTAAGTTTTCTGAACTATTCGAGACATCGGTGACTGTTTTTCCCGTAGCCACTGGTTCCGCTGCTAATGCTCTGAGTCTTGCAGTTGTAACACCTCCTTACGGTGCTGTTTATTGTCATGGGGAATCTCATATTAATCTTGATGAATGTGGTGCGCCTGAGTTTTTTAGCGGTGGTGCAAAGTTGGTGACAATAACAGGAAATCATGCTAAAATCGAGGCAGAAACTTTAGAAAAAAGTCTCGCGCGCGCGGGTGTAGGAGTCGTCCACCACGTACAGCCAGCAGCCGTCAGCATCACTCAAGCAACGGAAGCTGGAACTATCTACACTCCGGCGGAAATTTCCCAGATTTCAGAAGTGGTTCGCAATCATAATTTACACCTGCATATGGATGGAGCTCGCTTTGCTAATGCTGTCGCCAGTCTTGGCTGTTCTCCAGCAGATTTGACTTGGCGGGCTGGGGTCGATATTCTCTCCTTTGGAGCGACTAAAAATGGTGCAATGGCGGCGGAAGCAGTGGTTTTTTTTAATGAAAAATTGGCCAATAATTTTCCTTTTTACCGAAAGCGTAGTGGGCATTTGTTCTCCAAAATGCGTTTTTTGTCTGCGCAGTTGTCAGCATATATAACTGATGATTTGTGGCTTAAAAATGCGGCTCATGCAAATCAGATGGCGGCTAAGTTAGCGCAAGGTTTGGCCGGAGTTGAGGGAGTAATTTTTTGTCATCCGGTAGAAGCGAATGAAATTTTTATTCAACTTCCTGAATCTGTAATTGTGGCGGTTTTAGCTGAAGGATTCCAGTTTTATCGCTGGGATAAATGTACTGTGAGACTGGTAACGGCTTTTAATACTAAAGAAGAAGATGTTATTGCTTTGGTGGAAGCTGTTAAGCGTTATCAGTAATTATTTGATAGGGGAGGTTGTACCAATAATATCTAAGATTAATTCCGGTGGCATCGGAATTAATATAACCGGAAATCAGGACACGGTAATTGGGTTGGGCGGGTTTAAGATATTGTTGGTTATTGGCAATTATTGTTGGTGAAACCCGCCCCTACAGTTGGGCGGGTTTGAGAGATTGTTGGTGGAACCCGCCCCTACAGTTTGATCGATTCAGAAATCGGTTCTGCAACTGCGGTTAATTCCGGTTCAACTACTGCGAGGTGTTCTTCTAAAAGGGCCAGATTTCTGATGTTGGATTTATAAAAAGCATCGAAGATATCTCCGATTAGAGGTATGGAGCCGATGACTGCTTCTAGACTTATATTATAAATCATTTTTCCGAGAGTTTTGGGTGGCAGTTTGAATCTAGTTGCTAAATAAATTAAGTAAGCGGAAAATGCGGTATCTACTAAGTCGCCAGCACCTGGTACTAAACCGATAATCGGATCTAAGCCGATACGAATTTTGGTGCCGGGGATGCCAATGGCGGTATCCATCAAACGGCTGAATTTGCGGATGCGGTTGAGAGTGGCAAGACGCTCTGTGTGGTTCATTTTATGATTGTTGAATTCGGTAGAAATATTGAACTCTGTCGGAAGCTAGATACTTGCTTTCAGTTGCAGAGTATTTGGTGGTAGTAACTTTTTGGGTAGTACCTAACTTAAAAGTGCGTACTTCCCATAATAGCTTTACTTGGTCTAAACTTGAAATATAACAAAAACAACCCTATAGGTTTCACAGAGGATTGGGAAAATGATTGCTATTCGCAAAAGTGAAGCAAGAGGACACGCAAATCACGGTTGGCTGGACAGTTATCACACATTTTCCTTTGCCAATTATTACGACCCCAAGTATATGAATTTTCGCTCTTTGCGGGTGATTAATGAGGATGTCATTAACGGTGGCAAAGGTTTCGGTACTCACGGTCACACCGACATGGAAATTATTACTTATGTGTTGGAAGGGGCATTAGAACATAAGGACAGTTTGGGTACTGGTGCGGTGATTAAACCTGGTGAAGTGCAGCGGATGAGTGCTGGTACGGGTATCCAGCATAGCGAGTTCAATCACTCGCCAACTGACTCGGTTCATTTACTGCAAATTTGGCTGTTACCCGATAGGAATGGATTGACACCAAGTTACGAACAGCGGGATTTTCCCTTAGCAGAAAGACAGGGAACGTTGCGGTTAGTGGCGGCGCGAGATGCTAGAGATGGTGCTGTGAAAATTCATCAAGATGTGGATTTGTATGCGGCTGTTTTGGATAAGGATGCGCGGGTTTCTCATGTTTTACAGTCAAATCGCTATGCTTGGGTGCAAGTAGCGCGAGGCTCTGTTTTGCTCAATGGTTTGGCTTTGGAACAGGGGGATGGTGCTGCGGTTAGTGATGAGTCTGAGTTGGTGATTGAAGCTACAGCAGATGCTGAATTTTTGCTGTTTGATTTGGCATGAAATTGAATGCGAAATCCCCGACTTCTCAAAGAAGTCGGGGATTTTAGTCGATGACATCTGACTGCTAAAAATTGATTTCAAGAATTAACGGAAATATTCTTTTTAGGTCGCCCGCCTTTTTTGCCATTTTGCCTTGCTGCGACAGATTTAGAGGTTGAAGTTGCCTTTCCTCCCTTCCTACCTAATTCAGCCATCCAAGATTTTGTCCCAAAAATACCTGCTATAAGTTCGGGAATGCCAAAATCAACATCTAAGCTTTCCCAGTGTACGCTGCTACCAGAAGGGGGTAGCCAAACATCAGCAAGTTGTTCTGGTGAAGCGCCTTCTAAGCCTTGTCCCAGCTTTGGAGGAAAAGAAAAAATGGCGCCATTTTTCAGTTTGATAGTAATTAAATCTTCAGACTGATTATAATACACAGATTCGGCGCGAGGCTCTGTAGCTTCGGCTTGTTTCCATGCTTCTTTTGCTTGGACTATTTGCTCTCGGAGATTTTCCTCGCTTAATTCTTTGTCCCTGTTTTTAAATGCCATATATATATTTCTTTCTATTTACTTAAGAGCGTTTAGTAAATAACTAGGATTCCCATACCTGCAATTTGTGTCAAAATATAGCACAACCCGGAAAACTTTTTCGTCAGTTGAGATATTAATATGTTAAATTAAAAAAAAATGAATTACAGCAGAACAATTCCGGCTATTTTGAGTGCTACGATCGCCCTAAGCACCATCTCTCTTCTCCCCTTCACCTTACCTCAAATCGCCTTAGCCTTAACCGCAGACCAAGTTAAAACCGTTGCTAAAGCTGTCACTGTCCGCATTGAAGGGCCAAAAGGCGGTTCGGGAGTCATCTTAGAAAAAAAAGGTAACACCTACTATATTCTGACTAACTGGCACGTTGTAGACAAAGCTGGTGATTATCGGGTGATTACTCCCGATGGTAAATCTCACTCTATATATTATACTTTAATCCGGCGAATGCCCGGTGCGGATTTGGCGATCGTCCCCTTCAGCAGCCCTGAAAGCTATCCCCTGGCTCAATTAGCCACTTCCCCAGCAACTGCGGGAAAAAAGGCGATTGTGGCTGGCTGGCCGATATCCGGTGGTTCCCTCCGACAGCCGATTTTCATTGCCACAGAAGGCTTGCTGACTGGCCGTCAGACTGTCTGGAACGGTTATACATTAGTATACAATAACTTGGTGAGAGCGGGGATGAGTGGCGGTCCGGTGCTCGACGATGGGGGGAAATTGATCGCAATTAATGGCATTGTGAAGCTGGAGAACAATTCTGATAAAATCGTGGCGGCGGGGATAGAAACTGATACTTTCATGAAATGGCGATCGACTATTTCGCTGCCGATCGTCCCTGAATCTCCCACGGCCAGAACACCCTCAAATCCCGTTAATAATTCGCCCCGCAAGTCTGCAAGTGCGATCGCCTTTGCAGCCACAAATACTCTCAAAGCCCCTGCGGAAGTAGTCAGTTCCGTTTCCTTGGCAACTGATTATTTTGCCACTGGAAATAGTAACGGCACTATCTCTGTTTGGAATTTTCCCGGTGGGGAATTGAAAACTACCCTGCGGAGTCACCGGGAAGCAGTAAATGCCGTAGCTATCAGTCCAGATGGCAAGATTTTAGCTAGTGGTAGCGATGACAAAACGGTCAAGATTTGGAATTTAGAAACAGGTGCTCTTTTACAAACTTTTAGCGGGCATTCCGATGCGGTTTCGAGTGTGGCAATTAGTGCCAATGGTGAGTTTTTAGTTAGCGGTAGTTGGGACAAAACGATTAAAATTTGGAATCTCAAAACCGGGGAGTTGCTACGGACTTTGACCGGGCATTCTGGCTTAGTAAATACTGTTGCCCTCAGTCCGATCGCTCAAATCCCCCCCCTTAGCAAGGGGGGGCTAGGGGGGGTATTAGCTAGCGGTAGCAAAGATGGTTCGATTAAGTTATGGGATTTAGCTACTGGTCAATTAATGCGCACGATTAGCGGCAAGAATTTATCGGTTTTGTCCGTAGCTTTTAGTCCCGACGGCAAGAGTTTGGCTGCGGGAAATGGCAACGGTACAATTGGTTTGTGGAATGTGGGAAATGGGCAGTTAATTCGGCGTTTGAGTGGCCATACGGATGGGGTTTGGTCGGTGGCAATTAGTCGCGATGGTAGTATGCTCCTTAGTGGGAGTTGGGATAAGAGTATTAGGCTTTGGGATGTGCGATCGGGGGATTTGAGGGGTACTTTGACCGGGCATTCTGGCTATGTTAGTGCTGTGGCGATTAGTGGGGATGGGAAGATGATTGTGAGTGGTGGTTGGTTGGGGGAGATTAAAATTTGGAAACGGAGTTGAGTTTTTTTTGTAGTCCTGGACGCAAAAAACCCGGTTTCTTCCAAAAATCGTCGTTTTTTTCGACAAATATTCACGCAGAAACCGGGTTTTTGACTCGCCATGCGTCCAGGACTGTTTTGAATGCACGGCCTCAAGAACAGGTCTGATTGCTTGTTCCATAATAGTTATGCCAGATGTGTAAGCTGACGGTGTTACGATCGACTAAAATGATCGAACTTGCAAAAGCCAACTCTACCTTAGCCAGAACCAAACAACACTAGCCTAAAACCATCCTCCCACTTCCGAGTACGATCGCCTGTTGTGATAGATTTGGTTCAGACTGGACTAAACTCACAATCTCCCGGATAGTCCGTGGGGTAACTTGGAAAATCTCAAATCTCAAATCTAACATCGCTTGACTTCTGAAAAATGATTGAAGTAGAACACTTAAGCAAAACTTACGGTTCCACCGCAGCGATCGCGGATGTGTCTTTCTCGGTCGAATCAGGGGAAATTCTGGGTTTTTTGGGGCCTAATGGTGCCGGCAAAACCACAACCATGCGGATTTTGTCGGGATATTTACCAGCATCCAGCGGTACAGCCCGTATCGCCGGTCTCGATGTTCACGAAAATTCGATGGCTGTCAGACAGCGCATCGGCTATTTACCAGAAAATCCCCCACTCTATCCAGAAATGACTGTGGAAGGATTTCTGTTTTTTGTGGCCCGGATTAAGCAAGTACCGGCGGGCGATCGCGCGCGCTCCGTCACCTCAGCCATCGAACGCTGTGGCTTAGTCGAAAAACGGAAAGTTTTAATCCGCAAACTTTCCAAGGGCTTTAAGCAACGAGTAGGTATCGCTCAGGCGATCGTCCACGACCCCCCGGTAATTATCCTAGACGAACCAACCGTCGGTCTTGACCCCCGACAAATCATCGAAGTTCGCAATTTAATCAAAAGCCTTGGGGGACAACATACAATCATTCTTTCTACCCACATTTTGCCGGAAGTCAGTATGACTTGTAACCGCGTTACCATCATCAATGGCGGTCAAATTGTCGCAGCAGGTAGTCCCGAAAATTTGACTGGTGAGTTGGCGGCTAATTCTGGCTATGAAATGGAAGTGGAAGGGGAACCAGAGTTATTGAACAGTCTGCTGTTGCCTGCGGTAGAAAATTTACCCGGTGTTCGATCGATCGAATTAATCTCCAATCAAGAGTCTTTAGCCGGTCATTATCGCCTACGGGCACTGTGCGAACCCGATCTAGAACCCGGACGAGAAATTGCCGCAGCTATCATCGCCTCTGGTTTTGGACTCTGCGAAATGCGTCGCAATCGGGCTAGTTTAGAAGATGTCTTTTTAAAGCTGACAACTGCCCAAAAGAAGCAGGGAGATGTTTTAATTGAAACTGAACCTGAAGTGGCCCAAACTTTGGCAGTTGCAGAAACATTACAGGAAATAAGTGATTCTCAACCTGCATCGGAACCGATTGTAGAAACTTCTGAATTAATCCCAGATACAGAACCTGTTTTAGAAACTTCGGAATTAATCCCAGATACAGAACCGATTGTAGAAACTTCGGAATTAATCCCAGATACAGAACCGATTGTAGAAACTTCTGAATTAATCCCAGATACAGAACCGATTGTAGAAACTTCGGAATTAATCCCAGATACAGAACCGATTGTAGAAACTTCGGAATTAATCC
>JAHREW010000015.1 GCA_020883125.1 Microcoleus sp. CAWBG506
CTTCTTCCTTCTTCCTTCTTCCTTCTTCCTTCTTCCTTCTTCCTTCTTCCTTCTTCCTTCTTCCTTCTTCCTTCTTCCTTCTTCCTTCTTCCTTCTTCCTTCTTCCTTCTTCCTTCTTCCTTCTTCTTATGTTTGCTAATCTATCGCCCCTCTGGATTTCTCTACAAACGGCTGGACTGGCAACAATTGCAACATTTTTTCTCGGCACTGCTGCTGCATACTGGATGTTGGGCTATCGCGGTAGATGGAAATCATTAATAGAAGGAATTCTGATTTCACCGCTGATTTTGCCACCAACAGTGGTTGGTTTTTTACTACTCTTACTCTTTGGTAAAAACGGTCCGATCGGACAATTGATGCAGCAATTTGAATTCACAATTATCTTTACTTGGTATGCCGCAGTATTAACCGCCACAGTGGTTTCATTTCCCCTAATGTACAAAACAGCATTGGGTGCTTTTGAACAAATTGACAGTAGTTTGCTACAAGTAGCCAGAACCTTGGGCGCTTCTCAAACAAGAATTTTTTTTCAGATTATATTACCCTTAGCTGTTCCCGGACTTGTGGCAGGAATCACACTCTCCTTTGCACGCGCATTGGGAGAATTTGGAGCTACTTTGATGCTGGCTGGAAATATTCCCGGACAAACCCAAACAATGCCAATGGCAATCTATTTTGCCGTGGAAGCTGGAGAAATGAAGGAGGCTTGGTTTTGGGCAGTTTTGATTATGACTATCTCCCTATCTGGTATCATAGCTGTGAACCTTTTGCAGCAGCGCTACGCACAAAATAGACAGCAAAAAATAGGGATAGGAATCGAAGCAAATGAGCCAGTGAATCGTGGTGGAAAATGCACGCAACCTGCTAGTTTAGGGCATAGTATTCAACCGCAACTGCCCAGTCTCGAATCTGGATTGGTTGTCGATATTGAAAAACAATTATCGAACTTTAAACTCGACACGGCTTTCAGCGCACAGCAAGAAAATTTAGGCATACTTGGTGGATCGGGTTCGGGTAAAAGCATGACTCTTCGCTGTATTGCTGGTGTTGATACGCCTACCACAGGGCGTATTGTCTTGAATGGGCGATCGCTTTTTGATTCAGACAAGAATATTAACCTTCCCAGCCACCAACGCAAGGTGAGTTTGGTATTTCAAAACTATGCGCTGTTTCCCCACATGACGGTTGCTCAAAATATTGCCTTTGGGTTGCAGCATCTGTCAAAATCAATCTGCCGACAGCGAGTCGATCGACAGTTAGATCTGGTACAAATGCAGGGGTTAGGCGATCGCTATCCCCATCAGTTGTCCGGGGGGCAACAACAGCGGGTAGCACTGGCAAGAGCACTAGCAACTGAACCGGAACTGCTATTGCTAGACGAGCCTTTTTCAGCCCTAGATACCTATCTGCGCAGTCAAATGGAGCGGCAACTTTTGGCAACCCTAGCAACCTACCGCGGCATTACGTTATTTGTGACTCATAACCTAGAGGAAGCTTACCGAATTTGTGAAAACCTGATGGTAATGTCTGCGGGAAAAGCGATCGCCTATGACTCGAAACATCAGATTTTTGAGCATCCAAAAACAGTTCGCATCGCTCAACTGACGGGATGTAAAAACTTTTCCCGTGCCGTGGTACAGGGAGCGAATTCAGTGATAGCGACCGATTGGGGAATTACTTTGCAAGTGCTAGAAGCCCTGGATAATGGACTCACCGATGTTGGCATTCGCGCCCACCAAATTAGCATCACCACAGAACCCGATCGTGATAATACCTATGCTTGTTGGTTAGCTTCCACCAGTGAAACCCCTCACCGCATCACACTCTTTCTCAAATTCAATGGCATACCCATGAGTTTGCACGACTATCATGTCCAAGCAGAAGTCTTTAAAGAAAAGTGGAATACCATCAAAGATCGACCCTTTCCCTGGTATGTGCGGCTCGCACCCGCCAGTCTGATATTGATGGTGGACTGAGCTATCGTCAATCAAAATCGCCTCTATCAATAATTTTTTACATTTGCTAACAAATACGGTTTAATTCAATACAGAAAACCCAAAGTATATCCTCTAGATTTCATAAATTAAGTCCATCATTTACAGCTTAGTTCCCACTACTCGATATTCAAACTATTGTTGAGGAGCATTACATGAGCAAAGCGGTTTCTAGCGTAAAGGGTGGGAGAGGAGGCTTAGTTTCCATAAAGTTCTATTGGTAGATGAGTCGATCGCACAGATAATTAACATTGAGTAAGCTCATCCCTCACCAAGAACCTGTATGCTCTAGAAAAGGTGAGAACGCTGGAGATGACCAGCGCAGTGGGAGGCTGCCCTCTACCCGATAGCCACGATCGAGGTGGAAGCGAAACAATCGCTCTGCTCCCTCGTAGTCATTGATTTGGGCTCCTTCCCAAATCACTTCGGCTGTGCCAGTAAGGTAAAGCAGGTTGCTCCGCTCAAAATCCACAAATAGTAGTCCTGCACGAGGATTCAACTCTAGGTTGCCAAAGGTATTAAATTGACAATTGCCAGAGAAGTCGGGAATGGTTAGTGTATAGTCATCGTCTAGCCGCACAAAACCAGATTTACCACCGCGATGGGAAACATCTACCCCACTAGCAATGCCTGCCGATGCGTTTTGATAAGCGGTTGCAATGAAGAGGGTGTCAGCGATCACGATCGTGGCACGTTCTTCCGATCCAAGCATTTGGAATTGATGGATCGATCGCGGTGTTGCTGAATCTTGCTCAATTAGCTCAAACATCCGAGCTTGAATATATTTGGGACAGTTGCCAAAGCTTTGTCCCACTTGCACTTCAAAGCGATCCGAGTCAATTACTGTGACGGTACCATTCACACGATTGCGACGACGAGTATGGATCTCAATTCCGAGCAAGCCGATATCGATCCCATCTGCAAGGTTGGTTGCGAGAGGATCGCCAAACAGGGGTTTGGCTGCAACCTGCAAAGTACGATCGTCTGGTGAAGACAAAAAGCCAGGTTCCCCTACCAGAATTGAAGCCCAGGGGCTACCTGTCGCATCCACCGTGCCCACAATTATGTAAGGAAGTTGGGGGAAGAAGTGCCGAAACTGATCGGGCAGATATTCCCGAATCATTTGTCGTCCTTGCCTATCCATCTGCGCCTGTGTGCCCATTCGGGCTTGAATTGCCAGTTCACCCGCATGAAACGGCGATTCGGTTCTTGTCCAGCCTGGGATTGCCATGTGTTACCTCTCTTTTTAAGCTGTGTTTGTTCACCTACATTCCTGCCATTGGGATATAGCCGGGGAGTTGTTTGATGCGATCGATCCAACTCAGGACGTTGGGATAGGGTGCGAGGTCAATCTTGCCATCGTCCGCCAGAGCAACATAGGGGAAAACTGCGATATCGGCGATCGTGGGGCGATCGAATTCTAACCAGTTGCGCGTACTCAAATGTCGATCTAATTGAGTCAGGATATTCTCTGCTTGCTGGTGTGCCCGTTCGATATTGATACTGGTAGCCCCAAACAAATAATAAAGTCGGGAATGTTCAGGGCCCTGGCGAATTTCTCCAGCAGTTGTCGATAACCAGCGAACGACTTGAGCCAACGGGAGTGCTTCTAATGGGAGCCAACTATCGCCGCCATACTGTCGCGCCAAGTACACCAAAATGGCTTGAGCATCAGCTAGTTTGGTATCGCCATCGACCAGTAGAGGAAGCTGACCAAATGGGTTGAGTGCTAGGTATTCCGGTGATTTTTGTTCGCCTTTCATCACGTCTACTTTGACCCATTCGTATTCGATGTTTAATAGTTCCAGCAACAGTCTTGGTTTGTAACTGTTACCAGACATTTCGTGACCGTAAAGCTTAATCATGATGTTTCTTGTTTTGAGTGTAAATGTGAGTGATTTAGGAAAGCCCTATTCCCTGCTTCGCATTGGCGGTGGAAGCCTGCCAGATATCTTCAAATCGCTGATATTCTTCGATATCTGAGGAAAGTTTTTGGATAAGCCTCGGCAATGCCCCAGGACCGATCGCCAGGTGAAGGGGTGGGTCAGGTAATTCCACAACTTTCAACATTGCCTGAACACCCATCGCTGCATCACCACGAACAGATTCAGCGGAATACTGAGCCATTTGCTCTCGAAGGAAATCGTACTCTGGCATCGGATGAGCTGAAATTAAAGAACGGTCTTCAAAGTCAGTAGCAAAGCCTCCTGGCTCAATGACTATAACCTTGATACCAAATGGTTTAAGTTCCTGCGCGAGGGACTCTGAAAGACCTTCAACTGCAAATTTAGAGGCATGATAAAGTCCCAGTCTTGGCACTGTCATCCGTCCGCCCACTGAAGAAATGTTCAAGATATGACCAGAACCTTGTTGCCTGAGAAGGGGGATGACTACGCGAGTCACATTCAAAAGACCAAAGACATTGGTTTCAAATTGGTTGCGAATTTGCTGATCGCTCACTTCCTCAATCGCGCCCATTAATCCATACCCCGCGTTGTTCACGAGTACATCAATTCTCTCGAATGCCTCTAAACCACTTTGCACAGCAGTTTGAATGCTTGTCTGGTCAGTCACATCCAAGCGAACCGCTTTTGCAGTTTTCGGATAGTTGTGCTCCAGGTCTTGAATTTGGCTGACATTGCGAGCCGTGGCTATCACGCGATCGCCCTGAGCTAAAGCAGCCTCAGCCAAAGCACGACCAAAGCCCGTTGAGCTACCTGTAATCAGCCACACGCGAGATGATTCTTTACCAATCATGATAATTTGTGCTCCAAATTCTCCTAAGATTGAAATCCTCCCGCAGCAGGTGCGAGTAGGTACTAAATCGTCTATCTCATCCAGACACCTGCTCAAGCTTCAGACCTGTGCCATGCCACCATCAACGAACAGTTCGATACCGTTCACAAAGCTACTGTCATCAGAGGCGAGAAAGACAACGGCTTTGGCAATTTCATCGGGCGTACCAACTCGTCCTAGCGGAATGGTGATGGCTTGACTGTCCACAAATTCCTGCACCTGTTCTTCGCTCAATCCCAAAAGGGTGTAGCCAGGAGTCGGAACCACGCCAGGACTAATCGCATTGACTCGAATTTTGCGTTCTTTGAGGTCGAGTATCCAATTGCGGGCAAACGATCGCACGGCAGCCTTGGTCGCACTATAAACGCTAAAGGCCTTGGTGCCTACGGTAGAAGCAGTCGAGGCGTTCAGAATAATAGAAGCGCCCTCTGGCAGCAGCGGTAATGCCTTCTGCACGGTGAATAGCAAACCTTTGACATTTGTGTTGAATGTTTTGTCAAAGTGTTCTTCGGTGATTGATCCCAGTGGAGCAATTTCTCCACCGCCCGCATTGGCAAAGATTACATCCAGGTGCCCTTGCTCTTGCTTAATCGTGGCAAATAGGCGATCGAGATCCGCGAGATTTGAGACATCACCCTGAACGGCGGTGACATTTTTGCCAATCTGCTTCACCGCAGCATCAAGGTCACTTTGACGACGACCCGTGATGAAGACGTAAGCCCCCTCTGCTACGAACCGCTGGGCTGTCGCGAGTCCAATCCCACTGTTCCCACCTGTTACCAGCGCAATTTTGCCTGTAAGTTTACCTGACATAAAACTTCTCCATTTTAGGTATTTCGTTTGCACTAAGAGGGGTTTGAAACTGTAACTTAATTTATGGACAAAGCTACCCATCCTTTACTATTTGGGTAGCTTTGTCCGCGCCATTCGCCCTCTGATCGCATCACCCCAGACCCCACAGCCCCTAGTTCAATTTGTTTTTGACTCTTAGTGCCATTTGATTGCAGATGCGGGCGTCTTGCGTTATCGCAAAGGTGCATTTGGACTCATTATACTTTTTTTTACCTGCCATGTTGACGCTCGCAGGAAGTCGTATATAATACAAAGCATAATACATTTACTCATGTCGAGTCAAATGCAGCTAGTAGAAAAACACGTAATTAACAGACAGCATAGATTTTGGAAAGAATGCGACCACTTAGCATTACAATCTAATTAAGGAACTTAACAGTAAGCGAAATAGAAGAATTGACAACTATCTTCATACTGCGAGTCGTCGTGTAATTGATTGGTGTCAATTGAACGAGATTGGTCAGTTAATTATCGGTAAAAACCCTGGATGGAAGCAGTCAATCAACATTGGCAAAAAAAACAATCAAGCATTTACCAAGATTCCCCATACCAAACTGATTGGTTTATTGACATACAAAGCACAATTAGCAGGGATTGCAGTCACCTTAAGTTCCTAGAGGTACTTGGATCATTGCTGGTATCATTGCTCGATTCATCTTTATGGCAGTGAGGTTTCATCAATGACTTTGAAAGCGTTTCGCAGTGCAATTTTAGATTTTGTTGACGATCCTTTTTATGTGTCTGAATCGGAGAGTGTTCGCTATATTCCAGACGGATTACTGGTTTTAGAACAGGGCAAGGTTAAAGAGCTTGGTGATTATGAGTTACTAAAAGAGCAGTATGTTGGGATTCCCATTGAGTCTTATCCCGATCGTCTCCTCTTGCCTGGATTCATCGATCTACATATTCATTTTCCTCAAACTGGAATTATTGGGGCCTATGGAGAACAACTCTTAGAATGGCTAGAGAAATATATTTTTCCCACCGAGCATAAATTCAAAGATAAAGCTTATTGCGATCGCGTTGCGCCAATTTTTATTGACCAACTTTTACGCAATGGTACGACAACTGCCGTTGTACTAGGAGCTGTATTTCCAGAATCAGTAGATTCATTGTTTGAGGAATGCGATCGCAGAAACCTCCGCACGATCGTAGGTAAGGTGATGATGGATCGCCATGCTCCCGATTTTCTCTGTGATACAGCCGAGTCGTCTTACTACCAGAGCAGAGCGCTCATCGAAAAATGGCACTGCAAAAATCGCTTACTCTATGCCGTCACGCCCCGATTTGCACCAACTTCAACTCCCCAACAACTAACCTACGCCCGCCAGCTTTTAAGCGAATTTCCAGACACCTATTTGCATACGCACCTCTCTGAGAACATGAAGGAAGTGGAATGGGTGCAACAACTGTTTCCAGACAGTCAGGGCTATCTGGATGTTTACGATCGATTTGGCTTGGTGGGAGAGCGCTCCATCTTTGCCCATTGTGTTCAATTAACCGATGCTGAATTCGATCGACTCGCTCAGACAAAAGCCGCGATTGCATTCTGTCCAACTTCTAATTTGTTCTTGGGCAGCGGATTGTTTAATATCGAGCAAGCAACCGCCAAGCACGCACCAATTAAGCTTGGTTTAGCCACCGATGTCGGAGCTGGAACCAGTTTTTCATTGTTGAAAACTGCCAGTGAAGCTTACAAAGTAGCTCAACTTCAGCAGCAAAAGCTTTCACCGTTTCAAGCCATGTTCCTAGCCACACTCGGTGGAGCAAGAGCACTAAAGCGGGAAGATAAAATCGGCAACTTTGAGGTAGGTAAAGAAGCAGACTTTGTGATTCTCGATCCACGAGCAACTCCAGTTATGGCATTTAGAAACGAGCAAAACAATGAGCAAATGACACCAATCACCATAGAAGAATTAGGCGAACAGCTATTCAGTACGATCGTCTTAGGCGACGACCGCACAATTGTAGCAACCTATGTTATGGGTGAACTTGTCCATGCTCAATAATATCAAATCCTCTGTTCTCGGACTCTGTGTCCTCTGTGTTCTCTGTGGTTAAATCATTCCTATACAACCGGAATTGATATTACTCAAGGATTTTCCGCCCGAATGCGAGAGCCCCTACTGCCTTAACAGGCTTGGCGGTTACTATAAATATTAGTTCTGTCATTGACAAAAAAACCTCAGTCTTTATGTTAAAGACTGAGGTCTGATAGCGACAGGTTTAAACCAGTCAGCTATACTCTATTACTATTTGACAGATACCTTTGCGCCCACAGCTTCAAGCTGTTTCTTCATTTCTTCAGCAGCTTCCTTAGCAATAGCTTCCTTAACTGCTTTCGGTGCGGCTTCTACCAAGTCTTTCGCTTCTTTCAAGCCCAAACCGGTAATCGCGCGGACTTCTTTCAGGATGGCAATTTTCTTGTCAGCAGGAACTTCTTCCAACATGACAGTAAATTCGGTTTGCTCTTCTACTTCTTCAGCAGCGGCTCCACCACCCATACCAGGCATCATCATCATGCCGCCGACAGGAGCAGCAGCGCTCACGCCGAAAGCTTCTTCGATTTGCTTCACCAACTCAGATGCTTCGAGCAAAGTCAAAGACTTAAGTTTTTCCAAGATTTCATCAGTTGCAGTAGACATTTTTTGAACTCCTAATTCGATTTTAGATTTTGGATTTTGGATTTTGGATTGGCTCATTCATCATTAGTTTCTCGTGTCCAGTCTTCAGTCTGTCGCTCAACACTAATGACTGATGACTAATGACTAATGACTAAGCAGATGCGCTTTCTGCTTCTGCTTCAGGTTGTGCTTCGACTTCAGCTTCTACTGAATCGCCGTTCTGGTCTTTTTCAGCATAAGCTTTGAGACCGCGAGCGATCGAAGTTGGAACTTGATTGATACCCACAGCCAGCTTGGTAGCCACACCGTTGATAGCACCAGCAATTTGAGCCATGAGTTGTTCTTTCGACGGCAAATCGGCTAATGCCTTAACATCAGCTTCTTTCAGTACCCGTCCTTCCATCACGCCGCCGCGAAGTTCAGTCTTTTTCGAGACTTTTTGGAATTCTTGGTAAGCTTTAATCGCGCCGCCGATATCTTCTTGCACGAACAGAAATGCCGACGTACCAGTCAGCAATTCCTGCATCGGCTGCCAGGTTTCGTTACCTTCAACCGCAATTCGCATCAGCGTGTTTTTTGCCACTTGGCAACTACTGCCTTTGGGACGCAAACGCCGACGCAAATCTGTGATTTCAGCCACAGTTAAACCTTTGTAGTCGATCGCGATTACCAGTTGAGATTCGCTCAAGGTTTGCTTGAGGTCTGCAATAATCTCATTTTTTACTGCTAAACTTTTGCCCATACTTATTTCACCTCCTTTAAGGATGATCGAAAACTGACAATCAAAAACCCCGACCTGGGAGCCGGGGCAGAGAATTAAAAATTAAGAATAAAGAATTAAAAATAGTCACTTTTAAATCTTTCAATCCTGAGTTTTTAGTTCTTGAGCCTCGGCAGGAAATTAAGCGCGGTGTGCACCTGCGGTCTTCAGCTTATTGATTTTGGATTAGGCTATGACGAGAAGACAGAAATTAGTATTCTTTCTAGCCAGCATCAAGTTTAGTATCACGCAGGACGCTGATATCGACTTCGATCGACGGGCCCATTGTTGCGGATACGTACAAACTGCGCCAGTAGCGACCTTTAGCACCAGAAGGACGGTTGCGGTCAACAGTTTCTTGCAAAGCATGAAGGTTAACCAGCAAATCTTCTGCTGAAAAAGCAGCCTTGCCAAACATAACATGAACGATGCCGGTTTTATCGGCACGGAATTCCATCTTACCACCTTTAAACTCGTTGATCGCCTGAGCAACGTCAGCAGTCACCGTCCCACCTTTGGGAGAAGGCATCAAACCACGAGGGCCAAGCAATCGACCCAATTTTGCCACCAAGGGCATCACGTCTGGAGTCGCAATCAGGCAATCAAAATCCATCATGCCTTTCTGAATTGCCTCGATCAACTCTTCAGAACCAGCAATATCTGCACCAGCATTCAGGGCTTCTTTAACTTTTTCGCCCTTAGCAATCACCGCAACTCTGACTACTTGACCAGTTCCTTTGGGTAACGACACAGTTGTCCGCAACTGCTGGTCAGTATATTTTGGGTCAATTCCTAGACGGATGTGAGCTTCAGCCGACTCAGCAAACTTGGCTGTAGCTGTTTCTTTCAAAAGTTGCAGAGCTTCTAGTGGTAGATAAGCTCTTTCTTCAACTTTCTTTTGCAGTTCTTGCAGTCTTCGCGATACTTTCTTTACCATTTTGATCTTTTGGGGTATGTCGATTGTAGATTTGAGATTTTAGATTTGAGATTGAACTTGTCAGCCAATCCGATCTCTAAAATTTGTTCGATTCCTAGCGAAGCTTTGCTTCTCCCCCTGAATCGACTTAGGACTTGTGATTTGGGATTTTAGATTGAAGATTTGAAATTCAAAATCAGGAATTTTGGATTAGAGATTTGGAACTTGGACTAGAAATTAAGAATTCCGACTGAGAAAAAAATTTTCTCTCTTCCTTCTTCCTTCTTCCTTCTTCTTTCTTCCTTCTTCCTTCTTCCTTCTTCCTTCTTCCTTCAATCCGCGATCGCCACGCCCATATTCTTAGCCGTTCCAGCCACAATTTTCATGGCCGCCTCAACATCATTAGCATTAAGGTCAGGCATTTTTGTTTCCGCAATTTCTCGCAGTTGAGCTTGGGTAATCTTGCCTACTTGCTTGCGATTAGGTTCTCCCGAACCTTTTGCAATACCAGCCGCTTTTTGAATCAAAACCGACGCCGGCGGGGTTTTGAGAATAAACGTAAAACTGCGGTCTTCAAAAACCGAAATTTCTACTGGAACCACTAGACCCGCTTGGTCTGCGGTTCTAGCATTGTACTCCTTGCAAAACATCATGATATTGACGCCATGCTGACCCAAGGCAGGGCCGATGGGAGGAGCTGGGTTGGCTTTTCCCGCCGTAATCGCCAACTTAATTACTGCAACAACTTTCTTTGCCATTAGTTAGTTCTGTTTCTGAACCTGATTGAACTCTAATTCTACAGGCGTATCGCGCCCAAAAATCGAGAGTAAAACTTTGAGCTTGTTCCGTTCCGGGCTAACTTCAATCACATCACCTTCAAAATCCTTAAATGGCCCGGAAAGTACCACTACGTGGTCTCCTGTTGCCATCGATACTTTGACAACTGGTTCTGATTCCTGAGCATTTCTGAAGATCCGTTCTACTTCTGAGTGACTCAGAGGTAGCGGTTTGACGTGACCCCGGCCGCGCCCGTAGCGGCGTTTTTGTTCTGCCCCGACAAAGTTAATTACGTTCGGGGTATTTTTAATCACCTGCCATGTATCCTCGTCCATAAACATACGGATGAGTACATAGCCGGGAAAGATTTTTTCGTCTGACTGCCGTCTGGAACCGTCTTTACCGACTTTAATCGCCGGAGTTTGCGGAATTTCTACTTGAACAATGCGATCTGCAACATCCAAAGTTTGAATTCGCTGCTGCAAGTTTGCCTTCACCCGCTTTTCACAGCCGGAAGCAACCTGAACAGCATACCAGCGAGCCACGATCGCCGGAACCTCTGGCGAGCCTTTTTCTGCGGTGGTTTCTGTGGAATACTCAGATTCTTCTGATGCAAAAGTCATGGTCCAAACACCTTTGCTGCGCCCCAGTTAAAGAAGTTATCCACCAAGTAGATCAGGCTTGCTGAGAGGATTACCATCAAGAGCACTGCCAAAGACTCACTGATTAGCTGCTGCCGACTCGGCCAAACCACCTTATCGAGTTCTTCTCTCGTTTCCTTAAAAAAACCCGCAGGGTCAAACCCAGGCGCTGTTATTTCTTGAGTTTCTTGAGCTTCGTCTTTTTTTGCCACAATTGAATCCCCCTTGCGATTTCAGATTTTAGATTTTAGATTTTAGATTGTGTCAGTGGCGATCGGGTCTCAGATTTTTTGACACTAACCACTTCGCCCAATTTCCCATCTAAAATCTAAAGCAACCACTTGACAAGCCAAATCTGTCTGAGCTTGACACTCCCCGACAATCAGGCGCGGGGATTCTTGGTTCAACGAAACCACTTAACCCAGATTCCTGCCGTCATCTAGACTAGACGTGGGATTCTCCCCAAGCGTTAATTCGGGTCTGCCCTACCCTATTTGCATTGCTGCAATTCCTGATTTTTGCGAACCGCCCACAAAAATTAATTCTACCCAAAAGCTTGCGATTTCCGCTGTTACCAGCCAATAATCCGGGCGCTTTCGGGCAGAATTTAAGTTTTGGTGATTCAGCGCGCCCTGGAGGACTTGAACCCCCGACATCAGGTTTTGGAGACCTGCGTTCTACCAACTGAACTAAGAGCGCACAGGTGAGGTTGCGAATATTTGCTTAACCTCTAGATTTTTATTCTAACACAGTGCGCTCGTAAATTGGAAACTTTTTTTTCAAATTTAGCAATTTCCAATTTTTGAATGGGGAATAGCCTGAGTGTATTCCTAAAGAGAGCGATCGAAGCGCTGTTTGACGCGGGTAGCTTTGCCCACCCGATCGCGCAGGTAGTACAGCTTGGCTCTGCGGACTTTCCCGCGTCGCATCACTTGGATCGTGGCAATGCGGGGCGAGTGAATCAAAAACACCCGTTCTACACCCACACCCTGAAATACACGGCGCACAGTAATAGTTTCATTAATTCCGCCGTTACGCATGGCAATCACAGTGCCTTCGTAGGGCTGAACCCGTTCTTTATTGCCTTCTTTAATTTTCACCCCGACTCGCACTGTGTCGCCGACGTAAATTTCGGGGAGCACTTTGCTGAGTTCTACCTTGACTCTATCTATTTCTTCCATCTCCAGGGAGCGGATTATTTCTGCGCCTTTCATAAGATTTTCCAAAACTCACAATCCCTTATCATATATCGAACTGCCAGTTTTATGTCAAAAAAACTTTATGTTAAATATTTCTGTGGTCGAAATTATCCCCCTGTTGGCGATCGCAGCACTAGCTTTGTACGTCGCGGCCAATTTGGGTGCTAACGATGTCGCTAACTCCATGGGAACATCGGTAGGCTCAAAAGCGCTAACGCTCAAGCAGGCAATAATTGTGGCTGGCATACTGGAATTCACAGGTGCGGTGCTTTTCGGCAAAGGAGTTTCCGAAACTCTGGCAACGGGAGTCGTAAATGCAGAAGTCTTTGCCAAGGAGCCCCAAGTATTTTTAATCGGGATGGTGTCAGTGCTAGCAGCTTGTGGTTTATGGCTGCAAATGGCTACCCGTCTGGGTTTACCAGTTTCTTCATCTCATGCGGTGGTAGGTGCGATCGCCGGTTTTAGCTGGGTAGCTGCGGGCATTGGTGCTGTTGACTGGCTAACTATCGGGACTATTTCCCTAACTTGGCTGGCGACACCATTCGCCAGTGGTGCTTTAGCCGCCATATTTTACAGTTTAGTCAAGTATTCGATTCTCGATCGACCCGACCCTCTGAATCGAATGCGCGAATGGATACCTTGGCTGAGTACAGCAATGCTGAGCATATTTGGGATTATTGTATTGCCGTCAGTTGTTGATGTGGCATTTGTGCAGACAGGAATTTTAGCCCAAATCCACCACAGATTTGGCTGGAATATTCCAGTACACGATGTGACGATTGGCCTTGGGGCGATCGCAACTATAGCCCTTACCCAAACTAGCTGGCAAAAATTAGCATCAGCAGGAACCCCCCTTGAGGGGAATCAACAGGGAACTCCCCCCTACCCCCCCCTTGGGGGGAAACAAGAGGGAACTCCCCTTTCTCTCTCTCTCATCGAGCAACAAATGGCCCGATTTCAAGCGCTAAGTGCGTGTTTTGTGGCCTTTGCCCACGGTTCCAATGATGTAGGTAATGCCGTTGCGCCCTTAGCTGCGATCGCCTATATCCGTCGCACAGGTTCCTTTCCTCTGAATGATTTCAGTGTTCCCCTGTGGATTTTAGTCCTCGGAGGTGTCGGAATAGTCATCGGTTTGGCCCTTTGGGGCGAAAATGTGATTGCCACAGTGGGGGAGGGCATCATCCAACTGCAACCAAGTGGGGGATTTTGCGCAGAATTAGCCACCGCTGCTACTGTCTTGTTAGCATCGCGCTTGGGGTTGCCTGTTTCCACCTCCCATGCTTTAGTCGGTGCAGTTGTGGGAGTGGGACTTGTCAATAGTTGGAAATCTGTACGTTGGCAAACTTTGCGGTCTATTGGTTCGGCTTGGTTAGTGACAATTCCGATCGCCGCTGGTTTGGGTGCCGGAATTTTCAGTATCCTTCAATGGATTGTATTCAAATAGAAAAACTAGCCCACTCAATAAAATAGTCATGGACTAGAGGGCATTGGGATACTTTCGATGGTTTACATAGTTGCGTTGTACGGCACCTACCTAATTGCTGTCAACTGACAACGAACTAATCCTTCTGATTGCCTCGATTGGGATACTGTCGCAGTGGCAGCAGTTGCCAAGCAGCAGCATCTGCACCCCAGTTGCGAAAAATCTTCACAGAGGCAAAAATTTTAGCGAAACGCCAGTTGTAGTAACGCTTCCAGTCACCAGACCACTGGGCGGTTTCATCTGCGGTTTGCAAAGCTCTGACTTCGGCTTCGAGTGCTTCAGCATGGCGTTGTAGTATAATTTCTAATTGCACAAAGTGTTCTTCGGGCGATTCCCTCCGGGATAGCTTCGTTTGACTCAATTTTTTACTCTCCAACTTAGCAACTACTATAGTGTCAGCCGTCTTTTAGACAAAGTGACTGAAAATTGTCAACTAATTTAAAAGATAGTTCAGAATACTGAACGAACGTACAGTTTAAATTAGAGGTTATACGTTAATAATGGTGCAAGAGAACAAATACTCCGCAGGCGATCCAGAGGATGCCAAATCGGCAGAACAAGTCCTTAACTCGGTGATTCAGGAGCTGGACGCTTTGCATGAAAATGTTAAGGGCCAGTTAAATCAGGATATTACACGGCTCCAAAGTGAAAAAAATCACCTGATCCAGGATATTGAAAGCCTGAGACAGCAATATCGTAAATTGCAGTCTCAGCAAATGGAATCTTTGTCGGGCAGATATATTCATCAGCAGCAGTTGTGGCTCAAACAGTTGGCTCAAGTTTTGGCTCACAATCTCCAAGATTTGTTAGTGCAGCGGTTTAACGAACTCAGTGCTAATTCTGGACATTCTCTTAGTAGTCCCATTCCCAGTGGCGAGTTCCCCATACCGATGCCACCAAGCAACTATGATGAACGAGCTTCTGAGTTATTGGCGGCGCTAGACGATCGGATCGATCGCAGTTTTCAGATGCTGCAACAAGATTTGAGCAGCTATGAAAGTGAATTGTCGGTGCGGCTAAACAATATGCAAACCTTGGAGCGACAAGGGGAAGAGTTATTGCAGAATCTGGTAAACCGCATCAGGGAAGAACTTGAAGAAGAAGAAGCATATCTTGACAATCCTTTTGATGCAGAAGATTCCTATCCAGAGGAATTAACTAATTCTGTCCGTCCACAAATTATGCCTGCTGTACCTGCTGATAGCCAGGAAGCAGTTCCACGGCCCCATCCGGTGCAGCCGACGACGACAGCCGTGGCTAAAGCACCTTCTCAAATGCAGATCGGTTTGGTGTTGGCTTTGTCTTCAGCGGTGGTATTGTCGATATTTAATGTTTGTTTGAGAATTCTGATTAAAAGCAGCAATCCTAGGGTGATTTTCGGCTGGTTTGAAGTGCCTGGGGTTGTGACTCCTGGTTTTGGAAATTCTCTGTTGATTTTGTTGATGCGGTTGATCGTGGTGATGGCTTTGATGCCTGTGTTGGCGACATTTCTTTATCCTTCTGTCTGGAAAGATATTAGGCGGTTGTTCCAGTCGGGCGATCGAGCTTTGTGGAGTAAGGTTTTAGGAAGCGCATTTTTTCTGTTTTTGTCTCAGGTTTTGATTTATTTGGCGATCGGCAATATTCCGGCGGGAATTGCCATTACCATTTTCTTTATTTATCCGATCGTCACGGTACTCGGCTCTTGGATCTTGTTTGGTTCACGCCCCAGCACAGTGGGATTGTTAGCGATTTGCGGTATTACCGCAGGCTTGATTTTAGCTGGGTGGCCCAGTTTTGCCAATCCGGCTCCTGGCGGTGGCAATGTGGCAGTGGGAGTGACAGCCGCACTTGGTTCAGGGATTACTTTTGCTGGCTACGTATTGCTGACGCAAATGGCCGCTGGCAAACTGCATCCAATTCCTTTTAGTTTAGTCAATTTTGCCGCGATTTTTGTATTTTCTGCCCTGAGCTTGTGGGTGCCACTGTCAGAAAATTTTGCTCCTAGTATCGACCAAAATGTTTGGCCTGGTTTGATTGTTGGGGGTGTAATTTTAGGTGTACTGACGCTGTTTAGCTATCTTTTAAATAATTTTGCAATCCGATTTGCGGGGGCTGCTTTAGCATCAGTAATTGGCACTTTGGGACCTGCGATGACTGCACTTTTTGGGTTTGTGATTATTAATGAAAATTTACAGCCTGTAGCAATTCTTGGCATGACTGTGGTTACATTGAGCGTGGCTGCTATGAGTGTGGAACGGATGGTGGCTCCTAAAAAGAAGGCTTCGTAAATGATGGTTTTGTTGGGGTAGTGCCGCCGTGCCTACCCTCTCCCCGTACTAATTTCGGTATTTTTCAGGGGAATAAGGATTGAGATGGGTGCATCCCAATGTTGGAGCATATATTTGCAAAAAATAAGGATGCTCCCATTGATATCGTTTCCGGCTGCATCGGAATGATTTAACCTTACTAGAACGCAGAGAACACAGAGGGAGATAAGAGAGATGAATAATTCCGATGTTACCGGATTTGATATGAGATCGAACGCTAGCATCCTCCATGCCAAAAACAAACGGCTTAGTTAGATATCTAACTAAGCCGTTTTGCTGTAAAGCTTGTATCACAAGATCCAACGGAGAGGGAGGGATTCGAACCCTCGTTGAAGTCACCCCCAAACAGCATTTCCAGTGCTGCGCCTTCAACCACTCGGCCACCTCTCCAAAGCTGAACTTTGTTTTTTTAGCCACAGTTTTACTACCTTAGCAGAAGAAATCTGATTTGGCAAGGCCTAAGGGCATAAATTTATTGTTTAATGTGGATAGGGCGTAAAACAAGTAGGGCAAATTCTGCTTCCAGATGTCGCAAACCGATTCATATCAAGAATTTGGTCTCCAAACTCAAATCTAAAATCCCACATCTAAAATCTAAAATTCCATGACTCGCTCTTACACAATTACAATTCACAACAGACAAACAGGGTCGTGCCACACCGTGCAAGTACCCGAAGACCGCTACATCCTCCAAAACGTGGAAAATCAAGGAGTAGACTTACCCTATTCTTGCCGCAACGGCGCCTGTACGGCCTGTGCTGTCCGGGTTAAGTCTGGGGAACTTTACCAGCCAGAAGCAATGGGACTTTCGGTGGAACTGCAAAAAGAGGGTTATGCTTTGCTGTGTGTCAGTTATCCTCGTTCCAACATGGAAGTAGAGACGCAAGATGAAGATGAAGTATATGAACTTCAATTTGGGCGCTACTTCGGGAAAGGTAAAGTGCGTGTGGCTTTGCCATTAGATGAAGAGTGAGCGCAATGCCTACGGAAATATGCAAAATGCCAAGTTTCATTCTTCATCTCCTAGGTTTTGGCTACGCGAGGCTCAAGTACGCAAGGACTAATGCTGCGGTTACGCTGGGCATAAGTGTCCAATGCCGAAAGTTTCTGCATCGACTATTATCGATCGCCCTTTTTTGGTTGTTAGTTAGCTGCCAAAAACCGGAAATTCCCACAGGAACTTTCGTGAAAGTACAACGGACTGTCAGCGGACAAACTATCGAAATTGTCCGTACAGCAGACAAAATTGCCCTGTTAGAACAAGTTAGGCTGATTGGGATTGAAGCACCGGATTTAAAGCAACAGCCTTGGGGAGAAGCAGCCAAAAACCAACTGGAACAGCTTATTGGCGGGAAACAGGTGTTGTTAGAATTAGATGTTGAAGAGAAAGATAGGTTCGATCGCTTCTTAGCCTATTTGTGGGAAGATGGAGTGTTGGTCAATGAACGGCTAGTTAAAGAAGGTTATGCTTTGGCAACGGTGCGATCGCCTAACAAGAAATACCAGCAGCGACTTGTCAATGCTCAAGAATGGGCGAGACTAATGGGTAAAGGGATTTGGAATCCTAAACAGCCGCTGCGTCAAACTCCAGGAGAATTTCGCCAGCAAAATAACAAATAACAAGTAACAAATAACAAATAACAAATAACAAATAACCAATAACCAATGACTAACAAAATTCAAGACTTATTAGAAATAGCCACCGAAGCAGCCCTCGCTGCTGGTTCCGTTCTGCAATCTTTCTGCGGAAAATTAGAAGAAATTCAAGAAAAAGGTCGATCGGGAGATTTAGTTACAGAAGCCGACAAAGCCTCCGAAGCTGTGATTTTAGAAATTCTGGGTCGTCATGTACCCGACCACGGGATACTTGCTGAAGAATCAGGTAAATTAGGGGATGCCAGTAGCAAATACCTGTGGGCGATCGACCCTTTGGACGGTACAACTAATTATGCCCACCAATATCCATTTGCCTGTGTGTCGATCGGACTTTTAATTGAAGGAGTACCACAAATTGGCGTAATTTTCGATCCGTTTCATAACGAATTGTTTAGGGCTGCCAAAGGATTGGGTGCTACCCGCAATCGACGGGCGATCGCAGTTTCCCAAATCCCCGAATTGACCAAAAGTTTGTTAGTTACTGGCTTTGCTTACGATCGACGGGAAACAGCCGATAATAACTATGCCGAATTCTGTCACCTCACCCACCTCACCCAAGGAGTGCGACGGAGTGGATCGGCAGCTCTAGACCTAGCTCACGTCGCCTGCGGCCGTTTAGATGGATACTGGGAAAGGGGACTGTCCCCTTGGGATGTAGCCGCCGGCGCAGTCATTGTCTCGGAAGCCGGAGGTAAAGTTACAGCCTATGACGAGAGTCCCTTTGAGATTAACTCAGGTCGAGTTTTGGCGACAAACGGCAAGATTCACGCTGAACTTAGCGACGCATTGCTCAAAACACCCCCTTTATCGTCTTGGGGCAGCAGCCAGGAGTCCAGGGCTAAGCATTAGTACGGGGGTCATAACCTCTTAACAGAAGCTACATTAAAGAATAAAGCATCGTCACAAGCCTGGGAAAGGAGAGTAACATTTATGTCTTTTGAAATGACAAAAGGTCTGTTTAAGTTTGACTTTACAGATCAGCACGCAATTTTGGGAGTTCCCTTAGATGCTGAGTTTAACGATATTCGCAAGCGCTATATGAAAATAGTCCGCCGCTTGCACTCGGATACTTGCCCTTTTGAAAGTCAAGCTGATAAAGATTGGGCTAACCAGTTTTTGTCAAAAGTGGTCAATCCCGCTTACAACAAATTCTCCAAGGAAAGCGATCGCAAAGAATATAATTTGCTACTAACAGCTATCAGCAAGCGGGCCACGAAAGAACAAGAGAAACAGCAAGTCGAAACCGCAGAAGCCAAACAGTTAGCCAGGGCGGGAAATTGGGAAGAAACTTACAAAACAGCAATGAGCAAACTTGCAGACAACCAATACGAATCCGTTGAGCAAGCCCTAGAGGTAATAAATGAAATGAGCGAACTCAATCTGGTTTACCTGCTGCGAAAAGAAAACGTCATGATTCCAACTGGGGTGGTAAATCCGAAAGTGGAAAAGCCACCAAAAATAGAATCAAAAGTAGTACCTCCGACTCCGGTTGTTCCTCCAACGACTACCAACAAAGATTCCCTGGTGGAACAAAATTGTCGCCGTGCTCAAGGATTCATGGATAGCAAAAATTACGCCAAAGCAATTTTAGAGTTGAGGGAAGCTCAAAAGCGCGAACCGAAAAATAGCAAGTGTCACGCTATGTTGGCAATGTGTTATTTGATGCAAGGTCAAGGAACAATGGCTAAGCTGGAGGTGCAAAAAGCTTTGGTATCTAATCCAGAAGAGCCGATGGCTTTGGAAGTGAAGAAAAAGCTGGAACAGCCAGCTTCCGGGGCGAAAGCTAAAAAGGGTGAGGATAAGCAAGGTGGCTTTTTTGCTAGTTTTTCCAATTTGTTTGGTGGGGGGAAGAAGAAATGATGAGGCGGAGGCAAAAAAATCTGAGTTGGTGATAGTTCAATTGGTTAAAGTCGAATGCTAAACTGGTCAGGTTCGACTTTAACATCGTCCCCTCAAGCTAAGTTTCTAGCTGCATCGAAAATCCCCAATCTAAAATTCAAAATTGATATGGTTCACCAACCCCCATCGGGTGCAAGAGATTTATTGCCCCTTGACGTAGCTCAAAAAATTTCGATCGAACGCCGTTTGCAGCAAGTTTTTCATCGCTGGGGCTATCACCGGATTATTACTTCGACTCTAGAAAGGCTGGAGACATTGATGGCTGGAGGGGCGATCGACCGATCGACCTTAATTCAATTGCAAGATGCCGTCGATGGAGAACTAGGCTTGCGTCCAGAATTGACTGCTTCCATCGCCCGCGCGGCTGTGATGCGGATGGCTGGGACTCCCTGGCAGCCTCAGCGTCTATATTACAACGCTAATGTGTTCCGCAAAGGCCCCGATACAGGCTCTGGGGGGCAGCAGGAGTTCTATCAAGCAGGGGTAGAGTTGCTAGGCTCCGGGGGGACGATGGCTGATGCGGAAGTGCTACTACTGCTGTCTGAGTGCTTGCAGGGTTTAGAAATTGATGACTGGCATTTGGTGCTGGGAGAAGCGGGTTTAACTGCTAGTTTGTTGGAACCGTTTCCGCCAAATGTGCGCTCCCAAGTTCGGGGGGCGATCGCCAATCTCGATCGAGTAGGCTTGGAAAATTTACCGCTGTCTACGGAATTGCGAGAAAGAGCTCTACTATTATTTGACTTGCGGGGCCGCCCAGAAGATGTGTTTCCGATTGTGGCAAAGCTCGATTTAGATGAGCCACAACAAGCAGCCTTAAATAATCTGAAATCGGCGATCGAATTGCTGTACCAATGTCAATCCCAAATCCCGAATCTGAAATCCCATATCCACCTAGACTTGAGTTTGATTCAAACCTTTGACTACTACACGGGAATTGTGTTTGAAGTTGTCAGCAGTCCCAAAACGGGACAGCGAGTGTTGGGACAAGGGGGACGGTACGATCGCCTATTGGGATTGTTCGATCCCCAAGGGCAAAATCACGCTGGAATTGGGTTTTGTTTGAATATTGAAGATTTGCACCAAATTTTGTTAACTGAGGGTCAATTGGCGAAGGAGACCCCAGCCAGCGACTTTTTGGTTGTGCCTCAAACCTCTGATGCTGCGGCTGCGGCTTTTGTTTATGCTCGAAAACTCCGAGAGTCTAGCGATGTAGTTCGGGTAGAAATCGATTTGGAGAGTCGGGAGACTGTGGATGGGGTGCGGGAATATGCGCGCGATCGACGCATTGCTCAAATTGCTTGGGTGAATACCGAAGGATTCCCGACAATTGAAATGGTAAATTAATAGCTCAGTCCTGGACGGACTATCAACCTAAAAAACCAGGTACGATCGCGGAGAACACTGTGTCACATACTATCGTTACGAATATTTGCGAAGGGATTGCTGATTGCGTCGGCGCTTGTCCGGTTGCTTGCATCCAACCTGGCCCTGGCAAAAATGTCAAGGGTACAGATTGGTTTTGGATTGATTTTGATACCTGCATTGACTGCGGTATTTGTTTGCAGGTATGTCCTGTCGAAGGTGCGATCGTCGCCGATGAACGCCCTGAGTTGCAACAAACCCCCACTTGATTGAATTAACTCAAACACCTATTCAATCCCACATTCGGCACCCTCAACTGATGGTTTTCATATAAAATCCTCTGTTCATCGTCCTGTATTAAACTGTCTCTTCTCGAACTTCGCGTCCTTAGCGCCTTCGCGGTTAAATCACCTGACGATACAACCGGAATTGAGATCACACTTCGGCTTCCCTAGAAGCCAGATGGCAATTCCTAGGAAAAAGCGAAACCACCGTTTAGGGCGGTGGCTTAATTCTATCTACAAAGGTAAGTCTACCAAAGTCCTCTCACGGGACGTGGGGCTGGACGGGGAGCTGGCGGGGGTAGTGGACGAGGGGGTGTTGCGGGTTGGACGCGGGGAGCGGGACGAGCTGGCCGAATTGGGGCTGGTTCTGGAGCCGGTGGTGCTTCTACGCGGGGAGTGGTGGTGGTAGCAACTGGTGAAGCTATCACTTTATACTTGGAGAGGACCATGATATTTTCCACCTGAGAGCCTCGGAACATGGCTTTGACTTTCATTCCTGGTACGAGGCCGGTAATTTTTAGGACGCATTTTTGAATCCTGAGAGTCCTGTATCGCTCATTTTCGGGGCGAATGGTGATGATGTCGCCGACAATACTTTTGACAATACCTGTGATGCTTTCTGTGTTGGCTGTTCTGGTGCTCTGGGTTTGGGCGATGAGAGTTGCAGGGTTAGCCATCGCTGGATGCACTGATAATGCTGAAACTACCACCGACAGGGTGGCACTGGTCAATAATTTGATGTTCTGAAGACGCATTGAAACCTCACATTAATTGCTATTGGGGGTTGGGGTTGCTTTCGCTGTGCAAAAGTCCCCACGTTTAGACCTAATCCAGTTTAATCCCCCCAGTAGTAAATTTTTGAGAATTTCAAAAAAGATTATAATCTAACTGGTTGGGCATAATTTGAGATATAAAGTTCGTGGGCACTGCTGATGATGAGTTTAGCGAAAAACAACATGGTGAACAGCAAATCTTTGTTGAGTAAGTTAATTCTGTTGAGTTTGAGTGTGGTCGCGCTTTCTGTTGCAGAACCTAGGGCTAATTTTAATCATAGTGCGATCGCCTCGGAGTCACCAACATCCCAGGTGAAATTGCCCAACATCGTAACACCAGAATTGCCGGCATTGGGAGAACCATCTCGGTATATTCCCCAGGAACCAAAACCTCCGGTAACTCCGATTGAGGAAGTGCGCTTGGTGCTGAAATTGCGAGAACGCCGCGTCTATGTTTACCGACAAAATAAGGTTCAAGCTAGCTTCCCCGTGGCTGTGGGAAAAGGTGGCTGGGAAACTCCTACGGGCAATTTTAAAGTTTTGCAAATGATCAAAGATCCTGTTTGGGAACATCCTTGGACTGGGGAACTTGTTCCTGCGGGGGCGGACAATCCTTTGGGGAGTAGGTGGATTGGGTTTTGGACTGATGGTAAGAATGTGATTGGTTTTCATGGTACTCCCAATCCAGAGTCGATCGGGCGGGCGGCTTCTCATGGTTGTGTGAGAATGTTTGATAAAGACGCCCAGGCTTTATTTGAAAAGGTAGAAGTGGGAACGCCGGTGATTGTTGAACATTAAACATCTCTAAAAAAGCCTGTCTTGAACCGGCAGGATTTTTTAGAGATATCTAATTTACGATCGCATCGCCTGTTTTTGCTCAGCCTTCAAATCCCGGTTACTCGCAGCAGCCAACTCCGCATCCAGCAGCGTCTTACCAGTCGCCGCCAAATACACATCATCCAAACTCGGCCTAGATTGAGCAATCCCAAAAATAGGCAATCCCAGCTCTTTCAAAGCTTGCTGAATTGTCACCAGCGCCTCGCTTTGGGGTGTTACTACTAAATTCAGAGAATTTCCTTGAGCCTCGTTGACAATTACTTCCTGCACAAAAGGCAAAGATTCCATCACAGTTTTGGCTGTTTCGGCTTCTTCGATGGGCGAAAACTCCCGAATCCGCAAAGTCACCCGATCGCCCCCAACCCGATTTTTCAACTCCTCCGGTGTCCCCTCAGCAATCACCGTCCCTTTGTCAATAATCGCCACGCGATCGGCCAAAGCGTCAACTTCTTCGAGATAATGACTCGTAATCAAAACCGTAGTCCCTTCCTCTGGCAAGCGACGCAGGAAATCCCAGACTACCACCCGACTTTCAATATCGAGCCCGACAGTCGGTTCGTCCAACACCAAAACATCCGGCTGGTGTAGCAATCCAGCAGCCAAATCCAAACGCTTGCGAATCCCGCCCGAATAAGTACCCGTCTTTTTATTTTCCCACTCCTCCAAACCCAGGAGTTTGACCATTTTATCAATCCGCCCTTTAATGGTATGGCGGGGCAAATGATAAAGCGCTGCTTGCAATTGCAGGAGTTCCCTGCCCGTCAACACCTTATCCAGAGCCACTTCTTGAGCCACATAGCCCAGTCTCTGTCTAGCAATTCTCGGCTGACTGACAGCAGAAATACCAGACACTTCAATACGTCCGCTATCTGGCGCTGTCAAAGTACAAAGTACGCGCAGGGTGGTGGTTTTGCCAGCACCGTTGGGGCCTAGCAAACCAAATATTTCCCCCTGTTCTACCTTGAAGGAAACATCTTTAACGGCTTCTACATTGCCGTAGCGTTTCTGAAGATTTTCAATTAAAACGGCGGGAGCCATATATTTTGGGGATTAGATTAACTTCTTGTTAATATTTTGACACTTTTGCGCTCAAATTGCCCGAATGTTTTGCTCTGGAACCATTGAAAAATTTTATTTTAATTTTTACCAAGGCGGTTTTCGCTCCTGGTTATATTAGCACAATAGCCTTCTATTGACAAATTGGTAAAATTTTATTTTTTTAATTTAAGCTTATTTTTTTAATCAATCCTCGTCCTATTAATTTTTGAATTCTAGTAGAAGTAAATATGCACCCACTGCCTGTTATTTCAAAATAATCTCTATTTTAAGGCTGATATTATCATCAATGGCGATTCTCCTAGCTAGCGGAAAAAGAGAAGTCAAAAAAATTAAGTTTTCCACAAAAAATAGCTCTCCCAAAAATTTCAGTCTACGCAGACTCTTAGGTCTAATTCTGCTATAACAGTATGACCGTAGCGACTTAATCGATAATTTTCACCCAGCCGCGGCGGACATTGTAGAGAAGTCTGTTGATGATGGCATACTCATCATCGTTGAGCGTTCTTTCTAAAAGTACGGTTCTCAGTTGTCTCCGCTCGTGGCGAGTAACGACGCTGGAGAACATCACTTGACCAAACAACTCTTCGAGTGTCATTTGAGATACTGTCATGGTATTAACCCTTTGAATTGATTTAAGCATGGAAAGATTCCCAATACTCAGTTTAATTCTATTATGGTTTGTTTGACTAGAGATTTCGGTGATCCTAAACATTGACCAAGTGTGATTTTTGCGCTAATAATCTGTGACCGATACATTGGCACTAAGTGACTTGAATCTTGAAATTAGGTGATGGTGGTCACTGTTTGCCCACAACAGGGAACAGGGAATAGGAGAATGGGATCGATCGCACCTCTCAACTTTCTTCCTTAGCAGTTTTTCCCCTGACAAATTCGCCCTATCGTCAGTCTCTAAGGCTTGCTCAACCTCATGTTCCAGACATCGGATTTTCCGGCTAATGAAGACATCGCTCGATCGTCGCGACTACCGACTCAGCCAAATCCTTCAGGGCGTAACCTCCTTCCAAACCAAAGAGGATGCGTCTGGTCAGTTGCAGACAATATCCCGTGAAAGTGGCATAGTCTGAGGGTGTCAGGTTCATACTTGCCAAGGGATCGGCCGCAGTCGCGTCGTAGCCCGCGCTGACAATCAACAAATCCGGCTCAAATTTTGACAAAAACGGCATAACTTGAGATTCAAAAGCCGCAAGGTATTCCCCCATGCCGCCACCGGGATACAAGGGAATATTCAGTACGTTGTCGTAGCCCCCGCGCTCATCAGCTTCTCCGGTTCCCGGATAGCATGGAGATTGATGGAGGGAACAGTAGGCAATTTGTCGGCAGTTTTCCACCAAAGATTGAGTGCCGTTACCATGGTGTACGTCCCAGTCGAGGATGGCGACACGGTTAATTCCCTGCTGTTTGAGGGCGTAGTTCGCGGCGATCGCAGCATTGGAAAACAAGCAAAATCCCATGGCCCGGTCTCTCTCAGCATGGTGTCCAGGTGGCCTGGCGAGGACAAAAGTCGGTTCGCCCCCAGCCCACACTCGATCGACCCCATCCAGCCAAGCACTCACAGCCAGCATCGCCACATCGTAACTTTCAGCAGAAATCGGCGTATCTCCATCGAGGTAGCCGCCTCCACGATGAGCCAGATGTTCCACTTCCCTCATGTATCCTAGGGCGTGAACTTTTTTGATCTCCGATAACAATTTCTGCTCGTTACCGGAGACTGGCGTGGGCAGTTGCCATTCAATTTGAGCCGCCCAGGGAGCAGCTTTCAGAGCATTGACGATCGCCGTTAAACGTTCTGGTCGCTCTGGGTGAAGCATTCCAGTCTTGTGCAGTAAAAAATCGTCGGAATAGATGACGGGTAGCATCAGCAGATTTTAGGTTTTAGATTTGAGATTTCAGATTTTAGACTATTTTTTCGTTTTCACAAAGCAGCCACTTTTATTAAACAACAATTCTCTGAATTTTTCTGGCTATTTTCCCATATTCTCTAAGGCTAATTGTGATATAATTTCAATAGTAATTTGCACTATTTGGCAACTCTACTGAATCCAAACCGATTTTATCGCATTTTTTGGATTTATAGCGGTCAAATTAAAATTTTTAACGGAGTTTTTTAACCTATGAGCACCTCTGAGTCGCGGATAATCCCGACGGATCTGGGTAATGAGATGTCCCGATCGTACTTGGAATACGCCATGAGCGTAATTGTCGGTCGGGCGCTACCAGATGCTAGGGACGGTCTCAAGCCCGTTCACCGACGCATTCTCTACGCCATGAACGAATTGGGCTTGACACCCGATCGACCCTTCCGCAAGTGCGCCCGCGTCGTGGGGGAGGTGCTGGGTAAGTATCACCCCCACGGAGACACCGCAGTTTATGACGCCTTGGTGCGGATGGCTCAAGATTTCTCCATGCGGGAACGCCTAATCAACGGTCACGGCAATTTCGGATCGGTAGACAACGACCCCGCCGCAGCCATGCGGTACACCGAGTGTCGGCTCACCGCCCTGACTCACGACGCCATGCTCCGCGACATCGACTGCGAAACAGTGGATTTCGGGGACAACTTCGACGGTTCCCAGCAAGAACCCCTGGTACTCCCAGCCAGAATTCCCCAAATTTTGCTCAATGGTTCATCGGGAATTGCCGTGGGAATGGCTACCAACATTCCGCCACACAATTTAGGCGAAATCATTGACGGTTTGGTAGCCCTGATTCACAATCCAGAAATTACCGACCTGGAATTGATGCAATACATCCCCGGTCCCGACTTTCCCACCGGAGGCCAAATTTTAGGGAAAGCCACCATTCGGGAAGCCTACACCACTGGGCGCGGTTCCATCACCATGCGGGGAGTCGCCAGCATTGAAACCATCGAACACGTCGGCCGCCCAGACAAAGAAGCAATTATTATCACCGAACTGCCTTACCAAACAAACAAGGCGGCCCTAATTGAAAAAATTGCCGAACTGGTAAACGACAAAAGATTAGAGGGAATTTCCGACATTCGCGACGAAAGCGACAGAGACGGAATGCGCGTTGTCATCGAACTCAAACGCGATGCCTATCCCCGCGTCGTCCTCAACAACCTCTACAAACAAACACCACTCCAATCCAATTTTGGAGCCAATATGTTAGCGCTAGTAAATGGGGAACCCCAACTACTTTCGCTCTCCCAATTCCTGAATGTCTTCCTAGACTTCCGCATTGAGACCATTACTCGTCGGACTCAATACGAACTCCGCAAAGCAGAAGAACGCGACCATCTCCTGCAAGGCTTATTAATAGCCCTCGAAAACTTAGATGGCATTATTCAGCTAATTCGTCGCGCTCCTGACTCCGCAGCAGCGAAACAAGAATTGATTGATAACTACGGTCTTTCCGAGCAGCAATCCGATGCCATCTTGCAAATGCAACTGCGGCGTTTGACAGCCTTAGAAGCGCAAAAAATTCAACAAGAACACGAAGAACTGCGGGCTAAAATTTCTGACTTGGAAGATATTCTAGCAAGACGGGAACGGATTCTAGAAATCGCCGAAGTCGAAGCAGTCGAAATTAAAACCAAAATAGCCACTCCACGGCGCACAGTCATCGAACACGCCGAAGGAGAAATCGATGAAAGAGATCTTATTGCTAACGAACAAGCAATCATTCTGATCACCGAACAAGGCTACATCAAACGGATGCCCGTCAGCACTTTCGAGGCCCAAAGTCGCGCTACTCGCGGCAAAGCAGGCACGAAAATGAAAGAAGATGACGGAGTAGAACATTTCCTTTCCTGTTGCGATCACGACAGCGTTTTGTTCTTCAGTGACAGAGGCGTAGTTTACTCTGTCAAAGCTTATCAAATCCCCGTCAGTTCTCGGACAGCGCGCGGAATGCCCGTGCTACAACTACTGCCGATTCCCATGGAAGAAAAAATCACTTCTATGGTGTCTGTAACAGAATTCAGTACCGAGGAATACTTGGTAATGCTAACTCGCAGTGGCTACATCAAAAAAACGGCGCTTTCGGCTTTTGCCAATATCCGAACTAACGGTTTAATCGCTATTTCTCTAGAAGAAGGCGACCAACTGCGGTGGGTACGGAGAGCAAAAGTTGGTGACAGCATCATCATCGGCACGCGGCAAGGCATGGCAATTCATTTCCGCACCAATCACGAACAGTTGCGACCTACTGGACGCGCTACTAGGGGTGTGAAATCAATGAAATTGCGATCGGGCGATGAGTTGATCAGCATGGATATTTTGCCAAGTTCAATTGTTGCCGAAATTGCGGAATTAGCAACCGAAGAATCAGAATTTGAGGGGGCAAATATTGCTCAATTAGACACTGACGAATCGGAATTTGAAGATGCGAATGTGGCGGAAGTGGAAGTGGAAGTGGAAGAGGAAGAGTTAGAACAGCAAACTGAGGAAACAGAAGGCGAAATCCTCGAAGAAATTCCCACAGATAACAGCCTAGTTCCATCAGTTTTGGTAATTACCACCAATGGTTATGGGAAGCGGGTTCCTGTTTCTCAATTCCGCCTCCAAAGACGTGCTGGAAAAGGATTGACTGCTACTAAATTTAAGTCAAAAAAGGCTAAGGATCGGGTAGCGGCACTGCGGATTGTTAACGAAACCGATGAGTTGATGATTATTACTAACCGAGGAATTATCATCCGTCAGGCGGTGAGTGCAATTTCCACACAATCTCGAACCGCAACGGGAGTGCGGGTGCAGCGCTTGGATGACGATGATTCGATCGTAGCTGTGGCTTTAGTGCCGCCTGCGGGTGAAGGGTCGATCGAAGATTCGGAATCTGAGGAAGCGACACAAGAGTAAAGGTTAATTGTTCTGATGGTAACTGGTTCCCAGGCTCTTCCTGGGAACAAATGTCACTCTTGCTGTGCCTTGATGGCGCTTGTTATATCGTTTCCGGTTGTATCGGAATGATTTAACCACAGAGAACACAGAGGACACAGAGAAAGAGAAGAGAGAAATCATAATTCCGATGTCAATGGAAGAAGGCTTGCGACGCAGCCGCCAGACAGATCATACAGAAGTAGGTAGCTGGTTTTTTGAGGAAGTTAGGCAATAAAAATATGAATAGGTTTGTAGTGAGGACTTCTATGTTCTGCATTAGTTTCGCCCTAGCAGCAATCGAAATGTCACCAACAATGGCAACAGTTGTGGGCGAGCCTAGGATTGGTAAATACTTAGCACAAACCGCAGAAAATAGCAAGGTAAAACCCTTGACTGAATCAGAAATTTCCCAGCGATTGCAAGCTTTGCCCAACTGGAATAGAGATGGTCAAACTATTAAATATACTCACGAATTTAAAAATTTTGTCCACGCTGTTAGTTTTGTCAATTGCCTGATTTCACCCGCAGAAAAAGCCGCCCACCATCCAGATATTTTAATTACCTATAACCGCGTTACAATTAGTCTTACAACTCACGATGCAGGAGGGTTGACACGACAAGACTTCGAGCTCGCTGAGACTATCTCTAAATTAGTCAGCGAGTGGATGCCGGGAAATGTTTGTTTAGTCGTAGAAGGTTCTGGATAATGAATTTACTGCACCTAGCCGCAAAATCTCAAGTAAAAAAGCTGTTTTTAATTTTATCAATTTGTTTTTTATCCGCGGAAAATGCAGCTTTTGGACAATCTATTACTCCCGCCAATGACGGCACGGGTACTACCGTCAACACCCAAGGAAATCGCATCGATATCGGCGGTGGTAAATTGTCTGGAGATGGGGCTAATCTTTTCCACAGTTTTCAGCAATTCGGATTAAGGGAAACTCAAACTGCTAATTTTTTATCTAATCCAGCTATTCAAAATATTTTAGCGCGAATTGTCGGGGGAGATGCTTCAGTCATTAATGGTTTGATTCAAGTAACGGGGGGAAATTCCAATTTATTTTTGATGAATCCTGCGGGGATTGTTTTTGGTGCTAATGCTCAGCTAAACGTGCCTGCATCCTTTACTGCGACTACAGCTAACAGCATTGGTTTTGGGGAAAATGCGTTTAGGGCGATCGGCTCTAATAATTATGCTAATTTGGTAGGAACTCCCAGCAATTTTATTTTTTCAGCAATCGAACCTGCAAATATTATTAATCGTGGAAATTTGGCGGTAAATCCGGGGGAAAGTTTAACTTTGCTCGGTGGCAATGTCATTAATACAGGTGAAGTTTCGGCATCAGGAGGTAAAATTAACATTGTTTCAGTACCGAATGAGAGTGTGGTTCGGATCTCTCTAACGGGACATTTACTGAGTTTAGAAGTAAGTAGAGATGGGTTGAATCCCGATAGTAATCGGGGAAAAGATGATAACAACGTAAAGTCGGTGGCAAGTCTGCCTGAATTGCTGACTGGTAGAAGTGACAAAACTAATGCGACATGGGTTAATATTAATCGTGACGGCACTGTAGAGTTGACGGATGCTAATATCAGAAATATTCCGGCAATTGGTTTGCCACCAAATAACCTAGAGGCACTTAAAATACCTATAATATTGCCTAATATTGGGAATTTCAATGGGGTTGCCAATGATAGTAAGGTGAGTATAATGCCTGTGGGGGGCGATCGCATTTTAGTCAATGCCAACATTAATGTTTCTGGAAATTCCCTACCTCCAAGTTTGGGTGGTGCTAGTACCATCCTGAAAGCGGACAATTTGCCACCACCGGGAGCACCTCCCCAAGTTGGTTTGTTTAATGATATTAACCGCGACTCTAATATTAATAGACCGATTAATCTTAACAGTCCACCACCGCCACCACCTAATAATATACCGTTATTTTCTACTCCCGGAATTGTGGGTAGTCCGCCGCTACCAAAACCAGGCAATACCACTATGCCACATCCCGGAGTGAAGGGTAATATTCCCGGTGGCAAAATGGAAATTCCCATCAGGGGGGCAAATCCTCCGGGGAATCTTGCGGCTATTTCTAACATCAATTACTTATTGTCTATCGAGCAAAATCGTGCCGATCGATATGTGGCTTATTTTGGCGATAATCTGACTAATCAATCAATGGGGGCAGAAAATCTGCGGGAAAGTTTGGGAAAAATTGCCTCTGAAACCGGAAAGCGATCGGCAATTATTTATGTTAATTTATTTGCCGATCGCTTAGAATTATTACTATTCATGCCCGATGGTTCGGCACTGCGAAAAACAGTCCCTGAAGCCGATCGCCAAACCGTGCTAACATTAGCCAAAGAATTCAGACAAGAAATATCCAATCCTCAGAAGCGGAATACCACCAGCTACAAACAGTCGGCTCGGAAAATTTACGATTGGCTAATTGCACCTTTAGAAGCTGATTTGCAAACTCAAGGCATTAATACGCTGCTGTTTTCGCTGGATACAGGTTTGCGAAGTCTTCCTTTGGCTGCTCTTTACGACGGGAAACAGTTCTTAGTAGAAAAATATTCCCTCAGTCAAATTCCCACACTTTCCCTCACGGATACTCGCTATCAATCGCTGAAAAATGCCTCGGTTTTGGCTATGGGAGCTGCCCAATTTACTAAGCTATCTCCCCTACCAGCAGTCCCTGTGGAATTAGCGAATATTGCATATTTGTGGCCTGGTAAATCTTTTTTAAACGAGCAATTTACCCTAAAGAATCTGCAATTCCAACGCAATCAAAAGCCTTATCAAATTATTCATTTAGCGACTCACGGCGAATTTCAACCCGGTGCAGCCAGGGATTCTTTTATTCAACTTTGGGACTCGAAGTTGCAATTAAATCAACTGCGGCAGTTAGGATGGAATAATCCGCCAGTCGAGTTATTGGTGCTTTCTGCTTGTCGCACCGCCTTGGGGGACGAACAAACGGAATTGGGTTTTGCGGGTTTGGCATTTCAAGCGGGAGTTAAGTCTGCTTTGGCAAGTTTGTGGTATGTTTCAGATGAAGGTACTTTGGCTTTGATGAGTGAGTTTTATCAGCAATTGAAAACAGCTCCAATTAAAGCAGAAGCCCTCAGACAAGCACAGATTGCGATGCTGAGGGGTGATGTTCGCATTGAGCAGGGGGTATTGCGGGGATTGTCTGCTTTATCGTTGGCTCAGGGAACGAGGGGTGGTACGCCACTTCCTGCGGAATTGGCAAATATGGGCGATCGCAATCTGGCTCATCCCTATTATTGGGCGGCTTTCACAATGATTGGTAGTCCTTGGTAAAGGTTATTGGTTGTTTGTTATTGGTTATTTGTTATTGGTTATTTGTTATAAATATTCTTCCTTCTTCCTTCTACCTTCTACTTATATGTTTGAGTAATAATTAAAATGGCGATATTTAAGAAACGCAAATTTGAAAAAATCGAGGTGAATACACCTCAGAAATTAGGATTGGCGATCGCACTTTTTGGCGGTGTTTTGATGGGATTGACAACCGCACCAGTAAATGCTTGGGTGTTGGCTTGGTTCGCCTTAGTTCCCCTCTGGGTTTTGGTGGTAGATTACCAACAGCCAAAACCAGAAGTAAACCAACCAAAATTCCTTTTTATTCCCTCGGACTTCTTCCTTCTTCCTTTACTCTGGGGAATTGGCTATCACGGATTAGCTTTGTCTTGGATTATGGGAATTCACCCCATGACTTGGTTGGGGGTTCCGTGGTGGCCTAGTTTAGCGATCGCACTTTTTTGTTGGGCATTCATCACTCTCTGGGGAGCCGCCTTAGTTGCTGTTTGGGCATGGCTATTTGTAACTTTCAACTCTCTGTCTGTACCCGGAAAAATTTCTATTCTTAACTCCCCCCCTTTACAAGGGGGGGCTGGGGGGGGTTACTCCAAATTATCAGCATTAATTCGCGTTTTAATTGGCACGGCATTATGGTGTGCTTTAGAAAGTTTTTGGAGTCAAGGTTCGCTGTGGTGGACATCATTATCCTACACCCAAAGCCCCCACAATTTAGCAATTTTGCACCTAGGTCAACTCTCTGGACAGACCGCAGTAACGGCGGCAATTGTAGCAGTAAATGGCTTAATTGCTGAAGCTTGGATGGAAGGAAGAAGGAAGAAGGAAGAAGGAAGAGGGAAGAATTGGATTCCTTATATTTTACCTGTAACTTTGTGTGTGATTTTGCATATTGTAGGCTGGAGTTTATATAATAGTCCCTTAATTCAAGAGCCGGGAATGGCGTTAAAAATAGGAATTATTCAAGGCAATATTCCGAACGAGATTAAGTTTGACTCAAAGGGCTGGCGTCGCGCTTTGGAAGGTTACACGGCGGGATACAAACAGTTAGCAGATAGAGGCGTCGATGTTGTGTTAACTCCAGAGACGGCTTTGCCTTTTTTCTGGACAAATGAGTATCAGCGTTCTACTCTGTCTTTTTATCAAGCAATTCTCGATCGCGGTGTTCTGGCTTTGGTGGGAGGCTTTGGACAGGAAGGGGATGGTATGACTAATAGCTTATTGGCGATCGACAAAACAGGAGAAATCCTCAGCCGCTACGATAAAACCAAGCTCGTGCCTTTAGGCGAATATATCCCATTTTACGAAATTTTAGGCGGGATTATTAATCGGCTTTCTCCCTTAGATGCTCATTTAATACCGGGAAATTATCAGCAAGTGTTTGACACGCCTTTTGGCCGCGCCATTGTCGGTATTTGTTACGATTCGGCCTTTGCGGAAATTTTTCGATATCAGGCGGCGAAGGGGGGCGAATTTATACTGACAGCATCCAACAATGCCCATTATAAACCGCCGATGTTGGCGCAACATCATGCTCTAGATGTGATGCGGGCAATTGAAACTGATAGATGGGCGGCTATTGCTACGAATACAGGTTATTCTGCGTTTGTCAATCCTCACGGCGAAACGGTGTGGATGTCGGCAATTAATACTTATGAAGTCCAAGATGCTACTATTTATCGGCAGCAAACTCAGACTTTGTATGTACGCTGGGGCGATTGGTTGATGCGTGTATTGTTAGTTTTGGCTGGATTGGCGAGGTTTGTTATCAGAATTAAGTAGACCAACCTAAAACAAACACAACACCCAGAAACCCGACTTATTAATAAAGAAGTCGGGTTTCTAAAATAAAGCGCGTTTTACGTTAATTAATCCCTGTATCCGTGTCAAAATCCGTGTTCTTTCTTCTTTCTTCTTCCTTCTTCCTTTTTCCTTCTGACTGACCTCCGTTACATCCGTTATATCCGTTAAATCCGTGGAGCAAATCCGTTTTGCCGAACTTCCTTCTGACTTCTTCCTTCGGACTTTACTTATCTTCGACGTGATTGTGAACACTAGGAGACAAAGAAATTAAATCTTCGATATTGCGCTGAATGGTAGCACAAATATTATCCAAGGGCAAATCATTAGTATCGTGACCAAAAGGATTTTCGATTTCAATTCCAATTTCTTCGATTCCGAACAAAGTAAAACTAATTAAAGCTACTACTGGGGTCGTTCCCCAACCCAAATCTTTCACCATTTGAAATGGCAGTGCTAAGGAATAAAGTAACAATAGCTGTTTTAGATGAATCGCGTAAGCTAGAGGCATAGGGGTTCTCAAAATTCGCTCGCAACCACTCAAGGCCTCAATCATGTTATTGACTAACTGATTCATCGCAGTCAACCGATAGACATCAAGGTTATTCTTGTCGTGCTGTTGGGTCAAGTAATCTGCAATCCAAAAACCAATTTCGAGCGGGGGATTGTTCATTTGTTTGAGAACTTCATACTGATATGGCAATACAAACGGCTCTATTTCTGAGTTAATTTTCTCTTGGCGTAGGTGCAACTTCAGTGCGATTGCGAAAGCAATTAATAACCGTATAGCTGACTTTTTTTCAAGGAACTCCTCGGGCTTATTGTCGCTAATAGATACCCATATTTGACGCGCCAAATTCCGAACAGCAATGATTAAAGTTCCCCAAATTCTCCTACCTTCCCAAAAGCGATCGTAAGCCGTATTTGTCCGAAAGACTAATAATAAACCGAGGACAATGCTGGGCACAACGCTAGACAAGATTGGTAAAGATACTGGAATACCAAGAGAGTACAGCAGTGAAATAAAAAAACCAAAACCACCGCAGAGTAAAACACGAGGTAAAATTGATGGAATGACAGACCCACGAAACTTTAATGCAGTTTGAAACCATGGTCGTTTTTCAGCAGTCATCTAAATCTCCTCTTTAGCTAAAATCAAGAATCAGGGAATGTACAGGCTGTGTAAATGGGGTGCATCTCAATGAGTGCAAATATATTCGTAGGGGCGAAGCATGACCGCCGACAATTTATTAGGGATAACCAGAGATTTACAGCGGTCATGCTTCGCCTATGCAAAATCGGGATGCTCCCGTGTAAATGCTTGCTAGACCTCATTTTTGCCTCCCCTGGGAGTGGGAGAGTATAGCATCTAGGTAAACAGTCTTTGAATTTTACCAAAAAACTGATATTTAGGACAATTTTATAATTTAAAATTTAAAATCTCCAATTGATTAATTCCGGTACTTAAATTAGCTAATATTAGCTATGTATCTTTAAACGCAATTTTCCGTGGCAGATTTACCCACTTCTAATTCCTCCCATCTGCATCGGTTGCCGAACCAACGGTGGCAAATCTATGCGCCTCAACCACAGCAAGCGGAACAGTTTGCCAGAGAAATCGGCTTGTCACCACTGTTGGCCCAGGTACTGATTAATCGGGGCATCGATACACTGACAGAAGTCCAAGGATTTGTAGAGCCGGAATCTCTGGTTTTGCCACAGCCAATGGATGAGTTTCCTGATTTGGCGGTGAGTGTGAGATTGTTGCGGGAAGCAATTGCTAATGGAAACAAGATTGCGATTTGTGGGGATTATGATGCTGATGGGATGACGAGTACGGCTTTGTTGCTGCGAGCTCTGAGGGCTCTGGGGGCGAAGGTGGATTATGCGATTCCGAGTCGGATGCGGGAAGGTTATGGGATTAACGATCGCATTGTAGAAGAATTTCACTCCGAAGGTGTGGCTCTCATTCTGACTGTAGATAACGGAATTGCCGCTTTGGGGCCAGTGAAAAGAGCGCGAGAACTTGGTGTAAAAGTGATTATTACAGACCATCACGATTTGCCACCACAACTACCGCCGGCGGATGCGATTCTGAATCCGAAATTAATTGCTGAATCTTCGCCTTATCGCGGTTTAGCTGGGGTTGGTGTGGCTTATGTTTTGGCAATTAGTTTGGCTCAGAGTTTGCAGCAAGTTGGCGGGTTGGTGAATCCGCTGCTGGAGTTATTTACTTTGGGAACTATTGCGGATTTAGCACCTTTGACTGGGGTGAATCGTCGCTGGGTGAAGCGGGGTTTGCGACTGTTGCCTCACTCGCAATTGGCGGGGATTCAGGCTTTGATTCAGGTGGCTGGAGTGCAGCATGGAAGTGCGGAAACTCCTTTGATTCCCAACTTTAAAAGTCCTACTCAAAATTCCTTAAAACCTGAAGATATTGGTTTTAGACTTGGACCGAGAATTAATGCTGTGGGTAGGCTGGCTGACCCTCAAATTGTGATAGAATTGTTGACTACGGACGATCGCGAATTGGCTCTGCAAAGGGCGATGGAGTGCGAACAAATCAATCAGCGCCGCCAGGAGTTGTGTATTGAAATTGAACAGGAAGCGATCGCTTGGTGTGAGGAAAGTTCGCTGAATTTGCAGCAGGAACGGGTTTTGGTTGTGGTAAGGCCTGGTTGGCATCACGGGGTGATTGGGATTGTGGCTTCTCGGTTGGTGGAGCGTTATGGTGTGCCGGTGTTTATTGGTACTTTTGAGGATGAGGCGGATGAGGATGAGGGTAATAAGTCGAAGATTGTGCGGGGTTCGGCGAGGGGAATTCCTGAGTTTAATGTATTTGACGGGCTGAATTTTTGTGCGGATTTATTAACTAAATTTGGTGGACACAAAGCAGCGGGCGGTTTTTCGATGCCTGCGGAGAATCTGGCCAAATTCCGCAGTCAACTTGCGGTTTTTGCTAATCAATGTTTGCAGCCAGAACATCTCAAGCCACTGGTTTCTGTTGATGTGCAAGCGGATTTATCTGAGATTAATTTGGAGCTTTATCGACAAATTGATGCTCTGGAACCTTGCGGGATTGAAAATAAGGCTCCTGTGTTTTGGACACCGAATGTTTGTATAACTGAACAGAAAATTGTTGGGAAAGGAAATCATCTGAAACTAACTGCCAGTCAAACTGGAAAAGTATCAGCAAGTTTACAGGGGATTGCTTGGCGTTGGGGTGAATATTTTCCTTTGCCTCGGTTGGTTGATATTGCTTACCGCTTGCGGGAAAATTCTTTTAATGGCAAGATATCGGTGCAGTTAGAGTTGTTGGGTGTTCGACTGGCTACTGGTGAGGCGGATTCTAGGCCGTTTGTTTCGGGGAAGGCTGAGTTTGATTTTTCCGATCGCACTTATGCTTGCAGTTTATCTCGATCGGGCGATCGGACTGAGTTGAGAATTCGCAACTCCGTCGGGCAGGTTTTAGCGGTTTCGCCGGGACAAACCACTGGTTTGTTGGGTAATAGCCGGGAAAATGCTAGGGAAGTCGATTTGTCTAAACCTTTCTTTTACAGCTTGATTCAAGCTGCTAAAAATGCCCTGGGGATTTGAATGTAAACTCTAGGGGGATTTGAAAATTGGCAATTGGCGATCGAATTTTGAGAAATCCGAATGGTTAACAACTCAAAGCTCCCAACTCTCGATCGCCCGGTATCATACTAATTTTAGAGATCGCCGCCTCTAGCAGCCAATAGAAAAATCACGATCGGGCCAGAAAGCACGACTGCTGCGAGCAAAGCGACCTGAACAATTAGTTGGATGTTGACACTGCCAGCACCGCTGAACAGATCGGTTATAAAGTCCATGTGTCCTCCTGACTGTAGTTAGTTAGTCTAGATTGTTGAATTAGAAAATCCGTCTCTGATTTTACCGGGCGAGGGGCCCTATTTTTTAAGAAAGTTTACAAAATTCAACTTTTTAGCGATCGGCTTCATCCTCCGCCCTCAGACAAAGTCCGGGGACGGGCGATGCCCCTTTCGCCCGATCGAGCCACCAGGGTTAGATCCCGCCATCCAAAGTTTTCACTGTCAATACTTGGGGTGCTGTTTGTCGGTTTGATTGTGCAGCGGCAAAGTCAGATCGTATTGATACCCCTGCCACGCGACTGTAGACTAGATTTCCCGACGCCCCTGGTGGGTGGTGTCGGCATTTTGTCCCGTGGGCCTGCTAAACCGCCATTTGTGAGCAATTGCTGCGATTCTGGGAGAGTCGGCGGGCGATCGCTCCCGTTACTGTTTTGCTGAGGATACTTCCGTAGCTTGGACAATTTCTGTCGCTGCTGGTTTTGGGGGGATAGATTGTACGGGTTTTTTGAACACAAATAACCCGCAGCCGCCACACAGTGCGATCGTCAATACACCACTAATTATAGAAAATCTACCTGTTTTTTGAATCATCAAGTGTCTGCAATTTCCCTGTGGTTAATGGTGATAGGCGATCGCACTGCCCTGTCTCATGACGTTTAATTCAATGCCCAATGCACCAGAGTCCGAACTCCAAAACCAGTAGCCCCAGGCCCGTTGTAGCCATTTTCTTTTTCAATCCAAACCGGGCCAGCAATATCTAAATGTGCCCAAGGAGTATCCTTCACAAACTGCTTTAAAAATAGAGCCGCTGTAATCGAGCCACCAGCACGAGGGCCAGTGTTTTTCATGTCAGCGTGCAAAGCTTTCAATCCCTCAAAATACTTCTCTTCCATCGGCATTCGCCAAAACTTTTCCCCAGCCATTTCTGAAGCAGCGACAATTTCCGATGCCACACTATCTTGAGGACTCCACAAACCAGCGATATCATCACCCAAAGCAATTACACAGGCACCGGTGAGAGTTGCTAAATCTACGATCGCATCCACTCCCAATTTATCAGCAAATACCAAAGCATCAGCCAGAGTTAAACGCCCTTCTGCATCGGTATTGTTAACTTCGATAGTTTTGCCATTAGAAGCTGTGAGGATGTCTCCAGGGCGCATAGCGTTGCCGCCGATCATGTTTTCAGTCACGGCACTGATAAAGTGAACTTCCACATCGGGTTTGATGTGACCGATCGCCTTGGCAGCACCCAAAGTAGCCGCCGCACCGCCCATATCGACTTTCATGATTTCAATGCCACTACCCGTTGCTTTGATGTTCAAACCGCCGGAATCGAAAGTCAATCCTTTGCCGACAATGGCGATTTTGCGCCGCGGTTTGCCTTCTGGTTTATAAATCAGGTGAATGAATTTTGGTGGCAAGTCCGATGCTTTGGCAACGCCCAGAAATGCTCCCATACCCAGTTTTTCGCAATCTGCTTGCTCCAATATTGTTAATTCTAAACCGCATTCAGCAGCAAGACTCTGGGCAGTTTCTGCCATAGTAATTGGGGTCACGAAATTGGCTGGGGCTGCGACTAATTCCCGTGCTAAAATGACTCCGGCAGTGATTTGTCTGGCGCGGACGATCGCACTTTCGCAACCGACAAAACCCAGCAAGTCTACTTGCTCGATCGCACCGCTTTTGTCTTCGGATTCCGACTTGAAACGGTGATCTTGATGGACGGCAAGTTCTACACCTTCGACGATCGCACTAGCTGTAGCATCCGGCGCATTTTGCCACACCGGAAAGCTCAGGCCGAGAGTTTTACATTTTTCCTTTTTCGCTAGCTTGGCACACATACCTGCTGCTTGTCGCAGAGTATCTAATTTTAAGTTTTCAGAAGAACCTAAACCGACGATCGCAATTTTACGCAGCAGACTTTTGCCCCCAACACGGGTAATGGCAATGGTACCAGCTTTGCCCTGAAAATCTGTTTCCAGTAGCAGCTCTTTCAAAGTGCCTGTAAGCTGTTCATCTAATTGTGCCAAGTCGCCGGTGAGCTCTACCGCGTCTTCAAATAGACCAATTGCCAGGGCATCTCCTGTCCACACAGAGCGGGGTGTATCGGTGACTCGAAATTCCATGTTTTGATTTGACGTTAAGATTTTAGATTTTGATTGTACTTTGTCCTTAGTGCTTTGTCGCTTTTTATTTTTCAGAAGAATATGGAGCGCTCGGACAAATTCCCCAGTCCGCGTCAAAATAAATTCTGGTACTATACGGCGAAGTCTCCCTTTGCTGATGTCAGGCACCGCAGTCAAGCATCTGTTTCCAGGCGGGCTAGAACCTCCTTACTTTCTTAAATTACCCCATGCTAAAGCGACGCAAAACTCAACTTTCTGTTTTAATAGGTGTTTCAATTTGCGTTATGGCGATCGGCTCTTTGCTGACCTTCGCCAAATTGATGGGTGTCGGCCCGTTCCACAAAGCTCAACCAGCCAAGGACATAGCAAATGCCGAATCGGAAGTTACAAGCCTGGTATCCTTCTCTGCGGTGGAGAGGGCGACGAAATTAGATGCGATCGCCACCAGTAAGTCTGCACCGACAAATCCCCAACAGCAAGTCTCCTCTCAAAGCCGCGCCCGCTACCTCCTGGCCACCGATTTAATCCAGCAAGCAAATCCCGCCAAAGCATTAAATTTATTGGACAAATTAGAGCAAGAATATCCACTTTTAGCCTCTCACATTGCCCTGAAACGAGCAGAAGCTTACCAATTAAGTGGCGATCGGGACAAAGCCGAAACAGCTTGGCAATCACTGCTAAAAAATTATCCCAATGACCCAGTAGCTGTGGAAGCCTTATATGTTTTAGGCAAATCCCAACCCGAATATTGGCAGCAGGCAATCACTCAATTTCCCGCCCATCCCCGCAGCGTAGAAATTGCCCTGGCTAAGTTAAAACAAAATCCCAATCAGCCACAGTTGATGCTGATAGTAGCAAAACACGGTCATTATGTCAATAATTATGGTACAATTTTAGAACAATTGGTGCAGCAAAACAGCAGCGCTTTGAAACCGGAAGATTGGGAAGAAATAGCTTTTGGCTATTGGGAAAAACAAGATTACGGCAAAGGAGCGATCGCCTACGGGAAAGCTACCCGCACCGCCAAAAATCTTTACCGCCAAGCTCGCGGTTTGTGGCTAGATGGGAAAATACCAGAATCGAAAATTGCCTATCAAGAATTAGTCAACCAATTTCCAGATGCCGAAGATACCGGTTTAGGCTTAATCAGGCTGTCGCGCTTGAACGAACCCAAAGATGCGATCGTTTTGCTCGATCGAGTCATTAGCAACTTCCCCAATCATGCCGCCGAAGCTTTATTCGATAAATCCCAACTCCTCGACAAATTAGGCAGCGCCACCTCTGCCTCCGACACCCGCAAATTACTATTAAAAAAATACAACAATTCCGATAAAGCAGCAGAACTGCGATGGACTGTCGCCCAGCAATTTGCCAAAGCCGGAGATCTGAATTCAGCTTGGCAATGGGCCAGAGAACTCACCACCCACAATCCCGACAGCGAACTAGCACCAGAAGCAGCATTTTGGGTAGGCAAATGGGCAAAACAAATCGGTCGCGAACAGGACGCAAAAACAGCTTTTGAATACACTATTTTACGCTATCCCGAATCCTACTTTGCATGGCGATCGGCTGTACTTCTCGGCTGGCCTGTAGGCGACTTTACCACAGTCCGAGACCTATCACCCAATGTAGTCCGCCCCCCTCAGCGCCTGGAACCAACCGCAGGTTCTCCAGTTTTAAAAGAACTCTATCAATTAGGTCAAGACAGAGATGCTTGGAAACTGTGGCAAATAGAATTTAAAAACCGAGTAGAACCCACTATTTCCGAGCAATTTACCGACGGTTTAATGCGAATTGGTGTCGGAGATAACCTAGACGGTTTGTGGATGGTTGGGAGTTTACGCAACCGGGAACAACCAGAAGAAAAAAAGGAATATTTAGCCCTGAGACAGCAGCCAAATTACTGGCAAGCATTATATCCTTTTCCTTACTTACAAAATATTGTACAATGGTCTCAAGAACGCAAAATTAACCCACTTTTGGTGACATCATTAATTCGGCAAGAATCCCGATTTATGCCCAAAATTAAATCCGCAGTTGGAGCCACAGGTTTAATGCAAGTCATGCCGGAAACAGCAACCTGGGTTGCCGATAAAATTAACCTCAAAAAGTATTCATTGGAAAATGTTGACGACAATATTAAACTCGGTACATGGTATTTAGGTCACACCCACGACGAATACAAGAATAACTCAATGTTAGCTGTGGCTAGTTACAATGCTGGACCAAATGCAGTAGCAGATTGGTTGAAGAGGTTTAGTTTTAGTGACCCCGATGCTTTTGCCGACAATATTCCGTTTCCTGAAACCAAAGGATATGTCAAATCTGTATTTGAAAATTACTGGAATTATCTGCGAATTTACAATCCTGAAGTTAGCAAATTAATCGCCGATAATTACGCTGCTTTTCAAACAAAATCTAAACCTTAATCAAGGAATCATGAACAAATTTTATGGTCCAAGGAAGAGATGAATAATTACTACTAACTACTCCCTCACCATGCTAGAGTTCCTACTAATCAGTATCTTAGGATTTATCGGCAGTTTTGGACACTGCGCTGGAATGTGTGGCCCGCTGACAGTGGCATTTTCCTTGTCCATTAACCCCAAAGATAAATTAGCTTGTTTCCGCTTTAATTTACTCTTAAATTTGGGCAGAATTTTTGCCTATGCCTTAGTTGGGGCAGCTATTGGTGGAGTAGGTTCGGTATTAATTGCTGGGGGACAAATGGCTGGGATTGGTAGCGGAGGGCGACGGGCGATCGCACTTCTTACCGGTACTATGCTAATTTGGTTTGGATTAGTACAAATTAAACCAGATTTACTGCCACGTTTGCCATTATTGCACCCAATTTCCCACCATCGCATCAGTCATGCAATGACTAAGATTTCCACTCAAAAAAGTTGGTGGATACCATGGGCTTTGGGTTTGCTTTGGGGTTTCATTCCCTGCGGTTTCCTGTATGCAGCACAAATAAAAGCCGCAGAAACCGGAAACCCAATTTGGGGCGCGACAACGATGTTGGCATTTGGAATGGGTACGCTACCAACAATGCTGGGAGTCGGGTTTTTTGCTAGTAGATTCAGCGCCCACAAACGCAGTCAACTCTTTCGCGCTGGTGGTTGGGTGACAATGGCGATCGGCATAATTACTCTGTTGCGAACCGATGAAATGGTTGATGTTACGGGCCACGCATCCCTACTATGCTTGATGCTAGCACTGATTGCGCGTCCGGTTAGTCAGTTTTTCGCCCCACTTTTGCGCTATCGTAGAGCTTTGGGTGTTGGAGGGTTTGCGATCGCCCTTGCCCACACATTTCATATGCTAGATCATACCCTGCAATGGAATTTTGACGCCCTATCTTTTATGTTGCCTCAGCATCAGTTAGGGATGATAGCTGGGATAGTGGCGCTACTGTTGATGATACCGGCGGCGGCTACAAGTTGCGATCGCCTTCAAGACTATCTAGGCAAACTATGGCGGCAAATTCACCTGTTAACTGTTCCCGCTTTTTTGCTGTGCGCTATTCACGCTGCACTCATCGGTTCCCACTATCTCGGCGGCTTTGAATGGAAATTGCACAATCAACTGCTGACAGCCGTGTTAGCGGTGGTTACGCTGTTAGTTATGTTGGTGCGATCGCGCTTATTTTGGTCACTTTTATCTCTGGATAATTTCTATGTTTACCCTGTCAAACAAAAGTAAAAGTTTAGGATTGTTAGTTTTATTAGGATTGCTAGTAGAAACAGGAATATTTCCCATACCGCCGTTAAACTCAACTTCAGTTTTAGCCCACGAAGTCGAAGTATCAGGAGATGTCGCCGCCACCTTTCACCTAGAACCAAACCACAATCCCCGCGCCGGAGCAACCGCAAAAGTGTGGTTTGCACTGACTCGCAAGGGCGGTCAAATTATTCCCTTAGAGCAGTGTAATTGCAACTTAGCAGTTTATTCCCCAGGTCATAAACCAGGCGATAAACCCCTGATTGAACCGCCATTAAAAGCAGTATCTGCCGAGCGTTACAAAGGCATTCCCGGAGCTGATATTGTATTTCCCGAACCAGGGATTTACAAATTAGAACTGAACGGATCGGCGAAAACAGCAGCTAATTTTAAACCCTTTAAAATCAATTATACAGTCACCGTTCGGTAAGATCGTCTCCGCATCAATCAACATAAATCTTGTAGGGGCGGGTTTTACCAACCATAACTGCCTAAAATCCCCAATCTCCTAAACCCGCCCCCACCCAACAGCAAATCCTCATCTACCTCTATATTTTAAAACCCAATAAAATACAACCCAAATCTGTATAAAACCTTAAAAATTGCTAACTCCAAAACATATCTTAAATTCTTACATTACACTGTAGTTAATGTCACTTCCAGGAATTGTGCAAACGAATCCCTATTGAACTGACCAAAGGATCAAAAAAAACATGGATATCTTATCTAACACCGTAGCGCTATCGCGAATGCAATTTGCGCTAACCGCCATATTCCATATGCTGTGGCCAGTTTTGACTACTGGAATGGGAATTTATCTGGTAATTGTTGAAGGAATGTGGCTAAAAACTCGCAATCCTGACTATTACCATCATGCTCGTTTTTGGTCTAAACTCTATGTCCTAAACTTCGGCATTGGAGTAGCTTCCGGCATTCCCATGGAATTTCAATTCGGCACAAATTGGGCACCATTTTCCGAAGCAGTTGGTGACTTTTTTGGCAGTATTTTAGGCTTTGAAGCTTCCATGGCATTTATGCTAGAAGCCGGCTTTTTAGGAATTATGCTGTTTGGTTGGGGGCGCGTTCACCCGATCGTCCATTATCTCGCTACAATCATGGTAGCCTTCGGCGCAAACCTATCAACAGTCTGGATTCTCGTCGCTAACTCTTGGCTGCAAACTCCCGCCGGCGGAGAAATGGTTAACGGCAAGTTTGTTGTCACCGATTACTTCCAAGCAATCATGAACCCCTTCGCATTAAACAGCATTCTCCATATGTTTTTTGCGACTCTAGAAACTTCGCTGTTTGTCATTGGAGGAATTAGCGCTTGGTACATTCTGAATAAGCGCAACGAAGCCTTTTTTTCCAAATCTTTAAAGATTGCCATAGCTACCGCCATTGCTGTTGCACCTTTACAGATATTCATCGGACATTTGAGCGCCGAACAAGTCTATCACTATCAGCCCACCAAATTAGCAGCCATCGAAGCTAAGTGGGAAACCTCCCCAGCCGGAAGTTCCGCCGATTGGACTTTAATGGCTCTTCCTAATGAAAAAGCCCAAAAAAATGACTGGGAAATTAAAGTTCCCAATGGCTTGGGATACGTTCTCGAATTCAAACAAAAACTATCGGAACCAGTCCTAGGATTAAAAGAATGGAAACCAGAAAATAGACCCAAAATGGTAGGTTTAATCTACTATTGTTTCCGTATTATGTCCGGCATTGGATTGTTGTTTGTAGGATTGATGCTATTCAGTACAATTCAGTGGAGTCGAGGCAAACTTTCCGCTGAAAATATCAGTAGTCAACCTTGGCTAATGCGCGCTTGGGTATTAGCAGCGCCCCTAGGTTATATAGCTGTAGAATCGGGTTGGATAGTGCGCTGTGTCGGCAGACAACCTTGGGTTTTATACGGACAAATTCGCACGGCTGATGCGGTGTCAAACATCCCCGCTAGTAATGTTTTAACTTCCCTCAGTTTCTTTGCAGTTATTTACAGTTTTTTGTTTGTTTGTGCCATGTATTTTGGCAGCCGCATTATCCGCAAAGGACCTAATTTAAATCTGCCAGTGCCTGGTTTAGACAATCAACCAGCCATCGAAACTGAACCCGCAGAACACATTCCCGATCGACGTCCCGCAGAAGCACAACAATAGGAGATTTTATGCAAGCTTTGGAGCATTTTCTCCCGCAAGTCTGGTTCGTAATTTTGGGTCTATTTCTATTACTCTACGTCATGCTAGACGGTTTTGACTTAGGAGTAGGAATCTTGTCTCTGACTGCTGACGATGACGAGCGTAGGGGTATTTTAATGACCAGTTTGGGCAACGTTTGGGATGCTAACGAAACCTGGTTGGTTTTGATGGGAGGCGCTTTATTTGGGGCTTTTCCCCTAGCTTATGGCACGATTTTAACTGCCTTGTACATACCGATTTGTATGATGCTTTTTGGGTTGATATTTCGGGCAGTAGCATTTGAGTTTCGCGAGCATTCTAATCGGAAGTTATTCTGGAATTATGCCTTCGGGGCCGGTAGTTTTTTGGCTGCTTTAGCTCAAGGATTTGCCCTCGGTGCCGTACTCGAAGGTATTGCGGTTGATGAAGCAGGTCACTTTGTGGGTACTACTTGGGATTGGCTGGATTGGCGATCGATCTTAGTGGCTTTGACTTTAGTTCAAGGTTACGTTTTGATTGGTTCTACTTATCTGATTATGAAAACAGATGGGGAACTGCAAACAACTCACTATCGCACTGCTAAAATTGCGGCGGTGACGACGTTAATCGGAGCCATTTTGATTACCATCGCCACTCCCATTTTTTATGAAAGTACCAGAGCAAGATTGTTCGAGAAACCGCTTGTTTATATTTTTGTGGCGATTCCTTTACTGGGATTGTTGCTAATTGGACTCTTGCTAAGAAGTCTAGAACGCAAAGAAGAACGCACGCCGTTTGTCTGGACAATTTTGATTTTTTTGCTGAGTTTTATCGGCTTGGGATTGATTGTTTTTCCCTACATTATTCCCACGCAACTCACGATTTATCAAGCGGCGGCGGCGCCCAGCGCCCTGGTATTTATGATTGTGTTTATTGGCTTTCTGATCCCGATTATGATTTTCTACAACATCTACAATTATGTGGTGTTTCGGGGTAAGGTTGCTGGTGGTCACTACGGAGAATAAAGCTTAATAAAACCGCAAATATAGCCTTTCTCAGTTAGGTGGGTACTAGGTAATGGGTAATGGGTAATGGGTAATGGGGCATGGGGCACTTGGGATCCAGTGTTGTCTAAGTATAGGGTATAGGGCATTACTAATTACCTATTACCAATTACCTATTACCAATTACTTATTACCAATTCGCGATCGTACCTCATAGGAGAGATCGAAAGGCTATATCTGCGTATATATACGTATATTTGCGGTTGATAATTATAAATTATTGTTTTATGATACCATCACAAGTTACGGAACCGTGTTTGAGATCACTATCCCTGTTAAAAAATAAAATAGAATGGAACTGAAGGTTCTAATTCTACTCTTGTCTAATACGAAGAGGAAGAAGCTATGGATATAACAAATGTCTTGGGTTATCAAATTACAGAGCAACTTTATACAGGTACGCGAACCCTAGTCTATCGAGCAATGCGTACCAGTGACCAACATCCAGTCGTCATCAAACTACTGCGCAACGAATACCCCAAATTCAACGAGTTCCTGGGTTTTCGCAGAACTGTTAGTTAGTCATCAAAATAGCTATTTTAACTTAGCCTTAAATCTGAAGCAAGAACATTCCATTTGCGATTGTAAAATCTGGTTGCAACTCAGTATAAATTTGCAAAATTTAGTGGCAAATCAGTTAGAGTATAGCGCATTATTACCATTAAAATTTCTGTGGTCGATCGCCACGTACAAGTTACAATTGCTGATAATGGCAGGGGGATGAGTTCGGAAGTGCAACAGAAAATATTCGACCACTTATTTACGACGAAGGGAGTCGGAAAAGGGACGGGTTTAGGATTGGCGATCGCCCGCCAAATTATTGTCGAAAAACATGGTGGCATCATTGAAACCAAATCTGTCCTAGGAACGGGAACGGAATTTATGATTAAAATTCCCATCCATCCCCTAGCAAGTAAGTGTTAATCGTCCGAGTACGTCGCTGCGATGTCTGGGAGAGAACAAGTCTACTTTCTATGTTCGATCACCCAGCAGCTCAAACAACAGGAAAAAAATGGCACGCTCAACACCAAACCACAACCCTCAGCTCCAGCACTCATGATGGATAACTCCCTAGAAACCACCAGCCTAAATTCGCAAAGCCCACCGCCTGCGGCATCCTCAAATCAGCTTCAATTGTGGCAGCACCTTTGGGAAGAAGCGAGCTATGGGATTTGGGTCATGGATGTTTTGGATGAGGGTAGAGAGTTTCGGTACGCGGCGTTCAATCCGGCGATCGCCCGCACTAGCCCGCTTCCTGTCGAGCAATTGCTGGGTCTGACTGTCACCGAAGCCCTCCCGGAGGCGATGGCGAAAGTTTACCGCCAGCGCTATGGTCAGTGCGTGCGATCGGGGAAATTCATTTGCTTTGATGAACGCTTTTGCCACAGTGAAGAGGAAGTGTGGTGGCGACTGACAGTTAGCCCGCAGCGAAACCATTGTCAGCAGATCGATCGGCTAGTGGTGACGGCGATCGATATTAGCGAATTCTACTTTGTCGATGGTGATTTGGGCTTTCGCATAACAGCCCAAACGGCTTTGCGCGAAAGCCAGCAGCAGTTACAGCTTGCTCTCCGTGTTGCGAAAATGGGGGTTTGGTATTGGGATGTGGCAACGAATTTGATTACTTGGACTGTGGAAGCGGAGAGGGTTTTTGGGTTAGAAGCCGGTACTTTTGGGGGTTCGCTGTCGGCTTTTTTGGAGAGGCTGCATCCCCATGATTTAGAACCTGTGAATCTGGCTCTCCAGCGAGCCCTAGATGGGGAAGAAACTTATCAAATTGAGTACCGAACTATTTTCCCAGATGGCACGATTCACTGGATTGAGGCTCAGGGGGATGTGTTGCGAGACGATGGGGGACATCCTATTTCAATGATTGGGGTGATGAGAGATGTTAGCGATCGCAAACGGGATCAAAAAGAGCAGGCTCGCTTATTATCAATTTTGGAAGCTACTTCGGATTTTGTGGGTACTGCTGACTCCAGGGGCCAGGTGCTTTATATGAATCGGTCGGCCAGAGAGATGGTGGGGCTGCCGCCAGAGGAGGCGATCGCGCACAGAAGCTTGAATGACAACCATCCAGGATGGGTGAATCAGCTTATGTTCGCCGAGGCTTTACCGGAAACAATGCGATCGGGTAGTTGGCTGGGCGAGACAGCTATCTTACGGAAAGATGGACGGGAAGTTCCCGTTTCCCAATTGATTCTGGCCCATCGCTCTCAAACAGGAGAACTTGAATATTTCTCGACGATTGCACGGGATATTAGCGATCGCAAACAGCAAGAAAATGCCCTACGCTTCATTGTTGAAGGGACTGTTTCTAAGACGTGTGGTGAGTTTTTCCGCGCTTGCGTAGAGCATCTGGCTGAAATTTGCCAAGTCAAGTATGCCTTCATTACGGAACTGGTAGATCGGACTTTTAGTAAGTTGAGAATGCTAGCGCTCTGGACGGGGGAGGGATTTGCGGAACCTTATGAGTTTGACTTGGCAGGAACGCCCTGTAGCGTTGTGTTTCCCGAAACCTGGGGCATTTTTCCCGATCGACTTGTGGCGCGGTTTCCTGATGCCGATAGGCTGGCTACTTTGGGTGCTGAAAGTTATCTTGGTGTTGCGATCGTAGATTCCCAGGGTAGGGCGATGGGTAATCTGGGAATTCTCGATACTAAGCCGCTGACGGGCAATTTGAGTGTTGCTAAATCTATTTTGCAGCTTTTTGCAGCGCGGGTGGGGGCGGAAATGGAGCGTCATGCTGTCGAACTCAAACTTCAGGAGCAAGAGCAGTTTCTGAGAACTGTTTATGAAGGTGCAAGTCAGCCGATATTTGCGATCGATGTTTTGCCGGATAATCAGTTTCGCTATGTAGGTTGGAATGCGGAGGCCGAAGCAGTATCGGGTATGCGCAGTCAGGATATTAGTGGCAAAACTCCAGAAGATATTTATGGTGTGGAAGCTGGTGCTTTAGAGCGTCAACGCTTGGAAGAATGTTTGGCTTCAGAAAGGTCGGGCAGTTATGAAGAGTGTCTCGTGCTTGAGGGGCAAAAGTCTTGGTGGGTGACAACTCACAATCCAATTAAAGATAGTAATGGCAGGATTTATCGACTTATTGGGACTACTTTTGATATCAGTCATCGCAAGGTTGCTGAAGCGGCTCTGAGGGACTATGCTAACCGCCAAACTTTGCTCAGTCAGTTGGTTAGTCAGATTCACAATTCCCTGGATTTGGATGCTGTAATTGCTACGACTATTCAGTCGATTCGGGATTTGTTGGACATTGATAAGTGTGCCTTTGCTTGGTATAATTCTGACCCTGAGTCTCCTATCTGGGAAGTGATTCAAGAAGCTAAACTCCCAGATATTGCTAGCGGTATAGGGCATTATTCTCCCACCGTTGTTGGGCCTGTTGACCAATTGCTGCTAGACCAGGAAATTCTCCGTATTGACGATGTGTCATTGTATGAAGAAGGGGTGCACCGGGGGTTTCTGAATACTCTTAATTATCAGTCTGAAATTCTGTTACCAGTCCGCACTCATTCGCAGGGGATGGGGGTGATTATCTGCTTGCATCACTCTCAGGTTCGTCCTTGGACAGATAGTGAAGTGGAACTGTTGAAGGCTGTCAGCGATCAGTTGGCGATCGCGATCGATCAGGCGGAGTTGTATGCGGAAAGCCGCGCTAAAAGTCAGGATCTGCAAGAAGCTCTCAAGGAACTGCAACGCACTCAATCCCAAATGGTGCAAGCTGGGAAGATGTCTAGTTTAGGCCAGTTGGTTGCGGGAATTGCTCATGAAATTAATAATCCAGTGAGCTTTATTCACGGTAATGTGGTCTATGCAGGAGGCTATACCCAGGATTTGTTGGATTTGCTGGCTTTATATCAAGCAGAATACCCTCAACCGAGCGATGCGATCGCGGCGAAACTCGAAGCTATTGACTTGGATTTTCTCTGTCTAGATTTACGCAAGTTGTTTGCTTCCATGAAGGTGGGAACCGAACGCATCCGCGAAATTGTCAAATCCCTGCGTTTGTTTTCTCGCCTGGATGAGTCGGAATTCAAGCCTGTTGATATTCACGATGGCATTGAAAGTACGTTAATGATCTTGCAAAACCGCCTCAAGGCTAAACCGGGGCGCGCTGAAATTCAGATTGTCAAAAATTATGGCAATTTACCTGAAGTCGAGTGCTTTGCTGGACAATTGAATCAGGTATTCATGAATATTCTTACCAATGCGATCGATGCCTTGGAAGAACGAGACGAGGGGCGCTCGCTCGCTGAGCAACAACAAGACCCCAGTACCATCTGCATCATAACAAAAATGAAATCACCTAACCATGTTTATATCCAAATTATCGATAACGGCATCGGCATTCCATCACCTATCAAAGAAAAGATTTTCGATCCATTTTTCACAACCAAACCAGTTGGCAAAGGCACGGGAATGGGGATGTCAATTAGTTACCAAATCATTATTGAAAAACACAAAGGCATCCTAGAGTGCTTTTCCCACCCGGACACCGGCACAGAATTCGCGATCCAAATTCCCATCTTGCAGCACCCTAGAGACAGCTATAATTAGCAAGTCGTCTTAAAAAATAGTCCTTTTAAAAAAATTGCTGAAAAGTTAGGTTAGTATTTTATGAAAAATACAATCCATGGTGGCTGTAGTTTTTTTGAAAACTTCACTAAAGACTTGAGCAATAGCATTTGATTATGATTTTTATCGCTCTATTCAGGTATTAAAAAAAAACATGAAATTTGTCCAGTTCAAATTCCAGTCAATCGTCATGATCCTATTTATTCTGGCCCTGACATCTACCATGTTGCTGCATGGATGTCTTGGGAAACAAGACCTATCCCTTACATCTTTGCGAGTGGGGATGAACAACTGGCCAGGGTATGCGATCGCCCTCTATGCCAAAGAAGCAGGCATATTTAAAAAACGCCGACTCAACGTAGAATTAGTTCGATTCAACAACCAACAAGACAACATTCGCGCTAGCCTTCGGGGGTCTTTAGATGCCAGCTTTGTACCGCTGTGGGAGGCGATGCAAGTAGACCCTGGGAACGATCGCCCTGCTTTTTTGATGGCGGTGGATATTTCCTATGGTTCCGATGGAATTGTGGCTGGACCAAAGGTTAAATCGATGGCGGATTTGCGCGGTAAAACTGTAGGAGCGAAGCTGGGGACAGTTAGTCATTTGATTTTGTTAGAAGCTTTGAAATTCCAGAATCTGCAACCTAGCGACATCAAAATCAAAGACATTTCCAATGACACGGCAGTTCAACAGCTCAAGGAAGGTAAAATCGATGCAGCAGTCGTTTGGGAACCGTTATTAAGTCAAACAGCTACAGCTATTAAAGGGAAAATTATTTTTACTACTAAAGATGTAGATAGTCTCGTAATTGATGGTTTAGCTACTAGCAGCAGTTTTGCAGCTAAACATGGGGCAGAATTAACCCAATTTATCCTGGCATGGTTCGATACAATTCATGCAGTAGAAACCAAACCGCAGGAGGTTTTTGAGAGTGTGGCTCGGCAACTAGGACAAACCAAAGAGTCCTTTATGCAAGATTATTCAGGACTAAAAAAGGGGGATGTTGCTATGAATCGGCGGATGTTTGGGGGTCGTTTGGAGTTGGCAAAAGGACAAATTATCCAGTTGCTTAAGGCTGATTCTGGGCATCGTCAAATCATCCGGGAAGATATTGAGATTAATGATGGGCCGGTTAAGGCTGCAATTGAGCTATGGAAACCTTGAAGTATACAATTTTACTCAAGCGGCGCAGTCTCCAGAGGCAGTTGCTCAGTAGTCTTGGTGTGTCTCTTGTCGCCGTCGGGCTAATTACGCTGGGAGTCAACTATCAATTGACTCGGACTAATTTAGAAAAACAAGTGGAACAGCGAGCTTCGTCTATTAATCAAGGTTTGCAGTTTGCTACTGAGGGGTTAATAGAACTGGACAATAGCGGTGCTTTGCAGCGAGTGGTTCAAAACTATGCCACTTTGCCCGCGGTGGTGGAAATTGCGATCGTCCGTCCTAATGGCACGGTGATGGCTCATAGTTCTGGGTTTATTCCTAGTCGTCCCTATGGAGCAATTCATCCAGAGTTGGCAGTTGTTATGGAGAAGGCTGCTAGGACTGGGGTGGAAACTAGCGATCGCCTCTATGTGCAAAATAAGGCTGTGCTGGTGGGTTTGTTGCCTTTTAGCAGCACTTTATTTCAAGTTGGTGGCAGACGAGGATTGGCAATTGTGATGCTGGATGCTGAGCAGATGGAGCGGGGTATTTGGCAAACTTTTCTGGCATCAACGCTGGTTTTTATGGCTGGTATTGGAGCGATATTAGCGCTCACGGGGGTTTTGATTCGCCTCTTGGTTTTGCAACCGCTCGATCGCTTGCGTCAAGCAGTAATCCTCAGTCAGGAGACAGGGAACTTTGCCCTCCCGCCGTCTATGTCTAGTAATGAAATTGGTTTCCTGGCTGCTACGTTTAATCGGATTTTTAAGCAAAATTTAGATTTACTCGAACAAGCTCGTCAACAGGCTGTTGTTTTGTCTGAAGCGAAAAACGCGGCTGATAGTGCTAACCAAGCTAAGAGTGATTTCTTAGCCAACATGAGTCATGAATTGCGAACTCCGCTCAATGGCATCTTGGGCTATACGCAAATTCTTCATCGCAGCGAAAATCTGACTGAGCGGGGGAGTAAGGGGGTCAGCATTATTTATCAATGTGGTTCCCATCTCCTGACTCTAATTAACGATGTTCTGGATATTTCCAAGATAGAGGCTCGCAAAATGGATATCCGCTGTAGCGATTTTCATTTGCCTTCTTTTCTTGAGGGGATTGCGGAAATTTGTCGAATTCGAGCTGAACAAAAGGATATTGATTTTATTTACTCGTCGGCTGAGTTGCCTCTGGGGGTGCGAGCGGATGAGCAGCGGTTGCGTCAAGTTTTGATTAATCTTTTGGGTAATGCTATTAAGTTTACCGATCGAGGTTCCGTCACTTTCAGGGTGAATATTGAGTCGGCTCAGACACCGGGTTGCTTTAAGGCTCGGTTCGTAATTCAAGATACGGGTGTGGGGATGGCGACGGACCATTTGGAGAAAATTTTTCTGCCTTTTGAGCAAGTTGGTAGTAGTAAAAAACAGTCAGAAGGGACGGGATTAGGACTATCAATTAGCCAAAAAATTGTCGAATTAATGGGCAGTCATCTTCAAGTTAAAAGCGAGCTGGGTGTTGGCAGTACCTTTTGGTTTGAGGTTGAGCTAACTGAGGTGGCAGAGTGGGCGATCGCTTCTCGCAAAAATATCCACGGAAATATCATCGGCTATCAGGGGGAAAGGCGCAAGATATTAATTGTGGATGACCGATGGGAAAATCGGGCTGTGATTGTGAATTTACTGGAGCCGATCGGCTTTACAATGATCAAAGCCTGTGACGGGAAAGAAGGCTTGGCGCAACTTGTTGTTGGCAGGCCAGATTTGGTGATTACTGATATCGCGATGCCAATTCTCAATGGCTTTGAGATGCTCAAACATTTGCGCCAAAATCCAGCTTATGAAACTTTGCCGGTGATTGTGTCTTCTGCTAGCGTGTTTGAGCAGGACCAGGACCAAAGCATTGCTGCTGGGGCTAATAGTTTTTTGGCTAAGCCAGTCCAGGCGGAAGTTTTGCTTGACAAATTGCAAGCACTGCTAAAACTGGAATGGATTTATGAATCTGCTAACCCTAGTTTGAATGAAACTTTGTCTGAAATTCCCCTAGCAATGGTTCCACCGGCGATCGAAGTTCTGCAATATTTAGCTCAATTGATAGAAGAAGGAGACCTTTTCAAGGTGGAGGAAGAGTGTCATCATTTGGCTCGGTCCGGGCCACAGTACGCTCCTTTTGCTGAAGCTGCTATCCAACTTGCTGAAAGTTTCCAGGCTAAAAAATTGAGGACATTCATTCAAGAGTATCTGGAGGCGGCATCGTGAGTGGTGGATTTATTTTGGTTGTGGATGACAATCCTACTAATTTGGCGGTAATTTCGCAGTCGCTGCGCAGTGTTGGGTGGCAGGTGCGCATTGCGGTGGATGGTCCGGATGCTCTGGGCAAAATCGCACAAAATCCACCGGATCTGATATTGCTGGATGTGCAGATGCCGGGAATTGATGGGTTTGAGGTTTGTCTGCGACTGAAGGCTAATCCGAAGACTGCTGATATTCCGATTATTTTTATGACGGCGCTTTCTGATACTGCTAGCAAGGTGAGGGGGTTATCGCTGGGTGCGGTGGATTACATTACTAAGCCTTTTGAGCAGCAGGAAACTATTGCTCGCGTGCGGGTGCATCTGGAGCTGCGACATTTGACTCAGACTCTGGAGCAGCAGGTTCAGGAACGGACGAGGGAACTGAGCTTGGCTCTGGAGGATCTCCAGCGCTCTCACCTGCAAGTTGTTCAAAGCGAGAAGATGTCGGCTCTGGGCAATTTGGTGGCTGGGGTGGCTCATGAAATCAATAATCCCATTGGCTGCATTGTGGGTAATGTGGGGGCGGTGAAGGACTATTTTGCTGCTCTGTTTGGAGTCATTGAGCTCTATCGCCAAAGGCTACCTAATCCCGATCCTGAGATGGTGGCAGAGTTGGAGAGGGTTGATTTGGACTATGTGCGTGAAGATTTGCCGAAGCTGGTGAAGGCGATGAAGGAGGGTGCCGATCGCATCAAGGCCATTAGCCAGAGTTTGCGCACTTTTTCTCGTGCGGATGCCGATCGCCCTGTGCCTTACAACATTCATGATGGCATTGACAGTACGCTGGCGATTCTGCGGCATCGTCTCAAGGCTAATGAGTCGCGTCCTGAAATTCCAGCGATCGCGAATTATGGGGATTTGCCGCTGGTGGAGTGCTATGCGGGGCAGTTGAATCAGGTGTTTATGAATTTGTTGGCTAATGCGATCGATGCGATCGATGAGAGCAATCAAGGGCGGACTTATGAGGAGATTGAGGCTCGGCCTAGGCAAATTGTCATCACTACGGAATTGTCAGCCGATGGCGAAGTGGTGATTCGGATTAAGGATGGGGGTAAAGGGATGACTGAAGAAGTGAAACAAAGAATATTTGACCATTTATTTACTACGAAAGGGGTGGGTAAAGGTACTGGGTTGGGATTGGCGATCGCCCATCAAATTATTGTTGAAAAACATGGTGGTAAACTTACTGTTAATTCAGTACCTGACCACGGTACAGAGTTTGCGATCGCCATTCCTATCAAATCCTAAAATAAAAATGATTTGTTGGGATTCATCGATTTAGTGCCAGCAAAATATCCCCAAATAGAGCCAGAAATTCAAGAGGAAATTGGCTCTCTCGTAGTTATGGTGATAAGTAATGCTTATAAATTAGCAAAATCAAGGGTTTGAGCTTTCACGATTCAGAAAATTAGTATTGATTGCTACATTTTTTACCAAATATCCGAGAGAACCCGTAATAATTTAAAACCATCATTTCATTGTGATATCATATATAGTTAACAAGATGGTAATGCGATTATTATTATTTAAGCTCGGTGGCAGCCCATTCATGATTCCCAACCAGTCATAATCAAAGTGCAACCACAGAATTTACCACTTAAATTACATATTTTTTCTGAGCAGGGTAACTTCTAGCTATTTTTGTCATTTCTGGACTTAAAATTCCTAATTTAAGCCAGGGCGAGGGTGCATCGGATAGAAAAAAATAGGATTAGTAAATAACTTGATAAATGCGGTGTTTTTTGAAGGGATATGACAGTTAAATTAGTAAATTTTGCCAAAAACAGCGAAGGTTTTTAACATCCAAATTTAAAATCTATGTCCCAATCCTTAGAACAGAATCAACCAATTAATGCCTTAACCACGGAAGACGATCGCCCTTTGCTATTGGCCAGAGATAAACAATTGCAGGCTGTGTTTGAAACTGCCTTAGATGCGATCGCGATCGCCGACGACGAAGGTAGATATCTCGATGTCAACCCCGCCGCCTGTAAATTATTTGGCCTAGACACAGATCAACTCCTAGGACGCTGCATTAGTGATTTTACTGAGCCAGGCTCTGATTTTACACAACTATGGCAACAATTGCTACAACCAGAAACAGCACGAGGGGAATTGCGCCTCGTGCGCGCTGATGGACAAATCCGCACCGTAGAATATGCCCTCACGGCAAACTTTCTGCCCCAGAGACATCTGTTAGTGATGCGAGACATCACAGACTGCAAACGATCGCAAGCACAAGTCCAAGAACTTACCCGCCAACTCGCCCAAGCCCAACTCCGCTTAGCTGGCGTGGAACCAGTAAATCCAGCTACCCCCGCAGACTATCATCACCTAGAGCAAATAGCCCGCCACATCCCCGGCGTTATTTATCAGTTTCGGCTGCGCCCTGATGGTACTTCCCATTTCCCCTACGCCAGCGAAAAGTTGCGAGAGATTCACGGAGTTTCCCCACAACAAGTGCGGGAGGATGCCTCTTTGGTGTTTAGCGCGATCCACCCGGATGACATCGATCGCGTCCATCAATCCATTCTCGATTCCACCACCCATCTGACACCTTGGTATTGCGAATATCGAAGTTGCTTACCCGATGGGCGAGTGCTGTGGTTACTCGGTAATTCTACACCCCAGCCCGAAGCAGATGGCAGTATCATTTGGTATGGCTATATTCGAGATATCACTGCTCTCAAAAGTGCCGAAGCTGATACTCAGCGTCTCCTGGCCATTTTAGAAACCACCTCAGATTTGATCGCCACGGCTGATGTGACAGGTAAACCCATTTACCTCAATCAAGCTTGGCGAAAATTCCTGAATCACGATGAGGAGGCTATAGCCTCCGTCGAAATCTCTAATGCTCATCCAGAATGGGCTAAGGAGATCCTATTCAATCAAGCCTTACCCGAAGCCGCCCGCTGTGGCATTTGGCGGGGCGAGACGGCTTTACTAAATCCGACAGGAGGTGAAATCCCGGTTTCTTTGGTCGTCCTAGCTCATAAATCGAAAGAGGGAACAGTAGAACACTTTTCCGCAATTATGCGGGATATCACAGAGACTAAAGCCACAGAACTAGCACTCCGAACCAGTCAAGAAAAATTCCGCAACATCATTGAAAATCTCAACGATATGGTTTATGTCATCAATCCCGATAGCACCTTCAGCTATCTGAGTCCCAACTTTCAAGAAGTTATGGGATATGACATCACAGAATTGTTAGAGCAGCCTTTTGGTCAGTGGGTTCACTCAGCAGATTTACCAATTTGTGTAAATGCTCTGCATCGTTGTTTGCAAGGTGAGAAACTGCGGGACATTGAATACCGAGTTTTGCATCGAGATGGAAATTATTACTGGCATTCTTCCAATTTAGCAGCATGGCAAAATCACCAGGGGCAAGTGGTTTCCTGTTTAGGCATAGCGCGTTATATCCACGCCCAAAAACAAGCAGATATCTCCAGACAGGAACTTACCCGACAACTGGAAGAAGCACAACGAGTTGCCCAAATTGGGAATTGGTGCTTTGACCTAACTACGCAAAAAATCACTTGGTCAGCAGAATTATTTAGGATTTTTGGTATGAATCCCGAACAGGGAGAACCAAAATTTGAAGACCATATCAAACAATATTATGGGGAAGATAGAGAATTATTTGTAAGTTATGTTAAGACCGCCAGCGAGCAGGGAATTCCCCAAAACTTTGACCTGCGGATCTGTCGATTAGATGGTGCTATCCGCTATATCAACGGTCGCATTGAAATCGAGCGCCAAAATGGAAACATTGTGCGTTTGTTTGGGACGGCGATGGATATTACCGATCACAAACTTGCGGAAACTCAACTAAAGGAAATCTCTGAGCGTTTGTCATTTTCACTCCAGTCTGGGGGGATTGGCTGTTGGGAATGGGACATCATCGAGAATACCCTCGTTTGGGACGATCGGATGTACGAGCTTTATGGTGTCACTAAGAACTCCGATTCCAGATTAGCTTACGAGATTTGGGCCACGGGGCTACATCCTGATGACCGAGAGGCGATCGAAACATTAATCAATCAAGCTGTTTTAGGACAAGCTGAATACAATACAGAATTTCGTGTCGTTCATCCCGATGGCAGTATCCATTTCATTAAAGCCTTTGGTTTAGTTCGGCACAACGACAAAGGCAATCCGCAGAAGATGATCGGGGTTAACCTTGATATTAGCGGAGCAAAAAAAGCCGAAATTCTACTCCAACAAAGCCAAAAACGCTATGAAACCCTAGCAGAAGCATCACCAATCGGCGTGTTCTTAACTGATGCCAAAGGTGACTGCCTTTATGTGAATCAAACTTGGTCTCAAACTACGGGATTAACTCAGCAACAAGCTCTAGGCCCAGATTGGGCTCGGACTCTCCATCCTCAAGACCGAGAGCGTGTTTTTCAGGAATGGTATGACAGCGCCTTAATTAAACAAAAATTTCAATCAGAGTACCGCTTTGTGCGGCCCGATGGTAGTGTCGCTTGGGTGATAGGTCAAGCTTTACCTGTGATTGATAGCGCCGATGAAATCGAAGGATATGTTGGTACTGTCACTGATATTAGCGATCGTAAACGTCAAGAACAAGCTCTCCGCTTAATAGTCGAAGGTACGGCGGCGAAAACAGGCAAAGAATTCTTCAAAACTTGCGTTCAATATCTCGCCCAAGTCTTAGAAGTCCGTTATGCTTTAATTGCTGAATTTATTGATTCCGAAAAATCCATCGCCACAACTCTAGCATTTTGGGCCGGAGGCGACTTTGGCGAGAATTTTACTTACAATCTCAACGGGACACCCTGTAAAACTATTAACAGTATGGATGAGGTGTGTCGCTACCCAAATGCCGTGCAATGCTTGTTCCCACAAAATGAGGATTTAGTCGCTATCCAAGCCGAAAGTTATGCTGGTTTGCCCATTACAGATTCCGCTGGCAATTGTTTGGGAGTGCTGGCGGTTTTTGACACCAAGCCGATGCTAAAAAATATTGAAATGCAGTCTGCTATCTTGAAAATATTTGCCACTCGTGCCGGCGCAGAAATGGATCGGATACAGGCCGAAGCAGTCCGTCAATCAGAAATTCAACTGCGGGTGCAATCTGAAGAATTAGAAAAAACCCTCAAAAAGTTGCAAAATACCCAAACCCAGTTAATTCAAGCCGAAAAAATGTCTAGTTTGGGTCAATTAGTAGCTGGTATTGCTCATGAAATTAATAACCCCGTGAACTTTATCTATGGCAATATTCAACCAGCCACTGATTATGCTAGCGACTTAATTGAGCTAGTTCACCTTTACCAAGAGCATTATCCCAGTCCGCCGCAGGCAATTTCTGATTGGATCAGAGGGATCGACCTTGAGTATGTGGTCAGCGATTTTTCTAAGCTGCTGGAATCAATGAAAACTGGAGCCACGCGCATCAGCGATATTGTGAAGTCTTTGCGGACTTTTTCGCGCTTGGATGAAGCAGATATAAAACCGATAGATCTTCGCGAAAATATCGAGAGTACCTTAGTGATTTTACAAAATCGCTTGAACGGTAGGCAGGGAAAACCCAAGATTTCTCTCACCAAGAATTACGGCAAATTACTCAAGATTGAATGTTATGGTGGTTTATTAAATCAGGTATTTATGAATTTGTTGGTCAATGCTATTGATGCGATCGAACAACGGCAAGATAGCCTGGAACCTATGGCACAATTAGATTATGTCGGTCAAATTGCGATCGCGACTTCCCTCTCTTCTGAAAATATGGTACTCATCTCTATTCAAGATAATGGTTGCGGGATGACTCCCGAAGTTCAAGAAAAAATATTTAATCCATTTTTCACGACTAAACCTGTCGGACAAGGTACGGGGATGGGGTTAGCAACTAGCTATCAAATTGTAACGGAAAATCATCGGGGTAATTTGCGGTGTATTTCTACACCAGGTGAGGGGACTGAATTTGTGATATCCTTACCAATTGGCAAGTTAAAAATGCGGTAAATGTGGGTCTCCCAAAGCGGGGTTGTTGATACAGAATATTCCTATTTCCTACAAACTAAAACCTAGAATAATACGGATGCGATTTATGTTGACTAAAACTATATCCTCTAGCTTCGGCGAACTCTCTGGCAAGTTACCATTACGCACTGTTCTGATTGTTCCTTTTGTCTTCCAAACATTTTTGGCCGTGGGAATTGTCGGATATCTTTCGTTTAAAAATGGACAACAAGCTGTGAACAATGTGGCAAATCAACTCAAAGGAGAAATTACCAACCGCATTGATTTAAACCTGAAATCTTATCTCACAATTCCCCATCAAGTAAATCAAGTTAATGCTGTTGCTTTAGATTTAGGGCAACTAAAATTACAAAATTTAGTCGGTTTAGAACGTCATTTTTGGCGGCAAATTCAAATTTTTGACAGTTTGACCTTTGCGGGTATTGGATTGGAAAATCAGGAAAACTTAGGGGCAGAACGAGCCGATGATGGTTCCCTAACTGTCAGAGTTTCGACTATTGATAGTAACTTTGATTTTCGTACCTACGCTATGAATCAAAAAGGCGATCGGACCAAACAACTGAGTAACAAGCCTAACTTCGATCCTCGCACTCGTCCTTGGTACAAAGCATCAGTTGCGGCCGGAAAACCAACCTGGAGTCAAATCTATCCCCATACCAAAGGTATCACCTCTTATTTAGGGGCAGCCATGCCTTATAAAAATGAATCAGGTCAACTGCAAGGAGTCCTACTAACAAATATTAATCTCTCCCAAATTGGCAAATTTTTACAAAGCTTGAAAATTGGGAAAACCGGACAAAGCTTTATTATCGAACGTGATGGGATGCTGGTTGCAACTTCCACCGGAGAAAAACCCATTCGCACGGTGGCTAATAAAGATTTTGGAGCTGAACGAATCAAAGCAATTGACAGTAGCAATCCCCTAACCAAAGCCACCGCCCTATTTTTGGCCCAGAATGCGATCGCCCAAAAACAGACCCCACAGCAACTAGAGTTCAACCTCCAAAACCAGCGACATTTTCTACAAGTCTTACCTTTCCGGGACGATAAAGGCTTAGATTGGTCCATCGTCGTGGTAATTCCAGAAGCCGATTTTATGGCAGAAATTGATGCCAACAACCGCACTACAATTTTGTTATGTATAGCAGCTTTAATCCTATCTACACTAATTGGTATTCTGACGGCACAGTGGGTGACAAAACCAATTTTGCAATTGAACGAAACCGCAAAAGATATTGCCAAAGGCAACTGGAATCAATCGGGAGTAATTAATCGCCGAGACGAAGTTGGACAACTTGCTAAATCCTTCAATAGCATGGCAAATCAGTTGCAAGAATCCTTTGCAACTTTAGAGCAAAAAGTGGAAGAGCGCACCGCAGAATTAGCCGCATCCAACCAACAACTAGAACTCGCGAAAGAAAAAGCAGAAGTTGCCAATCAAGCAAAAAGCACATTTCTGGCCAATATGAGCCACGAATTGCGCTCTCCCCTCAACGCAATTTTAGGCTTTGCTCAAATCATGCTCAGAAGTCGATCGCTCCCATCCGAACATTTCGAGAGTGTGGGGATTATTACTCGCAGTGGCGAACATTTACTAACATTAATTAACGAAGTATTAGACCTGTCTAAAATTGAAGCTGGCCGCACAACAATCAATGAAAAACAATTCGATATGTATCGATTAATCGACGATGTAGAAGATATGTTTCGCATCAAAGCTGATGATGCTGGATTGCAGTTGCTATTCGAGCGCGGTTCTGATGTTCCCCGTTACCTTCGCACCGACCAAGTTAAACTCCGTCAAATTTTGATTAATTTGCTCAATAATGCGATTAAATTTACAAAAGAAGGTGGAGTTTGTGTGAGAATTTTTATGGATAGTGGATTGCTAAGTTCAGGTCAACCAAATAAAAATAGTCAAGAAAGAGTGGCAAATAACCAACAAATTTATTTTGAAGTAGAAGACACAGGTATGGGAATTGCACCGGAAGAATTAGATAAACTTTTTGAAGCATTTATGCAAACTGCATCGGGAAGAAATGCTCAAGAAGGGACTGGGTTAGGTTTAGCAATTAGCCGTCAGTTTGTGCAACTTATGGGTGGTGATATCACTGTCAGCAGCAAAGTAGGAGTTGGCACAATTTTTAAGTTCGATATTACAACTCAGGTTGTTGATGCCGCTGAGGATGAAGCAGAACAAAACAAACGTCGCGTTATTGCACTCGAACCGAACCAACCTCGCTACCGCATTCTCATCGTTGATGATAAACCTCTCAACCGTCAGTTATTAGTTCAATTACTCAATCCATTAGGGTTTGAATTGAAAGAAGCCACTAATGGTCAAGAAGCTGTGGATATTTGGCATGAGTGGGACCCACATCTCATCTGGATGGATATGCGAATGCCCGTGATGGATGGTTACGCGGCTACACAAAAAATTAAATCCACGACGAAGGGACACGCTACTGCTATTATTGCTCTAACAGCTAGCGTTCTGGAAGAAGAAAGAGCAGTCGTTGTATCGGCTGGCTGCGATGATTTTATGCGGAAGCCTTTTCGGGAGCAAGAAATTTTTGCAGTAATGAACAAACATATCGGCGTGCGTTATATTTATGAAGAGGCGATCGATAAAGTAGCTAAAACTCTATCGAAAACTGACATCAAAGACGTGCTTGAACCGGAAGCTCTAGCTACGTTGCCACCAGATTTACGGGCAAATTTAGCTAGTGCGGCAAAAAGTTTAGATATTGGTGAAGTAGACCATCTCATTCAGAAAGTCAAAGCTATAAATGCGTCTATAGGAAATGCGTTTTTAGTATTAGCTAATGAATTTGAATATGGGAAAATTGCATCCTATATCGAAGCAGTCAAGTAATTAAAAATTTAATTTAGATTGTACAAAAAATATGAATGACGTGGCTTTTAACTCCGATCCTGCTAATATTTTAGTTGTAGATGATACTCTGGCAAATTTACAACTAATCGTGGGTATTTTAACCAAACATGGCTATAAGGTGAGACCTGCAAAAGATGGAGTTCAAGCTCTATCTGCAACTCAAATTATTCCTGTAGATTTGATTTTGCTAGACATTAATATGCCAGAAATGGATGGCTATGAAGTCTGTACCAAGCTCAAATCCGATCCCAAAACGCGGCATATTCCAGTCATTTTTATCAGTGCGCTTAATGATGTGCTTGATAAAGTTAAAGCCTTTGGTGTCGGCGGTGTAGACTACGTAACCAAACCGTTTCAGGTAGAAGAGGTTTTAGCTCGTGTCGAAACCCATTTAGCATTGCAGCGACTCCAAAATAACTTGCAATCAAAAAACGCAGAACTGGCTCAAACCAATCAGGAGTTAGCCAATACCTTAAATCAACTACAAGCAACCCAAGAAGAACTCATTCAATCCGAGAAAATGGCAGCACTCGGACAATTAATAGCAGGGATTGCTCACGAAGTCAATACCCCTTTAGGTGCTATTCGATCTTCCGTCAGTAATATCTCTAAATATTTGGAAGAAATATTTGAAGATTTGCCCCGCTTTGTAGATACACTTTCTGCGAAACAAATTCAATTAATTCTTAAGATAGCATTATGTTCTATTAACAATAAACAGCTATTTTCTGCAAAAGATAGTCGCAAAATCAAGCGAGCTTTAACTCGCGAACTCGAAGAAATGGGAGTCTCTGATGCAGATACCGTAGCTGATACACTATCTGATATGAAAGTCTATGAAGACATCGAGTCATTTTTACCGATACTGACTCATCCAGATAGCACGAGAATGCTGGAATTTGCGTATAATATTTCAGGATTGCAGCGAGGTAAAAATACGATCGAAACCGCAGTTGAACGTGCTACTAAGGTTGTATTTGCATTGAAAAGCTATGCTCATTTTGATCAAAAAGATGAGCTGTTTAAAACTAATTTGATAGTAGGGATTGATACTATTTTGACCCTGTATCAAAATTCTATAAAACATGGAGTTGAAGTGGTGCAAAACTACGCAGAAATTCCACTGATTTACTGCTATCCCGATGAACTAAATCAAGTATGGACAAATCTGATTCATAATGCTATTCAAGCAATGGATAATAAAGGAATACTAACCATTGATGTTACGCAAGAAAGAGGATTTGCCAAAATCAGTATTACCGATAGTGGAAAAGGAATTCCTGAAGAAATTAAACACAGAATTTTTGAACCTTTCTTTACCACTAAGCCTCCGGGCGAAGGAAGTGGGTTGGGATTAGATATTGTCCGCAAAATTGTGAAAAAACATCAAGGTGAAATCGAAGTAACTTCTGTCCCCGGAAAAACAACATTTACGGTTTATTTAAGTATGAATCTCCAACCCGATAGTTCCTCCTAGGGGCAATCACCCATTCCCAATTACCAATTACCGATTACCAATTAGCCTTACCCATTAATTACCATGTCTAAACCTGTGATTTTGTGTGTTGATGATGAAGCCGTGATTTTAGAAAGCTTAAAGGCTCAATTGAGAAAAGCATTAGGAAGTTCCTATGTTTATGAAGTAGCCCAAGATGCTGAAGAAGCATTGGATATTATTGATGAATTAAATGAAGATGAGGTGAGCATTTTATTGATTGTTTCCGATTGGCTGATGCCAGGAATGAAAGGCGATGAATTTATGATTCGCGTGCATCAAAAATTTCCTAATATTGTCAAAATTTTATTAACAGGGCAGGCAGATCAAAAAGCGATCGATCGAGCTTATGCAGCAGCTAATTTACATAAATGTTTGTTTAAACCCTGGTCGGAAAAAGAGTTGATCGAGACGGTCAAGTCTGGATTAGAAAAATTATGACAAAATTTTATAAAAAACTTGTGATTGTTTGTGTAGATGATGAAGCTACTATTTTAACGAGTTTGAAATCGGAACTGAGAAAAGCTTTCGGAGAGGAGTATAGAATCGAAATAGCTGAAGGGGGTGAGGATGCCTTAGAGTTACTGGCAGAATTAATTGAAGAGGGTGATGAAATTCCCTTGATTATTTCCGATTACATTATGCCGGATATGAAGGGAGACGAACTATTGCGTCGCGTTCACGAAATTTCCCCAAAAACTCTGAAAGTAATGCTGACTGGGCAAGCTACTATTGAAGCGGTTGCTAATGCGGTCAAATACGCTAAGCTTTATCGTTACATCGGTAAACCTTGGCAGGATGAAGATTTAAGACTAACGGTAACAGAAGCAATCCACAGCTACAGTCAAGAGAAACAACTGGCACAAAAAAATTATCAACTTATAGAAATGAATCAAGAGTTAGAAACCCTGACTCGCAGGCAAGCTAAACTAATTGCAGAACTTCAAGAAAAAGAAAGTTATTTACAAGCACTTAATGAATCTTTTTTACGTTTTGTTCCTCGTCAGTTTCTTCAGTTATTAAAAAAAAATAGCTTTCTAGATATTCAATTAGGTGAACAAATTCAGCAAGAAATTTCGGTGTTATTTTCAGATATTCGAGATTTTACAAGTTTATCAGAAAGGATGACACCGGATGATAATTTTAAATTTATTAATGGTTATCTGTCGCGGATGGAACCCGCGATTATCGAAAATCATGGGTTTATTGATAAATATATTGGTGATGCGATCATGGCTTTATTTAGTGGAGATGCGGATCGGGCAGTCACAGGTGGAATTGCTATGCTACAAAGGCTAGCGGACTATAATACCACGCGCACGAGACCAGAACGTCCGCCGATTAAAATTGGCATTGGCATTAATACGGGGATATTAATACTGGGAACTGTGGGTGGTACATCTCGGATGGATGGAACTGTCATCGGCGATGCGGTGAATTTAGCATCTCGTTTGGAGGGATTAACTAAAGAGTACGGCGTGCCTTTGCTGATTAGCGATCGCACATTTCGAGCTTTAAAAAATCCTGAAAATTATGACATTCGTTTGATCGATCGCGTTCGAGTCAAGGGGAAATCGGAACAGGTAGGCGTGTATGAAGTTTTTAATGCCGATCCCCCCGAATTGCGAGAAGGGAAGTTAGCCATGCAAAGCAATTTTGAACGGGCGATCGTTTCTTATCATGCCTCTGATATAGAGGTGGCAATTCTACTGTTAGAGCAATGTTTGCAAGCCAATCCTGGGGATACAGTGGCTAGAATGTATTGGCAACGCTGTCAGTAAATTGACCATGATATTTAAAATACCCGACTTTTGGAACAAATCGGGTATCCATTGGCGATCGCCCACTAATCTCGAACTTAACGCCTTCTACGGCTTCCGAAAGCAGGACTCCGACTGGGTGCACGAGAGTTTCCACCGCTACCAAAACTGGGAGTGCGCCTTTGTTGCGGGGAAGTTGGTTTTGTCGATCGTCTCAAAGTGCTGCCACCATAACCCGAACCGGTCGATCGATTGGCATTGGGCGGTACTGGGCGACGAGTTGCTGGGGCGTTGGATGTGGGCGATCGCAAGCGGCCAGTAGTCCTTAAAGCTTGACGGTTTCTGACAGCGGCTGGGGGGGCTTGATAGCGAGTTTGATATTGGTTAACAGCCTCGCGGTAAGTGTTACCGTACCCGCCATATCCTGTGAGAATCACTCCCGGCTGATAGACTGGTGGCACATAATATCGGGGTGTGAATAACAAACTGCCGATCGCCTGACCGGCCAAGGCCCCAGCAAACGGAGCCCAGAAACCAGATTGCTGTCTCACTACCACTGTTTGTGGCTGACCTGTTTGAGGATTGCTGACTGTTTCGGTCACGTTATGAACGTACTCTATTTTAAAATCTTCAGTCAAATGCAAACTGGTTTTATCTTTTTCTAAATTCAGATAACTTTTTTTACCTTGGGATATTTCTTCATCCGTTAACCGAGCCATTTGCAAATCTCTCGATCTATAAATAGAGGAAGTACCGGGGGGAGTATTGAGCAACATCAAACTATATTCCCCGTCAGTATCGTCGTAGGTAGCTTGCTGTAAGGGATATTGACCTTGACTTAAATTTTTATTGCTAGGGGGGGCAGAACGGACACTATTAACATTCTGATTTGCCTCCGGCGTCGTGGGACTGGGAGAACCACAGGCTATAGTGGTGACGCACAATGTTAAAGCCATGAAATAAACTATCAATTTTCGCAGCATAAATACTAATTTGTTATTGGTTATTTGCGATCAGTTATTTGTTAGTTGTTATGGGTTATTTGTTAGTTGTGATTGGAGGCAAACTCTAACTAATGACTACTAACTACTAACTAATGACTACTAACTAATGACTTCCCTAGAGAGGAATGAGCTCGGAAAAATTTACCAACAATTGGTCGTTAGTAAGTTCGTCTCCCAACTGTGCGGGCGAAAAGTGAATTTGGATAGCTCTGAGCCTTTGCTGATAGTGTAAATTAATCAGTGCTTTTAAACCCGGTTTTAGGGCGCTGATGTCTGCTAGGTCTGTTTCCAGTTGGGGAACTTCGCCTTCATAGGCTACTGTCAGCATCACCACGACATTTCTAGTCACGGGCAAAGATAAGGGAGAATTGCGATCGTCCACAGAGTTGCTGTATTGAGGTTCGCTCAGATAGCGTTCTGCTGAATCTGTAAACAGTTCATCTACATAATCGCCTGCTTCCCCTTCATCCCAAAAAACATCACCTTCGTTTGCCGCTGATTGCCAGTAATTATCGTACTGCAATAGGTGATTGCAAACTTGTACCAAGCCTTCTCCGAGGACTGTTAAATCCCCATCGGCGTCTATGGCATCTCTGGCAGTGCTGTTGAGAACTCCCAACAATGGTGCAACTTCTTCACCACTGAGGTGAATGAATACGCGACAAACTGCAAATCGCGTTTTACCTGTAAATTGATTGAATCGATCGCCAATAGTATTCATAACCGATGATTTTAATCTATATTCATATATTTTACAGTTTAAAATGAAAATTTTTTGTCTATCTTGTGACAGATTTTGAGTAATCGGTGAGTAGCTGAATTGACATCCTCCCACCGCTAATTCGGAGTACCGAATATAGCGGGGGATTCCAAAGATTGCTCTTTGGGCTTCCTCTTTCCACGACCCGACTTACTTGAAGGAGTTTCCTCACCCAAGCAGTGGTCGATGTCTCCAGAAGCGTTTTCTAGTTCTAGACTAGACGTTCCTGTATGCCCTACAGTACGCAAACCTTTCTCTAATATATTTCTCGCCGCATTCCAGTCTCTATCTTGCGTATGCCCACAATGATGACAAATGTGAGTCCTGACACTCAGAGCTTTTTTGACAACTTTGCCGCAGTTAGAGCAATTTTGACTGGTGTAGTGCGGTGGCACAGCAATTGTGACCACACCAAAAACCTTGCTAAAATACTCAACCCATGTACGAAAAGTTGTCCAGGCTGCATCGCTAATCGATTTGGCGAGATGTCTATTTCTTATCATGTTCCGCACCCTCAAATCCTCATAAGCTACCAGGTCGTTAGACTGGACTACGCATCTCGCCAACTTCACGGCGAAATCTTTACGTTGCCTACTTACTTTGAGGTGCTTTCTTGCCAGTTTATTTCTCAACTTAGCTCGATTTTTAGATTCTTTCTGGGTCTTGGACAGACGACGATAAAGACGTTTTAAAGACTTTTCACTCTTTCTCAGATGTCTTGGGTTTTCAACAGTTTGCCCGTCGCTATCAGTATAAAAATGAGTCAGACCAACATCAAGACCGATAGTTTTAAATGTGGGTTCTTTTTTCTCAAGTCTTTCTTGGTCGATGCAAAACTGTGTGTAGTAGCCATCGGCACGACGAACTACCCTGACTCGTTTGATTTGCTTCAATTGATATAAATGCAAATCGCGAGTCCCCGACAACTTAAAAATACCTGCACCAAAACCATCAGTGAAAGTGATGTATCTGCGACATTCAGAAAGTTTCCAACCCGTAGTTTTGTACTCGACAGAACCATGAGTTTGTTCTTTCTTGAACCGTGGATATCCTTTCTTACCGGGTTGATTTTTCTTGCAGTTCTCAAGAAATAGAGCAATTGCCGACCAAGCTCTTTCGGCCGATGCTTGTCGGGCTTGAGAATTGAGTTGGCTTGCCCAAGCAAATTCTTTCGCCAGGACAGCACAATATGCACTCAAATGATATCGTCCGATGGATCGGTTATCCATCCAGTATCTCAGGCAAGAATTACGGACAAAACGAGCAGTACGAATTGCCTCATCCAGCTTTTCGTACTGCTCGTTTTTTCCCTGAAGTTTTGCCTCAAACACCAACATAGTTACGTCGTTACATCTGACGTAATCTATTCTAACATAGATCCTGCGCGCAATTCATCTCACCGCCAAAGGTCGTACCGTTATGGCGGGAGATGAATTGCGGTTGAAGGTAAATCGGAGTTCCGATTTACTCCAAATTGGTGCTACGGGAAGATTACTATTGGACGATCGCACTTGGGGCAGATGCGATCGGGCGAGACGATCCCAAATCCAGTTCGCCACCTGGTGCTTCTGGGTGTTCCCAAACCACTAGCAGGGGTGATGCACTTTCAGTTGCAGCCATCGGGGACTCGCATTCAGCATCCGTGGGAACTTCCAGGTATGCTTCCATCGATTCATCGGCGATCGACTCTTGAAAAACTTCAAAATTATCACTCATGGCAGCGCAAGCAGCCTGAGCCCGCTTGCCTACGCGGTAGCTCATGTAAGCAGCACCACCGCCCAAAACCCCAGCTAAGCCGAGAAAACCCAAAGCTAATGTTTTGTATGATTTACAGGGATTCATTTGAGCCTGGCCACCGGAACCAACTAGGGTTGTTCCAGAACCAGATTGAGCAGCATTGGATTTGCTGTAGGGACAAGGAAAAGCCAATGCTGCGTCGCCTAGTGCAATACTGCTGGCGATCGCAACGGTGGAAGCAATGCCAGCTAACACTTGAAACTTTTTCATGGTGCTCTGGATTTTGTAAAGGATAATTAAAAAAATAATGGTAACAGCTCTTCACAAATCTATCAACTCTCAGAGCAGCCACCATCGCGACTCGATCGCAAATATCCACAATCAACAGCAATCACCACTGCCAATTGCGTGGGGCAATAAACAACCAAAAGCCTTGTTTGACAAGCATTTGAGCGAACCGAGATGGATTGCTTTTGTGCGGTGTCACCCAGAGTGCGATCGCGCATCAATTCAAAAATCTGATATCAAAGAGTAGAAAATTTAATTACACAGTGACAAATACTTGGTGACCAACTACTTTTAAGGTTATTTTTGAAAAGACTTAGTTATTGCAAGCAATGTCAGTAACTCAGGTCTAAAGACGCTGAGTTTCCCACTTACCGGACTTTTTTTATGACAGACAGCAAGGATCAAGGCCAAGTACGATCGCCTCGCCGATTGTTGGTAACAGGTGGGGCTGGATTTATCGGCTCCAATTTTGTACATCACTGGTGCAGTAGTTATCCAGGCGATCGGGTAGTGGTACTCGATGCTCTCACCTATGCAGGAAACAGAAAAACCCTAGACAGTTTGGAAGGGGGAGAAAATTTTCGGTTTGTACAAGGGGATATTTGCGATCGGGCCGCGATCGATACCTTACTTCAAACCGAAAACATCAACACAGTCGCCCATTTTGCAGCAGAATCTCACGTCGATCGATCGATTATCGGGCCTGCCGCCTTTGTCCAAACAAACGTTGTCGGAACCTTCACCCTTCTCGAAGCCTTCCGCAAGCATTTTGAAGCAATAGACGACTTGTCCCTCAAAGCACAAATGCGCTTTCTCCATGTTTCCACGGACGAAGTTTACGGCAGTCTTGGCCCCGACGACCCAGCATTTACTGAAACAACAGCCTACGAGCCCAATAGTCCCTACTCAGCCTCAAAAGCCGGTAGCGACCACCTCGCCCGCGCCTATTTCCATACCTACGGTGTCCCCACAATTATCACCAATTGCTCTAACAATTACGGTCCCTATCACTTCCCCGAAAAGCTAATTCCATTAATGTGCATCAATATGCTTTTGGGCAAACCATTGCCAGTTTATGGCGACGGTCAAAACGTCCGAGATTGGCTATATGTACTCGACCACTGCCGAGCTTTAGATGCCGTAATCCACGACGGTAAGCCCGGAGAAACTTATAATGTAGGCGGCAACAACGAAGTAAAAAATCTCGATTTAGTCAAGATGCTATGCCTACTAATGGACGAATTGGCAGAAGATTTACCCGCCCGTCCCTGCGAACAATTAATCACCTTTGTCAAAGACAGAGCCGGACACGATCGACGTTATGCTATTGATGCAACCAAAATTAAAAATGACCTAAATTGGACTCCTTCAGTCACAGTAGAGGAAGGTTTGCGGCGTACTGTGGAATGGTATTTAGCCAATCGCGATTGGTGGGAGCCACTGCTGTCGGAAGAATATCAGAGTTACTACCGCAAAGTCTACACTAATTAGTCAGTAGTCATTAGTTATTGGTTATTTGTTATTTGTGATTTGTTAGTAGTTGTGAGTCATTAGTTAGTAGTTGCCTCCACTAACGAATAACCAATAACAAATAACAAATAATGAAAGCTTCCACTACAATATAGAAAGCAACAATGACCGAAATCAAATGGATCGATCGCCTCCTGGAACCTAAATACTGGCTGTTAGGCATAGCCTCCGGTTTGATAGTCATACACCTGACTCTCACTGCTAGAACAGACAGTACAGACCTATTCGGCACAATGTTACTCTTCTGGGGAGTCGTAGCATTTCTCATCTGGGAAAGACACGAAACATTAACTTTAGAAAGCGGAATTTTTAGCAGTTGCTTTGCAGCATCATTAATTGCTTTCATATTGCTCAAAAGTTCGTCCATATATGGCTACGACTTTTTTATCAGGATAACACCTTTCTTATCTGGCATCAGTCTGGCTTTGCTAGCTTCTGGAACCAAAGGACTGAAACAATATTGGCAGGAACTTCTGATTCTCGCCTATACAGGTATTCCTCCCGGACTCATCGGAGTATTTATTAATGTTGCCCTATTAACCGCTAAATTTTCCGCTTTTATCCTCCACTATTTAGGATTTGAAGTTGTTCGTCAAGGAGTATTTCTGATTCTAGAAAAAGGCAGCGTGGAGGTGTATCATGGCTGTTCTGGAGTGAATGCAATCCTACAATTATTAGGACTATCCATTGTGTTTTTACTAATGTTTCCTACAACCAACGCACAAAAAATTGTAGTACCGATAGTTGCAGTCATTATTGGATTTGTAGTCAATGCAGCCAGAGTTGCTCTCATGGCTGTACTGGTATCACTATCTCAACCGGAAGCCTTTAAATACTGGCATGAAGGCAATGGATCGGTAATTTTTTCAATGATTGCAGTCTTCCTGTTCGGGTTATTCTGTTGGTTGGCAATCTTGCAAGACACGCCTCCTCAAAAAACAACTAATCACTAATGGCTATTACCTATTGGAAAACCGCGAGAATTTCAATTTTAGCGGTTACGTTTACAGGGGTTTTATTAGTTATAGGAAGATTGACACTCTCTCCATCGGCAGGTAATTTTTCCCTGACCCCCTTTGATTTTCCAGAGTCCGTACCTCTAACACATTGGCAAATGCAGGAGAGTACACCTCTGAAAATTAGCGATAGTTCTCAAATCAAAGTTGGGCGAAAGTATGAATATCAAAAAAATACGACTATTCTAGAAATAGAGATGCGTTATGTGGTTGGAACCAGCGGAGATGTTGAAAATATGATGAAGGGACATACTATTCTCAAGTCGTCTCCTGGTAAACTAGCATTGGCAGAAACTCAAGGTGTGGGTTTTTACGGAATTTTGCCACAGCAAAATCGACTATACCTGAGTTCCTGTATAAATCCCCGCGGCCGTGCTACAGTGACAGCCGAACAGTTTAGATACAACCGAAATACTCGTGACTGGAATTTCAACCGCATTTTGTTTTGGCTATTGGGTAAGGGCAACATTCAAGATCAGCGGTGTTTGTGGACCCAAATGTCTATACCTTTGGACCGAACAAATCCTGAAGATTCCAAGAAAATTCTAGAGAATGCTTGGGTTTCTTGGTATGGGTGGTGGCAGCCCAGATTTCCCGAACCTTAAGTCAAGTCAAGAGAGATTGTTCTTAACAACAGGCGTATTATTTTATGAATGACATACAAGGCGAGCAAGGTTTTTCTATATACAGGCTGCGTTGGATTGGCTACGGTCTATTAATTTTGTCATTATTAGATACGATCGCTGTTCTGATACCAGCAAATTTTGGCAATCGTGTGTGGGAATTGCAGACGATTGGGGCTGTGGTAGAACGAGTACCAGTTCCGCTGTTGGCCATGACCCTCATATTTTTTGGAGAAGGTTACGATCGCAGAAGCTTGGAAGACATCTTTTTGAAGTTTTTGTCTTGGATTTGTCTGTTACTGGCTTTGGTATTTCTGTTAATGCTACCCTTGGGGATTTTTGGCACTATTTATGTGAACAATCAAAACAATAAACAGATTACCAATCAAGCAAACCAACAATTAGCTCAGTTGCAGCAAGTGGAAGAAAGGCTGAATAAGGGTAGTCCCGAAGACTTAAAGAATTTGGGAACTGAACTAAGTCGGCTGGGAGTAGCAGCGGATACGCAAAACCCGCAGGAATTGAAAACTCAAATTCTTTCGAGAATTACTCCGGCGAAGGAACGTTTGCAGGCTCAAAGCGCAGTGGTGCAGTCAAATCAGCGCTTGGGGCTATTCAAAAATGCGATCAAGTGGCTGTTGGGGGCGCTGATTTCTAGCGTTTTGTTTTTTATGCTGTGGCGCGGTACTGATTGGGCTCGATAGTAGTGTTGAGTGAATTGATATCCTGATGCCAAATCCGGGTAGGATATTAAATCCTCTCTTCATCCGAACTATTCAGAGTTCTATTCTCGGACTCTGTGTCAAGAGTGTTCTAGTAAGGTTAAATCATTCCGCTCCAACGGTCAACGATAGGATACCCCGTGAATGCCTTGGTAAAAGTAAGGTGCATCGCGATCGACTATTCTGGCTATAGGCCAGGATTCTGTAGCGACGCACCTTACTGATTTGGTATTGTAAATATTAAATGTTGATTCAGGGTATTTTCTAATTTCTCGGCAATGCCTTCAACCCAATTTTCATCTTGTTTTGTATAGCTGCGAGGCGCGTTAGCACCTAAAATTAAAACGCCGTGATTGCCGATGGGCTGACAAATCACTCCTTGGGTATTTTCAGGTAAATAGTCAAATTCGATTTTGCCGGGATAAATATTCAAATTTACTAAATAAACTGGTTTGTTTTTATCGAATACTCGCTGCAAGATTGGGCCTGGTTTAACTTCGGGATTGACTCCTAAAATGCCGCGTCGCAATAGAACTTTTCCTTGATATAAAATCACGATCGCCCTTGTGGCCGTATTTGTCAATAGCAAACGGGAGGCCCAAGCCAATTCTATTTTCACCACATCCGGCAAATCCGGCGCAAATTCAAAACCTTCTTCGCCAATGAGTTGGACTGAATCGGGCGATCGCGCCTGCACCTGCTGCCATAGCAAACCTGTTAAAATCAGTACAGCACTGATAATAACCCCCAGAGCATCGGAGCGAGCTTGAGAATCGGTGAGTTGCTCAGTCAGCAAGCGATTGACCATCAGCAGAGTACCGGCTAATCCTCCAGCCACTAAGGGTAACTGCCGCAAAACTCGATTTGGATCGGATTTAGTCATTAGTCATTAGTCATTAGTCAGTAGTTAGGAGTCAGGAGTCAGGAGTCAGGAGTCAGGAGTCAGGAGTCAGGAGTCAGGAGTCAGGAGTTATATCATGTTCGGTGATATAACCATTCTATTCTGGACTTTGTAGTGAGGACTGAAGTCCTCTCTTAAAGCTTTTAGTCAATAATGACCACCAATGACCAATGACCAATGACTAATGACCAATGACCAATGACTACTGACTTTAGCCAACTTCCCCAGGTTCGACAATGCGCTGGAACAGATAGCCGGTGCCACGGGCGGTGAGAATTAATTCAGGATTACTGGGGTCATCCTCTAACTTGGCTCTCAAGCGCGAGATATGAACGTCCACTACACGGGTGTCTACGTGGCGCTCAGGCGTATATCCCCAAACTTCCTGCAAAATTTCCGATCGCGAAAAAGGCTCTCCAGAACGGCTAACCAACAGCTCTAACAAGCTGAATTCCATGCCCGTGAGCCGAATCCGTTCGTCACCTTTATAAACTTGGCGTTTGTTGGTGTCAATCCGAATATTCGTTACCTGGATGACTCCCGAACTGGGAATTCCCGAAGCGCCGTTTTTGTCAACTCTGCGCAGTACCGAACGGATGCGAGCTTCTAGTTCCTTGGGAGAAAAAGGTTTGACGACGTAATCGTCGGCGCCTAATTCTAAACCAGTGATGCGATCGGCTACATCTCCCAAAGCAGTTAGCATGATAATAGGCACATCAGATTCCTTCCGCAACTCCTGACAAACGCCATAGCCATCCAGCTTTGGCATCATCACGTCCAAAACCACTAAATCTGGTTCGGTGTTGCGAAATATATCGAGAGCTTCTTCACCGTCGGCTGCGGTGACAACATCATAGCCAATCATGGAAAGGCGAGTTTCCAGAATGCGCCGGATGCTGGCTTCGTCATCGACTACCAGAATTTTTTCTTTATGGTTTTCCAAGTTACTCAACACTCCTTAAGTTAAATTCGAGATAATGTTTATTTTTTTGTACCCTATTATTAAGACACAAACTGATCCGCCTGTGGCGATCGCTCTGAAAGCTTTATGATTGCTTTAGTTCAGACTTTGAAAGAATGTGTTCGGCAATTATTTATATAGTAAACAATGCCAAAACCTCGAATACAATATATTTGTCGGGAATGTGGGTATGAGTCGCCACAATATTTTGGCAGATGTCCTAGCTGTCAGAAGTGGGATTCTTTCGACGAGCAGGTAGAACAATCTACCATTGCCGTACCACGGGCTGGTTTGACTGGGGTAACGACTAAGGCAGCAGGCGGTGCACCTGTTGATAAATCCAAGGGTCAACCCAGGGTATCTTTTAGATTATCGCAGATTGCTGACCAAACTCAATCTCGCTGGCCTTCGGGCTATGCTGAGTTCGATCGGGTGTTGGGAGGTGGTATTGTTCCCGGTTCCCTGGTATTGATTGGCGGGGAACCGGGGATTGGGAAATCGACGTTGTTGTTGCAGGTGGCGAATCAGTTGGCGCGCAAGGATCGCATACTGTATGTAAGTGCCGAGGAGTCTGGCCAGCAGGTGAAATTGCGATCGCAACGTTTGGGAGTCGCTAATCCGGTTGATTTGTCAAGTAAGAACTCTGATTTATCTGACAGTAACGGACACGCTAATAACGGGGCTGCTCCAACGGATTCTGAGGATTGTTCAGCGGATAATTTCTACTTACTTCCAGAGACGGATTTAGAAGTTGTGTTGCGGGAATTGGAAGCGCTAAAACCGAATGTAGCAGTTATTGACAGTATCCAGACTATTTATTTTGCTAGTTTAACATCAGCACCAGGATCTGTGGCTCAGGTGCGGGAATGTACCTCTGCTTTGATGCAGGTGGCAAAAAGAGAAAATATTACGTTATTTATTGTGGGTCATGTTACCAAAGATGGAGGTTTAGCCGGGCCGAGGGTATTGGAACATTTAGTAGATACTGTACTATATTTTGAGGGCGATCGCTTTGCTTCCCATCGACTGTTGCGATCGATGAAAAACCGTTTCGGTGCAACTCATGAAATAGGAGTCTTTGAAATGGTAGCCGAGGGATTGCGAGAAGTAGACAATCCATCGGAGTTATTTTTAGGAAATCGGGACGAGTTTTCCCCCGGTACATCAACGACAGTGACTTGCGAAGGAACGAGACCAATTTTAGTAGAAATTCAAGCCTTAGTCAGCCCTGCGAGTTTTGGTTCGCCCCGCCGTTCTACCACGGGAGTGGATAATAGTAGATTGCAGCAAATTTTAGCAGTTTTGGAAAAAAGAGTTGGGATTCCCCTGTCGAAATTAGATACAATTGTAGCATCCGTGGGAGGGTTGAAGGTAGAAGAACCGGCGGCGGATTTGGCAGTGGCGATCGCTGTTGTAGCCAGTTTTCGCGATCGCATAGTTGATGCTAGGACAGTGTTACTAGGAGAAGTCGGTTTAGGCGGACAAGTTCGGCCTGTTTCTCAATTAGAATTAAGGCTGAGAGAAGCCGCGAAACTAGGTTTTAAAAAAGCAATTATTCCGAAGAATCAACCAGTGCCAGATTTGGGGATGCAGATTATTCCAGTCGCCAAGGTAATTGATGCAATCATTGCAGCTATTCCCGCAACTCCCACTCAATTGCAGTCCCTTGAAGTCGAGGAAATGGAAGAAATGGAGTAAGATCAAAGAATCATCTGAACATATTGTTTTAACACAGGTGGAATCGTGAAAACCGTTTCAGATTCACAGCTCAATTTTGCAATGATGCCCCGTCTGTCTAAAGATTGAATTGCTTTAAATAATTCGACCTGCGAACCTTGACATTTTGACATCAATAGGGTAAAGGAAACAGGTTCGGTTTCATTGCTGATTAGGGCGATCGCCTGTTTTTCTATTTCCGACAATCTCTGATAATGCTGCTGCAATATCGGTGTCAATTCGTCACCTAAAAATACGGGTTGATAACTTAAATATTGAGATACTCTACCGCTAAATAAGTTGTTTATAGTTTGAGCGACTAATTTTAACCAGAGGGGATTGCCTTGATAAAGCTCAATCAATTCTGGCCAGTATTCTTCATCCAATAAACCTTTTTCTCTCAGAATTTCTGTGGCTGCTTCACCTAAACCGGTTAACTGCAACAAACATACTGCTGAATTATCGTCGGTGAATGTGAGGATGTCTGAGGGAGGTTCCCAACTATTGAGGATTAAGCAGCTATTGTGGGGAATTTCGCCGATGAGTTTAAATAGGGTTCCGTAGTTTTTCTCGGGTTTATAATGTCCTGCAAGTTGCCCGCTGCTGAGAATTTGCTGCACGTCATCTAGGATAATGAGACAGCGATTTTCGCGCAATGTTTCTATGAGGATTGATAATTGAGCATCGGTGTTGGCGGGGAAAACCCCCCCTTCGCCCCCCCTTGGTAAGGGGGGGTTTTGATTTGAGAGAAATTGAATGAGGTTTTTGAGGGTTGTTTCTAGGGGCGGGGAGGTGCGGAGACTGCGCCAGATGATGCGATCGAATTGAGTTTGAATTTGGGGGATGAGGTTACGGGCGATCGCGCTTTTGCCGATACCGCTGATTCCTGTGATGGTGAGGAGGCGGCAGTTTTGCTCTACAATCCAGGTTTCGAGGGTGGTGAGGGGGGATGAAGTGCGATCGTAGAAGGTTCTGAGAGTCGGTGCATCTCTTAAATCAAGTCGCTGTTTTTGTTCGGTGTCGCCTTCAGTTGAGGTTTGTTCAGGAGGTGATTTTTGTTGAGCGTTTGGAGGGTGTGAGATTTCTGTGCAGAAGTTGATGTTACCCTGTTCTAAAAAATTAGAATTAAGGAAATTAGAATTATGGGAAACTTGATATCTTTCCATTGTGGAGCGGAAGTTAGATTTAGTTACATTCTTATCTAATATTTTTGAAAGTGTTTGCCATAACTTTGAGGCCATATTTCCCACATGACGTTCAGTACAATGGAATTCTTTAGCAAGTTGGGAATATCTTTGACTTTGCCAACTAGCGAGCAATACAGCTTCTTGTAGGCGGTCTAGGTGTTTGCCAGTTTTGGCTAAAACCAAGTCGTCGGCAAATCTCAAGACTTCCTTAATGTCCATAGTCAGGTAGTGTATATGATATTGCTATCATATCAGATGTTTATGATATTTTATGACATTTTATGAATTCAGCAGTAAAAAAGTAATATTTTATGATAAAAATTACAGACCTAAATTGATGATCTTTTATGATGTTTCACAAGTAGCAAAAAATTAAAATATTGTTTACTATTGATAAATATAAAAAATCAGAGGTGTAAGGTTAATTTTTGAAATTCACCGCCAAAACCCGTATTGCGTCTGTAAATATAATTAGCTAGCCGAAAAATAGGATGCACGGAACAAAAATGCAGACTCAATTTAAAACACTCATCTACGAGGAAGAACTAGACCGGATTGCTGGATGGGTTGAAGAATACCCTGATTTAGAAACAGGTGGAGATCTGTTTGGATTCTGGACTCATTCAGGAGCGCCCGTTGTTCAGTATGTCCTTGGGCCAGGCTCAGGTAGCAGACACAATTCAACCAGCTTTTATCAAGATAGAGATCATTTGATTAAAGCTGGAGAGATTCTCAGGAACAAGCATGGATTACAACATATCGGCGAGTGGCATTCTCATCACCAAATGGGATTAGCGCAACCGAGTGGAGGTGATAGTAATACCGTTATTCGGGCATTACAAAGATACAATTTTCCAAGGTTCTTGCTTTGCATTGCTAACATACGTTCTAATTCAGGAATAATGAAAAAATGGAATGTCAATGTTGGCTGTTTTTTGTACTCCAGCCACCAAGCTAATCATCAAGCCGGTGCATGGGTGGTTTTGCCTGGGGAAAGTCCTATTCGCTCCAATTTGAAATGGAGAAATGAATTAAGAGGGACAAATTCTCGTCCTTCAAAAAATTGGACAGTTGACGAAACAACCCTTGAACAGGAACCTTTGGTAATAACAGAGCCGATAGAGGTATCGGATAAACTATGGTACACCACTCAACAAGGTCAATCCATACTGAAAGAGATATTCGACAAAAGCCAGGAAAAATTTCAAAAATGCGAAATGTCTAGAACAAATGAACAGCGAATTTATTTAACCTTTGAGTGTCAAGGTAAATATGGGAATAATGTAGATCGCTGGCGTGCAGATTTTTCCGAGGATTTTCCGAAATCTTCACCTACTCTTAAGGTTAATAATGAAAAACCTTTTACTGTGCAAGATTGGTCGGGCAATTACAATCGTTTCGAGCAAATTGAAGATTGCATCGGTCGTCATTACAATCAAAGGTAGGGATTACTATGGCATGGACTCAAATTCAACAACAACGCTTACAAGTAGAACGGCAAATACTGAAAAAGTATTTTCCCAGCTTTAGTTGGATTAATCCAGCCGATGCTAACAATGTACGAGTTGAAGGCAATGTTTGTACTAATGCTGGTAACGTATATACTCTCCGAGTTTATGTACCTTCCGATTTTCCCAACTCTCGACCTGATATGGTGGTGACATCACCCTATCCTCTTAAGGGATATCGCGGACAAGACTTAAAGGAATACGGAACAAGCGCAAGTATGCACACTCTAGATCCCAGAGATGGCTATGTCAAAATTTGCCATTACAGAGAGTGGTTGCCTAATTTAACTGTGTACTTAGTTGTGCTGAAAGGTCGAGTCTGGCTTGAATCATTGGAAGGACACAGAAGAACAGGTGAACCTTTAGATCATTTTCTTGCTCACATGAAATAAACACGTCAAGCCATAAGGAGATATCAAACTCATGACAAATTCTCAAGATGTAACCCGCCACCTACAAAGAACTGTTCAAGAAGGGCAAGCGCCTTCAGATCAACAGCTTATGTTTGACCCAACAACTGGTCAGTTGGTAGTGAAGAAACCGTCGGAGCCAAGACCTAGCCCAGATGCTGTAGTTGCAGATCAAATTACCGAAGATGGTTTTTTTATAATTGAATTATTATGACTAGCTCATTGGTTTATATGCACGAAGACCAAGTGCAGGCTCTCTACCTTAACTTTCTGCAATCTCAAGTAAATAGGTTTGAGGCTGTTGCCTTTGGTTTCGATGATGGTGATGTATTTCATGTTTATACATCTCGACCTAAAACGCAGTTATCCGGTTATCCGTGTACCTCAGCAATTCATTTTTTAACCACGATGCCAGACGGTGAAAGTGGCTTTGCTGTTGCTACTCAAATTTACAATACCATGTTTAGTAACGGAGTCAGTCGCTCTGTAAAACCGGCTGTAATTGTCTTGTTTGCCATTCAGGAGAATGTATTACGCCATCGTGCTTTTATTCGCAATTTAGAAGGCGAATTTCACGAAGGAATCGTTAAATTCATTCCTGAAAAGTCAGAACTTTACTCTCGCAGTAAAGGTTTGTTAGAGACTTCAGTGCTTGAAAATTGTAAAATAGGAGTTGTTGGATTAGGTAGTGGCGGCTCAACGGTAGCACTGGAACTCGCTAAAGCAGGTGTGGGCAATTTTGTTTTGATAGATTTTGACCGCCTAGAGTTAGAAAATGTTGCTAGGCACATTTGTGGCACAGGAGATTTAGGTCGCTACAAAACCAAAGCTGTCAGGGATTTGCTTTATGGGAAAAACCCATATATTCATGTGCAAACGGCTGAATTGGACATCAATCAAAATCTTGAGCAAACAAAACTGCTCCTGAAAGATTGTGATTTAATTATTGCTGGAACTGATAATGATAGAAGCCGTTTTAACCTCAATAGCATAGCTCTTGAGTACAAAATTACCACTATTTTTGGCAGAGCGTTAACTCGTGCTTGTGGTGGTGATGTTTTGAGAGTACGTCCTCATCAAGGCCCTTGCTTAGGCTGCGTTTTCACTAAGGATTTTTTGGAGAGTCGCCAAGAGGAAATATCCCAGTTTAGACAATCTCGATCTGAGACTCCTGCTTATGTTCCAGATGAGGAAGTAAAAGCTACAATTCAGGTTGGTCTTGCTTCTGATATTCTGCCTATCTCTAACATGATTGTTAAATTGGCTTTGGTAGAGCTTTCGCGGGGAAAAGTCAGTGGTATTAGTTCACTAGAGGAAGATTTTGTAGCAGACTTCTATCTTTGGGCTAATCGTCGAGAGAATACTTATGCTAGTTGGCAAAAGATGGAATATAATTTTAATTCACCGTCTATTTTGCGTTGGTACGGAGCCAATTGGCAGCGTAATTTATCATGTCCTGTTTGTGGGGAACAACATGAACCTTTGATTGATGAGACTGAGCAAGATAATATTTTTGCTAGCTAGTCGCTCATACAGCAGTTCCCGCTGTTATGAAACACGGTAGGGACACGGCATTGCCGTGTCCCTACGAGGATTGAACGATAAGTGGGTGTACCTCATAACAGCGGTTTTTGCTGTAAAATAATCAGAGACATAGCCTATTTTAGAAAAGGGCGATTCCCTACGGGGAGTGCCCTTTTTTCATTTGCGTTTATCTGCGTTCATCGGCGGTAAAAAAAAGCGTTCTCCTCCTAATTTTCAGGAAAATAACGCTCTAGAAAATCCCTGGCTGTAACAATAACAATCCCTTCATATTCCTGCAATACTAACAAATCCAAATCCCCCGTAACGATCGCATCAGCATCAGCAGCAATTGCCGTAGCTAAAATCATATTCGCACTTGATGACGTAGGTTTATCCTTCATATTTAATTTACACCAAATCCCGTGTACTGCCGAATATGGGGAGCACGAAATCCCAAAACAATCTGTTCTTTTGAGATTCCCCCCGCTACTAACTCATTGGCAATTCCCTCTTCAGTTCCATCTCTTTGAATCCAAATCTTTCCATCAATAATATCAACCTGAACTAAACATCCGTGAACTCTGATATCATTTTCACGTCCCAATATCATTAGCAAATAACGGTCTGAATCGCTATCAAAAACAGTTTGAATCTGAATATCTCCATGAGCATAAGGTATTTGAGAATATTCAGTCATAATTTCTTTAATAATACGACGATAATTTGCTAAGGTTCCCATTGTACTATCTCCTCATTTTTTTCAGCAAAAACGATTAAACATACTTGATAATCGGCTCTAATAATTTGACCAAGCGGTTCAGACAATAATTCGCCAAAAACTGATTGTGTAATAGCTAGATAGAGCTTTCTATCGGGTTCAGTTCTAGCGATAACAGAACGGTAAACTAAGTATTGACCCAGCGCATTCTCCAGGTCATTCATGTCTGATGCGCCCACAAAACTTTTGACTTTTACAGCTATCTTCTGTCCAGCCTTCTCAGCACTTAAAATCCGCTCTGCGCCCAAATCGACGTACATATCTTTAATTCCCCATTTTAATCGCAAGGGATCGTGGGTAATTCTCCATCCGTCTTTGATGAGGGCATTTTTGACAACATTGTGATAGAGGTCTTTGGCTGGCATATTGGAAGAAGTCAATTTTTAATCAATACAATTATATCCTAAAAATTCCGACGATCGTGAGGAAATTCTTCTAAATAAAGTTCCGTTGCCTCTTTGAGATTGGCGATCGCCTCTTCTATCGTTTCTCCTTGGCTAGCCGTTCCCACTTCAGGACACTCGGCTACATAAACATCCTCTTCCCAATAAACAATTGCCGTGAAAGTACAAGACATTTTTTTGCCAAATTCTTCCTACTCAATATAGCATATCCAGTAGCGTTTTTCAGTCACGATCGCCCTTCCCATTCCTCCACATGATATAATTAAAACTATTGCAGCCAAAAGGTGAACGGCATGGTAGAACAACTCGCCCCACAAACAACACCACAAATCATCTACCCCGACAGCGACGGTCAACCAATGGCAGACAACACCAAACAATTCCGCTGGATTGTTACAATCAAGGAAAACCTAGAAATATTATTCGCTACTTCCCCTGACGTATTGATCGCCGGTGACTTACTCTGGTATCCCGTCGAAGGCGATAATAAAATTCGCAAAGCACCTGATATATTAGCAGTCTTTGGCAGACCAAAAGGAGACAGGGGTTCTTACAAACAATGGGAAGAAGATAATATTCCGCCTCAAGTAGTATTTGAAATATTATCCCCTGGAAATACCAGCACAGAAATGACCAGAAAACTGTTATTCTATCAGAACTACGGAGTAGAAGAACATTATATCTATGACCCAGATACCTTGGAATTTACAGGCTCTCAACGAGTAGGCGATCGCCTAGAAGAAATCGCAGAAATCAACGGTTGGGTTAGCCCCCGGTTGGGGATACGGTTTCAAATGACACCAGAAACCCTGGAAATTTATCGCCCAGACGATCGCAAATTCCTCACTTCAGTAGAATTAGATCGACTGCGAGAACAGGAAAGCCAACGGGCCGATCGCGAACAACAAGAAAAAGAACTCGCTCAACAACAGCTAGAAGCAGAACGCACTCTGCGACAACAACAACAGCAGCGCTATGAAGCTTTAATAGAATTGCTGCGAGAAAAAGGCATTGACCCCCAACAATTGTAAGGGCGATCGCCCGCCCAACACTAAATAATTCAAAATCGCTGCCTTGTACCAAGTACAAATTTGATGTCGCCCCCATCGCTAACACCCACATCAAATCGGATTAATCCCAACAAGGGCGATCGCACTCGGACTCCCACCCCAAAACCAGCCCCAGTTCCAGGTTTGTCCCTCACCACCGCCGGTTTCCCCAACACGCTGTCTCCCGTTCCCAAATCTGAGGCAAAATCGACAAATATTACCCCGCCCACGTCTCTACTGACGGGAAACCGATATTCCCCGGAAGCTAGGAAATAACTCCGCCCGCTACCAAGATCTCCTGTGTCGTAACCCCGCACGGAATTCCGCCCACCGAGGCGAAAAGCTTCTGTTGGTGCCAAATCTCCAATTACCGTCCCTGCTTGCAGGTTAAAAGCTAAGGTTTCTGGTAATGCTTCCGTATCGCCACGGCCGAGGAAATTGAGTGGTATATACTGTATATAATTAGCTAATAATTTGTTACTCACTATGTTCCCTTGTCCCAGGGGGATGGATTGTTCGGTGCTGAGGCTGAGAATCGAGCCACTGCTGGGGTTGAAGGGATTGTTGCGCCGATCGAGCGTTGCGCCAAAAGAAACAGTGTATAATTCGTCAACGCCAGTGCCGCTGAAAGTGAGAGGGTTTCCCAATTCGTCACGGCGGGCGATATTCAAATTACGATCGCGGGTGGTGATATTTGTATAATTCAATCCCAAAGTCCCTCGCCAATCCCCCAAAGGCTTGGTAAATGCCAGATTTCCTCCCATCCGAATTTCCCGAACTCGATTCCCATTGGGCAAGTTAATATCGTTGTTGAAAATTTCCGATGTTCGGCGATCGCGAAAAGTTCTGACACTGTATCCCAAAGTATCGGTGGCGGCAACATAAGGGCTGACAAATTTGACATCGTACTCGAAATCTCGGAGGCTGGGCTGAACTTCCACCGACAGGCGTTGCGGATTTGTACCTAAAGTGCGATCGGTATAAGACAGAGGAATCGCTAAGCCAATGTCATCACTCAAACTCGCACTCACACCAAAAGACCGAGCCGATCGCTCTTGGATGTTGTATATAACATTAATATCAGTGCCAACTTCTTCAGTAGAAACCGTCACCATGTCAAACAATCCCAATTGCTGCAACTGCTGCAAATCCGATCGCACTACATCCTGACTGTAATTATCCCCCGCCTTGAGTTTGAGTTCGCCACGGATAAAATCTTCAGAAATTCTGCCCTGAATCGGATTCCCTTGCTTGTCAACAACTTCCCCCTTGGAATTGACAAACCGAATTTTCACATCTGCAACGTAGATACCGCCCACATCTCCAGCTTGAGAAACCCGTGTACCCTCTAGCTGTCGGGCTTGGCGATTGCATAAACTGCTGGTATCATTCCCGTGGAATAGGCATCCAGCCTGTTCAATACCCGCTTTTTGGGAAATGTCTGGAGAAATATCTGATGAGATAAAATCCCTTAGCATCGGAATGATTAAACTCTCTCTTCTCTTGCTTCGCGTACTTCGCGCCTTCGCGGTTAAATCATTCCGATACAACTGGAATTGATATGATTCCGGCATTTCAACCACCGCCCCTGGGCTACGGGCAGTTTTTAACACCAAGGCAAAATCTTTACTTGGGCTGGATTTAACTGTAACAGAGGATGATGCAGCTTCTACCGCCACAGGATTTATCGACAGGCTATCTGCTGCTGCCAATTTCACCTCAGTTGCAGCTTTTGCTCCTAATTCCCCCCCAGCCCATGTGGCTATAGCCAAAATTGCGATCGCCGGAATATTTAGAATACGCATAAAAATCTATTTTTCACACATCCACCGCATATTACCGAAAACCGACCACTATGCCTATGCCATCACAGAAACCGGGCGATCGTCAATGGATGTGAGATTTGAGATTTTATGAATTGTAGATTTATAAATTGACCCCGGATCTAAATCCAGGGACACCGAATCAAATTGGGCGATCGTCAACTTACGATTTAAAGAGCTTGTCTAGATACTCGTTTCTCAAAATGAGCCTGAGTCTGCTGCAAAAGTTGTTCGCGACTATCCTTAGCCTGTGTAATGGTAGGGAGTAAGTTACGAGCCTGTAAAGTCATGTGAAGCTGTAGGTGTGCCACGTACTCACTCACATCTTCGCGCAGCGAACAAGCTGGGTATTGTTTTAAGTTGGAGTTCAAAGTGTTCTCCTGCTTTATGTTTGCAGTATTTAAAATCATAATAGAGACTATCACAATAGTTTTTTGATTTTCCACTCCGTAATGAAGTTTAACCTTTGGATGCTTGTATGGTAACAATAGTTTACAAACATCCCTCCAGTACCAGGAGTCAAGAACAATGCAGAAGCACACTTTGAGTACATTTGTCAATGGCAACACCCAACAAGCCACTTACCTCGACATCGGGTGCGGGCAACCGTTATTAATGCTGCACGGTTTTTTTGGAGAAAAGACTTGCTGGCTCCCACTCATTGAATTATTGCAATCTCAGTTTCGCTGCATTAGTTTAGATTTGTTGGGTTTTGGAGAATCTAGCAAACCAGAAATCTGTTACGATGTTTCCGTAGAGGTTGTTTTTGTGCGAAAAGTTGTAGAACAGCTCAATCTAGATCCCTGCTGTATTATCGGACATTCTTTTGGCGGTTGGGTGGCGGCTGCCTATGCTCTCAAATACACAAATTCCGTCAGCAGTTTAGTGTTAGCAGCCCCCGCTGGAATTCGAGACGACAGTTTTTGCGGTCAATATGATGCTTTGCGGCCCCTGCTGTGGCAAACTCCGATCGTTGATTGGACTCTAAAATTGGCAAAACCTTTTGCTAATTTAGCCGGAAAAAGTAACGAATTACAGCAAATATTGGGTTGGCGGCGGGAGTTAATGTCTCAACCAGTAGCTCGCTCTTTTTTAATGAGTCGGATGCGCCCGGAAGATGCCATTGATACCGTGGAAAAAGACATTCACAAATTGCAAATTCCCACTTTAGTAATTACCGGAGAAAACGACGAAACAATTCCTCGGTGGCATTCTGAAACCTACGCCAATCAAATACCCAAAGCAGAATTAGCTATTATTCCCAACGGGACTCATGGGTTGCCCCAAACTCAACCAGAAATGATGGCAAATCTGATTGGGAAATTTTTGGGTCAATATACCTAGATCGTATCTAACCATAGATTATATACAGAATGAAAAAATGTGACTAATTATACTACTTAAATAGCCACCAAGGGACTATATTTTTGACAGTATACTGAAAACATTTTTTATGATGACCCTATCTTCTGCGACCAGGAGTTACAGACATTCAGTTGAGTCGGAGGTATTACCTATCGTGGCATTCAAAAACTACTTCAATCTTGAAGAAATTATGACGGCTAGAAAAATTAGCGCTGCTCTCATTAACGTCAGTGGGCGACAGCGAATGCTTTGTCAAAAAACGGCTTTTTTTGCCATGAGGTTAGTTTGCTCTCTAGAAACAGCAGAAAGAGAAACATTGCGAGCTGATTTGCTAGAGGCGATCGCTCTTCTGGAAAAATCTCACCGTGGGTTAATCTACACTGACAGCAGTATCAACTTATTAACTCCCCCTTCACCAGTTGTCAAATCAATGTATTTTGAAGCGCCCCTGTATTTAGATAAACAGGTGCGCCAATATATCGATCGCATAAAAGCATTAGTACAGGTTCCAGATGCCGAGCTGAAGCCAGATAATCCTCACCTATTGTACATTGTAGGAGCCGCTTCCGGCGAACTACTCGCAGCTTTCGATGCAGTGGTGAGTCAATATCAACAGGAAAGCGAAACGGAACAATTTGAGGTAGATATCAGACAAGTTGAACTTTATCAAGAAAGTTGTAATGCTAGGGCAACTTCGGAATCTCAAGCGGATGAACTCAAGCGCACGCTGTGCGAACTCAAAGAAACTCAAGCTCAACTCCTGCAAAGCGAAAAAATGTCTTCTCTGGGAGAGCTAATGGCTAGTATTGTTCACGAAATTAATAACCCAATTAGTTTTATTTACGGCAACTTGAGCTATGTAGAAGTTTATACTCAAGATTTGCTACACCTACTCCGTCTCTATCAAGAAAACTATCCTAATCCCTGTGATGAAATAAGCTCTCAAATCCAAGAAATGGAGCTAGATTTTTTAGTGGAAGACTTGCCGAAAGTAATGTCTTCGATGCAAATGGGTTCGGATAGAATCCGCGAAATAGTCAAATCAATGCAGAACTTTTCGCGGACTGATAATAGTAACATGACCCAATGCGATTTGCACGACTGCATTGAAAACACTGTGTTAATTTTGCGAAACCGTCTGAATTCTAAAAAAATTGGTCGTGATATAGAAGTAGTTAAAGATTACGGAAAATTGCCTCCTGTAGAATGTTATGCCGGACAACTAAATCAAGTATTTATGAATTTGATTAGCAACGCGATCGATGCTTTGGAAGAAGCAGCAGAAGAGGAACCAAATGCTTTATTAAAGATTCATATCCGCACAGAGCTAGCAGGAAGCGATCGAGTAATCGTCCGCATTGCTGACACAGGAGCGGGAATGACTGCTGACGTAAAAGAACGAATGTTCGAGCAGTTTTTTACAACTAAGGAAATCGGTAAAGGCACCGGTTTAGGAATGTCGATAGTCTATAAAATTTTAGTAGAAAACCACGGTGGAATTCTGCGGTGCGAGTCAGAACCGTCTCAGGGAACCGAATTTATCATTGAATTGCCTGTGCAACAGACTTAAACAGTTAACAAAAATCACTCCAATTGCAGCTTCAAGGTTGGCAACAACTTTTCTAAATTCTTGAGAGATTTCTGTTGCCAAGGAACATCATTTGAACCTGTTACCAGCAGTTCAATCGTTTTCTTTTTCCGCACACTAATGACAAACTTGGAGAGCATATTAATACCAGAACTGTTAAGAAACTCCAGTTGTTTGAGGTTCAAAGTAATGTGAGGAGGTTCTAAACTAGCAAGCTCATCTAATAAATCAACTATTGGCTTATAATCTGAGGCTCCATCTAAGCTGAGTTCGCCTTTGAAACAGACAGTCATCGATTCTGGATCGTATTGAATAAAATAGTCTTGACCTTTAATTTCTTGAAGATCCATGGTTTTGTGGTTTCCTGAGTTAATTCTGGCTATACTAAACACTAATTTGAACGATCGTTGTAATAGCGAGCATAGGGACACTATCGGCTATCGACTCAAATTTCCAACCTATCTTAGCAGCATAGTCATTAATCATCGTCAGCAATCCTAATCCCGATGTTTCACTTTCTATTTCAGCATTTTTTTCAAGCTGCTGTAAATAGAGATCGTTAGAGTCAGAAATCAGCAGTTCGTTAATAAATTCCTGGAATTTATGAGCTGCTGCTTGCTTCACATAATTCGTGGCATAAATTACCGCTGTTACATCATCTTCTCCTATAAAGTGAATCCCAAACCTTACCTTTTGACTACACTCATCATCACTAAATTTTATAGCATTTTCTAACAGTTCATTAGCAATATAGCTCACTGCTCCTTTGCTTTGTTTAATTCGTTTTTCGCTCCTAGAATCCTGTTCGTCCACTGGCAAAAAACTAGACAAATAATCTGCTACAAAATGAGCAGATACCCGATTGTTTCGCCAGCGCTGCTTGATGGGGCGAGAAGTGGGAGTAAATGTAAGTTCTAGGGAGTCATGATCCGGTGGAAATTCCTCGATAAATTCTCCAAAGATTTCTATCCCTTTCTCCAAGCTTCCAGATGTCATATTGTCTCCCTCCAATTATTTTCTTAGGTCACTTCTGGGTAAATTTCCACACGCCATTCCAGTTAGCCGGAATACTATTTTCTAAAAGTGCTTGGATGCGTTCTAGATAAATTTGGCTGGGTTTGTCATCGGGATTTAACGCCACAATTTTTTCAAAAAAAACTTTGGCATTAGCAAAGTTTCCCTGACAATATTGTTCTAGTCCATCCTCAAAAATAGGCAAAGTTAGAATTTTGAGCGATCGCACTGGTTCTACTTCAACATCTAACACCTCACAAACAGTAATAGCTTCTTGTCTACCTTTCACAATCGCCCGATCCAAAAAGCGAATATGATACTTGGACGGTTGACTCAAACGTTGTACCACATCTCCTGAAATTAATAAAGATACGCCATAATACTTAGTCAAACCTTCCAGACGAGCCGTGATATTGACATGATCGGACAGGGCATCGGCTTGCATCCGATTTGCTTCTCCAATAATCCCCACCATCGTATCACCAACATGGATACCAATGCCAATATTCACCGGACTCTCTCCATTAATTTTACGGCTTTGATTGTATTTTTGCAACTCCTCTAACTTCACAATTCCCGCCTCAATGGCATCATCAACCCCTTCGGGAAAAACTGCCATCACTCCATCTCCCATATACTTGACAATAAAACCATTGTGATTGCGAATTCCGGGACTAATTCGCTGTAAATAGCTATTGATAAAGTTAAAGTTTTGTTGAGCAGTCATTTGCTCGGCCATTGTGGTGAACGAACGGATATCAGAAAACATGATAGCCATCTCTTTGCTGACGTGATCTCCAAGCTGGAAATCCACAATGCTCTGCTTTCCCAGAAATTGGAGAAATTCATCGGGAACAAAACGTCCGTAAGCCTGCAAAAGTTTCTCTAATTCCTGTTCCCGCGCTTTCACCGTTTGCACCATATGGGAGAAAACCTGTGCCAGTTCTCCCAGCGTATCACTACGCGCTGCGACATCGGACAATATCTGAGGTTCAAAGCAGTTGTTTTTCACAGCGATAGCTGCATCTATCACCTTTTTTACCTGCTCGATATAAGTCTGCATCTCTCGATTATTATGACGGATTTGGTTTTCCAAATCCGTGGAATGCTCCGTGATAATTTCTACTAAAGTTTCATAGCTATTTTTTTCATCTTCGACTTCTTCAAGTTTCTCCATCAAATGCTGTAGCTGAGTCTTGAGTTCTTCAGGAGATGTAGATTGTGCTAAATTGATCTGGGTTGTCATAATTTATACTCCCGAATTTGGGATCGCAAAATTGTTTCAATCGCTAGCTGTAAATTATTAGAGGTTACACGATGCGATCGGTAAATCCGGTTGCTTCTGACATTCTGCGCCCCCAAATCCCGATCTTTCGTCTCAAGCTGCTGTCTCGTAGGCGATCCATCGTCAATTATGCACAATATTTCCCTGTTGCTTCAATACTAGCAAATAAATTCTAGTCAGTGGTTCGTTCTTTAAAAAATAAATTAATATTGAGGCATTACTTAACATTGATTTTTTACCTCGGTCTGTACTCAAAGTAACAGATTATGTTATCATAAATCTGTGGCTCAGATTTTTATATAAACGGAAAATAAATAATTTAACAAAAATGCAAATTACCCAACCCCTCCACAGCGCCCTACTAATTTCCAATCTCGAAAAATCGCAACACTTTTATAGCACCGTATTAGGAATGCAAAAAATTGATAGACAATTAAAGTTTCCCGGTATATGGTATCAAGTCGGTAACTTCCAAATCCACCTAATTGTAGCAGAAAGAATTATACCAAATACCGTAGATCATGAAAAATTAGGACGCAACCAACATCTAGCATTTTCTGTGGCTAACTTAGAACTAGCTAAAGAGCAATTAATCGCTCATCATTGCCCGGTACAAATGAGTGCATCAGGTCGATCGGCATTATTTACCCAAGATCCCGACGGTAATATCATCGAACTCAGCCAGTAACAGATGAAAATCATCGCCTACTCTTACACCGAACCTCTGCTAGAAACAGCACCGGCGGCCGAATTTTGGGGCCAAGAAGTCGATCGCACTTATCAAGACTTAGGAGGGCGAGAGCAACTGCAACAACTCCTAAAAGACTGCGCCACAGAACCAGTCAAATACCTGTTAATTCAGCGGTTTGAAGAACTAGGCGACACAGTGCAGCAAGTTTGCACCAGCCTAGAACAACTGGAAAACCTCGGCATCGAACTAATTGTCACAGACGAAAAACAAACAGAAAACAGAGCAAACTTGCTCAAACTCCTAGCAGAAATCCAGCGCAGCCAACACAGCCGCAGCATTCGCAAAGGACACGCCCGCAACCGAATCAAAGCCAAGATTCCACCGGGTAAAGCTCCCTACGGCTATCGGCGTAGCAAAGAGCGCTACACCATCGATAAAAGTACCGCCCCCACCGTCAAAGACTTTTTTGAACACTTTTTAATCTACGGTTCCTTGCGAGGTTCCGTGCGCTATTTAGCCAAGAAATACAACAAAAAAATCTCGGTCAGCACAGGCCGTCGCTGGCTGACAAATCCCGCCTACCGAGGCGATTTAGAATATCAAAATGGCCAAGTAATTTCTAATACCCATGTACCAATTATTTCCAGAGAAGAAGCTGCTCAAATAGACAGGTTGCTGCGCCGCAATCGCCGCCTGCCTCCCCGCACCGCCAGCGCCCCTCGTTCCCTTGCTGGTTTAGCGATTTGTGCGGAATGTCGATCGCCCATGACAGTAGCAAAAGTTACATCCTACCGCAAAGACAGAGAATACCTTTATTTACGGCCGATTAACTGTTGTCGGTCGGCTAAATGTAGCGGCCTTTCCTACGATGAAGTATTGCAATCTACCATCAGCGGAATTTGTCAGAATTTACCCGCTGCTGTAGCAGGGTTACAGATGCCGGATATGAATGGAATCAAAGCAGGAATTGGCATGGCGATCGAATTTAAAGAACAAATCATCAATCAACTAGCAACCATGATAGAAAATGGCATTTTAGACACAGAAACTGCCGAATTGAGAGCATACAAAATCCGTACCGAAATGGCACAATTGCAAAACAAATTGGCGCAACTACCGCCAGTTAATTTGCGAGAAACAGCTCTAACTGTTTCTCTGCCACAATTTTGGATCGACTTATCAGAATCGGAACGCAGGTTTTATTTTCGAGAATTTATCGATCGCATTGAGATCGTCCGGGAAAATACAAATTGGAAACTGCAAATAATCTTCATTTTCTAAGGCAGCTAATCATCTTTTTTGCTGGTTAGCAAATAGGCGATCGTCTCTCCTTTACCTTTTACCGATATCGGACCTCTTTCCTCAAATACATAGTCATTTTTCAACTGCTGGTAAACAGCAGTAGTAACTTGAATATATCCTGGTAATCCTTGAGATTCCATCCGAGAAGCAACATTCACAGTATCTCCCCACAAGTCATAGCTAAATTTTTTAGTACCAATGACTCCAGCAACTACAGGCCCTGTATTGATGCCAATCCGAATTTGAAAAGGTTCCCCCTTATCTGTTTTAAAATCAGCGATCGCTTCCTGCATATCCAAGGCCATATTCGCGATCGCTTCTGCATGATCGGGCCTCGGCACCGGCAACCCCCCCGCTACCATATAAGCATCCCCATTCGTTTTAATTTTCTCCAAACCATGTTTTTCAGTTAATTCATCAAACTTTGAAAAAATCTGGTTGAGGAACTTCACTAATTCTAGAGGTGAAATTCTGGAAGCAAGAGAAGTAAAATTTACAATATCGGCAAATAAAACTGTTGCTGATTCAAATCTCTCGGCATTAGTAGTCTCCCCTTTTTTCAAAGCTTCAACTATCGCTGCTGGTAAAATGTTTAACAATAAATGATCGGACTTTTCTTGAGCAAGGCGTAAAGCTAGCTCAGCTCCCTGCCGCTCTTTAATTTCGTTTTCCAAACGTCCGACAAGTTCTTCTAATTGGTTCGTTTGTTCTTGAAGTAGTTCTTTTTGACTTTTAATGGTTAGCTGATTTGCCACTCGTGCCAACACTTCTTTCTCTTGAAAAGGTTTCGTAATATAGTCAACTGCTCCCACATCAAAGGCTTTCACCTTATCTGAAGCATCATCTAAGGCGCTTAAAAAAATCACTGGAATGCAATTGGTAGTGGGTGAAGATTTCAAATGTTCGCACACCTCATACCCATTCATTTCTGGCATCATCACGTCCAGCAAAATTAGATGTGGCGGAAACTCTTGCACTGTAGCGAGCGCCCTTTGCCCATTTAGCGCTTTACGAACCTGATATCCTTGTGCCGTGAGGATTGTTGATAATAGTCGCACGTTATGTGGCGTATCGTCAACTACGAGAATGGTGGCTGGAATTGTAGGATCTTGATTGCTGTCCATAAGAAAGATGGAAAATTTATTGTTTTTTAATATAAAAATTTAACATTGATGGTATTTAACGGCAGATTCTCCTAATTCTATAATATCATCAAATAGGAAATCCTGGGCTAAAGCAGTTAAAACTTTTGCTGATGAATTAAATTCTCTTGGTATTTCATCAATCAACTGAAATATTTTATCGTCGGAACATTCATGAGCAGCATCTGATATCTTTTTCAGCCAATCAAGAGGCATTTGACTCAGTTGCAATTCAACAGATTGATTGCTAGCAGCTACGCTAGTTGTAGTTTCATTTTCTTGTTTTACCTCAACGGGTTCCTCATAAATATAGCTGATACCTAAAAGTTCTTCCATAATCGAAAATAGTACATTTGCCTGGAAGGGTTTACGTATAAAATCATCGCAGCCGGCGGCCAAAATAGTTTTTCGTTCCTCTTCAAAAGCGCTAGCAGTAAGAGCCACAATCATGGTTTTTTTACCTAGGGGATCAGCTTTAATCAGTCTGGTAGCTTCATAGCCATTCATCACAGGCATCTGCATATCCATCCAAATCAGGTTAGGTTGCCACTCCTCCCATATAGCAATAGCTTCTTGCCCATTTCTAGCTTCTCGCACGATGATGCCTAGGGGTGACAATAATCTGACTATGACTAGACAGTTGTCAGGGCGATCGTCAACCACCAAAATCCGGTATTCTGGTTGATTCGGTGCTAAACCAATTACTTTTTTCTGTGGTTTAAGCATTTTAACATCGCTAGGCTCGGCAAGCCTTAATTCAATATCAAATGAAAATTTACTTCCAAAACCAGGTATACTTCTGACACTAATATCTCCTCCCATCATTCGTACAAAATTGCGACTAATTGGTAAACCTAATCCAGTGCCCTCTTGAGACTTATAACCTGTTTTTGTTTGCTCGAAAGGTTGAAATAATTTATTCATCTCTTCCGGGGCAATCCCAGCACCGGTATCTTCAATTTCAAAATTAACTCGTAACGATACCGGCGGAATATAATTCATATTTACAGTATCAAATTCCGGCGACACAGACTTTAGGGAAACCGTGTCGGTGGTGATTGTTTTTAGGAGCCTAAAATCTGCGGTTTGAACAGTCAAACTTGTTTCTACCTGATTTTTTACTCGCAAGGTAACGCTACCAGTGTCTGTAAATTTGATCGCATTGCCGATCAGATTAATCAAAACTTGACGCAATTTACCATCATCTCCCTTCACAAAGTGCGGTACGCCTTCAGCTACTTCAAAATTTAGCAGCAATTTCTTAGATTTAGCTTTCAATCGGAACATTTCTTCTAAGGTTTCTAACAGACGGATTAAATCAAAACTGCTTTCATTAAGCTGAGTTCTGCCTGCTTCGATTTTCGACATTTCCAAAATGTCATTAATTAGGGAAAGCAAGTGTTCTCCCGCGCGATTAATAATTTGTAGATGCTGCTGGTGTTGATTGTTTAAAGATGAATCGCGCACCATCACCTGACTAAATCCCAAAATGGCATTCAGAGGAGTCCGCAATTCGTGGCTCATAGAAGAGAGGAATTCGCTTTTGGCACGGTTAGCTCTATCCGCAGCTAAGACAGCTTTTTGTAATGCCAATTCTGCCACTTTGCGTTCGTGAATTTCTGTTTTGGCTTGTTCAAAAAGAATCGATTGCTGGATAGCAATTGCTAGCTGCACGGAAATTTGCTGAAGAGATTCTATCTCAGAAGAGTTCCAATGCCTTTGACTCCGACAGTGATGAGCAATCAGTAGTCCCCATAATTTTTCACCTTGCAAAATGGGAACCACGAGGTTAGCTTTAATTTCAAACTGGCTCAGTAAATTTTGGTGGCACTCTGAAAGGCCAGCCGTGTAAATATTGTCGATCGCCCGAATGTGCCCTTCCTGGTAAACAGACACGTAGTGTTGCCGAAAACAATCATCATTAATGTCAATTCCCAAAATCGGCATCGTACTTTCTGCCACTGACTCAACGGCAATAAAACCACTCCAATCTGGGTTAAAACGATAAATAACTGTTCTATCAGTTGCCAAAAAATCCCGGACTTCTTCCACAGCCATTGTCAGCACTTCTTCCAGGTTAAGAGAGGAACGAATCCGCTCTTGAATGGAATTCACTAGCCTCTCCCTTTTTAGTTGTTGCTGCAAGGTGATTTCCGCTTGTTTACGCGCAGTAATATCTACGGCATAACCAACGCACTCCATAGGTAGACCAGCAGCATCTTTTACCAACTTAACCTCATCGTATATCCACCGATAACTACCGTCTTTGTGCAGTTCGCGGTATTCGTAGGAAATTGATTCTTTTTCCAATATTTGAGCGAACAAATTACTCACATTTTCTCGATCTTCGGGGTGAATCAAGGTATACCAATCAAGGGAACCATTCATAAATTCTTGGGATTCATAACCAATCATTAAAAAAATATTTTCGCTAACAAATGTCACGTCATAATTTCCGCCTAGTTGGCAGCTAAAAATTACTGCCGGAGTTGTCGCCAATAAATATTGCAAGCGTTCGGTAACAGACCGCAATTTTAACTCGGCTTGCTGGCGCTCCCCAATTTCTTTTTCTAAGCACTGGTTGGTTTCACTCAACTGGGATGTGCGTTCTTGCACCTTAATTTCTAAGTCGTCATAGGCCCTACGCAACTCTAATCTTGCCTGTTTTTTTACTAAAATTTCAGCTTCCAATTTGCTATTTATTTCTTCTAATTCTTGGGGGGTTCTTAATGATAAAAATTGTGGCAATAGTGTTACCATCTGTCCCGCAGTGTAACATGAAACCAGTGCAGTGAGGGCTTTTTCGAGTCCCGACAACCAATAGGCGGGATGCCACAGAGTCCAAATTTCTAGGAAGTGACCAGTGCCGCACAGAATAATAAATGCACCAAATAAAGTGAAAATCCCTAAAAAAGGAACATCCCGCCGTTTTAATACAAAATAAATCAGCATCATGGGAATTGAAAAATAGGCGATCGCAATTAAAAAATCGCCCGTTATGTGGAGCCACACCAAAGGGGTTTGCCACAGATAGCAATGACCGTGTGGCATATATTGAGTAGGAGAAAATATATTTTTGACTAATTCCAACATAATGTTTGCGATTGGCAGATAATACACTTGGCTGGGAGTAATTCAACGACACATCGGAGCGCAGATTCTGGTGGGTGACTAAACTCAATCTTGTGGCCTTTCCCCGACGATATTTCCTAGACGTGGGTTCCAGGCACCGGATACCTTGTTGATGATGAATAAAAGTAGGTCGATCAAAATACTTTTAATTAAGTTAGCATTAATTGACAAACCATTACCAATGTCAACTGTCACATTTTAATTGTACCTCGACGACAAAATGTGACACATACATGACATTTTAGCTAATGATCGAGAAAAAGCCTTAAAAAAGTAGGCAAACCTCCCTTGCAGCTAGGAGCGCCAGCGCCTCTTAAAATTAGGTTATGCCGATCGGTCAGAAAGTGCCAATAACACAAGATATAATGATTGTCAAGGATTTAGATCGTCCCAGAGAGGTATTCTCAAAAAAATTCGTAGCCATGAGGCGATCGTACTCAGCTTTAGAGTCGATCGCCAGTGATAATATCTACAATAGCCCTACCAGATAATTGCCAGTTATGACGATCGATGAGGTACAGGACTTACGCAGACACACTACATATAGTGTGTCTGCGTAAGTCCTGAAGTTGTAACAATCTAATTTTGGCTTGGTAGGGGTCAAGCCCTGTCGTTTCGCAGTCTATACCGATGATTTTTGCTTGTTGGAATGGTTGAAGGGCTGTTTCAAGATTGAAAGCAGTATCGATCAGTTGGTAAGGAGTTTTAAGTGTAAGTTGCCACTGAGGTTTTTGATTTTTATCGATCAAAAGAGTTGGAATAGCTGTTAATATTTCAGGCTTAAGGGGCGGATTAGCTCTCATCATTACTTTTGTTTCTAAAGCAGAGTAAAAGGAGCCGGGGCTGTCAATAGCTGTCCGGTGTTTTGAGTAAGGCTTGAGGATGTCTTGTGGAGTTAAGGGTTTCATTGCACGATCGCCAAAATTTTTCAGCACTGCGATCGCGATCGCGGTTTAAAAAATAAACTCGTTCGAGTTGAAGCAGCGCAATCTTGACCAAATAATTAGTAATGAGTAACAGGAGTAATTGGGGTAAAGCCGAGATCCGTGCAGTCTATCGAACTGACAATTATCGCAATCTTAACAATCCTGAAATCGAAACAAATGCGGCAGCAAACGACAGCAGCAAAAACTCTCAAACTGCACGTAAAAAAACCTTTTTTATGTTATATTCAAGATAAAGTATTTCAGGGAAACCCTCTAGCGGATGACAGTAATTTACCAAGTTGTGGATAGATACAACTAAATTTATTCTACAATGATAGTTGTCAAGCATCAATTTGATGTTCCTAAATCCCGTGAAAAATGTTGTATTGTTCGACAAGCAATTGCTTTTGAGGCAAGCACAGTTAACGTAACTTAAAAAGTAGTTTATCGAAAGCGCAGACAAAGATGATTAATCTGATACAAGAGCGTGCTACCAAAGAGCAACTTGAAGAAATGTTGGAAATCCTGAGCAGTTATATTAAACTGGCAGTGGATATCGAACGGGGAATTTTAGCTGGTGGTGGAGAGCTTCACGCTGACTGCGAAGCTGTATTGCTGGAAAATGGGAGCAAGCAAGTAGATATTTGGGGAGCAGATTGGTATCCGCTGACACTCATAAGTAGGTTATGAATCTCTCATCAATATCCGCCCCCGCCAAAACAATCGTTCGATGGAAATTCAAGATCCGATGATTCGAGATCGAGTTGCTCAGATCGTTCAACGGCTATTAGGAGAGTTATGAGAGATTGGAATGCTTTAAAGTCACGCTATTTGCGAGACGAACTGCCGGTTCGTATGGGAAATTTAGCATCAAATTTGGCACGGATTAAATCCCGATGTCAAAATGCAACTCATAGCGAAATAATTGAAGATTTACTGGAAGAAAGCAAGCTGTTTATTGAATGGACTGCTGCCGATACAAAGATAGAAATAGCTGCTGAGTTAGTTGAGTTGCAGGTTCAGTTAGCTTGCTGGCAGTATTCTTGGGCTGAGATTCGATCGGACGTTCAGCAACGAATAAAAGTTAGCGAACAGGTAAAAATCTGGTCAGAAAAAGTGCTGAATATGTCGGGTTTGTTGGCTGCGAATTAGATAAGTGCGCGATCGCTCTTGATGCGCGATGTGCTATTTTCTCCATAAGAGCGATCGCGTTACGCAGTTGCAAATTCCGTAAACTGACGCAAACGCGGTGGATGAAAGGCGAGGACGATATCTTCACAAGACACCCCCGCTTGCAGTAAATCGGTTGCAATACCCTCCTCAGTCCGGTCTTCTTCAATCCAGATTTTTCCATCTTTCAGGCGAACGTGAATGACGTTGCGGTTGATACGGTTATCTTGATACCAACCCATTTTCATTAGAAGATAATGATCGCGAATCGGATCGAGCAGCAAGACAGATTCGACATCGGAATTGCCCAAACTTAGCTGCTGGTATTCTTCGAGGATTTTTTGGATTAAGCTTCGGTAGCGTTCGAGTTTATCCATCGTTCGATGACCTCCTGGATTGGATCGAAAACCAATAGGTTAACTTGGTTTTTTTGAATCATTAATTGAGCGAGCGGGGTTGGAAATTTATTATCGTATAAGTTAGCTGGAATTGCCAAGTATAGCTTGAAATCCAGGGCATGTAACCGCAAATAGGCGGCGATCGGGCGCGACAGTCTTTTACCCACCTCACAGCTCAACCCAACTAAAATCTTGAGGACCGATCGCCATAATATTTGAATAATCGTTTGAGAATTATCGCCAGCAACAATTGGCTATCTCCACCGCGCCAAGGAGGGAGCGCGATCAAACTAGCAACGATAAAACGCAAACTCTGTATAAACTTACCCGCTTCCAGGTAAGCCAATCCTAAAACTGCCAGTGCAATCCCTTTAAATAAAGAATTATTAACGGTTTGAGCGAGCGCTAAAGCTTGTTTTCCATAATCTAGTGCTTTAGAAATGTCTCCCAGTGCGCTATAGAGATAAGAAAATTGCGATAATGACTGAGATTCATGGTGTTGATAGTGATATTGACGGGCCAGATCCAAACATTGCTGGGTTTTTTCTAAAGCTAGTTGAACCTCATCTTGCCAAGTATGAATAAATGCCAGAGTTAGTAAGGCGTAACATTGAACGCTTATATCACCACTGTGTTGATTAATTTCCAAAAGTTCTTGGGAGCAGGTTAGAGCGGCTCTAAAGTTGCGCTGGTAACAGTAGACTAAGCCCAAATTCACCAATACAACACTAACTTGATGGCAATTGCGGTTTTGGTGTCGTTGCTGGTACTGTTGCTCTAAGGCATCTAAAGCTTTTTGGCGTTTACCCAACTGAGCATTGGCGACGGCAAGCCGTCCGAGAGCGTACCATTGGGTTTGCGTATCGTTAATAGTACGGGCGATCGCTAATGCTTGCTGACAGTGATGAGTCGCCTGATGAAACTGTCGCAGGTGAATGGCTAAATATCCCAAAGTCGCCAAGGTTTGACCTCTCTCAACCGCTGTAGACGAGCCTTCGCCGTAACTGTCTTGCTCCCATCCCAAGCTTTCTAGCGATACGGCATCCTCCAATTGAACGCGACAGCAAGATTCATCAATTCGATCCAATACCTGCAACTGCTGCTGGCAGTAATTCCAAGCTGTTTGATATTGTCCCCAATTGCCATAGCAAAGCCCTAAACCACCAAGTGCTTTAGCTTGAGCCTCTGTATTGTGATTCTCTGTGGCTAATTGTAATAAACGCTGATAGTAATCGACTGCGGTGGGAAACTGACAAAGATGGGTATAAGCATAGCCCAGGTCATTGAGACAAAGACAATCCAATTGGGGATTAACTTTACCCAATAAAGGTTGACATAGAGCGATTTGTTCTCGGTAAAGTCCCCAAATTCCAAGCTGTTGGTGTAAAACCTGCGAATTCCCTTCGATATTAAGACGAACAAATAAAATTTGGCGAATCAGATCCCAGGCTTTTAACTGTTCTAGATGGTGAGCCGCCTCCAAGTAGCCTCGGACTTGTTCGAGATGAGAAGCTTGGTTGTGGGGTTGATAGTGCTTGAGCCAGTAAAAAGCGGCTCGTAAATGCGCTTTTTCATAGAGAGTCGGTTGTCGATCGAGAGGATGTGCATTATTTAGAACCAACTCTCCTGCTGGTGTCAAGCAGCAATTTAAAATCTGGGATTCTGTTAGCGTCTTCAGTTGCAATGCTCGATCCAAGGCAAAATTCATAACAGGCTCTCTGGTTTAAAATTAACAAGATGCTGGAGCGCGATGCTGCGAATTAAACTGTGAAGCCGATAGAATACGCGCCCAGCCTTAGAGTCTGTTTCTAGGAGAAAGCGGCGTTGTAAGGTTTGAAAGGCAATTATTTGCGCTTCTTTAGGAGAATCTGCAATTAATAATAGCCAAGCAGTTCGCTCTACAGAGCATCGATAGGTAGCTCCCATACAGAGCAGAATGTAAGCCAAAGGAGATGAAACGCGCAGACGGATAAATGTTCGTTCGATGCGGCACTTAACTAGATCGGTTAAGTTGATGCTGTAATTGGCTAAAGTTACTGAGTCGGCGCTCGAACGTAAATCAGAAGCTATTTGCTGTTGTTCAATGGTTACAATCTCTTCGCCATAATCGTGCCAGTAGGCTTGAATGTCGCGGTTGTATGGACTTTCTCGAATTTCTCCAGCGATTACTCGCAAAGCAAGCGGATGGCCTTCATAAACCCTAACGATGCGTTGTAAATATTCACGTTCCTCATCTGTCTGAGGATAAACTTCCCAACTCCCAAAAAGTTCGAGGGCTTCATCGGGATTTAAGCCTTTGAGGTATTCTAGGTGCGATCGCTCTAAATACCGTCCCTCGGCTATGACAGGGAGGCGATCCTGAGAAGTTAGAATCAAGCGAGATGGCATTGGTTCTACTTGGATAAAGCGATCGAAAAATTGGGCAAATAAGGGATCTTTGTAGTGAAACTCGCCGCGATCGCCCGTTTCCAGGATTTCCTCAATCATGTCGAGGAGCAGCAAAGAGGGATGGGTTTGCAAATAATTAACTAAATCGATGACCAGTTTTTGAGACTCGTGTTCTAACTCAAAATCCGATCTCATCTGCTCTTTTAAAAGTAAGCGAGCGAATTGTTCAAAGGTTTGCTGCTCAGCATCAAAGCGAATTACATGAAGGAATGGCCACGTTTGAGCGATCGCTGGTTCTAAACTCAGTCGAATTGCCAGAGAGGACTTGCCAATCCCTGTAATTCCTACCAGCATTAGGACGCGACTAATGCCTTTAATCTTTTCAGTTAGTGCATCAACTAACGATTCGCGCCCAACCCAACGAGTTTCATCCTCATCTATGGAAAGTGTAGAATAGTTAGGTGACGGTGAACTCTCTAATAGTTCAACTTCTGGTCTATAAAAAGCAGATTGACTAGCGAACTGAGATTCTCGATGTTTAGCATAATGCTTGAGGACGCTCTGAAAATTCAACTTTGTCACTTTTTGTCCTAGAGCTGTTGAGAGCATCTGCCAAAGTTGCGAGCCAGTATCTTTGATATAGCTATAGTCATAGTCAAAAGCATTAGCAATTTGCATATAAGACTGCCCTGACCAAGCTTGACAAAAGACTATCTTCTGCACATTGTTTAATTGTTTTATTTCCAGAATTTCCTCAAGGATATTTAGTGCCTCATCATCAGTCATTTTTTCCATATAGACTTCTAAAATAACTATTTCTATTCGATCTCAGGTAATGATATCAATTCCGGGTGCGCCGGAATGATATAGAGGACACGGCAGTGCCGTGTCCCTACACGCGATACCCGTAGGGACACGGCACTGCCGTGTCCTAATTTTCGCTACTAATAATTCCGACGCTACCGGAAACGATATGATTCCGCACCCTCAACTGTCGCACAGACAACCACAGCTAGCAGAGGTGAGCGATCGGACATTTTGTTTTAAGTATAAATACTCATGATTTTGTGAAGAATGAGCTAATGGGCTAGTCAATAGAGACAGATAATTTTTAGATTCTAGATCCGACTTCGATCCGACTTCGATCCGACTTTTATCAGACTTTTATCGGACTTTTATCGGACTGCCGGACTTGCTACACAGCGGTAAAGTAGTTACATCTGAGTTATGCAATTCAGCAGAGCATCAAATACAGCACTTATCGTTGATGAAATATCAGCACGACTAAACGCCGTATTGAGACATTTTAGCTGACTTAAGTACCTTTGACGGTGCATGGCATTCTTTTGCAACCAGGTTGAAAAGCCGGATGTAACAGTTTGTTGGCACGAAAGGCTACTCAAAACCTTCAGCAGGTCAGGCATCTACCGAACAATTTCAGCAAACACTAGCAGGAATGAAGATGAACCAATCTCTCGGACGCTCACCCAAGCGTGGGTTTTTGTCAGTTTCCTTTAGTAAAGCACTAACGATCGGCGTTCTGAGCGCCATTCTACCTTTACTCGGACACGCACAGCCTTCAGTTGCCCAAACGTGCAATCCCTTCGGCTGTTCTCAACCCGGTGCCGGTGCTTGTAACCCTTTTGGTTGCCCAAATCCGGGTGCAGATCCTTGCACTCCTTTTGGCTGTCCGGCTTCGCCAACTCCTGCTGGCGGGACCGCAGCGCAGCCCCCGGTCATTTATCAACCGCAGCAACCTCCCGTAATTTATCAACCGCAACCGCAAATTGGTGGTTCTCCGCAGGGGATCAGTAACTGCATGAAAAACCTGATGTACGAACAACAGCTAGTTTGCACTCGCAGTTATTGCAGCCAATTGAATCGAGAAGATGGTTGGGGCGGTTGGCAACTGCAAACCGTGAGAACTCAAACCAGTGAAGCTGCTGCCGTTCAGGCTTGCCAAAACGCACGCTAAGACAACTTTCCATTATTTGTAGAGCCATGATTATAAATCATCAAGCATTGACGATGGCAGGCGCGATCGCCACGATGCTATCACCATTGCTAATGACCCAAGGCGCGATCGCCCAGAGTTCTATTCGAGAATGTCTTAATGAGTTTGTCCGCCAAGGCGTTTCGCCTGATAAAGCTGCTGACCTGTGTTCCAGTGGTGGTTTGGCGATCGAAAGATGTGTAGAGAATAAGCGATTTAGCACTTACGAGGGTGCACCTCGACAGCGAAAGGATGGTAAGACAGAATACATTTACCCGATCAATGCGTTCTCTGCAGAAAGTACCAGCGGAACTCAATGCTGGACCGATCATCGAAACTTCTTTAATCCCAAGAATGTCTGCTGGGCGAGTTCGATTAGGGTTTCGGTATTGAGTGAAGAAGAAGCGGTCAACCAGTGCCGTAATGCGGTGGGTGGCAATCCAGTGGCTCCTGTCAGTAATCCAAATCTGAACACACCGCTGATCATCATTCCCGGAGGCGGAGGTACAACCTTGACTAATCCGGTTGGAGGGTCGCCGCAGGCTATTCAGCAGTGTATGGAGAATTTGCTGTATCGAACAGAGGTACAGAAACCATTTTCAGGCTGGATTTGTGTTCAGAATGATGTGAACTGTAAAACCGTCAGAGTCAGAACACAAATCAGTGAAGCTGCTGCCGTTCAAGCTTGCCAAAACGCACGCTAAAAAACCATTTTTTAGGGAATATTCAATCGAAATAAGAGTGCAATGTTACCACTAATTGTTAAATTACACAACGATCGATAGGAGTAAGAAGTCATGTCTAACAAAGCTTTTCTGCGAAACTTATCTATTGCTGGTATCGCGCTTTCTGGTGCGATCGCCTTGAGCAGTAAGCCAGCCTTTGCTGCACCTACTACTTTTCAATGTATTACTTCCGGTAGCGGGTATGCCACCATTGCTGTCGCTGGTGGCAAGAAGACGAATCCTTTAATCACGTACAATAACCCCGTCTTTTCTGGGAGTGGCTATACACCTCAAAAGCGTTGCCAAGAAATTTCAGGACGCTTGGAGATGGCAGTAGCGAACAACGGCGGTAAGCTCAAAGGTTTGCTGCTAACAGTTGGAGAAGTAAACGGTTACGATGTCATCTGCTACGTCAATAATAATCAATCCGGTTGCAATAAAAGCAATTTGTTGATGACATTGCCACCAGGAACCAATCCAGGCCAAACCCTCGCAACATTTCTGAATGTTTCTGCTGAGCCTTTCACAAGTCCAAATCCAGTTCGGATGAATGAGTCAAGCACTTACATACCGTTTGGAGATGCGGTTGAGCAGGAGTTGAATTCGGGTGGAGGGGATTTTAACAATTCAACTCCCAGCGATAACGGCGGTGGTTCTGTTAATCCAACTCCCAGCAATAACGGTGGTGGTTCCAATAATCAGGACATTTAACTCAGAATTGTAAATTCTCAAATGGTAAACCCAACAGAGTAAAAAGGCTGTAGGTAGCTAAAGATTCAGGTCGGCGTGTTTAGTGCTAGTCCAGGTTCACCGTGAAATATAAGTTTCTCATTCAACTTACTGGTTTTCTATTTACTGGAGCAACCCTCTTGAGAGGTGAACATGCTTCTGCTAGCACAACTTTTAAATGTGTTAATGCAGATAGCAGCTATGTAACTATTGCCGTTAGTTCTAGTAGCAAGAAAACAAGACCTCTAATTGTTTGGAACAGCATTACTTTTGCTCAAAGTAGTGATACCCCCAAACAACTTTGCGAAAGGGTTACAGAGCGATTAAATAACGATACCGCCAGGATTTTTACTCAGAGTTATTCACAGATCGATTCTTCGGTTGCCGAAATGGCAAAACTCGTGACTGTGCGGATTTTGAACAAGCTAGGGGCAGGTTCTGGAGTTATTGTTGACCGTCAAGGACAAACTTACACAGTTTTAACTTGCGATCATGTGGCTAATCCCAGCCCAGACGATCGGTTTACAATTCTGACACCTGACGGTCAGATTCATTCTGCCTACCGCAAGCGACTTCCCAGCTTAGAAGGAGTTGACTTAGCCTTAGTTCAGTTTGAAAGTCGAACTTTGTATCGAGTTGCTGCCTTGGGAAATTCTAAAGATCTATCTGTTGGGGAGCCGGTTTATGCTTCTGGCTTTCCCAACTATCAATATCAGGGTTCTAACTCCGTAGAAGAAACTCTTAATTGGGGGCTAAGAGCTTATCGCTTGACAGCAGGAACAATAGCCATGCTGCTATCAAATCAATCTTTGCCCCGTGGCTACCAACTCGGTTATACCAACGACATTGAACCTGGTATGAGCGGGGGGCCAGTCTTGGATCGCGAGGGGAGGTTGATTGGTATCAACGGTCGTGGCAAACATCCGATTCAAGGTATTGATGCCTTCACTTTGGCAGATGGAACTACTCCATCTCCAGAACTGTTTAAGCGCATGGAAGCCTTAAGCTGGGCTGTTCCCATTTCTAGATACGTGCAACGATCCGGCCAATTACCTCCTGCGACACGAGTTAAAAAATAGCTTGAACCTACCACTGTTGGCGACTGATTCCTTATCACCTGTTCCCCCAATAGCACCACCAAAGTCATCCCCCAATGCCTCCTTGTTGCTATGCAATATTTCTAATTGCCACTTGTTGTAAAACTCCTCATTAAAGGACAAACTATGTCAAAAACTCAATGGAAAGCATTAGCGCTCGGTTTAGTAGCTATTCTCACTGCTATAATCCTGGCGTTCGCTGCTGCAATGCCCATCACTCTAGCTCAAATAACTAGCATTAACCAGTTCACAGATGTTAAACCTAATGACTACTACTATCAAGCATTGCAGAGTTTAGTAGAGCGCTATGGGTGCGTAGCCGGGTATGGTGATGGCACTTTTCAAGGCGATCGTCCTGCAACTCGCGGTGAATTTGCTTACAATTTGAATGCCTGCTTAGACAAGGTGACAGAACTAATAAGAGCAGGCGCAAGTACCACCTCACCTCAAGAAAATCAAGCATCTATCGCTTCTCTCGAACAAAGAGTCCAATTAATTCAACAAGCAGTTGTTAAATTAATTCGATCTAGAGAAGGCGCACCCAATAATGGACCAATCTAGAGCAGCTAAAATGCCACACCGGGCAAGGTACGTTCTTGGGAATTTTTCGCTCTCAAACCCTGTATTTTCAGAAGTATAAATCACCGCAAATCATGTTCAAGCTTCAATGGAAAATGCTAGGAATTTATCTAGTGGCTGTTATGACTGTCTTGGTACTGCTAATAACTGTTAATACTTCCCAGTCACCTGCAACTATAGCCTCTTCAACCGACACCTTGGGTAAACCGTCCCACCCTACCATGCTAGCTCAAGCGGACGATGAAGCCGATGTGAGCGCGATCGCCAGTGCTATTACTGTTTTTATTAATCCTGATTTAGAAAATAAAGCAGCCCTTGAAGAAGCAGCCAAAAGAGGTAGATTTCCAAAGGCTGGATCGGGAGTAATTGTGGCTCGACGAGAGAACAAGGAAGTTGTTACCGATGGCCCAGGCGGGCGTCCAATAGGTACGATTGAGAACTTCGTTCACTACGTTCTAACCAATGCCCATGTGGTTGAAGAAAGAGTGAACGATCCAAACTCTGATTACGGTCTTCGGACACCGGATGGTGAAGTATACACTGTAAAAAGTGCTGAATTGTTGGGCAATCCTAGTGAAAAAAACGATCTCGATCTAGCAGTGTTGGAGTTTTGGACTAAGCGTCCTTACCCAGTTGCCACCATAGATCGATCGGGTGTCAATGAAAGCGATCGGCTTTTTATATCAGGGTGGCCAACTCCTTTGCAAGAGGAACCTGATAAAACTAGAAGACGCCGATTTACGGTAGGTCAAATCACATCAAAAAATCCCCCTGACTCAGTTGGCAACTATGGCTTTACTCTGGCTTACGATGCTACTTCTCCTGGCGTAAGGGCTGGAATGAGTGGCGGCCCTGTTTTTAACATTAGGGGTGAATTAGTAGGAATTCACAGTGGTGGTTTTGACCCCACCCCAGGTGATAAATTTCGGGGTCAGGGAATTCAAATTACTCAATTCCTTCAGCGTAAAGCTAATGCACCAGGTTATACATTCAGCATTGCTCCCCCCTCAGTAAATAGAAATTTGATTGCAGAGGCAAAGCAAAAGCAAAAACAGCCTGATACCCTAACCCCGCAGGAGTTTAATGAGGGTTTTGATGTGTCGCCAACAGACCCATCCTTCCTGGCAATACAGTCTTTACGAGAGAGATACGGGTGTCTGAAGCCATTTGATAATGGTACTTTTCGGCTCAAACGGGATATCACTAGAGGTCAGCTAGTTTACGATTTAGCAGGTTGCCTATCTGCGGTGGAAAAATTAATCTTAAACTCTTCTGGACAGGGAGAAAAGCTCAATTTAATCCGGAATCAGATAGATACTCTTGAGCAAGAAATCAAATTGCTCCAATAATCTAACTATTTAACTTTTGTAACGATCGCTGACTTCCAAGTATGTTAAGTCCGGTGGTTTGAGGTTCGAGCAGTTAGAGTTCGCTCAAGGTACTGGCATCTCTTCACGAGATACCTTCGTCCGCATCGCTGCTAATCAAGAATTACTGACCATTCTGTCTGATGTGCCAGCTAGTTCTATTACGGATGCTGCATTTGCCATTATGGGAACTTAAATAGCAGTGACTCCGTTACATCCCATCAACGCGAGTCAACTAATATCTCAGGGCTTAGGCAACAGTAATTCCAGACAGTGCAAAGCAAAAGTTTTTTATATGCCCGAAGTGATGAGCTTCGGGATACTCTGTCGCGGTTAACTGGGCAATTTTTTTATCTAAAATCGTCAGTCAAGTCCAAGGAAATAACTCGATCGCCCTGGATCTGTCGATCGCCCTGGATCTGTCGATCGTCCTAATCGTCAAGTGGGTGCGATCCTGCAACGAGTGCTTCGCTAACGTAGTTGTCTGCACACTACATATAGTGTGTCTGCGTAAGTCCTGTGGTAATTGGTAATTGGTAATTGGTAATTGGTAATTGGTAATTGGTAATGGGGTACTTGTGCTGCCCTTCGACTACGCGAGCGGGTCGAAGTATGGGGTACTTGTGAGTTCGCAAAGTCGAAGTATAGGGCATTACTAATTACCAACTACCAATTACCTATTACCTATTGCCTATTATATCAATTCCGGTTGTATCGTCAGGTGATTTAACCGCGAAGGCGCCAAGGACGCGAAGTTCGAGAAGAGAGAGTTTAATACAGGACGATGAAGAGAGGATTTTATATTACCAATTCTCGATCGTACCTCCTATGAGATCTCGATATAGTTTGTTTGGCAACTAGAATAACTACAGACTAATGAAATCACTAGCGGTAATAGTCTTAGCGGGTACACCATTCAAATTTGCCAGCAATTGACCAGTGGCACTCACACTAATCAACACTTGATTATTGCTAGAAATAATGCTGAGTTGACTCAAACTCAAACCAGGATTCAATCCAATTAAATCCTCACCCTTGCGGAAATCAGTAATCAACTCGCTTCCCCCATTCGGACTTAACACAAAGACATCATTTCCCGAACCACCAGTCAAAGTATCGTCCCCAGCATCACCACTCAGGAAATCAGCACCACTACCGCCACTGAGAATATCGTTACCTTTGCCGCCATAAAGCGTATCATTGCCGGCGCAACCATATACAATATCGCTATCATTACCACCAAAAATTAAATCATTACCATCGCCACCACAAAGACTGTCGTTTTCTTTACCACCGTAAAGCGTATCATTGCCAGCTTGACCAAAAATCAGGTCTGCACCTTCATTCCCAAACACAATATCATTGCCATTTCCAGCATTAATTGTGTCATTTCCTAAGTTTCCTAAAATATAGTCATCGCCATTTTCACCAAATAAGATATCGTCATCTTTGCCACCAAAAATAGTATCATTGCCGATACTACCAGCCATCGTATCTTTACCAAAATCTCCCCTCAAAAAATCGTTGCCATCCCCACCCAAAACAGTGTCATTATCCTTCCCTGCATAGATAGTATCGTTGCCATCGCCACCTTGAACCAAATCGGCACCATCATTGCCAAAAATTGAATCGTTATCGGCACCACCATCAATGTTGTCATTGCCACCCATACCGTAGAGGGTGTCATTCCCAGACAGCCCATTAATCAAGTCGTTGAGGGAGGCACCCATAATGAAATCCGCCGTGCTACCGCCGTTGAGAGTTTGTTGAACGGGGTTAGGAATAATGCTGGCAGAGTTGAATTCAGGGGCGCTGACGCGATCGCACAAGCAATCATCGGTACCAGGAATGGGTGTGGGTGTGGGTGTGGGTGTGGGTGTGGGAGTTGGTGTGGGAGTTGGTGTGGGAGTTGGTGTGGGAGTTGGTGTGGGTGTGGGTGTGGGAGTTGGTGTGGGAGTTGGTGTGGGAGTTGGTGTGGGTGTGGGTGTGGGTGTGGGTGTGGGAGTCGGTGTGGGTGTGGGTGTGGGAGTCGGTGTGGGAGTGGGAGTCGGTGTGGGAGTGGGAGTAATGCTAAATTCAAAAGCACCAATATCAACGATCGCACTTCCGTTACCATCACCATCCACAGGGCGAGTCACACCCCGCTGATCCGTAGCCGGTGCCCCCGCACCAGTACCAGTATCAATGGCGGGACTTCCTACTAGCAATGGCAGTACAAAAGCGCCGTTGATATTTTGTAAAGGACCAAGTTTCGGATCGGCGATCGTCACCTTGGCAGTGGCATTATTATCATTAGGATCTCCCGTCGTCAGTTTAGCAGGAAATTGCAGATTATTTCCCGCATCAATTAGTTCCCTTCCAGTTTGCTGCTTAACCTTAAAAGGATTACCCGCCGTATTGCTATCAAAAATTGTATTCTTGACAGTAATTGGTTGATTTCCAAAGGTGGCAATACCTCCAGAATATTCCCCAGCACTATTTTTGGCAAAAGTAGAATTGACGATATTAGTTGCAAAAGAATCTGTGTTACCCACAACTATTCCTCCGCCCTGCTTGGCAGAAGTGTTCCCGGAAAAGGTACTATTAACAATACTGACATTTCCATCTTCGCCAAACCACAAGCCGCCACCATTATCATCGGCTGTGTTGTTAGCAAAGGTGCAGTTGGTAACAGTCAACTCGGCATTTCCATGACGAACACCGCCTCCCGACCCGCCAGAACCTGATGAATATTTGACTGCTTTGTTGTTAATAAAAGTGCTATTTTCCAAAACTACTTTATCTTGTAAATAGCCAAATAGAAAGGCTGCACCTCCTTCTCCAGTCCCGATATTGCCATCAAAAACGCTGTTGCGGATCGCAATAGTGCCAGCAATGGGGCCGGGGCTTGCATTGGGGCCAGAACCATTAGCGCCATCGACATAAACTGCGCCACCAACACCTTTGTCTGTGCGGTTGCCGGTGAATTTAGAGTTTTCGATGGTCAAGCTGCCCAACAGGTTATTGACAGCCCCGCCGTAGCTACCTTTGTTGTTGGTAAATTCGCTACCTTTGATGGTGAGGGAACCACCGCTTTTAGTGGCGATCGCCCCGCCGCCGCGTTCAGTGTTGTCAGCTAAAGAACCATCATTGCCACTAAACTTACTATTAATGACAGTAGTTGTACTGCGAAAACCTGTATAAATACCGCCACCGAAACCGGCAACATTATTATTGACTTGGCAATTTTCTAAAGTTAAAGTGCTGTTACCGCCAGTTTGAATGCCACCACCACTGCTAGTTGTTTCATCATTTGGATCGGTTCCTGGAACTTTGCCGTTGGCAATAATCAGGTTTTTGAGAGTAACATTGGTGGAACCTTCTGTGAAGATTACCCGCGAAGCATTGTTACCACTAATGGTTAAATTACTAGCACTAATTGCGTCAATTGTCAAGTTTTTATCGATGACAAGTTGACCGTTCGTGAGAGTAATTGTTTGATTGGCTAGACTGGATGCAAATTGAATGGTGTCGCCGGCGGCTGCGGAGGCGATCGCACTTCTCAAGGAGCCAGGCCCGCTATCATTAGTGTTGGTAACGGTAATAGTTGCTAAAGTCCCTTGATAATCTGCCATTACTTCTGGATTTAGGGCTAGGGGCGCTTCAATATTCCCTTTGCTAAACTCCAAATTCCAGTTACCACCGCGGCCTGTTTTATCGGTAGATGCTGCAATATCAGCACCGGTTAACTCCGAAAGGCGATCGACAAAATCACTCCCCGCACCAGCCGCTACATCGCAACCGTAAAGCATGATATCAGCTTGGTCGCTGAGGGCATTGCGCCACTCTTGCAACTGACTTTGATATTCTGATAAATTATCCGAGTTCAAAGTGGTAGAACCTAACTGCAAGCTGCCCGAATTGCCATGAGAAAAGATGTGAACTTGGTCTACAGTTTCACCAGCAGCAGCGATTTTTTGCAATTCGGCACTAATTTGTTCGACTCCATTGCGATTTTTATCTAATATAATTTTCTCAGCACCCGCCAGGATACCGTTGTCCAGAGTTTGATAGTCTTCTAAATCGGATTCAATGAAAACAATTGATTTAGAACGAGAAGTGTGGACATCCAATTGAGAATTTATAGTTGTGGAAAAGTTTGAACTCATTTCGCATACCTATGATATTTTTTCGGGTGGGGTGGTAGATACAACAATGAGATTTTTTTTTAAGGAACCACAGAGAACACAGAGAACACAGAGTTAGAGAGGAGTAGATGTTCCTATTTTCATGATTTCTACAAAGTCTAGGACTGACGCACTCGTGATGAAAAATAATCCTTGGCGATTAGTTTGTGATTTTCGTAAGGACGTAAAATCGTAGTGAGTGCGTAAGTCCTGATTTAGATGTTTTGCGTAGTTTCTGCACCAGTCAAAACTGGGACATCCAGCGCACTTAGATTGTTAGTTGAGTGAAATCGCTAGCGGTGAGAGTATTTGGTGGAATACCGTTCAACTTCGCCAACAATTGACCAGTGCCAGTTACACTAATCAAAGTTTGATTGTTGCTGGAAGTAATACTGAGTTGATTGAAACTCAAACCAGGATTCAATCCAATTAAATCCTCGCCCTTGCGGAAGTCAGTAATCGTATCAGTGCCCAGACTTTGATTTAGGAAAAACACGTCATTTCCGGAACCGCCGGTCAAAGTATCGTCCCCAACATCGCCGCTGAGGAAATCGTTGCCAGCATTTCCCAAGAGGATATCGTTGCCTTTACCGCCGTAAAGCGTATCGTTGCCGGTGTAACCCTCAAGCAGATCGTTTTCATTGCCGCCGTAAAGCAAATCGTTGCCGTCGCCGCCACCGAGACTGTCGTCGCCTTTGCCACCGTAAAGCGTGTCATTTCCAGCTTTACCAAAAATTAGGTCGGCATCCTCATTTCCAAACACAATATCATTGCCGTTTCCAGCATTAATTGTGTCATTTCCTAAGTTGCCTAAAATGTAGTCGTCGCCGTCTTCACCCAGCAAGATATCGTCATCTTTGCCTCCGAAAATGCGATCGTTCCCAACACCGCCGGCAACAGTATCTTTGCCAATATCTCCTCTCAAAAAGTCGTCGCCATCTCCGCCAACAACAGTGTCGTTATCTTTGCCACCGTAGATGGTATCGTTGCCGGTGCCACCTTGGACTAAATCCGTGCCGTCATTGCCAAATATTGAATCGTTATCGGCACCGCCGTCGATGTTATCATTGCCACCCATGCCGTAGAGGGTGTCATTCCCAGCAAGTCCGTTAATTGACTCATTTTGACCACCACCCATGATGAAATCGGCAGTGTTAGCGCCGTTAATAGTTTGTTGGGGGGGATTGGGAGTAATGCTACTGAGGTCGAGTGTCGAAGTACCTAGGGGTTCGACGATCGCATCATCTATGCCTGGAGTCGGTGCCGGTGTGGGAGTCGGTGCCGGTGTGGGAGTCGGTGCCGGTGTGGGAGTCGGTGCCGGTGTGGGAGTCGGTGTGGGAGTCGGTGCCGGTGTGGGAGTCGGTGCCGGTGTGGGAGTTGGTGCCGGTGTGGGTGTGGGTGTGGGTGTGGGTGTGGGTGTGGGTGTGGGTGTGGGTGTGGGTGTGGGAGTTGGTGTGGGTGTGGGAGTTGGTGTGGGTGTGGGAGTCGGTACTACATTAACGCTAAATTCAAAGGAACCGCTGTCCACGATCGCCCCTGGAATCGTATCACCATCTTGAGGGCGAGTCACACCTCGTTGATCTGTAGCTGGTGCCCCAGAAGGAACTCCTTTATCAATGGCAGGACTTCCTGTCAGCAATGGCCTGACAAAAGCGCCGTTGATATTTTGCAGTGGGCCGAGGAGGGGGTCTGCGATCGTAATGCTTGCAGTCGCATTGTAATCGTTGAAGTTATTGGTTTTTTTGACAGGCCACTGAAAATTGCCACCTTGATCCGTGAGTTCGCTGCTGGTGTTTTGCTGAATGCCAAACTCATTCCCCGCCGTGTTGTTGGCAAAAATCGTGTTTTTGACAGTGACAGACTTTCCTGCCGCTGCCGAGATTGCTCCACCCACCCAACGGGCGGAATTATCAGCAAAGGTGCTGTTGACGATGGTGGTGTCGGCATAAAGAGCCATTGCACCGCCGACATTGCCGTAAAAGTCAGTAGTTCCAGTAATTTGGTTCCCAGAAAAGGTGCTGTTGGTAATCGTGGTAGGCGCATCCATGATCCACATTGCGCCGCCTTGACCGGGGGCTTTGTTGCCGGCAAAGGTGGTGTTGGAGACTGTCAGTCCTTTGTTGAGCCCGTTGCTCAAGTTCACCAACCCGCCTCCAATGCCGTCGCTTCCACCGGGAAGCGATAAAGTTTCGTTGTTTTGGAAGGTGCTGTCTGCAATGGTTACGCTGTCTTGGGTGCCGGTAAACAGATATGCTGCTCCGCCTTCGCCCCGGCCTTTGTTGTCTTGAAATACACTTTTGGTGATTTTAATTGTGCCGGAAGCTTCATTCGGATTGCTGGCGCGATCGGTATAAAGTGCGCCGCCGAAACCTCTTAAGAAATCATTGGGCTGACCTGTGGCGAAAGTGGCTGCGGTGGTATCGTTGCCGATGAATCGGGAGTTGTCAATGGTCAGCTTGCCTTGAAGGCTGTTAATTGCCCCACCGTTAATTCCTTTGTTGCTGGTGAAGTCGCTGTTGGTGACTGTAATTGCTTTGAAACTCAAAAAGCCGATCGCACCTGCACCCCGTTCATCATTACCTGCGGTGGCTACGTTACCGTTGAATTTACTGTTGCTTACTGTCAGGGTATTGTTGAAATTACCAAAGATTGCACCACCGCCTTTGTCGGCGACGTTGTTGTTGAACTGAACATTGTCTACTGTCAGATTTACTTCGTCCGTTGTGCCGATCGCACCTCCTGTCTCGGTTGTTTTACCGTTGGTAATAATCAGGTTTTTGACGGTGAAATTGGTAGCGGTAACTACATTTGCATTGACAAAAAACGCGCGGGAGGCGTTGTTACCGCTGATGGTTAAACCAGTGGCTGCCGCGCCGTCAATGGTGATATTTTTGCCAACGGGAATGTCTAGTTGACCGCTAGTTAAGGTGATGGTTTGATTTGCTAAACCGGGAGCGAAGGTGATGGTATCGCCGGCCACAGCAGAGGCGATCGCCGCTCTTAAAGAACCAGCCCCGCTATCGTTATTATTGGTAACGACGATGGTAGCTAAATTCCCTTGGTAACTTGCCATCACCTCAGTATTTAAGGCTAAGGGAGATTCAATATCGCCCTTGGCAAATTCTAAATTCCAGTCGCCGCCTATCCCGGTCAAGTTAGTGGATGCTGCTACATCGGCTCCGGTTAATTCCGAAATGCGATCGACGAAATTAGCGCCTGTCCCCGATGCTACATCGCATCCATAGAGCATGATGTCTGCTGTTTCTGACAGTCCGTTTTGCCAGTTTTGCAACTGACTGGCGTATTGTTCTAGGTTATCTGAACTCAGAGAAGTGTTACCTAGTTCTAGATTCCCAGAATTACCGTGAGAAATGATGTGTACTGAATCTATCTCCCCATTAGTAGAGGCATATTTGGCAATTTCTGAAGTGATTTGTTCGATGCCGTTTTGGTTGCGATCGAGTATGATTACTTGCTGTCCTGGGAGCGCTCCGGCCGCAATGGACTCGTAGTCTGCCACGCCTGAGTCTATGAAAACTAAGGAACGTGGTGGCAGTTTTTCAACTGTTGATTGTGAGTTAAATTGAGCGAACATAGAATTCATATTTGATACTCCATCAATGGCATTACTGGTAAATACAGCCTGGGAGTAATGCAATCAGTCTTCTTTGATTACACCTTAACACCTATCTTAAATTAAATGCAATAAATATCCCATTTTTTATTTTATTTTCTCTCCTGATGTTTAACATACTAATAGTATTAATAACTATTTATTTTTGCGAATACTGGCGCTCATTTTTCTGTCCCTTGGCCGAAAAATTACCCTTTAAAATCCTACAATAAGTATCCAATATCGGCGCAGATGGTTACAGTCACGGGGGGATTAACCCCACAATACTGTCTGATAGAGAGGCTATATGTAAGTCTTGTCAATAAAGTGCGATCGCGGTCGGAGACCTCGATTTCGGCTCTATTGACCAGACTGTTGACTATGAGTTAAAAAGCTGAAACCCGACTTACTTTCATCCACCGGGTTGCTGTACAAAAAACATTTGGTTTGCTTTTTTAAACAGTCAGCTATGCCACTTTTTTAACTGGCTGACCTCTGGTTCTCTGTTATCTCAACTCAGAGTTGTACGGCGCATTTGTAAGTGGCTAGAATTAGCTTGAAATCATTAATTAACAATCTCCTTAGCACTTTGGGTGTTGCTATCTATGACTAGAGACTTGCTGTGTGAGGTGAAATGTTCCTGGCAATGGGGAATTATTTTATAATAGGAAATCGGGTATCTGAATATTCTGTGTTTTACCCGTAGCTTAGTGATTACACCCAACTTTCATTTTTGCCTATTTCTCTTGGCCGTGCATCCGTGATCGCACGGAATTTCTGTTGTCCGTGATTTCACTGAAACCTGAGACTGTCAACAGTCAAAAGTCAAGCGTTAACCGTCAACAGTCTTGAGGGACGCTAGTAATTGGCAAAATGCACAAGGGAAATATGCTAGATCAAGTATCTGTAGAAGGTGGTTTCTTACCTGCATTGCGAATATTGATAATCTTGCTCAGCACATCAAACCAAAAAACCGCTCCCATCGAAATAGCTACCCCACTCAACAGCCAACCGAAAACTTTCGCCAAAAAAGCTGGCAACAATACATTTCCTTCGGGGTCTATTTCTAATCTATTGGGTTCACTCCAGCCGAAAGGTACTGCTAAATTATCCAAAGCTATACCTACTTCATTTTGAACTTTTGTGAGATTTGTTAAATTATCTAATTTCGCAGGAGTATTCTTTTCTACTAACTGCTGAGCGTACAAATTCACAGTCGAGCGCAGCATCGAATCCTTGGACAACCGATTAATAATATTCACAGTATCAGCATTGGCACCGATCGCGATCGCAGTTCCGAGCAAAATAGCTACCCCTCTAGAATTCCGCTTATAAACCCCCGAAGCCCGCTCCATACTGCGATCGAACCAAATTTCAATTTCCCGCTGAAACCGCTGCAACTGCTCCTGAGTATCTCCCCCATCTTTTTGTGCGCGCTCTGCTAAAATATAAAGACTATTTTTCAGAGATTCTGGCATACTATCAACAGTTGCTTGAATTTGTTGATAAATCGGACTACCTTCTTTCTCCTCCATAATTTCTGTGACAGTCTCCTGAGTTTTCCTGACTTTCCTGATAGTATTTAAAACATTGCTTAAACTCGGTTGCAGTTGCTTTCGTAGTGTTTCTCGTTCAAATTCACTGTCAAAATTAGTTTTAATAAAGCCCATCTGCCGTTGAAATTCTCTCCCTTCCAGCTCAGATTCCGGCAAATACACCTGAGAATCCTTAATATAAAAACCTAGCTTTTCTGACATTCTATCCAAACTATTTTTTAAAGTTGCAAGATTATTTTTATAATCTTGAACTACGCGATTAAATTCGTCAGTCAACCACAAAAATTCTTGCTCGATAATCGGTTTAGTAGACCCGGATAGATTGAGACCATCCACAATAACTTTAATTTGTGCCAACTGTAGGTCTTTAAATCTTTCCAATCTAGTCTCGGTGATAGATTGCATCAGGTCCTGAATTTTTAAAGTATCCAAAAGACTGCTGGAAAAACTTTCGGAGGGAATGTAAGAAGGTCCACTGGATTTATCTCCAAACACATTTCTGGTACCAGTGATGCGACGGTACCATGTACCTAAACTGCGATTAAAAGACCGGAATACTTGTGAGAGAGGCCCTTTCGCTCCCTGATTCAAATCGTTAATTATCGGATTGCTGTAAATCAAATTTGCTAACCGTCCGACTAGCTGAAATTGAGCCTCATCCCGAACACCTTCGTTACCGCCAGCAATCAACACTTCGATGGACTTTTTTAAATGTTCGGCTCGCCACTGCAAAACAGTAGCAATCAATTCCTGAATTTCTGAAGCTAGCAAGCTTAAACTCAGGTAGATAAAAACTAAGCCGATGATAATATCTATGATTACGGGTAAATTCATGGAAAATGCCTGATCGTAAATAACTATTGTCTAAGTTTACATTCAGTTTGGGACGCTAATATACCAAATTTTTCCGTATTTAGGAGCTATTTAAGTGCTGAAGCCATTGATTTTATTGCCTTTTCGCATGGACTTCTTGCTGGTTTCGACTTCCATCCAACTTCCACATCTACAATAACTCTTTTAAACTTATGTCAGAAATGTTTCCGCAGGGGAATCACAAACCCAAAATTCGCTTAAACGACCACTATACAGACAAACTGTGGATGTTGGCTGCGATGTTGGCTGCTGCACTAATTTTCGGGCTGAATCTAGGCGGGGTGCCGTTGCGGGATTGGGATGAAGCTATTGCAGCCCAGGTGAGTCGCGAAATCTGGCGCGGTAACTTAAATTGGCTTTATCCCACCCTGGATGGAGTGCCTTATTTGAACAAGCCTCCCCTTGTACACTGGTTAATCGGGCTGTGTTTCGCCCTAGGCGGTGTTAGTGAATGGACAGCGAGGTTGATACCCGCAATGTTGACAGCCACTTCTGTACCTTTGCTTTACGCCATTGCTAGGGAGTTGTTTCCCCAGCGGGCGATCGCCATTTTTTCGACTTTAGTTTATCTGACGCTGTTACCAGTGGTGCGACACGGGCGTTTGGCGATGCTAGACGGGGTTGTTTTGTGTTTTTTGGTAGCGACAATCTGGTGTTTGCTGCGATCGCGCCGGGATTTGCGCTACGCTTTGGCAGTCGGTATGGGCTTCGGACTCATTTGTTTGACTAAGGGCGTGATGTTGGGGCTGCTACTGGGGGCGATCGCCCTTTGTTTCTTGGTTTGGGATACCCCGCGACTCCTGACTTCTGGGTATCTTTGGGGCGGATTGGCGATCGGAACTTTCCCAGTAGCTGCTTGGTATTTTGCCCAATGGCTGCACTACGGCCAAGACTTTATCAATACCAATTTAGTCAATCAATCATTCCGGCGCATTTGGGAACCTGTTAGTCATCAGCAAGGCCCGCCCTGGTATTATCTTTTAGAACTGTTGAAATCACCTTGGCCGTGGCAGTTTTTTTGGCTGCAAGGGCTGCGTTTGAGCTGGGAAAATCGCAATTTTCCTGGGCAAAAATTAGTGTTAGTTTGGAGTGCTGTTTATCTGCTAGCTATTTCGGTGATGAATACTAAACTGCCTTGGTATATTTTACCAATTTATCCAGCTTTTGCCCTAGCAGTTGGCAGCTATTTAGCCGAAGTTTGGGAACAAATGTCGATGGGAGAAGCACCGGAAAAAGCACAAGTAGAGGAACGTTTTGATGCTGTATCTTTGTTGCCTCATCCTGCCATTTTTGGAGTGATGGCGATAGTTGCGATTGTGGGTTGCATTTACTTCAGCGGTCTGGTAAAATTTGGCGATCGCCTGCCACCGCCAGAAGGAGATTTACAGTTAATGCTACTGTTTGTAGCTTTGACAACAATCCTATCTGCCTGGTTACAGCACCGTAAAGACCGACAGTTTCTATTAGTTTTAATTTGGGGAACTTACGTGACATTGTTAGTATTGTTCGCCTCAAATAACTGGGTTTGGGAACTGGCGGAGGATTATCCAGTCAAGCCGATCGCCGAAATGGTCCGCCAAGGAACCCCCGCGGGTCAAGAGGTATTCACATCTCACCGTCTCCCGCGTCCATCGCTGAATTTTTACAGCGAACACCAAGTGATTGTCGCCGACGCGCCCACACTACAACAGAAATGGCAAACTCTCCCTCAACCTTATTTTCTGTTGGAAAAACCGGTGTTTCAACATCTAGATTTGGATCGTGCTCAAGTGGTGAACACAGTAGATGATTGGGTTTTGGTAACTCGAAAATGATAGTTTCTGCACCTAGGGAACCCTTGATGGGGAGAAAAACGCGCTTTCTTGGCTGGCCGTGGGTCATTCTTGGAGTGCCCCAATCCCTGAAACACCTCCAAAATCGTCTGTGAGGGAGGTAGGGATAGTTCGACTTCGCCCTTGAGTCAGCGTAGCCGAATTGCTGTCAGTTTTAAGTGTCTGAAATTTCCGAAATTTTAGTGATGCCAGATGTCCAGTAAAAGATAGAATGGTTCCAAAAGCTTAAAATCCCAACTCTAAAATACAAATATGCCCAGAACTCCCAGTGAATATTCCGTGCATCTGTTGCTTAGCGGCGGCCACCGTGAAGAAGTCCGTTTCTCAACGCTGCAAGATTTTCAGAAGTGGTACAGCACAGTTTTGGTTCCCAAGCAGGAATCCAATGAATTTCTGAATGTCCCAATCAAAAATATTCAAGGCGAATACATGGTGGTTCGTCCTACCAGTGTTTTGGCAATTCGCGTAGAACCGATTTTTACTTCTAGCGTTGAAAGATACGATGAATAAGGGACGATGGAAATTGAGTAAAATTTTTAGGTATCAGTTATTGACGATCGCCTGTTGCGTTTTGGCGATCGCCTTTAATGCCCCGGTGATGGCAGTTTCCCCGTTACAACCAGTTAGTTTGACTCAGCTATCAGCAAGTGAATCGGAGTCCATCGCCTTTGATGCTCAAATTTGGGGCGTTGAGGGCAAACCCGGAGACAAAGCATCGTTATTAAAGTCGATCGACTACAGCCTTGGTTATCTCAATACAGCCGCCGCCACTAATGCTTACCAACGCTATCAAGTAGCAGGAATTACGCGCGATCGAGTTCGGCGTTCCCTCGATCGCTTTCGCCAATTAGTTGTCAGTTCTACCACCCCATCACAACTCCAGGAATCTGTCAAGCGGGAATTTGTATTTTACAAATCCACGGGCAAAGATGGCAAAGGAACAGTCGCATTTACCGGTTATTTCGAGCCGACTTACCAAGCTTCTCGCACGCCTAATTCCGAATACCGTTACCCCCTGTACAGAGTGCCACCAAACCTGGGTTCTTGGGCGAAACCTCACCCAACCAGATTGGAATTGGAAGGTGCGGATGCTTTGCAGGGAAGTAAAGGATTGTTGCGGGGGTTGGAATTAGTTTGGTTGCGCGATCGCTTCCAAGCATTTCTCGTCCACGTCCAAGGTTCGGCGAAGTTACAGTTAGCAGACGGCGGCGTGATGACAGTAGGTTTCGCGGGGAAAACCAGTCAGGGTTATACAGGAGTTGGACGAGAGTTAGTTAAGGACGGCAAGTTTAGTTTAGATCAGCTAACATTGCCCAAACTAAACGAATATTTTAGCAATTTTCCGGCGGAGATGGACAAGTATTTGCCGAAAAATCAAAGCTTTGTCTTCTTCCGAGATAGCAACGGATCGCCTGCTACCGGCAGCATTGGAGTACCCGTAACTGCCGAAAGGTCGATCGCCACCGACAAAGGTTTAATGCCCCCCGGCGCGCTAGCATTAATTAGCACAAAACTGCCCTATCCCAATGCAGCAGGGAAACTCGAACAAAGTGCAGTGAATCGGTTTGTATTGGATCAAGATACGGGTGGTGCAATCAAAGGCGCGGGGAGAGTTGATGTATTTATGGGGACTGGTGACTCGGCGGGCGATCGGGCGGGTTATATCAACTCTACTGGAGAACTGTATTATCCGCTCTTAAAGTAGAGTAATTCTAGGACAAAATCCTGTGATTGCGATCGAAATTTTTTCGCTGGGTGGGGGCGGGTTTTTGTAAATTGTTGGTGGGAATCAAAGATGGTTGGCGAACCCGCCCCTACGGATTTTGGTAAGATAATCATACATCAAAAATACCAAGATTGGTAGGGGCGGGTTCGCCGAAATTTATGTCATCAAATCGCGGAATTCAAAAACCCGCCCCCCTCCCATCGCAGATACCGATAAACCTGTTATGCGATCGGGATTTTTTGGCTGGGTGGGGGCGGGTTTTTGTAAATTGTTGGTGGGAATCAAAGATGGTTGGCGAACCCGCCCCTACGGATTTTGGTAAGATGAAAATACATCAAAAATACCAAGATTGGTAGGGGCGGGTTCGCCGAAATTTATGTCATCAAATCGCGGAATTCAAAAACCCGCCCCCCTCCCATCGCAGATACCGATAAACCTGTTATGCGATCGGAATTTTTTCGCTGGGTGGGGGCGGGTTTTTGTAAATTGTTGGTGGGAATCAAAGATGGTTGGCGAACCCGCCCCTACGGATTTTGGTAAGATAAAAATACATCAAAAATACCAAGATTGGTAGGGGCGGGTTCGCCGAAATTTATGTCATCAAATCGCGGAATTCAAAAACCCGCCCCCCTCCCATCGCAGATACCGATAAACCTGTTATGCGATCGGGATTTTTTGGCTGGGTGGGGGCGGGTTTTTGTAAATTGTTGGTGGGAATCAAAGATGGTTGGCGAACCCGCCCCTACGGATTTTGGTAAGATGAAAATACATCAAAAATACCAAGATTGGTAGGGGCGGGTTCGCCGAAATTTATGTCATCAAATCGCGGAATTCAAA